>NZ_KB889963.1:0-1931822 GCF_000372845.1 Methylocystis rosea SV97
GATCGAAGCTGAGATCCTCCCCGAGGACAAGAGCAAAGTCGTTAGTCGTTTGCGCGAAGCGGGTCGAATCGTCGCGATGGCGGGGGACGGCGTAAATGACGCCCCTGCCTTGGCCGCCGCCGATGTGGGCATAGCCATGGGAACTGGGACCGATGTTGCGATCGAGAGCGCTGGCGTGACTTTGTTGAAGGGCGATCTTGGGGGCATCGTGCGTGGCCGACGCCTTTCCCAAGCGACGATGCGCAACATTCGTGAGAATCTGTTCTTCGCGTTTATCTACAACGCCGCTGGCGTGCCCATCGCGGCCGGCGCGCTCTATCCGGCCTTCGGGATCCTCTTGTCGCCGACGATCGCCGCGGCGGCGATGGCGCTGTCATCACTCAGCGTCGTCGTCAATTCCCTGCGACTAAGGCGAGCCGAACTGGACCCCGAAAGAAAAATTGAGATGCCGCCGTTCTCCTAATAGTCAAGAGGTTGCGATGATGCTCGTATGATGGCGCAAAATCGTCCCAGTGAACATTTCACTTCGTGAAATGCTGCGTTACCTGCATGAACCGTCTGCTCTTCTCGCGAGAGCGCCGACTGGCGAGCGACTGTGTTTGCACTGGGGTCCGACAGGGTTAGGCGTAGGCCAGCAATCCGTGGCCGCCTCTCCTCCGGGGCGGCTACCATCGATGCGCCCGCCAATATCATTAGGGTATACCCTCACGCGACGTAACATCCGTAATCGATAGACATGTCACTTCGGGGTTGACGGCGACTATTAGTGACACTGTAGGGTCGGGCTTAACACCCTGAGGTGACACCCTATGGCTCGAATTGGCTACGCCCGCGTCAGCACCATTGATCAAGACCTCGACACCCAGCAGGCTAAGCTGAAAGCAGAAGGCTGCGGCGTCATTCGCTCGGAAAAGGTTTCAGGCGGAAGTCGCGTCGGCCGAAGTGAGCTGGCGACCATCATAGAGTTTCTCCGGCCGGGAGATGAGCTAATGGTGACGCGCCTTGATCGACTCGGTCGCGATACCCGAGATGTTCTCAACATCGTTCACGAGTGCGACCAACGAGAAGCTTTCGTGACCGTGCTCGATCCTCACGTCACAACGCGAGGCGAAACCGGTCGAATTGTTATGACCGTTCTCGGCATGGTGGCGCAATTGGAGCGGCGGTTCATCAAGGAGCGTCAGCGCGAAGGCATCGATCGGGCGAAAGCTGAGGGCATGTATCGCGGAGGCAAACGTCGGATTGACCGGAAGCAACTGTTCGCGATGGCTGATGCCGGGCACGGGGTTGCCGCTATTGCAAAGTCGTTGGGATGCTCGCGTATGCAAGTTTATCGTGTTCTTGCCAACGAATGCGAGGAGCAAGGCGCCAGCCTTTAAGCCTGACCCGCTCGTAGAGCCACGTCGCACCACTTCAGTGGAGAGATATCGATGGCCGATCCTACCTCGCCGGTGTTCTATGACTGCGAGGCTTCAAGTCTTGACGGCTTTGTGATCGAAGTCGGCTGGGCATACGTTCGGCCCGATGACGGTCAGATTATTGCTGCCTCGCACTTCGTTCGTCCGCTAGCTGAGTGGCAGATCGAAACAGTCTGGGACGAGAACGCGGAAGCACTGCACGGGATTTCACTTGCAGAGATTTCTACGCGAGGCATTCCTGTACGCGATATTGCCAACGCCATGAACGGCGGGCTCGCCGGACGAGAGCTTTATTCCGATAGCCCGTTTGATGAGGCTTGGCTCAGTCAGATATTTGAGGGAGCTGGGATCGAGCCTTCATTCTGTGTACGCCAAACCAGCGCCGACGCTTTACTTGAGAAAACGGTTACAGATCGAAAATTCGATATAGCGCGATACCGTATGGCCTTGGATGAGGCCGAGCAAAGTCGCCGCCACCGCGCCGAGGCAGACGCCCGCATCTGGGCGCAGCTATGGCTAATGATCACTAAAAATGCGCCATGACGCCGCAAGTCACAACCCACATTTGATCCATGCTTGCCTTGGAACAGTTGCAGCAGTGCTCGGCTAAACAAACCCGTCTCCGCAGTGCACGCCGACATAGTGGTCAGATTGCTCTTTTATTACAGGAGACGTCTTCGGCCACACTGCGGCAAGCAAATTCCGCATCGTTCTTCAAGATGCTAATCTCCACTCGGTCTTTAAGCAAAGGCTCGTCGTCGTCGACTGCGCGCACCAGCTCGAGCATTATGTCTCCAATGCCAGCAGATACTCGTGGGCTTATTTCGCAGATAAAGCTCTTCGCCAACTCAAGCAACTGCAGGATGTTTAGCCTGGCGGGCGTAGGGGCATTCGTGTCCGTCACTTTGCGTCTCCGGAGAAGGAAGGTCTGATCTGGCGAATGTTTGGCGAGGCTTTAGCGCGATCCGAATTTCGGGGGGAACGATCGTGACGCGTGGGGTCGGCGTGGGCGCCGGCACCTCGCTTGTGACCGTCATCTCGAATGCCGCGGCGAATTCCAGCGCGAGCAATTGGAGCTCCAGCATCGCGACGCCCATGCCGACGCACACCCGCGGTCCAACGCCGAACGGAGTCCACGCGGGATTTCGCAGATGGTCGCGATCGAGCCTAAAAGTTTCGGGTTCGGTCCAGAACCGAGGATCCCGATGCATGTGCCAAGGGCTGACGAGGAGCGACGTGCCTGCTGGCAGGCGTTGTCCGGCGATCGTCGCAGGTTTCTTGACCTCTCGCGAGAGCCAGTAAGCAGGCGGATAAAGCCGGAGGACTTCGCGCGCGGCAGCCGTCGCGATTGGCGTTCTTGCCAGCAGCTGGGGATTGATTTCCCCGCTTTCGTCAGAAATCGAGGCAGCCTCGTGGGCGATCGCATCGCGTAGCGCGGGATCGATAGAGAGAAAATAGAGAAGCCACGCCATCGCGGTTCCGCTGGTATGGTGACCCGCGAGGAACAGAAGCAGGATTTCGTCGTTCAGTTCTTTTTCGGAGAGCTGCAACTCTTCGAGCGCTCGAATGAGCGAGTCTCTTTTTGCATTGCGTCGCGCGCGCTCGACCACGAAGTGCATCATGGACGTGCCTTCCGCGAGCTTGCGTTTTTTGCGCGCTCGAACCCAAGGCAGGTCCGGAAGAATCTGAAAGATGCCGGCCGCGAGGTCGTCTTCGATCAAATTCACCGCTTCCACCATCAGGGCTTCATCGCCTGGGGCCAGCGCGTCGGGACCAAAGAGCAAGAGACTAATAATGCGCAGGGCAAGCGGCGCCGTCGCCCGATGCGCATCGAAATCCGGCTCGGTCGCAAGCGCCGCGGCGTAGCGACGTAGGAGAGCGGAAATGCTGGGTGCAATGCTCGTCGCCAGGCCGCGCGCCAACTGTGCGTGCATCGCGGCGCGACGCTCCCTGTGCCGCGGTCCGCTGAGCGTGAACGAACTATCGCCCATGATCTCGCGTAGCTTGTAGATCAGCCTGCCTTTGTCGATCTCCTCTTCGGGCGCTGAAAAAATCGGCTTCGTCAGCTCGGGGTCGGTAACAAGGTAGACGGGCGCAAAGCCCATATTCAGACGACGCAAAGGCTCGCATGACGTGCGGCCCATCTCAGTGAAGAAAGACAGTGTGTCACGCCGAAAGGGCGAAAGGTCCGAGAACCAATGTCTCATCGATAATCTCCACGTTCTGAAGGCTTTGAGCGAGTTTTTCCAGAAGTTCAGCAGGCTGCGAGGCGATTGGAATTTCCCCAAGGACCGCAAAAATGGGTTTCTGAAAGCGATCTGTTCCGACTTGTTTCGACTCGCCGTAGCGCCGCGTCACGATGCCGAGCCGCCTCATTAATCTCTCGTGCTGCATGTCGGCCACGGCGATCAGGCATCGTGCCGAACGCGCCTGCGCGAACGCCACGAGCAGCGCGTAAAGTTGAACGCCAGCGTCCGAGCGATTTGGCGCCGCCGCAAACCGAGAGATCTCCCAAGCGTCACTGGCCTTAGGCAAAGGCTGATTGTCGGAGAGATGCGAAAACACCTCTGCGCTCAGGTAAGGTCGATCGCACCGCTGTGCTCGAAATGATCCGATCAAACGTTTGTCTTGCCATAGGCCGCACAATATTGCGCCACAGGCGTCATAGTCGTCCCTCTCTTCCTCACCGCTTACCCGCAATTTCCAGCCCTTGTTTTCGACGAAAATTCTTTTGCGAAATCGCCGAATCTCAGCTGCTCGCGCCTCAGATGCTTGATCCTCGAAGAAAATAGCTGTGCTATCGTTCGAAACATTCGCCATCGCCAGCCCCCCAGCTGCTGGGCTGACGATGGCGCAGATCGAGCTTCAGTCCCCATTCTCAAAAATGGGTAGTTTTAAATGGCGACGTCCCTCGACGAGGTAATTGCGAAAATAGAGTCTGCATCGACCGTCGAAGAGCTTACCGCTGTTCTTCAATGGGTTGCCGAAGCCTGCGGATTTGCGTCCTATGCCTTTGTCGACATTTCCCTGGCAGGCGATCAGGCGCCCCTGGTCGTGACCACGAACCGCCGGGATTGGGACCAGACATACCGTCAGGAGAACTTCATCGAGGTAGACCCTGCGATTGGCGTGGCGCGTCGGTCTAACATTCCTTTCAGTTGGTCTTCGTTGCCGCTGCCGGAGCGCAAGGGGCGACGCATTCCTGGCCCGCTCAAAACCCTATTCGCTGCCAAGGATCACGGATTCACAGAGGGAGTCGTCATTCCCTTCCACTATGTCGATCACCTCGGCCGACCCTATTCCAGCGTCTGCACATTCTTTTGGACCGATCCGCTGAGCGGCTTTGTCAACAGCTTCAAGGTCAATCGCAATTGGCTGCATCTTGTCCTAATCTATTGGGCTCAGCGGACAATCGATCTCGTGGCGAAAACCCAGCAGCTGCCTCATCGTTTTCTCGACAGCGACGGCCAGCCTTTGGCGGCGGTTTCCCTCACCGATCGTGAGCGGGATGTCCTCTCATGGGCAGCGCGGGGAAAAACTGCGTCAGAGACAGCGGACATCATCAATGTCGCGGAAAGCACCGTTGTCGTTCATCTCAAGCACGCGATGGCCAAATTGGGAGCTGCGACCAAGACGGAGGCTTGCGTGCGCGCCGTCTACCTTGGTCTGATCAATGTTTGACTTGCTCCATCGCCGTCGATGGGCGCAGAGCAGAAAGATACAGGAATCGCGCGAAACGCGCGTCCTGGACGCGCAGCCACTCGTCGAATTTGGCCCGGACCATCGAGGAGTCTTTAGGCCACCTCCTTGCGAGGTCCTCTCTGATGAATTCGACGCCGGCGCGGGCGTCTTCCCAACTCAGTTGATTCCTCGAAAGCAATAACTCCGTCAGCTGAATCGTATTGGTGACGACTGCTTCCGCAGAGTGCTGTTTCATGAGCAACACCTAGGAATTGAAGAGCGACCCCATGAAGGCGTTCGTAGCGACGGCCCTCAGCCATTGCCAGCCCACAACCAGTAGCTCAAGGGAACAAAACGGCAGGACCTTGACATTGGAATGGGAGACAAAGGGCAATTGTGCGTTGATGTGGTGAAATCTCGAAGAGTTCGAGGCGGCAAGTTAAGCTCTCATTTATCATTAATTTTTTGCACAGCTTTCATGGAGGGGACGGCCGGTAGACGACCGAATTTCGCCCAGCAGATTCACACTTGGTTTGCGTCCCTCGCCTTGCAATCGGGCGAACCTTCTTGACCCCTTTCCTAACATGTTCTTTCTTCGTTCGCATGTCGAGCGCGCGCCGTATTCCCCAAAACACCGCCGAATATGCGCGCTGGCTTGCGGGCGAGATCTCGCGCCGATATCGGCCGACCTGGTTTGAGCCGGACACTGCTATGTTTCTTGCGATGGCTCTGGAAGGCTACGCTAATTGGCTCGACCAAAAGGAGGCGAAGGCGCTCAATTTCACGGTGACGGCGATCGACGACCTCGGGACGTCACGGGTGGTCGCAGCCGCCGAGAATGTCGAGGTCGCATGGGCCGCTTACAGCGCCGCAATCCCAAAACACACGCGCGGCTGTCTGGTGCTCCACCAGAATGAATCATTGCTCAGCATCCCTCGAGAGTCGCCTAACGGAGCGGAGACGATCGGCTGCAGTATGAGGATGGGCTGCGTCTGCTTCTGACCCAAAGCGGACTCGTCAACGCCGATAGCGTTGCAGGTTCAATCCTGCAGTCGCGGTGCCGATGCTAAGCACAGTCCTTGCTCGCCCACTGCTTCCGTTGAGGTCAGGAGATCGAGATAGCTAGTTTCGCCGAGTGAAGCGAGGTAGCTGATTGTCTCCTGCGCCCGCCGCACCGATTCAGTCGTCCCATGCTCAAGACTTTCTGAGAGAATCGTACGGATTGAGACTCGGTTCAAATAGGTCCATGGCTCGCGATAAGGGGTCTTCAGCATTGAGGAGAGCACTTCTAAAGCCTGTTCCGGCCTAGACGAAGCGATTTTACCGAGCCACTCAACGACGCTGTAGCCCGAGTTCGGCGAGAAGCCTGCCTTCAGCAGGCGAAGTAACTGCTCAATGAGCCAGTTTGATTCAATGCCCTCTTGGCCAAACCATCGGCCGATCGCGCCCAGCTCCAGGCGGAAGGTATCTTTGTCACTGGTCGATTCGGCAGCTGAAAGGCGCGCATCCCAATAGCCCATCGCGCGAGCGCGCATATCATCCGGCAACCGAGCAGGCGGCAACTGCAATTGTCGCCCCAGAAACGTCATGGCGTGCTGGCGGGCCCGCGGCGCATCGGTTCGCCAAAACGCTTCAATAATGCCGTATGGTAATTGCTGAGTGATAAAGAGCAAGACCAAGTACTCCCCGAGGCGGTTCTCGCGCACATCTTGATCATCATCCACATTGTCCTGGCCAAGGCGACTGATTTCGTCGGCGTAGCTTTGCTCAAGCTGCGACATCAGCTCGCCCGCCGGGCCAGCGTCGTTGAGGAGATGACCCGACCAAGCCGCGCGCCGCAACTCGTTGTCGTCCGACGGAAATAGCGCGCTCATGTGCGGTTTGAGCCAATCCTCGCCGAAGTAGAAGAGCCGACGTAGGTAACGCCCCAGGATAGCTCGCGGAATGCGCCCGCTCGCGGATGTGTCGTCGAGTTCCGCTTCGAGCAATGATCGGATGTCAGCGAAATGCTGAAGCGCAGTGCGCGGAGCGGTGGCGATAGGCGAATCTGCCTGTTTGCCCGCCCAATAGAAAAATAGCACGCAAAGCTCGACGGCAGAGCCTCGCAAGGTCTGTTCAGCCGCAAAATAAGGAAAGCGTTGAAAGTCTTCCTCGAAATTCGGGGTCTCAGCCAAGCGAGGCGCGAGGCGGAGAAGTTTTGCGATCGCTGCACGAATTCGCGCTGCACAATCGTATGATGGGCCGGTCTCGCCCTGGCGAAGACCCGCCTTCAAGAGGTTTGCCGCCGTCGAAGCGGCCCACTGCCAATTGCGATCGTCTCCTTCCACGAGCAGCGACCCGTTTACCGACGCCGCCAGCCGATCGATCGTGGCCTCGATCAAACTCAGAATTGAATGCCATTCGAATTTTTGCTGTTTTCGAGCGGCGCTTTCAAAGCCTTCGAGCACCCGTCGAACGAAAACCGAACGGAGGCGGTTAAACTGACCAGCGGATTCGGCGAACCTCGCCGGCTCTTGCTCGATTGCATCCCGAAGCTGCTGGCCAAGAGCCGCGATAGTTTGCTTGACGGGCTCTTGCTGCGGCTGCCACGATTCCAGAAAGGCGACCATTTCTGAAACTGGACGGCTCGCAAAATCCGCCTCGGTTAACGGGCTAGTCTCGGGCGGGAACAACTGTCCCCGCCATGCGTCGGGGTCGCCGTACTCACTCACAATGTTGTCGAACACCTCTCGCCGCGCCGCAGGTAAAGCGTCGCGCCACTTCCATGTGGCGTCCCGAATGATTGAGGCGTCGAACTCCCGCTCATTCTCCGCCGTGGGAGGAGTTCTGTGATACTCTTCAAACCGCTGCCGCCACCCGGCGCGGCGCTGATCCGGAATAGCGTCGATCGTAGCGAAGATGTGCTCCTGATCGGTCTGTTTGATAGACCGAAACCAAGCTAACGCCAGCTCGGCATATTCGTCCTCACACCAGGATTCGCCGATGAACGCCGGGTTCTGGAGAAGGGCTGCCGCAAGGTCAGGAGCAGAGGCAGGCTCCTTTGAAAGCACATGCAGCGCAATTCGCTTGAATATTCGCAGGTGATATTCGAGCAGACACGAGACAATGCCGAGGGTTTGGCCCGGCGCGTTCTGAATGGCCGTAGCAGCGGCGTCGCGTACGGCAATGATCAGCCCGTCGTACACGCTATAGTTCGCCATTTGGCTTTTGGCGATAGGATGCGGTGTGTGGTCCGTAAAGTCCGCCGTGGGCTCGCCGCCAAACTTCCGCTTTATTGTCGCGGCGCGTACCAGCAATTCGGAAAAGAAGCGAACCGCGGCTATGCCGTCCAATTTGGCGAGTTCGGCAACGCCTTGGCGCAGATAGTGCTCATACATATGCTGCGCGTGCAGCGTTGCTAGGCTCCCATCGTCATCGAAGAGCTGGAAAATGGCGTGAGCCATTCGAAATGACGCCGTGGTTTGCCCGCTCGTCGCAAGCGATTTTACCAAGCGCATCGGCGTTTCGAGCACCATGTCGCGCAAATCAAGATCGAGCCATCCGACCGCTATATCGATGACAGCAGCGGCTTCATCTCCTGGTAGGGCCGCGACGATCTCTAACCCTTGTTGTCGCACGTCTGGATGTTTGGATGAAGCTATCCTCCAGAGGGCGTCTGTCACGAGCCGCCGGGCGCTCGTGTCCTCTGATTTCGCCATTCGAAGGAGGTAATTGCCGACGGGCCATTGGCGGAAGCCCGTGCCCCGCCCGCTTTCGCCGCTTTCCGCGATCGGCTCTCCGATGAGGTTGCTGTCGAGAAGCGGCATAAGCCAGCGCGGCGAATCAATTGTTTGGAAAAAATGCCACTGAAGCGGCATCGCCCCGGGGATTTCTCGCTCAAACTGTTTAATGGCATGAGCTGCGTCGTGCATGGTAGCGAGTTCTGTTACACGGCGCATGAGAGCGCTGTATCGTCCTTGGAGCGCGATTGCGACGCTCCGAATAACAAGATCGAACGGCTGCTGGAACTGCGCCCGAAATTCATCATCAACTTCGAGCGTTCGATGAAACGATCGCTCATGCGCTCGGCCGAAAATACCGCACAGCGTCACCCATGCGCTTGCGATGTCGCCGTCGGGTGCAAACCCTAGCCGCTGGGCTATCATCCTGATTTGATCCGCGTGGTTTAGACGGGGCTTAAGCGCTTTAAGGGCACGTTGAACTGTCGCTTCCTCCAAGGGGACGGCGCGCAATGCCGCAGCTGCCTTATTGAAGTTCTCCTGGTCCCTTTCGGCCGGAATCGCTTTTGCGTCCATCGGCACTTCCAGCGCCTGACGAAGCATGGATTCAAGTTCGCGCAGCACGTGTGCTGCAACTGGCCTTGAAACGTGAAGCTCCGTCGCTCCCGCCGCGAGCAGAGAAAAATCCACGTACCGATCGGCAATGACCTTACCGAATAGCCGCTCCAATAGGGCTGCTGTGTCTTGTTGCTCGGGAGTCAGCGCAAAGCTATCGACCGGCTCTGCCATGAGAGGGCCTCCTAAGCGGCCATTGTTTATTCCGAAGTCGATGTTTGCCGCAAGACAGCGGTGATTTGAACGCCCCGCGCCGATTCGGGCGGAGCCCAGTCGTAGACGGCAGGCGACTGCGTCGCGCAGAGAGCGCTCGTGTAGCGACTTTCCAAACTCTAAATTGCCCCATGCAGCGCACGGCCGCGAAAGGTGGATCAAATAGTTCGGCGGATCACAGCCGAGCGACCGCTCATGGCGCGACGCGGCCATGGCAATTGGCTAGTCCGCGTCGCCCGTTGCCTCAGAGTTCTACTTGCTCTGAAATGCTAAGAGCATCGTCGACCTCGATTCCGAGATAGCGCACCGTGCTCTCCAGCTTAGTGTGACCCAACAGGAGTTGGACGGCACGCAAATTTCCCGTCTTTTTGTAAATTTGAGCAGCCTTCGTCCTGCGCATGGAGTGCGTTCCGTAGGCCGAGCTATCGAGCCCTGCGCTCGCCACCCACTTCTTCACAATGCGAGCATACTGCCGAGTCGAAATATGAGGATGTTTCGCAGATCGGCTGGGGAAAACATATCCGCTGTTGGTTACTCCACGCCGATCCAGCCATTCCTGGACTGATAATCGCGTTTGCTCGGTCAGCTCGAATTGCACAGAACGGCCAGTTTTCTTCTGAATCACGACCGCACGATCGCGAACTCTGCCGCCCACGCAAACGTCATTCACTTGCAAGCGCACGAGATCGCATCCTCTCAGCTTGCTGTCGAAAGCGAGATTGAACATTGCGAGATCGCGCTTGCGGCTTTCAATCTGTAGACGGACCCGAATGGTCCAGACATCCTTTGGCCGCAGCGGGCGCTTTTGGCCCAGTAGGCACCCTTTGTTCCACGGGCGAGTGATGCGGTTGGTATCGGATGAGGAAGGTAGTAGCATGCACGCCTCCATCAGCGCCGACCCAACCCACCTCAGCGCCCGCAAAGCAGGGCACGAAATAGATTAGATCCCCCGCCGCCCGCGAGGACAAAATCTGACCCGTAGCGGACGATCCGGTAGGCGCAAATCCACAGTGCGTAGTTATCAAATCGGACGTTTGACCACGGTTCCACTTAAGGCGCGATTTCGATAGAGTGTATGTGGCTTGACATAATCACGCCGACTCCCATGGAATGATGAGACCGATTTTATGGTCGATGAATCAACCAGCTTTTACTCGAGCCTACCGGTCATTTCCTCTTTCTCTGTCGCCGCGCGTCCAGAAAACCATGTTCCGCTCCCAGATGGCTGGGTTGTCGGATTTGCAGATGTCGTCGGCTCGACAAACGCGATCGAGCAAGGGAGGTATAAGGCGGTTAATATGGTGGGGGCTGGCGTCATTTCTGCCATCACAAATGCCATTGAACGCCGCCCGTTCCCCTTTGTGTTTGGCGGCGACGGCGCAAGCTTCGCGGTCGACCCTAATGACGCAGACGCTGCATCGCAGGCGCTTCAAGCGATGGCGGCTCATTCAGAGACTGAATTCAATCTTGAACTGCGCGTCGCAATGTTGCCAGTTTCGTCGATCCGTGCCGCTGGTGCCGACGTTTGCGTCGTTCGATACGAAGCCGGACCTGATTGCGTCTACGCAATGTTTTCGGGTGGAGGCCTAGGTTGGTTTGCAGATCAGGTCAAAGCTGGGAACCATCTTCTGGATTCCGCATCTAATGGAGCCGTGCCAGACCTGTCCGGGCTTAGCTGTCGCTGGGGCCTCGCCCCAGCCAAGCATGGCATTATTCTGTCTGCAATGATCGCTCCACGTGGGTCGGATCCGCGTTTCTCTGCCTTGATGGAAGAGATCATCGCCCTTATCGCGACACTAGAGAACTCGGGAAACCCCGTGACATTGAACGCGTTGGTGCCCGGTCCGGCCGCGCAGGCAATCAAACTTGAGGCAGCGGCGAAGACCGCGACCGGCGACTGGCGTTGGATGGCGTGGATAAAATCAACCCTACTTTACACGATTAGTTACCTCGCCTTCCAATTTCGACCGAAGGCTGGAGGTCGCGATATGGATGTCTACATGGAGAGCATGATTACGAACGCAGACTTTCGCAAGTTTGACGATGCTTTGTACCTGACCCTCGACTGCTCGCCTGCGTTCGCCGAGGAGTTGGATCGGCGCCTTGAAACAGCCGCTGAGTTCGCCCGATATGGAACGTTCATACAACGATATGCACTTTTGACGTGCTTCTTGCTTTCCAATGAGAATATCGGCCGTCCTTTAAGGGGGAAAACCAACAGCCTTGCTCACATCCACTTTATCGATGGTGCCAGTGGCGGATACACCATGGCGTCGAAGGCTATGAAAAATCGATCATGGGAGTAAGCGATCAGAACCCAAGCAACGAGCGGCTTTCGAAAGAGTCCCCTTCTGGCGCTAAGCGGACTCCGATGCGGCTCGACAAGCGTTGGATCGGAGTTCTGACGCTGGATCAATTAAAGCGCGATGAAACAATCTGCTCCTGCGCGGCGGGCGTTCTATGGTGGATGACCTCGATCCGCGTCGTCGGCGGATGTTGTATCGCGGTCGAAGGTTACCGGCTGGCCGGATTATATCGGTAAGGCGCTGGAGCTGCGGCCGCACATGATCGCGAAAATCACTGAGCAGGGCGAGTCGTCGTGGCGTCCTTGACGCACTTCTTCGTGAAGCTGGTTCGGGCCGCTCCTGCTAGCTTCTTTTCGACAGCAGCTGCGTCGCACGCACTCGTCGCTGCATCCCTCTCGCACTTTTTCATGAAACTGTTCAACGCTGCGCCATGCAGCTTCTTTTCAGTCGCTTTGGCGGCACAGTCTGGGTTGGATGGAGCCTGGGCGTAAACGCCTGCGGAACCCAAAACGCCAGCGATGAAGACTGAAGTAGCAAAAAGCTTTTTTAGCATGTCGCCCTCCTCGAAAAATGCCCCTGCAGTATGGGGGAGAGACGGAGAGAGCGATAGCCGGAAAATCCTGCGCCATGGCGAGACGGTGGCGCGCTCCGGCAGCCGCACTTCGTCTGAGGTTTCCGCGCGCTGGGAACTGATCTAATAGCTTCTCATGGGCTGGCGAGGGCAACACAACCGGGACGAAGATGCTGAACGCGAGTGGCGCAAGCTGCCCTTCCGCGACCGCTATGACTGGCCGAGCCTCGCGCTGTTCGCGATTTTCGTGGGCGCTTTCGTCTACGCGCTTTGGCGCGGTGGATAGGCGGTCCGTATCTGGGGCTGAGCTGAATCTCAGACACCAAAGCTTTTTAGGCTTCGATCAATCACCTCAGTCATTGGCGCGCCCGGGTGGTGCAAGCAATGAGGAAGCGGCTAGCTATCCTAGAATTGCTGGATCCCGACCGAAAAGTTCTTTCCGTCGTCAGCGACGTCGAGGATGTAACTGACAGGCCACGGTCTGCCTTTGCTGTCTACCGCGTGCGCAGTGCAAGCATGCCGATTGCCAACACTCCATGTCGTGCTAACGGCGGTCAAGTATGGCTTTCCATCCGGAGAGGGGGGAAGGTGTTGCTTTTTGCCTTGTAGAAGATCGAGCGTGTTGCCGCCGCTCGCAAGCAGGTCGAGCGTTTCCTGGGGCATACCCGGCTGGTTTCCAATGCCCTTATTGACCATATTGAGCAATCCGCCCACCTTTCCTAAGACCAGGTCCTTGACCTCTGGCGCATCGCAGCCAACGCGAGTTCCGCCCATAGTACTGCCTCCGATAACTGCCACCAGAATCGCGAGCCCGAAACCGATAAGCAGCCATTTCTGAGGGGCGCTGGTGGCGAGCCTGCGAGGCTCGTTAGGCGCGCTGCTGACAGCGTTGGCGTTCGAGCGTGGGCCAGAAACGGGCGCTGCGCCGTAGCGATTTGGCCCCTTGGTGCCGGGCAAGCATGCAAGCGCGAACAGAAATAGCCCGCCAACGCCGGTAAGAAGAACCAGCAGCCACCATCCCGACCAGCCACCATCATGCAGACGCCGAGCCAGCACTGCGAGCTGCGGCATTAGGTGCGCGACAAACACCAGTCCGAGAAACAGGCCTCCGTGAGGATTCGTCGTACCTAACAGCGAATCCAGGAACGCCGCCGCGAATGCGAACAGGCCCAGCGTCAACACAAAGAACCAATAGTCCCTTCGCGAAGCGCGCCCGCTGAAAACGGCGTAGTTGCGCATCGCGTCCAAATAGGCATCGAACATCGAATGCTCCTGCTGAATTTTGGGGTCGAGGAAAGGATTGAGGCGCGGAGGGGCTGCTATTGAATGCGCTCCTTCGGCGATCACAGCATGTGGCGAAACAGCGTTCGACGAAGAGCAAGTTCTGACAGCCCCATTCCTATCCTCCCCCAAGACCCCTCCTCGAAACACACGTGGGTCATGTTGCCTTCCGCGGTCGCCACCGGCGAAGCGCCAGCGGCTGTCCTTCTTAATACAGGTATTTTAATGCCTGGATTAATGGTGTGCAAGTGGTGCGCTTCGTCGTTCATGAAAGCTCGCCAGTTGGTTGGTTGGAATCTACGACGCCTTCGGGTTGCAAAAGGTCTCTCTCAAGAGGCTCTGGGCCTTATGGCCGGATGCGAGCCATCCTACGTTGGACGTATCGAACGTGGTCGAGAGAACACCACAATAGAAACCCTAGAGAATTTGGCTCATACACTCGGCATACAGCTGGCCGATTTTTTCGTAGCGCCAGAGCCAGGTGACAGGAAACCGTCTCCACTAAGGGCGGGCCGCAAGCCAAGGAAGGCGAAGTAGGCGATATACTGCGTCGGTCGGCACGGACCAGCGCAAGAATATTCCAGACAGCCAGATGGCGAGCGTCGGCTTCGGTTTGGCGGCGACGGTGAGGCGCGCATGCCGCGCTTCGAATCCGAGAACTGGATGCCGAACCGGTTGGTTGCAGCCCGGGCATTCGCCATCGCCTCAGATCGTTCCGTTCGGGGGCAGCAGGCCGACCTGAGAAAATCGCCGCGCGAAAACCGGCTCTTCCGGCCAGCTGCGCCATCTGAGCTTCATCAGATCTTCGAGAATTTCGATGACTTCGGACTCGTACCAGCCCTGGTCAGGGCCGGCCGTGGCGAGCACGACGCTGCCGACCCGAATGTCGGCCCAGCCGGCCGGCTGGGGCGGGGTGGCGGGTTTGGCGACCCCGGCGACCCCGGCCGGGGCCACCGCGCCTGCGTCGGCCTTTGGCGAGTCAGCCGAGGCCGCACAGGCCGATGGCGCGGTTTTGGCCAGCACCCCAGCGGCGGCGACGATCGCCTCATACAGCCCCGCCCGCACGAAAGGCACGAAGGCCCGGCCGCTGGCGAACACCCGCCCCTTGGGCAGCTTGGCGGCGAGCGCCTTTTGCGCGTCGGTCGCGAGGCGCAGCGCCGCCATGCCCATCAGGCCTGCGGCCTTTTCGGCGAGTTCGGCCTCGTGGGCGGGAAAAGCCGAGGCGTGCGGCCTTTTGGTGTCATCGAGCCCAAAAACGATGAGGGTCGGGGCTTCCCTCGCCTCTCTTTCGATTTGCTTTTTGCCGGTCATGCCTGCCCTCCAGAAGTGACAAAAGGTCCTGAGGCCCTTGGTCGATTGATCGGGGCGGCGTCGCTGCCGAGCGCGCACGAAACCCCGTTGGGGGTAGTATACAGGATTATATTCCTATTGTCAAGACCTAGTTTTGCCTCTTCAAAAAAGGGGAAAATCGCTCCTTTAGAGGAGACGGTCTGGGATCGGCGCTTCAGACCCTCTGCGGCTTCAGAGGAACGCGGTCACACGCCGAGAACGCCGGGCAATTGCCGTTCGCGCATCTTCGACGATCATCGATGGTGTTGCCGTTGCAGATGTTCCATCCCCAGGCGGCGCAGAATCCCCATAGGGCGTGCTGGACGAAGCGCGGGAAGGTTGCAGGGTTTGCCGAATTAAACTCCCGAGCATCGATCCGCTCGGCAAGGCCTGAGACGATCGCCGCGCATCCATGTGACGCATAGCATCCGGCGCCATAGGCGTGCTCCGCTCCCAACCTTCGCAAGATTCCAGTGCGATGCAGAAAATTATGGATGAGCGTATCGATGGCGATCATGTTCGCGCCGACCGTCACCCATCGCTCGCGTTGCGGATCGGCGGCGAGCAAAAGGTCGGCAAGCATCATGTTCCAGAGTTTGGGGCCGACGCCGTCGACGTGACGAAGAGGATCCAGCAGCGCAGCGCCCATGGCCCCTACCCGGCCGGTAATGCCTAATCCTGGGTCTGCAGCTTCCAGCCGCGCATCCATCCAGCCGACGAAATCACCGTCGCAAATGTCACGGATAAATAGAAACAGGCTGTAAGCCGCAACATTCAGGGAGCCCTTCCGCAGCGGATGTTTCGGCAACGGGCAAAATGGTTGAAGGCCTGGTTCGGCACATGTCCCCTCGCCTTTTCGATACCGGCAAGCCTCAAAACGCCAGTAGCACCGCAGCCGGGGGCAAATTGGCGGGGTGTGCAATGCTGACTCGATCTCGGCGTAGCAAACGCCGCCGTGACGCGCGTCAAACCTAAGAGCGATCGCGTCGCTAATTCCCTGCAATGAGATCGAGGCCATCAGCCAGTCAAAGATCGCGGCGCTATCCCGTCGCCTCACCGCGTCCTGAATCTGCGCTTCCGAAAGACGAGCTGCGATCGCATTGAGATAGTCTCGTGGCGCGAGCAGTAGGGCTGTGCGCGTGATGCGGATAGTGAAGTCCCATGTAGCATGCTCGACATCATTGGCCATCTCGCCCCGCTCGTTTGACGAGCCAAACGATACGCCAAGGCGAATAGGAGACGTCAAATCACCTTTAGCGATCAGCGTCGGTGGGTGGATCGCGCGTTTGCGCGACCCACCCAATTGTCGATCGAAAGCTACTGAATCTTAGAAATAGCCCGTAGAAGTTGCTCTTCGTGTACGACGAGGAAGCGCGGCTTTGCTGTTCGTTTTCCACCTACACTCAATTCGACTCGCAATTGAGTCGTTACTGGTCCTCCATCGCTCGCTGGGAGCAATTTCATTTTAAGGAGCCAGGATACGAAGGCTCGCGCCGAAGCCTCTCCGAATTGAATCTCTAGCGCCTCCTTTCTGAAGCCTATGACACGCGTGCCGTCCAAGACTGTCCTAACTCCAAAGAGCACTCTCGACGCATCAACCACAACTCTCCCTTCGCTAGAAGGTTCGTGAAGGCCATCGCCGCTTTGGAGTCGATTGGCGACATCCTTAAGAACTTTGCGAAGATCCCGTGAGGAGCTCGTTCGAAAACGTTTCGAACGAATGTGGAGCGTTTTAACCGCATCGTACACGGGCACTTCCCCAAATGGCAGCAATTTCGCTTCAACTGCGATTTTCCCTGCGGCATAGATGAGGGCAAACTTCCGCGCTACTCGCTCTTCAATGCCAGGACTTGCCTGCGCGCGGTCGAGGTAAAAACGTGACCAATATCGCAGCCGGACCGTTCGATCTTTCTCCAGCAAGTAATTGATCCACGCCGGTAGAAACGAGCCGTATGCCCCAAGCAGATTCCTTTCCAATTTGTTGACGTACTCCGAGGATTCATTCACCGAGTCCTTTGCCAGGCGGTCGAATATCCCCCCGCCGCCAATAGACGGCACGGGGATATCGATGAAACGCACGGCGTCTTGAGCATCCCATCCTCGTGAGGACGGAACCATTTCAGCTCCCTTTGAGTTACTGGTGCTCAAAACGATGGTGCTCCACCGTTCGTCGGGAAGACTGTCCTGCACCACCGAAGAACGAGCAGTGGAAGTTCCTTCCGGCAGCATATGGATGATGCGTTCAATCAGCAGAGCGCGCTCGCGAACGGGAGCCTTTTCGGCGCCATTTAGCACGAACAGAAGATCATTGTGCTGAGCGGCTGCCTCTTCCAATGCCCTGTTCTTTAAGTCCCAGCCGCGGATAGAATCTGGGGATGCTATCGCGGACATCGCCGCGCGTGCGACGGTCGTTTTTCCGACGCTGCTTTCACCGACAAGATTGAAAACTGCAAGTTCTGGTAGGTTTGCGAAGCGTGCGAGCGGAGCGGCGGCAGCGCAGCACAAGCCGAAAGTGAGATAGTTTGAGTGCTTCGCAAAAGATGCCACCTCATCCTGCCAAGCCTCCAACGTTCCGCACATCCTTCCCAACCCGCTGCTTGATCGCGCGCTCCATCGAAAAGGTGCACTCTTCGGTATGGTGAAGTGCGGCGTCACGAACACGGATGGCGAATGCTCGCTGTCGGCAGAACGCCACTTCCAACCGGGCTTTGCAGCTTTGACGCAAAAGCCCGCCGGAGCCGAAGCGATGACGCGCTCAATGAATTGAATCGCGGTTCTGGGCAGTTCGGGGAGAGCTGTAGTGAATCCGCGCAATTCGCGGTACATTTGACTCACCGTGTAGCTGTTGGGAATCTCGTGCCGACTCTCACCGCCCTCGCCATCAGGAAATCGGAATTCAATCGATAGCAAGCCTTTTGCTTCATCACGAAGGCGTATCGCCGACCACCCCTTTAGAGGGATCGCCGTTGTTGAAGTCGGAATCGAGTGGACCGGCCTTTTCGCAGGCGCCTTTAGAGCAAGCCTTGGCCTGGCGACCGCAGTTGCGGCCTTTGAGCCAACACTTCCCTTGATATTCTTCGGAGAGGCTTGGCGCTGAACCTTCTTGATTAGTTTGCTGGTTCGGGATGATTTGCCGTTCATGACGTTTCTCGCATTTGGAAATGGAAGGAGAGGTGAGGCGGTGAGGCAAGGCGGTTCTGCCTCAATGCCTCACCCGGCGTTGATCAAAACGATGGTCGGCCGCCTATGGCGCTAACGCTGTGTAGCCATACGTTTTCGGCCAATGTCATGAGTTGATGAGGCACATGTGCGCGACGATTTCAGCTGCCGACTGCTTGCGCCGAGATTGATCGATATGATGCGGTCGAGAGCGCTGTATCTGCCCAACCACATCAGAGATTCAACCTGTTGTTCGCGCTTCAGCCAGTGCTTCGTCGGGTAGGCCTTTCCGCTACTCGTCGCGTAGCGAACTGTGCGGGTTGGCCTCGGTTTGAAGACGTAGCTAATCTGACGGCTTCGATCCCGAACAGTCACCCCACGCACTGGGATAGGAGCCTGCGCTCCGGACTCAAGAGTGGCTTTAAGCGCACGCGTTAGACCCTCAGAGCCTTCCACGGGCGTAACCATGTGAATGTGTGGAGACCACTCTTCCTTACCGGTACGACGATCGATGGAGTGACAAAGGTCTATGAACCCAAGCGCCTTTAGATCTCTGAATCCGGCGGTGCTCAACCATTCGCGCGTTAGAATTCGAATGGATTTGAAGCTGATGGAGTCAAGGGCGCCTAGAGGGCGCTGAAACGCCGGTGAAATGAGCGCGAAAGACTTTAGCGGCGTCGGTTCGGGCCACAACCTGTCGACGCGCTCGACGAGGAAACGCTTTGCGGCTGTCCCACACATAAGACACGCCGCCGAACCGCAGCGATGACCCGGATCGCAGTTCTCAAGAATATCGGCGAGAGATTCTCTGCCTTCTTCGTCTCCAAAGGAAGAGGTGCGGAGGGCGTCGACGCATTCGAGGACGTGCTCCTTTAGTTCGGCCGCAGTCGGCTCACCCCGCGAGCCTGTTCCGGCGTAGTGTTTCTCATCGAGTGTGTTGTTGAACATGGTGCTTCTCACTTGGTTGGAGTTTGCGCATAGCTTCGCCGTCGACCATTTTTCAGATCGCTGACAGAGCTATGGCTTCAGTTTTGGAGGCTTAGGTGATCATTCGTCGCAGCGCGCGACTGGTAACGTTCGGTCGATTGGACGCGCCTCAAGCACTTGGTCTGAATTGCACCCGGAATTCGATATCGACGCGACGAGTTCGCGGATACCGTTAACGTCCCACGCGCACGAACGCGGACCGATTTTGACTGGCTTAGGGAAGCGTCCCGAACGAACGCCGGCCCACCACGTTGATCGGCTCACCGGTATCGGCCCGCGAGGCGATATTACTTGCTTTAACCGCACGAAACCGAATGCGGGCAGTTCATCCTTAGACATCTGCTACCTCCTGTTCGACGAGGACTACGGGGCGGCGCAATACTCTGCCACGAGCGGCGGCGTTGTGCTGCTGCGTGGCGGCGCAAAACCCGGCGACCTTTTTACCGACCTCGGTTTTGGAACGAGAGACAGTTCTCGGCCGACTAGGTCCTTCCAAGAGTGACCTATCGCGCCGATCGCCGAGCCGCGCAGCCGTGATGGAGCGCGTCGCCGCCAGCGATCCGGACGACATCGGCCGATGCATCGAGGAATTCGCAGGCGAGATCGGCCGACTTGGTCTCGAAGAGGGTCCGCTGGCACCCGGCATTTCGGCGGACTAGCCGAACGCGGTCTGCCCGTCATTTGCATCGAGGTCCGCCAAATGAAGGCCTTCGCAAAGGCTTCGCCTATCAAGACGGATAGGCGTGACGCACAATCGACTGCGCAAGCGATGCGCACAGGCCTTCAAGATCGCCCATGTCAAAACTAACTAGAGCCAGCGCATCAGACTGCTCTTGCGTCACCGCCAGGCGATGGTCCGACGCAACAAGGATCTCATCAACACCGTGCGCGGCACGCTGAAGGCTTTCGGCATTCGCACCGGAGTCGGAAAGAACACACTGTTCGCAAGGCGCGTCCGTGAGGCGATCGATGACAAGAAGATCCTGGCCATGACGGAGTCGCTGCTCGCCGCCTACGAGGACGGCCTGCGGACGCTGGCGAAGCTCGGCGAGAGGGTGCCTGCTATCGTGAAGAAAAATATAATTTGTCGCCGCCTCATGACCGTTACCGCTGTGAGGCCTGTGGTCGCACTCACATTCCCCACCGGCGTCGATGTCGCTCATCGCTTCGACAAATCCAGGCTCGTGGCGGCCGTGTTCGGTCTCACGGCCAGGGCGCACGCTTCCGGCGAAGTCGAGCAGGTCGGGCGGACCACGAAATGCGACTACGCCATGGTCCGTGCGCTACTCTACGAAGCCGCCCACGTCATGATGACGCGCTGCCGCACAGCTACGTTAACCCCCCGTCGTCTTGCGGCACGTACCGTGTGATCGCGTCAATGACGCCCTGAGGGAAGGTTCGCGGTTCTTCAGTGAATGGGACGACTGGAACGTCCAGGAGTTCATAGATGTAGCCGCATTTAACGAGTTTTGCTGCAATATGGTTGTAGTGACTAAATAGCTCTCGGAGCAGTGTTCGATCTTGGGCGCTCTGATACAGTTGCTTTCCAAAGTCGTATCCAAGAGAGAAATCTGGGAAAATGCAGTCATACCCGTCTTTCATCAGATATATAAAAATCGCACTATCCTTGAATTTTGACCATATGGCCTTCGTTCTTGTGGGAGCGAATTTGATACCGCCGGTCTGGCACAAAATGCTTCTTGCCATGGTGTTGCCGCCGCGACTTTTGGAGTCGTATTCGCCCTGAGAAAAAATATAAGAAAAGCTGATTATTTGTTCAACGACGTGGCTTTGTTCTACGGCTTTTCTTAGCTCTGCTGATACAACTACACGATCAAGATCGAAATATGCTAGGCGTGGCCTAGCTTCATTACTAGTATAATAATCGACTATCTTTAGAATCCGCCTCTCAAGCGAACGCCGCGACTCTGGATTTTTAGTTGCAGTACGTTTCGAGTTCAGCGTTCGGAGCAAGGTTACAAGCGTTCGTGTGCGCCCGGCTTTATACAACCAACGGTGCTTCGGTCCGTATATCCAGCACTGAAACTCCATTAACTTCAGCGCGGCCATATCAACATCGGTGCTTTCGCTGGTCAGGATTTCAGCGGTCGTTGCTAGGTCAAACATTGATCACTCGCCAGTAATTGCGACCAACTTTCCATAAGGTCACGACGTCTGTCGAACAAATCGGTCCGACGATAAGCCGCTTCAACCTTGTTGCTAACCGTGTGGGCAAGCGCCATTTCGCATATTTCGCGCGAGTAGCTCGTGCGTTCGGCAGCCCAGTCCCTAAATGAAGACCGAAAGCCGTGAACTGTAAACGGCACGTCCATCCTCCGGAGCATCATATTGAAGACCATGTTCGACATCGGACGAGCGATCGTTCTCCCCGGAAAAATAAATTCGCTTCCTGCGCTCAGCAACCTGGCTCTTTCCAGGATATCAAGACATCGACTGCTTAGTGGCACTCTATGGGCTCTCCCCGCTTTCATTCGATCAGCCGGTATCGTCCAGACATGTCCAGGTTTGTCGATCTCCCGCCATTTCGCGCCCAGCACCTCGCCGGTGCGGGCTGCGGTGAGGATAAGGAACTCGATCGCCAAGCGCGTAATTTCGCCCTGGTCGGCTGCGCCTTGAAGTCGCGCAACAAAGGCGGGAACTTCGGCGAAAGGCATCGCAGCGTGATGCTCATTCCGATCACGTTGCTTCGGCAGCCCCTTGGCGACTCCTTCGACGGGGTTGTCGCCCGTCCGATATCCGGCCGCCTTGGCCCAGCTCAATACGGTGCCGATTCTCTGACGAACGCGGCGCGCTGTCTCAGGCTTCGATAGCCAGATCGGGGAGAGGACACGTAGGACGTGGGGACTGTCGACTTCGTTGATCGGCATGTCGCCGATGGATGGAAAAGCATATTGCCGCAGCGTGTTCATCCACTGCGATGCGTGCTTCGAGTTCTTCCAGCTCGGAAAGTGCTCATCAAAGACCCGCCCGGCAGCCTCACTAAAGGTCGGCGGTTTGGCCTCCACTCTTCGCTTCTCGGCAAGGGGATCGCCGCCTTCACGAGCGCGCTTCCGGTAGCTGAGCGCCTTTTCCCGCGCCTCGGCCAGCGAAACGAGGCTGGTTCCCCCAAGACCAATGTCGCGTCTGCGGCCCTGCACGACCGTTCGCAACATCCACCTCTTGGCGCCGGATGGATCGACGACCAGATAAAGGCCATTGCCATCGGCGTATCGTCCCGGCTCCCTGAGAGATCGAATCTTAAGCGCGGAGAGAGCTTTTTCCGGATGCTTTCCTTGCTTCGGCATGCCTCCGCCTAACTCAGATACCCCACATTTTAGCCCATATCCTATTCCGGCTTCAATAGGACCGCAACAAACTTGCCTGGACGACGATAAAGCACGTACAATCAATTGATTCAGATGCTTGTGATACAGTCCTGGACTAACCTGGAATCTATGAAGGCGGTCACCCCTTCCGCCACTCAGCAGAGACAGCCGCCTATCCGCTTTTAAGCCCGGCTTACCCGAGCGCCCGCGTCACATCAGCGACTGCCCGCGCGACGCTGCGCTATTTCAGCACGGCGCAGGCGACGCGTGCGCCGGCGCGGCCAATCGGCTGCGACATGTGGTCGTCGGGGCTTCGCCTAACTTTGATTTCGCATTTTGCGCGGCGCCGGTCATCCTAGTGAGGCATGTCCGGATCGCGATTCCACCAACCGCCGCCGAGCGCCATGAAAAGCGCCGCGGTGTCGGCCAGACGCGTCGCCTCGGCCTGCACGCGCAACAATGAGGCGCTGAAGTAGATCCGCTGGGCGGTAAACACGGCGATCTGCGAGACCTGGCCATACTTCAATTGCATGCGCACGATATCAAGGCTGCGCTTCGCCGCGTCTTCGCTCTTGCGAGCGGTTTCGACCGCCCTGGCGTCCACCTGCAGGGAGCGCAGCGCGTCGGCGACGTTCTGAAAAGCATTGATGACCGTGCTGCGATATTGCGCGTCGGCCTGCTCCAGAGCCGCGACGGCCGAACGTTCCTTGTTCAACAGCGTCATGCCGTCGAAAAGCGGCTGCGCGGCGTTGGCGGCAAGCGTGTAGAACCCTGTGCCGGGCGCAAAGAGCTGCGCGGCATGAAAGGCGCTGGCGCCGAGATTGGCGGAGAGCGTGATATTCGGCAGCCGGCTGGCCCGCGCGATGCCGACCGCGGCGGTCGCGGCATGAAGATTGGCCTCGGCGGCGCGAATGTCCGGACGTTGCGCGACGAGCATCGAGGGCACGCTCACCGGAACTGTTCCCGGCAGCTTCAGCTGCGAGAGCCTGAATTTCTGTTCGATCTCGTCAAAGGAGAACCGGCCGGCGAGAGCGGTCAGGAGGTCGCGCTGGAGCGCGAGCTGCTTTTCAAGCGGCGGCAGCGCCTGCTCGGCCTGTGCGAGCGCCGCCTCCTGCGCAACGACATCGGCTTTGGCGATCGAGCCAAACGAATATTGCCGGTTCAGGATTTCGAGCGAGTCCTTCAGGATCGCAATGATGTTCTTCGTCGCCTCGATCTGTCCGCGGATCGACGCCTCTTGAATGGCGGCGACGACGACATTCGAGGTAAGCGCCAGCCGCGCCCCCTCCAACTGAAACCCCGCCTGTTGGGTCTGCGCCTCGAGCGACTCCAGCGTTCGCCGGTTTAGGCCCCAGATGTCCGGCGCATAGCTGATCGAGAGCTGCTTCAGGAAGAGGCCGTAAGGCGCGTTAGGATTGGTCGTGAGCGGGCTCGGAGTCGGCTGCCCCGTGACGAGGTTATAGGGGCTCGGGTAGAACTGGTTGAACAGCGACTGGTTGATGGCGCTGAGCGCGCGGTTGTTCGACTGAAGGTTCTGGCTTTCGGTGGCGAGGATCCCGACCTGAGGCAGGAGCACGCCGCGTTGCGCTTCGGCGTTGAAATAAGCGACGCCAATCGCCGCCTCGGCCGCTTCGAGCGACGGATTATGTTCGAGCGCGTCGCGCACGAGCGTATCGAGCGGCTTTGAGCGATAAAGCGCCCACCAATCCGCCGGAATGTCGCGTCCTTGAACGAAACGCTGGCCCGAGCCAGGGGAAGCTGTGCCTTCGGGCGTGAAATGCGGCGCGTCCGGGCCAAGCGGCTGGACAAAATCAGGGCCGACCATGCAACCGGCGAGCGATGCGGCGAGCCACGCAAGAGTTGCGACGCACATCATGGACGCGGCGCCGGTTCCTTGCGTGCAGATGTCGCTCGTCTTGCCCATGCAGCGGATCATCAAACTTGTAGGATCTCGTTGGCGCTGCCGCTCATGCGTCTTTCGACGAAGCGCTCGATCACAAAGTGCAGCGTCGGAATGACGAAGAGGATCAACCCGGTCGCCGCGAACAGTCCGCCGACGATGACCGTGCCGAGGCCGCGCTGAACATCGCTGCCGACGCCCGTCGCCAACGCCGCCGGGAGCATGCCCACCATTGGCACGGCCGACGTCATCAGCACGGAACGGAAACGTTCCGCCGCGCCCACAAGGACCTGATCGCGAAAGTTCGCCCGCTCATCTCCGATGATTTCGTCATCCGCGACGTCCGTGCCCAGCCGGCGCGCACGCGCTGACGCGACATGCACCGCCGTGACGCGATTGAGATGCGACACCATGATGATGCCGTTTTGCACCGCGACGCCGAAAAGCGCCAAGAATCCCACGCCGGTCGCGACGTTCAACGTCTCTTGCGTCATGATCAGCGCGATGAGACCGCCGAACGCCGACAGCGGCACCACCCCGAGAATGAGCAGCGCGTTTCGCAGCTTGGCGAAGCCAATGTAAAGGATCAGCAGCATCAACAGCAGCACGACGCCGACGATAATCGCGAGCCGCGCCTGCGCGCGTTGCTGATTTTCAAACTTTCCGCTCCAAACGACGCTGTTCAACTGCTTGTCGTAAGAGACAGTCTCGGCGACTTTCTTTTGCGCCTCTGCGAGATATGAGCTGAGATCCCGGTCGGCGTAGTCGAGGCGAACGGTCAGCACACGTTTTGTCTTCTCATGCGAGATGGCGCTTTCGCCGTTTTGCAACGAGATCTTTGATATCGCGGACAAGGGGATCTGCACGCCCGACGACGCCTTCACAAGAAGATCACTGAGCTCTTCCGGACTGCTGCGCGACTGAAGCGGAAAGCGCGCCGTCATGTCGTAGCTGCGGTCGTTGACGTAAATCTGTCCGATGGAGGCGCCGCCGACTCCGATCTGGATCATATTCGATACGTCCGAAACATTAATGCCGTAACGCGCGGCCGCGGCGCGATCGATATGGAAGGCGATCTGCGGGATCGGCGGCTCCTGCACGATAGACGTCTGAGTGGTGCCTTTCACCGTCTTCAGCGCGGCGACGATCTCATTGCCAATGCGGCGCGTCTCCCTGAGGTCTTCACCGAAAACCTTGACCACCATCGCGCTGTGAGCGCCGCTGACGAGATCATTGACGTTGTCGATAATCGGCTGGCTCACGCCGACATCCATCCCAGGAAGCTTGCTGAGGTGGTTGGTCAGCTTGGTGATGAATTGTTCCTTCGTCTCGCGTTCGGGCCATGAGTCGTAGCTATTCAGTCCGACGGGCGCCTCAATGTGGCTTGTGGTCCAGGGGTCGGTGCGATCGTCGTTCCGGCCGATCTGAGTGATGACGTAGGAGACCTCCGGAAACTCCATCACGGCGCGACGTAAATCGCTGGCCATATCGGACGCTTTTTCGAAGGATATGCCGCTCGGCAGCTGCACTTGCAGCCAAAGCGAGCCTTCGTCGAGATTGGGAAGAAAGTCGCGTCCGACCGCGCCGCCGGCCATGACGACTCCCCAAACCCCGACCGCTGTCGTGACATAGACGATCGCCGGTCGCTCCAAGCAGCGATAGAGCAGTTCCTTGTAGCGCGCCTCCATCCATTCCAGCACGCGGTTGTGAAAGGGCTTCGACGGATAGCGCAACGCCATATAGGCAAGGCTAGGCACGAGCATCAGCGTGCAGAGGAGAGCGCCGATCAGGGCGTAGGCGATCGTATAGGCGACTGGCGAGAAAAGACGGGCCTCGACGCGCTCCAGACCCAGAAGCGGCACGTAACCGGCGATGATGATGATCGTGGCGAAAAAGATCGGCCGCACCACCTGCCCGACGACAAATTGAACGTCGCCCACCCGAAGCTCGCGGTCGGGATTGTGCTCCCGCAGCGTGAGAATCGATTCGGTTACGATGATTGCGCCGTCGACGATAATGCCGAAGTCGATCGAGCCGAGAGACAGAAGGTTCGCCGGCAGCTTGGTGAAGTTCATCAGGATAAAGGCGAAGGCCAGCGACAGCGGAATTGTCGCGGCCACGACCAGCGAACTCCGCGGGCTGCCGAGAAAAAGCATCAACACGACGACGACGAGGACGATGCCTTCCGTCACCGTGTGCGCAACCTTCGAGACCGTGAGCTGCACGAGCTCGTTGCGGTCCATATAGGGGACGATTTTCACCTCTTGAGGCGCAAGTTGCGCGTTGAGTTCGTCAATTCGGTCGTGCAACGCCTTCAAAACGACCGTGGCGTTCTCTCCTTTCAGCATCTGCACGACGCCCTGAATGGCGTTCGAGTTGTAATCCTTGCCGAGCATGCCCTCGCGTTCCTGGGCGCTGTACCGCGGCGTTCCAACGTCGCGGGTCAACACAGGGACGCCGCCATGCTCGGTGATGACGATATTTCCCAGGTCTTCCTTGGTGCGGACGAGGCCAATGCTGCGAATGACATAAGCCTGTTCGCCGCGCGTGATGCGGCTGCCGCCGGCGCTGGCGCTGTTTGCAGCAATGGAGTTGGTGACGTCCGTCAGTCCGAGTCCGTAGCGCTGCATCGCGACCGGATCGAGCTGGAGCTGAAACTGACGCGTGACGCCGCCGAAATTGGCGACGCTGGCGACGCCGGGAACCTGGTTGAGCGCCGGAATCACGATCCAGCGCTGGGTTTCCGAGAGTTCTTCGACGTTTTTGGCGTCGGACTCCAGAGTGTATCTGAGAATTTCTCCCGTCGGACCCGTGAGGGGGCCAAGCGCCGGCTGAATGTTGGGAGGAAGCGACACCTGCGCGATGCGCTCCAACACGCGTTGGCGGGCCCAATAGTCCTCGACGCCGTCCTTGAACACCATGGTGATGAGCGACAACGCGAAGGTGCTGGTCGAGCGAATCGTGAGCACGCCTGGCGTGCTCGCCAGCACGCGTTCCAGGGGAACGGTGATCTGCTGTTCCACTTCCTCGGCGGCAAGGCCCGTCGCCTTCGTCGTGACGATCACCGTCACGTCGCCGATTTCCGGATAGGCTTCGATCTTTAGCTGTGTCCAGGAATAGACGCCGAAGGCGAACAAAAGCGCCGTGGCCAATATCACGCCGGCGCGGTTCCTGAGGCAAAACTCAACGATGCGCTCAATCATTCAAGAGCACCCCGCCCCGCACGACGATCCGCTGACCGGCGTCGAGTCCCTCGACAACCGCGCCGCCGAGGATGTCGGCTTCGGGATCGACCGGTCTTCGCTCGAAGGTCCAAGGCGCGACCTCGACGAAGACGTTGGACGTATCATTGACCATCATCAGAGCCGAGGGGGGAATAACCACGCGTCGCGACGGCGGTGAGAAGAAGCGCACGGTCGCGAACATGTTCAATTTGAACATGCCGTTCGGATTGTCGAAAGCGATGCGCACTTTGTTGCGGCGCGTGTCCGCCTCGAGCAACTGGCTAATAATTTCGACTTTTCCGGCGAATACTTCGTGGGGATAGGCGACAAGCGAAACTTCGACCCTTTCCCCCTTCTGCACAAAGGAGAGATCTTTCTCCTGTACGCTCGCAGTAACCCATATGCGATCTAGATTGGAGATGGTCATCATCGGCGATGTGGTGTTGTCGATGAAGTCGCCGGGCGCCGTATCCAGCGCCGTAATTGTCCCGTCGATCGGCGCGTTAAGAGTGATCTTACGCTGGCCGGTGAGCTTGCTGTTGTCGCCAATCACGTCGAGCCGGGCTTCGGCCCGCTTCAATTCCGACGTGGCCTGCAGAAAGTCATTCTGCGCTTGCTCCAGTTCTCTAAGCGCGAGACCGCCCGCCTTATTCAGTCCCGTCGCGCGATCGAGCGCGCTTTTGGTGAGCTTCGCGGTGGCTCTGGCCTTTTCGGCATCGGCCACCGCCTGCGCCAAATCGCCAGAATCAATGGTCGCCAGCGGCTGGCCCTTCTTTACGTTGTCGCCCAGTTCGATGTTGAGTTCGCTAACTCGTCCGTTGACGGGCGCCAATACTCTCACCGTCCGCGCCGGATCGGCTTCGACCGCGCCTGGGACAATGCGGCTCAGGCTAACGTCCCGGACCTGGACCGGCGCGACGGCGATGTGACTTCGATAGGGCGAGCCTTCGGGAATGAAGATCGCTTTACCCTTGCGCATGAGCGGTGGCGCGCGTCGCCCTTCCTGAGGCTGCCCTGTCTCCTGGCGGGAGAAACCCTTCTCCGGAACGAAGCGATAAATGAGCGTACCGAATAGGACCAATGCGCCGGCCGTCGCGGCGCTGAAGATTTGGCGCCGGCTCAATGAAAGACGGTTCATCAGACCCAGCGCCCGTTTAACGTCCAGTTTGCCGCTCAATAGACTCATGCCCGAGGGCTCACCGCTTATTCGCAAGGGAAGGGATATAGTCAACACGTTCTAGCTTAAGGACAGTCAACTGCGACGGAATGGTGACTGCCAACCTACCCAAGTGACTTAGATGCTACTGTTTTGTTTCTGGAATATTTCTGTTCAAGAGCAAAGTGACTTTGGTTTGATCGCTGAATGCGTATCGCCGAAGATCGTCACGGAAAGGCCCGTTCATATATTTTGCTAAAGAAGTCGCTCACTTGGATAAGGCGTCGGTTCTAATCTGGCTAATATGGCGCCGTGCGCTGGGCTGAATTCAGCAGTCGATGTCCGTCGGCTCCGCCTGGATGACCAGATTGAGGGCTGCCGTGTTGAAGCCCTCGAGATCGAGGCACAGATTGTTGCGCCTCTTGGACTATGAGACGCCTCCGCAGCAGGCGATGCTCATAGGGCTATGGCGAGACGTGGTGATCATCACTATCGGTCGTGGCCCGCCACGCGCGCAGCGCCCACCCTATTTCAGCACGGCGCAGGCGACGCGCGCGCCGGCGCCGCCAATCGGCTGCGACATGTGGTCGTCGGGGCTCGCATGCACCACGATCGCCGATCCGTCCGCGTCCAGGAGATTGATCTTGCCGCCGCTCAAGGACACGCCGTCGATGAACATTTCCGCCTGCGCGGAGCCATCGGAATATGCATAGACGTTCGGCAGATCCGCCGGGTGCGGCCCCTTGGGATTGAGGAACCCATGTTCGGCATTTGACGGATTGATATGGCCCTTCGAGTGCATGAATTTTTCGATGTCGGAGCAGTCGCCAACTTCGTGCAGATGGACGCCATGCCAGCCCGGCGCGAGCGCGCCCGGCCGCAGCATGACGCGAAGAACGACGCCATGCGGCCCCTGTTTGACCTCGATGGAGCCGATCCCCTTCCCTTTGTTGTCGACGACGTCGGCGGTTCGCTCCTCCGCGCGTGCAAAGCCGGTCATGAGCGCGATTGAAACTAAGGCGAGGACAAGTTTGTCGAACATGTTTCTCTCTCACGTCTTTGGAACCGGCGGTCGTCGCGGCGTCGCAGGATATTACGCGCGCCAGCACAGTTCCAGGCTCTCCGACCACTGTTGTTTAAAGTGCGACTGGATAAAGAGTGAATGCGGTCAAAGCGAATATAGATCCAGCGCCCCCGAGAGGCGCGTGCGATATTGTTCCAGCCGAGCTTTGTCCCTTTCCGCGGCGGCGCGCTCCACATAGGGCGCGTAATTGATGAGATTGATCGTCTTTATAATCGGCGCCATTTCGCGGATCTTCTCCTCCTTCAAGCCATAGCCCATGAGAAATTCCTGCTTGGCGTCGACCGAGAGATCATGAAGCGCCATTGAAAGATCCCAGTAGGGCGCAACGTTGGAGGCGCAGCACTCCCAATCGATCACGGCGGTGATCGCCCCAGAGGCGTCGGCGACCACGTTCTTTAGCCGCATGTCGCCGTGGTTGAGAACGGGCGACGGGTCCCAGCGCTCCATGTCGCGAACGACCGATCTCAGCCGTTTAAGCTGGCCGGCGTCCAGCATATCCTGCTCATCCAGCAGGTCGACGCGCGCTTCAATTTTCAATTCCCCGCGCAGATACTCCTTCCAAGTCTCTTTGCGCGAGAGCGTATTGCCCGACCAATCGAAGGTTTGGCCAAAGCCAGATGTCTTCACCGAGTGGATCAGAGCGGTCAGGCGTCCCATTTCACGCAAAATCGTGAAGCGTTCGGGATGATGCGTCGCCTCCTGTCCCTCGACTTTCGGAAGCACCATGTAAGGCATGCCGATAATGTCGGCGCCGACCTCCAGGATTTTCGCGGTCGGCACGCCAGCCTCGCTGGCTTTGGTGATCGCCCATTGCTCCTTGAGATAATCCTTTAGCTTGTCCGGCGTTGCGTTCATGCGGACGATGAAATCGCCTTCGGCGTGGCGGACCTCGAACACGAAATTGGTGATGCCGCCGCCGCGCGCCACGATGCTCTTGGGCTTTGACCCAAGGTGATGCTCGATAATTTTGCCCGCATTCGATCGCGCCTTGCGCGGATCGATTGGCGCTTCTTGCGCAGCGGTCATTGTGACAGCGCCTCGCTCTCCAGCCCGCCAAGGCGAAACAGCAGCTCGCCAAGCTCCTGGGAGCTTTCAATCTTCACCGTCCGCAGCAGGCCCTTATATTCCAGATCGCGCGATCCGACATGGACGGCAAGGCCGACGCCGGAAAGAAATGAATCCATCGGCGTGTCGCCGCAGCCGACAGAGGCCTGCAGGTCGACGCCGAGCCGGTCCGCAATGGCGCGCACGCCGAACAATTTATCGACGCCTTTGCGCGTCGCGAAATTCGAGCGCTTGACGTGCTGATAGGCCATCAGGCGATCCTGCGGGGCTTCGACGAGCAGAAACATCATGCAGATGTCCTGGGCCATCAAAGACTCGCGAAGATCATCCAGCGAGAGGCAGACGATCGACGACGCGCTCGTGTATTTTGTCTGAAGATGGGGGATCTTCTCCCTGACAGGCGTCCAGATCGTCTCGCCGATCATCCAGTCGCGCGTGTAGTAGAAGACAAGAAGGTCGTCGACGCCGTTCGCAAGCAGCCCGCGCACGCCCGTCAGAACCTCGTCAATTTCCAGCGGCTCAAGCGGAAAAGCGTCTAGCTCCTCGAAGACGATCTCTCCAGCCGCATCTTCTCTAAGATAGCCGACGACGCCGCCGTTGAGCGAGACAAGCGGCAAAGGCGCATTGGTGATCGAATACCACTCGCGCCCGAAGGTGCGAATGACGTTCAACGGAAACCGCAGCGTGTTCAGCACAATGGGGCGGCCAAGATCATTGAGGCGCTTTAAACCGCAAGCGACCGGATCAGGGATCACGATCCGCCCTTCAAACTCATGCACCGCAGTTCCATCAAGGTCGGTTATAAGCGCGCCCGCTCCGGTGAAATTGGTCTCCGCCAGAAACGCTCTGAGCTCTTCGTCGATTTGCTCCCTAAGCGCCATTCCCGGTTCTCCATTCTCTGTCGCCGCTTTTCGTCCTTACACAAGCAGCGAGCTTTCGCATCGAGACCGGAGACATGGTGATCGCGCCTGTTTTAACCAGACGAAAGCCCATAGGTCGGCGTGCGCTTGATGGCGGACACTCCGTTCCTATGTGGCGCCGACGCGCTCAAGCGACAGTCCTTGATTCCTAAAATCTTCGCGCGCGATCGCGCGCGAAGATTACGCTTGGGCGGCGTAGGCAAGCGGCCTGGCCGGCGCTTGTTACACACATCTTCTCAACGGCGGACATCTTGCCGACATTACCTTTGAGCGGCGCCCGCTCCCCGCTGGCGCCGCAATGAGACGGTCGAAGTGACCGGCCGCGCCTGCGCCGTTCGGCGGCCGGCAAGTGAGGCGGACTGCATCTCGCAAGTTCAGGTCCGAACGACTGAAACTCAACACGATGACACCTAGATACGCTCGGCTTATTAGAAACAAAACGAAACTAAGCAGCCGGAATCTCGACACTCCCGTGCGGAACATTCCGGGCGCCACTTGCTCCACCAAGAAGTGAGCAGTACATGCCGTTCTACTTAGGTATAAAACAAGCAGTGATAAATGCTTTTTACATTGCCAGTCGCATTCGGTCTGCTCTAACCAAACGCAGAAAACTTGCACTATTTACGCATCATAAGAGCGCATCGACCTGGCTAACATCGATAGTCGCGAATATTTGCCGCGAGAATAATTTAAAATACATCGCGATCCCTTGGGGGCGTCAATGCCCAGAGTCAGGATATACTATAGAGACGGCGCTTAAGTCCGACAATGATGTCGTTGTCGCGCTGAACGCTGACTACTTCAGCATAAAGAACCATATATCTGCGGACATGCAATGCATGCACGTTATAAGGAATCCTCTGAGTGTCGTCGTCTCCGCATACTACTCCCACCTCCGAACCCATCCGATTGATGGATGGCGCCTCCTGATTGGTCAGAGGAGTGCTTTGAGTGAAGTAGACCAAGACGTCGGCATGGCCTTGACCTTGGCGTTTCTTGAATCGCGTCACTTTCAGCCTGAGACGAACGGTCCTTTGTGCGATATGATCTCGTGGAATTATGACGACTCACGGATCGTCACGTTGCGCATGGAGGACATAACGTCAAACGCAGCTAATTTCTTCCGCGTGCTGTCTCGAACGGAGGTCTTGAGAAAGGCGACGATGCCTGATCCTGATAGGTTTTCGTTTGCCGCAATGACCGGCCGGCAACAGGGAGTGATAGATCTCTCGTCGCATTATCGCTGTGGAAGCAGCACTGAATGGCGAGATGCTTTGCCGAATGGAGTTATCTTATATGTCCTTCATCATTATCGAGAATTTCTGCTACGGTTCTATCCAGAAGTTATTTTCGAAGCTGACTCCTTGAGCGCCGCCAGAGTGCGTTCGAATTCAGACTGCCTGCGGACGTGAGGAAGCGAGGACGCCAGCGACTGGCTGTCATACGCTGCGTTGCGCGCAACAAAACGAAACAACCGCGCCAGAATCTCGACACAGCTGTGCGGAACTCTCGGTTTGGAACTCGCCGCTGGCTCGAAGCCGCGAGTAGGTGAACTCTCCGACCTTGAACAAACCCGCATCAAGCGCGGCCGATAGGCGATGGATCCTGGTCGTCGAGGACGACGAGGATATTCGATCGCTGTTATCGAAATATCTCAGCGACAACGGGTTTAAGGTGATGCTTGCCTGTGACGGCAAACAGATGGACGAGGTTCTCGCAAGCGCGCGGGTCGACCTTGTCGTGCTCGACGTCAACCTTCCCGGTGAGGATGGATTTTCCATCTGCATGCGCTTGCGAAACACGGGAAGTCCGCCATTGATCATGTTGACCGCGCGCGGCGAAGACACGGACCGGATACTTGGTATCGAACTTGGGGCGGACGATTATCTTGTCAAACCCTTCGTTCCGCGTGAACTGCTCGCACGCATCGGGGCCGTCCTCCGGCGGACCGCCCCGGATATTGAGTCGTCCCAGAAAATCAGCGCCTATAGCTTTTCTGGATTCTTCCTGGACTCTTCCACACGGCGCCTGTTGGGCCCGACCGGCGTGCGGGTGATCCTCACGAGCGCGGAATTCGACCTGTTGCTGACGCTCTGCCGCAATCCCGGAAAAATATTCTCGCGCGAGGAGCTGAAGGCGTCGTCCACGACCGAGCGGAGCGTGGACATCCTAATAAGCCGGCTTCGTCAAAAGATCGAGAATGACCCGCGAGACCCGACGCTCATTCAGACGGTCCGCTCGATGGGCTATACGTTCACGGCGAAAGTCAACGTCCAGTGAGAACATCTGCGCTCCGAAACATCAATGTGCAGCTGGGACTTCTCCTCCTCCTATGCGTCGGCCTGTTCCACGCGGCGGTGACGACGATCCTTTTCCTGTCCGAACCCGCTCCCGGCCACCCTCGCGACCTGAGCGCCTCCATTGTCGTGGCGGCTTTAACCGCGTTGGACGCCGCCTCCGCTGCGGAGAGGCCAGCCATCGCAACAGGTTTTAACGACAACTTTCCGGGGTTTCACGTCGCGCTCTCAGAGCCAGGAGTCGTCACGCGCAACGGGGCGCAGCCAGTTTATTTTCGGTTTCGCCTCCCCGTCGGAGTCGAGATCGCAGCGCACGATGACAACAAGCGATTTAGCGGGTCGTTGCACGATGGGCAGCAATTCCTGCTCGACGCTCCGATGCGGCCTTCCGGATTTCCGCGATTCGCGATCGTCACCCTGGGCTTCGTCGCGGTGAGCTTGTTCATATTCTCCCTATGGGCCGCGCTGTCGCTTACGCGGCCCCTGACGAATTTCGCGGACGCCGCCGAATCCTTCGGCCTCGACAGCGTTCCGGCGCAGCTCGCCGAGACAGGCCCCGAAGAGGTCCGCAAGGCGACGCGGGCCTTCAATCGCATGCAGCGTCGTATTGCCGAGATGGCGACTCAGCGAACGCGGATGTTGACGTCGGTCAGCCACGATCTTCGGACCCCAATCACGCGGATGCGTCTTCGCGCCGAATACATTGAGAGCAGCGAAACGAAAGCAAAACTGCTGCGGGACCTCGACCAGATGGAAGCGATGGTCGGCGGCTGCCTCGACTATCTGCGCGGTGGTTTCCAGCAGGAGATCGTCGCGCTGGATCTGGCGAGCCTGTTGCAAGCGATTGTCGATCAGTTCGTCGATGTGGGCGCCAATGCGCGCTACGACGGAATCGATCACGTCAACGTTCTGGGCAGTCCGGACAATCTCGAACGCGCATTCTCCAACCTAATCGACAATGCGGTGAAACACGGGGAGAATCCTGAAATCCGGGTGCTCGAAAGCGATGACGCAGCGGTCGTCGAGATTGCCGACAGGGGTCCAGGCATCCCCCAAGCAAGGAGGGATCTGATGCTGGAACCCTTCGAGCGAGGAGACGTAGGCGCGTCCGCGAACACAACAGAGGGCTTCGGGCTCGGCCTGGCGATCGCGCGCGCGATCGTCGAAGCCCACTGCGGACGCCTCACGCTGAATGAGCGGACCGGCGGCGGCCTGATCGCGAGGGTATCGCTGCCCAAAACCGACATCGAAACAAATCGAAACGAATTGAGCAAATAAATGTCCCCTGAGAGTTCGACCTTGACGCCCAAAGGGGGTCGTCGGGATGTCGATACATCAATCAGGTCCAGGCCGCGCCGCGCTATCGGGTAAAACAGTCGCAGTCGTTCATCCTGCGTGGCATTCCTGCGGGACGCATCAGGTTATCGCTAGTCAGATAGGAGCCTACAAAAAGCTCGGCGCGCGTGTGCTTTCCATTGCGCTCATGGACGATGTCACGCCTTCGGTCGGCCGCGGCGCACGCTGGAAAGATTACAGGGCGCATAGTCAGGATCTCGCCGCCGACGAGAGATATGAATCGTCCGCCACGATCCCTGATCTCTTCAAGACAACGCTCCTTAAGGACGGCTGGTGGCCCTTAACGCATGGCGATCAGGCAACCTGGCTGGTGGAGCTGGTGAAGCGCGCGCCTCTTCCCGAAGCGCTCGATACGAACGCTATTGACCTGATTCATGCCAACCACTTTTTCGTCTTGCCTTTCGCCGAGAAGATGCGCGAGAGGCGCAGTATTCCCGTCGTCCTCGACACTCACGACATCCAGGCTCGGCAATACGAACTCCGCAATCGTTCGGGCTTTAGCATCCCGCCTTACGTGGGCTATAGGAGCATGCTTGCCGTCGAACTCGATTGGATCAAGCGCGCGGACGTTTGCATTCACTTGAATTCGGAAGAGTATGCGGCGTTTCAGCAGCTTCTGCCTCTCGCGCAACACGAGCTGATCTATCCCTCGATCGCCCCTGCGGCGCCTCACGACAATGGCGATCGCGCTATTTTCGTCGCTGGCAACAACGCCGCCAACTACATCAGCGTTCGATGGTTCTTGAAATATATTGTGCCGCGCGTGCCCGAAATATCGATTTCAATTTTTGGCGATATCGCCGATGGCGTGAAAAGCCATGACCGACTCCTGTATAAGGAGCATCGCAATCTGTTCCGTGGCAGAGTAGCTGAAATACAGTCTGCCTACGCCGATGCAGCTTTAGTTCTCCTCCCCACCAGAGAAGGGCATGGCCTTTCGATCAAAACCGTGGAGGCTCTCTCCAGCGGACTGCCGGTCGTCGCGACGTCGAAGGCTTTCAGGGGCATGGGGATCGATCCATCACAGCTTCGCAACGTGTTCATCGCGGACGAAGCCAGCGAATTCGCCGCCGCCATGATGAAGCGTCGTGGGATGAGCGAACGAAGCGATCCGATGACGAGCGATACGCGCGCATTATACGAAGAGAGATACTCATCTGAGCGTTATGCGAGTCGCCTCGGCGACATCGCAAGCAAGTTGATGGCCCGTATGCAAGCGAAGTGAGCCCACGCAATCGGCGCTCCTTTCTCTCGCCGCGAAGGGCAGCGGCAAAGACAACCAAGATGAAAGCACCCCAATCTTCCGAGGCGGCGCGCGTCCGCGCTTTCGGCGTACACTCTGGAGAAGAGCAAAGATGGAGCAGCACATTGAACACGAAAGCGAGGTCGCCCTTTTTCTCGCGTCGCAGATTCAGCTAGAGAACCTGGAAATGAAACGCAGACGCATGGCGGATGCGCTCGATCCAGTAACGGCTTTCGTCTACTTCAAATTGAGAGAATTCTACTGGACTGTGACCAAGCAGCTAGGACTTGGTCACCTGCACAATGGATCGAGGACTCGTGACCGCTTGAGGCTCAGGCGTCGGCCTCTATTGCCAAAAGAACTCGCCTCGGACGACACGCTCTCCTCAATCTCCTCTTGCCGTATTTTCATCGATGTAACGCCAACGCTACGTGTTGGAGGGAAAACCGGCGTGCAGCGCGTCGTTCGCGAAATAGCCAAGAGATCGATCCAGGATCGATTTGCGCTTCCCGTCGTTGTCGAAAACAGTGAACTTCTTTCCTACTACGATCATCCGTTGCTCCCGGCGTCGATCACGTTCAGCGAAGGCGACAAATTCATGCTCCTCGACGCAAGCTGGGGCATGCTTTCCGAGCATCTGCCTCTTACTCAGCGGCTGGCCGATGTCGGCGGACAGCTCATAACGGTCGTACATGACCTGATCCCCTTGATCCATCCGCTCAGCGTCACGCCGCGAATGACTGAGGAATTCAACGAGTGGTTCGAAAAACTCGTGCTGAAAAGCGATCGCATCATATGCGTCTCAAAGAGCACTGCGACGGATTTCATCGCCTATGTCGCGCGCAAAGACCTCGCTACCAAGCCGAATCTTCGCATCGGCTGGTGGCGACTGGGCGCGGATTTCGACGACCAAGAGAATTCCTCGATTTCTCCTGAAGCCAAAATCGTGACCACAAGCGAAACGCCTTACTTTCTGAGCGTAGGCACTCTTGAACCGCGAAAATGCTATCCGATCGCGCTCGACGCTTTCGAACGTCTTTGGTCGAGCGGCGTCGAAGCGCGTTACGTCATCATTGGCCAAGCAGGCTGGCAAAGCGAATCTCTCCAACATCGCATCAAACAACACTGTGAATTTGGGCGACGCCTCCTATGGCTCGATAAGGCGAGCGACGCCGATCTTCATCACTGCTATACCCATGCGCGCGCATTGGTTTATCCATCGATGATCGAAGGGTTTGGCCTCCCGCTTGTTGAAGCTGGTCGTTACGGGCTTCCCGTCATCGCCTCGGATTTGCCGGTGTTCCACGAAATCGGCGGAGACCACGTCCGCTATTTCAATTTACTGGACTCGATCGACTTGGCCGACAAAATCGAGGAGCTCTATCGAGAACCGATCACAAAGGAAAAAATGCCGATTTATTCCTGGGACGATTCTGCGCGCAGTCTCGCTAACCTAATCTTGCACGATGCCTATCAGACCCGCACTGAGGTGGTCCTCGCCTGATTTGCAGCCCAGCGTCTATCCAAGCGGCAAGACCCACGTGCTTCAATTTCTCCTCGCGAGACGGATCTAAGCCGCGGCAACATGGAGAAAGAGATCAAACTCCGCTGGCTGGGCCTCATGCCTTTAAGAACGATCTCCGACCCAACTTATGGATGCGCTGGCGACACAACATCGAGCGCGGCCTTCTTGCGTGACCCCGAATGGTCCGCCGCGAGGACGAGGTAGACCGCGGGCAGAACAAACAGCGTGAACAAGGTGCCGATAGAAAGGCCCGAGGCGATCACCAGCCCCATGTTGAAGCGCGACGCCGCGCCCGCGCCCGCCGCCATGATGAGCGGGAAGACGCCGAGCACCATCGCCGCGGTGGTCATAAGGATCGGACGCAGGCGAATGGACGTGGCCTCCAGGATCGCTTCCCGTTTCGACATGCCGCCGTGTTGCAATTCATTGGCGAACTCCACGATCAAAATGCCGTGTTTGCTGATCAGGCCCATCAACGTCACCAGACCGACCTGGGTGTAAATATTGATGCTCGCGCCGCCAAAGCCGAGCATGATGAAAACCAGCGCGCCGGCGATCGACATTGGGACGGATACGAGAATGATCAGCGGATCGCGGAAGCTCTCGAATTGCGCGGCGAGCGCGAGAAAGATGATGATGAGGGCGAAGCCAAACGTCACCGCGAAGCCGCTCGACTCCTGAATGAACTGGCGCGAGGGTCCGGCATAGTCGATCGTATAGGTCGCGGGCAACGCTTGGCGCGCGACCTCTTTCAGCGCGTCGAGCGCCTCGCCGGCGATGACGCCCGGCGCGGCCACGCCAGAAATCGTCACCGAATTGATCTGTTGGAAATGATTGAGCGACTCGGGAACGATGGCGGTTTCGAGCTTGGCGACGGTCGAAAGCGGCGCCAAGGAGCCGTCCGCCGTCTTGATGTAGTAGTTCAAGATCTGATCCGGATTCAGCCGAAACCGTTGGGCGACCTGCGGAATGACTTTGTACGAACGGCCGGCGAGCCCGAAATATTGCGTATAACCGCCGCTCAGCGCGGTGGTGAGCGCGCCGCCGACGTCGATCATTCTCAAGCCGAGTTGCGCGGTCTTTTCGCGGTCGATGACAAGCGACAACTGCGGCTGATCAATCTTGAGATCAGTGTCGAGGAACATGAACTTTCCCGTCGCCAGAGCTTTCGACAGGAATTCGCGGGAGATGCCGTCCATCTTCTCGAAAGGGTCGGTGCTCTGGAACACGAATTGAATCGGCAAGCCCATCGAGCCCGGAAGCGGCGGCGGTTGGAAGGCGACGAAGCGCACGCCCGCAACGGCGCTCAGCTCCTGTTGGAGCATATGCTGCAAGTCCTCCGCGCCGACCTTGCGCTCATCCGCGGGCTTGAGCACGACGCCGGACAGATTCGCCGCCAGCGAATTGATCTGGAACACGCTGTCGGTCTCTGGATGCTTGGCGATGATCTTATATGCCTGATCGGCGTAGTACAGCTTTTGTTGGAGAGTGGCGTTGGGCGCCGGAGTCGCCTGCGCCAGAATGATGCCCTGATCCTCGTTTGGCGCGAGTTCGCTCTTGGCGCTGGCGTAGAGCCAATAGATGCTCGAAAGCACCAGCCCGCCGAAGACGAGCGTCACCGGGACGTAATTGAGGGAGGAGTCCAGCAGCCGGTGATAGCGGTCCCGGACGGCGTCCATCCGCGCATCGATAAAGCCGACGATGCGGGACTCAAGCGTCTCCTCGCCTCGCTTCGGGGGCTTGAGCGCGAGCGCGCAACTCACTGGCGACAAGGTGAGCGCGACGACGCCCGACACGGTGACCGCCGCCGCCAGAGTGAAAGCGAATTCGACGAAGAGCGCGCCGGTGAGGCCGCCTTGAAAGCCGATCGGCACATAGACGGCGATCAGCACGATCGTCATGGCGATGATCGGCCCCGCGAGTTCGCGCGCCGCCAGCAGCGCGGCGTCGACAGGCGTGAGGCCTTCGCCGAGATGCCGGTTGACGTTTTCGACGACAATGATGGCGTCGTCGACCACGAGGCCGATCGCGAGCACCAGCGCCAGAAGCGTCAGCAGATTGATCGAGAAGCCGAGCGCGAGGAGAAACGTCAGCGAGCCAATGAGCGAAAGCGGAATCGCCATGATCGGGATCAGCACCGAGCGCCACGATCCCAAAAACACGAAGACGACGGCGGTGACGATGAGGACCGCTTCGATGAGCGTGTGAATCACCTCGTCGATGGAGCTGTTCACGAAATTCGTCGTGTCGTAGACGATCTCGCTATTCAAGCCTTGGGGCAGCGCTTTGACAATGTCGGGATATGCGTCTTTGACGCCTTTGACGACATTGAGCAAATTCGCGTTCGGCGCCACTAGAATGCCGATATAGACCGCCTGCTTGCCGTCGAACGACACCGAGGATTCATAATCGTCCGCGCCGAGCGTGACATTGGCGACGTCGCGCAGCTTCACATTGGCGCCGTTCACCTGCTTGACGACGAGGTTGCGAAACTCCTCGAGTGAATGGAGCGACGTCGCCGCCGAGAGATTGACCTGAACCCATTGGCCCTTGGTCGAGCCGAGGCCGGCGATATAGTCATTGCTCTGGAGGGACGCCGCCACTTCGCTGGCGGTGAGCCCATAGGCGGCGAGCTTCACCGGATCGAGCCAGGCTCTGAGCGCAAAGGTCTTGCCGCCGATGAGTTCCGCCGTCTGCACGCCCGGCACCGATTGCAGACGCGGTTGCACGACGCGGATGAGATAGTCGGTCACCTGGCTCGGCGTGAGGATGTCGCTGTTGAAGCCAATGTACATGGCGTCGGTCGTTTGTCCGATCTTGACGGTGATGACGGGCCGCTGCACGGCCTGCGGCAATTGGTTGAGCACCGAATCGATCTTGGTGCTGATCTCGGTGAGCGCCTTGCCGGAATCATAGTTCAGGCGCAGATTGGCGGTGATCGTGCTCACGCCGATCTGACTCGTCGAGGTGAGATAGTCGATGCCATTCGCCTGCGCGATGGCGTTTTCGAGCGGCGTCGTGACGAAGCCGGCGACGGTCGCCGGATCGGCGCCAAAATAGTATGTCATCACCGTGACGACGGCGTTTTGCGTGCGCGGATATTGCAGCACGGGCAAAGTCGCCAGCGATCTCAGGCCAAGCACCAGGATCAGCAGGCTCACCACGGTGGCGAGCACCGGGCGGCGCACGAAAATGTCGGTGAAACGCATGTTGCGAAATCTCCGTTCACTGATCCACGGGCTTGGGGTTGTCGTCGACAGGTGGCGACGGCTCTTGCGAAACGGCGAGCGGCGCGCCGTTGCGCAGCTTGACCTGACCGGCCGTCACAACTGTCGCGCCTTCGGGCACCCCTTCGAGCACCGAGACTTCATCGCCGCGCGCTTCGCCGAGCCGAACGAAGGCTTGATGCGCGATGAGCCCGGAGCCTTGCGGCGCCTTCTTATCGGCGCTCTCTTCGCTTTTTTGCGCAAGGAACACCGAATTGCCGAAGGGCGCATAGACGATCGCCGTTTGCGGCAGCGTGATCAGGCGTTGAGGCTTGCCGGTCGCGATTTCCACTGACGCGAACATGCCGGGCCGCAGCTTGCGTTCGCCATTAGCGAGGCTCGCGCGGACCTGCACGTTGCGGCTTGCGAGATCCACCTTGGAGCTGATGGCGTCGATCTTGCCCGTAAAGCTCTGGCCGGGAAAGGCGTCGACGGTCGCGGCGATCGTTTGTCCGACCGAGACGCCATTCAAGTCCTGCTGCGGCAAGACAAAGTCGAGAAAGATCGGATCGAGCGCCTGCAAAGTCACGATCACCGTTCCGGCGCCGATATATTGGCCAAGATCGATCTGACGGATGCCGAGCCTTCCTGCGAAGGGCGCGAGCAGGGTTTTTTGCGCGATCACCGCCTCCTGCTGAACGACCTGGGCGTTGGCGCTTCGCAGATTGGCGATGTCCGTATCCACAGTCGCCTGACTCGCGGCGCGGATTTTGAGCTGCGACTGGTCGCGGCGCAGGTTGATGGCGTTGAGCTCCGCGGTGGCTTTCAAGGCTTCGAGCCGAGCGTTGTCCGTATCCTTGCGCAGCTCGATGAGAATTTGCCCCGCCTTGACGTCCTCTCCCGACTGGAAGTGGATCTTCTCAACGATGCCGGAGGTTTCGAGCGCGAGGTCCGCGCCATTGACGGCGCGGAATGTGCCGATGGCGGAAAACTTCGGGCGCCATTCCCGATAGGCGGCCGTCGTCACCGACACGGTCTGCGGCGGATTGGCCATGGAGGCGAGGAACCGCCCGATCATCATCGAGCGGAAACTGACGAAACCGTAAAGGCCTGCGAACACGAGGGCGACGATCGCCAGCATGATCATCATGGGCTTGAACATCGATCCGAGACGGTCTTGCAAAAGCGTGTTAACGGGCACGGGAGCGTTCCTCAGCCTCGGCGCGTATCGCCGCTGCGATCGGCAGGGTTGAAATGAGGTCGGTGGGTTTTGGAAGCGACGCCGGCGTCTCGTCGAGGCGATTCCACCACCCGCCGCCGAGCGCCTGCATCAGCGCCGCGGTATCCGAGAAGCGCGCCGCCTGCGCCTGGACGCGATTGAGACGGGCGTTGAGCAGGGTCTGCGCGGCGTTGAGCACCGTCGGATAGGTCGTCGAGCCAGCCAAATATTGGGCTTGCGAAATATCCAGGCTTTCGGCGGCGGCCTTTTCCGCCGCAACCTGCGCACGCAGCGTCTCCGCGTCATGCTTGATCGCCTGCAGGGCGTTGGCGACATTCTGGAAGGCGCTGATCACGGTGGCGCGATATTGCGCTTCCGCCTGTTCCAGCGCGGCGAGCTTCGCCTCGCGCTGATGGAACAATCTGCCGGCGTCGAACGCCTGGCCGGAGATCTGCGTCGCAAGATTGTAGACCGAGGTCTGCGGCAAGAATAATTGCGCGAAATTCGAAGCCTGACTGCCGCCATTGCCCGTCAACGTCAGCTGCGGCAGCATATTTGCCGTGGCGACGCCCACATTGGCGCTTGCCTGTTGCAACTGCGCCTCCGCCGAAAGAACGTCCGGACGCTGGCGCACTAGATTGGACGGCAGGCTGAGCGGCAGATCCCGCGGCAGATGCAGATGCTCGATGTCGATCGCTTCGCCCTTATCGTCATTGGGAAAGCGGCCGAGATAGGCCATGAGCTGATTGCGCGTCTGCGCGCGCGCTTTTTCGAGCGGCGGCAGCGTCGCTTGCGCCTGAGCGACGAGCGCCTTTTCCGACACCACGTCGGCCGCGCTCACGGCGCCGAGCTCGAAGCGCTTCTGCAATATGTCGAGTTGCTTCTGATAGGCGGCGATGAGATCGCGCGTGACCTTGATCTGCGAGGCGTAGTTGGAATCGGCGATCGCGGCGGTCACCACATTGGCGGCCAGCGCCAGATAGGTCGCCTCAAGCTGGAATCGCTGATACTCGGCCGCGGCGAAATCGCTCTCAACCGTGCGCATCGTCTTGCCGAAGACGTCGGGGGTGAACGACACGGCGACATTCGAATTATGGAGCGTGTAGAGCAGCGCCGTCGGCCCGCTCGACGAGGAGCTTTGCGAGAAGCCGCCGAATTGCGCCGTCGTCATTTGCGTGCGCGCGACGCTCTGGCTCAGAGTGGCCGAGGGAAAGAAGGACGCCGCATCGGCTTCCGTAGTTTCGCGCGCCTGGCGAAGCGCCGCTTCCGCGGCCGCGATGTTGGGATGGTTGGTCACCGCCTCAGCCACCAGCGCCGAAATCTGCTTGGAGCGGAACAGTCGCCACCATTCGCCCGGAATGTCGCGGCCAGGAACGAGCTTTTGCGCGCCGCCGCCCGCGATGGGCGCTGACTGGGTGATGTTCGCTGGCTTGCCCGTCGCATAGCCCGCGTCCAAGGGCGCCTCCGGCGCGACAAAGTCGGGGCCCACAGCGCAGCCGGAAAGAAACGCGGCAAGCAGAAGCCCCAGCGCTGCCGCCCTGCGTTTCGAGCTGATCAATGTCCCTTGGCGTCGATCGCTCTGGGCGATGTTTCGCGCCTTCGGGCTTTCGAGCGCAAGAGCGAGGCGATCCCCCACATGAGGGTTGAGCAACGGCCGGGATATTTGAGGCGCCCTCCAGCTCATGTCGGACCCAGGTTAAACTGAACGGTTCAGTTTTATGCTTGCCCTTTGGCGCGTGTCAACGTTAAATTGAACTGGATCGTTTAGTTTGAAACTTTTCAAAAGTGGGCCGATAGATACGTCACACCCCACGGCGACAGGCCGGGTTGAGCCCGGCGAAGGTGCGAGAATGAGCCTATGGTGCGGGGCAGAGCCTTGAATGAAAGCCAGAGTCCTTGCGGCGTTACCGCTACAAAGATTGAAATTGAGGACCCCGCCATGAAGAGCCCGTCGGCGGATCATGCGACGGCAGGATCGACAGAGGCGCATGTTGCGGGACGGAAGGAATGTTCCGTGATCGAGGCTGCGCGAAAATTATTCCTCGAACAGGGCTTCGCGGAGACGAGCATGGACGCGATCGCGCGGTCCGCTTGCGTGTCGAAGGCGACGCTCTACGCTTACTTTCCAAGCAAGGAAGCTTTATTCGCCCATTTGATCGAAGCGGAATGCCGCCTGAAAGCGAGCAGGCTGAAGATGCCCGATCTCGACATCGGCCTTGTCGAGGCGCTTCGAAGCTTCGCGCGTCAATTTGTCGAAGTGTATTTGACGCCGGAGTCGATGGCGTTTTTTCAGGCGATTTCCAGTGAGCGCATGCGCTTTCCGCAACTCTGCAGGCTCTTCTTTGAAAGCGGGCCGAAAAACGAGCTCATGCGCGTCGCCGCCTTGCTCGAAGAGGCCAAAGACCGCGGCCTCTTGACGTTCTCAGACGCGACAGAAGCCGCGAGCCATTTTTTGAGTCTTGTCCGCGGAGACCTGCCGCTTCACACCGCGCTCGGTCTCGAACCGAGAGCCGAAGCCTCGGTTAACGCGATGGTCGATGCGGGAATCGATGCTTTTCTGAGAGCATATAGGCGAGAGGGAACTTCGCGCGTTGCAGCGAGATGTCGCAATAAGACCGCTTCAAACTAATTGTACGACGCGATTGCTATGGGCGAAGCATGACGAGTAAACCGCCAATTCGATGGATATTCTTGCTTGCCGCAATCGTCGCGGGCGGCTGCTTCCCATGCCGGGCGGACGATGCGACAGCGGGAAAGAAAAGTGTAAACGAACAATCCGTTCCGTCACGCGGTCTGCCCGCGGAAGTCGTCACCAACCATACGATCACGCTCGGCGGCGAGAAGGTGGCGTTCACGGCGCGAGCAGGCGCCGTGCATCTGCGGGACGCCCAAAGTGATGCGCCGCAAGCGGATGTGGCCTATGTTTCCTATGAACGCGCGGGCGCGGAATCGCTCATGCGGCCGGTTGCTTTCGTCTTCAATGGCGGACCCGGCGCGGGCTCAGCGTGGATGGGCCTGGGCGCGCTGTCGCCATGGCGCCTTCAGATGGCCAACCCGCTCTCGCCATCGGCGCCGCCCACAATCGTGGAGAACGCCGAGAGCTGGCTGAATTTCGCCGATCTGGTGTTCGTTGATCCGCCGGGCACAGGCTACAGCAAGATCCTTGGCGACGGCGAGGATCTCAGGAAGCGATTCTTCTCGGTCCAAGGCGATGCCGACGCGCTTGCCGTGGTCATTCGCAGATGGCTGACCACACATCGACGCCTTGCCTCCCCCAAATATCTTGTCGGCGAGAGCTATGGGAGTTTCCGCGCCGTCAAACTGGTGCACGCGCTGCGAGAGCGCGAAAGCGTAGGTGTGACAGGCCTCATTCTCATCTCCCCAGTCCTCGACTTCACCTGGTTGGACGCGCGCAATCTTCTGTCCTACTCAGCTTACTTACCTTCGTTTGCAGCAGTCACGCGCGGCGCAAAGGATCGAGCCGCACTTGCCGACGTCGAGGAATATGCCGGAGGCGCTTATCTGACCGATCTGCTCAAGGGGGTGCGGGATGCCGACGCTCTGTCGCGGCTGAGCGCCAGGGTAGCGCAATTCACCGGTCTCAACAGCAAGATTGTGTCGCAGCTCGGCGGCCGTGTGCACGTCAAGACGTTCAGTCGCGAGCGGATGCGCGACGACCAACGGATTCTGAGCGCTTATGATGGCGACGTCGCCGGCTTCGACCCCGCGCCCTTTTCGCAAGACAGCGACTGGGAGGACCCAGTGCTTGACACGCTACGCACGCCGTTGGGCGCCGCCATGAGCCGGATCGTGACCGAAAAGCTAGAGTGGCCAATAAACGACGCGCGATATGAAATCCTCAATGCGCAAATTGCGCACCAATGGGATTACGGGCGCGGTGGGCGCGTCAACGCGGAAGCCGTCTCAGACCTGCGCGAGGCGTTGGCGCTCGATCCGCGGCTCAAGGTTCTCATCGTGCACGGAATTACCGATCTCGTTACGCCCTATTTTGCGACGAAACTCTTGCTGGACCAGCTTCCCGCCTTTGGCGATGGTTCGCGCGTGCAGTTCGTTGTTCTGCCCGGCGGGCACATGCCTTATGTGCGGGATGAATCCCGTCGGGCTTTACGCGACACGGCGCGAATTTCTGTTGAACGGAATTGACAAACAACGCCGACGCCGACACTTCGAGGCGCGTTCGAACAGCCTCCGTTCAAACATCCAGTCATGCAATGCGACGATCGAGTAAATGACGTTCGATTTCGATCTTCGCAAACTCGGAAGCAGGATACGGCCAATGGCCCTCGACACTCGCAGCGCGTGGAAAGGCTTTGTCGCGGTCGCTATCGCCGCCGCGATGGTATTCGCCGCGACGATGTTCCTTTTCCAGGCGGAAAGCGCGCCGATCAAAGTCGGAATTCTGCATTCGCGCACTGGGCCGATGGCGATCAGCGAAAATTCAATGGTCGACGCGGAGCTGCTCGCGATTGAGGAGATCAATGCGAAGGGCGGCTTACTGGGGCGCAAGATTCAGCCGATCATCGCCGACGGCAAATCCGATTGGCCGACCTTCGCGAAAGAAGCCGAGCGCCTGATCACCGAGGAACACGTATCCGTGATTTTCGGATGCTGGACCTCCGCAAGCCGTAAGACGGTTGCGCCCATTATCGAAAAATACGGTCAGCTCCTGGTCTATCCCATGGCCTATGAGGGACTCGAACAGTCGCCCAACATTATCTACACGGGCGCGGCGCCCAATCAGCAGGTCATTCCGGCGATCAAATGGAGCCTCGATCACATTGGCAGAAAATTCTATCTGATCGGCTCAGATTATGTTTGGCCGCACAGCATCAACGAAATTATGAAGGACACGATCCGCGCGCTAGGCGCGGAGCTTGTGGGCGAAGACTATATTTTCTTCGGAAGCGCCAACGTCTCTCGGGCGGTCCAAAAAATCAAGCTGGCGCAGCCGGACGTTATTGTCAGTTCAGTCGTGGGCGATTCCAACAAGGCGTTCTATCGGGCGCTGAGCGACGCTGGGCTTTCCGCTGACAAGGCGCCGGTTGTCTCCGTCAGCATCGGCGAGGAAGAGCTTCGCAGCCTACCGATCGCCGACCTCCAAGGCCATTACAGCGCCTGGAGCTATTTCGAGGCGATCAAGAAGCCGGCGAACGAGCGGTTTGTTCGCGCCTTTCGTGAAAGATATGGCGCCAACCGTGTGACGGGCGACGTTATCGCGACCTCATACTTCAGCGTCATCTTATGGGCGAAGGCGGTCGAGGAGGCGCAGTCCTTCGACGTGCAGAGGGTCAAACGCACCATGCTGACCGAGACCCTCGATGCGCCCGAAGGTCTGGTGTCGGTTGATCCCTACACGCAGCATACGTGGCGGTCTTTCTCTGTCGGTAAAATTCAACCTGATGGCCGAATCGAGCTTGTCTGGACGATCGATCGTCCGATCCGTCCCGTGCCCTATCCGCCCACCCGCACGAAAGCCGAGTGGGAGGAGTTTCTTGCCGCCTTGTACAACCGATGGGGCGGCAGATGGGCTAATCCGACAGAGGCGGACTGATCCATGAAGCTCCCCAGGCTCGATTTCCTCCGGCGCTCCATCGGCGCCAAGATCATCTTCTGGTTCCTTGCGATCAATATCGTCTCCTGCGGCCTCCTCGCCTGGCGAACTTATGACATTTCGCGAGAGTCTCTCGAGCAGACGATTCAGACGTCGTTGCAGGTTGTCGCCAAGAAGAAAGTGGAGCAGCTGGAGACTCTGACGCTTGAAAAAATCAGAAGCGTCGAGTCGCTGATGCACAGCGCCTCAATTGGCGAGGCCACAAGGGAATTTTCCGAAGCCATAAGGACGAGCGGGAGAGACTCGGAGTCCTATCGCCAGGCTGTCGCGAAACACGGCCCGGTTCTCAAGCGTTTTTCCGACACGTTCAACTATGTCAACTGCGCGATCGTCTCGCCCGAAGGCTTCACGCTTTTCGAGCAATCGGACCCTGCCCTTTTCAACCCAAATTCGCTCGGCGGACCGCTCAAGGGAACGGAGCTTTCGGACACGCTTAATCGGGCGCGCACATTGCTGCAGGCCGAAATTTCGGCGTTTCAGATCTACCCCGGGCTGAAAGAGCCTGCCGCCTTTATTGCAGGGCCCATTCTGGAAAACGGCGTCGTGATTGGCGTCGTCGTCTTCCAGCTCGATAATCAGGAGCTTTACAGCCTCATCAACGACTACACGGGTCTCGGCGAGACGGGAGAGGTGCTCGTCGCCGCCCGCTTGGATCAGGGCCAAATGGTCGTGGTCAATCCGCTGCGGCACGACGCTTCTAAGGCGTTCAGCATCAGAGCGCCGCTCGATGGCGGCGCTTTTCCTGCGCTCGCTCGGGCGCTCGCCGGCGTCCACGGCTCGGGCCTCTTCGATGACCTCGAGAACAGGCCCGTCGTCGCCTCGTGGACCTACGTTCCCTCATTTCGTTGGGGCATGGTCGTACAGCAGAGCACGAAGGAGGCCTTCGCGCTCACCAGCGCGCAAAAGGAGGCGACGCTCTGGCTGCTCTTTTTCATGATTCCGCCGATTATCGCTCTGGCCATGGGCGTCGCGCGCACGATCACCAAGCCCATCAAGACCGCTGTCGGCGTCGCCGAGAAGGTCGCCGCGGGGGATCTCGACGCAAATTTCGAGATCGGCAGCCGTGATGAAACGGGGCTCCTGCTGAGGGCGATCCGCTCGATGACCGTGGAGCTGCGCGGCCTTTACGACTCCATGGAGGACAAGATCCGGGCGCGCACGCGCGAACTTCAGCTCGCGAACGAGGAATTGTCCGTCGCGCGCGTGGCGGCCGAGGAAGCCAGCAAGACGAAAAGCGCCTTTCTTGCAAACATGAGCCATGAGCTGCGCACACCGCTCAACGCCATCATCGGTTATAGCGAAATGCTTCAGGAGAACGCGCTCGACAACGACGACCCAGAGCCGATCGAAGACCTGAAGAGGATCGAGAGCGCGGGCCGGCACCTGCTTGGCCTGATCAACGATATTCTCGATCTTTCCAAAATCGAAGCCGGAAAGATGGAGGTCTTCATCGAGAGGGTGGAGATCAGGCCTCTCGTGAATGAGGTCCTGTCGATCGTTCAGCCCCTCGCCGACAAGAACGGCAATGCGCTGGAGCTCTGCTGCCCGGACGACGTGGGCGGCTTTTTGTCCGACGAAACGAAGGTCAAGCAGTGCCTGCTCAATCTCATGAGCAATGCAAACAAATTCACGAGCCAGGGAAAAGTCACTTTGACCGTCGAGCGAGACGCCGACGCTTCCGTGATTTTTCACGTGTCCGACACGGGGCTCGGCATGACGCAGGAGCAGCTTTCCCGCCTGTTCCAGGCTTTCACTCAAGCCGACGCGTCGACCACGAAGCGCTTCGGGGGGACGGGGCTGGGGCTCGCGATCACCAAGCATTTTTGCGCAGCGCTCGGCGGCGACATCTCCGTTGGGAGCGCGCTGGGCGCAGGCTCGACCTTCACGATCAGGCTTCCGGACCGGCAGGAGCCCATCGCGACGAAGAAACGAGCCGAGCCGACTTCGTCCCGGCCTCTCCCGACGATACTGGTCGTCGACGACGACGCGACCGCGCGCGACCTGCTCACACGAACTTTGGAGAACAAGGGCTATCACGTCATCGCCGCCCGTAATGGGCTGGAAGCGCTAGCCCTGGCGAGACAGCACAGGCCGAATGCGATCACGCTAGATGTGATGATGCCCCAGCTCGACGGCTGGAGCGTGCTCAGGCAGCTCAAGGAGGATGATGAGCTTCGGAACATCCCCGTCATCATGGTGACGATTCTCAACGAGCGCGCTCTGGCGATTCCGCTCGGGGCGGCGGAGCTTTTGACAAAGCCCATCGACCGTCAGCGCTTGACGGCCCTGATGACGCAATATTGCGCGGCATCGAGCGAAACGACGGTGCTCATCATCGAGGACGACTCCGCGACGCGCGAGCTTCTTTGCCGCTGCGTTTCGGGCGCTGGCTACACGGCCGAAGCCACCATCAACGGGCAGGATGGGCTCGACTGGATCGCTGAAAATCCGGCGCCGGACCTGATCCTTCTCGACCTGATGATGCCAAATCTCGACGGGTTCGGTTTCCTGAGAGAATTGCGTAAGCGCCGCGTCTATGACCATTTGCCGGTCATCATCGTCACGGCGAAAGATCTCAGCGAAGAGGATATTTGCAAGCTGAAAGAATTCGGAGCCGACATCATCACGAAGGACCATGACTATCTTGAGGAGCTGGTGACGATTATGCGTCAGTGCCTCAATCCCAGCGCGACGGACGCCGTCCAAGCGCATTGACATCGGAGACAGGGTCGGTGGTGAAGATTTTGCTTGTCGAAGATAATGAGATGAACCGGGATATGCTGTCGCGGCGCCTCAGGCGAAATGGCTATGAAGTCGTGATCGCCATAGACGGCCAGCAGGGCGTCGACATGGCCGCCGCCGAATCGCCCGATCTCATCCTGATGGACATGAGCCTGCCGGTCATCGATGGCTGGGAGGCGGCCCGCCGGGTCAGAGAAAACGAAGCGACGCGCAAGATTCCGGTCATCGCCCTCACCGCCCATGCGATGGCGGGGGACCGGGAGAAGGCGATCGAAGCGGGATGCGACGACTATGACACGAAACCTGTCGAGATCACGCGACTTCTGGGCAAGATCACGGCCCTGATTCAATCTGGCGCTTAGCATCGTCTGATCAATTGTCGTCTCGAAGCCTCCGTCTCCAGATGCACGGCCGCGTTCCTGTCGCCGTCATCGTAGAGCGAACTCTGGCGACCCCACCGGTTGAACCATTTATGAGAAATGCGACTCACGCATCTTGGACAGCGGACGTTGGCGCGTTCCGGTTTTCTGGGAAAATAACATGACGTCGCATGACTTCCGGCCGTCCGCCGACAGGAGCGATCGCGCACTGCTCGCTTATGTGCAGCAGGAGCTGAGCGCGCCTGCAGAGGCGATTGCGGGCTATGCAGAAATTTTGCTGGACGAGGCCGAAAGGAACGGTCACGGGGAATTTCGTGACGACCTCGAAAAAATCCACGCCGCCAGCCATTCGCTGATTGATGTCATCGCGTCACTCGTCAGTCGGTCGCGCGAGCCGACACACGGGCCAGGCGAGGATTCCGAGGACTATCGTCGCCACTTGCGGCACGATCTGCGCACGCCCATCAACGCCATAAAGGGATATGGCGAGATGCTGCGCGAAGACGCAGCGGGCATTGACGACACGCAGGCGCTGGTCTCGGACCTCAATCGACTTTTAGAGGAAGCCTCGCGCCTGCTTGAGCGTATCGACGGCCTGGTCAGTTTTTCACTCCCCGAAACCGAGGCGCGGGCGGACGCCGAAGTCGGCTCGGGACCTGTGTCCGCCATGGTCGCTCATCGCTTCGTCGCCTCTGTCCAGCCGATCTCAGAAGCCGAAGCCGACAGTGTCGCCGTACGGCCGAGCCGTATCCTCGTGGTCGACGACAACGCGTCCAATCGGGAGCTCCTGAAGCGCCGACTGGAACGACAGGGCCACTCTGTCGCGCTGGCTGAAAATGGGTCTTGCTCGCTGGAGATGTTGAGGGAGGCGCCCGTCGATCTCATTCTCCTCGATCTGCTGATGCCGGATATCAGCGGCTTCGATGTTCTTTCGATCCTCAAGTCTGATCCTGCATTGAGAGACATTCCAGTCATCGTGATATCGGCCTTGAACGAGATCGACTCCATCGTCAGATGCATCGAAGCGGGCGCCGATGATTATCTCGCGAAACCTTTCGATCCGGTGCTCCTTCGCGCGCGTATCGGATCGTCACTGGAGAAAAAGCATCTACGGGACCGAGAGCGCGAGGCGCTCGAAGCGTTGCGCATCGAAAAAGAGCGCTCCGAGCAGCTTCTCCTCAATATTCTTCCGGCGCCGATTATCGCGCGCCTGAAGAGCGGCGAAACGGTCATCGCGGATCATGTCAGCGACGTCACGATTCTGTTTGCGGATTTCGTCGGCTTCACCGAACTCTCCTCCAGGCTGCCGGCTCCCGAACTTGTTGGCGTATTGGGAAGCGTTTTCTCGGCGTTTGACGGGCTCGCGCTCAAATTTGGCGTTGAGAAGATCAAGACGATTGGCGACGCGTACATGGTCGCTTGCGGGCTCTTCGGCGATCGGGGCGATCACGCGCACGCCGTCGCGGACATGGCGTTGGCTATGGCCGAAACACTGGACATTCTTAACGATACTTTGCCGACGCCCCTCGAAATCAGGATGGGCATAAACTCCGGCGACGTCGTCGCGGGCGTCATCGGCGCGCACAAGTTCATTTACGATATCTGGGGCGATGCGGTGAACGTTGCGAGCCGGCTGGAGTCGAACAGCCTTCCGGGCCGCATCCAGGTTTCAGCATCGACCTACGAGCATTTGTGCAGGGACTTCGTTTTGGCGCCGCGCGACGGCCTCGAAATCAAAGGCAAGGGCGCGATGGAAGCCTTTTTTCTGACCGGGAGAAGGTAGGCGCAGCTCCCGGTTGCTCAACTGTTCTTCTCAGGATGCATGCTGCTGCCGGTCACGCTTCTCGGTAGAGCAGAAGCAGGAGGCCCGATAAGAGGAATGCCATGGGCCAAACATAACCAGCAATTCGACCCGCGGAGGTGTCCGACAAACGTATTTCCAGCCAGCGCGCGCTCGCGGAGACAACCCCGAGCAACGCGATAGGCGTATGACTGATCGCGACCAGAACCTCGTCTTTGCCTTCCGTGTGTCCATAGTGCGTCAACAGAAACGCTGCCGCCGCGCCAGTTGTTATCGGGAAGACGAAGGCTGGCCAGTCTGATTTAAAGCGGCCTCGTCGAACCTGCCATTCGAATATCGCAAAGGTCGCAATAAGGACCACAATGACTTTGTGTTGGACGATCTGAGGATCACGAAGGCTTTCGAAGAACCCTATGGGTCCGAGGGGCCATGCGGTTTCATCCGCGCGAACCACCAAAATGCCGCCAAGCAACAAAAATAACAAAGGCCAATGACGCGCCGCCGACGCGGTTTGGCGATGGCGCTCAAGCAACGCGAAAAAGCCCATGAGGACAACAAAAACGCCCGCCAAATGATGATTCATCTCCGCCCAGGCAATGTCCGCCGCGCTGGGGGGGCTAGGCGTTGCTGGTTCGGCTACGCTGGAGACGTCAGCGGGCGTTTGCGCAGCGGACAGCTCGGCATACGCTGGACTATAGAAACTCGGCCAACGCGGCGCAAAACGCGCCGTGATCTCAGACAGGCTCGTGCGCTCCGCGCCGTCTGTCGGGAGCGACGCAGATGCAAGAGCGGCGGCGCAAAACAGCGTAACGAGGCCCAGTCCCACCTCCACCTCAGAGAAACGTAATAATCTTCTGATCGGCGTGGAAGAAATCCGCCACAGTTTGCGAGTTGTTGAGAGATTCGCGGCGGCAAAGCACAGCAAGCCAAAGAGGAGCACGATTTTAGTGCTGAGCAGCATTCCGTAATTCGTTTCATACAACGCGCTGAAATCCGAAAAGTGGCGCGTCGTCATCAGAAGGCCGGCGGCGATCAATGCTCCCACAGACCACATGGCGTTCCGGGAGAATTTGGAGACGATCAATCGCCGCGCCGCACCCTGCTTCGTCATTCCGAGCGCGACCAAAAGGAACGGAATGCCGCCGATCCAGATCGCCGCTGCAAGCACATGCACAATCTCGGTTGTCACCAGCAACGCTGAGGCGACGGGCCGGCTCGCGGCATGTGTCACGCCCACATGCGCACACGCCAGCAGCAACGCTAAGGCGACGGCGCCTCCTCTCCACTTGAAAAAGGCGCTTGCGCCGAGGCGGGCGTAAAGCGCCAGTGCGCCCGACAGGATCATGGCGATGAAATGACTGACGACGGCGTCGGCGCTGGCTGCGACCGCAAAATCCACCTGCAACGTTCCGACGAGCATCGCGGTCAGCACGCCCACGGCAACGATCTCGCCGAAGACCGAAGCACAGCAGCTCCAAAAAATGATGCGCAGGCAACGTCGCGCAATCGGCGCCTCTTCGGCGTCTAGTTTCCCGTCAACAGGGGACAGAACAAGCGTCAGAAACGCTATGCCCCCCACGATGATCGCTTGCGTCGCGAGGAGATATGCGCGCAGCACGAGGTCCAAAAAGCCGTACAACGCAATGAAAGCTTGCATAATCAGCGTTCCACGCGGAAGTTCAGCCTGCCTTGCGTCAGATGGCCGTCAACGCTCAGTATTTGCCACTCGAGCGTATACGCGCCCGACCGCAAGTCCGGCGCTCTCGCTTTCAGGCCCTCGGATACTGGGCTCGTTTCGAGAGGCTGAACGACGCTTGGATCTGCGGCCTTGAGAAGCGTGAGACGCGAAAGCTTCGAGTCAATACGGCTATTGAACCGAAGTTGAATGACGACTTCTCCGCTTGGAACCGTTGCGCCATCCTGAGGCGAAGCTGAGATGAGAGCCGCATGTGCGAGGCAGGGAACGCGCGCAAGCGCGAACGCCATTATAAGCGACAGAAGAAAGAGTAATCTTTTCCGTGGGATCATCGTAAGCTCTAATTGAAAACCACAGATTTCCGGCCGTTGACCGTCATTGCATTTAAGTCACGCGCGTATAGCGACAAGCGGAGCTCGTCGATGTTTGTTGCGGTTTCTCCTCGGGCGTTTTGCCGTTGCTGATGCAATGACGAAGGCCTTTGTCGTCGCCGTAGAAGGCTCGTAACCGAAGCCCAATGCGCGAGGCCTGCGCCTTCAGCGCAGCAGCCCTCATACGCAAGGCCTAACGCTTTTTCGACGAACGACAGGAAAAGTTCGTGCGGCCATTGTCAGTTTCGATGGGTGAACCAGTTCAGAAACAGGTTGATGAGCAAGCAACGAAAGCGCCTGTTTGGCCTCGCATGGTTCAGACGCCGGCCAGCGCTATCTGCTGATGCAGCTGAAGCGCGCCGAAATGGACGAGATTACTTGAGCACGCATGGACGCTGGCTCGACGATCGGCGAGAACTTTTGAAATATTGCTCATGCCGGGCGCGACGGAGACGGACTTCTTTCGCCGCGCCGACATGTTGGATACGCGCGTCGGCCAGGCCAGGAAGGCGAGCGCGGCCGGCGTCCCGCGTGACGGGTTCGAGGCGATGATGCAGGGCCAGGCGCAAGTCGTCAGCGGATCGAGGAACAAGATTTCCGCGACGTTCATACATGCTATGCCCGCGACCTTCCTAGCCAAACAGCATCGCAGGATGGCCAAGCCGGGCTCTGCGCGGCGCTAGTGGTTCGCGTCATCGATTTCTGAGTCTCTGTCTCTGCACAACAGCGATCAAGGTGTTTCGTGGCCGGGAAAAAGATGGTCGTCAAAACTACGTTGTGCTGCTGAGCGCGAAGGAGCGCGAGCAGCTTGCATAATTGATCCGCTCGGCAAGCCTTCAACGCGCTTGTTGAAGAAAGCGGGCATTCCTTTGGAAGGCGAATGTCTTGCTGACAAACGTTTCTGAAGGGCAGGCGCGATGGTCGTACCGATATTTTCCTTTGGCGATAACCCGATCTGGTTCAAGCTCTTGATCGGCGCCATCTGCCTTTACTTCCTGGGTCGATCCCTGCGCAGCGAAGGCTTTTACAAGATCGGGAGTTTCGTGCGTTCCGGGGGGATCATCGCTTTCATTCTATCGGGGCTCGCCTTGCTTTTTTCGCTCATCCCCTTTTGAGCCGCGCTGCACGAACAACCCGGCCAGCAATCCCATCAAGGCTCCCACTGGCCCCGTGACGAAGGCAGATGTCATCACGATCTCAAGATCCTTATCGTGCACGTTGCCAGAGAAAAGCGAGACGAGGACTCCTCCCAGGGCTGCTCCAGCGGCATAGCCGGCCAGCAGGCCTAATATTGAGAAGAAGACTCTACGCATTTTGACTTTCTCCTCTGGCCTGTATTCGGCCGAGTAGGACTTTGTGCGACTCTGGCTGACGTTCCTACCAGAAAACGAACGAACGTTGCGTCCGGACAGCATTCACCTGATTTAACTTGCGATGCTGGTCTCCGGCGCGACCGATCCACGCTTTGGCCGACGCGAGTGGATCAAACCCATTTCGACGTATCGTGACACTGACGGCTTTGGTGCGACTTGATCGCTATTTGATGATCCCATCCTCGAGGTTGATGATGCGATCGGCGATATCCAATATTCTATAGTCGTGGGTGACGATCAAAATCGTCGTTCCATTCTGCTTGGCGAGGTTTCTCAATATTTCGACCGCCTCATGGCCGCTATTCTTATCGAGAGACGCGGTCGGCTCATCTGCGAGCACGATCTTCGGCCTGGAAACCAAGGCGCGCGCGATCGAAACGCGCTGGCGCTGTCCGCCAGAAAGCTGCTGGGGCCGATACTCCAGACGCTCCTCCAGTCCGACCTGAGTCAGAATTTGACGCGCGAGCCCAACCCGTTCCTTTTCAGAAAATAGATCATGCAGCTCAAGCGCCATGCAGACGTTCTCTGTGGCGGTCAGCGAGAGGAAGAGATTATGCTGCTGAAAAATATATCCTGTCTGCCGCCGCACAGCGATCCGTGTGCTGGTTTCGCTTCGCACCAGTTGCTCGCCGAGCACGACGACGCTTCCGGAGGTCGCAAGCCTCAGCCCTCCCAAAATGGTCAACAGCGTCGTCTTTCCCGAGCCAGAGGGCCCGGTGAGAATAACGATTTCGCCGGTTTCGATGGAAAGATGAATGTTTGTCAGGACCTGACGACGCAACTCGCCTTGTCCAAAAGCGAAATTCAAACCCTTCACGTCGATCATGCTCATGAGAACATGTCGGCCGGATCCGTCGATTTCAATTTGCGTATCGCCAGCAAGCCAGCCAGCGCGCACATTGTCAGGATGAAAAAGAAGACGCTGGCGATACGCCCGAGCGTCATTGGGAACGGGATGAAAATAGAACGCTCAGCCACTTGATACAGCAGCGTGGACAGCGCCATGCCCGGCAGAAATCCGAATACGGCCAGATATATCGACGAAGCAAAGACAATGTTTCGCAGATAAGACTGGCTGTATCCCATGGCCACCAGAGTGGCGTATTGCGGAATGTTGTTTCCGATATCCGTGAACAAGATCTGATAGACGATCACCATGCCAACGATCAGGCCCATAAGCGTGCCGAAACCGAAAATGAAGCCGAGCGGCGCCGAATTCTCCCAATAGGCTTGCTCGAAGCGGACGAGCTCCTCATAGGTCAAGACCTGCACTTCCTGCCCGACGAGTCGCAGGAGTGCGGCTTGCGCCGCGGCGATGTCGGCGCCCGGCGCCAGCAGGACGAAGCCGATATCAATCTGATCGAGGGATCGCGAAGGAAAAACGCGATGAAAGTTGAGATCGCTCATCACGACGTTGCCGTCGGCGGCGAAAGTGGTGCCCATATTGAAGGTGCCGACGAGCTTTACTTTGCGACCGTTTATTTCGGTGATGTCGCGCCCGGAGGCGATCAACTCCTTTATCGGACCAAACTCCGGGCGTGAGGTCACGTCGAAGAGCGCCGTATCCTGCCGCTGCAGCTCGGATCTGAACGTCGCAAAGTCGTCAATATGAATGAGCTCGGCCGTGGGATCGTACCCATAAATCATCAGCGTCCGCTGGATATGGGTATCCATATTCTTGAATTGTCCGAGCGACATGTAGAGGGGCACGACTCGCCGCACTGCTGGAAGGCCCAAGGCGCGCATCAGGATGCTTCGTTCGAAGGAGACGGGGCGCCAGAGGGCTTCCGTCTGCTTGTGCAGTAGAAACAGCTGGCCCTGCATTTTCAGCGGCGCGGAAGACGCGCTGGTGTAAAGCGAATCTCGAAAGCCTAGTTGCATGAACACGAGCACGCAGGCGAACAACACGCCCAAAGTGGCGGCAAGCAGTTTGGGCTTGTCGTAGATGAGCTGGCGCCACGCCAATCGAGCGGCGAAGAGCGCCGGGGGTACACCGCTCACTTTTCTATTTGCACCTGAACCTGACGGAAGAGCTGGTGCCAAAGCTGCTCGATGCCTGGACGCTCCAAAGTCAACCGCACCTCAACGATCCTATTGTCGCGGTCGGCGAGCGGATCAGCGTCGTTGACATGATTTTTGCGGACGAGAAAAGCGATCTCACGCACCTTTGCCGGATAGGGCGCGGTCCGCTCCGGAAGTTTTACAATCGCCTTCTGACCGACTCTGACCCGTGGAATGTCGGTCTCGTAAACTTCGGCGACGACGTCCAGCTCGTTGAGATTGGCAATGTCGGCCACTCCGTTGGGACCGATGCGCTCGCCGGGGCGCGCATTGATCTTGATGACGACGCCGTCGATCGGCGCGGTCGACACCGCCTGCGACAGCTGCGCCTCCTTGAGTTCCAGATTGGCCTCGCTCTGCAGTACGCTCGCGGTCGCGACGTCGACATCCGCCTTGGCCTTTTTCAGGCGCAACTCGACGCCATCGACCACGGAAAGCGTGGCGGAGCCGGATTTGTATAGGCTCTTCTTGCGCTCGGCGTCCCGCTGGGCGCTCTCGAGTTCGGCCTCGGCAGCAAGGCGGCGCGCCTTGGCGGCGCTAATTTCCGCCGCAGCGAGCGCCACTTCCGCTCGGCGACGACGCCAGTCCGAGAGCACCGCGATCCGGGTCCCCGCCTTGATGGCCTGGCCTTCCCGCACCAGTATTTCGCCGACCACGCCGCCGGTCGCGGCCGCCTCGTTCGAGACTCGGATGAGTCGCGAGCGCGGTTCGATCCAGCCCAGCGCGCCAACGCCGAGGGCCGCGGGAGCCCACGCCGTCTCCTTGATCGGTTTGGCGGGCGCGTCGTCGGCGCCCACGAAATACGCCCACACGAAAAGCGGCAGGCCGATGGTCAACGCTGCGATGAGAAGGATCTGGTGGATCGATCGCAGGGAAATGCGATTCCGCAGCAAACGTTCCGCCCGATGCAGAGCCGCGCCATCCGACACTCCGAAACGAAATTCGTGGTTCATTTCACCCGCCATGCCGTTTTCGGGATTAAGACATTGCCGCCGCAACCCTCAGACGCGCTCTGTTCCAGGCTCACCTTCGACAACGCAACCGCTTATTCCTCGTCCTGGACGCCTGAGCCTTTGCGATATTAACGCCGCGGCGGACTCCGCGCCATCGTTTAATGCGATTTCATTAGCGACCGCCCTCGCACAGTCAGCATAACTAGCCGACGACAAGAGCCATTCAATGTTCCGCGCCAATTGATCAGCGGAGACGTCTTTAGCCTTCAGCGTACGCGCAACGCCAAGTCGCCTCAGGCGCTCAGCGATATCGAATTGGTCGTTACAGAAGGGGGTTACGAGTTGTGGCTTGCCGGCGCGAAGCGCCTGCCCCACAGATCCCATTCCGCCGTGATGAACGATAGCGCAACATCTGGGAAACAGCAGCGAATGCGGGACGTAGCCGTGCACGGAAATCTCGGAAGACATCTCTTGGCGCAATTTGTTCACATCGGCGCTATCCGCCAAAAGAATTGCACGCCTGTTGAGGGATCGAGCTGCGATGGCGCAGGCTCGAAAATAGTCTATCCGATCGATCGCGACGAGGCTCCCAAGCGTGAAGACGATCGGTTCGGACCCTGAGTCCAAAAATTCTATTAACTCAGACGGAAGCCCCTCCGGGTCCGACGCGCCCGCTGGCGTGTTGCACCCATCGTGGAAACTATGTCCAACAACAATTTCCGACCTTGTCCGCTTGGAAGCCGGGGGCATGAGGAGCGAGCTAAACAACCCGATCGTCGCCGCTGCGCCCGGAGCGCCCACCAAAAGCTCAAAACCGCGCACGCGAGGCAAACCCAGTTCATCTCTGAATCGCGCGAGCGGCGAAGCCAGAAGAGTTAACCCCGCTTCGAGCGTTTTTATCAGGAGTCCGTTGTATCCGACGGCGAGCGGCGACGGAGATATAATGAACGGCGCCGGCGTCCCTAACGGAGGATTTTCCGCAGAAAACAGCAGCATGGGCGAAAGAAACACGTTGAAGAGAGGAAGATTCCGCTGTTCTGCGGCGGCCTTAGCGCCGAACGCTAAGCAATGCGTCGCAACTCCATCAACATCCTTCGTCAGTTCCATGACGTCACGGTAGGCGTCGCGAAGATGTGGAAACATCACCTGATCGAATAGGAATCTTTTACTCCGCGACATTTTGGTCGCGATCTCGCCCTTCTGCATATTCAGCCGAGATGAGATTTCTCCGAGATCCGGTCGCATAGGCCGGAAGTCCAGCCCTTCGCTCTGCACCACATCCCGATATTCTTCGGACGTGGCGATGACAGGGACGCACCCTTGCCGCTGCAGGGCGCGCCCTAGTCCAATAAACGGATTCACATCGCCAAGCGTGCCAAAGGTCGCGATAAGGATCTTCGGGCGGTCTAGGGCCATTGGATCACTTCTTTTTTGGCGGCGCGACTCGAGACCAGCGGCCGCCGAATTTTATCGAAACCGAAATGGCGCGCCATCAGCCAGTCCATGAGGCGCGCCGGTATGAGCAGCTGTGCGTAATAGTGTAAGGCGCTGCTGCCGAGCACGAGGATGCGCAGCGGCGGCCGCGACCCGACGAGCGCGCGATGGACCGCTTCGGCCACAAGCTCTGGCCCGACTGCGGTGCGCCCCTGGTCCACCGCCCATTTCTGCACGCGACGCGCGGCTGGGCCGTAGATCGTCCGGTCGAAGGCGTCGAAGGCGGCCGATTCGGCCTTGTCCCAGATGGGCGTGGCGATCATGCCGGGCTCGATCACCACGACCGCGATCCCATAGACCGCCAATTCGCGGCGGAGCGCGTCGGACATGGCTTCGAGCGCGAATTTCGAAGCGCTGTAGGGTCCCATCAACGGCCCGACCATCCGGCCCGCCACCGAGCTCATGTTGACGATGCGGCCCGGCGGCTCTTCCTGCGAGGCGCGGGCGCCGAGCAGCGGCGCGAAGGCCTGCGTCACCCGAATCTGGCCGATGACGTTGACCTCAAGCTGCCGGCGCAGCTCCTCGATCGGCACATGCAGCAGCGGCCCCGCCACGGCCATTCCGGCGTTGTTGACGAGCCCCGCCAGCGTCCCGCCCTGAAGCCGGTCCTCGACCGCAACGGCTGCCCGCGCGACCGCATCGCCGTCGGTCACATCGAAGAGGAGAGGCGCGTAATTTTCGCCGAATTGCGCCTTCAGACGTTCGGCGTCGGCGGCCGTGCGCACCGAACCGAAAACCAGGAAGCCCCTTTCGACGAGCAACTTGACGCAGGCTTCGCCGATGCCCGTTGATGCGCCTGTAATGACGACGGCCCGCTTCGCGCCTTCGCTCATGCGGAAATCCCCTGCGCTTCGAGCAGCCGCGTCAGGGCTTCGCTCATTGCGGCATCCCCTCGCTCATCCGTCCGCCGCCCGGCGATGGTTGCGGACGGGCCTCGCTGAGCCGCGCGAGCCTTAATCCTCGCTCTTCCAGCATGTCCGGTAGACGCGGCGAGAGCAGGAAGGCGAGCTCCTGCTCGCGGGTGACGGTCACCCAGTCTTGGGCCCTGAGCTCGTCGTCGACATGGCCGGGATGGCACATGACGAGATGGCGGCGCCCCGGCGCGCGAAGATAGGTCTCGAAGGCGCGTGCGTAGTCCTTCCCCGGATCGAAAACCGAGTGGCCGGAGAAACCCTCATTGGTCACGAAGCCCTGACGCAGCGCGGCGCGGCGAAAACCGGAAGACAGGCCCTGAACAGCAAGCGCCAGGGCGAGCGTTTTGGGCGCATGCGCGCCGCGCAGGACGATGCGATGGAGCTCGTCGCCGGCGTCGCGCAGCCAAACCCGACCGGCGAGCCCTCGAGCCGCCAAGGCCTCGATCAACGCGTCGCGGACGCCCGGCAGCCCATGCATATGTTGATGGCCGTCGACGTAATCCGGCTCTCGGCCCATCACCGTCTCGAAGCGGTCCAGCTGGCGATCGATCTCAGCGCGTATCTCAGCCAGGGGAAGCTTGCGGCGCAGGGCGAGGCGGACGACGGTCGAGACCGGCGGAAAGCTCCCCTCCGAAGTGAAGGTCGGCATCGGTCCCAGCGGGCGGCCCAGCGTGAGGTTGAAATGCAGACCGACGTCTGCGTTCCGGCAGCGCCGGCGCAATTCGACCCCCATGGCGGGCCAGCGTGGGCCATTCACCAGGGCGGAGACCGCCGTCAGCCGGCCGGCGTCCAGCGCCTCGAGAATGCCGATGCTCACCCCGTAGGACAGGCCGTAATCGTCCGCACAGATCGCGACGATGTGGTCGTCGCTCATTTCTCCCGCCCTTCGACCGCGCGCGGCCGTTTGGAAAACAGTCGCCGGAACGAAGGACCGGGATCCCGGCGAATGAGAGAGGCGCGTCTCCACTCCGCAAGGACTCGTGATCGACGCTGGCTGTTTGAGCAACGCGCCGCGATGCAGCAACCGACGCCATAGGCGCCGGTGACAGTGGCGGGCAATGTCTTGAGCATCATCGTGAGCTGCTTCAGTAGGTGAAGGAATATGCCGAAAATGACATGCCCGCACTGGCGACGACCGCGGCAAGCAGGTCTCCACGCGCGACACGTTGTTCTTCGATCGCGAAGGCCATGGCCGCCGGCACCGAGCAGGAAACGAGATTGCCGCAACGCGGATAGACGTTGGACACCAGATGCCGCAGCTTGAACAGATCGGCGAGGTCGTCGCCCGCCTTTTGCGACGCCGCGTGAGGGAAAATCGCGCGGAGCTTGTCCAAAGGCGGATTGAGATCTTGAAACACCTGGATGAGCTCGGGGCCCGCGGCCTCAAACAACTCGTAGCCGTAAGACGTAAACCGGTTGCCGTTCTTGCCGATGCGCTCAGTCTGGTTGCAATAGCCCTGAAAGCCGTTGACGGGGATCGTGCACAGATCGGCGAGATCGGGCCGGGAGCGGAACTTGAACTTCCACTCGTTCGTCGGATCGGCTGAAAGGATGGTCGCCGTGGCCGCCTCGCCGATCGTGTAAGTCGGGAACGTCCAGGTCAACTCTCCCTCGTGCCGCAGGGCGAAATTGCCAAGCCGATTGCCGGTGACGCTGAACTCGGCATTGACGATCATCGCTCGCTTGCTGCTTCCGGACTGCAGGAAGTGATAGATGATCTGCGCCCCCCGCGACCAGCTGTTGCAGGCGTCCAGCACATCGAAGCAATGCGCATTCTTAAAGCCCAGCGCATGCGCCACGAGATACGCGCCAGCCGGCTCGATGAATCCGCGTCCGACGCCAACATAGACGAGCGTGTCGATGTCATCTTTGGTGCATTTCGCTTCTTCGAGCGCCGCGTCGATGGCGCCGGTCAAGACGCTCAACGGCGTTTCGTTTTCCTCAAGCGTGTAACGCGTCTGCGCGCCGCTGTAGGTCAGCCAGCTCTCGATTCTCTTTATCGCCGCGTCGAGATCGCCGTCATACGTCGCTTCGCTGCTTTCACGGACAATCTGAAGGATGTCTTCATTCGACAGCTTGCGCGACGGCAAGGCGGCCTTCACGGCATCAATGCGCATTTCTTATGTTCCTCGAACTCAGCAGGTGCAGATCTGATAGATTGGTCAGTCGCTTTCAGCCTAAACGCTTCAGCAAATCTCGACCGAGCGACGCGACCGTTCGTCCCTTCATGAGCTCCATGAGAGAAACTTCGACGCCCAGCGTCGCTTTGACCGCGACCTGCAATTCAACGGCCATCAACGAGTCGATGCCCATATCGGACAATTGAGCGTCTATGTCGATGCGATCGCAGGGGATGCGAAGAGTCTCTCCGACGACGCGACGAACGATGCCGACAATGTGCTCGCCGCGCTGTTCCGGCTCAATCTGCGCCAGTTCAGCGCGGACGCGGTCGATGACGCTGTCGGACTCGTCGCGGGCCTCACTGACAAGAGGCGCGAAGCGGGGAGCCGAACTCGCCGGATGGGTGGACGCCCACTTGGACCAGTCGACATCGACGTAGGCGAATTGCGCCGTCCCTTGAAGCAGAGATCCTTCTAGATCCTCGAGCGCCTCTGTGGAGGAAATCGGCTGGATGCCTGCCCGCGCGAGGTGCTGCGCAACCGTCTTGTCGCGCGTCAGCATTCCGACGTCGCCGATCGCGCCCCAATTGACGCTTTGACCGGGAAGGCCGAGCGTCTGCCGGTAGTGCGCGAGCATGTCGAGGAAGACGTTGGCCGCGACATAGTTTCCTTGCCCAGGATTGCCGATGAGCGCCGAAATCGACGAAAAACACAGGAAGAAGTCCAGCGGCGCGTTGCGGGTCACTTGGTGCAGGTTCCAGGCGCCGACCGCCTTGGGGCGATAGACCGCATCGAACCGTTCGTCGGTGAGTCCAGAAAGCACGGTGTCATCCAACACAGCCGCCGAATGCACCACGCCGCGCAGCGGCGGAAGCTCGAGGTCGATCCGCGCCATCATCGCCGCCACGTCGGCTTCGACGCTGACGTCGGCGGCGACGCTCATGACGTTGACGCCTTGCGCTTCGAGCGCCGTCACCGCGCGTCGCGCCTCGCTGGAGGAGGCGCCGCTGCGGCTGACGAGGACCAGATTCTCCGCCCCTTGCTGCGCCAGCCAACGCGCAGCGTTCAGGCCGAAGCCGCTGAAGCCGCCGGTCACCATGTAGGAGGCTTTCGGCTGAATCAGCTTTTTCTCGACTTCCTCCGGCACGACTTCGACGCGCGCCGGGTCGCTGAAGGACAGGACGATTTTACCCGTCTGCTTTGATTGCGCCATGAACCGGAACGCGTCCGCGGCCTCGTGCAGCGGGAAGATGGTCACAGGCGTGGGGCGGAGATCGCCGTGCTCGAAACGGTCCCAGATCTGGGCGAGAAGCTCCCGAATCGCACTCGGCTGCTCGGCCATGAGTCGGTCGAGATCAATCGCTGCAAACAGGAGGTTCTTGTTGAAGGGCAGCAGCGGCAGGCGCGCGTTCTCGACGATGTCGCGCTTGCCGATCTCCACGAACCGTCCGAAGGGAGCCGTCACCTCCAAGCTTTTGACCAGCGTCTCTCCCGCGATCGAGTTGAGGACGACGTCGACGCCCCGGCCGCCAGTCGACTTCAGGACGCCGTCGGCGAATTCGAGACTGCGCGAGTCGAAGACCTGCTCCACGCCCAGCGTGCGCAGATAGTCGCGTTTCGTCTCGCTTCCCGACGTGACGAAGATACGTGCGCCGATCGATTTCGCGACCTGGATCGCCGCGAGCCCCACGCCGCCGGCGGCGGCGTGAATGAGCACGGTTTCGCCAGCCTTCAGCCGTGCGATGTCATGCAGGGCGTAATAGGCCGTCATGAAGATGACGGGAACGCTGGCGGCCTCTTCAAACGTCAAGGAAGAAGGCTTGCGCATGGTGAGCAGGCGATCGACGGGAACGCGCACATGGGAGCTGAAGGAGCCTTTGAAGGAGCCCATCAACTCGTCGCCGACCTTATAGGCTGTCACCCCTTCGCCGACGGCGGTGACGACGCCCGCCGCCTCCATGCCGAGTTCCGCGCCGTGATAGGAGCCCTCTAGAGCCTTGGCGGGCAACATGCCCAGGACCTTCAGCACGTCCTTGAAGTTGAGCGCCGCGGCCTTGATTTCGATTTCGATTTCGCCTGCGGCGGGAGCTGGCCGAGGAGCCTCCTCGAAGCGCAGGCTCTCGAGGCGGTTCTCGGCTCCGCGCGACAGGCGGAAGGCCTTTACGGAGGTGGCGGAGACGGTGCGTGTCTCGGGCTCCTCCTCCTCCTGGCGGAGAGCGGCCGCCGGAACAAGCCGCTGCACGCGCCGCACATCGCCCCGCAACGCGACCTCAGTCTCGGGATCGTCGCTGAGGATTTGCCGAGCGAGGAGACTGCAGCTCCCGTCAAGGGGATCGACGTCGACGGCGGTGCATCTCAATTGGGGATTTTCGCCGGCGATCGTGCGCGCCAGACCGATCAGCGCGGCGTGCGCCAGATTCACCGTCTGCGAACCAGGCAGGGGCTGCGCCAGCGACGTCACGACGAACAGTCTGGGGGAGGCGTCGCCCGCGTCCCGGCCTTCGAGCGCTTGCGCAAGGCGCAGGAGGCGCTTGGATTCGCCAAGATCGCTCACCGCATCGTCCGCGCCCGGCGTCGATTCTCCCACAAAGACGATGGCGCGAAGCTGCGGGCTTTCGTCGATAAGCTTGCGCGCGGCGACGACGTCCGTCAGTGATTGCGCGTCCACCGTCCGAACTTTGGCGCCGACCTCTTCGAGCGCGGCCGCGAGTTCTTTGCAAGAGTCCGGATTTGCGGCGAAGAGCAGGCAATCTCCAGCCTGTTGATCGGTTTCGCTGAGCGGCTTGACCTCCCAGGCGAGCCCGTAGGATCGGCTTTCACGCCGCTCCTCTGGCGTGAGCTTCTTCGTGTGGAGCGCCTTGCACCTGACGCCGCGGACTTCCGCCGCGATGCTGCCGTCCGCGCGATAGAGAATGAGGTCGCCTTCGAACCCGTCCGAGGACTGATTGGTCACGCGTCCGTGCGCCCAAAGCGGAGCGCCGCTTCCAGCATGAAAAACCACTCGACCCACCCCAGCCGGCAGATAGGTCGATTCCTGGAGGTTGCCCTGGCCGATCGCGCCCACAAGGGTTTGGATGGCGCCGTCAAGGAGGGCTGGATGAAGCCGATAGGCCTCAAGCTCCTCAGATGGCCCTTGAATGACCTCCAGCTCCGCCAGTATCTCCGCGCCGTACCGCGTCAGATTGCGAATCGTGCGGAAGTGCGGACCATAGGACAGCCCGTGCGCAGCCAACCGATCATAAAGTTCGCCGACGTCGACCGACTCCCCTATTCTCTCCTTCACCTCCGCCAACGACTCGGCTCCGGTGGGAGGCGGCGGCAAGGTAAGCACCCGGCCCATCGCGTGCAGCGTCCAAGAGTCGGTTTCGTCGTCCGTCTGGCCATAGATATGGAATTCCCTCGAGCTCCGATCGAAGGTCGCCCGAACAATCGGATCTTTGAGCGTCGGGAAGACGAGGGGTCTAAGGAAGGAAAGATCTTCGAGCGTGTAACTGGCCTGTCCGCCGTCAAGAAGCGACGCCAACGCCAGACCCTGCTCGATATAGCCGGCGGCCGGAAAGATGATTGATCCCTCGATGACGTGATCGGCCAGATAGGAGATCGACGGCCTACCGAGATCATGCTCCCAGCTCGGCGTGGGCGACGACACCCGACTTCCCAACAGGGGGTGCTCCGTGCGGCCAAGTCGGTCGAGCGCGCCTGCGCTCGTCTCGTTCCAATAATATTCCCGCTGCCAGGGATACAAAGGCAGCTTCACGAAGCGCGCGCCGGCGGGAGAAAGCGCGCGCCAGTTCACGTCATAACCATTTACATAGAGCGCGCCGAGGGCGGCCAGCACTGTCGCGCGCTCGGGATGCTCACGGCGTAAGGTGGCGATCGAAACGCCGCCCGCTTCGCTGTTGCGGAGAACTTCCTTGATTGACGTCGAGAGCACAGGATGCGGGCCGACCTCAAGGAAGCCGCTCAGTCCATCGGCCACCATGGCGACCATCGCATCGGCGAACAGCACAGGCTCCCGCATATTGGCGCACCAATATTCGGCGTCCAAGTCGGGCCCTTCGACGCGCCGACCGGTGACGGTGGAATAGAGCGTCGTGTGGGGCGTTTGCGGGCGAAGCCCGCGCAGGGACTCCCGCAGCTCGGGCTTCAGCTCCTCCATCTGGGGGCTGTGATAGGCCACCTCGACATCGAGGAATCGATTGAAGATTTCGTCCTTGGCGAGCTGCTCGGCGATTGACGCCAGCGCTTCGCCATCGCCAGCCAACGTGACCGTTGACACGCTGTTGATCGCGGCGACCGAAACTGTATCCGGATAGGACTCCAGAATGCGGTCGGCCTGCTCTCTGTTGAGACCGGTGGCCAGCATGCGTCCCTTGCCGGCGGCCAGCTGCTGAAGTCGGCTGCGATGATAAGAGACAGCGACGGCGTCCTCGAGGCTGAGCGCCCCCGAGATATAGGCGGCGCTCACCTCGCCGACGCTGTGTCCGACCACCGCCGCCGGATAGACGCCCCAGGAACGGAGAAGTTCGGCCAAGGCGACCTGCACAACGAAATTTGCGGGTTGCGCGATACGAGTCTCTTTGACCCGTGAGCGGCTTTTGTCCTCGCGCATTTCCTCGAGGATGGAAAAGCCGGCGAGCGGGCGGAAGATCGCGTCGATCTCCTCCGCCGCCTTGCGGAAGACCGGTTCATTCTCGAGCAATTGCCGGCCCATGCCCCACCACTGGGGCCCCATGCCGGTAAACACGAAAACCGGTCGCGATTCGGCTCGCCGAGCCGCCTTGCCCTGAATGACGTGGTCGCTATAGCCATGCGCGGCGAACTGCTCGAGCTCCGTCGCCATTTCGGCGGCCGAAGCGGCGACGACGCTCAATCGGCACTCGTGGGCGGAACGTCGAATTCGCGCCGAATGGCAAATGTCCTCAAGCGCCGCACGTCTGCCGCGCGAGAGCATCTGCGCATAGGAGCGGGCAAGAATGGTCAGCACCTTGGGATCGCGGCCAGAAAGGGTGAGGATCTGCTCTCCCGCTGACCCATCCTTCTTCTCTTCCAACCGCGGATTCTCTGCGCGCTGAAGGACCACATGCGCGTTGGTGCCGCCAAAGCCGAAAGAATTGACTCCGCAATAGATGTCCTCATCGCCTTGCGAAAACGGCTCGAGGCTGGTCGGCAAGCGAATGCCGAGTTCCTGGAAGGGAATCTTCGGGTTGGGGTTCTGCAGGTTGGCTTGCGGCGGCACGGCCCCTCGATCAAGACAGAGCGCCGCCTTGATGAGACCGGCGACGCCCGCCGCCGCTTCGAGATGGCCGATCGTCGATTTCGCCGAACCGATCAGGCAGGCATCGTCAACCTCGCGGCCAGCGCCGATCGTGCGCCCGAGCACGCCGGCTTCGATGGGATCGCCCACCGGCGTCCCCGTGCCATGCGCCTCAACGTAGCGCACGTCGCTAAATGGCACGCCGCTTTGCGCGTAGACACGCCGAATCAGCGCCTCCTGCGCCGCAGCGCTTGGCATTGTGATGCCGTCGGTGCGCCCGTCCTGGTTGACGCCTGTGCCGCGTATCGTCGCGTAGACATGATCGCCGTCGCGCATGGCGGCGGCATAGGGCTTAAGCAGGACCACCCCGGCGCCCTCGCCGCGCGCATAGCCATTGGCGCGTTCGTCGAAACTCTTGCAATAGCCGTCCGGCGCCAAGAAGTGGCCCTTGCCCATGATCATCGGATACTCGGGGCGCAACATGACGTTGACGCCGCCCGCCAGCGCCAAGGAAACGTGGCCACGCCAAATATCCTGGCAGGCGAGATGCACGGCCACGAGCGACGAGGAGCAGGCCGTGTCAACCGAAAGGCTTGGGCCGCGGAAGTCGAAAAAATAGGAAAGCCGATTCGACAGCAACGTCATCAGCGCGCCGGTGCCCGAATGGATGCTGATATTCTCCCGATTATGCGGGCTCAGCTGATCGAGCATGCTGTCGAGCGTGAAGCCGCCAATATAGACGCCTGTTTCGGAGCCCGCGAGCGTTTCCGGAACGACGCCAGCGTCCTCCAGAGATTCCCAGGCCACCTCCATGAGCAGCCGCTGCTGCGGGTCTACATGGACCGCCTCCCGCGGCGATATATTGAAGAACGCAGCATCAAAGCGATGGACCGCCTCGTCGAGAAAGCCACCCTTGCGGGTGTAGATCTTGTTCGGTTTATCTGGGTTTTCGTTGAAGAATCGATCCATGCTCCAGCGGTCTTCCGGAACGTCGCGAATAGCCGGCCGGCCGGAGACGAGGAGGTCCCAATATGCGTCCGGGCTATTGGCTCCTCCAGGGAAGCGGCATCCCACTCCGATGATCGCGATCGGCTCCGACTCTCCGACCTCGTCGCCGCGAAATCCCGAGTTCTGCAGGTTCGGATTGCGTTCGTCCATGGGATATCTCTGGCTGTACACATGTGGTTGGGGATCATGCGTCGCCGAAGCGGGCATGTGCGATGCGTTTTAAAACCGAGGGACGTGCTGTTAGTGCCTAGATCGGGCCGCCACCATCGCTTATGGACGGCGACATTATTCCTTTCAGTCGCGTCCAATTGCATGACCTGATTGGATAATTATCCATCCTAGCGTCTCCGATTAAAGCAAATATGAGGTATTCGATCCGGTAACATTCGCAGCTTAAAGTGCATTGCAGCATATGCGCTAATTGACGCCGTGCCGCAAGTCAATATGTATGCAATCAGCTCTCGCCAATTTCTTGTGAGCGATGTCACAATAGTGCCAAAAATGCCTCAGTCGCAAATTGGACGCATTTAAAACTGGCGCGGGAGCGTCTTTGGTGTGCACTCCGTGACCGGAAAACCGGCAGGCTGGCTTAAGCATTGGCGGATGAATAAGGACGATCGGAGCTTCAAGCCGGAGTGCGAGTCCACCGCGCAGTTTGGCCAGCACCTTTCGCCATTCGGCAGGATCTTGAGCGCTTAGTCACGTTGAGCGTCTTTACGAAGCTCTCCAACATGCCAGCGCCGCTCAGCGACATTTCCTTTGAGCTGCATCGGCGCCTCCCAGCGCCCGCCAAACGGGATGGCTCGCGACCGCCCGCTTGCGCCGCTAGTCGCCAGGGAACTCCACCATCAACGTCGTGCCGGCGGAGGCGTTCATCTCCAGCGATCCGCCCAGCTGACGCGCAAAGGCTTGCATGATGCTCATGCCGAGAGAGCCAGACGCGACCGCAGACGCCGGCGCGATTCCGGGACCGTCGTCGCGAACGATGAGCTGCAGGCGGCCGTTCGCCTGTTTGAGCAAGGCGACTTCGAATTTCGATCCCGCGCCTTTTTGGAAGACGTGCTTGACGGCGTTGAGCGCGGCTTCATTGACCAGAAGAAGCACCGCGGTCATCTGATCCAGGGACAATTTTGCGTCTGGGGATATCTCTAACGACAGCTGGATCGGCAGGTCGCCAAAGTCATTGCGCAACATCTCGTCAAGAATAGGCGCGAGGCCCTGTTCGTAGCTTGTTTTGTCGTAGAGCCGGCGATGCAATGCCGACATCGCCGCGATCCGATCTTCGGCGGCCGCGATCCGTTCGGCGGCCGTCACGTCCAGCACGCCCCGACGGGCGTTGCTGATCATGGCCAGGACAATTTGGAGGTTATTGGCAACGCGATGCTGAAGCTCGCCAAACAGGCTGACCTGCACCTGGTGCGCCGCTTCCAGACGCCTGATCAGATCGGCCATTCCCGCCACGAGAACAAGCAGGAACCCGCCGACGAGGAGAAATGCGATCAACGCGAACGTTGCGTTCTGCTCTCTGAGCAAAAACGAGTTGCGCGGCTCGAAGAAAAAATACCACCCCGACACAGCGGAGAGCGCCAACACCACCGCGCCTTGACGCCAGCCGCACAGCAGCGCGCTGGCGGCGATCGCCGGATGAAAGGTGAGAAACTTCATCGGATCGAGCCAGCGATCCAACAGGATGCGAACAGACAGGCTCGCGCCGAATAACGCCAAAGCAATAATCCAGGAGGGCGCGCCCTCTATTCTTTTCGACGCCCTGTAGACTTTCGTCGCCCACGCCACCTTGAGCACCCTGACGTAACTTGCCGAAATCCCGTGATTTCCGACCCACTCGGGCACGCGAATACAGCATAGCGCATAGTTCCGAACAAGATCGAATGCGCTGCCGCTGCATCCGCCATCCCACGCGCTCGCGGCGTAGCCAAGAGATAACGTCGCGTCGCAAGTTGCAGTTGGGCTTCTCTTGGCTCCGAGAGAATTTTCTGCCCGGGGGAACAAGTCGGATCGCCCGAGGTTTCGCTCACGGGACACTCGCGTTTCGTCGCGGTTTTTTTCGGAGTTTTTCTGATGGGCTCAAAGCGCAATCCGGTCAAATCCGCCATGGCGAACGCCGGAAAGAGTCAAATCGCGCAACCCGATATTCTGGCGGCCGAGACTGAGATGTCTTACGCGCAGCCGCAAGGCGACGGCGGTGAAACGCACCAGACTGCGAACGACGAAGTTGAGACGCTCACCACGCAGCAGGGCATCCCGGTTTCCGATGACCAAAACACGCTTCGCATTGGCGCGCGCGGTCCGAGCCTCATCGAAGACTTCCATTTCCGCGAGAAAATCTTCCATTTCGACCACGAGCGCATCCCGGAACGCGTCGTTCACGCGCGTGGATTCGGCGTGCACGGCTATTTCGAGCTCACGAAATCTCTCGCAGACGTGACGCGCGCGGATCTTTTCCAGCGGGTGGGCGATCAAACGCCAGTCTTCGTGCGGTTCTCGACCGTAGCGGGCAGTAAGGGATCCGCCGATCTCGCCCGCGACGTGAGAGGCTTCGCGGTGAAGTTCTATACCCAAGAAGGCAATTGGGACCTCGTCGGCAACAATATCCCAGTGTTCTTCATCCAGGATGCGATCAAGTTTCCAGACTTGATCCACGCGGCGAAGCCTGAGCCTGATCGGGGCTTCCCCCAGGCGCAAACGGCGCATGACAACTTCTGGGACTTCGTTTCGCTGTCGCCGGAAAGCTTTCACATGATCATGTGGATCATGTCCGATCGCGCCATTCCGCGCTCCTTCCGCTTCATGGAAGGCTTTGGGGTTCACTCTTTCCGTTTCGTCAACGCGGAAGGCAAGTCGACGTTCGTCAAGTTTCATTGGAAGCCGAAGCTCGGTCTGCAGTCGGTGCTTTGGAATGAAGCAGTCAAGATCAATGGCGCCGATCCCGACTTTCATCGGCGAGATCTTTGGGACGCCATCAAGGGCGGACATTTCCCGGAATGGGAGCTCGGCCTTCAGCTCTTTGACGAAGAGTTCGCCGACACATTCGAATTCGACATTCTCGACTCAACGAAGATTATTCCCGAAGAGCAGATTCCCGTGCAGATCGTCGGTCGCCTCGTGCTCGACCGCACCGTAGACAATTTCTTCGCAGAAACCGAACAGGTCGCTTTCTGCACGCAGAACATCGTTCCTGGCATCGATTTCAGCGACGATCCGCTGCTCCAAGGTCGCAACTTCTCCTATCTCGACACACAGTTGAAGCGGCTCGGCAGCCCGAACTTCACCCATATTCCCGTCAATGCGCCGCGCTGCCCGATGGCGCATTTCCAGCAGGACGGGCATATGGCGATGAAGAACCCGAAGGGCCGCGTCAATTACGAGCCCAACAGCTGGGGCGCGCTCGGCGGACCGCGCGAGAATCCCGAGCGCGGCTTCACGTCATTCCCGGAAGAAGTCGCCGGGCCGAAGACGAGACTTCGCTCCGAAAGCTTCGCCGATCATTACAGCCAGGCGCGGCAATTCTTCATCAGCCAGACGCCGATTGAGCGCAAACACATTGGCGATGCGCTCGTTTTCGAACTGAGCAAATGCGAGCGCCCGGACGTTCGCTCCCGCGTCGTCTCGCATCTCTTAAACATTGACGTTGCGCTCGCGACGCGCGTGGCTGACGGCTTGCGGCTTGAAATGCCCGATCCGGCGAAGGCCGCGCGCCCGACGCGGCAAGAGCTTCCCCCGTCCGCGCCGTTGAGCATTTTGGCGCGTCCCAAATCCTTCACGGGGCGCAAGCTCGGGATTCTCGTGACGGACGGCGCCGATGCGAAGTTGTTGAAGGCGTTGATCGAGGCCGTCGAAAAGATCGGAGCGGTTTACGAGATTGTCGCGCCCCACATCGGCGGCGTGGTGCTTGACGACGGCGCCATGCAGCCCGCCGCCCAGAAGATCGACGGAGGACCGTCGGTGCTCTATGACGCCGTCGCCATCATCGCGTCGGAGACCGGCGCCGCCGATCTCGTCGTCGATGCCGCCGCGCGCGATTTTGCAAGCGACGCCTTCGCGCACTGCAAGTTCATCGGCTTCACCAAGAGCGCGTTGCCGCTGCTGGAGAAAGCCGGCGTCGCGGACGCGCTGGATAAAGCGTGCATTCCGCTTGCGACCGTCAAGGACGCGGCCGCGTTCATCGCGGCCTGCGCCGAACTTCGTTACTGGCCCAGAGAACTGACGGTCGATCTGGATGCGTGATGCGGTCACGCAGACAGAACAGCCAAGTTAACAACCGCGCAAAGGAGAACCAAAATGCCAACAGCAAGCACGGGCGGCAGCACGAAAAGGTCGAAGCCCCGAACGGGCGCGAAGACGTCGGCCAGCGCCTCCAAAACGGCGGACGCCATCAAGCTCCTGAGGGAGGATCACCGAGAGGTGAAAACCTGGTTCAAACAGTATGAAAAGCTCGGTAAGGAAACCGAGAAGGAAGAGCTCGCGCGAAAAATTTGCGCCGCGCTGACTGTTCACGCCAAGATCGAAGAGGAAATCTTCTATCCGGCGTTGCGCAAGAGCATCGACGACGAAGAGCTTCTCGACGAAGCCGAAGTTGAGCACGCAAGCGCCAAGCAGCTGATCGCCGAGATCCTCTCGATGTCGCCGCAAGACCATCTCTTCGACGCAAAGGTCAAGGTGCTGGGCGAATATGTCATGCACCATGTCCAGGAAGAAGAGCAGGAAATGTTTCCCGAGGCGCGCAAGAGCGATGTCGATCTCGACGCCCTGGGCGTCAAGCTATCGAAGCGTAAAGCCGAGCTGATGAAAAAAGCGGCCTGATCGCGGCCGCTTCAACGTCATTCACGCCGCGGCGGCTGGCACGTCATGCGCATGCACGTCGCGGCCGGAATGTTTGGCGATGATGCGCTTGGCGGTTTCCTCAAGCGCCTCGTTTCGCGTTCGCACCCAGAGCAACAAGCCGCCGTGGTCAAGTTGCTCCTGGAGATATTTCGCGTGACGCTCCTCCATGAACTCGCCAAGCACGACCCCGATGAGGCCGCCAAATTCCGCGCCGATCAGGCCGCTCACAAGAAGCATCGCCAGTGCTCCGCCTGACGCGAGCGCCGCGCCGGCCGCCACGGTGGCGCCGACGTAGACGAGACCGCCAATGATGGCGCCCTCTTTCTTGCTCAAAGATTCCCTGGGCGCATAGGCCACGCGCGGGGCGGCGCCGTCGTCTTCGGCCGCCTCCACCTTTTCATATTTATGGCCGAGCTTGCCGACGATCGCTTTTTCACCCGCAAGCAGGCTGATATCGCCAAGGTCGAACCCCGAATTCAATAATTCCTCGACAGCGCTCTCGAGCACATAGCCGTCTGAGAAAACGCCGACCACCTCTCGCGCCCGCCGCTCCGCACTGGACATGCCGCCCTCCCCTAGCCCTTGCACGCCTCGATCCGCTTCGAAGCGTCCCGCCGCATCCGGCTGTTCGGGGCAGAGTGCTGCCGAAGGCCGGCCCTTGGCAAGAGCCGCATTGACGCTGGCGAAGGAGCTAAGGAGAGCGCAAGGCGGACCGGGATGTATCGGCAGAGGCCGCCAGCAGGGAGAGGTATTCCCAGGCCATCGTCGCGCCGGCGAGAGCGGTGATTTCGGAAACATCATAGGCCGGCGCCACCTCGACGACGTCCATCCCGACGAAGTTCAGACCGGCGAGCTTGCGGATGATCGACTGCGCCTGCCACGTGGCCAGACCGCCGATTTCCGGCGTGCCGGTCCCGGGGGCAAAGGCCGGATCAAGCGCGTCGACGTCGAACGTCAAATAGACGGGGGCGTCGCCGACGACTTCGACGATCCGCGAGGCGATCGCCGCTGGCCCAATTTCATGCGCCTCCTGCGCGGCGACGATCGTGACGCCTTGTCCACGCGTCCAGTCGTAGACGTCGCGTTGCACCGGCGAGCGAATGCCGATCTGAATCATGCGGCGCGCATCGACGACGCCTTCGTTGATCGCATGATAGAACATCGAGCCATGCGCATAGGGCTGGCCGAAATTATCGGGCCATGTATCGACGTGAGCGTCGAAATGGATTAGCGCCAGCGGGCCGCGTCTTTTCGCGCAGGCGCGCAAGAGAGGCAGCGTGATTCCATGGTCGCCGCCAAGCGTCACGAGATGCGCATAGGCCGACGCCTGATCCTCGATGAGCTTCAGACTTGCGGCGATGTCGCCCAGCGCGATGGCGAAATCCCCTACGTCGGCGAGCGGCAGATCGACGGGGGACGTCCAGTGCGCGGGATGCTCGCCGTCCATCAACATACGACTGGCGTGACGAATCGCCGACGGCCCGAAGCGCGCGCCGCTGCGGTTGGTCGTGCCGATGTCGAAAGGGACGCCGGCGACGACAACCGCCGCGTCAGCACCAGGTGCGACGCCGAGGAAGGTCGGCGGAGCGGCGAATGTCGGCGTCCCGCTCATGGCAAACCATCGAGTTTGACGAAGCGGAACACCGCCGCGGCGACCGCGCAGGTCCAATCGCCGTTCGGCGCGCCTTCGGCCGCCGCGGTCAAAGACAGGCTCTCGACGATCAGTTCGCTTGTTTCATAGACCTTCTTGCGCTCATTCCAGGCGGCGTCTGGATCGAATTCGATCCCGAGCGTCGAAGCGAGCATCGTCGCGGCGAGATCTTCCGCATAATCGCCGCTCTCGCGCTCCGTCATGCCATAGCCGTGATGCTCCGAAATATAGCCGTAGAGCGTCGGCTCCCTTGGCCGGGCGAGGCCGATGCTCGCCGTGACGCGCCGACCGGGCTCGTCGGTCTCAGCGCGCGCAAGCACCGTGAAAGTGATTTCGCCAGGCTGAAGCGTCGCGACGCCCAGTTCCACCGGAACGATTTCGCATCCCGCCGGAAGAATCGACGACACCGCCACGAGGTTCTGCTGTTCGATGTCGGCGTCGCGCAGCGCATATTCGAACGCCGTCAGACGATGGCGATGAACGCCGACGCCGCGCGTGAGAAAGACGCATTGCGGAATGGGAAACATCGAACGCGCTCCCTCGCGCAAAGACCACCGCTTCAATTAGGACAAGGCGCCCGTTAGGCCATAAGCATTTTAGCAAGCTTCGTCTATGGCCTCGCGCGCGCGAACCGGCTAGCATCGTCAAGCGGGCTGCTGGTCGCGACCATTGGCGCAACATATCTCCATGGCATGAAAATTTCGATGGCATGAAAATTTTGCTGCTCGGCGGCTCCAACGCCGGAATGCGGGAAGGCTGGGCCTTCCAATTTCAACGGCAGGCGTCGGCGCACGAGGTCGAGAATCGTTTTCTCGGCGCGGTAGGGTCGCTCTACGGTTTGCTGGCGCTTTTGAAGATGGAGCGTGACGCGACGGCTTCTCCGGACGTCATCATTTTCGAATATTGTCTCAACGACATTCTGCTTTTCGCCGCCGGCTGCCTGCGCGCGAGCCTCGTCGCCGATACGCTCGAAGCGATCGCGGCCTGTTGCGCCCGGCGTCGAATCCGCCTGATGTTTCTCTGCCTGGACCCGCGGCCGACGGCCTCCAAAGCGCTACGCAGCGCAACGCGGCGCGCGCATCGGCTCTACGCGGACGCGGCGACGCGTTATGCGACGCCCGCCATCTGGCTTAACGAGATTTTTTCAGGAAGCCCGACGGCAGCGCATTATCAGGACGAAAACCATCTGACGGTCGACGCCTCAACGGCGGTGGCCGCCGCAGTGCTGAGCCGGATCGGCGACGCGCGCGTTCCCTTGGCGCCCAACGTCGAGATTCGCTTCGATTACGTCGACGCGACGCAGGCCCAGCGTCGCGGGGCATGCGAGCTACATCACATAGACTCGAAGGTTTTCGAAGGCGCGTTCATCCATCTCAACCGACAGAGCGAATGCTATTGGCCCGGAAGCGGCCGTCTCGTCGCGCTGATGCTGCGGTCCGACGACAGCAGCGGCGAATATCTCATTCGCGCGCCGCGATGCGTCTACCGCAAGAATCCGCGCTCGAAGATGCAGGAGATCGTCGCCAATCTCATGCTGCTGCATTACGTAACGCGCGCAATCGCCACGGACCGCGGCGTCGCCATCGCAATGCCCGACGACGAAGCGGCGCTGAGACGCGCTCCAGAGGATGCGACGCTCCTCGCCATTCCGCCGACGGCGGATTTTTTGGACCAGACTCTCGATATCCACGCCGTGATCTTTTGGCGGCCGCGATCCATCGCGCGCAAAATCGCAGCGCTGTTGCTCCGCCGGTGAACCGCTGAACGTCGGGCTATTTTTTGCACGTCGGCGTCGGCTGCAACACGAGATCCGTCATGTCGCCGCGCAAGACGAAGTCGCCGTAGTCGAGCTTCAGCGCGCGCGAGACGCCGTTTTCATAAAGGTCGAAGGACAGCACATAAATCGGCTGCCCGTCCTTCTTGCCCAGCTCGAAATAGGAAATCGCAACCGGCCAGCGACGGATATTGTTGAGCGCATTCACGCGCGCGACCTTTTCCTGGGGCGGCTCGGTCGTCGGCTTGCCAATGACCGTTAAAGTATCGAACGCCTTTTCGCCGTCGCCCGTGCCGTCGAAGACCCGCGCTTCCAGCAGCTGTTCGCCGGCCGCGGCCGTTTCCACGATTTTGCGCAAATGTTCCGTCGGAAAAAGCATCGGACCGGACAGCTCCAGGCGCGTGCGCTTTGGCTTTGCAAGATCGATGGCAAGCCGGGCGTCGGCGGATTTTTTGGCCTTTCCGTCGACTTCATCGGTCCGCGAATTGTCGACTTTGGTCTCCACCTTGAAGCGAAACTCCGCGCCGTCGCCGCCCTCGAATGTCGCCGAACGCATGTCGGACAGCTTGGTCGCCCCTTCCGATGGCTGCAATTCGGTGATCTGTCGAAAGTTCTGCACATAGCCCTCGCAGGCCGAACCGGAGAAGTCGAAGGCGATCCGACCGCGCGCCTGCGCCGGCGCCTTCGCGCCGCTCGATTTCAACAGGCTCAGATCATAAACAGCGCGGTGATTGGCGAGCGGCAATGCGCGCTCGGCGAACGCCTGGCCAACCGGCGTCGCCGCGCAGATCGCGGCGGCCAGCACGCGTAACGAAATCATTGGACCTCTTTCTGGTGGCGGCGCCACGCGACGCCATTGCGTCGCGTGGCGTAGGAAACTAGGGTCGCGCTTCATTGGGAGCAACGACTTTCTCTTTGAGGAGGCGCTATGACCGCACCGTCCGACACCCCGCTCGCGCGGCTGCAAGCGCTGGGACTGATTCTACCCGCTGCGGCCGCGCCGGTCGCCAACTATGTTCCTTTTGTGCGCACGGGCGCCTTGCTGTTCATATCGGGACAGCTGCCGCTCGGCGCCAACGGCCTCGACCCGGCGCATCAAGGCAAGCTCGGCGCCGGCGTCTCGCTTGAGGCCGGGCAGTCCGCCGCGCGTCAGGCGGCGCTCAACGTCCTCGCCCAAGCCAACGCCGCCGTCGGCGATCTTTCGAAATTGCGCGCCGTCCGGCTAGGCGGCTATGTCAACAGCGCGCCCGACTTCGCTTCGCTGCCGCAGGTCGTTAACGGCGCTTCCGATCTCGTCGCCGCCGTGTTGGGCGAGAATGGCAAACATGCGCGCTTCGCCGTTGGCGTCGCGCAATTGCCGCTCGACGCCGCTGTCGAAGTGGAAGGAATCTTCGAGATTCTTCCGTGAACTCCCGGGATTTTTCGTGGCTGACGGCGCGGCCGATCGCCCACCGCGGACTGCATGATCCCTCGAAGGGCGTGATCGAAAATTCGATTTCAGCCGCCCGCGCGGCGATCGCCGCGGGCTTTGGCGTCGAATGCGACGTGCAGCTCACATCTGACGGCGAACTCGTCGTATTTCACGACGAGACTCTCGAGCGCCTGACCGAAAGCGCCGGGGCTGTCGCGATGCGCAGCGCGAATGAGCTCAGTCGTCTGAGGCTGCGCGGCGCTAGTGACGCCATTCCGAGGTTTTCCGAGTTTCTCGCCGAGATCGGCGGGCGAACGCCGATCATTGTAGAGATCAAGAGCGCCTTCGATGGCGACACGACCGTCGCGCAGCGCACGGCGCAGGCGCTGGCGCGTTACAGCGGTCCCGTCGCCGTCGAAAGTTTCGACCCCGATCAGATCGCCTTTCTTCGCGCGCGCGCCGCCGCGCTCGGGATCGCGCATCGACCGCTGGGCATCGTCGGCGAGGCGCATTACGACGCAGATGATTGGCCGCAGCTGTCCACCGCACAGCGCGCGGAGCTCACGCACTTTCTGCACTACAGGCGCACCCTGCCGGACTTCCTGTCTTGGCGCGTGCGCGATCTTCCGCACGCGATTCCGCTGCTGCTGCGCGAGGCGCTCAAGGTTCCCGTAACGACCTGGACCGTGCGCTCGCCGGAGATGGCGGCGCGGGCGCGAGAATGGGCCGATCAGATCGTCTTCGAGGGCTTCGCGCCATAAGCGCTCGAGTCGCGCGGCGTGCGCCGCCGCATCCGTCCAAGCGCCAATTCTTGTTAGCAGAGCCGATCGGGCGCGACATGGATCACAATCGAGCGCCCCTCGATCGACGGGAGCAATATCGCCATGCGCCAGCGCGGATGCTCAATTCGCCTTATGCTAACAATTGCGATAGCCGCGATCCTGGGAGTCGGAACAGCCATCGCCGACGCAAAAAACGGATCCTTCGACGCTGACGGCGCCCGCCGCGCAACAGGCGAAACGGATCGCGACAAGACGCTGCAATCCAGCGCGCGCACCTGTCCGGCGGACGTCTTCCGTAAGGAAGCCTCGCTTGGCGGATTGCTCTTGGGGGATGAAGCGGTCACGCGCGATCACTGCGCAGCCCGCCCTGAGGAATGCTATCAAGCCTGCATTGGCAAGCGCAGCGGCGAACACTGCTTCCGGTTGGCGCTTGCGTTTCAGGAGAACGAAAGCGTCGTCGCGCCGCGCTACGCGCAGCTCCTGTTCGCAATGGCCTGTGCGCTTGGCAAGGCCTCCGGCTGCACCAACCGCGCCGCGCATATGCGCAACGCCGCCGAAGAGGGCGATCCGCTTGAGTCGCTTTCGGACAGGGCCAAAGATCGCTGTCAATTTCGCAGCTTTAGGATCGCCTGCGACAAAAACGATCCTTGGGGGTGCGCCATGCTCGGACAGGCGCACCGCAACGGCGAGGGCGTCAAGAAGAGCCTTGCCCTCTCGCGTCGCTCCTACAGGAAATCCTGCAGGCTCGACCCGGAATTCGCCGCCTGCGATTTTTCCCGCCGCGCGCTGACGTCGATGTGACTCGCCGCGGCGCTATTCGGCGGGGACCAATCCGTTGACCGGCTCCAGGCCCCGCATGTCCTTGAGTTCAACGCGGATATTGTAATCGCTCGCCGCTTTTATGAAATCCTGAATCGTCTCCATGATGTCCTGATCGATAAAGCCGGCGCGCGTGCCATCGATCACGAGGTAACTGTTCTCCTCGACATTCTCGAGGTAGTTGCGCAGCTGCGCCTTGTTGAGGAAGGACACGTCCTTTTGCAGGCGCAGCAGGTAGTTCCGCCCGTCGCGCGTGAGCGTGAATGCGGAGTGATAATTTGCGCGCAACACGAAGAAGAGCCCCACGGCCATGCCGATCGCCATGCCCTTGAGAAGATCCGTCGAGAGAATTGCGCCGATCGTCACGGCAAAGGGCGCAAATTGGTTGAATCCCTTTTCATATTGCTGAACGAAGAGCTTCGGCTTCGCGAGTTTGTAGCCCGTCAGCAGCAGCACCGCCGCAAGACACGCGAGCGGAATCATATTGAGCACGCTCGCCAGGAACATCGCGCTGAGCAACAGCAGCACGCCGTGGACAAAGGACGCCACCTTGGTGTGTGCGCCAGCGTCGATGCTGGCTGAGCTGCGCACGATCACTGCGGTGATCGGCAATCCGCCCAACATGCCGCTCAGGAAATTGCCGACGCCCTGCGCTTTGAGCTCCTGATTGGTCGGCGCGATGCGCTTGAGTGGGTCGAGCTTATCGACTGCTTCGAGACTCAGCAGAGTTTCAAGGCTGCCGACCAGCGCCAAAGTGGCGGCGGTTACGTAGATCTGGACATCGATCAGCCGGGTAAAGTCCGGAAAGTTGAACTCCCGCGCGAAATCTATCGGTCCAAAGATGGCGGGAAGATTGACGAGATGCTGCGGCGCGATCGCCAAAGAGGGAAACAGCGTCTGAGCCACGACGTTATAGGCGATGCCAAACAGCACCGCGACCAGCGGACCGGGAGCGATCGAAAGGTAGCGATGCTTCTTGATGTAGGGCGTATCCCAAAGGAGCATGATCGCGAGGGAGACGACGCTAACGATCACCGCTCCCGTCGAAAAAGAGCGAAAGGCGTCCCAGAGGAAGGAGAGACGCGTGTGGCTGTCGTCCTCGAGGAACGACAAGTCGGCTTCCGCATCGGCGTCGTAGCCAACCGCGTGCGGCAGCTGCTTCATGATCAGGATCAGGCCGATCGCCGCGAGCATGCCCTTAATGACGGCTGACGGAAAAAACGCGCCGATGACGCCCGCCCGCAGAAAGCCCATCCCCACTTGCAGGAGGCCCGACAGCGCCACCGCAAGCAGCATGGCGTCGAAGCCAAGTTTTTCGACCGCAGCCGCGACAATGACGGTCAGGCCTGCGGCAGGACCCGAAACGCTCAACTGCGAACCGCTGACAAGCGACACCACGAGCCCGCCGACGATCCCGGCGATCACTCCGGAGAAGGGCGGCGCGCCGGAAGCGACCGCAATGCCGAGGCACAGCGGCACTGCGACGAGAAACACCACGACCCCCGCCGGAATATCATGATCGAGGTAGCGGACGTAATAGTCGAGATGTCTCTTAAACACGCCTGAGTTCTCCCTATTGGCGGTTTATGCCGCGCGGCGGGTTAGAGATCTTCGCCGCCATGTTGCTGATAGATGACGTCTACTTCGCTGCCCGGCGGCAATGTGATGAGCTGATGCAGAATTCCATCGTCGAGTCCGAACACCCAGCCGTGCAGCATCGGCTGCTGGTCCTCTTTCCAGGCGGTCTGAACAATCGAAAGTTGCGACAGACGCATCACCTGCTCGATCACATTGATTTCGACCAGTCGGTTGGCGCGTTCCGTCTGAGAGTTGAGCGCGTCGATCTCGTCTCTGTGCATCCGATAGACGTCTTTGATATGCATCAGCCATTTATTGAGCAGCGCCAGATCGGGGCGCTGTCGGTCAAGCGCGGCGCGAACGCCGCCGCAATTATAGTGACCGCAGACGATGACGTGCTGAACTTTGAGCACCTGCACAGCGTATTGGATGACGCTGAGACAGTTGAAGTCCGTGGCGATCACCTGATTGGCGATGTTGCGGTGCGCGAAAATGGCGCCCGGCAGCGCGTTGACGATGATGTCGGCGGGCACGCGGCTGTCGGAGCAGCCAATCCACAAGAATTCGGGCTTCTGATTGGCTGCAAGACGTTCGAAATAGCCGGGATCGCGCTCACGGACTTCCTCGGCCCAGGCCTTGTTCTCAAGCAACAGTTTTTCGAAGGATTTCATCACGCCCGTTTTCTTTCGGCCATCGCCTCAAAAGCGGTCTGGCTGCGACAGCAATGTGACAGCGACGGAAGCCGCTCGGACAGGAGCGCGAACGACGGCGATTATCGTCGGAGTCGAGCGCCCTCGCTCAAGCAGGACGAGTCTACGAAGGTCTTGAGGTCACCACAAGTGTCCGCCGGCTTATCGGGGCATGGGGCCACGCTCGTAAAACAACCAGGGACGCCGCTCGCTTCGGTCTACTTTTGTTGGACCGCGCAGAGTTCCCGCCACACCTGCGGCAAGGCGGCGATGACATCATCGGCGATCAGCCCGGGTCCAAAAATCTCGGCCGCGCGCGCATGCATCCAGGCGGCGCAGGACGCAGCGAGGAAGCCGTCCATGCGCTGCGCCAGCAAGCCGGCGATGACGCCGGTCAAGACGTCGCCCGAGCCCGCGGTGGCAAGCCACGGCGTCGCATAAGGAAGGATTGAGGCGCGTCCGTCCGGCGCGGCGACGACTGTGTCCGCCCCCTTGAAGAGCACAATCGCGCCGCTGGCGCGCGCCGCCTCGCGCGCCTTGTCGAGTTTCGAGCGGCAGCCGCAATCGTTCTCGCAAGCGGCGAAGAGCCGCGCGAACTCGCCGGCGTGCGGCGTCATCACCACCGGGCCCGGCGCAGCGCGCGTTGCGCGCCATAGCCGCTCTGGATCGCCGGCGAAGCTCGAGAGCGCGTCCGCGTCGAGGACCGCGGCGCGGCGATAGGCCTGCGGCGCAAGCGCTGTTTCGACCTGTGCGCAGCTTTCCTCGCTGACGCCCAGCCCTGGACCGATGGCGACGGCGTTCTTTCGTTCATCGGAGAGAACCTTGGCGAGGCCCTTCGCCCCGTCGGCCGGCCGAACCATGACGGATGTGAGCGCACTGGCGTTGACCGCAAGCGCTTCGGTTGGGCTGGCGAGCGTCACGAGACCCGCGCCGGCGCGTAAGGCCGCAGCCGCCGAAAGCCGCGCGGCGCCTGTAAAAGAGGCGCCGCCCGAAACGACCAGCGCATGGCCGCGCGAATATTTGTGGCCCTCGACTTGCGGCAGCGGCAGCGCGTCGCGCCAGAGCTGCGGCATGTTGACGAAAGTCTCAACGCCGAGCGAATCCAGCGCGGAGGGTCGAATGCCGATATGCGTGCAGGTGAGCGCGCCGCAATGCAGACGGCCAGGCAAAAGCAGATGGCCGGTCTTCACGCGAAAGAAGGTGACGGTCGCGTCGGCCTCCACCGCCGCGCCGCGCACCGCGCCGGTCGTGCCGTCGACGCCGCTGGGAATATCGACGGCGACGACGTTCTGGCCGCTTTCGCGCCGCCAGCGGTTCAGGCGGCGGACGAGCGCGCTTGCGTTCGAATCGAGATCGCGCGCGAGACCCGTTCCGAACAGAGCGTCGATAACGAGATCGATGCCGTCGAAGCTGCAGTCGAGCGCGGACGTGACTGGACAAGGCCAAGCGGCGGCCGCTTGCGCCGCGTCGCCGCGCAATTGGTCGAGCGGGGTCAGGGAGGCGACGCGGACTTTATAGCGCAGCGCGCGCAGCAGCCGCGCCGCGACAAAGCCGTCGCCGCCATTGTTGCCCGGACCGCAGAGCACCAAGACCCGCCGCCCGCTGGTGCGTTGAAGAATTTGGCTGGTCGCCCGCGCGATCGCCGCGGCGGCGCTCTCCATCAGCGACATCGCCGGCACGCCGCTCTCGATCGTCAGGCGATCGGCGCGCGCCATTTGATCCGTCGTGAGGATTTCGAGCGGGAAAGCGGAGGGCATGGCGCGATGGTGACCGAAGGCCGCCGCCCGCGCAATGGGCGCCGCTCACAAGATGGACGCAACGCCCGTTGACGCGGCGCCGCATTCCGCCGCGCCTCGGTTTCCGGTATGTCATCGACATGTTGACCGCCGCGCTCATCGCCTTCGACTCTCCCGGCGCGCCGCTGCGCCGGGAGGCCGTGGCGCGCAGCCTCGGTTCGCTCGTCGAATCATGCGTTCAGGGACTGATCGCCGACGCCCTGATCCTCGCCGCGCCGGGACGAGGCCTGGCCCGGATCGCCGACGAAGCCGGCTGCGCGCTGATCGAAGCGCCGCACGCCGCCGACGGCATGGCGCAGGCGCTGAAAGCGGCGCGGCGCGACCATCTTCTCCTTCTGCTTGCCGGTTTCGCCGTGGAGCGCGACTTCGCCGAGGAAGCGCAGGATTTTTTCGCCTATGAAGACGCCAGCCGCGCCCGGACGCTTCGGCTGGCTCCAGATTCCTTGATCACTCGTCTTGCGCCGGGTCTGGCGCGTCCGGTCGGGCTCATTGCGCCAAAAAGCGCGCTCTTATCCGCCGAAGGCGCGGATCTCGCGCGACTTGTGCGCAAGATGCGGGGGGCCGATCTGACGACCCGCGCCCGCCGCGTCTTGTAACTTTCACTCGTTGAACGTGTTGCAGGCGTCGATGCTGCCCGTGCGCAAGCCTTTCAGCAGCCATTGCGTGCGCTGCGCCGCCGAGCCGTGCGTAAAGCTATCCGGCACCACATATCCGCGAGTCGCCCTTTGCTGCCGGTCGTCGCCGATCGCCTGCGCCGAAGCGACCGCCTGTTCGATGTCGCCTTCCTCGAGAATGGGCTTCTGCTTGTTGGCGTTGTTGGCCCAGACGCCGGCGAGGCAATCGGCCATCAGCTCCGCGCGCACCGAAAGCGCATTGGCCTCCGAACGGCTCCCTGCGAGCTGCTGCGCCCTCTGAATCTTCGGCAGAATGCCCAGCAGGTTTTGGACGTGATGGCCCATCTCGTGAGAGATTACATAGGCATAGGCGAAATCGCCGCCGCCGCCGAACCGCCGCTGCATGTCGCGAAAGAAGGACGTATCGAGATAGATGCGCTGGTCGAGCGGACAATAGAACGGCCCCATCGCCGATTGCGCCGCGCCGCAGCGCGACTGGGTGTAGCCGTTGAAGAGAACGAGCCGCGGCGGCTGAAAGCGTACGCCCTTTTGCTCGGGAAGCACTCGCGACCAGACCTGCTCGTTGGAGCCCACCACCTTAGCGACGAAGCGCCCCAGTTGATCGGTCGGCGCGCTTTGCCGCGGCGCCTCCTGGCGGGGCAGAGCCACTTCGCGCTCTTGGCGCATATTGTTGACCATCTGCGCGCCGCCGATGAGAATCGCGGGGTTAATGCCGAGCGCCCAGCCGATCAATCCGAGAATCACCATCGTGCCAAGGCCGAGGCCCCCCGCACCCATGCGGGGCCCGCCCCCCATCATCGGCCCGCCGCCGCGGCGATCCTCGATATTCTCGGACGACTGGAGATCTTCCCATTTCATATTCGCGCGCTCCGGACCGGCGCCCGGGGGCGCTGCTCGATGAGCTATTTAAGCGAGCTTATCGGCTCTTGGTAGAGTTTATGCAGGCGACGGCGGCGCGCAGACGCCGACTGCAACGGTTCGGCGCGCAAACAGATGCGAAGTTTCAACTTTAACTCGTCCAGCTGACGGCAGCCTCACGATGAAGCCTCTTGAAAATAAAAGTCACGCTCAAACAATAGCTGGTTTTATTCATCACTATTTTATCTACATTGTAGGAGCTTCTTACTTTGTAGCCGCGCTTTGGCCAACGGCCGGCTTGAAGATCCGCAGCGTAGAACTCACGCCGCTCGATCTCTTCGCGGTAAAGCTGCATATTTCGCCGCCAACGATCATGTTGGCGCTCCTGCTTTTCAACGCAGGGCTCTCGGCCAGGACCGCCGACATCAAAAATCTGTTGGGCCGCCCGGCTCTCTTGGCCTCTGGATTGGCGGCCAATATTCTCGTGCCGCTCACATTTATCGCCGCGATAAGCGTCACGCTGTTGTTTTGGCACAATCCCCAAGAGGTTCAACAGATCCTGGTTGGACTCGCGCTTATCGCCTCCATGCCGATTGCGGGCGCTTCGACGGCTTGGTCGCAAAATGCAAATGGCAATCTCGCGCTCAGCCTCTCACTCGTGCTGCTCACGACGCTGCTCAGTCCGATACTGACGCCGCTTGTTCTGCATGGAGTCGGCTATGTGACGATCGGGGACTATTCGGAAGACCTGCATGAACTCGCCGCTGGCGGCGCATTCGCCTTTCTCGGCGCATGGGTCATCCTGCCGACGGTTTTAGGACTCGCGGTCAATCGGATTGTGGGGCAAGCCGGGGTCGGAGTGGCGAGCCCTTACCTGAAGATCGCGAATATGATCGTCCTGGCGCTGCTCAATTATTCGAATGCGGCGTTGTCCTTGCCGAACGTCGTCGCCCACCCCGACTTGGATTTTTTGGCGGCGATTCTGGCGATCGTCGGCGGCTTATGCCTCGTGATGTTCGCGGCTGGCTACGGTCTTGCCCGGGCCTTGGACGCCACTCGGGCGGACACAGCTTCGATGATGTTCGGTCTGGGGATGAATAACAACGGCACGGCGCTGGTGCTTGCCTCAACGGCCCTTGCCGAGCATCCGCAAGTGATGCTGCCTGTGATCCTCTATAACCTCGTCCAGCATTTTGCTGCGTCGCTCGTCGATCGCGCGGTGTCTCGATAGCGCTGAGCGAAGCCCTCGCGCATGCTCATGACGCGTCCCATTCCTGGGGCCACTCTTCCCGCAGTCGGCCGCCGAGCCGCACCGGCGAGATCATCGTCGCCAGCCCGTCGGCGCCGATTTCGGCCGCCACGCCGCAGAAGGTCGCCTCGCCATTGGCGGGCTCAAAGCGCGCGCCGGGCGTTTTGCGCAGGAACCGGCGAAGCGGCTCCTCCTTGTCCATGCCGACGACGGAGTCGTAATCGCCCGTCATGCCCGCGTCGGTCTGATAGCCGGTGCCTCCCGGCAGGATCTGCGCGTCGGCGGTCGGCGTATGCGTGTGCGAGCCGACCACCACGGACGCGCGGCCATCGACGAAATGCGCCATCGCCATTTTCTCGCTCGACGCCTCGGCGTGCATGTCGATAAAAATGGCGTCGCATCCAACGCCCAGCGGGCAGGCGCCCAGCTCGCGCTCAATGGCGGCAAAAGGATCGTCGAGCGCGTCCATGAAGACCCGGCCGATCGGATTGACGACGAGCACCTGCTGCCCGCGCGCCGCCGTATAGAGGCCGGCGCCGCGTCCCGGCGTTCCCGGCGGATAATTGACCGGGCGCAGCAGCCGCGGCTGGCGTTCGATGAAAACAAGAGCTTCGCGCTGATCGAAGGCGTGATTGCCGAGCGTGACGCAATCGACGCCAAGGCCGAGCATTTCATCGCAAATGGCTTCGGTGATGCCGAAGCCTCCGGCGGCGTTCTCGCCATTGACGACGACGAAGTCGAGCGCCCATTTTTCGCGCAGCCGGGGGACAAAGCGCGACACAGCCGCACGGCCCGAACGGCCCAGAACGTCGCCGATGAAGAGAAAGCGGAGCGGCGAGGATTTCGACATATGGCCTCATAGCCCGCGCGCGCAGCCAGAGCAAAGCCGATCGGAGGTTGCGCGACGACGCGGCGTTTCATAACTGGAGCCGGCTGATGTAACATCACATTCCATTGCGAGCCCCGCCAAAAATGCAAGACGCCGCCGAACGACCCGCCGTCCTGACGCAAAAAGACGCGCCGGCGCGGCCTTACGTCGTTTTCGAAGACGGCCGCAGCGAGGGACAGGCGCTGCTGTTTGAGGAGCCGGAGGAGTTCATCGTCGCGCGCGCGGCGAAAGACGTCGCGGCGGCGTTCGAACGCATGGAGGCGGCGACCCGACGCGGCCTCTATCTCGCCGGCTACGCCGGTTACGAGCTCGGCTATGCGCTGGAGCCCAGATTCGCCGCTCAAGCTACGCCCGACGCGCAGACGCCGCTGCTCCTCTTCGGCGCGTTTCGGGCGCCGCGGCCCTGGTCGCTGCCGCCCGCCGAGAGCGCGGCGCCGAACATTCCGCTTTCGCCTGCCTGGACTCAGGAGGAGTACACGCAGCGATTCAACACGTGCCGAGACTATATTTTCGCCGGCGACGTTTATCAGATCAATCTCACCTTCCCGCTGTACGGACGCTATGACGGCGATGCGCTTTCGCTGTATCGCGGTCTGCGCAAGCGCCAGCCGGTCGCTTATGGCGGCGTCGTCGCGCTGGAAGCCGAAACCGTCGTGTCGCTCTCGCCGGAAGTCTTCTTCGAGGCGCAGGACCGCGACATTCGCGCCCGTCCGATGAAAGGCACCGCGCAGCGCGGCGTGATGCCGACCGAAGACATGGCGCGCGCGCAATATCTCGTCGAAGACGAAAAATCGCGCGCCGAAAATCTGATGATCGTCGATCTTCTTCGAAACGATCTTTCGCGGCTCGCCGTCGTCGGCACGGTGAAAGTGACGGATCTTTTCACCATCCAGACCTATCCGACGCTGCATCAGATGACGTCGGGCATCGAGGCGCGGCTGCGCGACGACGTGACGCTGAAGGATCTGTTCACCGGGCTTTTCCCTTGCGGCTCGGTGACCGGCGCGCCCAAGATCCGCGCGATGGAGATCATCCGCGATCTCGAATGCGCGGCGCGCGGCGTCTATTGCGGGGCGCTCGGCGTCATCGCGCCTGATGGCGACATTCGTTTCAACGTCGCGATCCGCACGCTGACCATTTTTCCGGAAGGCGACCTCGTCTGCAATGTCGGCTCCGCCGTCGTCGCCGATTCCCGCGCGCGCGAAGAGTATGAGGAATGTCTGATCAAGGCGCGCTTTCTGACGGGCGCGAGAACGACTTCGGCCTGATCGAAACGCTGCTGTGGACGCGCGACGAAGGCTTTCGCCTCTTGCCTGAACATCTCGCGCGGCTTGCGGCTTCGAGCGCCGCGCTCGGCTTCGCCCATGATGACGCGCGAGTCCGCGATGCGCTGAACGCCGCTGCCGCGGGGGCGTCGAGCGGGCGCCTTCGCGTGCGGCTGGTCCTGGCGCGCGACGGAACGATTGAAACCAGCGTCACGCCGATCGAGCCGATTCCGCCCGGTACCATCTGGCGCGTCGCCGTCGCAAACCGGCGCTTTTCGTCCGCCGATCCGCTGTTGCGGCACAAGACGACTCGGCGCGCGCTCTATGAAGACGCGCTCGCCGAGGCGGCGCAGCGCTGCGGCGCCGACGAAGTTCTCTTTCAAAATGAGCGCGAAGAGCTATGCGAGGGGGCGCGCTGCAACCTCTTCGCGCCTCAGGGCGACATTTTACTGACCCCGCCACTGTCCTGCGGCCTGCTGCCGGGAACGCTGCGCGCTGCGCTCATCGCGCAAGGGCGCGCCTGCGAGTCGATCCTGCGCCTTGAAGATATTTCTCGCTCCGGGTTTTTTCTCGGCAATTCGGTGCGCGGGCTGGTTCGCGCGCGACTCGTCGATTAACGGATTAGCGGCCGAAAAAGCGGCTCCTCCAGCCGAAACTCAGCGCCGCCCAAGCCCATCAGCCCCCAGGATTCCGATAATCGTCCCGCCGCCGAATGCCGCCGCTTTGTTGTTCCGCACGCTCGCTTCTGATTCTTCCGGCGTTCGCAGGGAAAATGCCATCGGCTCAGGCTAGAGCCGCGGTAGAATCGTAACGCGACAGATCAAATGGCTGAGGCGGGATTGCCAGGATTTAGGAAGCGGATGCGGGTCGAGTTTGGCGAAGCACAGTGCAGCGCATCAGTCACGCTGCAAGCGTCTGGTCACCAAAAGCTTCCGACGCAATGGCGGCGCTTGGCCGCCTGTTTGTCGTAGACGATCAGCGCCGGCTCCCGCGTTCAGCTCTAGGGGCGAGCTGGAAGCGAGCATGTGGGGGTGTTCAATCAGTTGGGCTATTCCGACAGAGTGGCCGTTGCGGTCACGCAAAGGCAGTTTGGCGCCGGGCGCCAAGCCTTGGTCCAACAAATCCGCGGCGACAGCGATTAGAATGTTGGCGAGTTCCTGGCTGCGGGAGACTGAATCCCCGACAAGCGGCGCAGTGCGACACTCAATTGTGACCTCAAATTGCATAGGCCGGCCTCATAACAATACAGACAACGCAATGCGCTCAGCGACTAAGCTAACGTAAATTACCGCTCTTCGAAATGGTTTACAATCAATTATCCCAGCATGGATGCGCACTAAGGGCTGCGCCTGCCCCTGAAAGGCGGTCGCCGCCGCCTGCGTGGCGCGGGGAAGGCAAGGAGCCGCCGTTCGTGCGCTGACTATTTGCGGAGCCTGAAGCCGCCTAATGGAGGTTATCAGCCGCGCTTGATGGCGCGGCCATTTGATCTGTCGCGAGAGGCCATTCGTTCGCGCTACACGTCTTAGGTCTGTCCCGGCTTCAGCCGGTAGAAAATATGCCTGCCGATGACGTCCATCTTTCGGAGCGCGCGCGCCCAGCGCGGATGGGCGTAATTGGCGTGGTAATGCGTCGAACGGCCGACGTCGGAGATGTAGGTTCGACCGACCATGACCTCCTTGGCGACGCGCACCGCCTGTTCCCAGGCGTCGCCTTCGGTGATGCGGAGCGACTTGCCCTCGCAGGCGAAGGAGAACTGGCAGCCACGATAGTGGTGCCGGTTCTGATAGACGACGCCGCAGACGCTTGCCGGATAAAGCCCGCTCTGGACGCGGTTGAGCACGACCTGCGCGACCGCCGCCTGCCCCGCCTCGGGCTCGCTGCGGGCCTCGAAATAGACCGCTTCCGCCAGACAGCGGGCCTCGCGGCCGAGCTTTTCCGGATCGATCGAAGCGGCATAATCCGGACGTGACGCGCTCAACGCCTGGCCTGGCGTCGACAGCGCCAGCGTCGCGCCGGGGAAAGACGACACTTCGATGGGCACGGCGTCGGGCAGCGCCGGCGTCGAAGAGCCCAGCGCGACGGCGCGCGGCGTCTGCGGGGATGCGCCATGAAGGGCGCGTTCGGTCAGCGCCTCCCGCCCGAGGTCGCGAGGCGCGTCGGCCCCCGTCGGCGTCGAGATCGACGAACTCTGCGCCGGCGAGGCGGCCGCCATCGACTTTTGCGTCGTCGCCGGCTCTGGCGCGGAGCCCGCGTCCGCCTCTTCGAGCGCTTCGTCGCCGGGGGTTTTGCCGCGCGGCGCAAGCGGCGTCGCCGTCGGCCGCGTCGACTTGCCATCGAGGCCGAAGGAGAGTGGCGGCGATTCGCTCAGCCCTAAATTCGCCGGCTGCGGCCGGCGCGTCTCGAAACCGGGCCGCATGGCGACCACCGGATCGCCCTTATGCCGCCGATCGACCTGGGGAAAATGCTTCACATCGGGCTTGAGGTCGACATGCGGCTCGCGCTCGTCGGAAACGCCCTCCTCTGGGCCGCCGACGTTGAGGCGCGCCTGCTGAATTTGGGCGCGGCTGGGGCCATAGAATCCGTAATCGCCGCTCGCTGCCTCGCTGAAGCCGAGCGTCAGCGCCCCTGGCGCGCGCGCCGCGAGCGGAGAAACGCGCCAGTCGGCGACGGGGTCCTGCCCGGCGACCGCGGTGAAGGAGACCAGCATGCCGACGCCGAGCGCCCAAGGCGCCGTTACGCTAAAGACCCAGGGCGCAACCCCTTTGCGCACGAAACGCGTTCTCGACTGACGACGCATAGACTGATCCATGTGCGACGGCGCGTCTGGCAAGGCGCCGCGATTTGCGTCGCTCCGCCTCGGATGCGATCCTTCGCAAAACCTTATCGTTCATTAGCCTTGCGGAACCGTTGCCGGCGCGGCGCCGCGATCGTGCCAGAATGACGCAACGGCGCGATCATTCGCCGATCAGATGCAGCGCGACCTCGCGCCGGTGGGGCCGCCGGCGGTGCTCGAAAAGAAAGACGCCCTGCCAAGTTCCAAGCGCCAGCGCGCCGCCAATGAGGGGAATCGAGAGCTGAGTCTGCGTGAGCGCGGCGCGGATATGCGCCGGCATGTCATCGGCGCCTTCCGTATCATGGGCGTAATCCGAGCCTTCGGGCGCGAGCCTTGCAAAGACGGCTTCGAGATCGCGCAGCACGGTGGGATCGGCGTTTTCCTGAATGAGCAGCGACGCGGAGGTGTGGCGACAGAACGCCGTCGCCAGCCCCTGCGTTATCCGCGCGCCGCGCGCAAAGTCGCGGACGGCCTCGGTAAATTCGTAAAATCCGCGCCCGGATGTGTCGATCCGCAGGATTCGGCTCGTTTGTCGCATGGAGCGAATGTGCGAAAGCGCATGGGAAAGTCCAGTCCCGCAGGCTTTTTGAACGCTTGTCTTGGTTACGCGCAAAGGTTAAGCGCGCCGTAAGGATGGAAGCTGCAATGTCGGAACTGATCGATACGCTAATGAGCTGGGCCGCGTCGGATACGGGAAAGACCGTCGGCGGGGTGGCGCTGACGGCGCTCGCCTGGGCGGAAGCGTCGACGGTCGTCGGCGCCGCTTACATGAAGCGGATGATTCCGCTGCGCATCACGGCGATGCTGGGCAATGTGCTGGGCGTGACCTTGGGGCTCATCATCGGCAGCCCGCCGACGATCGCCAAACATGCGATCAACCTGCCGCTCAATTTCACCCGCATGCGCGAAATGCGCAAGCTCATCTCCAGCGTGCGCGAAGCCAACGGCAGCGACCTGAACATCGAATGGCTGAAGCCCTTCATGCATCCGCGCACGTTGCGACGCGGCGAAGCGGTCTTCATGAAAGGCGACGCAGCCGACGAGGCCTTCGTCGTCGTCGAAGGAAGCGTTGAAATCGTCGAACGCGGCGCGCTTCTCTCGCCCGGCGCCATTTTCGGCGAGATGGCGCTATTTACGACCAACGGCAAACGCACCGCGACGGCGCGCTGCAAGAGCGACGTCAGTCTGCTCGTCATCACTTATGAGCAGTTCGAACAGCTCTATTTTCAAAACCCCGAGTTCGGCCTTTATCTCGTGCGGCTGATCGTGCGCCGCTTCGAGATGAATCACCGTGAGCAGGAGCTGGAGAGCGCGTGAGGGAACGGCGGAGCGCGCGCGGCGTCTCTCCTGCGTCATGGCCGGGACAAGCCCGGCCATGACGAGTCGACGAGACGCGCGCCTTTCTTAGCGCTGCTCTCCGAGCAGGATCACGCCGTGCTCACGGCCTTCTCGCCGAGCGCCGCCTGGGCCGCGGCGAGCCGCGCGATCGGCACGCGGAACGGCGAACAGGACACATAGTCGAAGCCGATCTTGTCGAAGAAGGCGACGGAAACCGGATCGCCGCCATGCTCGCCGCAGACGCCGAGCGTAATCGTCGGGTTCGCGGCGCGGGCGCGCTTGCAGCCGAGTTCGACCAGCTCGCCGACGCCTTCCTGATCAATCGTCACGAAGGGGTCGGCCGGCAGCAGCCCCTTTTCAAGATAGGCGTTGAGGAAGGATCCCGAATCGTCGCGAGAAATGCCGAGCGTCGTTTGCGTCAGGTCGTTGGTGCCGAAGGAGAAGAAATCCGCAGATGGCGCGATGTCGCCGGCGCGCAGCGCCGCGCGCGGCAATTCGATCATCGTGCCGACGTGATAGTTCGGCCTGATTCCGGTCTCGCCCTCGACGAGCTTCGCCATTTCGGCGACGCGCGCCTTGACGAGATCGAGTTCCGCGCGTGTGAAGACGAGCGGCGCCATGATCTCGATGTCGACGGGTTCGCCGGTCGAAAGGCTGGCTTCGATCGCCGCCTCGAAGATCGCGCGCGCCTGCATGTCGACGATTTCGGGGAAGATGACAGCGAGCCGCACGCCCCGAAAGCCGAGCATCGGGTTGAATTCGGAAAGCTGCGCGGCGCGGCGGCGCAGTTTCACCGGATCGGCGCCCATCGCCCGCGCCACGGCGGCGATCTCGGCGTCCGAATGCGGCAGGAATTCATGCAGCGGCGGATCAAGCAGACGGATCGTGACCGGCAGGCCCGACATGATCTCAAAAAGCTGCTTGAAGTCCTCGCGCTGCATCGGCAGCAGTTTCGCCAGCGCGAGGCGGCGCCCTTCGGCGTCGTCGGCGAGAATCATCTCGCGCACCGCGACAATGCGCTCACCTTCGAAAAACATATGCTCGGTGCGCGCGAGGCCGATGCCCTCGGCGCCGAAACGGCGGGCGGCGCGGGCATCCGACGGCGTTTCGGCATTGGCGCGAATCTTCAGCCGCCGTTTCTGGTCCGCCCAGGACATCAGCACGGCGAATTCGCCGGTGAGCTCCGGCCGCTGCATCTTCACCTCGCCGGCGATGACCTGCCCGGCGGACCCGTCGATGGTGATGCGGTCGCCTTTGCCGAAACGCTTGCCGGCGACGGTAAAGCTCTGGTCCTCATAGTCGATGCGCAGCGCGCCGGCGCCGGTGACGCAGGGCTTGCCCATGCCGCGCGCCACGACGGCGGCGTGCGAGGTCATGCCGCCGCGCGCGGTGAGAATGCCTTCCGCCCCATGCATGCCGGTGATGTCTTCGGGACTCGTCTCGATGCGCACGAGGATGATCTTGCGTCCGTTCGAGGCGAGCTTCGCGGCTTCTTCGGGGTTAAAGACGATTTCGCCGACAGCCGCGCCCGGCGAGGCGGGGAGACCCGTGGCGAGAATATTGCGCTTCGCCGCGGGATCGATCGTTGGATGCAGCAATTGTTCGAGCGACTGCGGCTCGACGCGCGTGATCGCCTCATCCTTGCCGATGAGGCCTTCGCGAGCCATGTCGACGGCGAGCTTGAGCGCCGCGCGCGCCGTGCGTTTGCCCGCGCGCGTCTGCAGCATCCATAATTTCCCGCGCTCGACGGTAAACTCCATGTCCTGCATGTCGCGGAAGTGGCGTTCGAGCTTGTCGGCGTAGCCCTTGAATTCGGCGAAGATCGCCGGCATCGCCGCTTCGAGCGAAATCTTCTCGAAACCGGAGGCGTGGCTCGCGGACTGGGCGATCGGTTGCGGCGTGCGGATGCCGGCGACGACGTCTTCGCCCTGCGCATTGATCAGATATTCGCCATAGAGCTCGCGCACGCCGGTCGAAGGGTTGCGCGTGAAGGCGACGCCGGTCGCCGATTGCGCCCCCATATTGCCAAACACCATCGCCTGAATACTGACCGCGGTCCCCCAGCTTTCGGGGATGTTGTGCAGGCCGCGATAGACGATGGCGCGATTGTTCATCCAGGATGAAAACACCGCCTTGATCGCGCCCCACAATTGCTCGCGGGGATCCTGTGGGAAGCTCTTGCCGGCGGCCTGTTCGACGATCGCCTTGTATTGCGCGGCGACCTTGCGCCAATCGTCAGCCGTCAGCTGCGTATCGAGCGCGAAGCCCTTGCTCTCCTTGATACTCTCCAACGCCTCCTCGAACTGGTGATGTTCGACGCCGAGCACGACGGAGGAATACATTTCGATGAAGCGTCGGTAGCAGTCCCATGCGAAGCGTTCGTCGCCGGAGTTGCGCGCGATCGCTTCCACGGTCTCGTCGTTGAGACCGAGATTGAGCACCGTGTCCATCATCCCGGGCATTGAGGCGCGGGCGCCCGAACGCACCGAGACGAGCAGCGGCTGCTGCTTGTCTTCGAAGGCGTGCCCGGCGACGCGGCCGATATCGGCAAGCGCGGCGTCGACCTGCCCGGCGAGATCGGCGGGAAAGGTCTTGCCGTTGGCGTAAAAATAGGCGCAGACCTCGGTGGTGATGGTGAAGCCGGGCGGCACTGGCAGTCCGAGGGACGCCATTTCAGCGAGATTGGCTCCCTTGCCGCCCAAAAGCTCTTTCATCGACGCCGATCCTTCGGACCGACCGGCGCTGAAACTATACACCCACTTGGTCATACCTAGTTCGTCCGGCGAGAGAGGCGGGCGCGGAACGCGCCGCGCCCTGGCGGTCTTGGCGCTTCCGGCCGCGCCGCGGCCGCCGACGCCCCGCCTGCGCGGATCATCAAGCGCGCCGGAAGTTACGCTCAAATGACGCGCGTCCACAAGTTGGCGCGCGACTCCTTGAGCGCTATTTTGGCCAGCGAGCGAAGAAATCCAGCCGAGGTCGCGCGGTGATGAAAAGCGAACAGGATGACGCGCCGCGTCCGGCGGCTTTCGAGATCGGCCAGCCGCTCGATCTTCTGTCCGTCGCCGAACTCGACGAGCGCATCGAAAGACTACGGCTAGAGATCGCCCGGCTTGAGGCCAAGCGCGCGGGAAAACAGGCGGCGAGCGCGGCGGCGGAAGCATTCTTCAGAAAATAGGTCTCCCGCCCGACGGGGCTCGGCTTGACAGCCGACGATGGCCCATGCCCTTTCTGCGCGCGAAAATGCCCGATCGTTTCGGGATCCCGTCCTTTTACACTCCACCCCATGAGCCGGCCCTTGCATCGCTACCGTTCGCATAATTGTGGCGCGCCCAATGAGGCGCTCGTCGGCCAGAAAATCCGCCTCTCCGGCTGGTGCCATCGCATCCGCGATCATGGCGGCGTGCTGTTCATCGACCTGCGCGACCATTACGGCCTGACGCAATGCGTCGTCGATCCCGATTCGCCCGCCTTCGCGCAGGCGGAGAAACTGCGCTCGGAATGGGTGGTGCGCCTCGACGGCGAGGTGCGCAAGCGCCCCGCCGGCACCGAAAATCCCGACATGCCGACAGGACAGGTCGAGGTTTACGTCAACGAGATCGAGGTGTTGGGCGCCGCCGCCGAATTGCCGGTGCCGGTCTTCGGCGACCAGCCCTATCCGGAGGACACGCGCCTCAAATATCGCTTCATCGATCTTCGGCGCGAGAAGCTGCACCAGAACATCATGCTGCGCGGCCGCATCATTGATTCGATCCGCATGCGCATGAAGCAGGCGGGCTTCTTCGAGTTCCAGACGCCGATTTTGACAGCGTCCTCGCCCGAGGGCGCACGCGACTTTCTCGTGCCCTCGCGCCTGCATCCGGGAAAATTCTACGCGCTGCCGCAGGCGCCCCAGCAATTCAAACAGCTCATCATGGTCGCGGGCTTCGATCGCTATTTCCAGATCGCACCCTGCTTTCGCGACGAGGACGCGCGCGCCGACCGCTCGCCAGGAGAGTTCTATCAGCTCGACGTCGAGATGAGCTTTGTGACGCAGGAAGACGTGTTCGGCGCGATCGAGCCGGTGCTGCGCGGACTCTTCGAGGAGTTCGCGAACGGTAAAGCCGTTACGCAGAAATTCCCGCGCATTTCCTTCCGCGAGTCGATGCTCAAATATGGCACCGACAAGCCGGATCTGCGCAACCCGCTGCTCATCGCCGACGTGTCGGAGGAATTCGCCCGCGAGGACGTGAGCTTCAAGGCGTTCAAAGGCAAGACCGTGCGCGCCATACCCGCGCCGGGGGCCGCCGCCCAGCCGCGCAGCTTTTTCGACAAATTGAACGACTGGGCGCGCAGCGAAGGCGCGCCGGGCCTCGGTTATGTGATCTTTGAGGAAGAAGGCGGCGCGCTCGCCGGCAAGGGCCCGATCGCGAAATTCATTCCCCCGGAGGCGCAGGCCGCGATCGCCGCCAAAGCGGGCGTCAAGGCGGGCGACGCGGTGTTCTTCTCCGCCGGCGAGGAGACCGCCGCCGCAAGGCTCGCCGGCATGGCGCGGCTGCGCATCGGCGACGAGCTCGGCGTATCGAAGAAAGACGTCTTCGAATTCTGCTGGATCGTCGATTTCCCGATGTATGAGTGGAACGAGGACGAGAAGAAAATCGACTTCTCGCATAATCCCTTTTCCATGCCGCAGGGCGGAATGGAGGCGCTGGAGAGTCAGGACCCGCGCACCATCCTCGCCTATCAATATGACATCGTCTGCAATGGCGTGGAGCTGTCGTCCGGCGCGATCAGAAACCATAGCCCGGATATCATGAAAAAGGCGTTCGAGATCGCCGGCTATGGCGAAGACGTGCTGATCGAGAAATTCGGCGGCATGTATCGCGCCTTCCAATATGGCGCGCCGCCGCATGGCGGCATTGCGCCGGGCGTCGATCGCATCGTGATGCTGCTCGCGGAAGAGGAAAATCTGCGCGAAGTGACGCTGTTCCCGATGAATCAGCGCGCCGAGGATTTGCTGATGGGCGCGCCGTCGGAAGTGACGATGAAGCATCTGCGCGAACTGCACATCCGGCTGAATCTGCCGGAGACCAAGGCGTAGCGACAATCGCCAAGGCGCGCGTTGCGGAGTTGAAGACTTGTATAGCGCGCGGCAAAAAGAAATTCTCGCGGCGATCGCGCAAGGACTGAACCTGCCTCAACATTCGTCGCCTGTTCATGTCGATCAGACGCCCGGCTATGTCGACTCGCCCATCGAGGTTCATGACTTCGCCGTCGCGCTGATGGGCGCGATCGGCGCAACAATCGCCTCTATCGGCGAGAGTCGCGGCCTGGGCGCGCAGCAGGTGCGAATCGACCGGCGGCACGCCGGCCTGCTGTTCAATGAGATCGCTTATTTCTTTCAAAGCGGCTGGCAATTCGACATCAGCGCCGTCCATACGGCGGTGAATAATTTCTACCGCACCCGCGACGGGCGACACATTTTCTTCAACGGCGCCTACCAGCATCTGCGCGACGGCATATTGCGCCATCTCGACTGTCCGAACGCGCGTGAAGCCATCGCCAAGAGCGTTGCGCGCTTTGACGCGCAGAAGCTCGAGGACGAACTTTCGGCGCTCGGCCTCTGCGCGGCGATCCTGCGAAGCCCCGAGGAGTGGCGCGCGCATCCGCAGGGTCGCGCGCTCGGCGATACGCCGCCGATCGAGCTTATACGGCAGGGCGACGCGGCGCCCGTTCCTTTCACGCCTGCCGCCGCGCGGCCGCTCGAGCGGCTCCGTGTTCTCGATTTCACGCATGTCGTCGCCGGGCCGACGATCGGCAAACTGCTGGCGGAGCATGGCGCCGACGTCATTCACTGCCGCAACCCCTATCTCGACCATATTCTCGGCTTCGACATCGACACGTCATCCGGCAAGAAGACCGCCTATATCGACTTGCGCGCCGACGCCGACCGCGCCCGTGCGCTCGATCTCGTTCGCGACTGCGACGTTTTCGTGCAGGGATTTCGCTCGGGATCGCTGGCCAAGCGAGGATTCGGGCCGCAGGAGCTGTGGCGGATCAACCCGCGCCTGGTCTACGTAGAGGTCAACGCCTACGGTTTTCAGGGTCCCTGGGCCGAGCGGCGCGGTTGGGAGCAGCTCGCTCAAGCCGCAACCGGCCTCGCCGCCATGCACAGCGCTGAACGTAGCGAGCCGGCGCTCATTCCCGCCTATTTCAATGATTACGGTTCAGGCTGCCTGGGCGCGCTCGGCGTGCTCGCCGCGGTGCTGCGCCGCGCAGAGGAAGGCGGCCGCTGGATCGTCCGTGCGTCGCTTGCGAGGACGGCCATGCTCGGCATGCGTTTCGCCGCCAACGGGGAAGCGCCCATTCCGATCAGCCAGGACGATCTCAATCATTATCTGGTCGATCAGGACTCCCCGCTCGGCCTGTTGACGCGGGTTGCGCCGGCGATTCGGTTGGAGAAAACCCCACCCTATGTCGATCGCGCCGGAAGCTTTCCAGGCTCCTCAACGCTCGACATCGGGTGGGGACCTGATCCAATCGCGCCACACGCGCCGCCGCACCGGCCAACATCAATCTTCCGGCGCGGCGTCGCGCATATGCGCGGACGGCAAATTCTATGACCGCGAAAGGCGGCGTTAATACGCGCCGCGCCTGTCGTCGCGGGTGTTATCGCGCATGTTATAACGTCCGCTGCCATAGTGCCCGCGACCGCCGTTGTCTTCGAGCTCCTTGCTGGTCAGCTTGAAATTCCGATCGAACGTCAGATCGTATTGTTTGCCGCCCCGACACCTGGCGTCGTCAACTTCGAATTTTCCGTCGTCGAATTCCATCTTGCCACCCGAACAGCCCATGTCCTTCATCGCCGATCGTATGCTTGATTTCTCCTGACCGGTGAGCCGACGGTCGGCCTGGGCCGGCGTCGCCGCCAAGCCGACGAGTCCAAGGAGCGCCATGCAAGTCACGAGTGTACGCATGTTGGAACCCTTTCTCTTGCAGCCGGAAAAGCCGCGGCTGCGCCATGCCGCCCAAAAGGCCGGCGATCTGCGGCCATATGAGGCGTCAGTCGCTATCGGAAAGGGGCGCTCGCAAGTGTTTTGCGCTTCGCCACTTCGATCGCCGGTTGCGAACGCATTTTATGTCTCACAGTATTTGCTAAGCGATTCGTTTCGAGAGCCGAGATGGCCAAATTAGCCGAGGCGTATTTTCATTTAAAACCTTTTGAAATTAAGGAGCCCAACTTGGAGCGCCTCGGAATGAGAGCGTCGGAGTTGGCTCTTGCGGCGGCCATTTCAATTTATCCCGCCGACACTGAACTGATAATCCGGCTTTCCGCGGGGAGTCTCAAAGGATGGACGACCATTGTCATGGCAGGAATTTTTACTACTTGTACTGCAATCGCGAATTATAAGGATTTCAAAGAAGGTCTTAGCGAAATAATTGCTGACGGTCGAAGGTTCAGTGGAGCATTTATTGAAAGCTTCGCGTCGGAAACGGTCAAATCGCCAAGACAGGTATTTAGAACAGAGCGAAGGACTAAGACGCCTGGGAAACTAATGCGCGCGACCAAGCGACTTGAATGGCTCGAAAAAAATCAGAAATATCTATCTAAGACTGATGTTAAACGTGAACGAGCGGCAATAACTGAAATATTGCGTGAAGCGATGCAAGATCTGAATGAGAAGGACAGGTCATTAGTCCAGGACATCTTAAACCCGGATCAGGACGATCCTCAAAGTATAGATATGCCACGTGTCGCAGTGCGCCACGAGATTTTTGCTCAATTGCCCTTGCTTTCTTTGGACATAAGCGCACCCACGTATACACCAGATTTCGAAGCTCGATTTCGCATTGGGGAATTTTTTGGAACCCCTCCCAAGTTTCCTTCTCAGTAATGTTCCATACTCGCACCGTTTCTCGCCTGCCAACCTCCAATCTTGCCATGCCCCTCTCCCTCCCCTATAAGCGCCGCGGCGCCTGCGTTTCCGACACCCCTGGAGGCGAAGCAGCGCCTTTTCTTTTGATTTAAAGGACACCGACATGGCCGAGACCAAAAAGCTCGCGGCCACGGTGCGCAGCGGGACAGGCAAGGGGGCCGCCCGCAGCGTTCGCCGTGAGGGCCGTATACCAGCAGTGCTCTATGGCGGCGGCGAAGCGCCGCAGCCGCTCTCGCTCGAGAAAAAGAACCTGTCTCAACTGATTTTCGCCGGGCACTTCCTCACGACGATCTTCGAGCTCGACATCGACGGCAAGAAGGAGCGCGCCATCCCGCGCGACTATCAGCTTGACGTCATCAAAGATACGCCGATGCACGTCGATTTCCTGCGCCTGAAGCCAGGTTCGCGGCTGCGCGTGCAAGTGCCGGTGCATTTCATCAACCAGGAAGCGGCGCCTGGCATCAAGCGCGGCGGCGCGCTCAACATCGTCTATCATACGGTGGAGATGTGGGTGCCGGCCGACAATATTCCGGAGGCCATCACCGCCGACCTGACGGGCATGGACTTCAACGATTCGCTGCATATTTCGGCGATTCCGCTGCCGGAGGGCTGCAAGCCCACAAATCCCGACAAGAATTTCACCGTCGCGAGCCTGACGCCGCCGGCGGGCGGCGGCGCCGAGGAGGCTCCGGCCGCTGCAGCTGCGCCTGCGGCCGCTCCCGCCAAGGAAGAAAAGAAGAAGTAGCCCCCTCCCTGTCCCTCCCCCGCCGCGCTTCGCTTGCGGGAGAGGGAACGCTAACGATTGGCATCTCACGAAGCTGGCGAAGCGCCGGTTCTGCTCCCTCTCCAGCGAAGCGGGGGAGGGTTGGGGTGGGGGTATTCCATGCTGCTCCTTGTCGGACTCGGCAATCCCGGACGCGCCTACGCCAAGAACCGGCACAATATCGGCTTTATGGCGCTCGAAGCGATCGCCAAGCGACACGGCTTCCCACAAGCGCGGGCGCGCTTTCAAGGCCTCGTCAGCGAAGGGGCGATCGGCGGCGAAAAGGTCATGCTGCTGCAGCCGCAGACCTATATGAACGAGAGCGGCCGTTCGGTCGGCGAAGCCGCGCGTTTTCACAAGATCGGCCTCGATGAGATCGTGGTTCTCCACGACGAACTCGATCTCGCGCCGGCCAAATGCCGGATCAAGACAGGCGGCGGCGTCGCAGGGCACAATGGGCTGCGCTCGATCACCGCGCATATCGGCAATGACTATAAGCGGCTGCGGCTCGGCATCGGCCATCCCGGCGATAAGGCCCTCGTTCATTCCTATGTGCTCAGCGATTTCGCCAAAAGCGAGGAGCCCTGGGTGGCTGCGCTCTGCGAGGCGATCGCCGAAAACGCCGGACTGCTCGTCAAGGGCGACGACGCCGGACTGCAGAACCGGCTGCACCTCGCCATGGACGCGAAGGGCTTTGGCGCGGTGAAGCGCGTCGGCGCGCAATAGGTCCGGGCTTCGCCTGCTTCGACAAAAGCGCTGAAGACGCAGACGGTGGGGACTTTCACAAAATCCCGCAAGCGCCTATATTCACTTTGCCGGCGCTTGCGTCGGCTATGGCGATAAACGAACACCGTAATAAACCATTCGGACCCGGGGGCGGTACCCGGCGCCTCCACCAAAGCCCATCCGGGCGGCGGGTTTCGGCGGGGGCGAAATAGGATTGACGAGGGTGTAAAGGGTGATTTTTTGCTCGGCATGATACCGCCGTTATCGGGTCAAACTTATAGTTGCCAACGACAACTATGCTCCGGTGGCCGTCGCCGCGTAATGCGGCGCCCAAACTGGGAATTAAGCCCTAGGGGTTAGCACTTCTAGGCGGGGTCAGGAGGCGCCTGGCAACAGAAGCCTCCACTTCAATTTCTCGCGCCGCGCCGCCGTAATGCATGCGCGGCAGGCATGGCGGTCGGAAGCGGTAGCCGGTCGACCATACAGATGGCAGTCTGGCGCGACGCAATGGCTAAAGACATTATTCGCTACGATCTTCTCGTTCAGGACGCCATGCGCGGCGTCATGCGCAAAGTGCTGGGCGACGTCGCCGAGAATGGCTATCTACCCGGCGACCATCACTTCACCATCAGCTTCCGCACCGACGCGCCGGGCGTTACGATGTCGCGACGCCTCGCCGAGCAATGGCCGAGCGAGCTGACGATCATCCTGCAACATCAATATTCCGATCTGGAAGTCGACGAAGAAGGTTTCGGCGTCACCCTATCGTTCCGCTCGGTCGCCGAGCATCTCTACGTGCCCTTCTCGGCCGTCACCGGCTTTTTCGATCCCGCCGTCGAATTCGGCCTGCGGTTTGAAAGCGCCGATGACGCGCTTGAAGACAGCGAAGAGGAGGACGCGCCTTCCGCCGGACCAAGCCTCGTCGTGAAAACGCCGGAGCCGGTGAAGGAGTTCAAGCCGGCGAAGGTCGATCCCGCCAAAGCAGAGCCGAACAAGACGCCGAGCGCCGATAAGCCAAGAAAACTTAAGCCGGTCGAAGCCAAGGAAGACGGCGACGAGAAGGTCGTCTCGATCGACGCCTTCCGCAAAAAGCCCTGATGGGCGAGGTCGTCAATCTGCGGCGCGCGCGCAAAGAGCGCGACCGCCGCGCCAAGGACGACGCCGCGCAAGCGAAGCGCGCGGCCTTCGGGCGCAGCAAATCCGAGCGAGAATTGACCGCCGCGCAGGCGCAGCTGGAAAGCGCCAGGCTGGAGGCGCATAGGCGCGAGCGGGAAGAAGCGGACGATCAGGCGTGAGCGAGGCGCAGGCGCCAAGAGATCACGCTGCATTTGGGCGATCGCCCAAATGCAGATGACGTGATCGATTCCAAAAGCATAGAGCGCGCTTTGCAGGAAAAACCGGCGTCCACTTTTTCGCAGCGCGCTCTAGACGCCAGTTCCCGCCGGGTCGTCAAGCATTCGGTCGTCATCGCCGGCCATCGCACCAGCGTCTCTCTTGAGAACGCCTTCTGGCGCGCGCTGAAAGACATCGCCGCGCAGGACGGCGTGTCGCTCGCGGCGCTCATCGCGCGGGTGGATGCGGGGCGCGGAGAGGCGAACCTCTCCTCGGCGCTGCGGGTGTTCGTGCTGGAATGGGCGTTGGATGCGCGTGAAACGTCCCCAAGCCCCTCACCTCACCTCTCCCCGTGAACGGGGAGAGGGGTCATAGAGACTGCGCTCCTTTTGCAAACGTTTGCGCGACGTCAGCCGCCTCTTCTCCCCGCTTGCGGGGAGAAGTGAGATGAGGGGCCGGGGGATTGGCGTGCGATAAACCGCGGAAACAGTGATTCGCCTTCCGTTCTCCTATATGATTGAAGAATCATGAAGAGCCCTCCGCCCGAGATCGACGATTACGCGCCGCAGACGGGCGGGCTTGCCGCGCGCGTGGCGGCGAGGGCGGGACGGCCGCGCTATCTCGACGCGCTCAATCCCGAGCAGCGCGCCGCCGTCGAAACGCTCGACGGCCCGGTGCTCGTGCTCGCCGGCGCCGGCACCGGCAAGACGCGCGCGCTGACGACGCGCATCGGCCACATTCTCGCGCTCGGCAAGGCGCGCGCCTATGAAATCCTCGCCGTCACCTTCACCAATAAGGCGGCGCGCGAGATGCGCCAGCGCGTGGAAGCGCTCGTCGGCGAGGGCGCGCAGGCCATGCAATGGCTCGGCACCTTTCACGCGATCAGCGCCAAGATCCTGCGCCGCCATGCCGAGCTCGTCGGGCTGAAGCCCAACTTCACCATTCTCGACACGGACGATCAAATCCGCCTCTTGAAGCAGGTGCTGCGCGCGGAGAATATCGACGACAAGCGCTGGCCGGCGCGGGCGCTCGCCATGCGCATCGACGGCTGGAAGAACCGCGGTCTGACGCCGGCGCAGGTTCCCGCCGGCGACGCCGAGAGCTTCGCCAATGGCAAAGGCGCGGCGCTTTACGCGCTCTACCAGGAGCGGCTCAAGGTCTTGAACGCCGTCGACTTCGGCGACCTCTTGATGGAGAGCCTGCGGCTCTTTCGCGACAATCCGGATGTGCTCGCCGACTATCAGCGCCGCTTCAAATATATTCTTGTCGACGAATATCAGGACACGAATATCGCGCAATATCTGTGGCTGCGGCTGATCTCGCAGCGGGCGCCGGGGAAACAGAATCTCTGCTGCGTCGGCGACGACGATCAGAGCGTCTATGGCTGGCGCGGCGCCGAGGTCGAGAACATCCTGCGTTTCGAGCAGGATTTTCCCGGCGCCAAGGTCATCCGCCTGGAGCGCAACTACCGCTCGACGGGACATATTCTCGCCGCCGCCTCGCATCTCATCTCGCATAATGAAGGCCGGCTCGGCAAAACGCTGTTCACCGATGGCGGCGAGGGCGAAAAGCCGACGCTCACCGGCGTCTGGGACAGCCAGGAAGAAGCGCGCAGCATCGGCGAGGACATCGAGCAGTTGAGCCGCAAGGACCATTCGCTCGAAGAGATCGCCATTCTCGTGCGCGCGTCGTTTCAGATGCGCGAATTCGAAGAACGCTTCGTCGAGATCGGCCTGCCCTATCGCGTCATCGGCGGTCCGCGCTTTTACGAGCGGCTCGAAATTCGCGACGCGCTCGCCTATCTGCGCTGCGTCGCGCAGCCGGCCGACGATCTCGCCTTCGAGCGCATCATCAATACGCCCAAACGCGGTCTCGGCGACGCGACGCTGCAGATGCTGCATGAATATGCGCGGCGCGAAGCCATTCCGCTGATGCAGGCGGCGCGCGTTCTAGTCGAAAGCGAGGAGCTGAAGCCGAAGCCCCGCGGCGCGCTGCGCGGCCTCATCGGGGATCTCGACCGCTGGCGCACGCTGATCGATTCAAAGCCGCAGCATGAGCTTGCCGAGCACGTGCTCGATGAATCCGGCTACACGGAGATGTGGCGTTCGGACAAGACGCCAGAGGCCACCGGGCGGCTCGACAATTTGAAAGAGCTCGTCCGGGCGATGGAGGCCTTTCCCGACCTCGAGTCCTTCCTCGAACATGTGTCGCTCGTCATGGAGGCCGACAGCGCCGTCGATCAAGAGCGCGTGTCGATCATGACGCTGCACGGCGCCAAGGGCCTCGAGTTCGAAACCGTCTATCTTCCCGGCTGGGAGGAAGGGCTGTTTCCGAGCCAGCGCACGCTCGACGAACAGGGACGCGCCGGCCTCGAGGAAGAGCGCCGTCTCGCCTATGTCGGGCTGACGCGCGCCAAGCGCCGCGCCAAAATCTATTTCGCCAGCAACCGACGCATTCACGGGCTGTGGCAGGCGACCGTGCCCTCGCGCTTCATCGACAATCTGCCGACGGACAATGTCGAGGTGGTCGAGGCGCCGAGCGGTTCGCAATATGGCTCCTATGGCGTCTCGCGCTTCGCCAATCTCGACGTCTACGGCTCCGACTATTCGACGCCGGGATGGAAGCGGGCCAAGGCGGGTGCAGATTCGGCGCGCAGCGACAGCGCGCGTGGCGGCGCGACGCGCGAGTCGCACGGCGCACGCGGCAAGCAGCCCGTGACGATCGAGGGCGAAGTGATCGCGCGTTCAACCGGCGGCTCGCGCTTTGTAGTGGGCGCGCGGGTGTTTCACTTGAAGTTCGGGCCCGGCTCCGTGGCGGCGGTCGACGGCAACAAGCTCACGGTCGAATTCGACAAGGCCGGCAGGAAGATGGTGCTGGAGAGTTTTGTCGAGGCGGGGTGATTCGAGACAGTCAAGGCTTGATCAACTTCTTTCCCCAATCTCCCCGTATTTCATCATCGCAATGTGCATAACGCGGAAAACTATTCTTCGTCCGGCAGAGGCTGTTTCTTGCTGAAATAATGAGCGCCGAATCGAAAAGGCGTTCACATGCTCACCAACAGTCGCGAAATCATTCGCCGCCTCGAAAGCGAAGGGTGGCGGCTCGTGACAAGAAAGACATGCCGCCAAAGACTGTGCTCAGCATTTATGAAAGCGCAGGCTGGCCCAAAGACTGATTCACTCGGCCGCTTCTCGCCTTTGCGCCCAAGGCGCTTCGATGGCGATCACAATTTCCGCATCGGCAAAACGCTCAGCCCATTTCGGGTCGGCTCGCAAGAGTTCAAAATTGCGCGGCTCAGGAATCGGTAGACCGTCCTCGCGCATGCCCTCCGCCCAAAGTTCCAGCGCCTCGCTGGCCATGATAAAAATATCGTCGATCTCGTCGGCGGCCGAAAAACATCCCGGCGCGTCGGGAAAGCTCATGCCGTAGGCGCTGTGTTCGTCCTTATGGACGCTGTGTTCGTCCTTATGGACAATGACGATGTAGGGCTTCATTGGCGGCCTCTGGGGTCCATGACACATCATAGCGCGTTCGAATCCGGCCCGCCATCGCTCGGCGCCATTGTACAGGACATCGCGAAACGCATCGCGCGGAGGCATTCGGCTCTTGTTCTCACAATTGCATCGTGTCGTCGCGGGGATGGCCGCGACAAGCGCGGCCGTGACGCGGTGAGTACGCCTCGCTAACCTGGATTCGGAGGCCGGGCCGTTGTGGCGTCGCCGCCACAGTCCGGCTTTTTCGGATCGTGAGCCGGGCGCGCCGCCTCGCGCCGATTCACAAGCCTCACGGCGCGCGTTACTGTTCCGGCGAAGCAATGGAGGATTGCCGCGCGGCGGCGCTCCACCCATATCTTGACTGGAAAGGCGCCGCAGATCTCGCCGCGACGGGATTTTGCGCAAGGAACCGCTATGACCGCTGGCGAAAAAGCCAAGCGACTTCTCCGCGCCGCGCTCGCGGCTGCGACCCTGTCGGCGTTCGCCGCTCCGGCGGTCGCGGCGCAGTATCCGCCGCGCCGCGCCGAACTGTTCGACCCGCCGCCGCTGGTCGCGCTGTTTGACGTGGTGCGCGTCCCGACGCGCGCGGCCTTGGACAATCCGAACTTCGCCGTCGCGGACGCCGCGCCCGCCGCGGTTTTGCTCGACGTCGAGCTGCGCGCCGAGCCTGTAAAACCGGACCCGCTGGACCTTGCCTGGAGCCTTCAGCCTGAAGAGAAGCGCGATCTCGCCGTGGCGCTCGACGCCTGGACGACGTCCGGCGGCGCGGCTCTCGGCCCTGAACGCCATCGTCTGCGCGCCACTCTGGCCACCGCCTACGCCGCTCGAGATCTCGCGCCTTTCTGGATCGAGAATGGAGAATGGCGCGCTTCGGCTCGGGCCGCGCTCGCGCGCCTCGCGCTCGCCGCCGACGACGGGCTGGATCTTCGCGCCTATGCCGCGCCCGACGCAGAGAAGGCGGCGCCCTCGGCGGCGGACGAACTCGCTCTGTCGGAGGCCATCGCCGCCTATGCGCTGCAGGCGCGAGGCGCCCGGATCGAACCTGAACGCATCTCGCGACTCGTCGGGGCGAAAACGACCCTCCCCGATCCAGCGCTGGCCGTGGCCGAAGTCGCCGGCGCCGGCGCGACCGCCGGCGATGCGCTGCAGGCCTATAATCCCACGCATTATGGCTATCAGCAGCTGCGCGAAAAACTCATCGAGCTGAGAACGCAGCGCGCCAGCGCGCCGGCCTCTGACGGACTTTACGCCGCAGCCACTGGGAACGTCACCCAGAGCGACGTCCTGCCGCCCGCAAGCAAGTCCAAGCGGCGTCGCGCCGCCGGGCTCGCCAAAGCTTCAACCTCGCGAGTCGAAGCCGAAATCATCGCCAATATGGAGCGGTGGCGCTGGCTGCCGCGCGACCTCGGCGAAGAACGGGTCGAGGTGAATATTCCCGATTTCGAACTCGCCGTCGTGCGCAACGGCGAGGTGACGCATCGCACGCGCGTCATCGTCGGCAAAGAGGCGACGCCGACGCCGATCTTCTCCAACGCGCTGCAGTACCTCATCGTCAATCCGTATTGGAACGTGCCGCCGTCGATCCTGAACAAGGAGATGCTGCCGAAGGCGAATGGCGACGTCGCCGCCATCGCGGCGAGCGGCTTCAACGTGTCCTATCGCGGCGGCAAGCTCGTGGTGCGCCAGCCCCCCGGCGAGCGCAACGCGCTTGGGCGCATCAAATTCATGTTCCCGAACGATTTCTCGGTCTATCTGCACGATACGCCGTCGCGCAACCTGTTCTCCGCATCACATCGCGCCTTCAGTCATGGCTGCATGCGCGTCGATGCGCCGTTCGCGTTCGCCGAAGCCGTGCTCGGCCCCGGCAGCGGCTGGTCGGAGAGCCGCGTTCGCCGACTGATCGGCGGCTCGGAGCGCTACATCAATCTCGCCAAGCCGCTGCCGATCCACATCGAATATTTCACCGCCTATGTCGATGAAGGCGGGCGAATCGTGCTGCGCCCTGATCTCTACGGCTATTCGGCGCGGGTGCGGAAGGCTTTGGGGCTAGGCGCCTGAACCTTACACCGTCGCGGAAAACAGCGCGGCGCAGCCGACCGTTTCGACGCGGACCGCGCTGAAGCGCTTTTCGAGTTCGCGCGTCAGCGTCGCCAAATCGTCCTGCGTATTCGAGAATATACCCTTGGAATTGTAGAACGCCATCAGCCTCTGCGCCGCGAAGCTGCGCGCCACGCCGCCCTGCAGCAGCGTCGAGCCGAAAACGACAGCGCCTGGAGACATTACGGGCGACAGGAAATCGAACGCGCGCGCCTTTGACGCCATGTCGCCCGGCAGGCAATGCAGAAGATAATTGACGCCGAGCGAGTCGAATTTGGCGCCGTCAAAGTCGATCGTCTCCAGCACATTGCGCACATAGGTCTCCGGCTCGTAGCGGGCGATGCGCCGCGCCGAGAATTGCAGCGCATCGCGGTTTAAATCCATCAGCGCGACGCGCGGCGTCGGAGTGGGAAACCTGCAGCGATCGAGAAAATAGCCGGTGCCGACGCCGACATCGAGATGATTGCCGCTTATGTGTTGATCGTAATGGGCGAGCAGCCGCGGAGTCGGACATTTCCAGATCCAGCGATTGGACAGGCCGAGCACCAGCACATCGTAAATCGCGAGCATGTTCGGCGTGTAGACCGCCTGTCCGGCGTGAATTTGCTCGGTGGTGATCGGCATCGCTCTCGCTCCGGAACTATCGGCGGCTTCGGGGGTGACAACCGGCCCGCCTGCGTGGAAGAAGCTTATCTCATGTTCATAAGACGCTGCTAAGCTTCCAATGGCCCCTCCGCCCCTCCTCGCCCTCCAGGGCGTCATGCTCACGCTCGGCGGGAAGCCGCTGCTGGAAGGCGTCGATTTCGCCGTTGCGACAGGCGCCCGGCTATGCGTCGTCGGCCGCAACGGCTCGGGCAAATCGACGCTGCTCAAGATCGCGGCCGGCGAAATCGAGCCGGATGCCGGCGTGCGTTTCCTGCAGCCCGGCGCATCGCTGCGCTATCTGCCGCAGGAGCCGGACTTTTCCGGCTTCGCCACGGCTCTCGCCTATGTCGAAGCTGGCCTCGGGCCGCTCGACGATCCTCACGTCGCCAGAACCCTGCTCAACGATCTGGGGCTCGAGGGGGACGAAAACCCCCGGCGCCTCTCGGGCGGCGAAGCGCGGCGGGCGGCGCTCGCCCGCGTTCTCGCGCCCGAGCCCGACATTCTGCTGCTCGACGAGCCGACGAACCACCTCGATCTGCCAACGATCCTGTGGCTCGAAGAAAGGCTCGCGACGTTGCGGTCCGCGCTCGTGCTCATCAGCCACGACCGCCGCTTTCTTCAGGATCTGACCCGTGAAACGCTTTGGATCGACCGCGGCAGCACGCGCCATCTAGCGCGCGGCTTCAAGGAGTTCGAGGCCTGGCGCGACCGCGAATTGGAGGAAGAGGAAAAGCAGCAGCACAAGTTGGAGCGCAAGATCGTCGCCGAAGAACATTGGCTGCGCCACGGCGTTTCGGGACGGCGCAAGCGCAATATGAAGCGACTCGGGGGCCTGCATCATCTGCGCGCGGAGCGCCGCGATCGCGTCATGCCGACCGGCGACGTGAAACTTGAAGCCAGCGAAGCGCAGCTGTCCGGCAAGCTGGTCATCGAGGCGATCAAGATCGGCAAGTCCTACGGCGAACGCGTCATCGTCGAAAATTTCACGACGCGCATTCTGCGGGGCGACCGCATCGGAATCATCGGCGCGAACGGCGCCGGCAAAACGACGCTCGTCAACCTGCTGACCGGCGCGCTCGCGCCCGACAGCGGCAAGGTGCGATTAGGCGCCAATCTCGAAATGGCGACTCTCGAGCAAAGCCGCGCGAGTCTCGATCCGGGAACCACCTTGCAGGACGCGCTGACCGGCGGCGGCTCCGACACGATCGAGATCAATGGCGAGCGGCGTCACGTCATCGGCTACATGAAGGATTTCCTGTTCAAGCCGGAACAGGCGCGCACGCCCATTGGGAGGCTTTCGGGCGGCGAACGCGGACGCTTGCTGCTTGCGCGGGCGCTGGCGAAGCCGTCGAATCTCCTCGCGCTCGACGAACCAACGAACGACCTCGATCTCGAAACGCTCGATCTCTTAGAGGAAATGCTCGCCGATTATCCCGGCACGCTGATCGTCGTCAGCCATGATCGCGATTTTCTCGATCGCGTCGCGACGAGCGTTTTGATGAGCGATGGCGACGGCCGCTGGATTGAATATGCCGGCGGCTATAGCGACATGGTCGCTCAGCGCGGCAAGGGCGTGGAGACGCGAGGCGCGTTCGCCTCGGCGCGGGAGACGAAAGAAAAGCCCGCACCGCGCGTGAAGGCGGCGATACGGCAGAAGCTCTCCTTCAAGGAGCAGCATGCGCTCGCGACCCTGCCCGGCAAGATCGACGCGTTGCGGGAACAATGCGCGAAATTGCAGAGACTGCTTGATGACCCGGAGCTCTATGCGCGCGATCCGGCCAAATTCGCAAAGGCGAGCGAAGCATTCGCCGTGCTTCAAGCCGACATCGCCAAGGCGGAAGATGAGTGGCTCGCGCTCGAAATCAAGCGCGAGGAAGAGCGGTCAAACTAGAAGAATTCCGCTCTGCAGCAGCACAATGGAAGTCTTCCATGCGAAGTTTTGCCGCTCGTTATTGATGATCGAAAACAGCATAGCTAGATGTCGGGCTCTCTTCCAAGAGAAGCGCCGTTGCACAGAAATTTGCATTGGCGCGTCAACTAATAATAGTTCCAGGGAGAAAGCTTCGTGACACGCGCATATCTCACCTTCGGCCGCCGTTTCGGCGCAACCGCTTTGGCTCTTGCGATCCTCATCGGATGGTCGCGCTCTTCGATGGCGGGCGAAACCGTCGAGATCAAAATGCTCAACAAGGGCGCGGACCGTTACATGGTGTTCGAGCCGGAGGTCGTGCGGATCAAACCGGGCGACACGATTAAATTCGTCGCGGCCGATAAGGGGCATAACGCCGTCACGATAAAGGAGTTGCTCCCTTCGGGCGCGGAGCCGTTCCGCGGCAAGATCAATGAGGAATTGGCGATCACGCTGTCCACGCCCGGCGTCTATGGCTTCCGTTGCGATCCGCACTACACGCTGGGAATGGTCGGCGTTGTCATCGTCGGAGAGCCGACCAATCTCGACGCCGCCAAGCAGGCGAAGCTGCCCGGCAAGGCCGGCGAGGTCATGACGAAACTTCTGGGGAGCCTCTGAGTCTTCGCGCCTAAATGCGGCGTTGGCGAACGTCCAATCAGCCGCAACGAGAGAGGCTTTCGCCGCGGCGAAAGCCTCTCTCCGGAGCCGAAAAATGGCTGGAACGAGACATCAGGCGCGACGAAATCGAAGGCTGACCCCGCCGATGCGGAGAATCAGCAAAGCCGCGATCAGCGGTCCCAGGGCGAGCGCGAGCAGCGCGTCAGAAAATTCGCCCGTCGCGCCTTTGACCAGACCGACGAGATAAGGCCCGGCAAAACCCGAGATATTGCCGATCGAATTGATCACCGCGACGCCAACCACGGCGTCGCCCGTTCCGAGCGCCAGCGTCGTGAAGCTCCAGAAGGTCGGCAGCGCCGCGACCGCGCCGACGGCGGCGACGGACAGCGCGATCATCGATAGCAACGGCGTCGGCGCGTAGGCGGCGCAGGCCAGTCCGATTGCGCCGACGACGCCGGCGAGCGCCGTATGGCGTACGGTCTCACGGCGCCGGTCGGAGCTGCGGCTCCAGGCCCACATCGCGAGCGCGGCGCAAATATAGGGAATGGACGCCAGCAAACTCGTGGCGATGACGCCAAATCCGAAAGCCTTGATGATTTGCGGGAGCCAGAAGCTCAAGCCGTAGAGCGCGATGACGATCCCGAAATAGGCGACGCCGAGAATCAGAATGCGCACGTCCTTGAGCGCGCGCCAATGGTCGCCATGATCCCGCCCCGCCTCGCGTTCGAGCACGGCGCGCAACGACGCTTTTTCGCCGGACGTGAGCCATTTCGCGGACTGAGGTCCGTCAGGCAGATAGAAAAAACAGAAGACCCCGAGAATGATCGAAGGCAACGCCTCCATCAGGAACAGCCAGCGCCAGCCGCTGATCCCGCCGACGCCGTTCAGCGAGGCGAGGATGAATCCCGAGATCGGCGATCCGATCGCACTGGCGAGAGGAACCGCAATCAGGAAGCTGGCGAGAACGCGCGCGCGCTGGGCGGCGGGAATCCAATAGGTGAGGTAGAGAATGACGCCCGGCGCGAAACCGGCTTCCATCACGCCGAGCAACAGACGCAATACAACGAAGCTCGCCTCGCTCCAGATGAAGGCGGTGAGCGCCGAAACAAGGCCCCAACTCACCATGATGCGCGCAATCCACAGGCGCGCGCCGACGCGATGCATGACGTAGTTGCTCGGCGCTTCGAACAGGCAATAGCCGATAAAGAAAACCCCGGCGGCCCAGCCGAAGAATTCCGGCGTGAAGCCAAGTTCGGCATTCATTGTCAGGGCGGCGAAGCCGATGTTCACGCGGTCGAGATAGGCGACGATAAAAGCGGTGACGAGAAACGGAATCAGTCGCCGCGCCACTTTCGCGACGACGCGGTCGGCGTCGACGGTTTCATGCGGCGCGCCGAGCTTGGGGGGCGCTGCGACCGCCGCATCCGACATTAGTTAAGCCCGCTCAAAGCGCATGAGATGGTGCCAGCGATGCGGAACATCGCCGGGCAAGCGCTTAAGACCTGCCGCGCGCGCCTGCTGTTCCAGAAGCGACAATGGCTCCGGATAGTCGCTTGTCGAGACATGATCGAAAATCGCGTCCTTCTCAGCTCGCGAAAGGCCGGTCCAATCCTTCTCGATCCAAGCGAAATAATGCCTCAGATAGTCGTCGCGCGTTTCGTCTTCCTCGCGCATCGTATCGACCAGCAACAGCAGGCCGCCCGGCGCGAGCGCGCGCGATGCGCGGCGGAAGAACTCGGCTTTATCCTCGGTCGCCAGGTGATGCAGAACGAAACTGCTGTGGAGGACATCATAGGAGACGCCCTCGGAAAGAGCCGACAGCATGTCGCTGTGCGCGAGCTGCACGGGGCATGGCAGAGATTTCAGATTTTCGGCTGCGAGCGCGAGCGCGGTGTCAGAAAGATCAATCCCCTTGTAGCTTGCCGGCGGGATGCGGCGCAGAATCGGCGCAAAGACATGCGCATCGCCACAGCCGAGATCGAGCAGAGAGAAGGCGCGCCCCTCGAAGCGCTCGCGCAAGGCGCGCTCGACCTCTTCCCCGAGCGCCGCGTGAAACATGAAATCTTTGACGACGACCTTCTCATAGGTGTCCCAGAGATCGAAAATCTCGCCTGAGTATGCGCTCTTTACATCGGCGTTCATAAGCCAGCCTTTTTCTCGTCGATTCACTTAAGAGCGAAGCCAAGCGCGTTGAGGGCTTCGCGAATGCGGTCGCGACCGCTCAACGCATCCGGACCGCGCACGCGCGACAGCGCCTGACGAATCCACCCCTGATCGGGCAGCCCCTGCTCCTTTTGGAATTCCTTGAACTTTTCATCGAGCGTTTCGATCGCCTCGCGCTGCGCGTCGCCCCATTCATATTGCTCCTGATGAAGCACCGCTCCTTGACCCAGACGAGGCTTGACGGCGGCGTTGGCGGCCGGATCGGGAACGCCGACGACCATGCCGAAGACGGCGAAGACGTTCGGCGGCAGATTCAATTCCTTGGCGACCTCTTCCGGCTTGTTGCGCATCGCGCCGATATAGCAGCAGCCCAGGCCGATCGATTCAAGTGCGCTGACCGCGTTCTGCGCGGCGAGCGCGGCGTCGACCACGCCGGTCAGGAACAATTCGAAATACGAGAGTCCGGCGCCATCACGCCCTTTCTCGCGCCCGAGATTTTCGAGCCGCGCGAGATCGCAGAGCCAGACGAGAAACAGCGGGGCGTGATGGACGTGCTTCTGGCCGCCGGCAAGATCGGCGAGACGGGTCTTGCGCGCCTCGTCCTGCACCGCGACGACGCTCCAGACTTGCAGATTCGACGATGTCGACGCCGACTGCGCGGCCGCGACGATGATCTCCAGCGCGCCTTCCGGCAGCGGCTCGGGCAGGAAATTCCGATGTGAACGATGCGCCACAATGAGATCGAGCGTGTCGTTCCACTGCTTGGGCTTTGGCGAATCGTCGCGGCGATAGCGCTCAAACATCGCCGCCGCGCCGCGCGGATCGAATGGTTGCGGGCTCAAAGGCTTGTTCATGGGCTTCCTTTAGGCGGGTTGCTCTGCTGGCGCAACATTCCGCCCTGTCGCTTTGTTGACTCTGATGTATATTATGGAAATATACACAAATGGTCAATTTCGAGCATGTCGCCGGTTTCGAATGGGATCACGGCAACGCGCGCAAGAGCGTCGAAAAGCACGACGTGAGCCAAGCGGAGGCTGAGCAGATGTTTGCCAATGATCCGCTGATCGTGACGGACGACTTAGCTCACAACGAGAGCGAGCCACGCTATCACGCCCTCGGTCGAACGGACGCATCTCGATTGCTGCATGTCACATTCACGCTGCGCTCCAACGGGACGCGCATTCGAGTTATCTCCGCCCGCGATATGAGTCGCAAGGAACGACAACGCTATGAGCAAGACGACTAAGACTCCGCCGCCGACGTTCGCAACCGAAGCAGACGAACGTGCTTATTGGGAAAGTCACGACTCCGCGGAACATGTCGACTGGAGCAAGGCGAAGCGCGTTCGAATGCCGAATCTCAAACCGTCGACAACCTCGATTTCCCTACGGCTCCCGGTCAGTCTGCTCGAGCAGATCAAGATCGCGGCCAATAAGCGCGACGTGCCCTATCAGTCGCTGATAAAAATCTGGCTTGCCGAGAAAGTTCGCTGATTTACACCCGCTTCGGCACCAGGATCGCGCGGAAGTCATTGACGTTGGTGCGCGTCGGCTTGGTTACGATGAGATCGCCGAGCTTTTCGAATGCCGTGTAGGCGTCATTGTTGGCGAAATGCGCCTTCAGATCGACGCCCGCCTTTTTCGCGCGCTCGAATGAATCCGCCGTCATGATCGCGCCGGCGTTGTCTTCGCTGCCGTCGATGCCGTCGGTGTCGCAAGCGATCGCCGACATGCCGCCGAAGCCTTCGAGCGCGAGCGTCAGTCCGAGCAAGAACTCCGCGTCACGTCCGCCCCGTCCCTTGCCGCGCACGGTGACGGTCGTCTCGCCGCCCGAGATGATGGCGACGGGCGGCGCGAAGGGCTGACCGTGAAGCGCGATCTGTTTCGCGATGCCGGCGTGGACGAGCGCCACGTCCCGCGACTCGCCCTCAAGGTCGCCCAGAATGCAGGGCGTGAAGCCCGCCGCTTTCGCCACGCCCGCAGCCGCGTCGAGCGAGCCTTGCGGCGTGGCGATGAGAATGTTCTGCACTTTCTCAAAGATGGCGTCGCCGGGCTTGGGCGTTTCGCATTCGCTCTTTTGCAGATGCGCGAGCACCGCCGCCGGCGCGTCGATCTTATATTTGGCGATGACGGCGAGCGCATCTTCGCGCGTGGTCGGATCGGGGACCGTGGGGCCGGAGGCGATCACCGAAAGATCGTCATTCGGCACATCGGAAATCATCAACGCGACGACCTGCGCCGGCGCCGCGGCGCGCGCGAGACGTCCGCCCTTGATGGCGGAGAGATGCTTACGCACGCAATTCATCTCGGAGATGTTCGCGCCGCTCTTCAACAGCGCCTTGTTCACCGCCTGCTTTTCCTCGAGCGTGACGCCCTCGGCCGGCAGCGCCATCAGCGCCGAGCCGCCGCCGGAAATCAGCGCGAGAACGAGATCGTCTTGCGAAAGCCCCTGTACCTTCTGCAAAATGCGCTTGGCCGCCTCGCGTCCGGCCGCGTCAGGCACCGGGTGCGACGCTTCGATCACCTCGATGTGTTTTGTCGGCGCGCCATGCTCGTAGCGCGTCACGACAAGCCCTTCGAGCGGGCCTTGCCAATGCGCCTCCACCGCCGCCGCCATGGAGGCGGCCGCCTTGCCCGCGCCGACGACGATGGTGCGGCCCTTCGGCGGCGCGATTTTCGCGAGATAGGGCGGCAGGCAGACCGTTGGCGACGCAGCGCCGACGGCGGCGTCAAACATGGCGCGAAGGAGGGTGCGGAAATCGTCGGACATCGCGCATTTTACCTTGTTCTTTTGGCAATTCGTTCGGTTAGCGCCGCGGAGCTGCGACAACCGTCGGCGCTGTCTTTTCAGCATCTCAAGCGCCCGTCAACCGGGCGCGGAGTCGCGCGCCGCGACTCGCTCATTGCGATGGATTACGCAAAAACACGACATAGCCGCGAAAATATGGGTGACGCGCCAGCGTTTCCGGCGGCGACCAGACGGCGCCCTCCGCGAGGCCGAGCCGGAAAGGCGTATGGACACGTCCGACGCGCGCCAGGTAATCGTCGATATGGTCGACGGTGGCGCGGCCGCGATAGGTCTGAAACACGACCTCGTCGACGCTCCGACCGAGTCTGTCAATGTCTTCCGGCGTGGCCTGAGAGGCCCAGTCCATCAGGCCGCTAACGCCGAGCGCGCAATCCGCCGGCAATGTCTGGCGTAGCTCTGCAAGGAAGGCCGCGTATGTGGTCAGGCCACGCGTCGCGGCGTCAAAGTCGATCTGAACGCCGATGACCTTGTCCGACTTGGCGCGCCACTCGGCAAGCCGACGCTTGACCGCGGCAAAAATCGCGGGCGTCCAGTCGATGCTGCGCACGCGATAGACCAGCCATAATGCTTGCGGATGAGGGCTCGGCTCGGTGGCGCCCTGCGCCTTTACGCGCATCTCGCCTGAATCATCGGGTCCGATCTCGGCCTGAAGCAGATAGATGGTCTTGGCGGAAACGAGTTCGGGACGCGCGCGCACGCCGGCCCATAGCCAATAGGCGTCGTAATCCGCCGCGCGCACAATCGTGTCGGCCGCCGCTGTCCAAATGACGCCAACAGCGAGAAGACAGGCGGCGGCGACACGCCGCAACATCGTCACCAGTAAAATCTCAGGCTTTTCGCCCATGTCGTCGCGCCATATTGCGCCTTGAGCTGGTCATACCAGGCTTTGCGCTGCGCCTTCTCGACGTCCTTGCCGCCGCAAGTGTTGTTGTTCGCCGGCGCGTAGCAATTGATCGCGCGGTAGAGCGCATAAGCCCGGTCGCGCGCAGGCGTCGCGGGCGAGCCGATGAGCTTCTTATAGACCTCGCCACGCGCATAGGGTTCGCCGGGAAATATGGATTTGCCGCCGCCAAGTTCGTCGGGCGCCGGCCGGGACGCCTCAAAGCCATCGAGACTGTTCATGCGGATAAAGTCGCCAAAGCACAACATGGCGTGCGGGTCCTGAGGATTGGCGGCGAGTTCGCCGACAATCGACTTGAGGTCTGGACAAGCGTAGCCCTTGTCGGCGCCGCCGCTCCACAGCAAGACGCTGGATTGGTAATTGGGATATTGCCCGGGCCGTGCGGTGTCGGCGTCGTCCTTCGCCAGTCCCTCCGCAGAATAATCCCGAAGGAAGCCCGCATACTGGCCGTGCGTCGCCTCTTTGAGAAGAAGCACGAAGCGCGCAAGCTTGCGCTCCTCAGCCGAGTCCGGGTCCGCGACGGCCATCCGCAGCAGGATCGGACCTGCAACATATCGCAGCAGCATCGAACGAATCCGCGGCGACGACAGTTGCGTGTCCTTCAAGAAGACTTTGTTGACCTCTCCGGAGCGTTCCCAGCTCAGCGCGAGGCCGAGTTCGACCACCTCTTTCTGCCAGGGCTGCGTAGCGAGCGGCAGCAGCCGCCTCCAGTGGTCGATCGCCGCCGCATACTGCCCCGACGCCATCAGCGCCTGACCGCGAAGAACTTCGCGGCTGAAACCGAGATAGGGGGGCGACAACGGCCCGGGCGTCGCATCGCCCAACAACTTCAATGCCGTCGCATAGTTCCCGTCGACATAGTAGGCGCCCGCCGCCTTCAGAAAGGCGAACAGCGCCTCATGGCCCACGAAGTCTCGCGCCTGCGCGTCGAGATCGGCCGCCGAGAACTTCTTCTGCGACGCATCGGTGGGCCGCATCATCGTCAAATCGTCGATCGCGAGAAGATTTGCGTCATGAACATCTTTTGAGTCGAGACCGAGTTTCGAGTCGATTTCAGCGGCGAGATCCGAACTGCGCAGATTGGCGTCCGGATCGCGCGCATGCCTCAGCTGCCACGCATACTCAGTCGCGGCCTGAGACCGGTCGCCAGCGAGCCAATAGACGCGACGTAACAGGCCGCGCGCCGACGCAACGTAGCGACCGTGCGGATAGTCGGCGAGATAGGATTTGAATTCGGATTCCGCCGCTTTCAGCGATTCGCGATCCGACACTTTTGGCTCGGGCGCGCCATCCAATTCGGCGAACGCGCCGACCGACGCCTTGTTCAGAAGCGTGCGGGCGATCATGTAGCGTGCGCTCTCGCGCACCCACACATTCTGCGCTTTCGCGAGGCTGCGAAAAGCTGTGAGCGCAGCGTCGAATGCGCCGCCGTAAAACGACTCCGCGCCGGCAAGATAAGCGGCGAATTCGCGCGCGGCCGCCGATGCGTCGGCACCCGCGACATAAGCCTTTGAGGCGGTGGGCGCCGCATCCTTTCCCTGGCAGGCCGTCGTTAGTTCCTTGCGTGAACGGATGAGCGCAGCGCGCTCAGCTTCGCTTAGAGCCTTTTCGGCCTGCACAGCCTGAATAAAGGCGTCCTCGCCGCTTTGAGCAGAGACGCATCGCGTGCCCTCGTCAAAGAAGTCGCTCGGCGTCGTCGTCACGTCTTTGACGGGCCGGCCCGCATAATCGCAGGAGTTTCGCGCGAAGGCGTCGTTAAAAGCGTCACGCGCGAAAAGCACGAAATAGTCGGGATAGATGTCGAGTTTCACCTCGTCCTTTCGCGCGTCGACGGGCCAAGGCCGCGCATCCATCATCAGGAACTGCGCGTTGACGCGGCTGTCATTGCCCGGACTGAGGAACGGCAAATTGTCGCGATTGGAAAAGTCCTTGTGATCCAGCTTCCATCCGGCGCGGCCGAGACCATCGCCGGCGCAAGCGAACGCCTGGCTCGCGGAACACAGCAGCATGAGCGATGCGAGAGTCGAAAAAAGCTGGCGCATGGCGGTTCCCTGAACGTGGCCGGCAAGCTGCGTCAGACGGCTTCCTACCGGATCGCGCGCGTCTGTTGAAAATAAATCAAGACGAATTTTGACGCTTCAAAAATAGGGCGAGGGTGGCGTCACGCCGTCCCTCGCCCCTTATATGCCCCGCTCTTTGGCGGGCTGCGGCTTACGCCGCCATCGCGTTGGCCTTTTCGATCAGCGCCTCGGCCATACGGATCGAGGCGATGTCGATCAGGCGGCCGTCGAGAGAAACGGCGCCCTTGCCTTCCTTGGCGGCCTGGGTCATCGCGTCGAGAATGCGGCGCGCCTTCGTGACCTCGGCGTCGGACGGCGTGAAGACCTGATTGGCGAGTTCGATCTGCGAGGGATGGATGGCCCACTTGCCCTCATAGCCGAGCACCGCGGCGCGCTTGGCGGCGGCGATATAGCCGTCCGGATCGCCGAAGTCGCCGAAGGGACCGTCGATCGGACGCAGGCCGTAAGCGCGGCACGCGACCATCATGCGCGTCTGCGCCGCATGCCACTGATCGGCCCAGTAATATTCGCGATTGCCGCTCTCGTCCTTGTCGGTCAGCACGCCGTAATCAGGATTGACGCCGCCGATGACGGTGGTGCGGGCGCGGGTTGACGCCGCATAGTCGGCGACGCCGAAGGACATCGCCTCAAGGCGCTTGGACGACTGCGCGATGGCTTCGACATTGGCCATGCCGAGCGCGGTCTCGATCAGGATTTCGATGCCGATTTTCTTGGTGCGCTTCTTGTACTGCTCGATCTGCGTGATCATCATGTCGATCGCGTAGACGTCGGCCGGAACCCCGACCTTCGGGATCAGCACGATGTCGAGACGCGGGCAGTTCTCAAGAACGTCGACGACGTCGCGATAGCAGTACTGCGTGTCGAGACCGTTGATGCGCAGCGTCATCACCTTCTTGCCCCAGTCGATATCGTTGAGGCCCTGGATGATGTTCTTACGCGCCTGTTCCTTGTCGTCGGGTGCGACGGCGTCTTCGAGATCCAAAAAGATCTGATCGGCCTTTGACTGCGCGGCCTTCTCGAACATGCCCGGCGCTGAGCCTGGCACGGCGAGTTCCGAACGATGCAGACGCGGCGTGGCCTGCTCGATTAAAGTGAAGCTCATATTTTTTCCCCTTCCTGTTGAATTAGCCTGTGGCCCCGAGGCCGGCGGCGACGCAGCTGATCGAGAGCAGCAGAGGCACTTTAACGGCCTCTTTTTCCGCTTCGTCTTGAGCCTCGCGGAACCGGCGAAGCAGCGCCACCTGCTCGCGATTGACCTCGTTGATGGTCTGCAGGCGATGCGAAAGCCTCGCCTGATATTCCTTGAAGCGCTCCGCCAGTTCGACGCCGCCGGTGACGCGCAAGGCCATCTCGCGCGTCAGTGCAAATTCCTCTTCGATCGCCTTGAAGATTTTTGTTCGCACGGCTTCGTCAGCGACAAGACCCGCATACTGCTTGGCGATCGAGAGATCGACGAGCGCGAGCGTCTTCTCGACCTCGTCGATAATGAGCCGGAACATGCGCGAATCTTCGAACATCCGGCGCAAGAGTTCGAAACCGCGGTCGCCGCGCACGTCAACGAAATTCTTCAGACCGGATCCGACGCCGTACCAGCCGGTGATCGAATGGCGGTTCTGCGCCCAGGCGAAGACCCAGGGGATCGCACGCAAATCCGCCAGGCTTTTGGCGCCGAAGCGACGCGCCGGCCGCGACCCGATGTTGAGCAGCGAAATCTCTTCAAGTGGGCTTGCAGCCTGAAAGTAAGCGACAAGATCGGGATCGCCGATAAATTTGGCGTATGCGGCGAAAGAGGCGCCGGAAATCTCCTCGAGCGCCTCGTCGAACTCCGCGTGCGGCGCCAGCGCTTCCTCGCGTTCGGACTTCAGCGCATGCTGGAACACAGAGGACGCCAAAAGCTCCATCTGATAGGCCGCAGTCCCGCGATTGGCGTATTTGAACGAGACGACCTCGCCCTGTTCGGTGACGCGAAAACGGCCGCGAATAGAGCCCGCCGGCTGCGCCGCGATGGCATGGCCGGTCGGCGCGCCGCCGCGCGACACTGAGCCTCCGCGCCCATGGAAGAAGGCGATGGCGACGCCCTGCTCGCGTCCGACCTGACTGAGGCGGGCCTGCGCTTTGAACAGCTCCCAATTGGACGACAGAAAGCCGCCGTCCTTGTTGGAGTCGGAATAGCCGATCATCACCTCTTGCAGATTGCCCTGCCAGCGCGTCGAGCGGCGCACCACCGGAACCTGCAAGAGATCGCGCATGATCGCCGGCGCGGCGCGCAGATCGCCGATCGTCTCGAAGAGCGGCACGATCGGCAGCGTGAGGATCTCGACGCCGGGTTCGTCGAGAAAAAGCCCCGCCTCCTTGGCGAGTAGATACACGCCGAGGACGTCGACCGCCGAACGCGTCATCGACAATATAAATCCGCCGAAGGCTTCCCGATCGAGTTGCGTCCGCATCTCGGCGACCACCTCGAACATTTCGATGACGTCGCGCGTATCGGCGGAAAGCTTGTCGCGCGAGAGAGGCGTCGTCCGCGGCTTTGCAAGCTCGGCGAGCAGCCATTCGCGCCATTCGGGAGCATCGAGGTCGGGCGGCGCCTCGCCGCCGGTCTTCAGGCGCCACAGCTCCTCGAGCGCCTGCGTCGTGCGCGTCGTGTTCTGGCGGATGTCGAGGCGCACCGTGCTGAAGCGGAAAGTTTCCACCGCGCGGCGCAACGGACGCACGAGATCCGTCGCGAGCGCGTCGCTCTTGGCTTCATTGAGCGCCTTTTCAAGCGCCAGCAGGTCGGCGATGAGTTCGTCGGCGCTCGCATAGCGCGGACCTGTCGCCGGTTCGGCGTTCACGGCGCGCAGCGTCTGGTCGAGCTTGCGCAGAATCGTCATCACGAACTGCCGGTAGGGCTCATTTTGATTGCGCGCTTCGATCGCTGCGCCGTCCGGCAGCGCGCCGAGGCGTTCAGCCAACTCCTCGCGGAAAGACTGAGGGATATCGGCGGCGCGCTGGCTGATCGACAGCATGCGCGCGAGATCGACGAAGCGGGTACGGTAATAATTCAAACTCGCCGCAGCGTTTTCGCGCATGGTGCGGCGGGTGACGTCGTTCGTCACGAACGGATTGCCGTCGCGGTCGCCGCCGATCCAGGACCCGAACTGGAAGAAAGGCGCGACCTCGAATGTTTCATTGGGATAGTGGCGTCGCAGCGCGCGTTCGCAGGATGACAGAAGCTCCGGCGCAAGATCGAAAATGCTCTCGTGGAAGAAGTGCTGGCCCCAGGCGACTTCCTGGTCGACCGTGGGCTTTTCGAGATGCAGTTCGCCAGTGAGCCACAGAAGTTCGATCTGATCATAGATCGACTTCACCAGCGCTTCGCGCTCGCGGTCCGTCCAACGGGTCGATTCGAGTTCGCGCATCAGCAGATAGATGCGGCGATACTTTTCGAGGATCGAGACGCGCTTCGCCTCGGTCGGATGGGCGGTGATCACCGGCCTGATGCGCAGCGACTGCAATTGCGCGCGTATTTCGTCGGGAGCGACGCCCGAGGCCGCGGCGCTCGACAAGACGTAATCGAATGTGCCGAGCAGCTTGTCGTGGCCCTTTTCGCGCTCGATCCGGCGGCGTCGGCGCATGGCGTACGCCTGCTCCGCAATAGACACGAGCTGAAACAGGATGCCCTGCGCCTGAAGCGCGCGCGCCATCTGACGCGGCTCCAGACCGGCGCCCGCCTTTGAGTCGCGCACGACGGCCTCGATCTCCGGCGTGTGACGGCGAATCACGGTGAGCAATTGCTCGCGCAGGAAGTCGGAAGCTTCGGTGACCGAGCGAGTCGCGTAAGCAGACGGCAGGCCGGTCGAAGACAGGCTCTTAAATGTCTGGGTCTCGGCGGTCATCAAAACTCCTTAGGCGCTCACGACGCCGCGCAGGATGAACGGCTTCGCGAAATACGGCCTGACAGCGGCGCGCGACGGCGCCGACGCCGATGCAGCATTCCTCAAGCGCTCTGCAATACCTTGGCGACAGTCGTTCCGAATTCCGCCGGGCTCGGCGCGACCGTGAGCCCGTAAGACTTCATGATCTCGGTTTTTTCCGCAGCGCTGTCGCCCGTCGCCGAAATGATGGCGCCGGCATGGCCCATGCGGCGGCCCTTGGGCGCCGTGAGGCCGGCGACAAAGCCGATCACCGGCTTGGAGAAATTCTCCTTGATCCAGGCGGAGGCTTCGGCCTCCTGCGGACCGCCGATTTCGCCGATGATGAGCACGGCCTGGGTCTCGGGATCTTTGTCGAACAGCACCAGATGGTCGAGGAACGACGAGCCGTTGATCGGATCGCCGCCGATGCCGACCGAGGTCGATATGCCGAGGCCGAGCGCCTTCAACTGCGACGCCGCTTCATAGCCAAGCGTGCCGGAGCGCGAGATCAGCCCCACCGGACCCTGCTTGTAAATGTGGCCAGGCATGATGCCGAGCATCGCCTTGCCCGGCGAAATAATGCCGGCGCAGTTCGGGCCGACCAGCATCGGCCTGCGATCCTTCGGAAAGCGCAGGAAGTAGCGCTTCACGCGCATCATGTCCTGCGCCGGAATGCCGTCGGTGATCGAGCAGATCAGGCGGACGCCGGCGTCGGCGGCCTCCATGATCGCGTCGGCGCAAAAAGCCGGCGCGACGAAGGTGATCGACGCCTGCGCGCCGGTTTCGCGCACCGCGTCGCGGACGGTGTTGAACACCGGCACGCCGTGGTGAGTCTTACCGCCCTTTCCGGGCGTGACGCCGGCGACGACATTGCTGCCGTAGTCGATCATCTCCTTGGTGTGGAAACTGCCCTTGTCGCCAGTGATGCCCTGGACCAGGATCGGCGTCTTTTCGTCAATGAGAATGCTCATGTGTCGTTCTCCGGCGCTTACTTGGCGCCCTGATAGGCGGCGACAGCCTTCTCGGCGGCTTCGGCCAGCGTGTCGGCCTGGATGATCGGAATGCCGCTTTCGGCGATGATCTTCTTGCCCGCTTCGACATTGGTGCCGGCGAGGCGCACGACGAGCGGAACGCCCTCGATCTTCTCGGCGCGCACGGCGTCAACGACGCCCTGCGCCACCCAGTCGCAACGATTGATGCCGGCGAAGATGTTGACGAGCACGACTTTCACGCGTCGATCCGACAGAACGAGACGGAACGCGGTCGCGACGCGCTCCGGCGAAGCGCCGCCGCCGACGTCGAGGAAGTTCGCCGGATTGCCGCCGGCGTGCTTGATCATGTCCATCGTCGCCATGGCGAGTCCGGCGCCATTGACGATGCAGCCGATCTCGCCGTCGAGACCGATGTAATTCAGGCTGTGCTCCGACGCCTGCGCCTCGCGCGGATCGCTCTGCGAGGGGTCGTTCATGTCGACGATATTGTGACGGCGGAACAGCGCATTGTCGTCGAAGGACATCTTCGCGTCGAGCGCCAGCACCTTATCGTCCTTGGTGACGACGAGCGGATTGATCTCGAGCATGGTCGCGTCATTGTCGCGGAAAGCGCGATAGGCGCCCATGATCGTCTTCACCGCGCGCGAGACCTGCTTGATATTGAGGCCGAGCTGAAAGGCGAGTTCGCGCGCCTGAAACTGCTGCAGGCCGACGGCGGGCTCGACGATGACCTGGAGCAGTTCGTCAGGGGTGTTCTTGGCGATCTCTTCGATATCCATGCCGCCGTGCTTCGAAGCGATGACGCGCACGCGCTCCAATTTGCGGTCGAGAACATAGCCGAGATAAATCTCGCGCTCGAAAGGATCGGCGACTTCGACATAGACGCGCTGCACCGGCTTGCCTTCCGGCCCGGTCTGCGACGTGACGAGCCGTTTGCCGAGCAGATCGCGCGCCGCCTGCTGCACTTCATGATAGGTGCGGCAGAGCTTGACGCCGCCCGCCTTGCCGCGCGCGCCGGCGTGGATCTGCGCCTTGACGACCCAATGCGAGCCGCCAAGCTCCGTCGCGGCATAGACCGCCTGGTCCGGGCTGAAAGCGACGGTGCCGGGCGGAACTTCGACGCCGTGGCTCGCCAGTATTTCCTTGGCCTGATACTCGTGGACGTCCATTTCAGTCCTCTCCTCGCATTGCGGCGCGGCTTCCTCAGCCGCCTATTTTGGCTTTGACCGTCTCATAGACCGCTTCCGTTTCGGCCGCGGCCTTGGCGAGAAGCGCATTGACTTCGGCAAGCTGCTGCTCGGCGAAGCCGCGATCCTTGATCGCCTTGGCGTTGATGAAGACATTGAGCGCGCAGCTACGCAGCCCGGCGTTGGCGGCGAGCACCGCGACTCCGGCGTCGCTGATGACGTTGAGGTTGCCCTTGTCGGCGGCCTCTTTCGACAGGCTGATGACGTCATAGCAGATTTTGCACGTCTTCAGCGGCGCCAGCGTCGCTTCCTTCAGCGCCGACTGAATCGTCTCCGAGCGCTTCGCCTTCTCCTCATCGGTGCCGCGCGGCAGGCCATAGGCGCCCATCAGCGTGTTGAAGGCGACGACGTCTTCATCGACGCCCGCGGTCAGCTCGGCGCGCAGCGTTTCAGCCTTGGCGAGAGTCTGCTGCAGATCGGCTGAAACGGCTTCGTAATTCTTTTTGCCGATGGTGAGATTGCACACCATCGAAACGAGCGCCGCGCCCATGGCGCCCGAGAGCGCCGCCGCGCCGCCGCCGCCGGGAGTCGGCGCATCGCTGGCGAGTTCGTCGAGGAATTTTCCAATCGTATCGGTCTTGGCGCTCATATCTTTCCTCGGTCAGGCGAGCTCTTTGGCTTGCGCATAAATGTTTTCGCAGTCGAACACCTGGTCGGCGGCGTCAAACAGCTTGCCGACGCATTCGCGATGCAACTTGAGCTTGAGCCCGCCCAGTCCCAGCGCGCCGATGACGATCTTGCCGTGGCGCTCCTTGGCCTTGTCGGTCGCCTCGACCCCCCCGACCCCGAGCGGCGGCTGCGCATTGCAGTCGGCGATGAGTTCGATTGTGGGATCGTTCTGCCAATCCGTCTCGTCGAGCAGCGGGACGCCGATGGCGCCTGCCGCAAAGACGATCTGAGCGCCCTTGACCGCCTGAGCGCGCGCCGCGTTGTCCGCGGCTTCGATCGCCGCGGGCGTGAAGCCGAAGCGCTCCTGAATGGCTTTGGCGGCCGCCTCGGCGCGCGCCTTCTGACGCGAGGTGATGGCGACTTCGGCGCCTTCGATGTTGAGCATCGCCGCAGCGCGCATGCCGACAGGGCCGGTGCCGGCGAGAACGACAGCTTTCTTGCCCTTAAGCGAACTCGCCTTGGCGAGCAGCGCCACGCCGGCCGCGGCGGTCGTGTTCGATCCGTTCGAATCGAGCATCGCCGACACGCGGAAATTCGAGAAGAAACGCTTCTTCACCGCTTTGAATACGGCTTCGCCGGCCGTCATGTCGCCGCCGCCGACGAAGATCGCCGTATATTGCTTCTCTTTCGGACCACGCGTGTAGATGCAGCCGTCGACCAGCGCCCCGACGTTTTCGCGCGTCACGCCGCCATAGCCGATGATGCGGTCGGCGCCGCCGTCATAGCCGACCACCGTGTCGAAAACGCTCGGAACCGGATCGGTATCAAAAAGGAAAAGCAGTTTTTTGGTCATTGGAACTCGAACCTTTCACTGATCCCCTCGCCAACCCTCCCCCGCGCTAGAGGGAGCAGACTCGGCCATCGACGCGCATTCGCGCAACCTCGGGCGTTGGTCCCCTCTCCCGCTTGCGGGGGAGGGTGGCGCGAAGCGCCGGGAGGGGGCGTAAGCCTCACGCCGTCACGAGGTTGCGCGGGCTGCCGGCGACAAAGGCGTCGATGTTGTCGACGAGTTGGTCGGCCAGCACCTGCATCGCCTCTTTCGAGGCCCAGGCGACATGCGGCGTGATGATGAGATTGGGAATCGTCGGATCGAGCAGGATGTTGCCGTTCTTGGGCGGCTCGACCGTCAGCACGTCGAAGCCGGCGCCGCCAATGATTCCCTTACGCAGCGCGTCGGCGAGCGCCGCCTCGTCGACGATGCCGCCGCGCGCCGTATTGATGATGCAGGCTGACTTCTTCATCGACGCAAGCTCCTTCGCGCCGATCATGTTCTTGGTCTCTGGCGTCAGCGGCAAGTTGAGCGTGACGACATCCGCCTCGCGCAAAACGGTCGCGACATCGACCTTGTTCGGCACGTCCGCGACGTCGTTGATCAGCACTTTCATGCCGAGCGCGGCAGCGCGCTTTTCGATTTCTCTACCGAGAGCGCCATAGCCGATAATGCCAAGCGTAGAGCCGGCGATGTCGTAGATCGGATAATCGAAGTAGCAGAACTGATTGGCTTCGCCCCAGCGCCCCTGCCGAACGGAATTATAGTAGTTCACCAAATTGCGCCGCAGCGCGAAGAGCAGCGCGAACACATGCTCGGGCAGCGTATTGAACGCGTAGTTGCGAATGTTGGAGACGACGATCCCGTTGCCGCTCGTATAGGCCTTGTCGATGACGTCCGTGCCGGTCGCGGCGACGGCGATGAGCTTGAGGTCGGGAAGCTGCTTCAATGTCGCTTCGCGCAGCGGCACCTTATTGGTGATGCAGATCGTCGCGCCCTTCAGGCGTTCAACGATCTGGTCGGGCGCGGTCTGGGCGTATTCCGTGTATTCGTGAGGAAAATTCGGCTTGCGCACATTGGCGTCGAGCGTTTCCCGATCGAGAAAGACGATTTTGTGCGACATGTCCTGGTATCCCCCTCTTTCTCAATTCTTTTTTTTGCAGTCGTGCATCGGGCTCAGGCGGTCGGAAGGCTCCGACCGCCGGTCGCCGATTTACATCTTGAGCAGCGGATTGGCGCGATAGACCGCCTGCGCGGCCGCAGCGCCTGAACCCGGAGTCACGGGGATCCCGACGTCACACATGGCCATCTCCGCGCCGCCAATGGCGCCGAGCAGCATCAGCTCGTTGAGGTCGCCGAGATGGCCGATGCGGAACACCTTGCCCGCGACTTCGGACAGACCGGCGCCGAGCGCGAGATTGTAGCGCTTGTAGGCGATCTCGATGACCTTGGCGGCGTCAAAGCCCTCCGGCACGACGATCGCCGTGACGGTGTCGGAGTTCCACTTCGGCTCCTTGGCGCAGCACTTGAGGCCCCACGCGGAGACAGCCGCGCGAACGCCCTCGGCGAGATGATGGTGCCGCTTGTAGACCTGATCGAGGCCCTCTTCGAACAGGATCGAGAGCGATTCCTTGAGGCCATAGAGCAGCGGCACGGAGGGCGTATAAGGGAAATAGCCGTTCGCGTTCTGGGCGATCATGTCCTGGAATTCGAAATAAGCACGGCGGCCCTTGTTGGACTTGCCGGCGGCGATCGCCTTCTGGCTCGCCGCCATCAGCAGCAGGCCGGCCGGCAGCATGAAGCCCTTCTGCGAGCCCGACACGATCACGTCGACGCCCCACTCGTCCATTTTGAACTCGAGCGACGCGACCGAAGACACGCCGTCGACGAAGAGCAGCGCCGGGTGCTTGGCGTTGTCCATCGCGCGGCGCACCGCGGCGATGTCGGAGGTGACGCCCGTCGCCGTCTCGTTATGCGTGGCGAGAACAGCCTTGATTTCGTGATTCTTGTCGGCCTTCAGCGTCTCTTCGATCAGCTCCGGATCATTGCCGGTGCCCCACTCGCGCTCCTGCACGACGACGTCCAGGCCCTGACGCTTACAAAGATCGATCCACAGATGGGAGAACTGGCCGAAGCGCTGCGCCAGAACCTTGTCGCCCGGCGACAGCGTGTTGGTGATCGCGGCCTCCCAGCCACCGGTGCCCGACGCCGGGAAAATGAAGGCGTGGCCCTTTTCAGTGCCGAAGATCTTCTTCAGGCCGGGGAAGAGCGGCTTGACGAGATCGGGGAACGTCGGCGAGCGATGGTCTTCGGACGCGACCGACATGGCGCGCACGATGCGGTCGGGAAGATTGGTCGGGCCCGGCACAAACAGGAAGTTCTTGCCGGGAATTCTGGAATTCAACATTTCTCAAGCTCCTTTCGAGCGGCGGGTTTCAGAATCGCGCGGCGTCGATGACGCCGTGAACGCGCTAGAACAGGCCGGCGATGCGGCCGGAATCGTCGACGTAGATGTTGTTGGCGGCAGGGACCTTCGGCAGTCCCGGCATCGTCATGATGTCGCCGCACACCACCACGATGAACTCGGCGCCTGCGGAGAGACGCAATTCGCGGATCGGGATCGTGAAGGCCGAAGGCGCGCCTTTGGCGTTCGCATCCGTCGAGAAGCTGTATTGCGTCTTGGCGATGCAGACCGGGAAGTTGCCGAAGCCTTCCTTCTCCAGCTCGGCGAAGCGCGCCTTGATGGTCGAATCATAAGAGATATCGGCGGCGCCGTAGAGCTCCTTGGCGATCGTGCGCACCTTCTCGGCAAGCGGCATGTCGTCCGGATAGAGCGGCTTGAAGTTCGAGGGCTGCGTCTCGATGGTGTTGACGACCGCCCTGGCGAGATCCGCCGCGCCGGCGCCGCCGGAGCCCCAGTTGTCGGCGACGACGCATTCGACGCCTTCCGCCTTGCAGAGCTTGTCGAGCGCCGCCATTTCGGCCGCGGTGTCGGACGAGAACTTGTTGATCGAGACGAGCACCGGGACGCCGAATTTGCGGACATTGCCGATATGGCGCTTCAGATTCTCGAAGCCCTTCTCGACCGCGGCGACATTCTCGGCCTTCAGATCGTCCTTGGCGACGCCGCCATGCATCTTGAGCGCGCGGATCGTCGCGACGATCACCGTGATGTCGGGCTTGAGACCCGCCTTGCGGCACTTGATGTCGAAGAACTTCTCCGCGCCGAGATCGGCGCCGAAGCCCGCCTCCGTCACGACATAGTCGGCGAGCTTCAGGCCGGCCTTCGTCGCGATCACCGAATTGCAGCCATGCGCGATATTGGCGAAAGGCCCGCCGTGGATGATCGCCGGGTTGTTCTCTAACGTCTGCACGAGATTGGGCGCGATCGCGTCCTTGAGCAGCGCGGCCATGGAGCCCGCCGCCTTCACTTCCGAGGCGCGCACGCTCTTTTTGTCACGGGTCTGAGCGATAACAATGTCGCCGAGCCGCCGCTGCAGATCGGCGAAGTCCGAAGCCAGGCAGAAGATCGCCATCACTTCCGAAGCGACGGTGATGTCGAATCCATCCTCGCGGGCGAAGCCGTTCGAGACTCCGCCGAGAGACGACACGATCGAGCGCAGTGCGCGGTCGTTCATGTCGACGACGCGCCGCCATGCAACGCGGCGCGAGTCGATCTTGGGCTCGCCGCCCCAATAGATGTGATTGTCGATCAGCGCCGCGAGCAGATTGTTCGCTGCGCCGATGGCGTGGAAGTCGCCGGTGAAGTGGAGGTTGATGTCCTCCATCGGCACGACCTGCGCATAGCCGCCGCCGGCGGCGCCGCCCTTGACGCCGAAACAGGGACCGAGCGAGGGCTCACGCAGACAGCACAGCGCCTTTTTGCCGATGTGATTGAGGCCGTCGGTGAGGCCGACGGTCGTCGTCGTCTTGCCTTCGCCGGCGGGCGTCGGCGTGATCGCCGTGACGAGGATCAGCTTGCCGTCGGCCTGGCTGTCGAGCGAGGAGATGTAGTCGAGGGAGATCTTGCCCTTGTAGTGGCCGTAGGGCTGCACATGTTCGGCCGGGATGCCGAGCTTGTCGCGCGCGACGTCGATAATCGGCAGCATCTTGGCGGCCTGCGAAATCTCGATGTCGGACTTCGGCGCAAGATGCTGATTGTCCTTTCCGCTCGCGCCCGGCGCGGCGGCTGACCGTTCTGACATGCAGTCCACTCCCTATCAGGCCTGCGTCGCACAAGCCCACAATTCGTTTTTTTCGGTCGTCGAGAACCGAGCGTCGGCGCCGCCGATCCCGCTCCCGGCCGACCGGGCTGAAATCCTGCCGATGCAGGCTGCAGCCTTTTTTGCGACCGTAGTTTTCTCCAATTCACGCATCAAGGCCCGCGGTTCGCCGCAACGAGCCGACGCGCGCATGAATCCGCTTACTGAAATTTCATTGGCGGACACCTCGTATGACGGGAATCAAAATTGATCGTCAAGCCGGCAGAGCCGCAAGCGGCGTGACGACGTCACGGGCGCCGCGATGCGGCTCCCGCTCGCGCGACACACCCGCGAGGCGAATCGCTTATTCGACAAGCCGGGCCGGCCGCCTATCCTTCACCTACCCAATAGAACAGGAATAGACAGGCTGCGCGCGCATTTATCAATGCGCGCATTTGCTACAAGAATTGTGACGTTTCCTACACGCCCGAAAAGCTGATGCGACGGGTCTGGACAGGCTCGCCGCTTGCGCGGGGAAGAAACCGAGCCCAATCCTTACCTATCCGAAGAAACCGCAGGCCAGCGGGCGCAGCATCCGTTGCGACGTCCCTCGAAAAAAATTTGTCGCAGTCAGCGTCGCAGCGTTGACTCTATCGGGCGATCGCGAGGCTCGATAGTCTTTTGGATGGCTATTCGGGCTGAAAGTCGAGCGCGACGCCATTGATGCAATAGCGCAGGCCGGTCGGCGGCGGGCCATCGTTGAAGACATGCCCGAGATGGGAGCCGCAACGGCTGCAATGCACTTCCGTGCGCACCATGCCGTAGCCGCGATCGACGGTCGAGCCGAGCGCGCCGGGAAGCGGATCGAAGAAACTCGGCCACCCGGTGCCGCTTTCGAACTTCTCGCCCGAGCGAAACAACGGCTGGCCGCAGCCCGCGCAGTTGAATGCGCCGCGACGCTTTTCATGATTGAGCGCGCAGCTTCCCGGGCGTTCGGTGCCATGCCCGCGCATGACGTCATATTGCTCGGGCGTGAGAAGCGCACGCCATTCGGCGTCTGTGCGGGTTACGGGAAAGATCTCGTCGGCCATCGCCAGCGCCTTGTCTGAGATTCGTGGACTTGGGTCCTATCTTGTATCGACCGCCGCCTTTCGCCAGAGGGGCCTCGCGGGATAGAGTGGCGATCTTTCAGTGGGAAAGAAGATTCGAGAATGAGCGACAAGAAATTCGACGCCGTGGTGATCGGCTCGGGACTGGGCGGATTGACGGCGGGAGCGATGCTTGCGCATGACGGCTACAGCGTCTGTCTGCTCGAACGTAATTTCAGCCTCGGCGGCGCGGCGTCGGTTTACAAGGTCGGTCCGCTGACTGTGGAAGCCTCGCTTCATCAGACCTCCGACGCGCGCAACCCCCGCGACGTGAAGCACGACATCCTGCGCCGCCTGGGGATTCTCGATGAAATCGAATGGCTGCCCACCGGGGCGCTCTATACAGTGCGCGGCGGGCCGGTTGGCGAGGCCTTCGAACTGCCTTTCGGCTTTGCCCCCGCCTATGAGGCGCTCGCCGCCCGTTTCCCCGACAAGCGCGCCGCCATCCAAAGATTTCTCGGCGAGGTCGAGCAGATTCACGACGCGCTGTGGACCTTGAAACAGGCCCGCGAGGAAAGCTCCTTCGCCAAATTGGCGCGCGGACTCTGGGAAGTCGCGCCCGCCGCGGCCGGCTGGCAGAATTCATTGCACGAGATCATGGAGCGCGATTTCGCCGGCTGCGAGGCCCTGAAATGCGCGCTGGGCGCCAATCTCGCCTATTACGGCGACGACCCGCGCCGGCTGTGGTGGATCTATTATGCAATTGCGCAGGGCGCTTACATCGGTTCGGGGGGCGCCTATATTAAAGGCGGCTCGCGACAGTTGAGCCTGAAGCTCGCCAAGTGCATCACCAAGACGGGCGGCGTGGTGCGCATGGGCCGGCAGGTCAGCGCCATCGAGACCGATGCGGGCGGCAATGTGATCGCCATACGCCATGTCGCGCGGCGCGCCGGCGACAGCGAGGAACGCATAGAAGCGCGGGTGGCGATGGCGAATTGCGCGCCTTCGGAGGCGGCGGCGATGATGGACGCGCCAGCGCGCGCGAAAATGGAGGAGACCTTCGGGTCCCGCCGGCTTTCAACATCGCTGTTTTCGGCCAATTTCGGCTTGAGCGCGAAACCGTCCACAGTCGGCTTGACGGATTTCACGACCGTCGTGATGCCGCAAAATATGCGGCGCTTCGATCAATATGGCGATGGCGCCGGCGCGATGGCGGAAGATCCCAAGGGGGAATTGCCCCTGCATACGATCGCCAATTTCACCGCAGTCGACTCAGGTCTTTGGGACGAGCCGCCGATCCTCGTCAGCGTGCTGGGCCTCGATCGCATCGAGAACTGGCGTGATCTACCGCGCGACGCGGCGCTCGCGCGCCGCGAACGCTGGCTCGACGCCATACAGGCGTCTCTCGATCGCGACTATCCAGGCTTTTCCGGCCTGGTCACGACGCGCATGCTGCTCAACGCTTATTCGATGGCGAGCTATCTCAACACGCCGGAGGGCGCCGTGTACGGCTTTGCGGCGCTGCCCGCCGAAGCGCCGATCTTGATGGGATTTCCGCGAACGCCGCAAACGCCGATCGCCGGACTCTATCTCGCGTCGGCGTTTGGCGGCGAGCATGGCTTCAACGGCGCGATGTTATCGGGCGCCGAGGCCGCGCGGCTCGCCGAAAGGCGGCTCGCCGTCGCGACCTGATGATGCGCAAGGCGCGGATTGAGGGCGCGGCGACGCGTTGCGCCGCGCGTTGTTAGCGCTTGCGCTTTTTGCCGCCCGCCGACGCGAGGCCGAGTTCGGCTTTGCAGGCGGCGCTGATCGATCCCGCATTGGCTCTCAGGCATCGCTCGATGGCGACGGCGTCCGGAATATACGCCTCGCAGACGCGATTCGCGTCGCCTTCACAGGCCTCGCGCTGTTCGGGCGTGCCTTGAGCGAAAGCCGGCGTGAGCGCAAAAAGAGCCAGAATAGCCGATAGCCTCAGAATGATGCGCATTCAGATTGTCCTTCCTGTTGTCCGCGCTTCGAGGCGTACCGCAGGCGCGCCACTCGCCAGGCGCGCTTCCTCGAGCGACAATGGGGACGTTGATTGCATCGCGCCCGCCGGGAATCAAGTCGCATTTATCCTTCGAGGACGGACTCCTTCGCCGGCTCCGTGGAATGAACGCGCTGCGGCGCCATCTCCCCGGGCAGCCGATGGCGCGGCAAATAGAGACTGTTCGCAATCATCGTGGGCACGATCGCCGTCGCGATGATCGCGGCGACGAGCGTCGAATACTGGCTTTCATCGATGATATTGTTTGACAGGCCGAAAAGCGCCGAAATCGTGCCGAATGTGAGGCCGGAGGCCATCAGCAGCGTCGTATACATGGCGTCCTTGTGCGGCGACCCGAATCGACGCGCCACGGGATAGACGCTGACGATCTTGGTCGCCATCTCGACGGCAAGAAAGGCGGCGACGCCAAGCGGCGCGGCGAGAACGGCCGGGATGGAGACAAAATATCCGGCTCGGATGAAATAGAAGGGCGTCAGCAGGCCGATAGTCACCGCCCGAATCTTACGAATGAGCGCATGGTCGCGCCCGACGGAGCCCGCGAGCGCCATGCCGATCAGATAGGCCGGCAAGACGCCTTCGCTCCCGGCCCAGGTCGCGAGCGCGCCGAGCGCCATCAGCGCGAAGAACAGGAATTTGGTCTCGAATTCCGAAGGGCGCCCGCCGAACTTGGCAAAGATCACAGGCGTCGCCCGCGGCAATCCGACAAAGGCCGCGCCGACCGCCACGACGAACACGGCGGTCTTCCAGGTGAAGGGCGCGAATACGAGGCCGAGCGTCACGACCGTGCCGAGATCGGTGATGAAACAGGCGGCGAGAATGGTCTTGCCGAAATCGGTGCGGTTGAAACCATATTCCATCATCACCGTATAGACGACGGCGACGGAGGTGGCGGCGAGCGCGATGCCGGCAAGCAGCGCCGGCGAACTCTCCCACCCCAGCAGATAATAGGCGACCGCCCAGCAGCCGATGGCGGGCGCGAGGAAGCTCGCGGCGCCGACCGACGCAGCCTCCTTCCACTTCAGCTTGAAGACGTCGGGATCGAGTTCGGCGCCTGCGAGAAACGTCAGCGCGATGGCGCCCAATCCGGCGAGCGTTTTGACCCATGGCTCCTGAGGGCTGAAGATTTCGACGCCGACCGTCGCGGCGAAAAGCGTCCGGGCGCACATGCCGATGATAATTTCGGTCAGCGCAGTGGAGATGCGAAATCTCGCCGCGATCATCGCGGCGATGAGCGCAAGGCCAAATATGAGCGCCGCCTGAAACCAGATCCCCGTCATGCGCCTTCTCCGCTTTCCAGGCGGCTGGTATGGCGTATGGCGCCGGCCATTGACAAGCTTGCGGCGCTTTTTGGCCAAGCTGCGCTTCGTGACAAATGCGCTTTTTTGAGTGATGACTCGCACGCCGCAAATGAGGAAACTATGCGCCCGCGCTCTTCAACCGACCTGCGATCGGCTTGGCGTCCTGCGCTCCTGGCTGGAGCGCAACGGTGGTGACAGAGCAGGCGCGAATGAAAGGCTGGCGATTCCTGCTGCTCAACGTCGCGGCGGGCGCGGCGAACGTCGTCATGTTGTCGAATGTGCCGGGCTATACGGTGCTCGCGCCCTATGCCGCCGGAAGCCTCGAGGGGGTGACGCCGAGCTACGGCACATGGGCGACGACCGACCATATGGTCGGCATCGCGCTCGGCCTTCCTTTGTCGCGGTGGCTTTCCGGGCGGCTTGGCGACTATCGCGTGCTGGTCGGCGCCCTTGTCGCCTACGCGGCCGTTTCCTTGATGTGCGCGGCGAGCGAGACGATCTGGTTTTTCGCGCCGATGCGCTTTCTGCTCGGCCTGATTGGCGGTGTCGCCCTTCCGCTCGCGCAATCCGTGACGCTTGGGCAATATCGGGATGATCAGCGCACGCTCGGCGTCGGCTTTTGGGGCGTCATGAGCATGGCGCCCTTCACCATTGGCGTCTTCATGGGCGGCTTCTGGGCCGAATATTTCAACTGGCGCTGGCTGTTTTATTCCAACGTTTTGGTCGCGCTGCCCGCGGCGGCCGTTATCTGGGCGCTGTTCTACCGGCGCGACGTTCAGCGCCGCGTGACGCGCTTCGACACGATCGGTTTCATTCTGCTCGCGACGGTGTTGCTCTGCGTGCAGACGATTCTCAACATGGGCAATGATTTCGACTGGTTCGCCTCGCCCGTGCTCGCATGGCTGCTTCTGGTCGTTCTCCTCGCTTTGCCGATGTTCATCTTCTGGGAGTTCGGCGAGCGGCGGCCCGCCCTCGACCTGCGGCTGTTTCTGCACCGTAATTTCGCGATCGCGACCTTCTGCTCGCTGATCGGCTTTCTGATCATTCAGGGCCTGCTGTCGGTGTTCATCGTGCAGCTGCAGGTGCTGCTCGGCTACACGTCTTCACTCGCCGGCATGGTCTATCTGGCCATGATTTTCCTGGCGATGGCCGCCGCCGCCGTTGTGCATGAGATCACGAGAAACGTCGACGCGCGACTCATCATTTTCCTCAATTTCATTGGCCTCGCGGTGACCTTTGTGTGGCTCGGCCATTACGACAAGAGCGCCTCTTTCGATAATGTCACGACGCCAATGTTCTTCTTCGGCTTTTCCCTCGCGATGTTCTTTGCGCCGCTCGCGACGCTCGCCATGACCGGACTCGCCGGCGAACGACTGATCCGCGCCGCGGAGGAGCTCGCGATGCTGCGCACGGTGTTCGGCGCCATGGGAATCACGCTGCTCGGCGTTCTCTTTTTCCGCCGCACGCCCTTCCATCAGCTCGACCTCGCCGATCATTTCGGCGGACGCCGCTTCGCCTCGCTCGACCTGCTCGCCTCGTTCCTCGAGCGCATGCAGGCGATGGGCATGTCGCCGAATGCCGCCCGCAGCCGGGCGGCGCAGCTCATCCGCCAACAGGCGGGGATCCTGGCGCTCAACGACGCCTTTCTGTTCGGCGCGATGACGTTCATCTTGCTGGCGGGGATCATCTGGCTCGCCTCCCCGAGCTACGCGTCCAAGAAACGCAGCCAGACGCTCACCCGGCTTACGGCCGAGGAGCTGATGGAGCAGCCGTAAGATCCGGCGCAAAAGATCGAAACTGCCCTCATCAGCTTTAACGCAGCGGTTCGCTTCATTCACGCACGCCTCGCGTAAAGATTAGCTCTGGATTGGGAACACAGCGCAGCTTCAATCGTTACAGTTTTGAATTTTTCCTTCGAAAGCGCCCGTGGTTCATCGCACATTGATCGCCGTCTCCGCGCGCATGGCTGCATGCATTGTTCCTCCGGGCAGCAGCGCGGATATCGGAGCTGTGCGCGCTCTCAACCGCTGCGCGAAACCTCAGGACCGCCTTCGATGATGGGCCCGCTCGCGCCGCTGGTTCCCCATTTCCTGGCGTTCCACGTCCTAACCCTTGCGCTGTGGTGCGCGGGCCTCATCGCCTTGCCGCTGATGCTGTCGCACCACGACCCGGCGCTCAGCCAGTCGGACTATGTGCGAATCCGGCGCTATACGCATTTCGCCTATACGCTTGGCGTGACGCCTGCCGCGGTTCTGGCGGTGGCCTCGGGGACAGCGCTCGTCTTTCTGCGCGACGCGTTCACGCCATGGATGTTCTTGAAGCTCGTCTTCGTCGGCGCTTTGGTCCTCACCCATGGCTGGGTCGGGCACACGGTCACATCGATGGGGGAAACCCAAGGGCTTCATCAGCCGCCGCATCCCGTCCTGCAGCCGGTCGCGGCGTTTATCCCGATCCTCGCGATCCTGTTTCTCGTGCTCGACAAGCCTGACTTCAGCGAGCTTCGCTTTCCGCACTGGCTCTCGCAGCCGCAGGGCGGTCAGCTCCCCTTTTTGGCACCCAGCCGATAGTCGAAGACGAGCTTGCCGCCATGCCATCCGGTCACCGACACCATGATCACGCAAAAGATCGACAAAAGAAGTCCGTAGGGCAGCACGACGGCTTCGTAGTCGTACAGCCTATAGCCCCAATTCACGCCGAGAAGAGCGAGCAGCAATACGGCAAGAATGAAATGCGACCAGGCCGCGGTCCTGGCGCGTATGCCGGCGACGAGCAGCAATTCCGCGGCTCCCGACAGCCCCGCCACAAGGCCGAGCAGGAAACCTCCGCCCGCGGACCATACGCCGGCGCGCGCCCAGAAGACGTCGCCGGTCCACCAGTAAAGGAGATCGGCGCCAAGCAGGGTGAATGTCAGCGCGATCGGAAAGGCGACGGACATCGCGTGAATCGGATGGCCAAGCACCGCCACTCGAGATTCGGTGTCGTAAAACTCTGGAAGCTGTTCGATCGGATCAATGAAGCTTCGCTTCTTACCGTTTCGTTTGTTCGCCACCGGCGTTCCTCCGCGCGTCGTCTCGTCCTCTTAACGCCTCTAGCGGTCGCTGGTTGCGCCGGCGGTCTATCAACAGTCGATCCGGCGGGCCCGGCCGCCGCTCGAATCGCCACGCTGTGGTGGACGATGTTGACGGGGTCAGCGGCGATATTCGCCCTGGTGATGCTCCTGCTGCTGATCGCCTATCGCCGAACGCCCGCTCCCCATCAGAGCGAGCGTCGGCAGGAGCGCTTTTGGCTGTATGGCCTCGGCCTCGCCTTCCCGCTCGTCACCCTGGCCGCGCTTCTGATTTATGGGCTGGTTCTGGGGGAAACGCTTCTTCCCAAAGCTAACGAAAACGTCGTGACCGTGCGCGCAGAGGCGCGTCAGTGGTCATGGAGCTTCGGCTATGCTGACGCCGCCGGACGCACGCAGTGCGTTCTGCACATCCCGGCCGGCCGGCCCGTCGAGGTCGAGATCACCTCGCTCGACGTGGTCCACAGTTTTTGGGCCCCTCGGCTCGCCGGCAAGCTCGACGCCATTCCGGGGCAGGTGAATGTGCTGAGGATCGAAGCCGCGGCGCCGGGAGAATATCACGGAGTCGGCGCGGAATTCAGCGGCCCCGGATATAGCGGCGACGCCTTCACCGTGATCGCGCATGATCCGGCGAGCTGGGCGGCCTTTCTCGGGCGCGCAAAAGAATGAACGCGCTCGCGCGCCATCGCGCCCTCAGCAGAATCTGGTCTTCGCAGCCCGGCTGGAGAGGCGTCATTTCGACGGTCAATCACAGCGATATCGGCAGAATGTTTCTTCTTGTCGCGACGCTCTTCTTTCTGATCGGCGGCGTCCTCGCAATGTTGATCCGAACGCAGCTCGCCACGCCGCATTCGGCGTTCGTCGCGCCCGCGATCTACGATCAGATCTTCACGATGCATGGAACAGTCATGATGTTCCTCTTCGCGATTCCGCTGCTCGAAGGCGCGGCCGTCTATCTGCTGCCGAAGCTGCTGGGCACGCGCGATCTCGCCTATCCGCGCCTCTCGGCCTATGGCTTCTGGTGTTACGTGTTCGGCGGGTTGATGCTGGTCTTCGCCTTGCTGGCCGGCCTTGCGCCAGACAGCGGCTGGTTCATGTATCCGCCGCTGTCTTCGAGCGCGCATTCGCCCGGCGTCAACGCCGACTTTTGGCTCATCGGCGTCACCTTCGTCGAAGTGTCAGCCATCGCCGCGGCCGTCGAGATTTGCGTCTCGATCCTGAAGTTTCGCGCGCCGGGCATGTCGCTGGACCTCATGCCGATCTTCGCCTGGTATGCGCTCGTCACCGCGCTGATGATCCTGATGGGCTTTCCGCCGCTGATCCTTGGCTCCATTCTGCTGGAACTGGAACGCGCCTTCGGCTTTCCCTTTTTCGAATCCGCGCTCGGCGGAAGTCCCCTGCTCTGGCAGCACCTCTTCTGGCTCTTCGGCCATCCGGAAGTCTACATCATCTTCCTGCCCGCCGCCGGCGTCATCTCCACAGTCCTTCCGGTGATGGCGCGCACAACGCTGCTTGGTTATCGATGGGTCGTGGCGGCGGCCGTCGCGCTGGCGTTCCTGAGCTTCGGGCTCTGGGTGCACCACATGTTCGCGACAGGCATTCCGCATATGGGACTGGCGTTCTTCTCGGCCGCCTCGACGCTCGTCGCGGTTCCCACAGGCATCCAAATTTTCGCCTGGCTCGGCACGCTATGGAAAGGGTGGCCGCGGCTCACGCTACCGATGCTCTACATCATCGGCTTTTTCTTCACCTTCGTGATTGGCGGCCTGACGGGGGTCATGGTGGCGATCGTGCCGTTTGACTGGCAGGCGCATGACACGGCCTTCATCACCGCGCATCTGCATTATGTGCTGTTTGGCGGATTCGTCTTTCCGATGCTCGCAGGGCTGTATTACTGGCTTCCCCAGCTCACCGGCCGCAAGCGCTTCTTTCGAATCGGCGAGATGGCCTTTTGGCTCATTTTTCTCGGTTTCAACGGCGCCTTCTTGGCGATGCACTGGGTCGGCCTTCTCGGCCAGCGACGGCGGATCGCCTGGTATCCTGAGGACGCCGGCTGGACCGCAATCAATCTGTTTTCTTCGATCAGCAGCTTCGTCATGGCGATCGGCGTCGCGATGGTGGTTTTCGACATTGCGCTGCATGCGCTTCTCGCGATCCAAGGTTCGCGCAATCCCTGGGACGCCGGAACGCTCGAATGGGCGATGCCGACGCCCCCTGCCCCGTATAACTTCGCCAGCATACCGATCGTCCGCAGTCGTGAACCGCTGGCGGCGGACCCAGCCATCGGGGATCAAATCGCCCGCGGCGAATATTTTCTTGGCGAGCCGCGCGGAGACTTGCGCGAGACGTTGACCGTCGACGCGGCGAGCGGCAGGCCTGAAGCTCTGGTCATCTTCCCCGGCAATTCGACGCTGCCCATCACGCTTGCGGCGGCCACGGGAGCGGCGTTCCTCGCCGCGCTGATTAGAGCCTATTGGATCGTTCCGCTCGCCTTGTTGCTCGTCGTCGGCCTTTCGCTGCGCTGGGGCTGGTCGCAAGACGCGGCTGCGTATCCTGGACTTCAGAATGTCGGGCGCGCGACGCTTCTGCCCCAGGCCATCGAGACTGATCGGTCTCCCGGCTGGTGGGGATCGGTCTTCCTGCTTGTCGCGGACACGGTTCTCTTTGGCTCTCTCTTCTTCGGATATGCATTTCTTTGGACCGTCGGACCCAATTGGCCGCCGCCCCAATGGCTGTCGCTCTCCGTTCTTGAACTGGCCCTCGGTCTCATCGGCGCAGCAGTGGAGGTCATCGGCATACGCCTCGCGGGGCGCGCCGTTTCCCGCAGTTCGCCGTCCTCACACGGCACTCTCCTCGCCCTGGCCGGCGCCGCAATGACAATGGCGGCGCTTGCGATGGCGCTAACGCGCGCAGGCCAACTGACGGACTACGCCTATGGCGCGACGATTTTCGTGATGATCGCCTATGCGTTCATTCATGCGGCGATCGCGGCGATCATGATTTGCTCGCTCGCATATCGAACCTTGCGCGGCGGCGCGTCGTGTCCCCGAACATCGAACGTCAACATTGTGCGCCTCTGGACCGATTATGCCGCCTTTGTCGCCGCAACCAGCCTCATCGCGACGCAATTCTCGAGCTATCTCACATGAAGGACGTCGTTCGGATCGTCATCGCCATGCTCGTGTGGCTCGCCTTGTTCAGCGCCCTCTATGGGCTGGAGGGTGTGGGCTGCGCGGCAGGCTGGCATCGCATCCCGGTCAATGGCGCGACGCTCTTCCACGCCGCCATGACGCTTGTGTTTTTCGTCGCGCTTTTGATTCTCGTCGCAGTTCTCGTCGCGCTACGCTCGCCGCGCTTTCGCTCCGCCTCTCCCTTTGTCGCGCACATCAGCATCATTCTCGCCGTCGCGGCTCTCGTCGCGGGCGCATGGACTCTGTTTCCGGCCTTGGCGCTTTCACATTGCGCATGAGGGCTTCAGGCCGAACGCTCAGGCGCGGCGCGGCCTTTTACGGAAAACGCTCCAGCGGCTGGTCGGCGCGAACATAGAGCGGATGGCGCGGCGCGCCGCGCTGCGTCCTGCCGAGGCAGGCGAGACTCGCGCCCGAGGCGTGAAACATTCGCAGCGCGCCGTCAATTCGATCTTGTCGGGCCAGCGCGCCCCACGCGCAAACGATGGGGAGCGACTGATCGACCGCTTGCGCGGCGAGGCCAGCGAGCGTTTGCAAATTCTCCGGACCGAGCGGATCGCGCGCCGACCACAGCGCCTCAGGCGAGGGCGCGCGCAGCGCATAAAGATTGGCGACGATGAGTCCGCCCGCGCCTTCACGCCGCGCGAAGCCGATGCAGCGGCGAATTGTCGGATCGTCCTCTTTAGCGTCGGCCGTCGATGGATTGAGCATGACGAAGGGCAAATTCGGCGCATCGCTCCATTTGCGCGTGAGACTGTAGCGATACGCGCCGCACTTTGAGATGACGGCGGCTCTCTCAATCTCGCACGCTACGCCGGAGAGGCGAGGCATTGAGCTGACCCTTCGGCGCTCTGTTCCGGCGTCGGCGCTTTCAAATGTAGCGAATGATCTTACGATCGTCATTGCATCGAAGTCCGACTAATAAATCGGCCGAAACCGGAACATATCTGCAGCACGGCGGTTATTCATTTGTCTTGACCGTGGCGATGGCCACGTAGCGATCTTCACAAGGAGGAAGTTTTCATGAGTTCGACCAGCGATAAACTTAAAGGCGCCCTGAATGAAGCGACAGGGTCTGCGAAGCAGGCGGCCGGAAAGGTGATCGACTCTCCCCAACTGGAAGGCGAGGGCGTGTTGCAGGAAATGAAGGGGAAGGGCCAGACGGCGCTCGGAGAGGCCAAGGACGCCATTGCCGATGCGCTTGATGCCGCGGCGACCAAGGCGAAGGAAGTCGCCAAAAACGCCAAGGACGCCGTTCACAAGGCTACCGAATAAGAGATGCCGCTCGCGAGCCTCCCTCTCCTTACGAGGGGGAGGTTCGCCGTGCGGCGCTTAATGGTGGGCGGCACAGGGATTGAACCTGTGACCCCTCCCGTGTGAAGGGAGCGCCCTATCGTTGATGGCGGTTGTGGCGGGTGGATTTCAACCAAGAATGCACTGCTTTTCCATAATTCTGAATTGCGATGCTTGGATTTAGATTGCTGGGATTTGCGGTCATGTGGTAGCTATCTGGTTGCTAATCGCTCTTAGCTACCATGGCTTTGCTTCCATGCTGACCATTAAAACCATCGCGACGATCCCAATGGGCAAAACCCTTTGGGATGACGGCAAAGGCGCAGTTGCTGGCTTCGGCGCTCGGCGGCAAAGAGGCGACGCCGTCACCTATGTGCTCAAATACCGGACTCAGGACGGACGCCAGCGCTGGTTGACCATTGGGCGGCATGGTTCACCTTGGACGCCGGACCTCGCGCGCGCCGAGGCGCGGCGGCTTCTCGTCGACGTGGCGAAGGGCGGCGATCCGGCGATGGAAAAGCGGCAAGGCCGTAAGGCCGCGACCGTCGCGCAACTCTGCGACGAATATCTTGCGGCAGCGAAGGCCGGACGCCTGCTCACGCGACGCGGCGTCATGAAGAAACCCGCCACTCTGGACGGTGACAGGGGCAGGATCGAGCGCCACATCAAGCCCTTGCTCGGCGATCTCAAGGTCGCTGCGGTTTCCCGCCAAGATATAGAGCACTTCAACAATCAAGTGAGTGAAGGCGCGACTGCAACGCGGATTAAGACCGGCAAGCACGGGCTCGCGATCGTGACGGGCGGACGCGGGACCGCGACTCGCGCCATGGGGTTGCTCGGCGCGATCTTTAATTACGCCGTCCGGCAAGGGCTCCGCCCGGACAATCCAGCTGTAGGCGTCGCGCGCCATGCCTATGCGGAACGCCAGCGGCGCGCCTCGGATGCTGAATTCGCCGCACTCGGCGAGGCTCTTCGCACCATGCCGCCGACGACATGGCCGGCTGCGGTCGCCGCCGCGAAGTTTCTCGCGCTTACTGGCTGGCGGCGCGGCGAAGCGCTCGCGCTCCGATGGTCGGAAGTCGATTTGGTGACGCGGACGGGGCGGCTCCCGGACACAAAGACGGGCTTTTCACTGCGCCCACTCTCCCATGCGGCATGCGACGTGTTGCACGATCTCCCGCGCCTCGGCGCGCTTGTGTTTCCGGCTTCCGTGGGAATCGACAAGCATATGAGCGGATTCCGCAAGGTTTGGGTCCGCATTGCCGCGAAGGCTGGACTTTCTGACGACGTGACGCCGCATGTGTTGCGGCACTCGTTTGCCTCGATCGCGGCGGACCTGGGATACAGCGAGCTGACGATTGCCGCGATAATCGGACACCGCAAGGCGACGATGACGAGCAAGTATGCCCATCATGCCGACGCGGTGCTGCTGGCAGCCGCGGATGCAGTTGCGAGCAAGATTTCCGAATTGATGGGAGACGCGCAGCCTGCGGGCGTCGTCGTCCCCCTCAGAGGAACGAGAGATTAAGCGAGATGCGTGGGGATAGCGCGACGGCGCGACAAGCGAGACTAAGCCCCCTCGCTTCCCCACGCACCTTTGGGGCGCTTCGCGAGGGCTCGCGATGGGTGGATTGAACGACCGACCTCCAAATGCCGCTGGCACCATTCTGGGCCGCAAAAAAACGCCCGAAGACATCGAGTTCGAGAAGGAGCGGGCCGAACGGGAAGCCGCGCTCACCCGCGACGTGCAGCAGCGTCGTGCTCACTTGGAGGAAATACGCGCCCTCATATTCGAGAATAGCAAATGGGCGCTCAGTTCAAAGTCCGTCAATCAAAAAGAGAAAGCCGAGCTGCAAAAAAACCGCGGACAGCTAAACGAAACCTTGCAGCTGCTTGACAAGCTATTGAGCGTTTCGACGCCCGCCAGGCAGGCAGATGTCCTTTACTTCGCCGGAGAATTGCTTCGGTGCGGCATCGCGCTGGGGCGCTTCACTAAAGCCGAAAAGAAAACCCCAAAATATGGTCCGGCCTTTGTAGCGACGATCAATATCGTCAAGAAGCAGCTCAGGCGCGGCGAAACGCTCCATACCATCCGTGAGCTTCAGAAGCTCAGGCCGGATATTTTCGGGCGCACTGAAAAAGACGCGCGTGCCTTGAAGGCACGCTATTACGAGGCCAGGAAGGTGTACGGCAATATTGATGGATAGCGTACACAAATCGACGCTGCTCTGGCGAGAAGTTGAAGACTTTCACGCTCCGGGATGAGAAATAGATTGCCGCAAACTCGAACAAGAGGCGGCATAATGCTACTGGGCAATTCAAAGAACGAACTCTCTGCAATCATTGCTGCGCTTGAAGCGCTACTTAGTCGCGACACGATCCTGTCGCGTCGGCAACTCGCAGAAAAGTCGGAGCAGGCGAACGTCCCCGTCGCCGAGAGTTCATTAGCGACGATGGCTTCGCGAGGATCGGGCCCGAAATTCACCAAATACGGGAACCGCTCCCTGTATCGGTGGGGCGATTATGTCGACTGGGTGGCCAGCAAGTCGACGGTGGCGCGCTCCACCTCCGAACATCGTGCGAAGGCCGCTACGTAGCAATGGCACTTGAAACGGCGAGGGCCGCAACCGCGCGATGCGGAAGCGACCCTTGGGAATGTCACAGCCTGGCGGGCGTCGACGGTTCCAAAAATAGCACCTCCGGCCTCAATCTCAAAGAGCTTCCGAGCCGCGCGACGCTCGCCCGCCGGTGGCCGGGGCTACGCATCAATCGTCTGACGTGGCGGTGGCGCGACGACGCGACCGGCGCAGGGGGCGATAATTTTCAATCGCTGCTCTCGTACATCGGGGCGAGCGCATGACCGCACGCCCCGCCCTCTCCATCCCCAGCGCCGGCGCACAGTGCCGTCAGCACATCGCCGAACTCGCCGGCGTCATCGGCGCCAGCGCCGAGATTATCGCTCGCTATGCAGAACTCGGCGACGATGTCGGGCTCGAATACCAACTGCGGCGATTGATCCTGCATGTTCGGGCCGCGACCCAGACGTTCAAAGACCTTGCCGAGTTTGAGAACGCGCGCCGCGCGGAAAGCGAGGCTGCGTGAGCGATCAATCGCAACAGCGCTTGGCACCGCCGGAAACGTCCGATGGCTTCAATCCTGAAATCGCCCGTCTCGCGGCGCTTGATCCAATCGCTTATGACCGCGAGCGCCTCGCCGCGGCCGAGGAGCTAGGCTGTCGCGTCTCGACACTCGATAGCCTGGTCGCCAAAGCGCGCGCTGAAGCCGACGAGCATAAGCAGGTCGACCTTTGCGCGGACGTTGATCCTTGCGCCGAGCCCATCGACGTGGGCGAACTGCTCGATGACATTGATGCAACGATCCGGCGCTTTATCATTTGCGACGACTCGACGAGGACGGCCGCAGTATTATGGATTGCGTTCACTTGGATCATCGAGCACGCCCAAGTCTCGCCGCTCGCCATTATCACGGCGCCAGAAAAGGGATGCGGGAAGTCGCAGCTCTTGGACGTGGTCGGCCGCCTGTCCAAGCGCCCACTATTCGCGTCGAATATCTCGCCGGCCGCGACATTCCGCGTCATCGAAGCAAAGACGCCGACTTTGCTCATTGACGAGGCTGACGCCTTTTTCAAAGAGAACGAGGAATTGCGCGGCATTATCAACAGCGGCCACACTCGCACGTCGGCCTATGTCATCCGCACAGTAGGCGACGACTTCGAAGTCAAACAGTTTTCCACATGGGGCGCGAAGGCGATTGCCGGCATTGGGCGGTTGCCCGAAACCGTCATGTCGCGCGGGATTATCCTGGCGCTGCGTCGGAAGTTGAAAAGCGAAACAGTAGAGCGGCTGCGTCACGCCAAGCACGGCTTGTTCGATGCGCTCGCCGGGCGTCTGGCGCGCTTCGGACATGACTACGGAGCCGCTATCGCTCGCGCGAGGCCGCAACTGCCGGAAGCGTTAGGCGATCGCGAACAGGACAATTGGGAACATCTACTGGCCATCGCCGACCTGGCCGGAGGCTCGTGGCCGCAGGAAGTGCGGCGCGCCGCGCTGATGATGTGCTGCGCCAATGATCGTGAAGACCTATCTCTCGGCGAGCAACTGCTTCACTCGATACGAGACGCGTTTGGCCAGGACGTGGCGGACAAGCTGTCGCGCGAAGAACTTCTACGTCGTCTTGTCGCCGACGAGGAAGGACCATGGGCGACTTGGAACAAAGGCAAGCCAATGTCGGCGGCCCAGTTCCGGAAGCGTCTCGCCGCCTATGCGATCAAGACAAAGAAGGTCCGTCTCGACACCTACACGACGGCGCAGGGATTCGAGCGCCGGCAATTCGAGGACGCTTGGAGTCGTTATCTTGATGGCGAGGACCATGCTTCCACTGGGAGCACCCCTCAGAAACAGAACAATGGAACATCGCAGGAAACCGAGGCGTCTGGGCGTTCGGAGGCCGTTCCGGTTCCAGTTCGAGAATCGGAACATGCCGACTCCGCCGTCAATTCGTCGCCTGTTCCAAAATCAAAGTGGAACGGGAACGCGAACGGAACGGCGAAAAAGACGGAAAACTTGGATTGTTCCAATGTTCCAGTTCCGACCCCCACCTCTGGAGAAGACACGCCTCATGAAATCGAGGTGGAGCTGTGAGCGCCGCCCGTCTTCTCAAAGAGGCCCGAGCCGCGGGCCTGTCCATTTCCGTCTCGCCCGCCGGCAAGCTCGCCTGCCGCGGTCCAGCGGAAACATTGGAGCGTCTCAAGCCCGCGCTCGCCGAATGCCGTGACGAGCTGATTGAGGAACTGCGCTCCGAAGTCACGGCGGCATACGATCCCGAGCGTCTCCAGCGCGACGCCGATCGACAAAATGCCAGAGCCGCTCGCGAGGGATTAACCGATCGCTTCTGCCGCTGCGGCCATTTGGCGGAATTCGCCTGGCTCGGCGATGACGGTCGCGACGTTTGGATATGCGGCGAGTGTCTGCCGACAAGGGGGCGCGCATGAGCCGCCGCCGCCTCCCCAACCGCCGCGCGGGCGAAACCATCGGCTTTGAATTTCGCGGCGCTGCCTATACCGCGACCTTCTCCCACTTCCCCGATGGAAGGCTCGCAGAAATTTTTATCGACGCTGCAAAGCCATCAAACGACGCCGCGGATGATGCTCGCGATGCTGCGGTGGCAATGTCGATAGCCTTGCAGCATGGGACACCGCTTGAGGCAATCCGGGCTGCTCTGACGCGCGACGGCGCGGGACGGCCCGCCGGGATCTTGGGGGCCGCTCTTGATGCGATCGCGGAGGGCGCGCCGCAATGACCAACATCCTCGGAATCGACATTGGCGCGAAGGGCGCGCTTGCGCTGCTCTCGCCGACCGGCGAACTGATCGAAGTCGCCGATATGCCAATCCTGCGCGACGGCCCCGCTAATCGTCCGAACGTGAATGCGCCGCTTCTGGCGAGCATCGTGCGCCGCTGGCAGGCGTCGCAGGCATTCGTCGAATACGTCGGCGCGCGGCCCAAGGAAGGCCCTACAGGGGCTTTTGCCTTCGGGCGGTCCAAAGGCGTCATCGAAGGCGTTTGCGCTTCTGCTGGCCTCCCTGTGGCTTTCCTCACGCCATGCGCTTGGAAACGCGCGGTGGGCATTCCGCCGGGCAAGGATGGCGCGAAGGACGCGGCTCGCTCGGAAGCCATCCGACGATGGCCTGGCAAGGCTGACTTGTTCGCGCGCGTCAAAGACGATGGGCGGGCGGAGGCGGCGCTGATCGCTGTTGCCGGCCTATTGCGAGAGGCGAGGGCTGCGGCGTGACCGGCTCTCCGCAAGTCCTAATCCCCTATGACAGACGCGAAGCGATCGCGCTGCGGCAAGCCGCTCAAGTCGCCGGCCGATCGGAATCAACCCTCCGCAGTTGGTGTCAGACCCATTACATCGGCCGTCGCGTGGCGGGCGGTCCCTGGATGGTAAGCCGCGTGGCGTTGGCGATGTTTCTAGACGACGACGCTCGCGCGCTGCGCGCCTATCTTGCTGGCGATCGCGTGAGCGAATTGGTGAAAACCTATTTCCGGCGCGCGGGTCTATGCCACATGCAACAAATTCCGCAGCAGCAACAGAACTCGCAACAAGCGCAGTAGCTCTGTAGCGCGCTTCGCATCGAGCGGCGCATCGTCGCGCCATGCAGACGGGAACTGTCTCACGTCCAAAGAACGGCGCCCGGTTCATCGAAACCGTGCGGGCGCGCGCGCCGAGGGGATTCGCGGAAGCCGTAAAGCGAGCGGCGGAAGCCAATCAGCTATCGACAAGCGAATTTGTACGCCGCGCCCTCGCAGGCGCGATTGAGCCAACGGCTCTCCCGGCTAAGCCCGCGAAGAACACATCAGAACACGCGTCGCTGAACTCTCTAAGCATCGGAAAAATCCAATGATGAAAACGACGCGGACTCTCGCGGCGCTGCTCTTTTGCGCCATTACGTCTTTGGCGAATGCGCAAACGTATACGGGCCTGACATGGGGGCTGGATCGCACGTCAACGCCTTACGGAATTGGGATCAATCTCAACGGCGTTTGGTACCAGTTCGCCACCATCACCAGCGCTGGCGTGAGCAATCTTCCGAAGTTGAACGCCGCAAACGTTTGGACTGCCACCAACACTTGGACTGCCACCAACACTTGGGGCTCCCCGCTCGCGACCACAATCAATACAAAGGGGGAGGTCACAGACACCAGCACCATCATCGCTTCGTTGCAGCGGTTTTTCGAAGGCGATTTCTACGGCACGCCGACGATCGGCAAAGTGCATCGCATGAACCGGTTATTCGTCGGCGAGGCAGCGCTATCGAGCGGCGGCGCCGGCTACGCTGGGCTTAACCCGCCGTATTCTTGGATTGAGCAGTATGTCCCTCGGGCAAACTCAGTGGCTTCATTGGCTGTTGGCACGCCTATGGGAGCGCTTGCCATCACCGGCTATGCGCGAACCAGTGATTATAGGACATGGACGGGAACGCCGACTGCCGGGGCGGAAGGCGGCGTGTTTATCGGCGTCAACGACGATGCGAACGGCATTGCGGTTGGCGTGGACGTTCGCGCCATCAGAGCCGCAAAGGGAGAAGGTATCGCAACAAACCAGTTTGATGCGATAAACCTACGTCCGACGTTCCAAACCCTTCGCCCCTATGCAGCGCTGAACACCGTATCGGCCGGTCTGATTTATCCGCTCTTGCTGACGACGGGCGTGGCTAATGGCGGGTCCGGCACGGTCACAATCTCGATTGCCTCTCCCGGCATTATCACGCATGTCGGGCATAATCGAAAAAATGACGACACGGTCAAAATCACAACAACCGGGGCTCTGCCGACTGGCCTGACGGCGAGCACTACTACCTACTACATCGTCAACAAGACAGATGACACTTATCAGGTGTCGGCGACGCCCGGCGGCGCGGCGATCAATACGAGCGGGTCGCAGTCCGGCGTGCACACCGCTACCTACAATGTGCCGCATGAAATCACGGCGTTCGGTTTCATGGCCGGGGGCGTCGGCGCTGGGCTGCCTGCAACCGCGATTGCCCAAAAGGGCATCGTTATGCTCGACGGGGCGATCGATAAGACCTATGGGCTGTCCACCGGCGGCGTGTTTGCTGAGCTGCCAGAATTTGCCGCCATTCAATGGATGAAACCTGACGGCACGTCTTCAATCGGTCTTTGGGGCGACCCGTCCGGCAATTTGCTTGTTTCCAGTTCGCCCTTTTATTCAGGCGGGAATGTCACTGCGGCCACCAATCTTATTGGCCGGAACATCATTTCCGGTAGCGCCGTCCCGGTCGCTTCGTCGTGCGGCACAACCCCTGCCGTAGATGCGAACTCAACCAACATCAGCGGCAATTTCACTACAGGCACGGGCTCGCCGACCGCCTGCACGCTCACCTTCGCCAATGCCTATCCGACAGCGGCGTCATGTGTCGTAACGGCAGCGAATGCTGCTGCGGTTGGAACGACTGTGCGCGTCTCGGCTCCCGCGTCGGCATCCTTCACCATCACGCTTGGCGCTGGCACCAGCTCGGCGAGCTTCAATTACGTCTGCTTGGGCAAGTAAGGGGCTGGAATGAGCGAAGTTCGATCTGCCATGCTCGACGCCAACCAAATCGCGACCGCTTTGACTTGCGTCTTGGATGCAAGTTTGTCCGCCGTCGACCCGAGCGGCGCTGCGCTTCGCCGGGCTCACTACAACCTTCGCGAAGGGCTTCGCCTCGCCGAAGAAATGAACGCGGCAGACAACGACGCCGCATCTATCATTCGCGAAGTCGTCGCCTCAATTTCAGAAAGCGAGCAACATGACTGACACGCCCGCCCTGCTTCAACGTCGCTTCCAGCTCGCGGAGCATACGCGCACGATTTACTTCGTGACCGTCGAGCAGCTCGTAAAGCCCGAGGACGTGCTGAAGCCGGACTTTTGGCGGCATGTCGCCTCGCAGCTGCGGCCCTATGACGAAATCATCGTCGCCACGGATTCCTGCGAGTGGCGCATGCAGCTTCTCGTCTGCGATGTTTGGCACTGTGGCGCACGCGTCGTCGAGTTGAGCCGCTTCGATATGAGCGGGCAAGAGGAAGAGGACCAAACTGTCGGCGACGACCTTCGCGTCAAATGGCGTGGGCCCGTCAACAAATGGTGCGTCGTCAGAACGGATGGCGTCATTCTGCGGGGCGGCCTCGACAACAAGAACGTGGCGATGGAAACGCTCGCCGCCATCGCCCAAGAACGGGCGGCGATAGGCAACTAATGGCTGGCCGCCCTTCAAAATACGAAGAACGCTTCTGCGATGAGATGGAAGCGTTCATGGCGCAGGGATATTCCGCAACAGCGTTTGCGGGACACATCGGAGTCAGCCGCTCCACAATCGACAATTGGGCAAAGGAATATCCAGAATTTCTGGAAGCGCTCAATCGCGCGAAGGCGAAACGTCTCCTGGAATGGGAGAAGATCGGCCTGAAAGTCGCCCGCGAGGGTGGCACTGGCGGCCAATCGACCATGATTACCTTTGGCCTGAAAAACATGGGCGGCTGCGAGTGGTTCGATAAGCAACAGCTCGAGCACTCAGGCAAGGACGGCGGGCCGATCGAAACCGTCGAGCTATCTCCGCTGGAGGCGGCAAGGCGGATCATATTTGCGCTTGAGAAGGGGCTGAGGGAGCAGCAAGGGAAATGAGCGGGATTGAGGCGGCGATGGCAGGGGTAAGCGCAGCGGGGACGCTTCTCGGCGGCTATGGCGAATATCGATCTGGTATGGATAGCGCCGCCGCGCTCGATGCCTCGCGCCCTTACGACATTATCAATGCTGCCAATAAATCGCAGGGATTGAAATACGCCGCGGATACGGCTCTTGCCGGCTCTCAGCGCCAAGCGCTCGCTAAGGCGCAGGACAAGGACCTGTTGCTTTCAAAGTCGCGCGCGCTGGCCGCAGCGTCTGGCGGCGGGGCCAACGACACGACGGTCATCAATCAAGAGGCGCTGATCGAGCGGCAAGGCGAATTCTACAAGGCGTTGGAGATGTTCGGCGGACTGGAGCAGTCCAACCAGCTCAATTACGAGTCTCAGAACGCCCTGCTCCAAGGCGTCAACACTTACAACGCCAAGGGCGTCGCGGTCAGCAGGGCGCGCAGCGCGGCACGGATGCAGGCGGCGGGGACGCTGCTCTCCAGCGCTGGCGCGGGCTTGTACAAATATCGACGCAGCCTCCCATTCGGCCCGTCCGATACGGATGTCGCTATTGCCGAAGGCTACCGGGATGCGGCCAAGGTGCGGGCGGACTATGCGGCAAGCGCATTGCGTCGCCGCTCGGGTCGTCAATGGTGAGAAAGCCAAAGAAGCCGCCGCCGCCGTTCCAGAGCGCCGAATCTAAAGAGGCGTTCCGGCAAGCCCTTCGATCCGCCTTCGCGGCGAACCGGGCGCTTCTCGACTTTACCGAAAGCGTCCTGCACGACAAGCCCATTGTGGAGCCTCTGGACGCGATCCAGAAGGCGGCTGCGGCCGCGCGTGATGCTGAAACGGCCTGGGCTTACTTCCTGCGGCTCTCTCACAAAAGCTTTCCAGATAAGGTGAGCCTTAACTGAGCGTCGAGTGTCGGTCTGCGACGACGTGCCTAATTGAAATTCGGTGCGCCTGCGCGCACAAATTCGCGCATGATCCGCGCACCGATTGCGAACGCCGTGATCGCATCCATTGTCGTCGCCGAGATTTTGGGCGGCATGATGCTGTTGCTTGGGCACTGACCACCTGCCATTGCATTTGCAGCATGGGCGTTCCTTCGCAAGGCGAATTGCCGTCAGCGTGCCTTCAACAAAAGCCTTCGCAGCACTGCCGCGCAGGCTATCGAGCGAAATGGCGTTGCTCTTTGCGCCATTCCCAAGGCGCTTGAGTATGTCCTGCCCACATGCCGCGACGATTGTTCTTGGCCTCCTGCTCCGCACCGATGTAGTCCGACGAATAGCGGCGATATGCGAAGGCCTGGCCGCTTCTGACCAACCAAAGCCCTACATCCTCGCCCCGGACCCGACAGGCAGCGACGGTCCGCCCATAGCGGTCAACATCCTTCTCTCCACACGACACGGGCGACTGTCCGATAAATTTGTCCAGAGCCATCGCAGCGTTCTGTCCGCAGCGGTAGGGTTGGTTCGCGGCGTCGAAACATGGCTGCCCCTTCTCAGGCGCATCAACCCCATGGAGGCGGATGCGCTGTCCCTGAATTTCGATTGTATCGCCGTCTATGACCGACGCTCGCCCCACGATGTCAGCCAAGCAGATGCCAGGGAACAATACGAAGGCTGTAATTATGAGCAGGCACGTCGTCATGCCGATTTGTGGCCCTTCATGAAAGCGCAGTGTAAAAACGCTTATCGGACGTTACGAGCGCGGTTGCTAGACCAAGGGCCATATCGGCGACCTTATGAGCACTCCGAGGGACGGATCTAGAAAGATCGAAAGCCTTCGCATCCCGTCCTGCGGACAATTCAGAGAAGCAAAACCGCTGCTGTGCTCGATGAGATGGGGATTACGATGGGGGCTCGTTTATCCAAAGCTTGGGCAGCAGCGCGAGGGCTGCTTTATCTGAGTATCTTTTTGACAATCTGGATTGGAGCTTGGTTGATAGGCAATCAGGGTCGAGTTTTTGAAGAGAAGGCCTTCGTCGATGATGACCGCCTCGCGGACGTGATGCGCGGAAGAGTGGGCTACATTGACGAGAATGGAATCGTCTACACGACAGAAGGCAACGTTGGTGGCGTGATCGGATTTTTTTGCGGCGTGTTGATCACCGCCGGGATCGTCAGTTTCGTTGAAAATCGCCTCGGAAACGGTGGTTGATCGCAGGCGTGCGTTCCCGCGATCGTTCGTCCTGGTCTTCCCGGTCGTCATTATCGCCTTTCGCCCGGCCGGTTTGCCACCACGCGCAGACAACAAAAATATTGGCGAGATTTCAACCGTAAGGCGTCATCAGCCACGTAACCGCCTCGGACCCGCAGTAAGCGCGGGGAGGCGAGGAACGTCGACGTTAGGCGCTCCTTTCAACTATGCGATTAGATGATCCGCAACGCATAAAGAAGATGCCCAATCCAATGCGTGCGAGTCTGCATCTTGTTTAGACATTCTTCGCGATTGATTCGCTCTACTGGGTTCTTGATGTCATAGTCGCTGCAGAATCCCACGAAATTTGCGTAGCGATAATTTTCAAGGCGCACGACCGTTGAACCGAGCACGACAACAGCGACAAAAAGTATGCCAATAGCGGAATAGAGAAATAGTTTCATTTCCCTCGTCCCTTCTTTTTCAACCGAACCCCCGGCCCGCCGCCGTTTCGGCGATGAACTCGAAGCCGGCTCGCCCATGACCTCTCGCAACGGCCTTTGCCAACCGGATCGTCAATGCCGCCGCAAAAACGGCCCGCCACTCTATGTAAGGTGACGGGCCGCCTGAGGCTTGAGGCTGCGGCACCCCAAGTCCACGCAACAATAGATCTAGTTTTTTGGCGATTGAGCAAGCCGCCAGAAAACTGGAACAGTTCTCGATTACGAATGCTTGCCACGCCATCTCTGTTGCGAATAATTCGCGAGAGGGAGAACTAAGGCCGTGAGTGAATGGAACAGCGCGGAACCACCTGAGAATGATGCCGTTGTGTACGTGCTCGCTGAGGATCACCGCGGCGAATATCCGGTTCCGTTCCCAGTCGTTTTCCATGACGATCGTTGGTGGAACGCCCACACTGGGGAAGAACTCGACGCCTATGTCGCGGCATGGCGTCCGCAGGAATAGAACGACGGTTCTCGTTCTATTTTGATTTCGCCTTTTTCTTCTTGAGCCGGACGCCGGGGCCTTCCCCGTTTTCGTCGACAAAGATCACGCCCGCCTTTTCGAGGGCGTTCCGGATGGCAGCGACGGTGCGAGCCTGCGCCGCCAATTCTCCGGGCTTCGTTTCAAGCCGCTGAATTGAAGGCAGCGAAACCATAGACGCTTCGGCCAAATCTCTTTGTTCCCAGCGCAGCAAGGCGCGCGCCGCCCTTACCTGTTCGCTCGTCATCATTTAATATCTCACCTATTATTTGATAGGTCAGACATTGACAATGTGCTGACTATCATTTAATAGCTGAACTATCACATGCCGCTCTCAAGAGCAAACGACGCCGGAAACTCTCGTTTCGGCGAACGCCCGAGACTTGCCTGAACGGAGGACGAAAGCCATGCGTGTTTCGATCGAACGTTCCTCTTGCACAGTTATCCCCCCGTCGAAGGCCGCAGAGGCCTCGCAGCCTCGCCTTGTTCTCGATCCCTCCGAACTGCCTGACCGATACGGCGTGATCGTCAGGGGCGTCTGCATGGAGCCTGAAATTCAGGAAGGCTCCCGGCTGATCTTCGACAAGAGCGCTCCCTACAAGCCCGGCGATCTCGATATCCTGTGGAAACGCCCCGAGCTGGTGAAGCCAGGACAGCCGCAAGCCATGGGCAAGCGGCTCTATATGGCGCCGCCCTCATGGGTAAAGTTCCCTTATCGCGAGCACCCAGAGAGCGGCATGTGCGCGCTTTTATTTGCCGAGCAGCTCAACCCTCCGCGCAACTTCGCCATTCCCTGCGAAGACCTGCTTGCAGTCCATAGATGCGTCGGGGTGATGCGAGAGATAGCGGCCGGGGATGGCCTGGACGATACGGTTGGGTTCGCGTCCCGCCGCGTCAAGAACCGCAGCGGCAAACACCATCGGGGGAGGGACGCGTGATGCCCTTCGACCGCTCCGCCATCATGAGAGCCGCGCATTTCACCGCCCGCTGGCGAGCTCAATCGGTCGGCGGCTCCTATCGGGAATGGTTCGCCAAGGCGCTGTCGGCGGAATGGAAAAAGGCCAAGGCCGCCCGCCAACGCGAGGAAAGCAACGTCGGACTTCCCGTCCGTTCCTGCTTCGCCGACCGGCCTGCGCCGCGCATGCCCCTATGCCGTCTCTACACCACGCATTCCGGCCGCATCGCCGGATCATTCGCGGCCTGATTTGAAGGACCGCCCGAGAAAGCGGCCGGGAAAGGCATGCGGCAAGCCTCCTCTCCCGGCCTAACCACAACACGAAAAAGGACTCCGCATCATGGCTACTCGACAAGATACCAGAACCGAGGCGCGCGAGCGTCCATCCGACATAATTGCGCAGCTCCACGCCGCTGGCGTCGATCATGACCTCACAATGAGGACATTCGATTGCATTGAAACCGAACGCGCTGAGGCAATCGCGAAGGCGGCTCGCCTGTTCTATTGTCCAGCGGATGAGCAGGGTCCGATGACACTTGGCGAGTTCTCGGACCAATTCAACAATATGAGCCGTCGCTTGTGGGGTATCTCCGCTGCGGTCGACGATGTGTTGGGCGAACGCGACGACTCGGTCGGGTCGGGAGTTATGCAGCTTGTGCAAGACGCCGCCCGGGAAATGGAGCGCTTGGCAGAGGCGTTCGACGCCGAGCGTTGGCTGGAGCGCAAGCGGGAGAAGCGCTCATGACTGACTTTTCCAACGTCAAGGCACGGCTTCACCGTTTGCCGCTTCGCACCATCATTGCGCTGTCATCGCGCCTCGGGCTCGGCTGGTCGTTCGGGCAATGCCTGGCCACGGCCTGGACGGCGGCGAAAGATCGGCGCAAGGCTCGCGCCCGAGGAATTGCGGCGTAAGCTGCGAGGGATTAGGCTTCCGCAACTCGCCGGTTTTGATCTCCTCTTTGCCGGCGCCAGGAGCGCCCCGACCGTGGATGTAACGGCGGGGCGTTTTTGCGTCTCATGGAGTTGAATCTCATTGCCCCCGCACTAACTCTACGAGCTTCAGTGTCGGCGCGCACCGTGCCGGCACAACCCTCCCAGGGTTGCGCAGCACCTCCAGCCCGGCCGGCGACGACCGGGCTTTTTCGTGCGGGAGCGGCGCTTTAAAAAGGCCGCGGCCGTGAACTGCGGGCAACGTGACAGAACTAACCTGCCAGCGACAGGCCCGGCACCTTTCCTATTCATCCTCGCTAGACCAAGCCTCGATCAGGTAAAGCCTGTCGTAAAACTCGACGCGGAGATCGACCTTCGACTCGTCAACGACGGCATACTCAAAAATCTCGCGCGCTCGAATTGGGTCATCCTCGCGATGCAATGCAATGCACCTCGCCCCCTCAAAGACGATGACCGCATATCGAGGTTCTGCCGATCGATTGATGCCTGGCATTGTGGCTGCCTTCGACTGGCACCCCCAGCGGGATCACAGATTACTGGCGCAGCTTGTCCAGCTTGTGATGGTATAGAGGCGGGCCGCCTTGATTGGCGCGTCGAAAGACTCGAGTGCTCGCTTGCGGACGCGCCTATGGCATACATGCGCGTGCCGCGCTTTTGTGCCTCCCGAACGGCGATCGCCTCAAGGTCTTCGGAGAACTAGCCGGTGAAAATTTCAGGGTCGGACGTGTCGAGCGGCGTTAACTCTTGCTCGCGCCTGAGCCATAGATGCGCTCCGAATTGAGCGCCGCAGACAGAGCCGCTCAGACGGCGCGCCGGAAGTCCATCTACCTGGAATTGCACCCTGAGACGGCTAGAAGCGCAAACGTAGGACCGCAACGACAATTTGTCGCTGCGGATACGGAGAGCTTTTCAGAGGCGACAGCCGCTGTGACTAGAAAGGACCGGCGCACGATTGAGCGCGACGCAGAGCGCGGGGAAAAGATCAGCGACCGCGACATTCGGCAAATTTGCCGGAAGTTTCTCAACCGCAAGAAGGTTCGCGCGAGTGGCGAGAAGATCGAGCCGAAATAGGTCAAATCATCCGGCGCCAGTAGAACAGCAACAGGCCCCACCGCCGGAAACCACAAGATCGTCAGCACTAGCTGGGTTGGCCCGCTGCCGCCTCCAGCGGTCATGCGAGAATTCGACGAGCCGCTTCGCCCGCCTCCGACGTCAGAGCCCGTGCGATCGTCTGCGGGACGGCCTTAGCGGCGCTTCACGGCTTCTTTGATCAAATCTCGAAGCTGCTTCCTAAGCACCGGTCCCAGGACCTGGCGTCCGTTATAGCCTTCGCGATCAAGGCGTCTGATCAGATTGTCGATGGAACCGCAATTTCCGGAGCGCGCCAGAACGAACGCGCGCTCGAGGGTGGTGATGCTTGTGCGCATGTTGGCTCTCCCAGAGCCTTTTATAGTTCGCGGCTGACGCGCGCCAACGAAGTTTCGATTTCGTCAGCTGCAGGCCATCGTCCACAAATCAGAGGCGGAAGGGTGGCCGCTCTTTCACGTTGGCTTGCTGGCGCGCAACTCGATCAGCAATTCAGCCATTCCCTTGGGCAGCGGCTCGGTTAGGACGTCGTCAAACTTGGATCGCAGAAGCTTGCCGATCGTTTCCAAGGCCTGGGACTTAGCTTTCACGACAGAAGTGTCCAACTTCCGCCAATTGTCCGGCCGTTTGTGCGGCATGGTAATACTCCCTCAAGGCAGCGAAACTCCTACCCATCCGGATTGTTCCGGGAAGGGAAAATATAGAAAAAATAAAATGTTAGCAGTGACTGAAGTATAGGGTAGACCTCAGGGATGCGGAGCCCCAGCCTGTCGCGCGTCGCAGCTCCTTCAACTCGAACCTCGCCCCAGCGCGGGCACGCCCCGGCTCAATGCCCCCGTTGTTTTCAGTGACTAGACCGGGATGGAAATTCGACCTTGAGAGTTGTTCCCGTCGGACCGTTTAATCGCAGGGAGCCGCCGAGCTGGCGCGCAAACGTTTGCATGATGCTCATGCCCAACGACTGACGTTCGCCCGCCGAATCCCGCCTTATCCCTGGTCCGTCATCATGGATGAGCAAGCGCAAGCCGTCTGTCTGCTTGAGCAATTCGACCTTGAAGGTCGTCCCCGCTCCCTTCCGAAAAACGTGCTTCGCCGCGTTCATCGCAGCCTCATTGACGAGCAGGGAGATCGCAGTCATCTGGTCCAGCGAAAGTTCGATGCCAGGAGCGATTTCGACGCGGACAAGAACGGGCAGGTCTCGAAAAACTTCGTGGAGCACGTCCGTCATCAGTGGCGCCAAGCCGTTTTCGTAAGCTGTCCGATCATAGAGACGGCGATGCAAATCCGACATCATTGCGATGCGGTCTTGGGCATTCGCGATTGCTTCAGCAGTGGCTTCGTCGGACAAATCGCGTCTGACACCCTGCAGCATGGCCACAACTACCTGCAGGTTGTTGGCGACGCGGTGCTGCAGTTCTTGAAAGAGGCTCTCTTGAGCTCGGTTGGCGAATTCGAGCCGCTTGATGAGGTCCGTCATCCCAGCGACCAGCACGACGAGAAAACCGCCGACCAGAAGAAATCCAACGACCGCGACGACCGTACTCGCGTCCTTTATCTCAAAGCTATATGCCGCCGGGTAAAACAAGTACCAGGCCGCCGCCGCTGACAGCAGCAGAACGGCGACGCCTCGCGTCCATCGGCGCCGCCGTCGCAGTGCTTGAGTGCGAGGCGAGGACATCGAGCTTTGGCTTGTGAGAAATGGTCACGCCATGGCGTATCCCGATATTCGAGCGCCTATATTGGCGCCGAGCAGGAGGCGAAGAACGCGAAGCGGGGAATTTGGGCCGGTCAGGTCCAACCGCCGTGGATTGGCGAAAGGATCGCAAATATTGACCCCCAAACCGCCTCTCGCCCGCCGAGAAGCTCTCCAGTCAACATTGACACAGGTTCAAATTATAGAAGATCATTTTGGCAGGGCCACGCGCAAGACCAGGAACGTATCGCTCACGCCCGAGCTGGAGCGTTCTATTGAGAAGGGGCCGCCTCGGCCGTTATTGAGGCGCGGCGAAGTTATTTGTGCCGCGTTGCGATTGTTAGAGAAAGAAGAAAAAAAATCTGGTCCCCAGAGCGAACACTCGCTTGGAAGTTGATGAAAGGGCGGCCATGGCAAATGAAGAAAACAAGTCCGGGGAGCAGAAGGTCGCTGAATCGGAAGTTGAGACCTTTCAGAGTGACCTGGGGCCATTCGTCGTCGCAGCCGAAACGACACGCATGCCTATGGTGTTTACAAATGCGAAAGAACCCGGCCATCGCATCATTTTCGCCAATGACAGCTTTCTCGCTTTGACCGGATATACCCGGAAAGAGGTACTCGGCGAGACGTTCAATTCTCTGATGGCGCCCGGGGCCGATCCAACTGCGCTGTCGCAAATCGAACTCGCCTTCGAGGGTAAGTTAGACACCGACCCGGAAATCAGCTACAGCCGCAAAGACGGCAGCGCATTCTGCGCCTCCATCTTCATCAGTCCTGTCCGAGATAACAGCGGGGATGTCGTACAGCAATTCGCCTCCTTCGCGGACATTACCAAACATCATCGCGAGAAAGAGCGCCTCCGGCTTCTCCTGGAGGAGTTGAACCACCGCACGCAAAATACGCTCGCGACCGTGCTGGCAATCGCCCGGCAGACCTTGCGGGGGATGGCCGACGAGGAGGTCGTTGATGCTCTCGAAGGGCGCATCCTGGCGCTGTCAAAAACGCATAGCCTGTTGGGGCGCGAGAGCTGGGACAGGGTGAGCCTGTGCAAAATCCTGGATTTAGTATTTCAGCCGTTTGGTCTACACGAAAGCCGGGTTTCCCGCTTTTCAGTCCAGGGCGAGGATGTTCGCCTGCAACCGAAATCAGCTTTGACTCTCACCATGGTATTCCATGAGCTGGCAAGCAATGCTGTAAAGCACGGTGCTCTCTCAAACGATGCCGGCAGAATCGACATTAGCTGGAAAGTCGAGCCTTCCCCGCAGGGAGACCAACTGCGTCTGCGTTGGCAAGAAAGCGGCGGGCCGCCAGTGACACCGCCGACACATAAGGGTTTCGGATCGCGCCTGATCCAAAGAGACTTGGCGCAGGACCTGGGTGGACAGGTCTACCTCGATTATGAGCCCACAGGTGTGGTTTGCGAGATCATCATGCCCATAAGCCGAGGGCCGGTCGACGAGCATGAATAACGGACTCTCTGGCCGGCGCATTCTCGTTGTTGAAGACGAGGCGATCGTAGCTTGGACGCTCGTAGATATGCTTACAGGCTTAGGCTGTGCGGTCCTCGGCCCCGCCGCCGGCGTCGATCAGGCCCTCGCGATGATCGACGTGGAAACTATCGACGCCGCTGTGCTCGACATAAATCTAAACGGGCAAAAATCTTACCCCATCGCGGACGCACTGTCAGCGCAGGGCGTGCCGTTCGTCTTTGCGACCGGCTATAACAATGACAGCCTGCAAAAGAACTATACTGCTGCTCCCCTGCTTCAAAAGCCCTTTGGGCGTTCGGCGTTAGCCGGGGCCCTCACGGAACTATTGACCCCGGGACTTCACCCGACATTAGAGAAGGCAACTAGCCCACCGGAGTGGGACGCCAATCGTCTCCGGATTGCCACCGAGGCAGCGGGTGTCGCGCTGTGGTCGTGGAATGTCGATACAGACCAGATTGCCCTAGACGAGCGCGCCCATGGCATGTGGGGGGTGCACGAAGGGGTTGTCACCTTTGAGGATCTGTCATCACACATCCATCCCGAGGATCTCGACAGGGTGAGAGCCGCCTTCGCTTCGACGCGAGAAGTCCTAGGCCCTTACGAAATCGACTTCCGTATTCTGCATGGCGACAAGGTGCGTTGGATATCAGCACGCGGGAGAGGCGATGACGAGGGTATCGTCGGCCGAACAATGTTTGGAGTCTTCCTTGACGTGACGGGTCGGAAGCTGGCCGAGGAAGCCCGTGAGATGCTCTCGGGGGAGATGGTTCACCGGGTGAAGAACCTATTCGCTATCGCGTCCGCGCTCACCGCAATATCGGCGCGTTCGACGAAAACCTCGAAAGAAATGTCGCTCGACCTGACCAAGCGATTAACGGCCCTAAGCCACGCGCACGATCTTATCCGTCCCGTTCTGGGGGAGCCGAAGAAGGCCGCTCCTCTTGGCGAACTGCTCGCCGCACTTCTCGCGCCCTACGACGAGGAGGGAGGGATCGGAGTTCGTGTCCGCGTCTCCGTGCCCGAGTTGTTGGTGGGGGAGGCATCGGCCAATGCTTTTGCCCTCGTCGTCCACGAGTTGGCTACGAATTCTATCAAATACGGTGCGCTCTCACAGGCAACCGGCACACTCGACGTGGCGGGCATAGCCGACGATAGCCAATTGATTATCACTTGGACCGAGAGGGGCGGTCCCGCCGTTGTTGCCCCTAAAGGACGCGCAGGTTTTGGGAGCCAGCTCGTCACCAAGACCATTTTCAGCCAGCTCGGCGGCACGATAGTTTTCGACTGGGACCAAGAGGGAGTTATCGCTACGCTGAGTATGAGCAAGGCCCGTCTTGGTGCATGACTCTCCGAGCGCTGCGCCAGAAATTTGGATATTTTGATCAACAAGCGTCCGCGATTGTCCGCTCAATTCCATCTCAAACGTAGCTCTATTATAAGACCGATTGTAAGTCCGCGCCCGTGTTCGGTCCGTCAAATATAGGGAAGCGCGAAACGCAGACGTCCCAATGTTGCAGCCCGCACCGAGCGTCGGATGCTGGCGAGCAGTAGGCCTTGTACAGCCCGAGCCTTCGAATTATATTGTGGGCACGCCGGCGAGCTGAGACGCCGGTCAGGAACGCTCCGAGCGCGTGTCAGCGCGCCGGGGCGTTTTTGCGTTCACGCTACGGCGCGCGCCGGCTTTGGCGCGGTTGCCGAGGGCAAACTGGCGCGTTTTCGAGATTCGGCTATGGTCGAAGCGGCCAGAACCGAAAACGCGCCTAGCGCGCTTCTCTACCTCGGCAAGTGCCAAGCGTGACCTGAGCCTGTAGAAATAGCGAAGCGTATCCCTACGTGAGCACCCCCGAGCCGGGATGTACGGCCGGGGCGTTTTTTGCGTTTGTGTTCACGGGTTGGGGTGCGGGTTGACGATTGAAGCTACGTAAGTGCTATCGTTTGGACATGGCCAGCCGGAGGCTTGGTCGTGGGCTATTCCAGTCGCCCGAGTGGAGATATGCGCATGACACGGGAGCTACGACGTCAGCCTACGCACACGTTTGTCCCTGCTGGCATTGGGCTCATGGCAAAAAGACTTGCCATCCCTGCGGAAAACTCCCAAGCGGGCATATCAGATAACGACGGACCCTTTCACCGCAGCGGTTTCGCCGGGACCGTGATGGACCAGGGGTTTAGCGCCTAAAATTGTATGGAGTGACGGCCCCGCCCGCCGCGACTGAGCGCCCCGACGTGGATGTAACGGCGGGGCGTTTTTGCGTTCGCGCTCGCGCTTAATCTCACTGAGATAGGCGTAAATTGATGTGTATGTCACAACGACGAGCCGCTTGCGATGAGCGGTCGTCGTCCCCAAAAAACTTGTAGCATCCCTACGAGGATAAGTCTGATGTCAAATGCAGAGACAACGAAAGATCTCGTTGGTCAATCGATCGGAGAGATCAAGCGGGGAATCGACACGCTGGCCGATTCGACGAAAGCGCCGCTTGAGGCCGAAAGCCTTGAAGTTCAGCAGAATATCCAGCACGCAATTGACCAAGTGAAGGACGCTGTGTCGGTTGCCCTCGATTGTCTTACTCAGTGCAGATCAGTGGACCAATTGCGAGGCTACGCAAATGAGGCAATGGGCAAGACGAAGCTGGCCGTAGCTCTCTCTACGCGCTCTCCGGAGCTTGCTGTGGCCGGAATCGTGCAGCAAGCCATAGGCGATTTGCAGAAGTTTATAGGCGAAGCAAAAAACGCCGATGAAAAAGAATAGCAAATCGGTCGGGCGGAGAGACCGGCTGAGCTCAGTCTCGCCGCCCTAGCCGCGCCAGGGTGCGGGCCCGGCGCAGATTGCGACGCGATGATAGCGCGCGCTGGAAGCTGAGCAAGGCGAGGCTTAAGCGCGAATCCTGACTGCGAATTTCATGGACGGTCGGCTTGCATTCCCGGCGTTAGCGCTTATCTCACGACCATGCGCCGGCGCCGCGTGTGCCGGCAATTCCTTGGTTCCTCAGCCCGGTCAGAAATGGCCGGGCTTTTTCGTGAGATGGTCGATGTCTTCAGCACAAATCGGCGAGCGGTCCTCGCACCGAAGCTGGCGCCATCCGCGCCGCGCTTGAGGCCGCCGCCGTCAAGTTCACGAATGGCGATGCGCCTGGCGTGAGGCTGAAAAAAAGCCCGCGGCTTTCACGGCCGTGCGCAAGGTGGCTAACGATCGTCTCTGTGAGAGGCGCCGTCCCACAATTATTGCTGCCCGCCGATTTCTTGCCAATAAGGCCGAGCGCTATAATGCTGATGCACGCGCGTCTCCCACTCACGATCCATCCAGCTTTCGTCGGTGTAGTCTGGCGCGCTCTCGACCAAGTCCTGGGTGACATCCGCGAAGTATCCACGACAGTCTCTGTCGTATTTCAGCGATGTCCAAGGCAATGGATGATGGCCGGGATGCAGGCACATGCCGCCGCAAAATTCGACGACCGCGTAAAGAACGCGGCCCGATTCCATATCAATCATGAAATGGTCGATCTTGCCGATTTCCTTGCCGCTCTTGTCGTAAACGGCCGCGCCATCGATGTGCTGGCTCGATATCAGGTTGATTTTCGGATTTGAGGCTGCAGTCGCCATTGCGCTCTCCTATGCGTAGGACGCCGCAATGTTCCTGGACCGCCGCCTTCGAACGGCCGAGAGCACGATGCTCGCAAAGATGTGCGTAAGAGACCGTTGCCTCGGCACTAAAGCTCCGCATCTTACTTCCTAAAAGGGTCAGCCAGGGAGGCGACGATGCTCAAAAAGATTCTTGTCGCGATCGATCTCACTGAATCTGAGATGACCAAGCAGGCGATCGACAAAGCAGCGGCGCTCGCCAGGGCTTTCAATAGCGAACTCAGGCTGGTCAATGTGCAGACCCTTATTCCCGTCGCCTTCCTCGACTACGTCAAGGGAAATTTCGACAAGGATATTCAGCAAGGCCTCGAGAAGGAGATCGCCGCCTTAGCGGCTAGCATCGCTCATCCGACCGGCCGAATCTCGACCGTTGTGCTGTTCGGTCCCGTCTATCAAAAGGTTCTGGCGGAGGCCGAGGAGTGGGGCGCAGAAGTCGTCGTCGTAGGCTCCCACCGGCCAGGAATGGATCGGTTTCTCATTGGCTCGAACGCCGGCGCCATCGTATACCACGCAAAATGCTCAGTGCTCGTCGTGCGGCAGTAGCAGCTACGGGGTGCAGGATAGCCCAACCGCAACAAAGGGCGAGCAATGCCATGACCGATCGACGCCCATACAAGGGCGCTAGGTAGCCATAACTGCCATGGATGCCGACAAGACAACAATTGAGCGAGCGTTCGAACTTGCTCGCTCCGGAGACTGCAGAAGGGTCAGCGATATCGTCGCACGCCTTGACCGTGAAGGATACGACAGGCGTCAGATCCAAGGTTCCGTCCTAAAGAAGCAGCTTGCGCGCCTGATCGAAGAGGCGCGGAAAGCTGACGACGGGCGAGGCTCGAAGCCAGCGGATGAACCATAAAAAGCCCGCGGCTCTGAACCGCGGACAAGTAGTTGACAGGAGTCGCTAGAGAGGCGACGCCGGCCAGATAGCGCCGAGGCAGCGTGGCAGGCCGAGCGCCGCAAGGACCAATACGATGACCGAAGCTGAGAAGCTGATACGAGGAATAGAATCGCTGCGTGAGACTATCCGGCGCGAGTGGTTCAACATCAGGCTGGATACTCTGACGCATGATGACCGAGTCGTCATTCGAGAGCATATCGAACGCTGCCACGCCGATCTGAAAATCCTGCTGGATCGGCTATGGAATTTGGATGACCGAAATTCAAATTAGCCGCCCCATTGTCGGTTCATTCGGCTCATAGCACCTTATTGGACTAAGGCGATCTGCAGTCAGGAAGGAGCCCGTATGCATCAGGATTTGATCGACGAAGCCTTCCGGGCCGCCAATCGAATGGCCGCCGATCGCGGGATAAGCCTCGACGGAACTGCGCTGATGCGGGCTGTGCTTGCTGTCGCCGGGGAAGGTGAGGGGCAGAACGAGCCTGAGGAAATTGCCGAGGATGCCATGGAGCTATTGGGCAAGGGCAGCGGGGCCTTATCCTCTCGGCGAGGCCGCAGACCATTTTGATTTCCAGCGCCGAACGCGCTGGGGTGAAACCATGATTTTAAAGCACGACGTATACATTGCCGAGGTCGGCTACGACTCTTCCGCGAATGGGGGCTAAGCAAAGCTCAAACACCGCCCGCGTCAAGAAATGCGAAGAACCTCGCGCATGTGTATTTCCTTGGCCCGCGCCGCGGGGTCGATCCATCCAGCGCAGCCAGCGAGTTCTTATGATTGAGCCCCCGCTAGATGCGGGGCTCCGAATGTGCTGCGTCGCGGCGGGCGAGTTCTTTGCGTAACTGCCGCGCGACCGCCGGTCATCCGCACCCTTTAAATCGACTCCAAGCGCCATAGTTCTCCACACAAAGATGGGGAGGACCCTATGCGTAAAATAATAACTTCTGGCGCAGTTCTAGCAGCAGCGATGTTGTGGGCGCCATTGGCGCAATCCGGCACATCGCACCACGGACGGTATCTGCCGGACTACGGAGGGCATGGCCGCCACATGCACCGCGATTGGAGCGGCGGCTCCGGGTACTACGGTCTGGGCGGCGGCCACGTCCATGGTCCCTGCTGGGTATGGGATCAAGGCCACTGGGTTTGGGTTTGCCAGTGACGCCCAGCTGTTCGGATAAAAGACGCCCGCCAAACATGGCGGGCGTTGTCGTCCGGGCCGCCCCCTAAATTTTGCGAGACGGCGATTATCGCGCGAGACGCTTTCTCCGTTAGCGACAGACCCATACCCATTTTCCGTGATGGCGATGCCAGCAAACGTTATGTCTGTGCTGACCCGGAGTGCTCCAATCCCGATGCATGTGCCTGCCGTGTCCGCCAGGGACCATCCCATGAGTCTGCGGGTCGTGGGCCATCGCAGGAGCCGAGAGGAAGAGAGTCGACACGGCTAAAATCACCAGCAGCTTGCGCATTTTTTTCTCCAATCCACGCCGCCGCCAGAATAATTCGCCAAGGCGCTTCGGTAAACTGCTTGGGCGGCGCCCATTGTAATTGGCCCTTCGGCGATTGTGGAAGGAGGCTGGCCGATCAGATCGGCCGCGAGCCGGTGAGGCTCTTCCCAGGTCAGACGCTGCGTGAACCGACCGCACATGGCGGTAGCATAGCATTAACTATGGCGGCTGGTCGCGGTTGCCTGCATCGCTCCGCGCGCGTACGAACCGGCCCGCACCGAGCCAAAAGTGCTCGGCGACGGTCCTTCCGACCGCACCTCCAGCCCGGCCGGCGACGACCGGGCTTTTTCGCGCGCGGCGAGAAAATTTGCTCAACCATCAACCTTGATCACCAATTTCTTGGTCCGTGTGTCTATCACCACGACGTCGGCCGCTCCGTTTGTCGCTTTGACCTGCTTGGCGACCGCAACAGCGTCGCGGACATCATAGAACCGGTCGTGCAAGACCTCGTCGACGCGGACTTCAAAGGGACATTCGACGAGCTTTGTCGGCGTTAATGCGTCATGAGCGTCGATAGAAATACCCCTTACCCGCCGGAGAATTTTAGTCATAGGTGTAACAGGGTCAGCAGCGCTCAGTCTGGATCGTGAGGCCTATGCCGCCAGGCTATGAACATGCACGTCGTGGCCTCCATTGTTCTGCATGGCAGACATGGCGGCGCGTTCGTGTTCTTCGGTCCGGGTTCGCACCCACAGCAACAGACCGCCGCGCGCTAATTGCGCCTGCACCCAATTGCGCTGACGACGTCGAATGAATGCGCCGACGCCCAGGCCAATCACGCTGGCGGCCATGCCAGCGCCAATGCCCGCAAAGATCGCCTCGGCGAAACTGCCGTAGATGGTCCAAACGGCGATCGCGCCAGCAGTGGCGCCGACATAGAAGAGCAGGCCGATGAGCGCAGCTTTGCCTTCATTAAGCGACTCGGTTTCGATGTAGGAAATGCGAGGAGCTTCATCGCTGTCCTCGATTTCGACCGAGCGTTTCGACCCAACCTTTTCGCGCGTCTTCGCGTCTTCGGTGAGGAGGCTGATTTCGGATCTGTCGAATCCGTGAGTCATCAAATCGTCAATGGCAGACTGCAGTTTATCAACCGAGTCGAACAGGCCTACGACTTCGGTAAATTCGCGGTGCTGTTCGAGCGCAGCCGTTTCATTCGATTCCATGGAGTTCCTCCCGAAGCTCAGTACTCTTGAATCGAACCCGGCCTCTGTGCGCCCTTGCCCATCTAAGCGGGCATTCGCCGTGTGGCCGTATCAAATATCAGCATGCCCCCGCTTGAAGCCTTCGACAAGGCCAAGCGCTAACGGAGCCCCGGAGAAAAGCTCTTCCCAGGAAAGGTGCTGTGTGAATCGGCCGCACATAGGGAGAGCATAGCAGGACGAGCGAAGGTGTGGCGGGGGCACTGTTTCTCTTGTCGGAGTATTGCTTTCTTAAGCCCTCTCGGCCATATCTATCTCAATAAGACCCGCCACGCCTCGGACGGAGCTTCGGCTTCGAACTGCGCACCCCGGCGGGTTTCTTATTTTTGAGCGACTGCAAATTCTTGTTCTAGAATGGATTCGGGGGATGAGGTTTACAAAGCCGGCCCTATCGATTGAGGACCAGCTCAACCTCTTGCGGCGCCGTGGCCTGCGAATCGAGGATGAGGCGAGAGCGAAGCATTTCCTGCAGCACATCACCTACTACCGGTTACGAGCCTATTGGCTGCCCTTTGAGCAACCCTGTTCCGTTCCGGGCGATCACAGTTTCAAAGAGGGAGCGACATTTGAAGACGTGCTGTCCCTGTACGTTTTTGATCGCCAACTGAGATTACTCGTTATGGACGCGATCGAACGGATTGAGGTCTCCTTGCGGGGCCGTTGGGCGCATCACTTGGCTATGAACTACGGGCCGCATGGCTATCTCGAGCCGGTCCACTACACCCGGCCGGATCACTATGCGAAGGCGATGACCAGCCTTATTGAGGAAATCGAGCGGTCCCGCGATACCTTCATCGAGCATTATCGCCGGAAATATCGCGACCCTGAGCTGCCGCCAATCTGGATGACGTCGGAGGTAATCTCATTGGGTCAGCTCTCGAAGTGGCTGGGCAACTTGAAGCTTCGTGTCGACCGACAGGCAATTGCAAAGTCCTACGGTCTGGACGAGCGAGTGCTTGTCTCGCTGGCGCACCATCTGACATACGTCCGAAATATCTGCGCGCATCATGGTCGACTGTGGAACAAGCAGTTTACAGTGACTATGGCCCTCCCCAATTCGCCGGGAGCACTGAAGCTCGCCATGAACCCCCAGGCGGCGCGAAAGCTCTATAACACCCTTGCGACTCTTGGCTATTTACTGGGGATCATCGCTCCCTCTTCCGGCTGGCGAAAGCATCTCATCGATTTGCTGGACGCCCATCCGCTTGTGGATCCCGCGGCAATGGGATTTCCGAGTGATTGGCGTAACCGACCAGCCTGGAGATCATAAGGGCTCGATCGAATCTGGAGCCGCGGCCTGGCCGTCCCATTGGTTCGAGCGGAACCAATCGGACGGCCAAGTGAGCACAAGAACGAAGCCCGGTGCACCAGACCCACGCACCAGCGACGCCCTCAGCGCGAAGATCGGCGACCGTCAGAGGGGCGACTAATGTCCGCATAGTAGCTATACGGTAGCTAGCCTCCTGCGCAGGCCGCTCCATCTCAGTTAACACCTTGATTTTGCTGGTGGGCGGCACAGGGATTGAACCTGTGACCCCTCCCGTGTGAAGGGAGTGCTCTCCCGCTGAGCTAGCCGCCCGTCGCCATCGGCGATCGATCCTCATCCTGTACGATCGATCCTCATCCTGTATGAGAGCCCGGCGCCCTCCGTCAAGATCGGAGATCGCCCTCCGGCGCCGGAGATCGCCGCCTCGCCGCCGACTGCCCGCCGCCGAGGCTCAAGCCTGGGCCACGCGCCCCGGCCGCTCACGGCGGGGTCCAATCCTTCGAGAGAACGCGCCGCACCATCGGCTCGAAGGTCGAGAGCGGCTCATTCTTGTAGGCGGGATCGAACGACACTTCGTCATATTTGGCGCAGAACTCGATCGTCTGCTCATAGGCCGGGTCCGACCGGAATTTGTCGCGGGCGTTCGGATCGAGGCCAAGGTGGGCGGCGTAGAAATAGGTCTGAAACAGGCCGTGCTGCGCTAGCATCCAGTAATTGTCGCGGCTGATGAAGGGCCTCAGGATCGCGGCGATCACCTCGCCGTGGTTGAAAGGTCCAAGCGTTTCGCACGCGTCATGCAGCAGCGCGACGACCACATATTCTTCGTCCTTGCCGTCGCGCAGCGCGCGCGTCGCCGATTGCAGACAGTGATCGCGGCGCGTGATGTTATAGGCCGTGTCCTTGCCTAGATCGCCCAGCAGTCCAAAGAGCCGGTCCGGCAGTTCCTTGAGCGTGTGCTCGTGAACCTGTTTGAGGATCTGAAAATCTTCGTCGGTGCCCTGGTCCATCCGCGTGAAATGCATTTTCTCCATATTGCGATCCTTTCCGGAACGTGCGCGGCGCCGGCGTCGACGGCGAAGCGGGGCTCAAAAGATCAGGACGCCTCAATCGCGCGCTGGAACAGCGCCTCTTCCAGCGAGGCGACCGCGTCCCACAGCTCGTCGAAATGCGAAATCACGCGATCGGGCGAAAGCGCCGCGACCGGCGTGTCGGTATAGCCGAAATCGACCGCCACCGAAGGCGTTCCGGCGGCGCGGGCGGTGTCGATATCGGTCTTGGAATCCCCGACCATCACCGCGCGCCTAGGGTCGCCGTCCGCCGCCTCGACCGTCAACCACAGCGTGCGCGGATCGGGCTTGTGCATCGGAAAGCTGCCGCGGCCGCAGATCGCTGCGAAACGGTCCGCCGCCGAGAGTTTGTGCAACAGCAGCCGCGCCAGTTCTTCAGGCTTATTGGTGCAGACGGCGAGGCGAAAGCCGGCCGCCTTGAACCGATCGAGCGCCGCGAGGGCGCCGGGGAACAGCCTGCTTTCGTCGGCGATGTGCGCCTCGTAATAAGCCAGGAAGTCGCGCACCAGCCCCTCGGCGCGCGCCGGATCGAGCGGCGCGCCCTGATGGGCGAAGCCGCGCTCGATCAGCGCCCGCGCGCCGGCGCCGACAAGCGGCCGTCCGGCCTCGAGCGCGAGCGGCGTCAATCCCTCGCGCATGAGCAGCACATTGAGCGTGCCGATGAGATCATACGCTGTGTCGGCCAATGTGCCGTCGAGATCGAAAACGAGAACAGGGAAGCGGGCTGTCATAGCCCAGGGGGTAGCCGCGCCGCCCCCCGGGATCAAGCGCCGTTGATCCGATAGGCGAATTTTGTCGCCTCCGCAGGCGAGGGCTCTGCGTGTAGACTGCGCCGACCGATTCGCGACAGGGAGCGCAAAAATGCGTGGAACGCGCCATTTCCAAACGCGTCGACGTGCAGCTTTGACGGCCGGCGCGCTTGTCTTCGCCCTTTCCGGTGCGTCGATGGCGGCGGCCGGAAATTACGAATTTCTGGCGGCGCCGCAGACGGATCTCAATCGCGTGTTTCGCCTGGACCGTTCCAATGGCGAGGTCGGCGCCTGCCAATATGGCCTGAAGGAAGGCGCAGCGATCGGCGTGACGCTGTGCTATCCGCCTGGCGAAGGCGCGCGCGCCGGCGTTTTCAGCGAATATGCGCTGGTCGCATCGCGTCATACCGGCGAAGGCGGCGTATTCCGCGTTGATCTGCGTTCCGGCATGATGTCGATCTGCTTCGTGCTGAACGAGACATCGGTGGTCTGCACGCCGCCGGCCAAATGAGCGATCGACCTGGCGAAGCGAATGTCCGCATGAGCGCTTTTTCCGCCGAGGCAATGAAGCGCGCCGCCGCGCGCGCGGCGCTCGAGTCCGTCACGCATGGCATGCGGCTCGGGCTCGGCACGGGATCGACGGCGGCGCATTTCGTCGATCTTCTCGGCGCCCGCGTCAGGGAGGGTCTGGAAGTCCTTTGCGTGCCGACCTCCGAGCGCACCCGCGCTCAGGCCGAAAGCCTCGGGATACCGCTTTCCACCCTCGACGAGACGCCACAACTCGATCTCACCGTCGACGGCGCTGACGAATTCGACGCGGCGCTTCGCTTGATCAAAGGCGGCGGCGGGGCGCTGCTGCGCGAAAAGATCGTCGCCGCCGCCTCGACGCGGATGTTCGTCATCGCCGACGCGACGAAGGAGGTGCGCACGCTCGGCGCCTTCCCCCTGCCGGTCGAAATCGATCGATTCGGCGCGCGCTCCACCCTGCTGCATATCGAACGGGTCGCGCGCGGTCTGGGACTCATCGGCCCGCTGACGATGCGCGAAGCGGAGCCTGGCGAGCGCTTCATCACCGACGGCGTCCATTACATCGTCGACTGCGCATTTGGCGCCATTGACGATCCAGACGCCCTCGCTGCGCGGCTTTCGGCGATTCCCGGAGTCGTGGATCACGGACTGTTCATCGGACTTGCAACGGCGATCTTCATCGCCGGCGCCGAAGGCGTGCGCATCCTGGGAAACATATCGGGCGACCCCTTATGACTTTCGACTATGACCTTATCGTCGTCGGCGCCGGATCCGGCGGCGTCCGTGCGGCGCGCGTCGCCGCAAGCCATGGCGCGAAAGTCGCGATCGCCGAGGAATTTCGCGTCGGCGGCACCTGCGTCATACGCGGCTGCGTTCCTAAAAAGCTTTACGTGCTGGCGAGCCGTTTTCACGATGATTTCCAAGACGCTGCCGGATTCGGCTGGCGCGTCGGCGATGTGTCGTTTGACTGGCCAGCGCTCGTCGCCGCAAAGGAAAAGGAGATCACGCGCCTTTCAGACCTTTACGCTGAAACGCTCGCGAGTTCCGGCGTCGAGCTCATCCGCGCGCGCGCGACGCTCACCGATCCAAACGGCGTGCGTTTTTCCAACGGCCGCTCCGCCCGCGCCCGCTACATTCTCATCGCCACCGGCGGCGCGCCGGTGCTCGCCCCCCACATTCCAGGCATCGAATTCGGCGTATCCTCGAACGAGATTTTCGATCTGCCGAAGTTTCCGCAAAGGCTGTTGATCGTTGGAGCGGGATATATCGCCGTCGAATTCGCCAGCGTCTTCGCGCGGCTTGGCGCAAAGGTGCATCTCGCCTATCGCGCCGATCTGCCGCTGCGCGGCTTCGACGACGATCTGCGTTCGCGTCTCTGCGAAGCGCTCAAGACGGCTGGCGTCGAACATCGGGCCGGCGTCCTGCCGACGCGCATTACGAAAAACGCTGACGTTCTGACGGTCGAGATGAGTGACAACGCGCCGCTTGAGGTCGACTGCCTGCTCATCGCGACCGGGCGCAGGCCGATGACGCAAGACATGGGGCTCGAGGCCGCAGGCGTGGACTTACGCGAAAATGGCGCGGTTGCGGTCGATGAGAATTCGCGCACGAACCTTGAATCCGTCTACGCCGTCGGCGACGTCACCGATCGGATCAATCTAACGCCTGTCGCCATTCGCGAAGGGCAAGCCTTCGCCGACAGCGTCTTCGGCGGGACGCCGACGGCGGTCGATTACGCATGCACGCCAAGCGCCGTCTTCACCACGCCCGAAATCGGAACGGTTGGTCTGACCGAGGCCGAGGCGCTCGCGCAGCATGGCGCGATCGATATTTATGAGACGCAGTTTCGCCCCATGCGCGCGACGCTCTCTGGACGCGGCGAACGCGTTTATATGAAGCTGATCATCCACGGCTCGAACGGGCGCGTGCTTGGCGCACATATATTCGGTCCCGAGGCGGGGGAAATGGCGCAGCTCGTCGCCGTCGCCTTGCGAATGGGCGCGACGAAGCGCGATTTCGACGCGACGATGGCCGTGCATCCGACGATGGCGGAAGAGCTCGTGACGATGCGCGCGCCGTCACGTTTGCTGAGGCCGCAGGCTTAGGCTTCGATCCGCTGGCGCGGCGGCTGCGCCGGCGCCACCTCATGCTCCGGAGCCGGAGCGGCGGGCTCGGGCGCCCATCTGTCGAGAAGGGCGCGAAGCTTGCGCCGCGCCGCGCCCGTCTTCGCCTCGGTGACTCGGGAGAAGAAATAGCCGGCGACGATGGCGACCCCCATCACCGAGAAGGCCACGGCGTAATTTTGCGGGGTGGCGAGCTGAGTCGCCCAGTCATTCCCCAATGTGCTGCCGACCGCCGCGCGCGCGAAGATCAGGATCGGCATATGGATGCTGTAAAGCGAGAAGGAAAAATCGGCGAGCGTCTTGTGGAACTTCGGACGCAGCAATGAAAAGCCTTCGGCCGGCCCATAGCGGAAGGCGAGCAGGACATTGACGAACAAGCCCGACGCGAGAAGATCGCCAGCATCGGCGAGCCAGGGATGGGCCTCGAGAAGATGGCCGCGCACGACGAGCCGGATGACCGCGACGACGGCGGCGTAGAGGATGAGCGCCTGCCAGCGCGAGCGGATCATCGGCCGGGCAAGCAGCGTGGCGAAGGCGCCGCCGGCCCAGAGAATATAGCCGAATTTGAACCAGCTCGGCGGCGTCGAGAGCGCCAGGAAGAGCGCCGCGCCCAGCGCGAAACCCAAAAAGCGCAGCGCCAGCGGGTAATTGCGCGCAAAGGGCAGCAGCAGCAACGGAAAGGTCACGTAGTACCAGAATTCGCAGGCGAGCGACCACAAGGGCCCGTTGGTGCCGAAATAGTCGAAGGCGATGCCTTGCAGATTGAGAAAACTTGCAAGAAACAGAACCGGGGAGAAATGCCCCTTGAACAGCGGCCATTCATAGACGCCGCTGCTGGCGAACAGCCATCTGCCGAGTGAATCGAGAACGAGCGTGAGCGCGACGGCAGGCCCCACGACGAGATAGATTCGCGACACTCGATGAATGAAATATTCGCGCAGGAAGCCCTGGTTCTTGCGCATATGCGCCAGCACCGCGCCGCCGACGAGATAGCCCGACATCACGAAGAAGGCGAGCACCGCCTGATGCCCCAGCTCGAAGGCCGAGTAGAACCACCAGACATAGGCGAGCGGCCCATGCGGCGCGCTCATGATGTCCGCCTGGTTGGTGAACATGTTGTTCGTGTGGACCGCCAGCACGACAAGCGCGCCGAGCCAGCGGGACGCCTCGATGAATTGCGATAGAATGAACGGCATCGCCCCGGTTCGCCCCCTCGCTCTCGGCCGCGCTCGCGCCCCGGCTTTATAGCCGGTCGCCCCCGGCTTCGCCAAATCGCCGCGGCCAAGCGGAGGGTCGCATTAGAGGCAATAATCCACTATAAGCGCCGCTGGCGTCGCTGCGAGAACGACCCCAGCGCCTATCGGGCCTGATTTTGCGGAGTTTTGCGAAGTGGAACGTTGGTCGCCGGGCAGCTGGAGAAATCTACCGATCGAGCAGACGCCGGTCTATCGGGACCAGACGGCGCTCGCCGATGTCGAGCGCCAGCTCGCCGGCTTTCCGCCGCTCGTTTTCGCCGGAGAAGCGCGCAACCTGAAGCGCCACTTGGCCGAAGTCGCCGCCGGCAAGGCGTTCCTGCTGCAGGGCGGGGACTGCGCCGAGAGTTTCTCGGAACATTCGGCCGACAATATCCGCGACTTTTTCCGCGTTTTCCTGCAGATGGCCGTCGTGCTGACCTACGCCGCCGCGTCGCCGGTGGTGAAGGTCGGGCGCATCGCCGGCCAGTTCGCCAAGCCGCGCTCCTCGCCGCTCGAAAAGCAGGGCGACCTCGAGTTGCCGAGCTATCGCGGCGACATCATCAACGACCTCGCGTTCAACCCGCAGGCGCGCGAACCCGATCCGCAGCGCCAGCTGCTCGCCTATCGGCAATCCGCGGCGACGCTGAACCTCATCCGCGCCTTTGCGGCGGGCGGCTTCGCCAATCTCGAAAACGTCCATCGCTGGATGCTGGGCTTCGTCAAGAGCAGCCCGCAGTCCGAGCGCTACCAGAAGCTCGCCGATCAGATCACCGAGACCTTAAGCTTCATGCGCGCGATTGGTCTCGATCCGGAGCATCATCCGGAATTGCGCGGCACCGACTTCTACACTTCGCATGAGGCGCTGCTGCTCTGCTACGAACAGGCGCTGACCCGCATCGACTCGACGACGGGCGACTATTACGCGACCTCCGGCCATATGCTGTGGGTCGGCGACCGCACCCGTCAGGAAGACGGCGCCCATATCGAATTCGTCCGCGGCGTCAAAAACCCGCTTGGGCTGAAATGCGGTCCGAGCTTGAAGCCCGACGCGCTGCTGCGCCTCATCGACGCGCTCGATCCCGAGAACGAGCCCGGCAGACTCACGCTGATCTGCCGCTTCGGCGCGGACAAGATCGATGATGCGCTGCCTGCGCTGGTGCGGGCGGTGACGCGCGAAGGCCGCAAGATCGTCTGGTCCTGCGATCCGATGCATGGCAACACGGTCAGCGCCGGAGGTTACAAGACGCGGCCGTTCGATCGAATCATGTCGGAAATCCGCAACTTCTTCGCCGTTCATCAGGCGGAGGGATCCTACGCCGGCGGCATCCATCTCGAGATGACCGGCAAGGACGTCACCGAATGCATGGGCGGCGCGCGGGCGATTTCGGAGAGCGATCTGCGCGACCGCTATCACACCTATTGCGATCCGCGCCTCAACGCCGAACAGGCGATCGAAGTCGCGTTCTTGGTGGCCGAGCTGTTGAAGGAGGAGCGCGTCGCCCGCGGCGTGCAGGAGCAGCACGCGGCGGAGTGAGGCAAGACGGCGCGGGCTGGCTAGCCCGTCGTCTCTTCCGCCTCGCGCACCGTCATCTCGGCGCCGTGCCAGACGAAATCGTCGTAGAGCAGCGCGTCGATGAACATCACCGGCAGCATCAGGTCGCGCACGATGAGCGCGAAGGGCGTGCGCCAGTCGAGCGGGAAGCCGCAGACGCGCGCCAGCCAGATCTCGCCGCCGTGCAGCGAAAATACGATGAGCGTCGTGACCAGCGCCACCGTGGAGATCCCGCCGTCGAGCTGAACGGCGGCGTAGGCGCCGAGCACGATCGCCGCAAAACTGCCGTTCATGAATTCGGGGGCGTAATGCGCGGGGAAGGTGGCGCGCCGCAGCCGCGCCCAGCGCACATGCCGTGAATAGACTTCACGGGCGGTGCGTTGGCCGAGCGGCTGTTCGAAAGGCATGTCGACGAGGCGCACATCCATGCCTTGAGCGCGGATGACTTTGGTCGAGGCGGCGTCCTCGGCGATTTCGCTCGCCAGCGCACGAATGCCGCCAGCTCTGTCGAGCACGTCGCGCCGCCACATCATGTTCTTGCCCTGAGCGAAGGCGGCCCCGATCGCCTCGGCGCCATATTGCCAGCGCGCCTGGAATGTATTGAGAATCCCGCATTCGACCATCGCCCAGAAGCCTTTCGGCCGCGAGCCGATCGGCATCGAGACGCTCATCGCCGTATTGTCGCGGAACGCGGCGAGCATCGTCTGGATATAGTCGCGCGGCGGCAGCGCGTTGGAATCTGCGAGGATCACGTGATGATGGCGCGCCGCATCCCAGCCTTTGACGCAATTATTGAGCTTGGGATTGGCGCTGACGTAATCGTCGCCGACGAGCAGCCGCGCCTCGCGCTCGGGATGCGCCGCGATCAGCCGCTCGACCAGCGGAATGACCGGATCGCTCGGCGACTGCACGCAGAAGACGATCTCATAGTCGGGGTAGTCGAGGTTGAAGGTCGCGCCGAGCGTCTCCTCGCTGAAGGGCTCCAGCCCGCGCAAGGGCCGCACGATGCTCACCGGCGGCGCATTGTCCGGGGGAGGCAGAGTCCGCGCCCGCGCCCGACATTTTCGGGACATCAGGGCCACGCTTGTGAAATTGAGGATGAGAATGACGGCGCACCAGCCGGCGCAGATATAGGCCAGGATCATGAACGGCGCTTTTTCTTAAGAGTCGTAACGCAGAGAATCGGAACGCCGAACGCCAGCGGAGTGGCTCGGCTTCCGGCGCGCGACGCCGGGGCGCGGCCAATTTGAAATTCCGCCTGACAAAGACGCGGGGTCTTGGCAAAAGGATGGTGGCGCGAGAATCTTCTCCCGACGCGCGGCTGTTGAAAATCCCTGCTGGAAGCTCTGCTGCCGAATTCCCTGTTGAAACTCCTGACGAAGCTTCCTCATGACCTCTCCGATCGTTCGTTTCGCGCCTTCGCCGACCGGCCGCATTCACATCGGCAACGCGCGCGTCGCGCTATTCAATTTTCTGTTCGCCGCCGCCAACCTTGGACGATTCGCGCTACGGTTCGATGACACTGATTTTGCTAGATCCAGCGAGGAATTCGCGCGTGGAATCGAGATTGATCTCGCCTGGCTGGGCGTCGTTCCACATGAGGTTTTCCGCCAGTCCGAGCGCGTCGCGCTCTATGAGGACGCCGCCGATCGCCTGCGGCGATCCGGCCGCCTCTACCCTTGCTATGAAACCCAGGAAGAGTTGGACAAGCGCCGCAAAATGCAGCAGGCGCGCGGGCTTCCGCCAGTTTACGATCGCGCGGCGCTGCGCCTCTCCGCGTCTGATCGCGCCGCGCTCGAAGCCGAGGGCCGGCAGCCGCACTGGCGATTCATGCTCGAGCCAGGCGTCGCCGAATGGAATGATCTGGTGCGCGGTCCGGCGCATATCGACTGTTCGGCCCTGTCCGACCCGGTCCTGATCCGCGAGGACGGCAGTTTTCTTTACACGCTGCCCTCGGTCGTCGACGATATCGACATGGGGATCACCCATGTTATTCGCGGCGAAGACCACGTCACCAATACGGCCGTCCAGTTGCAGCTCATCCGAGCGCTCGCGCCGCATGCGCCGACGCCGATTTTCGCGCATCACAATCTTCTCATCGGCGCGGGCGGCGAGGCTCTGTCGAAGCGAACCGGGTCGCTCTCCATCGCCTCGCTGCGCGAAGACGGCTATGAGCCCCTCGCCGTCGCCGCGCTCGCGACGCTGACCGGCTCCTCCGACAATGTCCACGCCGTACGCTCGCTCGGCGAACTCGCACAGAGGTTCAATCTGTCGCATGTCTCGCGCAATCCGGCGCGTTTCGACCCCGCCGATCTTGAAACTCTGACGCATCGCACTCTCGCGCTTTACGAATATGATGACGTGCGCGAGCGGCTCGAAGCCTTGACGATCGTCGGCCGCAAGGCGGAGCCCTTATGGCGCGCGGCGCGCGGCAATCTTGCGCGTTTCGACGATATTCTGACATGGTGGCGCGTCGTGGACGGCGAGATCGAGCCGGTCCGCGAGGACGAGTCATTCCTGAAAGACGCGGCGCAGCTTTTACCGTCGGAGCCTTGGGACGAGACCACATGGGCGGCCTGGACAAGCGACATCAAGACGGCGACCGGAAGGAAGGGCAAAGCGCTCTTTCATCCGCTGCGGCTGGCGCTGACCGGCGCCGAGAGCGGGCCGGAGCTCGCCGCGCTGCTGCCGCTCATCGGCCACGCCAAGGCGCTCGCGCGGCTCGTCGGGACCGGCGCATGAGAGCGAAGCGCTAGTGTCCTATCTCGCCGGCATCCACGAGATCATCAACTTCGCCGGTCTGGCGCTCGACGTCGTCGGCGTGCTGATCATCGTCATTGGCGCGGTCCTGTCGACGCTCGCTTTTCTGACGCCCTGGAGAGCGCACCCCCTCACCTATCGCGGCTACCGAAAGAATGTCGGCCGCTCGATCCTGCTCGGGTTGGAGTTCCTCGTCGGCGGCGACATCATCCGGACCGTCTCCGTCGAACATCCAAGCCTCGAGAATGTCTTCGTGCTCGGCCTGATCGTGATGATCCGCACGGGGATGAGCTTTACGATGGAGGCGGAGCTTGAAGGCCGCTGGCCCTGGCAGGGCCGAAGCCTGGAGACGGCGGCGCCAAGCGAAGACGAATCGGCGCCGTCATAGGATGAAGTCGAGCGTTGCTCACGCCGGCAGCACCGAAACGCCGAACAGCCATGGGTGCAGATAGAGCACGATGAGGAACAGCGCCGTTCCGACGCCGAGCGCGATCGCGTCGCCCCACGTGAACTGCGAAATCCGCGGCGCGCCCCCGTCCCCGCGCTTCTTCACCGCGATGCGGTCGAAGACGCCCCAGGCGAGAAAAGACCCGAACAGGATCATGCCGCCGAGATCGCCATTCACGAGAAGATGCGCGAGCGCCCAGCTCTTTATCGCGACGAGAGTCGGATGGCGCAGCGCGCCGCGAATGCGGCCCGGCGGCGCGCGACGGCTCGCGATCGCGACGAAAGCGAACCAGACGAGCGGCATGGCGAGATGGCGTCCCCATGACGGCGGCGTCCAGACATAAATCAAGCCCTCCGCGCGATACCGAATGAAGCCGTAGACGATCAGCCCGAGACCGATGGCGGCGACGAGACCGTAGGCGGCCTTATAGGTTTGAAGGCCATAACGCTCGATCAGGCTAGTGCGCGTCTCGCGAAAGCTCGTTAGCGTATGGACCCCGAGAAAAATCACGATTCCGAGAATGAGAATAAGCATGGGTTCTCCAGCTCTTGCATCGATTGGCTTCTAAAAACACCGCACCTGCGCCTCAGCCTGAGCGCGGCGTAATTCCTGGAGCGCGTCGCGCGCCGCATCCGTATTGCGCATCAGCGCGCCGACCTGCCCCGCCTGCTGATTGACGCTAGCGACGGTCTCGGCCGTGACATACCGCTCATAAGACAGAATGGTCGCGATGACGTCTATGGAGCAGGAGCACTGATCCAAAGAGAGGCGCGTGTCGCCGTTCGCCTTCATGCAGCCGAAGACGTAATCGGCGCGCGCGGAGGTCGGATAGTCGTTGAGATCCGCCGCCCGCGCCCAGCCGCCCGCGAGCGGAAGCAGCGCGATAATGAGGAAATTCGATACCGGGCGCATCTTTTTCGTTCCTGCCGGGTTCTGTCCTTGGACAGCCTATCGCATGCGCGTGGGCGACGCACCGAACCGCTATTAGACGAAGGGATGACGCGCAAGCTGAGTTTCAGAGCAGCGTCGTCCAGCATTTGAACAGGGAGGACGGCATGTCGAAGCCGCTTAATCCTATTTGGTTGCTGATGATCGCGGCGCTCGTCTGCGCGCCTCTATCGTTCGCTTTCGCTCATGGCGCGATGCAGCGCCGGCAGAACGCCTGCATGCTGAAAATCGGCCCCGATATCATGTATTTCTCCGGCTATCAGCCTGCGGCGTCGCGCAACAGGTTCTGTGAGGACATTCCCACGACTGGCGCGACGATTTTCGTCCTCGATTATGCTCAGGACGAGCTGCGGGACATGTCGACCGACTTTCGCATCATCCGCGACATCGGCGACAAGGGGTCGCAGGAGCGCCTCGACGCCATCACCGTGGCCTACCTGCCGCCAAAGGTCTATCCGGCCGGCACGCTGAACTTTGAGCATGTCTTTAACGAGACCGGCCGATTCGTCGGGATTGTCACGGCGGACGGCCCTAACGGCGAGCACTGGGTGTCGCGGTTCCCCTTCACCGTCGGCGGCCGGCCGCTGCTCGCGCGGATGCCTTACTTTCTGTTTGCGGCCGCTGGCGTTCTCGCTCTCGTGCTGTTCGTTTGGGGAAAGGACGACCAGAGCGTGCGCGGCGGTTAGAGCGTGCGGCGCAGCGTCATGCGGCCGTCAATTTGGACGCGCATAGACTGCGCCGAGCCTTCCGAGCGTGCTGCGTACTAAGGAAGGCTCAAACGCCGGGCCGGAGGTACGTCCGGCGTTTTTTATTTTAGGGAGCCCCTCGGAACGGCCTGATTTCAAAAAACTATGCAATTTTGAAGACTTAACCTTATTCTGCCTCTTGCCGAAGCCGCGCTGTCTTGCCATCATCGCGGCCGGTTGGGGGCTGCCATGGGCGAATTGGTTAAGCGATTTTCAGGATTTAGTTACAGCGCGCAGGGCGGACTGCAGCGCGACGGCAAGCGCATTCATCTGGGCCCGCAGGCGCGTCAACTCCTTGAAATGCTTCTGGAGTCGCCTGGCGTCCTGCTCACCAAGGCCGAAATCGCCGCGCGCCTGTGGCCGGATCGCGCCGCTTCCGACGATTCGATCGACCGCTGCGCCTATCTTTTGCGGAAGCCGCTGCGCGAGGCCGGCGGCGAGGAGCTGATCGCCACCGCCTATGGCCGGGGGCTGTTGCTCCGCGGAACGGTCGAAACCATCGACGAGGGCGCGGCGCAAACGCTCCGTCTCGCGCCGTTGAGCGAGCCGCATATTCTCGATCTCTGGCAGACCGCCTATGAGCTTGCCGGCGACCGCACGCGAGAGGGCTTCGCCCGTGCGCAGGAAGCGATTGCGTCCGCCGCCCAGATCGAACCCGGCAACCCTGCGGTCTGGTCGCTCGCCGCCGACATCGCCGCGGGCCGAGTCGTGCGCGGGTTTCTTCGTCCCGCCCAGGCGGCGGCGATGATCGAGGACTTCGCCGGCCGGGCGCTCGGCGTCCTGCGCGATCATACGCCGGCGCTGGCCGTTCTCGGCTGGGCCCGGGGCGCGCTGAGGGGCAAGCTTTCCGAGGGCCTCGCGCTCCTCGATCATGCGGTCGCCGATGACCCGCTCTACGGCAAGGCGCGCGTCTACCGCAGTTGGCTGCTCGCGGCGGCCGATCGTCTCGACGAGGGTCTCGCCGATTGCGAAGAGGGCCTCGTCAACTCGCCGCACGATCAGGCGCTGCTGTCGGTGCGCGCATGGCTCATTCTCTGCGCCGGCGACCTCGAGCGGGCGCGCCGCTATGCGCGCGACGGGCTCGATTTAAGGCCCGACGCGGCGACTCTGCATCTCGTGATGTCCATCGCCTACAGCCTTCAGGGCGTTCACGAACAGGCGGTTAGCACGGCGCGCCGCGCCGTCGCCTCGAGCCCGGACGATCCCTTCCAATTGACCGTGCTCGCCTATGCGCTCGCCCGCGCCGGCCGCGCCGAGGAAGCGCAAGCGCTCATCGGCAGGCTCATTGAAGACGCCGAGCTCTATGCGCCGCCCTGCTTTCTCGGCGCGGCGTTTTTCGCTCTTGGCAAGCGCGCCGAGGCGCTCGAATCGATTAGGCGAGGCCTTTCCGACGGCTGTCCCTGGAGCTCCTTCGCACGCGTCGATCCGCGCTTCGTCGTCTTGCGGGGCGCGATCGACGGATTTGGCCGCCCGCAGCAGGCCGAGGCGCGCCCCGCCGGTTGAAATTGCCCGCGTCAGCGCTTATTGGCGCTGCACAGCATTCTTCCGGAAGGTGAAAATGATCGGCCGTCTGAACCATGTCGCTATCGCTGTCGATAGCGTCGAAAAGGCCTCCGCCGTCTATCGCGACGCCCTGGGGGCGAAGGTCTCGGCGCCAGAACGCGTCGTGGAGCATGGCGTTACGGTCGTTTTCGTCGAATTGCCGAACACCAAGATCGAGCTGCTAGAGCCATATGGCGAAAACTCGCCGATCGCCGGCTTCGTCGCGAAAAATCCAGCGGGCGGCATCCACCACATCTGCTACGAGGTCGAAGACATTATCGCCGCGCGCGAACAACTTAAGGCCTCGGGCGCGCGCGTGCTGGGCGATGGAGAGCCAAGGATCGGCGCGCATGGCAAGCCCGTGCTGTTTTTGCATCCCAAGGACTTCTGCGGCGCCTTGATCGAACTCGAGCAGGCTTAAGGCGCATATGCCCTTTTCCCTGCCGCTCGCGGCTGCGATCTACCTGACCATCTGGTGGATCGTGCTGTTCGCCGTGCTGCCGCTCGGCGTGCGCTCTTCCGAAGAGGCCGAAGAAGATCTTCCCGAGGGCGCCGACCCTGGCGCCCCCGCCTCGCCAGATCTCTTGAAAAAAGCGGGGATCACGACGGTCGTCTCGGCTGTCCTCTTCGGCCTGCTGGTGCTTTTCGCCAAGTTGACGGCATGAGAGCGGCGCGCGCCCTCCGGGGGTTGACCGGCCCGCCGCCCGCCGGTAGTTGATCGCGAGGCGCGGGACAGACGACCCGCCCGGCCGAACGGACCGACCCGCTCAGTCGACTTCGGCGGCGCCGCCCGCCGCCTCTGGTGCGAGCGCGTAGCTCAGTCGGTAGAGCACCTGACTTTTAATCAGGGGGTCGTGGGTTCGAGCCCCACCGCGCTCACCAACATTATCGCCGGCATCGCAATCAGACCGAGAATTTCGAGGGCCGAATATGGACGAATGGGTCGCGCATATCGCGGCGTCAGTCGGCATCGCGCCCGCGGTCGCGAGACTCGCCGTCGGTCACGTTTTTGGCTTCCTCCAGAAGCGCCATCCGAATGGCCCTGCCGACGAGCTGATCGAGAAAATTCCCGGCACTGAAGCCGCGATCAGGGACGCTGCGTCGGCGCCGCGGCGGGGTCTGCTCGGCGGCGTGCTCGGAGGGGTCGGCGGCCTGGTGGGCGGCGCGAAGGGCGACGTCCTTGCGCTGACGGCTCGATTGACGAGCCTGGGTCTCTCTCCCGACCAGCTTCAGAAGCTGGCCAGAGAGATCTTCGGCGGCGCGGAGCAGGTTATCGGCAGAGAGAAGCTGCAAAGCATGACTGATTCGATTCCTGGCCTATCGCAATTTCTATGGCCGAAGTCATGATTGGCGCGTCTCAGTAAAGTGCGAGGCGCGAATCGCCGGCGCCGAGCCGCCCCCGCGCAAGCCGATCCGTTGAACAGGAGCGGGCTTGCTCGCCGGCGTGGTCATCCCAGAACGCGCACGCGGAGCAAGTTGAAGACGCAGAATTGCGGGGTTCAAGGCTTGGCCGCCGGCGCGTGCGCCAAGAACCAGGTCCTTACCCAATGTCGGCGCGCATGCTCGCGCGACATTTCGACAACTCAGCGAAGCCTTTGGCGACGTTCAGGGCGTGTCGATGCGCTCCCCCATCGTCGTCCTGAAAAACGTCTTTATAGACAGCGCCCCATGCCGGACGCGCAGGGCGAGATCGGGCGGCTGTTTAGCAAAATAACTCGCATGTATAACGACGCATCTTGCCCGAACAGGAGCGCTAATGAGCTTTGCTCGAGCGAAATCCACGCCGGCAACTGCGCATCTTGTGAGTCTTGCAGCTTCCGTATCTGTAAGACGGCCGTGGTCTGAATGTCTCATAGCCATCCCCAGGCGGATTTTGCTCCCGCACCATGTTCTCCAAGACCACGGTCCCGATCGGGCCCATATCTCCTTGAGCCACAAGCGAAGTCGGACTTAGGATCGCCAATGAGACAAACACCGACGAAATCAGGCTAACCCAACGACATTTCATGCTTTTTCCCCAATTTACCAGGTAGAGCGCTCAGCTTATTAGCTATCATTGTACTTCGATCGAATACAAGAAGGCGTCTTACATTCATCTAAAGTTCATAATTCGGAACCGTTCCATAATTCTCATTTGCACTTCACCAACGACGTTAACCTCTCATCGCCGAGGTTATCCACATAGGGTCGAAGGGCCATGTTTTTTCCAAGATAAACTGCAAATATCGGTGTAACTTCTAGGTTTTAGCCATTATACATTGCACTGCAAGATGATGTTGCACTTTCGCCACAGTTGTTACTAAAAGTGGTTATCGGGATATTTAGTGGCTGGACGGATCGACCGCTCTTCGCCAACTCTGCGCCACGATGACTGGCGTGCTGGTCGTCTGATTAGAAAAAATCTCTAGAAGGATCCTCCCCATGAAGAAGCTCTCGCTTGTGGCCATCGCCGCCGTGCTCGCTACCCCCGCTTTCGCTGACCCGATCGGCGCCAACGTCGGCATCAACACCTCCGTCTCGCAGGGCGTGAACGTTGGCAGCGTCACCAACCTCGGCATCAACAACGTTGGCGTCGTCAACCAGAACGTCGCCGTCGGCGGCGGCATCACGATGGCGACCGACACGTTCAACCAGGCCAACACCAACTTCAACCTGGACACGCACGCCTTCAGCGTCGGCAGCATCGTCGACTCCGGCAACGGCGGCGACGCGGGCGACGTCAACGTCGTCGCGGTCAGCATTCCGGTTGCGCTGTCCGGCAATGAGGCCAATCAGGGCGGCCTCGCCGGCGGCCTTGCCATCCCGGTCGCGCTCTCTGCCAATGGCACGGCGCTGCAGGACGCGTCCGCGACCCCGATCGTTCCGATTAACGTTGGCGTCGGCACCGGCGACAGCACCACCTCGTCGACCGCGACTGTCGGCACGGTGCAGGCCAATCTGGCTTCACAGCGTTCGGCTTCGATCGCCGGCTCCACCCAGCAGGGCATTGGCAACGGCATCGACGCCAACGGCGGCAACGGCCAGGCCTTCATGATCACCATCAACTCCAACAACACCAGCATCGACAACACCTCGGTGTCGAGGATCGAAGTCGACACCAACATCAATGTCGCCGATCGTGGCGGCGTCGCTGGCGGCCTGCGGATCGATGACTCCTTCAACCCGATCGATATCCAGGACAATGCGATCGCGCTCGCCGGGGTCGCGGTCGCCGCGAACCACAACGCCGTCGGCAACAACGCTCCCTGATCTTAGCGAGCCTGGCTAACATCGAGGGCGGCGCGCAGCATATGTTCAAAGGATCAGTCCTATGAAGCCAATACTGCAAGCCGCCCTCGTCGTTCTCTTCGGTCTCTCTGCAATTGCGTCGCCCGCCGACGCAGCCAAGAGCCACAGGCAGAGACGATCTATAGCGGTCGTGGCTGAGGACAGTTCGCCGGCATGTCTCGGCGGCTATTTGGCGCAGACGGAAGCCCAGGATTATCTCAGAGACGACATCTGGGTCTTGGAGCCGGTTCCGGGCAGCGACAATCGCCCCTATCGCTTCGACTGTCGGCAGCCGGTTTTTTTCAGGCGTTAGCTCTTAGCGCTTTGTCTTTGAGAGTGCGCCGCCGCGCGCTTGGTCGTCATTTTTCGAGAGCTGGGAATAGACGATGTCGCGAACCTCGCTTTTAGCCGCAATCTTCCTCCTGAGCGTCATGAATTCCGCCTTTGCGCAGATGGCGACGCAAAGCGCGCCTTTCAATTTCGCATATGGGTTCACCGGCGGATCGCAGTCGTCCATCGACCTCTCGCAGTCAGGCTTCGTGAACGTCTATTATGGAGTTCAGGATTCCAATCAGGCGAATCAAGCGGTGATCAACCAGAACGGACTCAACAACTATTCGCAGATGCAGCAGATCGGCGACTCCACGGGTCAGTCTAGCGGCAGCGCGAGCGTTCGCGGCGATGGTCCGCGTTATGGCGGACAGAATTACGCGTCCGTGACCCAGAACGGCGTGGAGAACAGTTCGCAGATCACGCAAATGGGCGGCACGAATGTCGCCGCGGTTGCGCAAAACTCCCATGTCGGAAATGGTTCGGCGCCTCGCGTGCTGGTGCCGACCGACGGCCCGATCTACCAGTCTTATCAAACGCCAGAAGGCTATCTCTCTCTGTTCGCCACGGACAGCATGAGTCTGGCGATCTGGACGCCGCCAGGTCTGACGGCGACGAACAGCTTTGGACGAATGCACTAACGACGAACCTTTGACTTGATGTCCAAAGGACAGGACTACGTGAAAAAGCGAACAAAAATCGTCGTATCGTTCGCCTGCGCCGCCGGAATGGCCGGCGCGTCGACTGCGCTCGCACAGCCGGCAAGCTTCGATAAGGGCGTCGACGCTTCGATTCTGGAAGCTGAGCGCGCCATCCAAGAGCTCAACGCCGCGTCAAAAACGCGAGTGAAAGAGAAGCGTCCTGTCAGTCAGCCGGTAGCAAAAGCGGCTCCGCGGCCCGTCGTCAGAATGACGGGGCCGTGCAATCTGAACGGCAACACCCAATTTTTTCAAATTCCCTATATCGGCTTTTGCGGCGCGGTCCACGGATCCTTTACCGGTTTCCTGGGCAAGGACTTTGCGACCGAAGACATAGCGTTCACGACGCAGCGCCTTCCTGCCTATCGATACGGATGGAACGGTCTCGGATTGAGCGCCGCCGTTCCGATGTTGTACTATTGGAAAAATCCGCTCGTCGGCAAGACAACGTCCGGCGCTTATACCGGCACCTACAGCATGGTGAATTTTCTGGCGTTCCGGAACACGGATTACGGAACGATCTCCGTGTTCATCAACGCCGGATTGTTCGCCAGGACGGTAAAAAATTATGAAGGCGAAACGCGCATCACGCTGAATCAACTTTACGGAAACTACTGGAGGGGCGCCTTCGATCAGGCCTGGGTTCAATGGGGCGGGCTGCGCGTTGGACTCCAGCCGTCGCTGTTCAGTTTCAGCCGTACCGGCTACACCTTCATGCCGGGCTACGCGTCCTACATGACGACGCCGGCGGTTTCGTACACCCACAGAATCGAAAATATCAACGTTCTCCCAGGTCTCCTGCCGCGCTTGGGCGCCTCGATCAGCGTATCGGCTGAAGATCCGACGCTGAGGCGTTATCCGGACGGGGTTCTGTCGAGATATCCGACGGGCATGGGATACCCGGACTTTGTCGCGCAATTGCGCGTCGGCGCGCCCGCCTTCGTCATCCACGCGTCGGGAGCGATGCACGAAATCAGGGATGTTTCCGCCAACGCTTACAATTCCTTCATGCCGAAATACTCCACGTGGGGCTGGGCTGCGCAGCTCGCCGGCGAATATCGTTGGAAGTGGAGCGGGCTCATCGGTCCCCTTGGCGGCGAAATGTACGGCAAGGCCATGCTATCGGCGACCGCCACTCAAGGCGCGCTGTCGTACCTCGGCATGCCGTATATGTCGATCGACTATGTGAGCAGCTCGACTGGAACGATCCAGAGGAGTTCCGGTCAGTCATTGATGGGATCCTACGAACATCTTTGGACTCCCGTGTTCAAGACCTCGATCACCGGAGCGGCGTTTCAGAGCTACATGGGCTCCGCCCCCGAGTTTCTGGGTTTCGGCAACGTCGCTTTCGGCTTCAATACGCAAGTCAGAGGTCAGCGCGTCGTCGGAAACGCCGAGTATTGGGCCGGCGAGGGATGGGCGTTCGGGCTGGAAGGCGGTTGGACATGGAGCCAGGCCAACGGCCAATACCTCGGCGGACGCGGCCTGCCAGTGGCCGTCAACTTCCCGAACGTCCTCACCTATATGCGAAAGGCCTTTTGATGAGGCTGGAGACATGTGGCGTTTCGGCCACATCGAGGATTCTATCGCAGTTCGTCGAGGTCGAAACGATCGACCGCGGCGCGCTGCAAAGCTAGGGTGACTGTAGGCAGTATCCGAACAACGAAGGCCAACTTCCAGGGACCAGACTCATGAAAAAGCTGATCGCGACAATATCCTTCTGCACGCTCGCTGCCGGTTCGGCCCTCGCCGACGGTCAGAACAATCAGAACCAGAATCAGTCCCAAGCGTACGGCAACAATTATTCGGCCGTCACACAGATCGGCGTGAACAATAACGCCGCCGTCGTTCAAAACGGCTCGGTCGGCGGAAGCATGGTCGATCTTGGATCGGGCAACCAGAATCAGAGCAATGTAAACATCGATAAGCAAGCCTTCGCGATCGGCAGCATCATCGACTCCGCAGGCGCCACGATCAGCAAGACGGACTCTGACAACATCTCCATTTCCAATAATGCGCAAGCCTCGATCGTCACGCCCATCCAATAGGCGCGGGGAAACGAAAGACGGCCGAGACCAGAAAACCCCAGCCCCCGGCTGGGGTTTGCGCTTTCAAGGACGTCGCCTCAGCGAGGCGGCCCGCCTTGGCGTTCACCGATCAAATGAGACCTTGCGCCCGCTGGCGCGCCGGGCCCACGCGGTCTATTGGGGCTGATATTTGCCCGCTCTGAAGATTCCGCTCTGCGATTGGCCATCGGGCAAGCTCATCGTTCCCTGTCCGTCCGGCTCGCCATTCTGGAACTCGCCGCGGTAGGAGGCGCCATTCGGCAGGGTGAGAATGCCCTTGCCGTGCGGACGTCCGTCGCGGAATTCGCCCACATATTTCTTGCCGTCGGGAAATGTATAAGCGCCCTTGCCGACGATCCGGCCGTTGACGAATTCGCCGCTGTAGCTTTCGCCGTTGGCGATCGTGTAAGTGCCTTTGCCGTGACGGATGCCGTCGCGGAACTCGCCGACGTATTGTCCGCCGGACGCGAAGGTGATCGTGCCGCGACCGGTCGCTTTTCCGTCGCGGAACTCGCCTGCATAAAAGTCGCCGTTTGGAAACTTCAATCCGCCGACGCAGCGCTTCCAAGGCGTCGCCAAACTGACGTCGCAAGGCGGCAGACCGTTTTTCGACCCCTTCTGTTCCTTCTGCGCCGCGCTGCCGGCGTTCGGCTTCACGGCAAGTTCGCCGTCAACGAACTTTCCGGAGAACTTCTTGCCGTCTGGCATGGTGACGGCGCCCATGCCATTGGGAACGTCCTCCTTGAACTGGCCGACATAGATTTTTCCGTCAGCAGCCACCAATTTGCCCTGCCCGCTTTTCTTCCCGTCCTTGAAATTGCCGGTGTAGGACTCGCCGTCAGGATGTGTGATGGTTCCCTTGCCGTTTGGCGCGCCGTCGCGGAATTCGCCCCCGTATTTCTTGCCGTCCGTGAAAATGAGCGCGCCTTTGCCGTTGGCCTTGCCGCCCTTCATCTCTCCGATATAGCGGTTGCCGTCCGGCGCGGTTACGACGCCGAAGCACTGCTTCGAGATGTTTTCCTCGGAGCATTTTGGCAGTTTGCTTTGCGCCGACGCGGAGAGCGAAACGCCGGACGCGCCCGCACAAAGCGCAAGCAGGAAGATGCCGCGGCGGAAATTCGAGACTGAAGCGTAAGGCATGGCAAAACCTGCGCTGGTGAGGCGACGGAACTGTGAGCCTTATAGCCTAGTCGAAAATTAGAACAACGAACTTTTTCAAGGGCGAATTCGCTAAAATCCATGAGAGCGGATTGTTCAGCGGTCTTTGAGCATGCACGCGAACAGCGCGACGCCGCTCATTGCGGGCCGGTGAGCTTCGTCGCCAACAGGGCGATGGTTTTTACGTAAACGCGCGCCTGATTCCACTCGAGCAGAACCGCGAAGTTGGGCTCGCCTTCATTCCAGCCCGCGCCCGTGCGCCAACCTTTCCCCTTGAGGAAATTCGCCGTCGAGGCGAGCGCGTCTGGCGTGGATCGTATGAGATCACGTCTGCCGTCGCCGTCGAAATCGACGCCATATTTCAGATAGGAGGAAGGCATGAATTGCGTCTGGCCGATTTCGCCAGCCCAGTCGCCGCGCATCTGCGCCGGAGACATGTCGCCGCGCTCGACGATTCTCATCGCGTGCTTCAGCTCTTCGTGAAATTGCGCGGAGCGCCTGCAGTCATAGGCGAGCGTCGCGAGCGCCTGCATCGTCCTGAAGCGCCCATTGTCGGCGCCAAAGCCGGTTTCCAATCCCCAGATCGCCACGAGCACCGCTCCGGGAACGCCATAACGCGCCTCGATCTGTGCGAGAAGCGCCGCGTGCCGCTGAAGCAGCGCCCGCGCCTTGCTCAAGCGGCCGGGCGTCACCAGGCGGCTCGAAAACTTCTCGAAACTTTGGTGAAAAATCCGCTGTCCGCGATCGCGGCCAATCACCGCGTGATCATAGGCTACGCCACTCAACGCAGCGTCGAGCGTCCGTTGTGAAACGCCTTCCGCCAGGGCGTCGCGTTTCACCTCCTCGAGCCACTGGCTAAAGCCGGCTGGCGACGATCCGCAGGGCGCGGCGCGCGCCGACACGGCGCACGCGCCCAAAGCCAGCGCGCTGGCGGCAAGTAACACGCCCCACGCCTTGGCGCTTTTCGACAGCCGGTTCATGCCCGGCAGTTTAGTGGGCCTGCGAAGGCGCTGCAATCAGCCGCGCACCCTCACGGCGCCCGACCCTTGGCGGAATGCGCGGCCGGCGCCGGCATTCCTCAAGCGACGCGCTGAATCAGCGGCGCTTTGCCTTGAACTGGCGTTTGCACGCGCTTGAAAGCTCGTTCATATGCGTGCGCAGGCATCTTTCGACGGCGATCGCATTGGGCTCGTCCGCCGCGCAGAACTTGTGGGAATCGCGCTCGCAGGCCGTGCGCTGCTTGTCCATCGTCCGAGCTGTCGCGGGATTGAACGCGGCGAGGCCAATGAAGGCGGAAAGAGAAAAGATCAACAGCTTACTCATCGGTTGCTCTTTCGTTTAGGCTAACGACCGCTGCGCAAAGTGCGCGACGCGGCCAGAGCGATACCTGTATCGAGCGTGGTCGATATCAAGTACGACGCCTGCCTGCTAATCGCGACAGAGAGGCATCTCAGGCGTAACTTCCGGCACGATCAGCCGCGCGCCAGTAGAGGCGACGATATCCGCGACGCTGACGCCGGGCGCGCGCTCGCGTAGCGCCAGCCCCTCATCGGTCGGCTCAATGACGGCAAGCTCCGTCACGATCAGGCTGACGCGCCGCGTCGCCGTCGGTGGCAAGGTCAGAGATTCGACGATCTTCGGCTCGCCCTTGGCGACGTGCTGCATCGCGATGATGACGCGCTTGGCGCCCGCGACGAGGTCCATGGCGCCGCCCATCCCCGGCGTAAACTTTCCTGGAATCATCCAACTGGCGAGGCGTCCCGCGGCGTCGATCTGCAACGCGCCAAGCACCGCCATGTCGACATGGCCGCCTCGAATCAGCGCGAAGCTCGTCGCGCTATCGAAACTGGCGGCGCCCGGCAACGACATGATGAGTCCGCCGCTGGCGTCAATGAGATCGCGATTCTCCATTCCCTCCGGCGGCGGCGCGCTGAAGCCGATAAGGCCATTTTCGCTCTGCATGGCGACGGACATCCCCGGCGGGATGAAACGCGCCACGAGAGTCGGCAGGCCGATCCCGAGATTGACGAGCATGCCGTCGCGCAGCTCAAGAGCGACACGGCGGGCGATGATTTCCTTGGCGTCCATCAGCGCGCCCTGCCCACGATGTGCGTGACGAGCACGCCCGGCGTGCGCACCGCGTCGGGCGGGATGACTCCTACGGGCACGATCTCGTCGGGTTCGACGATGACGCAGTCCGCGGCGAAGGCCATGACCGGGTTGAAATTGGCGGCCGTCAGACGATAGGTCAGATTGCCGTAATAGTCGGCCTCATGCGCGCGCAGCAGGGCGAAATCCGCTCGCAGCGGCTTCTCGATGAGAAAGCTCGCGCCGTCAATCTCGATGACCTGCTTGTCCTGCGCGACGACCGTTCCCACGCCGGTCGGCGTCAGGACGCCGCCCAGCCCGCTGCCCGCGGCGCGGATTCGTTCGGCGAGCGTGCCTTGCGGTATGAGCTCCACGTCGATCGCGCCGGCGCTCATCAATCGCTGCGTGGTCGGATTGGTGCCGATATGCGAGACCTCCACGCGCGCAACGCATCCCGCTTCGATCAGCCTGCCGACGCCGACCGTCGGATAGGCTGTGTCGTTGCCGATGATCGTCAGTGCGCGCGCGCCACGCGCGACGAGCGCGTCGATCAACCGATCAGGCGACCCGACGCCGAGGAAGCCCCCGATCATGACGCGCGCTCCATCGGGAACGAGCTGCGCTGCGGCTTCGGCGGTGATCGCGCTTTTTCTCATTCGCCGAGCCCTGCTTATCGTGTGGGCGTATCCAGATAGTGCGTTTCGGAAACGTCACGCAGGCGCGCCGCCGCGGCTTCCGGCGTGATGTCGCGTTGCGGTTCGCCCAGCAACTCGAAGCCCACCATAAATTTCCGCACGCTCGCCGAACGCAGCAGCGGCGGATAGAAATGCGCATGAAAATGCCAGTCGGCGTGCGGCGCGCCGTCTGTCGGACGCTGGTGGAACCCCATCGAATAGGGGAAGTCGGTTTCGAACAGATTATCGTAGCGAATGGTCAGCCGACGAAGGATGTCGGCGAGCCCCTGCGCCTCCTCCCCGGTAAGATCAGCGAAAGAGCCGATATGCCTTGTTGCGAGCACCATCGTCTCGAACGGCCAGATCGCCCAGAAAGGCACAAGCGCGACGAAATGGTCGTTGCGGCAAACGATCCGCTCGCCGAGTCTTTCTTCAAGCGCCAGATAATCGCAAAGGAGACAAGATCCGTTCTGCGCCAGATATGCGCCCTGCCGCTTCGATTCCTTGACTGCTTCGTTCGGAACGCTGTGGGTCGCCCAGATCTGGCAGTGCGGATGCGGATTGCTGGCGCCCATCGCCGCGCCGCGATTTTCGAAAATCTGCACGTAATTGATCGCGTCGAGTTCGCCCAGACCAATGGTTTCCTCCCGCCATGCGTCAATGACGGGAACGATCTCGGGAACGGTCATGCGCGACAGAGTCAGATCGTGGCGCGGCGAGAAGCACAGCACACGACATCCGCCGGGCTCGCTTTGCGCGACAAGCAGTCCGCCTTGAACGATCTCCTCCGCTGACGCCTGCGGCGTGAGCGCCGCGAAGTCGTTATCGAACGCAAAAACGCCCCTATAGGCCGGGTTGCGTTCGCCATTCGCCCGCGCGTTTCCAGGACACAAATAGCAGGTTGGATCGTATCGAGGTCGTTCTGAAGCATGGGTCTTTTCGACCTGGCCTTGCCATGGACGGCCGGTCCGATGCGGCGAGACAAGCACCCACTCGCCCGTGAGCTGGTTGAGACGGCGATGTGAGGCGTTGCTGAGCAAGGACACGAGCCGCTCCTAATCGCCGACAGGGCCCGCGCCAGGACCGGGCACGCAGGTGAGGATGGGCGGCATAACGCCGGTCGCGGCGCGATATCTGTCAGCCATCGCCTGCGCGAAGGCGTCAGCGCGGCTCGCTTCCACCAGATTGATGGTGCAGCCGCCAAATCCGCCGCCCATCATCCGCGCGCCGTAGACTCCCGGAAGGTCGCGTGCGATCTCGACCATGAGATCGAGTTCGGCGCAGCTCACCTCATAGTCGTCGCGCAGACTTTCATGCGAAAGATACATGAGACGGCCGCATTCCTTGAGGTCGCCCGCGTCCAGCGCCGCTGCGGCGCGCAGCGTGCGGTCGATCTCGCCCACGACGTGCCGCGCGCGGCGAAAGATTAGCTCGGGCATCGCGTCGGCGTGGCGTATCAATTGGGCGAATGTCACGTCCCGCAACGCCGATACGCCGTCGAGCCGCGTCGAGAGCGCCGCGACCGCGCGCTCGCAGTCCTCGCGACGCGAATTATATTCATCGCTCGCGAGTTGATGGCGCACCATCGTGTCGCAAATGACAAGACGCGCGTTTGGATCTATCGCAACTTTCCGCGAAACGAGACTGCGGCAGTCGAGCAGCAGGGCGCTCCCTTCGACGGCGCAGCACGATATGTATTGGTCCATAATGCCGCAGCGAACGCCGACGAATTGGTTTTCGGCGCGCTGACAGATCTTGGCGAGTTCGACTCTGTCGACCTCGCAGCCGGAGATCGTCAAAAGCGCGAAGCCCGCGGCGACTTCGAACGCCGCCGAGGCCGAGAGTCCGGCGCCGATGGGCAGATTTCCGTCGAGGACGATATCGGCGCCGCTCAGCTTGTAACCAGCGCGCTCAAGAAAAATCGCCACGCCACGCACATAATCGGTCCAGTCGCCGCGCGGCTGAGCATTCGCGTCATCAAGGTCGAATTCGATGACTTCATCCATCACAAGCGAGCCTATCCGCAGGCGGCGGTCGGAACGCGACGCAATGGCCGCCCAGATCGAGAGATCAAGCGCCGCCGGCATGACGAAGCCGTCATTGTAATCGGTATGCTCGCCAATGAGATTGATGCGGCCCGGCGCCCGAAAGAGGCGTGGCTCACGCTCGAAACTGCGGCGGAAGGCGGCAATCAGATCTTGCTCGATCCTCGACTCCATTCCGGCCACAATCCCATTGTCATCAAATCGTCAAGGCGACGCCGCATCGGATTGGCGGTAGGGGATCAAATGATAGTCCGCCCATGACACGTCAACGGCTTGGCGTTTGCTACTATCCTGAACATTGGCCTCAGTCACGCTGGAGCGAAGACGCGGCCATGATGAAGGAGCTAGGTCTCTCCTTTGTTCGGATTGGCGAATTCGCCTGGTCGCGGCTGGAGCCCAGCGAGCGCGCCTATCGCTTCGAATGGCTGAGCCGGGCTATCGAGACGCTTGACCGCGCCGGACTCAAGGTCGCGCTTGGGACGCCGACGGCGACGCCGCCCAAATGGCTCGTCGACAAGATGCCCGAGATGGCGGCGCTCGACGCCTACGGCAGGCTGCGCAAATTCGGTTCGCGCCGCCATTATTGTTTCAGCCACGAAGGCTACGCTCAAGAATGTGACCGCATCGTCGAGCTTCTGGCGCACGCCTTCGGCGGCCATCCCGCCGTAGCGGCGTGGCAGACCGACAATGAATATGGCTGCCACGACACGGTGCTCAGCTATTCGCCGGCCGCTCTGCAGGCGTTTCGGCGATGGTGCGAGACTAAATATCGCACGATCGAAACGCTGAACGAAGCCTGGGGCAATGTCTTCTGGTCGATGGACTATCGAAGCTTCGATGAGATTGAGCTGCCGAACCTGACCGTCACCGAAGCCAATCCATCGCATCTGATGGATTTTCAGCGTTTCTCGTCGGATCAGGTCGTCGCCTTCAATCGCCGCCAAGCGCAAATCATCCGGCGTCATGCGCCGGACGCGACGATCCTCCATAATTTCATGGGCGCGTTCGTCGACTTTGATCACTACGCGCTCTCAGACGATCTCGACGTCGCCGCGTGGGACAGCTACCCGCTCGGCTTTCTGGAACGCTCCTCTCACGACGACGCTTTCAAGCTGCGCTACATGCGCGTGGGCGATCCTGACTTTCAGGCCTTTCATCACGATCTCTACCGCGCCTGCGGGCGCGGCCGATGGCAGGTGATGGAGCAGCAGCCGGGGCCGGTGAATTGGGCGCCGTGGAATCCGGCCCCCGCGAGAGGCGCCGTGCGGCTCTGGACCTTCGAGGCCTTCGCCGCCGGCGCCGAGGCGGTGAGTTATTTTCGCTGGCGGCAGGCGCCTTTCGCGCAAGAGCAGATGCATGAAGCGCTGATGCTGCCAAACGCCGCGCCGAACGACGCCTATCATGACGTCGCGCGCATTTCGAAATCACTCGCCGAGCTTGATGCGCGGGTCGAAACGGCCCGGGCGCAAGTCGCTCTGGTTTTCGACTATGAAAGCGCCTGGGCGTGGCGCATCCAGCCGCAAGGCCAGGACTTCGCCTATTTCGATCTCGTCATGTGCTTCTATCGGGCGTTGCGGCGCGCGGGACTTTCCGTCGACGTCGTTCCGCCGACCGCGGCGGCGATCGCGGATCGAATGCTGATCATCGCTCCCGCGCTTTTTGCGCCGTCTCACGACTTCGCGGACGCGCTGGCGCAAAGCGGCGCGACCATTCTGCTTGGCCCGCGCACGGGATCGAAGACCGCTGATTTTCAAATACCCGCGGATCTCCCTCCCGGCGTTTTGCGACGCATCATCGACATTCGCGTCAGACGTGCCGAAAGCCTTCGACCAGGCGCACGGATTACGCTTTCCGGACTAGGCGCTTTCGTGCGGTGGCGCGAATTCTTGGCTCTCGGCGAGAACGTCGCGCCCGAGTTCACATCGGAAGACGGCGAAACTGCGCTCGCGCGATCCGAGAAGGTCCTTTATCTCGCCGGTTGGCCGGACGAAGAATTGCTAAACAACATGCTGCGCCATGTTGTTCATGTCGCCGGCATGTCGACGCTCGCCCTACCGGAGGATATCCGCGTCCGCGATAATGGCGCAATGCGCTACATCTTCAATTACGGCGCCGTGACTACGGACATCTCAACCCTCGTCGGCGACGAAGCTCTATTGCTGGGCGAGCGTCTTCTCGAACCCTGCGGCGTCGCGGCCTTCAGGCGTCGTGATTGACCGCCACACGCTTCCATCCCGCGGCTCAGAACACCAGCCAAGAAGCGACGACAAAATAAGTCAAGAGGGAAAACGTGTCCTGCACCACGGTCGCGACCGGGCCGGAGCCGAGCGCTGCGTCATAGCCGAGCCGCGCGAAAATCCAGGGCATTAGAAACCCGAACGTCGTTGCGATGGTGCTCGCGACCGCCAGCGAAATTCCGACGGTCGCGGCGAGGCCGACGCTCGAAAAGAAGAACCAGACGATCGGGAAAGCGAGACCGCCGAGCATCGCGCCGAGCAGCGCCCCGGTGCCCAGCTCCCCGGCGAAAAGCGGCAGCAAGGCCGAATCGGTCAGGGAGAGGCCGCGGATGACGACGACTTCCGACTGCGTGCCGACCGAATCCGCGAGATAAACGATCGCAGGGATAAAGAAGGCGACGGCGATATGCGCGCTGAGCGCGGTTTCGAAGCGCGACATCATCGCGGTCGCCGCGGCGCTGCCGGCCATGCCGACAAGCAGCCAGGGCAATCGATAAAGCGCGCGACGGTGCGGCGCGGCCGTCAACGCGTCTCTTGCAGCCTCCGACTTGCCGAGGATGCCCACCATGTGATGCAGATCCTCAAGATGCTCGTCGCGCAAGATGGTCATGAGCGCGCGCGCCGGCACGGCGCCGAGAAATCTTCCTTCGGCGTCGCAGACGGCCAAGATCGACAGTCCCGAGTGAATGGCGACGCTCGCCGCAGCTTCGCGATCGGCGCCGAGCGGCACGCTGTAGGCTTCGGCCGTTCGGGCAATGTCATGCAGCGGCGTCGACTCCGGCGCGCCAAGCAGATCGCGTATGGCGACGACGCCAATCAGGCGACCGTCTTCGGCAACCACGAAAACATGCGAGGCGTCGTCGAAACGCTGGCCGATCAACCGCCCCCGCGCCTCGCCGGCGCTTTCCAGCGAGCGGGCCACAGGCACGGACGTCACGAGATAGCGCCCCACGGTCTGGCCGTTCGTCTCCACTGGAGGCAGGCGGTCTAGCGTCGGGGTACTGGGCATTACGGTCATGGCTTCTCATTGATGTTCTGAGAGACAAGCGGCGTCCGGGCCGATTGAGCAGCGGGTAGCCGCAGCTCATAGGAACGCGCCACGTTACAGTTATGTGACCGTGTACGCGCGCTCTTTTCGCGATCGCGTCGATTGTTGCTGATAGGATGTCTTGATAGAATTTCCTCGCCGTCTTCGCTTGGCCCTGGTGGCCCGTAGCGAATCGGACCGGAGTCGAAGTGATGAAACCCTTTGGATTTGCGCTAGGCGCGTTGACGGGCGCCGCCGCGGTTTTGCTCCTAAACCGGCAGGGAACGCAGCGCGTGCGCCCGATCGCCAAGGCGGCGATGAAAGCCGCGGTGATGGCCTATCACGAAGCGCGCGTGCAAGGCGCCGAACTCGCCGAGGCCGCCGAGGATCTCTTCGCCGAAGCGAAGGCCGAGGCCGTGGCCGATATTTTCGCGGCAGCGATGGCCGCGGCGCAGACGAAGGCTGCGCAAGCAAAGACCGAAACAACGTCCGCAGCGACGGCAAAGCCCGAGAGCGCGGCGCCAGCAGGCGAGGCTCCCGCCTCGCGCACCGCAGGCGAGAGCGCGTAGATGAGCGAGGCAATCCTGCCCCTGGCGCAGGTGGCGCACGCCATGCCCGGCCGCGCGCGGCTGCGCGTCGCCGACCGCCGCGGCGACGCCGCTTATTTCGCTTCGGTCGCCAAGGGCCTTTCGGCGATCGCCGGCGTTCGCAATGTCGAAGTGGCGCCAATGACGGGCAGCGTGCTCATTCAGCACAGCGGACCCTTGGCGCGCATCGGCGTCGCGGCGCAGGAGGCGCGGCTCTTTGTCGTCGGCGAAGCGCCTCACGCCGCGCGCGAGGCGCCGGCAGTCTCGATCGACCCGAAAGCCGTCGCGGCGCTGGCGCTGTTCGCCGCCGCGCTGTGGCAAATGTCGAAGGAGAGCGTTTTGCCGCCGGCGATCACCCTGCTGTGGTATGCGAGCCGGCTGGGCGGAGTCTGGTCGCCGGATGGCGACGGCGGGAATGGCGATTAGTCCTAACCCCTGAGCGCATCCGCGACATCGGTCGCTTCCCACGGGAGATCGAGATCGGCGCGGCCAAAATGTCCGTAGGTGGCCAGCGGCAGATAGAAGCCGGCCGGGCCGCACCTCTGGGGCGCGGTGCGCAAGCCGAAGCGGCGGACGATCGAGCCAGGCCGAAAATCCAGAAGCGCGGCGAGGCGTCTGGCGATTTTCTCATCCGCCAGATAGCCGCTGCCGAAGGTCTCGACCGAGAGACTGATGGGCTCCGCCTGCCCCGCCGCGTAAGCCAGGTGAACTTCGCAGCGCTCGGCGAGGCCCGCCGCGACGATGTTCTTGGCGGCGTGCCGCGCGGCGTAAGCGCCGGCGCGTTCGATGCGCGAAGGGTCCTTGCCTGACAGCGCCGAGCCGCTCTGGCGCGCGATCTCGCCATAGGCGTCGATGCCGCTCTTGCGCCCAGTCAGGCCGGCGTGGCGCGCGGGTCCGCCGATTTCAAAGGGCTCGCCGGCGTTGACGTGAACCGTCGTGTGAGCGTCCGGCCTCATGTCGCCCGCGGAAAGCGCATCAAGCGCGATCGCGCGCAGCCGGTCGAACTTGGCGTCGTCCATCGCCGCGCCGTCAAAGGCGACGGTCAGCGAAACCCCATAGATTCGTGCGGGGCGACCGCCGCGAAATTCGACCGAGACTTGCGTCTTGGCGTCAGGCGAGAGCGACGAGAATCCGTCGCGCCGAGCGGCGTCGAGCGCCCGCGCGACCTTATGCGCGAGGCTGATCGGCGCCGGCATGAATTCAGGCGTATCGCGACAGGCGTAGCCGAAAACATTGGCCTGCTCACGCGCCACGCGCCGGCTGATCGCCGCGTCGTCGTCAAGCTCTTGGAGAGGCGGCTCGCGCGCCTCGAGCGGCAATTCCACGAAGCTCGTCAGAATCGAGCAGTTGCGCGCGTCGAAGCTCCCAGCGGCGTAACCGGCCTCCTGCATGACCGCGCGCGCCAGCGCCGGCAAATCGACGAGCGCGTCGGCGGCGTATCGCGCGGCGAGAAAGACGACGCCGGTCGCCAGGGCGCATTCCACAGTTGCGCGCGCGCGATCATCTTCACGCAGCAGCGCATCAATGGCCGCATCGCTGATCTGATCGCAGAGCTTGTCGGGGTGCCCCGGAGTCACCGACTCCGACGTGAAGATCATGTCAGGCGACATGGCTTTCTCCGTTGCGGCGCGGCGCCGCCTCTTCGCGATCGGCGATTCTGCCGATGATATCGTTGGCGAGCGAACTGCCGAGGGCGATGGCGCCGATCCGCAACAGGTCGCCGGCGCCGAGCGGCGACAGGCCGAGAAGGCGCCGGGTCAACGGAAAGAGTTGCACGCCCGCCTGCAGCAGCAGGGTCGCGCCGACGGCGCCATAGAGCGTCGAATTGGGCGGCCTGCCGACCTCGGAGCTTAATCCGCGTAACTCCGAACGACAGGCCAGACTGTGGAGCAACTGGCCGCAGGTGAGGCCGTGAAAGGTGACGGTGCTAGCGCGCGCGCCGCCGGCGCCGCCGCCGAGGCTGAAATAGCCGATCAGCGCCGCAACGCCCATCACCGACCCCTCGCGAAGAATGCGCCTAAAATCGGAGGCGGCGAGAATCGGCGCTTTCGGATCATGCGGCGGCCTGTCGAGCACGTCGGGCTCCGGCGGCTCAAGCCCCAGCGCGATCGCCGGCAGCGCGTCGGTCGCCAGATTGAGCCAGAGCAGTTGCATCGGCGTCAACGGCTCGCCGCCGACAAGGGCGGCGCCGAGCATGGCGATCGTCTCGGATGCGTTGGTCGAAACGAGATAGCGCAGGACCTTACGAATATTCGCATAGGTGGCGCGGCCGAGTCGGATGGCCTCGACGATGCCGTCCATGTCGTCGGTCGCGAGCACGATGTCTGCGACCTGCCGGGCGACGTCGGCGCCTTCTCCGCCCATCGCGATTCCGACGTCCGCCGCGCGCAAGGCGGGGCCGTCGTTGACGCCGTCGCCGGTCATCGCCACGATATGGCCGTGGCCTTGCAGCGCCTTGACGATGTTGAGCTTGTCGACGGGGCTGACGCGCGCGAAGACATGCGGCTGCCTCGCCAGCGCCTCGAGCATCTCGGGCTGCATCTTCGCCATCTGCCCGGCCTCGAGCACGCGCAGCTCGCCGCCGTGATTGAGATCGAGACGCCGCGCGATGGCGAAGGCGGTCGCGCTTTGATCGCCGGTGATCATCACCGTGCGCACGCCGGCGCGATGCAGCTGCTTGAGCGCTGGGCCGACGCTGGCGCGAATAGGATTCGCGATGCCGGCAAGGCCGAGCCACACGAGATCATGCTCGTCACGGGGATCGCCGCCGGCTTCGCCGATCGCGACGCCAAGAACGCGCAGCGCGTCGCCGGCCATGCGCTCATTGGCCTTGAGAATGGCGGTCCGCGCCGGGCCGTCGAGCGGCGCGGCGCCATCGGCCATGCTGCGGGTCGCGCAACGCGCCAGCACCTCGACCGGATCGCCTTTAACGCAAAGCACCCGCGCGCCGCCGGTCGCTTCGTGGAGCGTGCTCATGCGCTTGCGGCCCTCGCCGCGCGCCACGCAGGTCGCCATAGGCGCAGATCGCCGCAGAGCGAGGGGATCGACGCCCATCGCCACGCCCGCTTGCACCAATGCTGTTTCGGTCGGCGTGCCGTCGATCTCCCAACCTTTCGCCGCGGGCGCGACGGCGGCGTCGCTGCATAGCGTCGCGGCTTCGAAGAGGCGACGCGCAATAGCGACTGTCGCGGCGTCGGCATCGACGCCGTCGCGCAACAGTCTGCCTTCCTGGAGCTCAAACGCGCCATTATCGACGTGAACGCGAACCGCCGCCATGCGGTTTTCGGTGAGCGTGCCGGTCTTATCGAGTCCGATCGTCTCGATCGCGCCAAGCGTCTCCACGGCGTCGATCTTGCGCACCAGCACCTTGCGCTTGCGCATGTCCTGCACGCCCAAGGCGAGCGTCGTGGTCGCGACGGCGGGCAGCCCTTCGGGGATGGCCGCCACCGCGAGCGAAATCGCGCTGCGCAAGGTCGGGATAAGCCCGTGCCCGCGCAGAAGGCCAAGAGCGAAGACGCACGCGCAAATGGCGCCATTGACGATGACAAGTTCGCGCTCGACGTCGCCCAGTTCGCGCTGAATAGGCGTTTGTGGCCGTTGTAGCGCGCCGAGCAACTGCTGCACGCGGCCGATCTCGGTCTGCGCGCCGATGGCGGTGATAATGGCTACGCCGGATCCGCCGGTCACCGCCGTGCCGCGAAACACCATATTGCGACGATCGGAGACTCCCGTATCCGGCGCCAGAACAATCTTTGCCTCTTTCGGCGCCGGTTGCGCCTCGCCGGTCAACGGCGATTCGTTCACGGTCAGATCGTCGCTGGCGATCAGCCGCGCGTCCGCCGGCACAAAGACGCCGCGTTCGATCAGCAGGAGGTCGCCCGGCGCAAGATCGCGCGCGTCGATCCTCAGTCGCGCGCCGTCGCGGACGACGGCGGCGTCCGACAACTCCTCCGAGGCAAGGCCCGAAATCGTTCGGTCCGCCTGACGTTCGGTGGCCGCGGCGATGCCGGCGTTGATCAGCACCACCGCAGCGATCATCACCGCGTCGGCGACGCCGCCGGTGGCCAGCGACACCACCGCCGATGCGCCGAGCAAAACAATCGGGAGACTGGTCAACTGTTCCGCGAAAACGATCGCCGCCGAGCGCGGCTCTGCGCGGCGGAGCTCGTTATGCCCCCATTTCTGCAGTCGTTCCGACGCGTCCTCTGTCGTTAAGCCTCGACCGAGGTCCGTCTCCAGCCGCGCCGCGAGCGCATCGATCGCTTCGGCGTGAGCGGCGTTTTCCGGCGTTAGCAACGCGCTTTCGCCGACGTCGAATACCGGCTCTTCAGCGACCGCCGCTTCGAGCGCCTGCATCAGTCGCGCGCTTGTGACGGGCTGCTGAAATTCGATGAGAGTCGAACCCGTCAATTCGCTGGAGCGAACGAAAAGGACGCCGGGCAGACGTCGAAGCCGCTTCTCGACGGCCCGCGCGAGCGCTGCGCGGCCGCGCAGCCCCATATGGCGGATCCGCGCGCGGCCGCAACAAGCATCATGAATAAGCTCGGCGTCAAATTGCGCACAGGACTCCACGCCGAAGCGACGTGAACCTACGGGCGCGTTCTCTGAGTCCGCTTCAGCCAGGATCATTGAGCACATTGTCTGGCGCGCATCGAAGCCCGCTTTTCACGACCGTTCGATGACACTCGGCTCTGCGGATCGCTTCCGCAAAACCGCTGCTCTGAGTCATGTCGTCGGCAGCCGCTCGTAAACGGCGACGCGCAATGGGCGCGCTCCGCAATGTTTGAGATCGCTACTATAGTTGCGCGCAAGGGATAGGCGCAACCGCGGGCCACTGCGCTGCACAGCGCATCCTGCGCTGCAAAATCGTCTGCCGGCGGAACCTTAACGAAGGATCGGCGTTCCCCACCAGCGGCAAGCTTATATTGCGCCTTCGCCAGTTTGCAAATCTGATAGTGTTAGCGTTTTCAGTTTCGTCGATTCGGGTGGGAGCGAACAATGTTCTTGAGAAAGCTGCTTGCGGCGAGCTTCGCCGCAACCGCATCTGCTATCGCCGGCTCAACATTCTGCACAACGTCGATAGCGCCATTCTAGGCGTCAAGGTCACACGGGCGTATAACGTCCTTGCGGCGGACTTCTTTCAAATGCGCAATTCAAGAAATCGCTTTCTCGAGGGGAGGGAAAACATGATGAGAAGACGGAGCGCGTCTGTCGCGACGGCCGCCATGCTTTTGGCGATGTCAACAAGCCCGCGCCAAGCCGCCAGCGCCGAACAGGCGGCGGCCGCCGTACCGGCGGCCCCGCTCACCAAATTCGAGAAAGCGCCTGCGGGCGAAGCCGAGCAGATCGGGCAGATCATTTCGCTCACCACGCAGCTTCTGCAGATGCGCTATCCGGAAGGGATGGCGCGGCGCGGCGTGCATCCAAAAGATCACGGCTGCGTCAAAGCGACATTTACCGTCAATTCGGATATTCCCCCAAATTACCGGGCTGGCGTCTTCGCGACGCCGGGCAAGAAATATCCGGCCTGGATTCGCTTCTCCAACGCGACGCCCTTTCTTGCGCCCGATCTTGGAAAGAAGGGACCCGACAGCCGCGGCATGGCGATCAAGCTCATCGGCGTCGACGGAGACACGCTCTTAAACGAGCCCGGCGCAAAGACGCAGGATTTCCTGCTGATCAATCTTCCGGGCTTCGCCTTCCCGAACGTCTCCGAATATCTGGAAGTCACCAAGATTCAGCTCGCGAAACATGACGACATCACGTCCTTTTTTGCGCCGCCCCTGTCGCCTGATCGACTGAAGACGGCGGCGGTCGTCAAGAAGATCCAGCAAACCAACGTCGGCAATCCGCTCGAGAGTCCGTATTTTTCGGCTGCGCCGTTTCTTTATGGCTCCGACAGGGTCGCGAAATTCAGCGTGACGCCGAGAAGCGCGGAAAAGACGCCCGTGCCGGCAAATCCAACCACGAATTATCTGCGCGAGGCGATGAAGAAGAGCCTCGATCCCGCCAATGGCAAGCCGGCAGTCTTCGATTTCAAAGTCCAGCTGCGCAATGATGATTCGCTGCCGATCGAAGACGCGACCGCCGAATGGTCGGAGACGACCGCGCCGCCGCAAAATGTCGCGACCATCGAGATCGACCAGCAGGATTTCGACAATGCGTTTCAGGTGACGGAATGCGAGCACATGGCGTTCACGCCATGGCACGGGCTCACGGCGCACCAGCCGATCGGCGGCATCAATCGGCTGCGTCGCGACGTCTATATCGCCTCCTCGAAGTTCCGGTCCCAGCCCAAAGAGCCGACGGGATTCCCAAAATGGCCGTGGTGACGCGTCTCACAAGCGCGATCGCGCGCGTTTCGTTCGTCGCATGCTTGGCGCTGGCGTCACACGCGTGTCTCCACGCGCCGGCTTTCGCGCAAACGGCGCCTTCCGGCGGCGAGTGGCGCGCCGAGCAGGAAAAAAGACTGAAGGCGCTCGACGCCTATATCAGCCGAAAGCCGGTCGCCTATCGCTGGTTTGCGGATTTTCCCTTCGGCCTGAGCGACGGCGCTCCGTTCATCATTTTGAAGCTCCTGCCAAAGCTCGCGCCCGAAGAATGGGGAAGCGCGGATAATTTTCTCGACGTCGCCGGCCTCTTCATCGACGCGCGCGATCCCACCTACCCCATCGCGCGCGGCTTCGGCTGGACCGGCCTGGCGCGCGACGATCCCAGCGGCGCCCTGGATTACGCGGCTTTGAGTTGCGGCGCCTGCCATATCGGTCGGGTGCGGCTCGACGACGGCAGTCTGCGCTATCTCGACGGCGGCGTGAACGCGCAGTTCAACCTCGTTCAGTATCGCGTCAGAGTGAGAAACACGATCAAGAAGATCACCGAGGGGGCGACGACGCCGGAGGAGAAGATCGAACGCGCCACTCGGGCCATTCTTACAGCGCTCGACAAGGCGCATGCCCAAGACAGAAATTACTTCTACAAGAATTACTCCTTCGCTGGCCGCCGCTTCGACGCCGCCTATGAGACGCGTCAGATTGAACTCTTCATGCGGGACGCGCCGGCGATCGTCGAAAAATTCCTGACGCGCGCCGGACTCGAATATGTCTCGCTGCTCGACCTCGTCTACAAGAACTACAAAGGCTTCGAGGAGCAGATGACGCAAGGTTTCGGCGGCATGGCCGACGCGACCGGCGTCAGCACGTCGATGGTCTACGCCGCCGCCGAAGCGAGCGGCGAAACTCCCGATCCGATGACAAGCCTGCCGCCGACGCCGGGCATCACCGACTTCATGGCCGTGTGGGAGCAGGAGAAGCGTCTGGCGCGCTGGTCCCCGGATCACACGCAACTCGTCGACGGCGGCGGACAATGGAACGGCAATATTCCGATTCCGATCTTCCGCAACCTCGCCGCCGAATTGACGCTGGGGCTCGGACGCGACACCGACATCCGCATCGCTGCTTTCAGCGAGGATCTGCTGCGCGATCTGCCGGCGCCCGTGTACCCCTTCCCCGTCGATCTCGCGCTCGCGAAAAAGGGCGCGGCGCTGTTCGACGAGAACTGCGCGGCGTGTCATCGGCCGCATAACGGCAAGGTCTACGACCTCGGCACGGATCTCGGCCGGGCGCGCGTCGTCAGCGACACGATTGCGAAAAACGCCCGCGACAGTTTTACGAAGATCTGTTCGCCGACGAGAGTCGTCGAGATGCCGCCCTCGGGCGACCGGCTTGCGCCCTGCGCGAAGTTCGAAGGCGTCTCGCTGGAGAACCGCGCGGACGTCTCCATGGCCGATCCCGCGACGCATGAAGGCTATAACGCCCTGCCGCTTGGCGGCGTGTGGGCGCAGGCGCCCTATCTGCACAACGGCTCAGTGCCGACGCTTTATCATCTCCTCGTGCCGCGCGAGCGCCCGGCCGTCTTCATCAAGAGCCGGCTCGACTATGACAAGAAGCTCGGCGGCTTCTCCTGGGAGCCGGCGCAAACGCTCTCGCGCGAAGGCTATCGTTTCGACACGGCGTCCTTTCCGGCGCTCTCCAACAAGGGGCACGACAAAGACGTCACCGAGGACGGCAAGACGTTGAAGCTCGATTGGTCCGACGACGTCGCCGGCGCCATGGCGATCGTCGAATATCTGAAGACGAAGTGACATTCGAAGCCCGGCGCGGGCGGGCATCAGCCGTCCGGAATCTTCCTCCCCGCAGCCGTCATGCCCGGCCTCGTGCCGGGCATCCACGCCGGGACATCGCGAAACGCATCACGTGGAGACGGCATGTTCGGCTCATGTCCTGACATTTGCGTCGTGTCATCGCGTGGATGGCCGTGACAAGCGCGGCCATGACGCTGTGAGATGACGCCTTGTTAACCTGGATACGGAGCCCTGCCGTTAGCCAGCCCCGCCTTGACTCTCCCGCATCGGGAGTCATTATGAGAACATAACAGGAACTCATGAGATGACCCAACCGCTGGCGTCGCTGCGGAAAAGCCTGGCTTGCGCCCATCGGGCCGCAACTTCCGAGACCATCGCGCTCGGGGCGGAAAGCCTCGATCGGCGGCTCGGCGGCGGAATTCTCCGCGCGGCGCTGCACGAGGCCTATGCCGAGACCGCCGCCGACGCCCCGGCGGCGATGGGCTTCGCTCTGGCGCTCGCCAGGCGCGCACTGGCGGGCGCGGAAAAGCCGCTGCTCTGGGCGCGCCCCGAGGCGCTGAGCGCCGAATCCGGCGCGCCCTATCCGCCGGGCCTCGCCGACATCGGCCTCGACCCCGCCGCCGTCGCCTTCATTCGCGTGCGCGACGCTCGAGAGGCGCTGCAGGCGGGCGTCGAAGCCGGACGCTGCGCAACTGTGGGCGCGACGCTGATCGAACTCTTCGGCGAAGCGCGCGCCTATGATCTGACCGCGAGCCGGCGCCTGGCTCTGGCGGCCGCTGCCGCTGGCGCGCCGATCTTTGTCTCCCGCGTCGGCGCCTCCCCTGCGCCGAGCGCCGCCGCAAGCCGCTGGCTTGTGCGCGCCGCGCCTTCCCGCGCGCTGGCGGCGAATGCGCCGGGATCAGCGGCTTTTACGATTTTTCTGCTGCGCCAGCGCGGCGGCGCGGCGGGGCATGAGTGGCGTGTGGAGTGGAACCGTGACCGTGGCGCCTTCGAGGACAGAACATTCGACGCATCGTCGCTATCTGGCTCTGTGGCTTCCCTTCCTGTCGGCGGAACGCCTGGCGAAGGCGCGCCGCAGAGGGCCGGACGCAAATTCGGATGATTCGCCGCTCATCCTCGTCAAAAAAGAACGTAGCGCGCTGCGCATCGACGCGCTCGATCGAAAGGCGATCGCGCTCGGCCTGACGCCGGGCATGACCCTCGCCGACGCCAGGGCGCGCGCGCCCCATCTCGCCGTCGCGCAGGCCGACCCTGACGCCGACGAGCGGCTGATGCTGCGGCTGGCCGCCTTTTGCGAACAGTTCACGCCGCTCGTGGCGCTCGATCCGCCCGGCGGCCTCATGCTCGACGCGACGGGCTGCGCGCATCTTTTTGGCGGCGAAGCGATGATGCGGACCTGCATCCTGCGGGCGATGGCGCGCCTCTCCTTCACCGGCCGCGCCGCCGTCGCCGGAACGCCGGACGCCGCGCGCGCTCTGGCGCGTTTTGGCCAAGAGGGCGTCACGCCTCCGGGCGAAGATGAAATTTTCACACGCCCGCTCTCCATCGCCGCGCTCGAAGCGCCAAAAGAGACGAGCGTGGCGCTGACGCGCGCCGGCCTCACGACATTGGGCGATCTCGCCGATCGTTCCTCGGCCGCGCTGACGGCGCGTTTTGGCGACGAAACGATGCGGCGGCTGACGCGCATTCTGGGACGCGAGGACGCGCGCATCACGCCCTTGCGGCCTTTGCCGGAATGCATGGTCGAGCGGCGCTTCGCCGAGCCTTTTCTCGATCTCTCAGCTATAGAGAATGTTCTGCGGCCGCTGATCGCGGAAGCGATGGGCATTCTCGAAAGGCGCGGCGAAGGCGGCCGCGCTTTTGAAGCGCGCTTCTTTCGCACCGACGGCGCGGTGGCGGCCCTGCGTTTCGAAACCGGCGCGCCCTCGCGCAATGTCGAAGCGCTGCTGCGACTCTTTAACCTGAAGGCCGAGTCGCTCGCCGATCCGCTCGATCCGGGATTCGGCTTCGACGTTATCCGCTTTTGCGTCCTCAACGCCGAAACGCTGGCGCAAAGCCAGATCGGCTTCGAGCGGCAGAGCGCGCAGGAAGGCGACGTCGCCGATCTCGTTGATCGCCTCGCGGCGCGTTTTGGCCGCGAACGCGTGCTGCGCTTTGCGGCGCATGAGACGCATGATCCCGTGCGCGCCGCCTCCTATGTTTACGCGGCGTCTCCTTCCAAACCCAATTCCTGGGAGAAGCCGGAACTTGGCGAACCGCCCTTGCGGCCGCTGTTTCTGTTTGATCCGCCGCAGCCCATCGACACAATGGCCGAGACGCCGGACGGGCCGCCGATGCATTTCAAATGGCGCCGCGTGCGCCACATGATCGCCCGCGCCGAAGGGCCGGAGCGCATCGCGCCGGAATGGTGGCGCAACGCGGTTGGCCGCGACAGGCGAACGCGCGACTATTACCGGCTGGAGGATCGCGAAGGCCATCGCTTCTGGGTGTTTCGCGAAGGCCTCTATGAAAGCGAAACCGCCGCGCCGCGCTGGTTCCTGCATGGGCTCTTCGCATGAGCGCGCCTTTCGCCGAACTCGTCGCGGCAACGAATTTCTCCTTCCTGCGCGGCGCGTCGCATCCGTCAGACATGGCGCTGACGGCGCTGCTGCTCGGCCATAGCGGAATTGGCATCGCCGACCGCAACAGCGTCGCCGGGGTCGTGCGCGCCTATGCCGCGCTTAAGGAACTGCGCGAAAAATTAAGCGATCCGCCGGCCGGCGACGATGCGACGCTTCTGGCGCAGCTTGACGCAGAGCGCGCCCAATCCTTCAAGCTCGTCGTCGGCGTGCGGCTCGTCTTCGCCGACGAGACGCCCGACATCGTCGCCCATCCACAAAATCGCAATGGCTGGGCGAGGCTCACGCGGCTGCTGACGACAGGGAATCTTCGCGCCAAGAAAGGCGAATGCCGTCTTTATTTCGACGATCTTGCACAAGCCGCGCACGATCTGCTGCTGATCGTCATGCCTTCACGCAATCTGACGCGCCTGCCCTCGACGCTCGCGCGTCTGAGCGATCTTGCGCAAGACGACGTCTGGCTCGGCGCGACCATGCCGCGGCGCGGCGACGACAGGCGGCGCCTCGCAAGACTGAAAGAAATTGCCGCGCGAACGCAGACGCCCTTGCTCGCGACGAATGACGCGCTTTACGCCGATCCCGGCCAGCGCGATCTGCAAGACGTTATGACCTGCATCCGCGAAGGCGTGACGCTCGCGCAAGCCGGACGCCGGATCGAGATCAACGCCGAGCGCTATTTGAAGACGCCGGAAGAAATGATGCGGCTCTTCGCTGACGCGCCGGAGGCGCTCGAGGAGACGCAATGTTTTCTCGCGCGCGTCGATTTCTCGCTCGATCAATTGACATATGAATATCCGGACGAGCCTGTCCCGCCGGGGCGCAATCCCCAGGAATGGCTCGAGGAGCTGACCTATCGCCACGCCGTCATGCGCTATCCAGACGGCGTGCCGGAGAAGGTCGAGAAGCTTCTGCGCGAAGAACTGGCGCTCATCGAGACGCTCGACTATGCGCGTTATTTTCTCACCATTCACGACATCGTGCGGATCGCCGAAGACAAGGGGATTCTCTGCCAGGGGCGCGGCTCCGCCGCCAATTCCGCCGTCTGCTATGTGCTCGGCGTCACCTGTGTCGATCCGGCGGAGAATGATCTGCTCTTCGCCAGATTCATCTCGCAGGAGCGCAAGGAGCCGCCCGACATCGACGTCGATTTCGAGCATGAGCGGCGCGAAGAGATCATCCAGCATATTTACGGCAAATACGGCCGCGAGCGCGCCGGACTCGTTGCGACTGTCATCAGCTACAGGCCGCGCAGCGCCATTCGCGAAGTCGGCAAGGTCTTCGGACTGACCGAGGACGTGACCGCCGCTCTCGCCAGCACGCAATGGGGCAGTTGGGGCGCCGACATTCCGCAGACTTATATCCGCCAGACCGGGCTTGATCCCGAAAATCCCGTCATCCGCCGCGCCATTCATTTCGCGACCCGGCTGCTCGGCTTTCCGCGCCATCTCTCGCAGCATGTCGGCGGCTTCGTTCTCGCGCGCGGGCGGCTCGACGAGTTGACGCCCATCGCCAACGCCGCGATGCCTGAGCGCACTTTCATCGAATGGGACAAGGACGACATCGACGCGCTTGGCCTGATGAAAGTCGACGTGCTGGCGCTCGGCATGCTCACCTGCATCCGAAAATGTTTCGATTATTTGCGCGCCCATGAGGGAAAAGACATGGGCCTCGCCGACGTGCCGGCCGACGACATGGCGACCTACGACATGCTGTGCAGAGGCGACTCCATCGGCGTCTTTCAGGTCGAGAGTCGCGCCCAGATGAATATGCTGCCGCGCCTGAAGCCGCGTGAATTCTATGATCTCGTCATTCAGGTGGCGATCGTGCGGCCGGGACCGATCCAGGGCAATATGGTGCATCCCTATCTGCGCCGCCGTTCCGGAAGCGAGCCGGTGATCTATCCCTCGCCCGCGCCGGAGCACGGACCGCCGGACGAATTGCGCAAGGTGCTTGAAAAGACCAAGGGCGTGCCGCTCTTTCAGGAGCAGGCGATGAAGCTCGCCATGGTCGCCGCAAAATTCTCCGATGTTGAAGCCAATCGCCTGCGCCGCGCCATGGCGACCTTTCGCAATCTTGGCACCATCCATGAATTCGAGGCGCTGATGGTCGAACGCATGGCGGCGCGCGGCTATGATCGCGGCTTCGCGCAAAGCTGTTTCGAACAGATCAAGGGCTTCGGCTCCTATGGCTTTCCCGAAAGCCACGCCGCGTCCTTCGCCAAGCTCGTCTACATCTCCTCCTGGATCAAATGTCACTATCCGGCGATCTTCGCCTGCGCCCTGCTCAACTCGCAGCCGATGGGCTTTTATGCGCCGACGCAGATCGTGCGCGACGCGCGCGAGCATGGCGTCGACGTGCGCGCCGTCGACGTGAATTTCAGCGAATGGGACAATACGCTGGAACGTACGGGAGATTTGGCGCTGCGTCTCGGCTTCCGCCAGGCGGACGGCGTGCATGAGAGCGAAGGACATCGCATCGTCGCAGCGCGGACGAAGCCCTATGACAGCGTCGAAGACCTTGCGCGGCGGGCGGCGCTCAACGGCGCGACGATGCGCGCGCTCGCCGACGCCGACGCTTTCCGCTCATTGCAAACCGACCGCCGCGACGCGCTCTGGGCCGTGCGGCGTCTGCCCGACGCCAAACCCCTGCCGCTCTTTGCCGCCGCCGACGCGCGCGAACTCGCCAAGGAACAAGATCCGCTGCTGCCGTCCATGTCGCTTGGCGAACATGTGGCGGCCGATTATCAAACGCTGCGGCTCTCGCTGAAAGCCCATCCAATGGCGGTGCTGCGGCCGATTTTCGCGCGCGAACGGATCATCACTTGCGCGGAAGTTTCGGCGCTCACGGATGGCGCCTTTGCGCGCGGCGCCGGCGTCGTGCTGGTGCGGCAACGGCCCGGACAGGGCAACGCCATTTTCGTCACGCTCGAAGATGAAACCGGCATCCTCAATATCGTCATCTGGGCGCGCCTCTTCGAGCGCTACCGCCGCGAGACGATGGCGTCACGACTCATGCTGGTGGAAGGAAGGGTGCAGAAGAGCCCCGAAAATGTCGTGCATCTGATGGCGCAGCGCATTATCGACCGCAGCCAAGACCTCAAGAGACTGTCAGACGCGCATCAGCCGGAAATCGTCCTGTCTCGCGCGGACGAATTCATCCATCCCCAGCATCCGCGCGGCGGCCATCCGCGCAATGTTCGGATCTTGCCGAAGTCGCGGGATTTCCATTGAGGGCGCGACAGAGACAGTCCGCTTAACTGCTCTTCACTCTCTTATCGGCCGGCAGGCTCGCCAACGCCTGCTGACGCAGCTTATCGATCTCCACACGCGTCTTGCGCGCCTCGGCGCGAGCGATCTTCGCGGCGCGGCGCACGGAGAGATGCCCAAGCCAGGAAGAGATCCCGCCCGCAAGCACGCCAATCGCCATCGACGCCAGAACGACAAGGAAGATCGGCGCCTCGAAAGAAGGACCCGATCCGTCGCTCGGCGCGAAGGGATCAAGCCCGATGCGCACCGAGCCACGATTGGCCATCGAGAAAAACAAAATGATGAGCGCCAGAGGAACGAAAATGATGACGCGCAGGATGGACTTCATAACATCTCCCTCTTGCCGGCGCCGCGCAACACGCTGGGCAGCCGCCACATACAGCCGCCGCTTCGCCGCTGCCGCGCGTCCCGAGACCCAGAGGACGCAGCCGCTTTAAATCGCATCAGCCCGGATAATTCTCGTTGAGGCGCTCGCGCATCTCTTTACCGGTTTTGAAGAACGGCACGCTCTTTTGCTGCACCGACACCTGCGCGCCCGTGCGTGGATTGCGGCCGGTGCGCGCATCGCGTTTCTTGACCGAAAACGCGCCGAAGCCTCGCAATTCAACGCGATCGCCCCGCGCCAATGCCGAGGTGATCTCGTCAAGAATCGTGCTGACGATTGTCTCGACGTCGCGCTGGTAAAGATGGCCATTTCGGCGCGCGATACGTTGAATAAGTTCCGACTTTATCATGAGCCGATCCAATATGTTGGCGTCGAACACAGCGCGACGCCCGAGTCAGTTTGCGGCCGAATGCTGCCAAATCGCCAAAAGGCCGTCAAGCTCGCCGCTCCGTTCGAGGAGAATTGATTTTTCTAAAAAACCGGCGATCGATTCCAATCCGGCGACCCGCGCGAGGCCGGCGGCGGCGCCGACAAGCCCAAGCCGCTCGAGGCTGGATTTCTTCTTCCACTCGCGCACAGGCATGTCTTTCGCAATTCCTTTGTTGGCGACCAGCCAATCGATGGCCTCGCGTTGGCCGCCGATGAGATCGACAAGCTTCAGCGGCACGCCCTGGCGCGCGGTGAAAACACGGCCGTCAGAGACCTTGGCCAGTTCCGCGTCGTCAAGCTTGCGCCGCTCCTGAACCAGCGCCTTGAACCAAGCGAAGGAGTCCGCGACAAGACTGGCGATCGCTTCGCGCGCTTCGGGGCTCGTCGGTTCGAGCCCGTTCGGCGTGGCCTTGAGCGGCGACGATTTTATCGTCTCGACCTCGACGCCCCAATTATTAAGCAGCTTCGAGACGTTGGGATATTGGAACAACACGCCGATCGAGCCGACCAGCGAATTGCCCCGCGCGACGATCGTGTCGGCGGCGAGCGCGGCGATATAGGCGCCGGACGCGGCCACCGTCCCGACAACGGCGACGACGGGCTTCTTCTCAGCGACGCGCCGAAGCTCCTCATAGAGCCGTTCGGAGCCTGTCGTCGTGCCGCCGGGACTCTCAATCTCCAGCAGCAGAGCCTTCGTCTGGCTCGATTCCCCGATCTTCTTGATCATATCGATCGTATCGTCGTCGCCGGTGATGACGCCCTGCAGTTCGAGGCGGGCGATATGCGGCGTGAGCTTATCGGCGGAATCGGCGCCGCCGAGCCGCACCACGGCGACGAGGCCCGCGACGCCCAAGGCGATTAGGGCGGCGAGACGCCACCAGCCGAGCTTGCGGCGAAGCCTACGGCGATCAACAAAATAGTCGGTGGGAGGTGACATCCAAGGGTCCCGATGGCTGGCGTGGCGCGCGGGGGCTCGCCGCGCAGAACGTAATGCCGAGATCGACGATTTGGAAGACGCTTCGCCGGTGCGCTTACCGTCGCGTCGCCTCCATCGCCCAGGCGAGATAATCTTTGTCCGCCTCGGCGACGTCGATGCGCAGTATTTCCGGCGTCTCATAGCTATGCAGACGGCGGACCAGTTCGGCAAGCGCGGGATAGTCATCGCCGCGCGCTTTCATGTGCAATAAAAACTCAGGCTCTTCGCGCATCTCGTCCTTCCAGACGTAATGGCTGCGAATGGGATGTATCTGAACGCAGGCGGCGAGCTTCGCCGAGAGCGCCGCCCGGGCAAGCGCGCGCGCCTTTTCCTCGTCGTCAATCGTCGTGACGAGGATTACAAGCGCGCTCATGCCGATTTAACCGCCGATAACGGTCGTGAACACCTGCCCGCCGCGCGCCAGGGTGATCTTCCAATAGTAGGCGCGCGCCGCCGTTACGCTCTCCAGATCGCGCGTCGTCCCGATCTTTTGATCATTGACGGCGAGAATGATGTCGCCGCGCTGCAGATTGAGCTGCTGCGCGTAGGAGCCGTCATCGACCTCGGACACCACGACGCCATTGGTCGTTCCCTGCACCGACATCTCTTCGATGACCGCGGGAGAAATATTTATCACCGTCGCGCCGGCGAAGGGCGACGCGCCCTTTATCCTTATCGCGTCGCGCGGCGGCGTTTCCGGCGCCGGCGCGAGGCGAATTTGCGCGACGATCTTTTTGCCGCCGCGCAACACGCCGAGCGTCGCCTGCCCGCCAATCGGCTTGGTGGCGAGCCGATAGCCGACCGCCTCCGGGTCATCGGCCGTCTGGCCGTCGACCGAAATGATGACGTCGCCGCGCTTCAGACCGGCTTCAGCTGACGGCCCCTTCGGATCGACGTCGGCCAGCAGAGCGCCGGTGGGGCGATCGAGCCCGAGGCCGTCGGCGATCTCCTGCGACAGCGATTGCAGCGTCGCGCCCATCCAGGCCCGCCGCACCTGCTTGCCGCCGCCCTTCGCGGCGGCGATCACGCTCTTGACCATATTGACGGGAATGGCGAAGCCGATGCCGACCGAGCCCCCGGACTTCGAGAAGATCGCGGAATTGATGCCGACGACGCGCCCGTTCATATCGACCAGCGGTCCGCCCGAGTTGCCGGGGTTGATCGCCGCGTCCGTCTGAATGAAGAAGCCATAGTCGCTGATGCCGACATGGGTGCGCGAAAGCGCCGAAATAATGCCTTGCGTCACCGTTTGACCGACGCCAAAGGGATTGCCGATCGCGAGCGTCAAATCGCCGACTTCAAGCGCATCCGAATCGCCAAGCTCCATCGTTGGAAAATTGGCGCCGTCGGCCAGCTTCAACACCGCGAGATCGGTGCGCGGATCGCGTAACAAAATCTTCGCGGCGAATTCGCGCTTGTCGGCGAGCGCCACCTTCACGTCGGTCATGCCCTCGATCACGTGGTTGTTGGTGACGACGAGACCGCTTTGATCGACGATCACGCCCGAGCCGAGCGACTGCGCCATGTTGCGCCCCGGCATGCCGCCGCCCTCGCCAAAAAAGCGACGAAAGATCGGGTCCTCGAACAGCGGATTTGCGGGCATGCGCTCGACGCGCGACGCGAAGACGTTGACGACCGCCGGCTGCGCCTTTTTGACCACCGGCGCGAAGGAATTCATCAACTCGCCGCGGCTCGTCGGCACAGCGCGATCGGGCCCCGGCGGCGTAAAGCTCTCGACGCGGCCAGGCGGCCTTGGGGAAGCGGTCTGAGCCGCCTCGGGCGAAACTTCGGCGCGCGCGGAGGCGAAAGGCGCCGCGAAGGCGCAGGCGAGCGCCGCAACAATAATCTGACGCGCCGAAATCTTCATGAAGCGCTCCGTAGCTCGTTTTTGCCGGCGCATTTATAGACGCAAAGACGCGAGACGATAAGAATGCGCTGCAATGATGGTTCCGTGCGGAGAAGCGCCGACGAGGCGCCAGCCGGAGGCCCAATCGCCGATCATGCGGCGTCTGCTCCGAGGTTCTCGGACGCTTCCTTGCCCTTAAAACGCTTTCGGCGCCGCATCCCGATGACGGAGACACGACGCCGCGATTGTGATCATCATGACGATCGAAACGGTCGCCTTTGAACCGCTTACGCCGCCGCCTCTCCTTCGTGGACGGGTCCGGAGTCCTGCCCCCTGGCGTTTACGTCGCGATCGACGAATTCGATGACCGCAAGCGGCGCATTGTCGCCGTAGCGGAAGCCCGCCTTCAGCACGCGTGTGTAGCCGCCGTTGCGATCCTTGTAGCGAGGTCCGAGCACGTCGAAGAGCTTGCCGACAAGCTTGACGTCCTTGATCTTGGCGATCGCCTGCCGGCGCGCGTGGAGGTCGCCGCGCTTGCCCAGCGTCACGAGCTTTTCGACGACGGGACGCAGATCCTTCGCCTTCGGCAGCGTCGTGACAATCTGCTCATGCTTGATGAGCGCCTGCGCCATATTGGCGAACATCGCCTTGCGGTGCTCATGCGTGCGCCCGAAGCGGCGCTTCTTGTGACCGTGATACATGCGGCTCTCCGTTGATTATGCGGCCGCCGTGCCAAGGAACGGCCGTCTCCATTATTTCCCTCTCTCGCGAGAGAGGGTGGCCCCGCCAAGCGGGGCCGGGTGAGGGGAATTTCCCGCGCCCTCATCCGTCGCGCATTCGCGCGACACCTTCTCCCGCAAGCGGGAGAAGGGGGAAACTCAATAATGCTCCTCGAATCTCTTCGCGAGATCGTCGATGTTCTCCGGCGGCCAGCCAGGGACTTCCATGCCCAGATGCAGACCCATCTGCGCCAGCACCTCCTTGATCTCGTTCAAGGACTTGCGGCCGAAGTTCGGCGTGCGCAGCATCTCGGCTTCCGACTTCTGGATAAGGTCGCCGATGTAGACGATGTTGTCGTTCTTCAGGCAGTTCGCCGAACGCACCGAAAGCTCCAACTCGTCCACCTTCTTCAGCAGCGCCGGATTGAAAGCGAGTTGCGGAATGGACGGCGCAGCCTCCTCGCGGCGCGGCTCTTCGAAATTGACGAAGACGTTGAGCTGGTCCTGCAGAATGCGCGCCGAATAGGCGATCGCGTCTTCCGGACTCATCGCGCCATTTGTTTCGACCGTCAGCGTCAGCTTGTCATAGTCGAGAACCTGGCCCTCGCGGGTGTTTTCGACCCGATAGCTGACCTTTTTGACCGGCGAATAGAGGCTGTCGATCGGAATGAGGCCGATCGGGGCGTCTTCGGCGCGGTTGCGGTCGGCGGGTGCATAGCCCTTGCCGTTGGCGACGGTGAACTCGATGCGGATCTCGGCGCCTTCGTCGAGCGTGCAGATGACGAGTTCAGGGTTGAGGACCTGCACGTCGCCCGTCACCTGGATGTCGCCCGCGGTGACGGCCCCTGGTCCCGTCTTCTTGAGCGTCAGGCGCTTCATGCCATCGCCCTGGTATTTGATGGCGATGTCCTTGATGTTGAGGACGATGTCGGTCACGTCCTCGCGGACGCCGGGGATCGAAGAGAACTCGTGCAGCACGCCGTCGATGTGAATCGACGTGATCGCCGCGCCCTGCAAAGACGACAGCAGAATGCGGCGCAGGGCGTTGCCAAGCGTCACGCCGAAGCCGCGCTCCAGCGGCTCAGCGACCGCGGTCGCGACGCGCTTGGGATCGTCTCCGGCGGCGACTTCGAGCTTGTTCGGCTTGATGAGTTCCTGCCAGTTCTTCTGGATGCTCACTTGGAGGCCTTTCCTTGAAGCTCCTGAGTGCGGCGCCGGGCATGCGCCGCGCCGCGCGAAATCAAATCAGACAATGAACTCAGACGCGGCGGCGCTTGCGCGGCCGGCAGCCGTTGTGGGGAATGGGCGTTACATCGCGGATCGAAGTTACGGTGAAGCCCGCCGCCTGCAGCGCGCGCAGCGCCGACTCACGGCCGGAGCCCGGACCGGAGACTTCGACTTCAAGCGTGCGCACGCCATGCTCGCCGGCTTTGCGGGCGGCGTCTTCGGCGGCCATCTGCGCGGCGTAGGGCGTGGATTTACGCGAGCCTTTGAATCCCATCGACCCGGCGGACGACCACGACACAGTGTTGCCTTGCGCGTCGGTGATGGTGATCATGGTGTTGTTAAACGTCGAATTCACATGCGCGACGCCGGAAACGATGTTCTTGCGCTCGCGGCGGCGAACGCGCGTTGTGTCCTTAGCCATTTTTTCTTGCGTCCTTCAAACGCGCCCGTAGTTCCAGGCGCTAGGGATTTCGGTTGTCATGGCCGGGCGTGTCCCCGCCATCCATAATCGTCCTGACGGCCGACTACTTCTTCTTGCCGGCGATCGGCTTCGCCTTGCCCTTGCGGGTGCGGGCGTTGGTGTGCGTGCGCTGGCCGCGCACGGGAAGCTGGCGGCGATGGCGCAGGCCGCGATAGCAGCCGAGATCCATCAAGCGCTTGATGTTGATCGCGACCTCGCGGCGCAGATCGCCTTCGACCATGTAGTCGCGGTCGATGGTTTCGCGAATTTGCAGAACTTCCGCGTCAGTGAGCTGCGCCACGCGGCGCTCGGCCGGGATGCTCACCTTCTCGCAGATTTCCTCTGCCTTCTTGGCGCCAATGCCGTGGATATACTGGAGCGCGATGACGACGCGCTTGTTGGTCGGGATATTGACGCCTGCAATACGGGCCACTTTGTCTCTCCATGTGAGAAGGAGCCTTAAGCTCCGGGATGACGCCCGCGTCCGGTGGAGCCCGGCCCATGCGGACGGTTGTGAACCGTCTTCATACGAAAACAGGCCCCGCCCCCCAATCCGGGAGCCGGAGCCGACTGTCCAACAACGTGAAGACTGCCTATTTAGGGGCCAACGGGTTGAGGGTCAAGCGATTCCGCGAAAAAATCTAGTCGGCGTCCGACAGGGCGCGATCGATCTCCGCGGTTACATCCTCAATCGGCGCCATCCCGTCGATCCTGGTCAATTCGCTACGCTTGGCGTAGTGCGCCGACACAGGGGCCGTCTGGGCCCGATAGGCTTCGAGCCGCGTCTTGAAGCTTTCCGGATTGTCGTCTGCGCGCACCGCGCCGCCCGCGGCGCGGGTTTCATCCACCCGTTTGCGCATCCGGTCGACGAGCGCGCCTTCGTCGACGGCGAGCTCGAGCACGGCGTCGAGCGACAAACCCCTGCGCACGAGAAGCTCCTGCAGCGCCTCGGCCTGCGCCACAGTGCGCGGGAAGCCGTCGAGAATGAACCCGCTGGCGCAGTCAGACGCGCCGAGCCGTTCGTCGATCAGGCCGATCACGACCTCGTCCGGCACCAGCGCGCCAGCGTCCATGATCTCCTTGGCCCTCAGGCCAATCGGCGTTTTCGCCGCGACCGCGGCGCGCAGCATGTCTCCTGTCGACAGCTGCGGCACGCCGTGCTTTTCGACCAAACGCGCCGCCTGCGTTCCTTTGCCGGCCCCGGGCGGACCGAGCAGCACCAGCCTCATCGGGCGCGTTTCCCGCCGCGAAGCTTGGTCTTGCGAATCAGCCCCTCATATTGCTGCGCCTGCATATGACCGTGGATCTGCGCCACAGTATCCATGGTGACGCTGACGACGATGAGCAGCGACGTGCCGCCGAAATAGAAGGGCAGATTGGCGTAGGCGATGAGCCCTTCCGGAATGATGCAGATGACCGCCAGATAGGCCGCGCCGAGCACGGTGATCCGCATCAGCACTTCGTCGATGAATTTCGCGGTGCGTTCGCCGGGGCGAATGCCCGGCACGAAACCGCCGTGCTTCTTGAGATTGTCCGCCGTCTCGACCGGATTGAAGACGATCGCGGTGTAGAAGAAGGCGAAGAACACGATCAATCCCACATAGGCGAGCATATACAGCGGCCGCCCATGGCCGAAATAGGCGGAGATCGTCGCGAAGATGCTCTCGCTGCCGGTCGACTGGTAGAAATTCGCCACGGTCGTCGGCAAGAGCAGCAGCGACGATGCGAAGATCGGCGGGATAACGCCGGACGTGTTCAGCTTCAGCGGCAGGAAGGACGTCTGTCCCTCGTAGACGCGGTTACCGTGCTGACGCTTGGGATAGGTGATCAGCAGGCGTCGCTGCGCCCGCTCCATGAACACGATGAAGGCGACGACGGCGAAGGACATGATGATGACGCCGATGATCAGCGCCGTCGAAATTGCGCCCTGCCGGCCGAGCTCCAAGGTCGACACGATCGCCGACGGAAACGCTGCGACGATGCCCGCAAAGATGATGAGCGAAGATCCGTTGCCGATTCCGCGCGAGGTGATCTGCTCGCCAAGCCACATCAGGAACATTGTGCCGCCGACCAGCGTCACGACGGTGGTGATGCGGAAGAACAGGCCAGGATCGGTGACGACGCCCTGCTGGCCCTCGAGCCCGATCGCCATGGCGTAGGCCTGGAACGTCGCGAGCGCGACGGTGAGGTAGCGGGTATATTGGTTGAGGACCTTGCGGCCCTGCTCGCCCTCTTTCTTCAGCGTCTCGAGCGTCGGAATCACCGACGTCAGCAGCTGGACGATAATCGACGCCGAAATATACGGCATGATGTTGAGGGCGAAGATCGCGCGGCGCTGCACGGCGCCGCCCGCGAACATGTTGAAGAGCTCCAGCATGCCCTTCGACTGGCCGAAAAAGCTCTTCGCGAAAGCCTCGGGGTCGATACCCGGCAGCGGCACGTAGGTGCCGAGGCGATAGACGATCAGCGCGCCCAGCGTGAACAGGATGCGCTTTTTCAGTTCCTCGGATTTGCCGAAGGCGGAGAGATTGACGTTGGCCGCGAGCTGCTCGGCTGCCGATGCCATGAAGGAACTCCCCTTTCGCGCCGCTGTCGACGCGACGCCATTTTGTTGGGCTCAGCGCTCGGAGCTAGCAGCGCGCGAGGCTCGCCCGCTCCGTTCGGAGCGTTTGGTATAAAACAGCGCAGCCGCTCATGCGAGAGCGGCCGCGCCTTTTTGAGTTACTGCGCTGGCGTCTCGCCGGCGAGAAGTTTCACGGTGCCGCCGGCGCCCTCGATGGCCGCGACCGCCGACTTGGAGGCCGCCGAGACCTCGAAGGCGAGCTTCGTCTTCAACTCGCCCTGGCCGAGGATCTTGACGCCGTCGCGCGGTCTGGTGACGACGCCGGCCGCAAGCAGCGCCTCGACCGTCACCGGCGCGGTGGCGTCGAGCTTGCCGGCGTCGAGCGCCTGTTGAATGCGCCCGAGATTGACCTCGTTGTAGTGGGTCGAGAACGGATTGTAGAATCCGCGCTTCGGCAGACGCCGATGCAACGGCATCTGACCGCCCTCGAAGCCCTTGATCGCCACGCCGGTGCGCGCCTTCTGGCCCTTGACGCCGCGTCCGCCGGTCTTGCCCTTGCCGGAGCCGATGCCGCGGCCGACGCGCATGCGGTTCTTGCTCGCGCCTGGATTGTCGGTGATTTCATTAAGTTTCATGGCCGCGTCCTCACTTCCCGTCGACGGTTTTGGCGTCGACGATTTTCACGAGATGCGCCACCTTAGCGATCATCCCGCGCACGGCCGGCGTGTCTTCCAGCGCGCGGCGGCGGCCGATGCGCGTCAGGCCGAGGCCAAGAAGCGTGCGGCGCTGCCGTTCGGGCCGGCCGATCGGGCTGCCGATCTGTTCGACGACGATCTGCTGCGTGCTCTTCGTCATGGGTCGTCTCCTTACGCGTCGACGGCGTCGGCGTCGACGCCTTGACGGCGCGACTGCAGCACCGAAACTTTAAGCGAGCGGCGCGCCGCGACGGAGCGCGGCGAGTCTTCGCGGCCAAGCGCATCGAAGGTCGCGCGGATCATGTTGTAGGGATTGGACGACCCCTGGCTCTTCGCCACGACGTCGTGCATGCCCAGCGTTTCGAAAATCGCGCGCATTGGACCGCCGGCGATGATTCCGGTGCCGGCCGGCGCAGCGCGCAGAATGACGCGGCCCGCGCCATGGCGGCCATGAACGTCATGATGCAGCGTGCGGCCTTCGCGCAGCGGCACGCGGATCAACGCGCGCTTGGCCGCTTCCGTCGCCTTGCGGATCGCCTCAGGCACTTCGCGCGCCTTGCCGTGTCCATAGCCCACGCGGCCCTTCTGGTCGCCGACGACGACGAGCGCGGCGAAGCCGAAACGCCGGCCGCCCTTCACCACCTTCGCGACGCGATTGATGTGGACCAGACGATCCACAAATTCGCCGTCGCCGTCACGATCCCGATCGCGGCCGCGACCGCCTTCTCCTTCACGCGCCATTGTCTCTTCCGTCACTTACGCGGCGTGATGCGCCGCTCGCTTCCTTCACTGCCGACCCATCGGATCGACGCCCGGCGCTTGAGCGCCGGCACGCATTCCGCGCGAGAAGCGCGCGCCCTCAACGACGCGCGCCCCCTGTTAGAACTCCAGACCGCCCTCGCGGGCGCCGTCTGCCAGCGCCTTGACGCGCCCGTGATACATGTAAGCGCCACGGTCGAAAACGACCTCCTTGACGCCCTTGGCGACGGCGCGCTCCGCGAGGAGCTTGCCGACGACCTTCGCCGCCTCGACGTCCGCGCCAGTCTTCAGACCCTCGCGGTTCGCCTTCTCGAGCGAAGAGGCGGCTGCGACCGTCGCGCCCTTCTCGTCGTCGATGATCTGCGCGTAGATCTGCTTGGACGAGCGAAACACCGAAAGGCGCAACCGCCCCTTGGCGCGTTCACGGATCGCCCGGCGCACCCGCGCCTTTCGACGCTGTTCGACTTTGACATCCCTGGCCATGGCGGGTCCTTACTTCTTCTTGCCTTCCTTGCGGAAGATGAATTCATTGGCGTATTTGACGCCCTTGCCCTTGTAGGGCTCGGGCGGGCGCAACGCACGGATCTCCGCGGCGACTTGACCGACCTGGCGCCGATCCATGCCGGTGACGGTGATTTCCGTCGGCTTCGGCGTCACGATCGCGATGCCGGCCGGAATCGGATAGCTCACGTCATGCGAATAGCCGAGCGCGAGTTGCAGCGTTTTTCCCTGCACCGCGGCGCGATAGCCGACGCCGGTGATCTCAAGCTTCTTTTCAAAGCCCGTGGTCACGCCGACGACGATATTGTTGATCTGGGCGCGCGCCGTGCCCCACAGCGCGCGGGCGCGCTTGGTTTCATTGCGCGGGTCGACCGAGATGGCGTTATCCTGCTGGACGACGGAGACGTCGTCGGGCGCCAGAAACTCCAGCTGACCCTTCGCGCCCTTCACCTGCACGAGCTGACCGTCCACCTTGGCGGTGACGCCGGCGGGAATGACGACAGGCTTCTTGCCGATACGAGACATGGTTGCAAATCCTGTTTGATGAGGCGCAAGGTCTAGAAGACCTTGCACAGCACCTCGCCACCGACATTATTCTCGCGCGCCGCATGATCGGCCATGACGCCCTTCGGAGTCGACACGATGGTGACGCCGAGGCCATTCGCCACGCGCGGCACTGCGTCAACGGCCGCATAGACTCGGCGGCCCGGGCGCGACACGCGTTCGATCTGCTTGATGACCGGCTCGCCGTCGAAATACTTCAGTTCGATCTCGAACTCAGTCCGGCCATTGCCGAAGTCGGTGCTGCTATAGCCGCGGATATAGCCCTCTTCCTTCAGCACGTCGAGCACATGCGCGCGCAGCTTGGAGCCCGGAGAGGACACCTTGTCCTTGCGGCGCATCTGTGCGTTGCGGATGCGGGTGAGAAGATCGCCCAATGGATCGTTGATCGCCATCTGCGTCTCCTTACCAGCTTGACTTCACGAGGCCGGGCACCAGGCCGCGGGACCCCAATTCGCGCAGCGCAATGCGCGACATTTTCAGCTTGCGATAAAACCCGCGCGGACGGCCCGACACTTCGCAGCGGTTGCGCACGCGAACGGGCGCGGAATTGCGCGGGAGCTCAGCAAGCTTGAGACGCGCCTCGAACTGCTCTTCGACGCTCAGCGTCTTGTCATTCGCGACCGCCTTCAGCCGCGCGCGCCGCCCGGCGTAGGACTTCACGAGCCTTCGCTTCCGCTTGTTGTTCTCTATCGCGCTTTTCTTCGCCATTACCAGTTTCGCCTTTCAGTATCCGCGTTTGAGGAGCTGTTACGCCCTCACTGCCGGAACGGGAAATTGAACGCCTTCAGCAAGGCGCGCGCCTCTTCGTCGGTCTTGGCCGTCGTGCAGACGATCACGTCCATGCCCAGGATCGACTCGGCCTTGTCGTAGTCGATTTCGGGGAACACGATGTGCTCCTTGATGCCGAGCGCATAATTCCCGCGCCCGTCGAACGACTTCGGATTCAATCCGCGGAAGTCGCGCACGCGCGGCAGCGCCACGGTGATCAGCCGGTCGAGGAACTCGTACATGCGCGTCTTGCGCAGCGTCACCTTCGCGCCGATCGGCATGTTCTCGCGCAGCTTGAAGGTCGAGATCGCCTTGCGCGCGCGGGTGACGACCGGCCGCTGGCCGGCGATAAGGCTAAGGTCGGCCGCCGCCGACGTCGCCTTCTTGCTGTCGTTGACGGATTCGCCAACGCCCATGTTGAGCACGATCTTCTCGATCGTCGGCACTTCGAGCGCGTTCTTATAGCCGAACTGCTTCTGCAACGCTTCGCGCACGACCTCTTCGTAATGCTTGCGCATGCGCGGCACGTAGGAGCCGTCCGCGCCGAACGCTGCCGCGTCGTCGCCGGATGTCGCCGGCTTTTCCTTAGCCGCAGGCTTTTCGCCGGATTTGGCGGCGGCCTTCTTGGGCTCCTTCGCCTCCGCGCCCTCGGCGGCGGGCTTTTGAGCCTTGGCGGGCTTTTCGGCCTTGGGCTTCTTTTCCTCAGCCATCGATCAATTCTCCGGAACGCTTGGCGACGCGGACCTTGCGGCCGTCGTCGAGAATCTTGAATCCAACCCGCGTCGCCTTGCCGTCCTTGGGATCGGCGACCGCCAGATTCGACAAATTGATCGGCGCGGCCTTGTTGATGATGCCGGCTTCGCGATCCTTGGTCTGACGCTGATGGCGCTTGACGATGTTGACGCCGTCGACGACGGCGCGGCCCTCGTCGGGAATCACGCGCAGCACCTCGCCGCTGCGGCCCTTGTCGCGGCCGGCGAGAACGACGACTTTGTCGCCCTTCTTGATCTTGGCGGCCATTACAAAACCTCCGGGGCGAGCGAGATGATCTTCATGTGGTTCTTGGCGCGCAGCTCGCGCGGCACCGGCCCGAATATGCGGGTGCCGATCGGCTCTTTCTGATTGTTGATCAGCACCGCGGCGTTCGAATCGAAACGGATCACGGAGCCGTCGGCACGCTTGATGTCCTTCGCGGTGCGAACGACGACGGCCTTCAGCACATCGCCCTTCTTGACGCGGCCGCGCGGAATCGCCTCCTTGATCGACACGACAATAATGTCGCCGACGCCGGCGTATTTGCGCTTGGAGCCGCCCAGCACCTTGATGCACATCACGCGGCGCGCGCCGGAGTTGTCGGCGACGTCGAGATTGGTTTGCATCTGAATCATGGCTTACCCGCCTTTCGTTCCGGTCTGGTTTCGGCAAGCCCGCTTTGACTCGCCGACTTCGTCCGGACAGTTCGTTCTAACGACTACGCCTCGGCCGTCACTTCGACGACCCGCCAGCGCTTCAATTTCGAGATCGGCGCGGTCTCTTCGATCGTCACCGAATCGCCCACCTTGAACGCGCCGTTCTCGTCATGGGCGTGATAGTTCTTCGTGCGGCGCACCGTCTTCTGGAACAGCGGGTGGGTGAAGCGACGTTCGACCTTCACCACCACGGTCTTGTTCTGCTTGTCGCTGACGACGACGCCCTGGAGAATTCGCTTCGGCATGGCGCTTTAACCCTGCTTTTCGGCGCGCTTATGCGCGGCGATGGTTTTCGTGCGGGCAATGTCGCGACGAACGACGCGCACGCGTGAGGTGTTCTCGAGCTGGCCGGTCGCCCGCTGGAAGCGCAGATTGAACTGCTCTTTCTTGAGCTTCAGCACTTCGTCATTGAGCTGATCTTCGGTCATCGCCTTGATGTCGGAGAGGCGCTGTTTGGATTTCATCACGTTCCCCTTATTCGGCGATGCGTTCGATGAAGCGCGTCTTAATCGGCAGCTTCGCGGCAGCAAGCGTCAAGGCCTCCCGCGCGATAGGCGCCGGCACGCCGTCGATCTCGAACATGATGCGGCCGGGCGCAACGCGCACGGCCCAGAATTCCGGCGCGCCCTTGCCCTTGCCCATACGCACTTCGGTCGGCTTCTTGGAGACCGGCACGTCGGGGAAGATGCGAATCCAGACGCGGCCGGCGCGCTTCATATGGCGCGTCAGGGCGCGGCGCGCGGCTTCGATCTGGCGCGCGGTGATGCGATCCGGCTCCAGCGCCTTTAGGCCGAACTGACCGAAGTTCAGCAAAAAGCCCGCCTTGGAGGCGCCACGGATGCGGCCCTTAAAGGCCTTGCGGAACTTGGTGCGTTTGGGTTGCAGCATGATTGCGCTCTTTAATCTTGTTCGTTACGCCGCGTCGCGCGGTTCGCGGTGCTCGCGACGGCGGCGTTCGCCGCCGCGGTCGCGATCGCCATGATCGCCGCCGGACGCCTGTTCGGCCGCCTTCTTATCCTGCGCCATCGGATCGTGCTCGAGGATTTCGCCCTTGAAGATCCAGACCTTGATTCCGCAAGCGCCATAGGCGGTATGCGCGGTCGCCGTGCCGTAATCGACGTCGGCGCGCAGCGTATGCAGCGGCACGCGCCCTTCGCGATACCATTCGAGACGGGCGATCTCGGCGCCGCCAAGACGGCCCGAGCAATTGATGCGAATGCCCTGCGCGCCCAGCCGAATGGCCGATTGCACGGCGCGCTTCATCGCGCGGCGGAAGGCGACGCGACGTTCGAGCTGCTGGGCGATCGACTCGGCGACGAGCGCGGCCTCGGTTTCGGGCTTGCGCACTTCGACGATGTTGATGACGACTTCGCTGCCGGTGAGCTTGCCCACAAGCTTGCGAATCTTGTCGATGTCCGCGCCCTTCTTGCCGATGACGACGCCGGGACGCGCCGAATAGATCGTCACGCGGCACTTCTTGTGCGGGCGCTCGATGACGATCTTCGACACCGCCGCCTGCTTCAGCGTTTTCGACACGGTTTCGCGGATCGCCATGTCCTCGTGCAGGAGCTTGGCGTATTCGCCCTTATTGGCGAACCAGCGCGAATCCCAGGTGCGGTTGACGCCCAGTCGCAGCCCGATCGGATTAACCTTCTGACCCATGGTTTTAAATCCTTTAGGCGTTGGCCTGCGCTTCGACTTCGCGCACGATGATCGTCAGATTGGCGAACGGCTTCTCGACGCGGCTCGCACGGCCGCGGGCGCGGGCGTGGAAACGCTTCATCACCAGCGCCTTTCCGACAAAGGCCTGGGCGACGACGAGATCGTCGACGTCGAGACCGTGATTGTTCTCGGCGTTGGCGATGGCGCTTTCAAGCGCCTTCTTCACCTCATGCGCGATCCGCTTTCTGGAGAACTCCAGATCGGCGAGCGCGCGATCCACCTTCTTGCCGCGAATCAACTGCGCGAGCAGATTGAGCTTCTGCGGCGAGACGCGCAGCATGCGCGCGACGGCCTTCGCTTCATTGTCCGCAAGCCGGCGCGGATTGGCTTCCTTCGACATCGTGAGCCTCTCTTAGCCTCTCTTAGCCCCTCTTGGCCTTCTTGTCGGCCGCATGGCCGTGGAAGGTGCGGGTCGGAGCGAATTCGCCGAATTTGTGCCCGATCATGTCTTCCGACACTGCCACGGGAATATGTTTCTGGCCGTTGTGCACGCCGAAGGTCAGCCCCACGAATTGCGGGATGATCGTGGAGCGGCGGCTCCAAATCTTGATCACCTCGGAGCGGCCTGAACCGCGCGAGGTCTCGGCCTTCTTAAGAAGATAGCCGTCAACGAACGGGCCCTTCCAAATCGAGCGCGCCATGGGTTAGCCCTTCTTCTTGCGATTGTGTCGCGAGGACACAATGAAACGGTCGGTGGATTTATTGGTGCGGGTCTTCTTGCCCTTGGTCGGCTTGCCCCAGGGCGTGACCGGATGACGACCGCCGGAGGTGCGGCCTTCGCCGCCGCCATGCGGATGATCGATCGGATTCATCGTGACGCCGCGATTGTGCGGGCGGCGGCCGAGCCAGCGTGAGCGGCCGGCCTTGCCGATCGAGGTGTTCATATGATCGGGGTTGGACACGGCGCCGAGCGTCGCGAAGCACTGGCCATGCACCAGGCGCTGCTCGCCCGAATTCAGCCTGACGATCACATAGCCCTGGTCGCGGCCGACGATCTGCGCATAGGTGCCGGCTGACCGAGCGATGGCGCCGCCCTTGCCGATCTTCATCTCGACATTGTGCACGATGGCGCCGACAGGGATGTTGGCGATCGGCATGGCGTTGCCGGGCTTCACGTCGACCTGATTGCCGGCGATCACTTCGTCGCCGACGGAGAGCCGCTGCGGCGCGAGAATGTAGGCAAGCTCATTGTCCGTGTAGCGAATGAGCGCGATGAACGCCGTGCGATTCGGATCATATTCGAGCCGCTCGACCTTGCCGGCGACATCGAGCTTCCGCCGCTTGAAATCGACGACGCGATAGGCCTGCTTATGGCCGCCGCCGCGAAAACGCACGGTGATCCGGCCGGCGTTGTTGCGCCCGCCCTTGGAGCTCTTGCCTTCGGTCAGAGTCTTGACCGGCTTGCCCTTGTAGAGCTCGCTGCGGTCGACAATGACGAGCTGGCGAAGGCTCGGCGTGACCGGCTTGAATGTCTTCAGCGCCATCGTTCTATCCCCACGCCTTCCTTACAGTCCGGTCGTCACGTCGATCTTGTGGCCCTCGGCGAGAGTCACGACCGCTTTCTTGACGTCGCTCTGCTGGCCGCGCTGACCGCGGAAGGTCTTGAGCTTGCCCTTGCGCACCAGCGTATTGACCGCTTCGACCTTGACGTCGAAGAGACCTTCGACCGCCGCTTTGATCTGCGGCTTCGTGGCGGTCTTCGCGACCTTGAAGACCACCTTATTGCTCTCCGAGGCGAGCGTCGCCTTCTCGGTGATGACCGGGGCGACGATCACGTCGTAATGGCGAACGTCCTTGCTCATTTCAGTCGCGCCTCCAGCGCGTCCACCGCGGCGCGGGTCAACACCAGCTTCTCGCGGCGGAGGATGTCGTAAACATTGACGCCTTCGACGGGCAGAATGTCGATCTTCGGGATATTGCGTGCGGCGAGCACGAAATTATTCTGCGGCGCGCCGCCAACGATGATGATCGCGTTCTCGAGGCCGGTCTTGGCGAAACTCGATACGAGCAGCTTCGTCTTGGGCTCGGCGAGCTCCGCCGTCTCCCAAACGATGATGCCGCCGTCCTTGGCTTTCGCGGACAGAGCGTGTTTCAGCGCGAGCTGGCGCACCTTCTTGGTCAGGTCATGCGCATGGCTGCGCACCACCGGGCCGAAGGCGCGTCCACCGCCGCGAAACTGCGGCGCGCGCGCCGAGCCGTGACGGGCGCCGCCGGTGCCCTTCTGCTTGTGCAGCTTCTTGCCCGAGCGCGCGATCTCGGCACGGTTCTTCACCGCATGGGTGCCGGCGCGCCGCTTGGCGAGCTGCCAGCGGATCATGCGGAAGATCAGGTCCTTGCGCGGCTCAAGGCCGAAGACCTCATCGGAAAGTTCGATCGAACCGGCCGCCTGGCCGTCGAACGACGTGACGTCGATCTTCACGGCTCAGTCCTCCTTGTTCGCTTCTTGCGGAGCGGCGTCTAAATTCGCGGCTTCACCCTGTCCGTTGCCGAGGCGGAATTTGCCCGGCTGCGGCGCATCCTTCGGCAGCGCGCGCTTCACCGCGTCGCGCACGAAAATCCAACCGCCGGCCGTGCCCGGCACCGCGCCTTCGACCAGCAGCAGTCCCCGCGCAGGGTCGGTCTGCACCACCCGCAGATTTTGCGTGGTGACGCGGTCGACGCCCATATGGCCGGCCATTTTCTTGTTCTTGAAGGTCTTGCCCGGGTCCTGACGGCCGCCGGTCGAACCGTGCGAACGGTGCGAAACGGAGACGCCGTGGGTCGCGCGCAGACCGCCGAAGCCCCAACGCTTCATCGGTCCGGCAAAGCCCTTGCCGGTGGAGGTTCCCGTCACATCGACGAACTGGCCGACGACGAAATGGTCCGCCGTGATTTCGGCGCCGATCGGCAGCAATTCTTCCTCTTTCACCCGAAACTCGGCGAGCTTCATCTTCGGCTCCACCGAGGCCGCGGCGAACCGCGTACGTTCGGCCTTCGAGACATTCTTGACCTTGGCGCGGCCGATGCCGAGTTGAACGGCGGTGTAGCCGTTCTTCTCTTGAGTCCGCTGCGCGACGACCTGGCAGCCGTCGAGCTTCAGGACCGTGACCGGCACATGCTCGCCCGCCTCCGTGAAGATGCGGGTCATTCCGACCTTTTGCGCGATGACGCCCGACCGCATGATCCAATCCTTCGCAAAGCGCGCTCGCATCCTTTAGCGAGCGCCGCTTGAATCCGTTTAGAGCTTGATCTCGACATCCACGCCGGCGGCGAGATCGAGCTTCATGAGCGCGTCCACCGTTTGCGGGGTGGGATCGACGATATCGAGAACGCGTTTATGCGTTCTGATCTCGAACTGTTCGCGCGACTTCTTGTCGATATGCGGCGAACGGTTCACCGTGAATTTTTCGATACGCGTCGGAAGAGGAATCGGACCGCGGACCTGAGCGCCCGTGCGCTTGGCCGTCGAGACGATCTCCTTCGTCGACGTGTCGAGAATCCGGTGATCGAACGCCTTAAGGCGAATCCGGATATTTTGACCGTTCATTTTTCCGTCCTTTAGGACCGCGAGCAGTTCTGCTCGCCTTCATGCGCCGCGCGCCGTTGCGCGCGACTTCTTTCACAAGAGCGAGCGCTTGGCCCGCGGCCCGGGATTCGCTTTACTCGATGATGCTGGCGACGACGCCGGCGCCGACTGTTCTGCCGCCTTCGCGGATGGCGAAGCGCAGCTTCTCCTCCATGGCGATCGGCACGATCAGCGCGACTTCCATCGTCACATTGTCGCCCGGCATCACCATCTCCACGCCCTCGGGCAATGTGACGATGCCGGTCACGTCCGTCGTGCGGAAGTAGAATTGCGGGCGATAGTTGGTGAAGAACGGCGTATGACGGCCGCCCTCTTCCTTGGTGAGGATATACGCCTCAGCCTTGAACTTCGTGTGCGGCTTCACCGAGCCCGGCTTGCACAGCACCTGGCCGCGCTCGACGTCCTCGCGCTTCGTGCCGCGCAGCAGACAGCCGACATTGTCGCCCGCCTCGCCCTGGTCGAGCAGCTTGCGGAACATCTCGACGCCCGTCACCGTCGACTTCGTCGTCGGACGGATGCCGACGATCTCGACTTCCTCGCCCACCTTGATCACGCCGCGCTCGATGCGCCCCGTCACCACCGTGCCGCGGCCCGAAATCGAGAACACGTCCTCGACCGGCATCAGGAACGGCTGATCCTTCGGCCGCTCCGGCTGCGGGATGTAGGCGTCGACCGTCTCCATCAGCTTCAGGATCGCGTCATGGCCGATCTCGGGGTTCTTGCCCTCGAGCGCGCACAGCGCCGAACCCTTGGTGATCGGAATGTCGTCGCCGGGGAACTCATACTTGCTGAGCAGCTCGCGCACTTCGAGCTCGACGAGCTCCAGAAGCTCCGGATCGTCGACCATGTCGACCTTGTTGAGGAACACGACGAGCGCCGGCACGCCGACCTGACGGGCCAAGAGAATGTGCTCGCGGGTCTGCGGCATCGGCCCGTCGGCGGCCGAGACCACCAGGATCGCGCCGTCCATCTGCGCCGCGCCGGTGATCATGTTCTTCACATAATCCGCGTGGCCGGGGCAGTCGACATGGGCGTAATGGCGGTTCTTCGTCTCATATTCGACATGCGCCGTCGAAATCGTGATGCCGCGCGCCTTCTCTTCCGGCGCCTTGTCGATCTGATCATAGGCCGTAAAGGTCGCGCCGCCCGTCTCCGCCAGCACCTTGGTGATCGCCGCCGTCAAAGACGTCTTGCCATGGTCGACGTGCCCAATCGTCCCAATGTTGCAGTGCGGCTTCGTGCGTGAAAACTTTTCCTTGGCCATCGCCGTGCTCCTTTGAAGAGTACCTGTCGCCCCGTCGCGTTCGAGATCAGGCGTATTTCGCCTGGACCTTCTTCGACTCCGCTTCGGGGACTTGTTCGTAGTGATCGAATTGCATCGTGTAGCTTGCACGTCCCTGCGTGAAGGAGCGCAGCTGATTGACGTAGCCGAACATGTTGGCGAGCGGCACCATGGCGTTGATCACCACGGCGTTGGCGCGCATGTCCTGACCTTGAATCTGTCCGCGACGGGAGTTCAGATCGCCGATGACAGAACCGGTATATTCCTCCGGCGTCACCACTTCGACCTTCATGATCGGCTCGAGCAGCACCGAGCCGCCCTTCTGCAGCGCTTCGCGCGTCGCGGCGCGCGAGGCGATCTCGAAGGCGAGCACCGACGAGTCGACGTCATGGAAGGCGCCGTCGATGAGCGTGGCTTTCAGATCGACGACCGGGAAGCCGGCGAGAATGCCGGACGTCGTCACCGACGCAATTCCCTTGTCGACGCCCGGGATATATTCCTTCGGCACCGCGCCGCCGACGATCTTGCTTTCGAACTCATTGCCCTTGCCGGCTTCATTGGGTTCGAAAATGATCTTCACGCGCGCGAACTGGCCGGTGCCGCCGGTCTGTTTCTTATGCGTATAGTCGATCTCGAGCTTGCGGCCGAGACGCTCGCGATAAGCGACCTGCGGCGCGCCGATATTGGCGTCGACCTTATAGGTGCGCTTCAAGATGTCGACCTTGATGTCGAGATGCAGTTCGCCCATGCCCTTGAGGATGGTCTGGCCGCTTTCCTGATCGGTCGAGACGCGGAAAGAGGGATCCTCGGCGGCGAGCTTCTGCAGCGCGATGCCGAGCTTCTCCTGATCGGCCTTCGACTTCGGCTCGATGGCGATCTCGATGACCGGATCCGGAAACTCCATCCGCTCCAGAATGACGGGCTTCTGCATGTCGCAGAGCGTGTCGCCGGTGCGCGTGTCCTTGAGGCCCGCGAGCGCGACGATGTCGCCCGCAAAGGCTTCCTTGATGTCTTCGCGATTATTGGCGTGCATCAGCAGCATGCGGCCGATGCGCTCTTTCTTCTCTTTCGTCGAATTGAGCACTGTCGTGCCGGAGTCGATCTTGCCCGAATAGACGCGGGCGAAGGTGATCGTGCCGACGAAGGGATCGTCCATGATCTTGAACGCGAGCATGGAGAAGGGCTCGGAATCGAGCGGCTTGCGGTCCAGCTCCTCGCCCGTGTCCACGTCGACGCCCTTGATCGCCTCGCGATCGACCGGCGACGGCAGATAATGCACGACCGCGTCGAGCAGCGGCTGCACGCCCTTGTTCTTGAAGGCCGAGCCGCAGAACACCGGGATGAAGGCGATCTTGCGCACGGCGGCGCGGATGAGCCTGTGCAGCGTCTCCTCGTCCGGCTCCTGGCCGTCGAGATAGGCCGCCATGGCCTCGTCGTCCATTTCGACCGCGGCTTCGATCAGCGCCAAACGATATTCCTTGGCTTTGTCGAGCAGGTCGGCCGGAATCTCTTCGTCGTGATATTTCGCGCCAAGGCCTTCGTCTTCCCAGACGACGGCCTTCATGCGCACGAGATCGATAATGCCCTTGAAATTCGACTCGGAGCCGATCGGCAATTGCACGCAAACCGGGCGGCCGCCGACGCGGGTCTTGATTTCCTCGACGCAGCGGTCGAAGTCGGCGCCGATCTTGTCCATTTTGTTGACGAAGACGATGCGCGGCACATTGTATTTGTCGGCCTGACGCCAGACCGTCTCGGTCTGCGGCTCGACGCCCTGATTGCCGTCGAGCACGCATACGGCCCCGTCGAGCACGCGCAGGCTGCGCTCGACTTCGATGGTGAAGTCGACATGGCCGGGCGTGTCGATGATGTTGAGGCGCTTGCCGTTCCAGAACGTCGTCGTTGCGGCGGACGTGATGGTGATGCCGCGCTCCTGCTCCTGCTCCATCCAGTCCATCGTCGCGGCGCCTTCATGCACCTCGCCGATTTTATGGCTCTTGCCGGAGTAATAGAGGATGCGTTCCGTCGTCGTCGTCTTGCCCGCATCAATGTGGGCCATGATGCCGAAGTTACGGTAGTCCTCGATCGGATGAGAGCGGGCCATGACGGTTGTCCTTACCAGCGGTAGTGCGAGAAGGCGCGGTTGGCCTCCGCCATGCGATGCGTGTCTTCGCGCTTCTTCACCGCGGCGCCGCGGTTGTTGGACGCGTCGAGCAGTTCGGCCGACAGACGGTCGACCATGGTCTTGTCGTTGCGGGCGCGGGCCGCGGTGATGATCCAGCGGATGGCGAGCGCCTGACGACGCTCGTTGCGCACTTCGACCGGCACCTGATAGGTGGCGCCGCCGACGCGGCGGGACCGAACCTCGATCGCCGGCGCGACATTCTCGAGCGCCTGCTTGAAGACGGCGAGCGGATCGCTCTTGGCCTTCGACTCGACCTGATCGAGCGCGCCATAGACAATCTGCTCGGCGACCGACTTCTTGCCGTCGTACATGATCGAGTTCATGAATTTCGTGAGAACGATGTCGCCAAATTTGGCGTCTTCGATCACTTCACGTTTTTCGGCCCGGTGGCGACGAGACATCGAACGGCTCCTTACTTCGGACGCTTCGCGCCGTATTTCGAACGGCGCTGCTTGCGGTCCTTGACGCCCTGCGTGTCCAGCACGCCGCGCAGAATGTGATAGCGGACGCCGGGAAGATCCTTCACGCGGCCGCCGCGGATCATCACGACCGAGTGCTCCTGAAGGTTATGGCCCTCGCCCGGGATGTAGCCGATGACCTCGAATCCGTTGGTCAGGCGCACCTTGGCGACCTTGCGAAGCGCGGAGTTCGGCTTCTTCGGCGTCGTCGTATAGACGCGAGTGCACACGCCGCGCTTCTGCGGGCAGGACTGCAGATGGCGCGCCTTCTCGCGATAGGTCGGCGCTTGGCGCGGCTTGCGGATCAATTGGCTGATCGTCGGCATTCAATAGGGTCCTTCGCGTGATTGCGAATGGCGGATGTCAAGGGATCCCGCCGCGCATGGCCCTTAAAGGCACGCGCAAACGAGCGAAGCGCCGATGGCCGTAAGGGCCAAGGCGCTTCTAACGCAGAGGATCCCGTCGCCGGGATCGTGCCTTCCTGTCAGTCGCTTTCGCGACGTGCTGATTACCAACTATATTTGGCGGTCACAGGCAAGGCGACAGCGTTTAAGTTCGAAGGATCGAGAGCGAGGCGCTCGCCGACGGCATGAACTTACGGCCTGTCGAAAGTGGGCGGAACCTAATGGCGACGCTGGGCGGCGTCAAGCAAAGAATCTGTCATGATTGAAGAAATTCGCATCTGCTTGCCGCCAGGATTTTATTGGGATTGTGTATCGACGCGACGGCTCTCATCCGCCCGAAGTGAAAATTCTTCAAAAACTCAATCCCCGGCTCGACATGCTCGCCGAGCTTCTTTGCAAGCTCATCCCAGCCGTTAATGGCGGGCCCCATGTCCTTGCCCTTTTTCGGCTCCAGCGCTTCGATCCGGTCTGGCCGAGACGCGAGAACGCTTAGCTCCAGCTGGCGCCCATCGATAGCGCGGCGAGCACTGCCGGGCACGCCTCATCGAGTCATTGACGCTGTTCGTCTGACGCTGTTCATCATGATCATCGCCGTTATCATTTTTCTCGCGATTGTTCTGGCCTATGCCGCTTGGGTCTATCGGGTGCTGCGTGGAAAGATCCCCTCGCGTATCTTTGAGCCTGGCGGCCACGCCTACTGAGAGCGCAAGGGCAAATGGCGTTTCGAGTAGGCGCCCCAGCTTGGCGTGCCTTCGCCATTCTGAACGCTGCATGCTACAGTTGGATCGAGACCGCCCCGAGATTATGGCCGACCGATCGCAACCGTGTGGCGCCGGCGCGCCGTTGGCTCGGGACGGGCGCAGCCGCCAAATCCGCAGAAGCCGTCTCATCTGCGCAGTTTGGTCGCATGCCGACGGCATTGCGCCTGGCGCGGGCCGGTAACATCATCCCCCACTGCGACGGCGACGCCGCCAAAGTTGATCAAGGAAGGAAGCTCGAATGAGCCATGTTGCGCATGAGTTGCACGAAGAATTTCCCGAACACGCCGAGGCCATTCACGCCTTGAAGGCCAAGAACGCGCACTTCGCGCGCCTCACTGAGGAATATCACACGCTCAATCGCGCCATTCACCGCATGGAGACCAATGTCGAGCCGGCGGATGACGCAACGATCGAAGACCTCAAGAAGAAGCGGCTGGTCCTCAAGGATGAGATCGCCGGCTTTCTCGAAACGGCGTAAGCCTCGCGACCCCCTCCCCCGAGACGCGGGAGAGGGAGCGGGCGCCGCGCAGTTTGCCGTCATGCCCCGCCTTGCGCCGCACATCACGAGGCGACCGCGCTATTGACTTGGAAGGCGCGCCAGGGAAGGCGCCACGGCGTGGATGGCCGCGACAAGCGCGGCCATGACGCGGCGAACCGACCGCCCGCCGTGGCTGCTCTAACGATATTGCGCAGGCGCCTGCGGATTGTTCGCGGGGTTGCTGTCGTGCTTAGTCAATCGGGCGACCAGCGGACCGCCGACGAGGGGCTGAAGTTCCGCCTCAAGCGCGTCGGCGACGTCCTTTCCATAGATTTCCTCACCGGCGACATGGATCGAGAAGGCTTTGCTGTGCTTCTCGATTTTCGCCGGGTCTTCGATCACCGCCTTGGTCCATTTGTAGAGCGGGAAATTCTCCTCCCCGCGCTGTTCGGCCGCGGCGACATATTCGGCAAAAGCGTCGAGCTGGTTCCGAAGCTTCGCGTTATATTTGGCGAGAATGTCGCTGAGAGGCTTGAGCGCCGGATTTTCCGGCTCCTTGCGCGCGAGCTTTGCCGCATCCTCGACGAGATTGACCCGAACCTGATATGCCCAATCTTCGCTCATCGATCCACTCCTGGGGCTGACGCCGCGCGCTGCGCCTCTTTTCACTTGCCTTAGAGCCGACCGGCGTCGGGGCTAAAAGAACCTATAGCAAATTGGCGAAAACCCGAGATTTTCCAAGACCCCGGGGACGCCGCCGACTGTCGCTCCTGCTAAGCTATCCCATTGTCGTCATTATGTTTAATTGCGCATACCCAGGCACAAGGTGATTTTTTTAGCAATATTGTGTATAAGCGGTCCAGCGGCATCGAGGCGGCGCCGCCCTCTGGGAACGGACCTCGGCCACATTTCAGCCGCCTTGGCCTCCGACTTTGTCGGGTCGACGGCGCGCCTTTCGAAAGTCCCGCGGTCGAGCCGATAAGAGTATCGGCTGTTGAGCATCGACGTCGCGCCCTTCGAGGAGTCGGGGGCGGCCGTTTCGCGCGGAAAGCGCAGTCACGTCGCGCCGGCCCGGACGTTAAATTGCGGCCGCAAATAGCAAAGGGTGAAGATGCCGACCATCGCTCTCGTCGACGACGATCGAAACATTCTCACCTCTGTCTCCATCGCTCTGGAGGGCGAGGGGTATCGCGTCCAGACCTATACCGACGGCGCACAAGCGCTCGACGGGCTGCGCGCCAACCCGCCCGATCTGGCGATCTTCGACATTAAGATGCCGCGGATGGACGGCATGGAGCTTCTGCGTCGACTGCGGCAGAAGTCGGACCTCCCGGTGATTTTTCTCACCTCCAAAGACGAGGAAATCGACGAGCTGTTCGGCCTGAAGATGGGGGCGGACGACTTCATTCATAAGCCTTTCTCGCAACGGCTGCTCGTCGAGCGGGTCAAGGCGATTCTGCGGCGCTCCAATCCTAAGGAGGCGGCGGCTCAGAAGGAATCGGAGGCCAAGGTCCTGGAGCGCGGCGCGCTGCTGATGGACCCTGAGCGCCACACCTGTACCTGGCGAGGCGATCCGGTGGTGCTGACGGTCACGGAATTCCTGATTTTGCAGTCGCTGGCGCAGCGTCCCGGCGTCGTGAAGAGCCGCAACGCGCTCATGGACGCGGCCTATGACGACCAGGTCTATGTCGACGATCGAACGATCGACAGCCACATCAAGCGTTTACGTAAGAAATTCAAGGTCGTGGACAACGATTTCGAAATGATCGAGACGCTCTATGGCGTGGGCTATCGATTCAAGGAAGCCTGAGTTCTCGCGGAGGGGACGCGAGATGGACGCAAGCATCGAAGGTGACGGCGACGTGACCGCCGTCGGTGACCCGGCCGCGGAAGCGCCGCGTCCGGCGGTCCCGGCGACCGCTCCAGCGCGCGACGCCGCGGCGGCGCGGGCCCGCCTATGGCGGACGATCTCCGTCCGTTTGGCGCGGGCGCAGCGCACTGTGCAGCGAACCGTCCAGTCGCATCTTTCGTCCTCGCTCACCCGCCGCATCGTCGTTCTCAATCTTGGCGGGCTGGTCGCGCTGCTGGCTGGGTTCCTCTACCTCAACCAGTTTCGCGAAGGTCTGATCGACGCCCGCGTGCAAAGCCTGCAAACGCAGGGCGAGATCATCGCCGCGGCGGTGGCGGCCTCGGCGACTGTCGACACCGACGCCATTTCCATCGATCCCGAGAAGCTGTTGAAGCTTGCGCCGGGAGAAAGCGCGAGCGACGCCGACGGCGGCTCCCCGCTGGAGTTTTCGCTCAACCCCGAACGCGTCGGGCCGCTGCTGCGGCGACTGGTGTCCCCGACTCGGCTGCGGGCGCGCATCTACGACCGCGACGGCTTTCTGCTGCTCGACTCGCGCTCCGTCTCCGGTCGTTCGAACATTCTGCGCTTCGAGCTGCCGCCCGCTGGAGGCCAGCCCACCACCCTCGACGCATCGTCGTTCCTCGAACGGTCGCTGGAGTTTGTCCAGCGCCTGTCACATCGACCGGAGCTGCCGCTTTACGAAGACATCGGCATGGGTAACGGCAAAGCCTATCCTGAGGTCGGCAGCGCGCTCGGCGGCCATATTCATTCGGTGGTGCGCGCCAACGCCAGGGGCGAAACCATCATTTCCGTCGCCGTCCCGGTTCAGCGTTACCGGTCGGTGCGCGGCGCGCTGCTCCTCTCGACCATGGGCGGCGACATCGACGCCGTCATCGTCACGGAACGCTGGGGCATCATCCGCATCTTTCTGGTCTCGGCCGGCGTGATGCTGCTGATTTCGCTGTTCTTCACCAACACGATCACCGAACCGATGCGCCGCCTCGCCGAAGCGGCCGAGCGCGTGCGGCGCGGCGTCAAATCCCGCCAGGAGATCCCGGACTTCTCGGACCGGCCGGACGAAATCGGCCATCTTTCGGGCGCGCTGCGCGACATGACGAAGGCGCTCTACAACCGCATCGACGCGATCGAGCATTTCGCCGCGGATGTCGCGCATGAACTCAAGAATCCATTGACGTCTCTGCGCAGCGCCGTCGAGACGCTGCCGATCGCCAAGACCCAGGAGTCGCGCGACAGGCTGCTCGCCATCATCAAGCATGACGTCGGCCGGCTCGACCGTTTGATCAGCGATATTTCCGACGCGTCTCGTCTCGACGCCGAACTCGCGCGCGCCGACATGGACGTCGTCGATCTCTCGGCGGCGCTGTCGACCGTCGTCGAATTGGCGCGCGCGGTGGAGCGCGGCGACGGCGTCAACATTCAGCTGACCGTGCGCTCCTCTCCATACGACGCGCCGCGCAGCCGCTGGCGCGTTCTGGGCAATGACTCGCGCCTCGGGCAGGTGTTCAACAATCTGATCGACAACGGCCGGTCGTTTTCAAGGCCGGGCGGCGTCGTGCGGGTGCTGCTGTGGCCGGAGCGGGCCAAGGGGCCGGGAGGCCAGCAGATCGAAGGCTTCGAGATCATCGTCGATGACGACGGCCCCGGAATTCCCGACGGCGCGTTCGAACGCATTTTCGAGCGCTTCTACACCGACCGGCCGGAACAGGGGTTTGGCCAGAACTCCGGGCTCGGGCTCTCGATCTCCCGCCAAATCATCGAGGCGCATGGCGGGCGCATCCGGGCCCTCAACCGCACCCGCGCGCATCCGCAGGGCACTGACGAGCCCCTGCCCGGCGACGCCGTGCTTGGCGCGCGCTTTGTCGTCTGGTTGCCTTCGGCGCGATGACGCCGCCGCAAGCGTCAGAGTATGTTCACGCCAATGCGCTGGTTCTCGGCGCGTTCGGCCTGCTGCTGCGCGGACCGTCCGGCGCCGGCAAGAGCGCTCTCAGCTTACAGCTTGTCGCCGACTGGCGGGCGCGCGGCGCATTCGCGGCGCTCGTCGGCGACGATCGAGTCGCGCTCGAAGCGCGCCACGGCCGCCTGATCGCAAGACCGCACCCGTCGATCCGGGGGATCGTCGAAGCGCGCGGTCTCGGGCTTTTACGCGTCGCCTACGAGCCGGCCTGCGTTTTACGGGCCGTCATCGACCTCCTCGCATCCGGCGAGTCGCCGAAACGATATCCCGATGAAGAGGAAGCAACGACTCGGTTGAGCGGCGTGACGCTGCCGCGTATGTTCGAAAACGCCGCAAACGTCGGAGCGGTGGCGCGGATTGCAGCTTACATTCAGAACGTTGCGACAAATTGACGGGGCCCTGCTGTTTTCGCTTGCCTATTTCGCCGCGTTGCACAAAATGTCGCCCCTGTTGAGCGGGGCGATCACGGCGGGCGCAACGGCTCCTCCTGGGATGCAATTTGGCTCCGTTCGCCCTTGCGGGCCGACGCATTTTACGAGACATCGGCGCGCAAGAGACGTCTTCATGAGTGGTAGGGTCGTATGATCGGAATGGTCTTGGTGACCCATGGCCACCTTGCCACTGAGTTTCGCGCGGCGCTCGAACACGTCGTCGGACCTCAAAAGCAGATTGCGGCGATCTCGATTGGGCCCGAGGACGATATGGAGCGCCGGCGCGGAGATATCATTGAGGCGATCCGCGAGGCCGACAGCGGCGAAGGCGTGGTGCTGCTCACCGATATGTTCGGCGGCACGCCCTCCAATCTTGCTATATCGGTAATGGATGGCGGAAAGGTGGAGGTTCTCGCGGGAGTCAATCTGCCAATGCTGATCAAACTCGCTTCGGTCCGCGATACGCAACCTTTGGAGCAGGCGGTGCTGCAGGCGCAGGACGCCGGCCGCAAATATGTTTACATCGCCAGCAAAGTGCTCAACGCTAAATGAATGATCTCGTGACCGATAAATTGCATCAGGCTGCGGCCGAAGACGCCATGTCGCGGGAGCTCGCGATCGTCAACAAGAAGGGGCTGCACGCCCGCGCAACCGCAAAATTCGTGCAGTGCTGCGAAAAATTCGACGCCGTCATCACTGTTTCGAGAGGCGACGAAACCGTTGGCGGCAGCTCGATTATGGGCATTCTGACGCTGGGCGCCAGCCAGGGCACGACCATCGCCGTCACGGCGACCGGACCACAGGCGAAGGCGGCGCTCGACGCGCTGGAGACGCTCGTCGCCAATCGCTTCGGCGAGGACGAATAACTCGGCCAGACGCCGCCGGAAGCGGTCGCAAGATCTCACTTGCAAACCTTGCGCGCAAGCAGCCAGCCCTGTAGCGCGCGTCCGCCACAGTCGCCATGTTACTCGAAGCAAACGCGAGAGTTGCGATCCGTCGCACGTTTGTTGAACCTTCCCCTGCTGGCAGGCGTCGTCAATGTCCGTCTTTAAAGTTTATGTGCGCGTGCTGGGGCTGTTGCGGCCTCAGGCGCGGCTTGCGCTCATACTGGTCGCGGCCAATCTGGCGCTCGCCGTCTCCGCCTTCGCCGAGCCGATGCTCTTTGGGCGCATCATCGATCGCATGACGCGCGCGCAGGCGCCCGGCGCGACTTTGACATGGAGCGATCTGCTGCCGCTCGTGTCCGCCTGGGCCGCCTTCGGCCTGTTTTCGATCGGCGGCGCCATCCTCGTCGGGCTCAACGCCGATCGTCTCGCGCATCGCCGGCGGCTTGCGATCATGTCGGATTACTTCGACCACGTTCTCAGCCTGCCGTTGAGTTTTCACACCAACGTCCACTCCGGACGGCTCTTAAAGATCATGCTCGACGGGGCCAACGCCATGTCTGGGCTGTGGCTGTCGTTCTTTCGCGAGAACTGCGCGTCCTTCGTTGCGCTTTTCGTGCTCTTGCCGGCGACGCTGTTCGTCAATTGGCGGCTCGGCTCGCTGCTCATGGCGCTTGTCGTGATCTTCTATTTCGTGACGAGCTTCGTCCTGCGACGCACGGAAGATCTGCAGGGTCAGGTCGAGCGCTACAATTCAACGCTCGCCGAACATGCATCGGATGCGCTTGGCAACATTCCGGTGGTGCAGAGCTTTACGCGCATCGAAAGCGAGTCGCATGCGCTGAACCGCATCATCGATGACGTCATCGCGGCGCAAATGCCCGTACTCTCCTGGTGGGCCTTCGTCGCCGTCGCCAGCCGCGCCTCGGCGACGCTGACGATTCTGGCGATTTTCCTTCTGGGAATCTGGCTGCATTTGCGCGGCCTCGCCACGATCGGCGAGATCGTCGCCTTCATGAGCTTTGCAACGATGCTGATCGCCCGCCTCGAACAGGCGGTCGGCTTCGTCAATGTCCTGTTCCAGCAGTCCGCGAAGATCGCGGAATTCTTCGGCGTGATCGACACGCCGCCGAGCGTCGCCGATCGTCGGCATGCCCGCGACGCGGAGCGGCTCGTGGGCGCGGTCGAATTCGACAACGTCACCTTTGCCTACGACGGACGCCGGCCCGCGGTGCGGGACGTGTCATTTACGGCGAAACCGGGCGAGACGATCGCGCTCGTCGGCTCGACGGGCTCTGGAAAATCAACGACGCTCGGGCTCTTGCATCGGGCTTTCGATCCAGACAGCGGTTCCGTGAAAATCGACGGCGTCGACATCCGCGAATTCACTCTCAGCTCGCTTCGCCGCAATATCGGCGTCGTCTTTCAAGAGCCGATGCTGTTTGCGCGATCGATCGAGGAAAATCTGCGAATCGGCAATCCGGACGCGTCAGACGAGGAGATCGCCCATGCGCTCGAACTGGCGCAGGCGACGGAGTTTGTCGCGCATCAGAGCGATGGGCGGGCGACGCGCGTCGGCGAACGCGGCCGCTCGCTCTCGGGCGGCGAGCGCCAGCGGCTCTCGATCGCAAGGGCGCTGTTGAAAAATCCGCCGATCATGGTCTTCGACGAGGCGACCTCGGCGCTCGACGCGACGACCGAGCGGATGATCCAAAAGGCGTTGGAGGCGGCGATGAAGGGCCGCACGACCTTCGTCATCGCCCATCGGCTGGCGACGGTGCGCAACGCCGACCGCATTCTCGTCTTCGATCAGGGCGAGATCGTCGAGAGCGGCGGCTTCGACGAATTGGTCGCGAAAGGCGGTCGCTTCGCGATGCTCGCGGCGGCGCAGTTCATGACCGAGCCCACCGTTTCGACGACGCCGCTCGACGGGGTTTACGAAGCCGGCGCGCAGCAGCCGGCGGGGTGAGGGGGCAAGCGCTACCGGGAGAAGCAAGCCAGCGACGGATGCCCGAATCAGTCGAAAAAAAGCCGCGCCCCTTTCAGGGCGCGGCCGCAGGCTTCAAAACGCGATCTTCTTAGCGGATCACGTAAGGCAGTAAGCCGAGGAAGCGGGCGCGTTTGATCGCCTGCGCGAGTTCGCGCTGCTTCTTGGCCGAAACGGCGGTGATGCGCGAGGGCACGATCTTGCCGCGCTCGCTGATGTAGCGGGACAAGAGACGCGTGTCCTTATAGTCGATCTTCGGCGCGTTGGCGCCGGTGAACGGGCAGGACTTGCGGCGGCGGAAGAAGGGGCGGCGCGGGGCGGTGCTCATTCGACCTCTCCTTCAACCTTGCCTTCTTCACGACGCGGGCGACGCTCGGGACGATCGCCTCGATCCCCGCGATCGCCTCTGTCGCCGCGCGGGCCGCGGCGCTCGCCGCGGTCGTCGTCTTCACGCTTGCGAAGCTGCGCGGAGGGACCCTCCTCCAGCTCGTCGACGCGCAGCGTCAGCACGCGCAGAATATCTTCGTTGATGCTCTGCTGGCGCTGCATCTCGGCGAGCGCCGCCGGCGGCGCATCGATGTTCATCAGGGTGAAATGCGCCTTGCGGTTCTTGTTGATCCGATAGGCGAGCGACTTGACGCCCCAATATTCGGTCTTGCCGACCGTGCCGCCGAGCGACGCGATGACGTTTTTGAACTGCGCGGTCAGGGCCTCCACCTGCTGGGGAGAAACATCCTGACGCGCGAGATAGACATGCTCGTAAAGAGGCATGGATTTTCGCCTTTCCGTTGCCGCGAGCCGCTCCGGCGCCAAGCCCTTCGAGCGCTTCTTGGGGACCTGCCCCCGGAAAGGCTCGAGAAGGAAAGTTCGAAGGCGGAGGCACGGGAAGACGGGCATTAAAACCCTCGCTCTCTGCCCATATTCTCGTCCGAAATCGCTTTTTGCGTTTCGGGAATATGCGCTTGAGCGCTTCCGTTCAGCCCCCGGCCGGGAACGTCGCGATCGGCGGTTTATACGCGGCTTTAAGCAGGATGCAAGAGCGCAAGGCCTCGCGGCTTGCCGCAGGGCGGCTCGGCCAGTATGGTCGCGCCGTCAAGCCGCCGCCAGGAGAGACGAGATGACGCGGAAAATCCGAGTGTTCGCGCTGATGGCGGCCCTCTCCGCGCTGCTGTCCGCCTGCGACAAATGCGGCGGCTTCCAGGAAATCCGCGTTCCCGGCCAGCCGCACGCCTGCAGGGACGGCGTGGCGCACTGACGCATTCCCCGCCAGCGCAAGCCGTTTGATATAGAGTGTCGTCCTGACGATTAGGCGCGCCGGAGTCGCCGTTTGCCCAACGCCAGCACCTTCCTTGACATGAAGCGCCGAGGCGAGAAAATCGTGGTCGTCACCGCCTATGACGCGCCGACCGCGCGCATCGAGGCGGAGGCCGGCGTCGACATTATCCTCGTCGGCGACAGCGTCGGGGTGAATGTTCTGGGCTATGCGCATGAGCGCGAGGTGACGCTCGCCGATATGGCGCATCACATCGCGGCGGTGCGGCGCGGCGCGCCCGAGGTCTACATCATCGGCGATTTGCCCTATGCGACCTACGACACGCCCCAGCAGGCGATCGAGAGTTCGCGCCTGCTGCGCGAATCTGGCGCCGATTGCGTGAAATTTGAAGGCGCGCAACCGGAAATCATGCGCGCCCTGACGGCGGCGGGCTTCGACGTGTGCTCACATCTGGGCCTCGAATCGCAGCATCACGACGTGAAGCGGCGCCAGGGCAAGACGGCGGAGGCCGCCGCGAAACTCTATGACGACGCGTTGGCGCTCGACGTCGCCGGACAGAAGTTCGTGGTGCTGGAGCTCGTGCCGCAGGAACTCGCGGCGCGGATCACGCAAGCGATCGGCGCGCCGACCATCGGCATCGGCGCCGGCGCGGCGACGGACGGACAGGTGCTCGTCGTCAACGATCTTGCAGGGATCACCGCGCGTGAATTCAAGCACAACCGCCGCTACGGCGCCGTTGGCGCGGCGCTGCGCGAGGCCGTCGAGGCCTATGCGCGCGACGTTCGCGCCGGGCTCTTTCCGGCGCAGGAGCACGCCTTTCACATGGCCGACGACGAACGCTCCGCCTTCGAGCGCGCGACGCGCGGCGAGTCTTAGAGCGCTCCGATGACCACGGGCGGCGCGCCGGCGAGACGCCGGCGCCACATGTCTTCGAACAGCGATTCCAGCGCGCGCGTGTAGGCGTAGACGTCGAAAAGCGCCGTCGTCAGGCGATTGGCGGCGAGCTTCGCCCGCAGTTCGGCGCAACGGACGGGATCGCCCGCCAAGACCAGCGCGATCTCCAAATACTCGTCAAAATCCGCCGCGATCAACTCCGGCAATCCGATCGCATGCAAGAGGCTCCCGGCCACGCGCGAGGGAAAGGTGTCGCCGGCGCAGGTCACGATCGGCACGCCCGCCCAAAGCGCGTCGCTCGCGGTTGTATGTGATCCGAAGGGCGCCGTGTCGAGCGCAAGATCGGCGAGTTGCAGGCGCGCCAGATGTTCGGCCTGCGGCAAATGCGGCGCGAAGATCATCCGCGCGGCGTCAATTCCGCGTCTGCGCATTTCATTGCGCAGATTGCCTTCCGCCAGCATCGCCGCCGAGAGCCACAGCACCGCGCCCGGCGTCGCCTCGAGCAGTCGCGCCCAAAGATCGAAGATGAAAGGCGTGAGCTTATAGGCCTGATTGAAGCAGCAATAGACGAAGCCTTCCGCCGGCAGACCGGCGGCGGCCCGCGAGGGCGGCGCGCGCAGCGGCGTCCCGCGCCCGTGCGGCTGATAGGCGTGGGGCAGATAGGCGAAGGCCTCCGAATAGGCCGACGCCGACGACGGCGGCGTGACATAGCGATCGGTCACGATGTAATCGCACACGCCCGTTCCGAGCGTGCCGGGATAGCCGAGATAATTGACCTGAACGGGCGCGGGCCGCAGCATCATCACGCTGGTGCGCGCGCCATGGGTGAAGCCCTTGAGGTCAATCAGAATATCGACGCCGTCCGCATTGATGAGGCGCGCGGCCTCGGCGTCGGTCAGCTGCGAAATGTCGGCGAAAGCGTCGAAGGCGGCCCGCAGCCGCGTCCGCATCGCCCCCTCGACGCCGCAATAGCTGTAAGCGCGAATCTCGAAGCGGGCGCGATCATGCGCCTCGAGCGTCTCGACAAGAAGATGCGCGGTCGCATGCTCGTGGAAGTCGTTTGACAGATAACCGACGCGGATCCTGCTGCGGGTGGAGAGGTCGAATCGCATCGCGAGGCTGGCGCGCAGCGGCCCGGCCGCCAATAGCCGCGCGGCTGTCCAGCTCTCGGAACAGGCGCGCTGTTCGCCGGCGGTGATGCCGGGCTCAGAAAGCAGGAGGAAGGGGGGCGTCGCCGGCCCATCGGACAAGGCCAGCGCCGCCCGAATTTGCGGCGCGGCGGTGTCGAAATCGTCCCATTCGCACATGGCGCGGCTGCGAGATATGGATTTCATGGCGCCCTTTCGCGAGGGGCCAATCCGCACATCAGCCGGCCTTCGTGCGAGAAGCGATTTCCATGCCGCGCGACAATCGTCATTGGCGAGTTGCCAGGACCGCCGCCGCCGCTAGAAGATGTTCTTTGCCGCGCCGCGATCCGGGCGGGCGGTCCGCAACAAGGGTCATCATGACGTCAGCCACGATCTCGAGAGAAGCGCCCGTCGGACTCCTTCTCGTCAATCTCGGCACGCCTGATGCGCCCGATGTCGCGGCGGTGCGGCGCTACCTGGCGGAATTTCTGTCCGACCGCAGAGTCGTCGACCTCCCGCGCGCGCTATGGCTGCCGATCCTCTACGGCGTCGTGCTCAACACCCGCCCGGCCCGCTCGGCGAAGCTCTATGAGTCGATCTGGAACAGCGACACCGGCGAAGGTCCGCTGAAGACCTTTACCCGCCTGCAAGCCGAGAAGCTGCAGGCGCGGATTGGCGCTTCGAACCTCATCATCGACTACGCGCTACGCTACGGCGCGCCGTCGATCGCGACGCAGATCGAATCGCTGATCGTAAAAGGCTGCGAGCGGATCGCGGTGCTGCCGCTCTACCCGCAATATGCTTCATCGACCACGGGCTCCGCCGCCGACGCCGCTTTCGACGCGCTGCGGGAGATGCGCAAGCAGCCGGCGCTCCGCATCGGCGCGCCCTATTACGACGACCCCGCCTATATCGACGCGCTCGCGACGAATATTACGCGCGCGCGCGCCGCGCTCGATTTCGAACCAGAGGTCATCATCGCCTCGTTCCATGGGCTTCCGCAGGCGCAGATTGATCGCGGCGATCCTTATCGCGCGCACTGCGAAGCGACGTGGCGACTGCTCTGCGGACGGCTCGGCATGAACGCCCAAAGCCTGCGTCTCGCCTTTCAGTCGCGCTTTGGACGCGCGCGGTGGATCGAGCCCTATACGTCGGATGTGGTGACCGAGCTTGCCGGCGCCGGCGTCAAGCGCATCGCCGTCGTCGCGCCGGGATTTTCCGCCGATTGCCTTGAGACGATCGAAGAGCTTGGCGTCGAAATTCGCGATCTCTTTCTCGAGAAAGGCGGCGAGAAATTCGCCCGCCTGCCATGTCTCAACGACAGCGACGAAAGCATGGCGCTGATCGAGACCCTGGCGAAGCGCGAGGTCGCGGGATGGATATAACAGGGATTCAGGCTGATCCATTCGCTCGGACCCTGTCATTCCCGGCGGGTCGAAGGCCTGACCGGGAATCCAGAGCCGATCCAACAATGTTGGTTTTGCTCTGGATTCCCGATTGCGCGCGTTGCGCGCGTCGGGAATGACATCGGAGCCGGGCAAAGAGAATTCGTGTCACGCGCTAATTGCCGACATTCGCTCGCTATCTTCGTGACAATTCGGTCAACAACCCACGCAGCGGCTGAAAGTGGAACCGCACCTCATGGCGCCCTTCCGGAATGGCGACAGCCCGGAACATGACATTCGCGCGCAGAATCGGCGCTTCCACGCCGTCGAGGCTCGCAAACCACCACGGATGCCAGACGTCGTGCAAAACAAGCCAACCTCCGCCCGGAGGCGCGCTGGCCTCGGCGACGATGCGATCGTTCTCGTAGGAAAGGATTTTCGCCGTCGCCGGCGGCGCATCTTTGCGCGTATGGCAGATCGGCGGCGTCTCCAGGAGCACCGTCTCGCGATAGTCCGCCTCCGGCCACTCGCCGCTCTTCATCATCGCCGCGAAATCGACGTGGATGGCGCAGGTTGCGAGTATGACGCGCGGCATGGCGCGGGGATTTTCGTAAATGTGAACGTCGCCGATGCGCGTGAGTTCGACGAAGTCGCCATGCTTGTAATTCCCGTCGATCTTTTCGATGGGCACGCCGGTCGCGATAAATCGCAGGCCGAGCATGTCCGACAGGACTGAGCGATAGGAAGGATAGAGCTTGGAAAACTGGCGCTGCTCGGGAAGCGCGAGATGGTCTCCGGCGCCGGTTACGTCTTCGAAGAGCCGCAGCCGGATGGGATTGTAACCAAGATCATGATCGAAGCCATGAACGAGCGACGCGTTCGGCCAATGAAAATCGATCGCCGCAAGTTCGACGCGGTCGCGACGATCCGGCCCCGCTGTCTCCTTGAGCTTGCCGCGCAGATAGGCGATCACCGGATCCTTGCCGTCGACTCGCAAGGCGTCGAACTGTTCAGGCGGCAAGGCCGTCGATTCATTTGGTCCATTGCCGATCGTAAGATCGACGCTCATCAACGTGGCGACCGCCGCGAGCAGATACGGGCCGCGCAGCAGCCTGTCGCGAGTCGCGAGGATTAGCGCGATAGCGAGCGCGGCAAAAATCGCGCTTGTCGCGAGCGGCCAGGAGGCTTGGTTGAGATGGCCCTTCACGCCCGCGACAAGCAGCGCGGCCGCGAACAGCGCGGCGACGGCGCCGATAAGCCAAGCCGTACGCGGCGTGACTTCGCCCCGCTCAACGAGATTGAAGCCATAGCCGGCGAGAACCGCGAGAGTCGCGCAAAACAGGAAGGTGGCGTCGGCCGGCCGGCGCCAGAGGTCGACGCCCGGCAGATGATAGAAGAAGGCGAAGGCCGGCGTGTAGCGGCCCAGGGCGTAGAGGGCGAAAAACAGCGCGGCGGCGGCGAAGAAGCGGATTTCCTTATTCGCAAGGAAGCGCCTGCCCAGCGCCGCGAGCAACGATACGAGCGTCAGTTCGCCCATGTAGACATTGGACATGTTGCGCGCGAGGTAAAGGTCGCGCTCGCCGACCGGGGGGCCCCAGAAGTTTTTGAGCGGGCCGTCCGTGCCGAACATATTGGCCGAGATCAGCGTCCAGAAGGAGCCCGGCGGCAGCGAGCCCTTGAATGCGCCGTCGAGATCGATCTCGGGTCGGTTTGAATGCGCGGCGAGCTCCAGCGTGAACGCGAGCGGCACGGCGATGATCGTCAACCCGACGAGCGCGCCCGCCGCGAGCGGCGTGACCGCGCTGAGTTTGGGCGATTCATCGGTAGCGATGCGATAGGCGGCATAAGCGGACAGCATCAGCACGCCTAGGAACGCGACCTGGTCCCGTCCCAGCACCAGCAGTGCGGCGGCGGCGCCCGCAGCGGCGCCGTAGAGCGCCGAGCGCCGATCTAGCCCCCGCGCCAGCAGCCACAGCGTGACCGGCAGCCAGGCGAGACTCATGATCTGCCCGACATGCTGAATTCGCCAGGCCGCCGAGCCGCCAAAAGCGAACGCGAGCGCAGCGAGCAATCCTCCCGCGGCGCTCCAGCCGCGATCGCGAAAATAGGCGATGAGCGCAAGGCCGCCCATGGCCAGCATCGCAAAGACGATCGCGTCGGCCAGGACGAAGGACGGCTCTGGAACGAGCGCCGCCGCCAGCAGGAAAAACGGAGAGAAGATCAGCGATTGCGGATCGGCGATCTGCGGCATCCCCGCAAAGACGTGCGGCGTCCAGAACGGCGACTGGCCGCTGTGTAGCGCATGGGCGAGAAAGGCGAATTGCGGGAAAAAATGCGCTTTCGCGTCCCAGGGAATGGTGACGCTCCCGGAAATCCAGGGAAAGGCGAGCGCCAGCGCGCAGACGAGGAAGAACGCCGCCGCGAGGGCGTAGGGCTGACCTTCCGGGCGGCCGGCGCTTCTACCGATTCGTTGCATGGCCACAGTTCTAGCGGCTCCAGGCCATGGCTCAAAGCCGCGCTTCAGGCGCCCGCCTGAGGCCGAAGCGCGCAGCGAGCGCGTCGATATCAACAGCCGCACGGCGCTTGTCATCCGATTCCAGCAGGAGGCGCAACCCCATGCCGCGCAGCATGTCAATAAAGGCGATGATATCAGGGTCGTCGGCCGTCCGGCCGAAGAGCGGCGCGAGCTGCTCGGCCACGCCTCGGGCGTGCGCGGCGAGCGTTGCCCGAATGTCCGATTGGTCGCTCGCCTGAGCCACGACGCTCAAGAAGAACCGCATCCTGTTGCGCTCGAACATGAGCGCGCGCACCGCTTCGACAGGATCAACGTCGCTTCCGATCGAACCGCGCTTGGGCTTATGCGCCTGCGCATGCGACGCTTCGAGCGTCGCGGCGAGCAAATCCGACTTACGCGGAAAATAATAGGTCAAATGCGACTGCCGCAGTCCGGCCGCGGCGGCGACGCGGGTTTGGGTCAGCGCCGAGACGCCTTCCTTCCTGAGGATTTTGAGCGCAGCGTCCAGAATGCGCTGACGCGCGCTTTTTTCCACCATAGCCATTCGCGTTCATTCAACCTTCGCCGCGCCAGCGTCGTATCAAAAAAAACGCGCCGCGGAAACGCCTCTGACGCTTGCGTCACATTATATTGGTAATATACCAACCTCGCGCGCCACGCTAACGTTGGAGAGGATTGATGAGATTATTTCTTATTGGATTGATCAGTGCAGCGGCGTGCCTAGCCGCGCGCGCCGACGACGGGGCCGAAGCGGCGCGCCGCCTGCTTTTCGAAACATTCGACAAGCCTGAAACGCGCCTTTTCGTGGATGCTGTCGTCGTTGAAGGCGACTCCGCCGTCGCTGACTGGCGCCAGGGCGAACTCGGCGGCCGGGCGTTTCTTACGCGTAAGGGCGATGCATGGAGCATCTCGCTTTGCGCCGGCGACGCCTTGAAAGACAGCGCCACGCTGGAAAAACTCGGCGTTTCGAAAGCAAATGCTGAGGCGCTTTCAAAACGGCTGGCGGCCGAAGAGACGCGTCTCTCCCCCGACGTCGTCGCGCGTTTCTCCCGATTTGACGGCATGGCCGCCGTCGAGGCGGATGGGAGCCATTCGCCGCTCGATCCCCATCACAAGCCCATTCCCTGACTGTCGCGCACTGTTGCGCCGGAGCAACAGCAACCGAAAATACGCCCGTCAGACCAGCCGAAGCGTTGCCCCACGTAATTTGGTATATTACCAACATTCTGGTTCGGGCGCTGGACGCCCCTCCTTTCACGCCTTCGGCGAGACGCAGCCACGAGGATCCGAGACAAGATGGCGGCTCTTGCGAGAATGCCTCGCTCGATGATTTTGCGGCGCATCGGGGCCCTTTGCATCGCGCTGCTTGTCGCGCTCGCGGCGGTTTCATCCGCCGCGCCGGCGCATGCCGCGCGTCCCGGGACGACCGTGCACTGTCCGGACACTTCCCAACCTGCGCCGACGAAGCATCCGTGTGGCGGCGAGCAATGCTGCTCGCTATGCGGTCACAGCCAGAAAGAGCTGGTTTTTCCATTTTTCGCGTCAGTATCTGGCGCCATCGCCTATGCGCCGCCCCGCGCGGCGAGCCGCGCGTTCTGCGCCATTCAGGCGCCGGCCAGAAAAACCGTCCGCGCACGTTCGCGCGCCGCGCCGCGCGCGCCGCCCTGCTTCTCCTGAACGCGTCAGTCTTCCCTTAACGATCGCGCGGCGAGACGCCGCTCAGGAGAGATTCCATGTTTCGGACCGGCTTGCTGCGCGGCGCCTCCGCCGTCGCCCTCGTTCTTTCTCTCGCGGATTCGAGCGCCTTTGCGCAACAGAGTCTGCCGACCATCGACATTGGCGGCGCCAAGCCGCGCGTCATCGGACGCGGCGGCGGTCGCGCGCCGTCTACGGCGACAGCGCCAGCCGCCCCCGCCACATGGACGCAAACCGGCGGCGGCGGCTCGCTTACAGTGCCGTCAGTCGCCCAGCAGCGCCGCGAACTCGAGCGCAGCGTCGGCTCGGTCGCCTTCGTCGACGCCAATACGCCTGAAATTCAAACCCGCTACGTTCACGACCTACGCGACGCGCTCAAGGACGTGCCGGGCGTCTATGTCGAAAGCCGCTATGGGCAGGAACTGCGTCTTTCGATCCGCGGCTCGAATCTGACGCGCGACTTCCATCTGCGTGGACTGGAGCTGCTGCAGGACGGCATTCCGATGAATTACGCCGACGGCGGCGGCGATATGTATCAGATCGATCCCAAATATTTTCGCGCGATCGAGGTTATGAAAGGCGGCAACGCCCTCGCCTATGGCTCCTCGACTCTCGGCGGCGCGATCAATTTCATCTCGCCCACCGCCTATACGGCGCTCGCGCCGAACATGGCGTCGCTCGAGGGCGGCAGTTACGGGACCGTGCGCGGGCAAGCGCAGATGTCGCGCATCATCGGCAATTTCGATTTCCTCATCAACGGCACGTTCACCCATGCCGACAATTACAGAAAACATTCGACGACGGACTACACGCAGCTCAACGGCAATCTCGGCTATCGCTTCTCGAACGATCTCGAAACGCGGTTCTATTTCGGCGTCTATGACACGTGGCAATTGCTGCCGGGACAACTCAACGAATTCGACGCGCGCAACAATCCGCGACTGTCGCTGCCGCCGTTTCCGCCGGGTTTCGGACCGGACGGCTTTGGCGCCAATCAGGCGCGCAACGTCAAGAACTGGCGTATTTCGAACAAGACCACGATCCTGAGCGAGTTCGGCCGCATCGACCTCAACAGCTGGTACACGCACAATTATCTCTATCATCCGATTTTCGTGGTCATCGAACAGGAAGGCGGGACCTGGGGATTCACGCCGCGCCTCACCTCGAATTTCCTCGTCGACGGCCACCCCAACGAGCTCATCCTCGGCGGCCGCGTCTGGGGCGGATCGTCGAGCGATAATTGGGCCGACAATTACGATGGCATGCGGCTCAATCCCTATGGCGGGATCCCCGCCAATTTCGCCAACGCGCAGTTCTCCTTTCCGCCTTACTCATTCAATGGACTCGCGCAATTTGGCGCGGCGAATTCATGCTTCGGCTTTTGCGGCCTGTTCATCAATCCCGGATTGGATCCGCGTCTGCGCAACAATCGCGCGACGGCGCTCAATCTCGAAGCCTATTTCGAGGATCGCCTGCACATCACGCCGCAGCTCATCTTCATGTTCGGCGCCAAGCTTTTCGCCGATACGCGCCGCTATGAGGTTCTCGGCGGCATTCCCTTCGAGCCTGTTCCCGGCGTATCGGACCAAGTCTACCGCGGCATCGTGCCCAAGGTCGGTCTGATGTACGAACCGACGCCGGACATTCAGTTCTTCGCCGACATGACCGGAAGCCGCGACGTGCCGGACTTCATCGACCTGACGCAAGGCGTGTTTCCGCCGCCGCGCGACGGCACGAAATTCACGCCGCTCGCGGCGCAGAAAGCCTGGACCGGGGAGCTCGGCGCGCGCGGCAGATGGGACCGCTACACCTGGGACGTGACCTTCTACCATTCGGAACTGCAGGACGAACTGCTGAAATTCACCACCAATCCCGGCCTCGGCATTCCGGCGACAACCTTCAACGCGAAACGCACCATGCACCAGGGCGTCGAATTCGCTGCGAGCGCCGAACTCTTGCGCGATATTTTCGCGCCGGATGCGGGCGACGCGCTGAAGCTGTCGCAGGTTTGGACCTGGAACGATTTCCGCTTCGTCGGCGATCGCGACTTCGGCGACAATACGCTGGCCGGCATTCCGCGCCACGTCTTGCGCACCACGCTGTCCTATTGGCGGCCCGACGGCCTCTATCTCGCGCCGCAGATGGATTGGGTTCCGGCAGGCGCTTTCGTCGACTACGCCAATACGCTGCAGGCGCCGGGCTATGTCTTGCTGGGCGTCCAGGCGGGCATGAAGCTGCCCTACGGGCTCTCGTTCTTTGTCGAGGCGCGCAATCTGACCAATCGCCACTACATCAGCGACGTGACCACGATCGTCGACGCCCGCGGTCTCGATCCGCGAGTCTTCTATCCCGGCACGGGACGGGTGATCTACGGAGGCTTGCGCCTCGCGTTCTAGCTCGGCGACGTTTGGGCGATCGGCGAGGCGAGCCATATATAGGGCTGGCGCGCCGGCCGCCTTCGCCGGTCTGATCAGGGCGCAATGCTTGTCGATTGACGCGACGCCGGAAAATCTCGCCGCTGAGCGGACAAGCGCGCCGATGCTGCGCGTCGATGGGCTTAAGAAATCCTATCCGACGCCGCAGGGCCGCATTCCCGTGCTGCGCGGCGTGGACTTCACGCTCGCTGCGGGCGCCAGTCTCGCGCTGACCGGCGAATCTGGCAGCGGCAAGAGCACGCTGCTGCATCTGGTCGGCGCGCTCGACGACGCCGATTCCGGCGACATCGTTCTCGATGGCGTCGCGCTGACGCGGCTGTCGGAAAACGCGCGGGCCGCCATCCGGCGCGAAAGGATCAGCGTCGTCTTTCAGCAATTCAATTTGATTCCGAGCCTGACCGTCGGCGAAAATCTGAGCTTCCAGGCGCGGCTTGCCGGGCGCTACGATCCGGCGTGGCAGGAAGAACTCACCGCGCGTCTTGGCCTTGCGACGCTCGCCGCCCGCTATCCTGAAGAGCTGTCCGGCGGACAGCAGCAGCGCGTCGCCATCGGCCGCGCCCTCGCCGTACGCCCCAGGCTTCTGCTCGCGGACGAACCGACCGGCAATCTCGACGAAGCGACCGGAGACGCCGTCATGGCGCTGGCGCTCGACCTCGTCGCCGCGACCGGCTGCGCCTTTCTGATGGCGACGCACAGCGAACGCCTTGCGGCGCGGCTGCAACGGCGCGTGCGGCTGGAATCCGGTCTTCTGGCGGCGCAATGAGAGAGACGCTCTGGACGCTCGCCGCGCTTATCAGCCACTGGCGCCGACGGCCGGGGAACCTCGCGACGCTCGTGCTCGGCCTCGCCATCGCCACGGCGCTCTGGAGCGGCGTGCAGGCGCTGAACGCTCAAGCGCGCAACAGTTATGACGCCGCAGCGAACGCGATTTCGGGCGGCGGCGCGAGAACGCTCGTCGCCGCTCGCGGCGGCCTGTTTGACCAGGAGCTCTTCGTGAGACTGCGTCGCGCCGGCGTCGAAGTCTCGCCGGTGCTGGAAGGCGCAATCCGAATTGGCGAAAAGAATATTCGGATCATCGGCGTCGAACCGCTGTCGCTGCCGCGCCGTTCGCCGATTGCCGACAGACGGACGCGAACGGATGTGATCGAAGATTTCTTTTCCGGTCCAGGCCGCGGCTTTGCCGCCCCGCAGACCTTGCGCCGGCTTGATCTTTCGGAGGGCGCCCAGCCGCAAACCGAGCGTGGTCAGCTGCTCCCGCCGCTTGCGGCGCTCGCCGAAGCGCCGCCCGGCGCAATCATCGTCGACATCGGCGTCGCGCAACGCCTGCTCGATCGACCCGGAAAGCTCTCGCGACTCGTTATCCTCGATGAGGAGACATTCGACGAGGCGCGGCTTAAGCCAATCGCCGGCGATGCTTTGCGACTCGTCGCGCCGGATGATGATAGCGATCTCGCCCGCCTGACCGACAGTTTTCACCTCAATCTCACCGCCTTCGGCTTTCTTGCGTTCCTCGTCGGTCTGTTCATCGTGCACGCCGCTTACGGCCTCGCGTTCGAACAGCGACTGCCGACCTTGCGCACTTTACGCGCGCTCGGAGTTGGTCCCCCTCATCTCATCGCGGCGATGGCACTCGAAATCGGCGCCCTGACGCTCATCGCGGGAGGCGCGGGCGTCCTCGGCGGTCACGCCATCGCGCAGGCGCTTCTGCCGGATGTCGCAAAAAGTCTCGAGAGCCTCTACGGCGCGCAAATCTCCGATCGTCTTGCGCTAGATGCGCGCTGGTGGCTCTCCGGCCTCGCGATGGCGGGCGCCGGGGCGGCCCTCGCGGCGGCGAGCGGCCTGACGAAAGCATTGCGGCTGCCGGCGCTGTCGTTCGCGCGTCCCATGGCCTGGCGCGGCGCGCATCACCGCTATTTGGGACGGCAGGCGACGCTCGCGGCGCTTGCTCTTGTCGCGGCGGCCGGCGCATACGGCTTTGGCCAAGGACTTGCGTCAGGCTTCGCGATCATCGGCTTGGCGCTTCTTGCCGCCGCTCTCATTCTGCCGGTCGGGCTCGCCGGAGTCCTGGCGCTCGGCGAGCGTTTCGCGCGCCGCCCGCTCGCCCGCTGGTTCTTCGCCGACGGACGCCAGGAAATTTCCGGCCTTTCGCTTGCGCTGATGGCGCTGCTGATTGCGCTCGCGACCAATATCGGCGTCGGCAGCATGGTCGAGGGCTTTCGCCAGACGTTCGATCGCTGGCTCGACGCGCGGCTCGTCGCCGAGATCTATTTCGAAGCGGCGACGCCCGCCGATGCGCGCGACATCGAGGCGTGGGCGCGCACCCAGCCCGACATCGCCGCGATCCTTCCTGTCTGGCGCGCGAAGACGCGCATCGGCGGATGGCCCGTCGACGTCGTCGGCATGACGCCTCACGAAACCTATACGGCGCATTTTCCCTTGATCGACGCCCCGACGGGTGTGTGGACGGCGCTGCACGCGCAGGACGCCGTTCTCGTCAGCGAGCAGTTGGCGCGCCGCCTCAGTCTCGCCATCGGCGAGACGCTCGACATTTCGACGTCGGGGCGAGATTGGTCCGCGCGCATCGTCGGCGTCTTTCCTGATTACGGCAATCCGAAAGGCCAGCTGCGCATCGATCACGAAAAGCTGAAGCGCTATTTCGACGACGCCTCCGGCGTGCAATACAGCCTGCGTGTCGATCCCGCCGCCACAAAGCGCGTCATCGAAAACATTCGGCAGCGCTTTGGCGGAAAAATCGCGCGCATCATCGATCAAGCGGAAGTCAAAACGCTGTCGACGGACATCTTCGAGCGCACATTCGCCGTCACGACGGCGTTGAACACGCTCACGCTGATCGTGTCCGGCGTCGCGCTTTTCGCCAGCCTGCTGACGCTCAGCGACATGCGGCGCGCCCGCATCGCGCCAGTCTGGGCCCTGGGCGCGACGCGGCGCAAGCTTGCGGCGCTGGAAATGGCGCGGGTCATGGCTTTCGCCGCCGGCGCCGCGGCTTTCGCGATCCCGCTCGGGCTGTTCATGACATGGTGCCTTGTCGCGATCGTCAATGTCGCCGCCTTCGGATGGCGGCTGCCATTCCATATGTTTCCGGCGCAATGGCTCGTGGTTTCCTGCATCGCGCTCGGCGCCGCGTTCTTTGCGGCGCTCATCCCCGTCGTTCGGCTCGCACGCGTCTCGCCGACCGAACTGCTCAGGGTCTTCTCGAATGAACGCTAGATCCCCGAACAGTTCCCAGGAACGGAGCTCGGCAATTTCGAGGCGATCGGCGCTTCTTCTCGCGCTGTCGTCGAGCGGCGCGTTGGCGCAAGGCTTCGGCGGGCTTGGCGCGACGGCGCCCGGCTTCGCGATTCCACGAGCCGGAACGCAGCTCGCTTTTCCAAGAGACCACGGCGCGCATCCCGATTTTCGTACCGAATGGTGGTACGTCACCGCGAATCTAAAAGGCGATGACGGCGCCGCCTATGGCGTGCAATGGACGCTCTTTCGCTTTGCACTGCAGCCGAACGCGGCGCGGGCCGGCTGGGACGATCGCAATATTTGGATGGGCCATGCGGCGGCGACAAGCGTGAATGAACATCTCTTCGCGCAAAAATTCGCGCGCGGCGGAATTGGCCAGGCGGGCGTCGAGGCGACGCCCTTTCGCGCTTTCATCGACGACTGGCTTTTGGAAACGCGCGACGATTCCGTGGACGCCGGAATCGAGCGGCTGCGCGTTGCCGCGAGCGACAAGAGTTTCGCCTATGCGCTCGACCTTACAGCGACGGGGCCGGTCGTATTGCAAGGCGAAGGCGGCTACAGCCGCAAGTCCGAGGCTGGACAGGCCTCCTATTATTACAGCCAGCCGTTCTTTCGGGCGGAAGGCTCATTGTCGATGAGCGGACGCAAAATCCAGGTCTCCGGACGCGCCTGGATGGATCGCGAATGGTCGAGTCAGCCGCTCAGCGCTGATCTAAAAGGCTGGGACTGGTTTTCGCTGCATCTTGAGGGCGGCGCCAGACTGATGCTGTATCGCATGCGCAGCGTCGAGGCGGCGCCGTTTCTCTTTGGGAATTGGATCGACGCCGATGGCGCAACATCCATACTCGCGCGCGAAGACATCGTCCTCGAGCCTTTGGAGACGACGCGTATCGCCGATCGCGACGTGCCGATCCGCTGGCGCGTGAAGATTAAAAACCGCGACGTTGACATTGAGACGCGGCCGCTCAATCCAAGAAGCTGGATGGGAACCGATTTCGCTTATTGGGAAGGTCCGATCCGCTTTACGGGTTCGCACAGCGGCGAGGGCTATCTCGAAATGACGGGCTATTGAGCCCCCGTGGCCGTGCGAAAAAAGTTCAAAAGAGCGCCTCGCGTATCCCGAAGCTTTTTCAAATGCACGGCGGCGAGCTCCGACAGCCGCCGGTCGCCCGCCCGCGTGATGACGACCAGCGATCTACGACGGTCGGTCGGATCGGTCTTTCGCTTGACAAGCTTGGCCTGCGCCAGGCGCGACACCAGCTCCGCCGCGCTGTGATCGCGGATCATCAGCTGCTCGGCGAGTTCGCCGACGCTGATGTGTTTTGCGCCCCGAAAGGTACGCACCACCAGAAGCGCCTGATACCATTGCACGGTCACGCCATGGTCGGCGGCGACTTGTTCGCTGAAGGCCAAAAACCTTCGTAAGTCGGAGCGAAATTGCGCGAGCGCGACCAGGTCGTCTTCACTTGGCGACTTGCGCGGAGTCCCTTGTGTCTGTTCGCAGAGATTCAAATTAAACCTCTTACTTCCCGAGTCGTTCTCGCGCTGGGCGACTCATTTGGAGTAATGAAACAATGCGCGCGCCGCGCCGGCGGGTCAATTCTGGTTGGCGTCAAAGCGGCTTATAATTGCGCGATGAACTCATCAATCTTTGCAAAAAAAACATTGGGATCGGCGGTGCCTCCTCTGCTGATGCGCGCGAGCGCCGCGCGACGACGCGGCGACTGCGGCGTCGAATAATCGCGAACGGCTTGCAGCCATCCAAGTCCGTCGAGCGGATCGACATAATCGATCGCGTCGCCGCCGACTTCGCGGAAGACCTCGATGTCAGAGGCGATGACGGGCGTTCCCGCCGCAAGCGCTTCTGCGACGGGCAGACCAAAGCCTTCTGCGAAAGAGGGCATGAGCAGCGCACGCGCGCCGGCAAGCAGGCAGCGCAGTCCCGGCGTGGAAAGTCCGCCTGCCTCAATGACGTGAGGACGCAATGCGGCGCTTCGTTCCAGCATTTCGATCACGGCGGCGCTGAGCCAGCCGCGCTTGCCGACAATGACGAGCTTCGGCGGAGCCTTATCTCGCGCCAACGCGCGCCATACGTTCAGCAGCGTCAAAAGATTCTTGCGCGGTTCGATCGTGCCGCAAACAACGAAATAGTTGACGCCGTCAAGCGCCGCTGGCGGCTCGGCGCGCGACGAGAAGACCGGCGATACGGGCAGGCGGGCGACGCAGATCGGCAGTTCCGGCCTTCCGCATTCGGCGGCGAATTGACGAAGGCGCCCGGCGACGGCTTGCGATCCGACGACAACGCCTGCGCCATAGCGGCAGACATTGCTCATGCGTCTGGGATGCAGCATCGCTTCTCTCGCGCGAAAGAACTCCGGCGCCTCGATTGGAAGGAGGTCATGGACGAAGAAAACAGGCTTCACATCAGGCCGCGCCGTCAGCCAGCGCAGATACCAGCTTCGATCAATCAGAAATTGCGTGACGTTGAAATAGATCGCGCCACGCGGCGCTTCGCCCGTTGGCCTTCCAAGATAGGGCGCCCAGCGCCGCATCGCCTGCCAGTTTCGCTCAAGGAAAGAGAGATTCGGCGATCTTCTGACGCGAGTCATCGAGGCCCGAGCGGAGCCGTTGGATAGCAGCGCCGCGACGACGGCGCGATAGACCTCATCTTCCCCGGCGTCGCCATCTTCGCGCCAGAGACTTTCGACGCCATCGATCGTCTCCAGCGCGCTGTCGGGATCGGCGAGGCGCGGGCCGATCGCCGTACAAATGAGCGCACCACGCTCGCCTGCGCTGCGCGCAAGAAAATGTCTTGCGAGAGCGAAATCCACGCGATCGATGCCATTTGGCGCCGCATTCAGCGCGCGTGTCACGATTCTCGTGACGTCATAGATGACGGTGCTGCGCGCCGCGTCAGTCGACGTCGACGTCAGTTGCGACACTTCGTCTCGTCCAAACGACATCGCCAAATCTCGATCGCCTCATTGGCTTCTCGAACAGCGCGTTCCGTTTCTCTTTCGAGACACTCCCGATAGCGAAAAACCATTTTCGTAAAGAGCTGCATTTCCTCATCACAAGCGGCCATCGCGAGTGCGGCGGCGGATGTCTCGATGCAGCTGGGGCGTGCCGGCGGCGCGCAATAGGTGAAGCCTCGAATCGCTTGCGCGGCGAGCGGCTGCGCATACGTCAGGAAAGCAGCCGCCGTCGCAAGCGCGGCGCTGCACATGCTCATCCCGGAGAACCGCATCGAACCCACTCCGGCTCTAGGCGCCGCGGCCAGCGAACCAACGCACCGCATCGGCGACTGCATCGGCTGGCGGCCGCGTTTTGTAGCCGAGCGTGCGGCGCGCCTTAGAATCGTCGAAGAACATGCGCTTCCCCGAAAGCCGCAAGCTCTCCCGATTGAGAAACGGCTCCGAGCCGGCAAAGCGCGCGACGATTTCATTGGCGTAGGCGAGCGGCATGAGCGGCCAGCGCGGCAATTTCGCCCAAGGCGGCGGCCGCCCGGTGATCCGCGATATTTCAACAAGCAGGTCGCGCAAGGTCAGATTCTCGCCTCCGAGAATATAGCGCTCGCCGATCCCGCCGACTTTCATCGCGGCAATGTGGCCCGCGGCGACATCCTCCACATGAACGATGTTGAGTCCGGTATCGACGTAGGCCGGCATGCCGCCGCGCATCGCCTCGCAGACGATCCTGCCGGTTGGCGTCGGCCGCACGTCGCCGGAGCCGAGCGGCGCAGAGGGGCACACGATGACGGCAGGCAGTCCTTCATCTCGGATCATGCCTTCGACCAACCGCTCAGAAAGAACTTTGCTCAGCTTGTACGCGCCGATCGCCCGTTCTGGAATCAACCGGTTGAATTCTGTGCAGGGCGCTGAATCGGGATCAAGCGTCGCGACGCTGCTCGTATGCACGACGCGCTGTACGCCGGCTCGCAGCGCCTCGCGCATGACGATCTCCGTCCCGCTCACATTGACGCGCATCACCGGTTCTGGATCGGGAGCCCAAAGGCGATAGTTCGCTGCAAGGTGAAAGAGAGTCGAGACGCCGGTCATGGCCCGCCGGACGCTCTCGCGATCAGTGACGTCGCCTTCGACGATCTCGCAATCCGGCGGCACGTTGCCGCGCGAACTCGATCCGCGCAGAAGCGCGCGTACGCAGAATCCTTCCGCCAGCAAACCTCTCGCGACAGCGCCGCCGATGAAACCGCTTGCGCCCGTGACAAGTACCGTTCCGCGAGAAACCATGCTCCTTCCCTGCCCCAGCGCCAGCGCCCTTAAAGAGCCCAGACTCCTTCGCCTCTCTTTGCTGATGAAATCGACAGAGAATGCCGCTTCACGGAAAATGGGCGGCGGCCTCGTGAGGTCTAGATCGGGCCATGCGCTCGTCAGCGGCCGTCAGTTCGCGGCAGGCTCAATCAGACTTTGATCATCCAATTCCAATATGGATGGCTCGTGCGCCGCCAACGCCGGCGGGAGCGATCCCATAATCTCGCGCTCCTCGCGCTGCATCCGCGCAAGATCCTTCTGTATGACGACGACGAAGCCAAGGAAGGTCAACCCGGACAGGCCGCCGATCACGAGATCCAGCACCACGAAGCCATAAGCCTGCGCCGTCGTCGTGCTGGAACCGAGCCAAGCTGCAAAAAGCGCCCAGGACGCGACGAGAATTCGAAACTCCGTCGCGCCCATGCCGCCGTAAGACAACCGGTGCACCTGCTCCGTGACGACCCTCAGATAGGTGTAGGAACTCATCAGAAGATAGAGCGAGAGCACCAGCAGCGATGAGCCGAGCGTGAAATAAGGCGACACGCCGAGACCGACAACGATCAGAGTCTGAGCGATGAGATCGGACGAATGGTCGATGAAATAGCCATAATGCGGCCGTTCGATCGAACGATGCCGCGCAAGCGTGCCATCGAGAGAATCGCCAAACCAGTTGAGAAACAGGCCTCCAACGACCAGAACGAGAAATCCATTGGACCAGTGACAGCCGATGAAGCCGAGCAGTGTCAGGCCCGCGCCGAACAACCCGATCGCTGTTAGATGATCCGGGGTCGCCCAGTCCGGCAAACGCCGCACCAGGGCCAACAGCACAGCGCGCTCCTTGAGCGCGAGAAAACTTTGGTTGATGCGCTGATTGGCCACGAGAACCCCTCAAAAGCGTTCAACAAGTCAGCGTCTGCGCAATTTCCGATGACGCTCAAGCGAACAACCGATCATATCCCAGCTTTATTACGGACGAAACAGGCAAAACGATGACATATTGCGAACTTAACCGGCATTAACCCAAATTCAAAAGCTGGAATGCACCCGCACTTTCGGTCTCGAATGCGAAGCAAGCTTTATGCCCCTCAGTACAAATATCGACTGACGGCGACGCCCTGAATTGCCGGCTGCCCAACCGTACCGACGAGCTGCATAAGCTTGCTGATGTCGGAGAACGGGGCGTTGCTGACGTAAAGAATGTCTTTGTCGCGAATGGGGAAGCGGCGCGCCGCAAACAACGCCGCCGGTTCGCGAAGATTGAGGTGATAGGCGACCGGCACCAGCCCAAGCGCAAGCAGACGCGGCGAGACCTGCGGATATTCGCGCGCGAGACTTGCCGGCTCGTAGCGCAGAATGAAAACCCCATCGGGGTCGGCGCGTGAATCGGTCAGGCCGCCGGACCTGCCGATCGCCTCTTCGAGCGTGATTCCGCGTGCATCGAATGGAACGACCGCGTTGGCCCCGGTCGCCCCCATGACGGTAAACGTCTGCGGCGTGCGCTCGACGGTCAAAATGTCGCCCGCCCGCAAATAGATGTCTTCGCGAGGATTGACGAGCAGCGCCTGAATGGGCGCCCGCGCCGTGCGGTTGCCGCGCGTCAAGGTCACGAAGGTTTCGTGGACTGGCGAGCGATAGCCGCCGGCCGCGGCGATGACGTCCATGATGCGATCGCCGCCGAGCGTCAGCGGAACGCGCGAACCATTGGAGACTTCGCCGGTGACCGTGACGGCGTTGGTGATGTTGCGAGTCACATTGACCACGACCTGCGGTTCAATCGCCTTGCCGCGAAGCCGCTCAATGATGGCCGACTCGACTTCCTGCTGATTTCGGCCGGCGACCTGGATGCGACCGGCATAGGGCACGGTGACCGAACCGTCGCGCCCGACCATCTGGTCCGGAATCGCGGCGGATCGAGATCCAGGGCTCATCCGATCGGCGACGGGCGCCGAGAACAATCCGCCGGAAGCGGCCTCCCAAACAGTGATTTGAACCGAGTCGCCAATTCCGATCGCTTGGGCGGCGGCAGGCCGGTAATCGCCAAAGTAGCCCCGCAATGTCGGCGGCGCACGGCGGGCGAGCACGCCCAGCGAATTTCCGTCGATCTCGACAAGCGCGAAGCTCGGCTCCGGCGTCGCCAACGTCGGCGCCATACTCTCTACAATGTCCTTGCGGGATGGACCTGCCGCCGGAAAAATCGAGCACCCCGCCAGCTGCAATCCGAGAGCGAGCGCAAGGCAAAGCCGCAGCGGGGGAATGGCAATCGTCAAAGTCGCTCCAATATATGCGCCCGCCGGCGCGAATTATTGAACACAGAGGAAGAGCCCTCCCAGAGACGCCGGGAGCTTGTGCGGGCCAACGCAATATGCCGGCTATATGGCGGAAATACCACCAGTTTTGTGAAGGATCGTAAAAATTTTACCAAAACGTTTGGATGGTTAACCGGACCGCCCGAATCGCCACTTTTCAATCAGTTTTGTCGAAGGTTCTCAGCGAGAGCGCGCGCACGCGGGCATCCGGGAGACGCTCGAAATCGGTCGGGCTGTGGCGCTGGCCTTCGGCGCCATGAAATACGAAAATGCCGCCTCGCGTCACGATCAGATCGTTATAACGAAGGGTGGGATCGTCAAGCGCCGCCAAGAGCGGCTCCAACGAGGTCGGCGCGCCAGCGCGTGTTGGCCGCCCCACGCGCAGCTCGGATTCCGCACGCGCGGCGAAGGCTTCATAGCGTTGCCGCGCCGCTTCGACTTTCAGACGCCAGCTCGTATAGGCCGCGGGCGCGTCTCTCGCTTCAAGCGCTGAAGGAGAAGGGGAGGCGGAGCGTGCGCTGGCGGTTGCCCCAACGGCTCCCAGCAGAACTCCAATGACTGTCATCGTCACGAAAGCGGCGCGCATGAAGGTAAATGCGCCCGCTTCACGAAAGTTCCAGCGATTACTCGTCGCTGCTTTGCGCCGCGGATGCGGAGGCGGCCGCGATCCGGCGTCCGTCCTTGAACAGCTTGCCGAACAGCCCGAGGACCGCCACCAGCGCCAGCCCGATCACCGCGACGTCGATCGCCGGCAGGGGATCGTGCTGACTTGCGGGAACGCCGAGCGCGATCGCGGCGAAAGGCCAGAAGGCCAGAAGTATGCGAAACTCCGTTACGCCCAGACCAATGTACGCCATCTGCTGAACGTGGCGCGTCGCGGCGCGAATGTAGCCATAGGAGGAGAATAGCAGGTAGCAGACGAGCACCGCCGCAGCAGCGCGCAGCGTCAGAAACGGCGAAAATCCGTAGGCGATGATGAGCAGTATGTGCGAGAAGAGTTCAGATACGTGATGCGACATGCCGGCGCCCGGCAGTTCGCAGCCGCGCAGCCGCGCAAGCGGAAGATCCGTCGTCAGGCCGAACCAGTTGATGAACATCGCCGGCGGCACGAGCCAGACCAACTCGGGCCATGAGCGGCAGCCGACCAGCGCCGCCGCCGCGAGCGCCGCGCCGCCCGCGCCGATCATCGACAGATGCGCAGGCGCGATCCAGCGCGGCGCTGCCCGCGCCATGCTTTGGACCAGGCGTTGTTCCGTGGCGTAGAGGAAGCTCTGCCCGCGTCCGGGCGAACCGCCAAATAGCCGATTGGCCACCTCGCCGAAATTCATGACGCGCATGCCTCTGCTGCTATGGGGTCGGAAAAACGGCGCCCCAGCCGTCGACAATCTCAAGCGTTGAAATCTACGCGCTTGCGGCGCTGCTGCAAGTCGCCGATGATCTCCGGCCCTGGCGCCGCATTTAACCTATCTCAGGGAATTCCTTCAAAACTTTGGCGACGCTCGCCGCAGCGAGCTGATCCGGAGACCTTTATGTCGGAAAAGATCATCGTTTCGAGGGATGCCGGGGTGCTGCGCCTGCTGCTGAACCGCCCCGAAAAAAAGAACGCGCTGAACCGCGACATGTATCGCGCATTGATCGCCGCTCTTGATGGAGCGGCCCGAGACGAGACGGTGCATGCCGTCGTCTTCGCCGGCGCGGGCGGCAATTTCACTGCGGGCAATGATCTCGCCGACTTTCGCGATTTTGCTCCTGGCCGAGATATTGAGCCTGGCGCAGAAACATTTCCGGCTCTGACCTTCGTTCGCGCGGCGGCGGCCTTCGAGAAGCCGCTCGTCGCCGCCGTGACCGGGGACGCCGTCGGCGTGGGGACCACCCTGCTCTTCCACTGCGACCTCGTCTACGCCAGCCCAGAGGCGCGTTTCAAAATGCCGTTCATCGATCTGGCGCTGCCGCCGGAGGGTGGCGCCAGCCTGCTGGTCCCGCTGCGGTTCGGGATGGCCAAGGCGTCCCAATATCTGTTGCTCGGCGAGAGTTTCGACGGCGCGGAAGCCTTCCGTCTCGGTCTCGTTAACGCTCTCGCCTCCCCGGAAGACGTCCTCGACCTTGCGACGGAGGCCGCGCGCCGCCTGGCGGCGAAACCCCGTGAGGCGCTTCTCGCGGCGCGGCGGCTGATGCGCGGCGAGCCGAAGAACATACTGGCGCGCATCGACGCGGAAGCCGCGCTTTTCGCCAAGGCGCTGACGTCGCCAGAAGCGCGCGGGCGCTTCGCCGCCTTTTTCGCTTCGAAGTCGCGTTAGCCTTCAGCGCGGCGCGACCTGCGCCGCTTGCGTTGCGAACGCGCTTCTCCCAAATAATAGGGCGGACATACGCGCCCGCGCCGCCAAGGGCGGGCGCTCACATGGGCTGATGGGAAAATTATGCGCGATCCTTACGACGTTCTCGGCGTGCCCAAATCGGCGAGTCACGCCGAAATCAAGAAGGCCTATCGCCAGCTCGCCAAGAAATTCCACCCTGACCGCAACAAGGACGACACGAAAGCCAAGGAGCGATTCACGGAAATCAACTCCGCCTATGAAATCGTCGGCGACGAGAAGAAGAAGGCGCAGTTCGACAAAGGCGAGATCGGTCCGGACGGGAAACCCCGCTTCACCGGCTTCGAGGGCTTCGGCGCGGGCGCTGGCGCCGGCGCCGGCCCCGGCGGTTTCACCCGCGGCTGGCGAACGGGCGGCGCGCCTGGCGGCGGCGCGCCCGGCGGCGATCAGCATTTCGAGTTTCACTTCGGCAATGAGGCGCCCGGCGGCGGCGGGCGCGCGGGCTTCGACCCTTCCGACCTCTTCGCGGATCTCTTCGGCGCCGGCGGACGCCGTCGCGCCGGCCCGCAGCCGACCCGAGGCGACGATGTCGTCGCCACCGCCACCGTGCCGCTCGAAACGGTCGCTCACGGCGGCTCGGCCCGCGTCATCCTGCCCAGCGGCCGCACGCTGGAAGTCAAAATTCCGGCGGGAATCGAAGACGGCAAGCAGATCCGTCTGCGCGGCCAGGGCCAGCCCGGCTCCATGGGGGGCGAACCCGGCGACGCGCTGATCACCGTGAAGGTCGCGCCCCATCCGCACTTCAAGCTGGATGGCCGCGATTTGCGGCTGGAGCTGCCGGTCACGGTTTATGAAGCCGCGCTCGGCGGACGTGTCGAGACCCCGACGCTGGACGGCAAGGTGGAGCTAAGCATCCCTCCGCACTCCAACAGTGGGCGCGTGCTGCGGCTGCGCGGCAAAGGCCTTCCCGCGAGCGACGGCAAAATAGCCGGCGACCTCTATGTCTCGCTGAGGATCATGCTGCCGGAAACGGCGTCGAGCGATCTCGACGCGCGGATGCGGGAATGGCGCGACGCGCAGCCCTATGATCCGCGCGCCAAAATGGCTTGAAAATCTCGATTATTTAGCCTCGGCTGGCGTCGTCGCGACTGCGGCGGCGGCCGCTTCCGCAGCGGCCTGCATCGCTTCGGGCGCCAAGGCGCCAACGAGCACGAAGGCGAAGCCGCCAGCCCGCCATTCGATGACCGAAACGCCCTGACCGCGCTGGCCCGCCGGCGCGGCGAGGGCCTCCGCCCGCTCGAAATAAAGACCGACCCGCCCACCATCGTCGCGCTCATAGACGAGAAACGCCGCCGGCGCCGCGACGCCGGGCGCGACGCGTCCGCCAAGCAGCCGCAATCCAACGCCGCTCAAATCCGGCGCGCGTGAAAACCCGACGCGCTCCTGAAGCCACGCGAGAAGTTCGCCGCGCCGGCTGGCCTCGACCTCCACGGGTCGCGGGTCAAGGATGTAAGTCGCGTAGGTCAAGCCGGCCCGTGCGGCATAGCTCGTGGCGGCGATGGCGCGCGTCGTCGGGCTCTGCGCCGGGGGACGGCTTGCCAGAAACAGCAACGCCGCCGCGGCGACGGCCGCGCCGGCGATGAGCGTCAGCAGGGTCGACGCGAGCGCCTGCCGCCGCCGGCTGGCGCGGATTTCGTCGAGCTTGCGCGTCGGACGCGGCGCCGCGCCCGGTCGCCCCCAATGGATGGCGCCGGTTTCGATCGGCCCCTGACCGGCGGGCGGGGCCGGCGGGCGCGCCGCCGCCTCCCGCAGCGACAGCGGCGGCGTCTCAAGCGCCACCGGCTCAAAAGCGGCGCGCAGCGCCGCGTTCTGTCGCCGCCAGCCTTCAACGAGCGCGGCGTCCTCGGGATGCTGCAGGAGATGGTCTTCGACCTTGCGCCGCCGCTCGGGGTCGAGTTCGCCGTCGACGAGGGCGTGCAGATCGGCTTCTTCGATCAGGGCCGAGGGCGTCATCGGCGCTACTTCACGACCCGCAGATGCGAAGCGGCGCGGCGGGCGCCCTCCGACGACGCGACGGGCCGCAAACCCTCGGCGCCGAGCGTCGCGCGGGCGCGCATCAGACGCGCCAGCGCCGTTTCCCGGCTCGCGCCGACGATGCGCGCGGAGGCGTCATAGCCGAAGCCCTCGAGCGAAACGAGCAGCAGCATGGCGCGCTCGTCGAAGCAAAGACTTGCAAGCCCGTGCACGACCGGCGGGTGGCGCGACGCTGGACCTGGCGCATTGGCGAGCTTTTTCTGAGCCAGCGCGACGAGCGCCGCATAGGCTTCGATTCGCGCTTCGGCGAGATCGGCGGGGCGCAGCTCACGCGACCGGATCCGCGCGCCGACCGACTGCAGCGCGCTTTGCACGAGATCGTCGGCGATGGCCGGGCCTGCGCCGGCGCAGAGGGCGCGCGCATAGCGTCTCAGGGCCGGAGTCGCTCCGCCCAGATCCGCTATGATATCGGCTCTTCTGCCCATGCGGCCCGCTCCGCTCGGTCTTCTCGCCAGTCTGCGAAGCCAATGACGTTTCCTTTCGAATGATAGGGCATCGCCGCGCAATTGGCTATGCTTGGCCGTTCTGGCGCGTGCGATTTCACATCCGCCGCCGCCTGTGGCGCGAGGGTTTCCTTTGCGCCCAAACCACGCTAAACGGCGCGAGCCGCCGAGCCCTTCTTTGCCCAGGATATAGACACGCATGACACAGCAAGCTGCGCCTGCCGCCCTTTTCGCCGGATTGCTCAAGGGCAAGAAGGGGCTCATCCTGGGCGTCGCCAATAATCGCTCGATCGCCTGGGGAATCGCCAAGGCCTGCGCCGACGCCGGCGCCGATCTGGCGCTCACCTATCAGATCGAAGCGCTGGAAAAGCGCGTGCGGCCGCTGGCGGCGGACATCGGCGCGACCGTCATCGGGCGCTGCGACGTCGCCGAGCCGGAGACGATGGACGCGGTCTTCGCCGAGATCGAAAAGCTCTGGGGCCGGCTCGATTTCGTCGTGCATTGCCTCGCCTATTCCGACAAGGACCAGCTCGACGGGCGCTATGTCGAGACGACGCTGGAAAACTTCCAGATGTCGCTGAACATCTCCTGCTACTCCTTCACCGCGATCGCGCAGCGCGCCGAGAAGCTGATGACGGATGGCGGCTCGCTCTTAACGCTCACCTATTACGGCGCCGAAAAATGGATGCCGCATTATAATGTGATGGGCGTGGCGAAGGCGGCGCTGGAGGCGTCGGTGCGCTATCTCGCCGCCGATCTCGGCGTCAAAAACATCCGCGTCAACGCGATTTCGGCCGGGCCGATCAAGACCATGGCGGCCTCGGGCATCGGCGACTTCCGCTATATCCTGCGCTGGAACGAATATAATTCGCCGCTGCGCCGGGTCGTGACGATCGAGGAAGTGGGCGAGACGGCGGTCTATCTGCTGTCGCCGATGGCGCGCGGCGTTTCGGGCGAAGTGCTGCATGTCGACGCCGGCTATCATGTGGTGGGCATGATGAATCCGAGCGCCGCGCCGAAAATGGCGGATCTGCTGGCGCTGCTGCCGCAGCAGAAGTAAGGCGCCACGCCGCGTCATGCCCGCGCGCGTCGCGAGCATCCACGCCATGCGATCCCTGTCGGTCGCCGGCGCTGCAGTGATCGTACTGCCACAGATTTTTGAGAGCGTCTTTGCGCGAAAGCGCGTTATTGCTATTTTGATTCCGTGAAACGCTGCGCCGTTGAATGGCGAGTTATTGTCATGACGAAGCAAACTAACCCGCATGTTGGCTCGACCTTCGAAAGCTGGCTCGACGAGCAGGACATCCGCGAGGAAGTCACGGCCGCCGCCATCAAGGAAGTGCTTGCGCAACAGCTCGCCGCCGAAATGAAGAAGAAGGGCATCACCAAGGAGCGCATGGCCGAGATGATTGAGACCAGCCGCGCGCAAATTGACCGCTTGCTCGACCCAAAGAATAGCAGCGACGCTCGAAACGCTTATACGAGCGGCCAAAGTGCTTGGCCGTCAATTGCGGTTGGAATTGGTATGAGAACCCTGGCTCACCGAAGGCTTCGCTACACACCGGCGTCTTAGAGAAATCATTGCACAGGCTTCTTGGCGGTGACGAAAAAACCAGCTCAAGTCCGGATAACGCAAAAAAAGACCGTCCACATGTATGCGGAGCTTTGGCACGCATCGAAGTGCGTCTTGGAGAGAGGTATTGAGAACGAGAAAGGCTCCTCCTGGCAATTTCTTTCCAGCATCGTTTTAACTGCTTTTGCGTTCGAGGCTTATCTCAATCACGTTGGCAAGAGCTTGATAGCTTGTTGGGAAAGTGTTGAGCCTTTGCCGCCGCCAAAGAAGTTCAACCTCATTTGCGAACTTCTAAAGGTGGACTTTCATGGAGAGGCCGGCAAACGGCCCGTGCAAACACTTACCCAACTGCAAGATTTCAGGAACCTAATGGCTCACGGCAAAACTGAGCAGATCGAACCTCAGCCTTTCCTATGTGATGCCAAGCATGCAGACGCTCGGCTAGGCCAAAGGCCTTTAGCGAACTGGGAACGCCTCATTCGAACCAAAGACTTTGCCGAACGCGCGCGAGTCGACGTTGAAGAAGTTCTGAAGACAGTACATGCCGCGCGCCCGAAGCCAAAAGAATCGCTGTTTTCGTTTGGCGTCGGGAGTGGGAGCGCAGTCGTTGTCGAGAACGATGGACGGAACACTATGCGAAAGTAGCTCTTGCAGAGTGCGAAATGCTTACAGCTGTGTGGGAGCAGAATCCTTCTCACACCTCACCGGCAGATCGCCGTCGCCCAACAGCCGCCGCGTGGCGCGCATGCATTCCTCCATCGTCACTGCGGCGACGCGGCCGTTGCGCTCATCGAGGAAGCTCGGCTCGAATCCATCGAATTGCAGATTTGACCAGCTGGCTCGCGATCTTCGTCTAAGCGTCGAAGCGCCGATGAGGAACTATCGGCCTTGTCCAATTCCTCCTAGCCAGACCTCGGCGATGATTAACGTGTTCGCCGAAACGAATCCGCGCTCGCCAGTTTCTTCGTTACTGCAACGCGCGAGGTCTGCTACCCCGCCGGCTCCGCAAATCCCCGTTGCCGTAGCAGCGGCTCCACCGTCGGCATCCGCCCGCGAAAGGCCACATAGGCGTCCGCCGCGTCCTGCCTTCCGCCCGCGGCGTAGATGTGATCGTGCAGGCGCTGCGCGACCTCGGGCGCGAAGGGGTCGCCCGTCTCCTTGAAGGCTTCGAAAGCGTCGGCGTCGAGCACTTCGGCCCAGAGATAGCTGTAATAGCCCGCCGAATAACCGTCGCCGGAGAAGATATGCGAGAAATGCGGCAGGCGGTGCCGCATGACGATTTCCGGCGGCATGGAAATTCGCGCGAGGCTGTCCGCCTCGAAGGCGCCGGCGTCGAAATCCGGCGCGACGCTTTGCGCGTGAATGTCGAGATCGACATGGGCCGAGGCGCAGAACTCGACCGTCGCGAAGCCCTGATTGAAATGGCGCGAGGCGGTGATGCGCGCGACGAGATCATCGGGAATGGGCGCGCCCGTCTCGGCATGAAGCGCGAAGGTCTTCAGCACCGCCGGCTCCAGCAGCCAGTGCTCGTATAGCTGCGAGGGCAGCTCGACGAAATCGCGCGCGACATTGGTGCCCGCGACCGAAGGATAGGTCACGTCCGACAGCATGCCATGCAAGCCATGGCCGAATTCGTGGAACAGCGTGCGAGCGTCGTCGAGGCTGAGCAGCGTTGGCGCGCCGTCGGCGCCTTTGGTGAAATTCATCACATTGACGATGATCGGCCTGGTTTCGCCAACGAGCTTGTGCTGCGCGCGGAAGTCCGACATCCAGGCGCCGCCCCGCTTCGACGGCCGCGCAAAATAATCGGCAAGGAACAGCGCGACATGCTTGCCGTTGCTGTCCAGCACATCGAAGGCGCGCACATCCGGATGGTAGAGCGACAAGCCCTTCTGCTCGACGAAGCGCAGGCCGAAGAGTTTTTGCGCGACGTCGAACGCCGCGGCGATCATGTTGTCGAGCTGGAAATAGGGACGCAGCGCGGCCTGATCGAGATCGTAGCGCTTCGCGCGCACGCGCTCGGCGTAATAGCGCCTGTCATGCGCCGCGACGTTGAAATTCGCGCCCTCTTCTTCGACCATCGCCTGGATCTGCGCGCGCTCCTCAGCGGCGCGCGTCAGCGCCGGCGCCCAGACGCGATCGATCAGTTCGCGCACGGCGGCCGGCGTCTTCGCCATGGAGTCGTCGAGTTTGAAAGCGGCGAAACTGTCGAAGCCGAGCAACTTCGCGCGCTCTTCGCGCAATTGCAGGATTTCGCGGATGAGCGGGCGGTTGTCGGTCGCGCCCGCATTCTCGCCGCGGCTCGCCCAGGCGCGAAACACCGTCTCGCGCAGATCGCGCCGCGTCGAGCTTTGCAGAAAGACTTCGGCGCTGGAGCGCGACAGCGTGACGCCATATTTGCCGGGCGATCCACGCTCCGCCGCAATGCGCGAAGCGCCGGCGCGAAAGTCGGGCGAGAGGCCGTCGAGATCGCTTTTGTCGAGCAGCAGCAGCCATGATGATTCATCGGCCAGCACATTCTGCGAAAACTGCGTCGAGAGGCCCGCCAGCCGCTCGAGGATCGCTTTGAGACGCGCCTTGTCGACGTCGTTCAGCTTCGCGCCGGCGCGCACGAAGTTCTTATAGGTCAGTTCGAGAACGCGGCGCTGCTCCGGCGTCAAATCAATCGCCTCGCGCGTCTCGTAAAGCGCCTCGATCCGGCGAAACAGCGCGGGATTCATGGAGATGTCGCTGGAGTGACGCGAAAAGGCGCCGGCCATATCGCGCTCGATCGCCTGCAATTCGGGCGTCGTGTCTGTGGCGGCGAGATTCCAGAAGACCGCGCCGACATCGGTGAGAAGCCGCCCCGCCCGCTCCAGCGCGCCGATGACATTGTCGAAGGTCGGCGGCGACGGGTCATTGGCGATGCCGTCGATCTCCGCCTTGTGCTGGGCGAAGGCCGTTTCGAACGCCTCGCGGAAATGCGCGGGCGCGACCGCGTTGAAAGGCGGCAGGCCGAAAGGGCCGCTCCAGGCCATAAGGAGAGGGTTATCCATGACAATCTCTTAGCAAGATGCCGACCAGCGGCGGCGTGGCCGGCCGCTACACCCCCGCCGGCTTGCCCACCACCGTCACCAGCAGATCGCCGTCGCCGAGGAGCCGCTTCGCGCCGCGCTGACAATCCTCCATCGTCACCGCGGCGATCCGGCCATTGCGCTCGTCAAGGAAACTCGGCTCGAAACCATCGAGCTGCAGATTGACGAGCTGGCTCGCGATCTTCGTCGACGTGTCGAAGCGCAGCGCATAGGAGCCGATGAGAAATTTCTTCGCCTTGTCCAATTCGTCTTCGGTCGGACCGTCGGCGACGAAGTTTCTGAACTCTTCCTGGATCACGCCGATCGCTTCGCCGGCGCGCTCGTTCTTGGTCGCGGCGGCGCCGATCAACATCGGGCAATGGTCATATTCGTTGAGATGCGAATAGACCGAATAGGCCATGCCGCGCTTTTCGCGCACCTCGCGGAACAGCCGCGACGTGAAGGTGCCGCCGCCCAGAATGTGATTGGCGACGACGACGGCGTAATAGTCGGGATCGTGCTTGGTGATCGACGGGCGTCCAAAGCGGATCGTCGATTGCGGCACGTCAAGATCGACGACTTGGCGCATGCCGACATTGGCGACTTCAATCTCCGGGACGGGCGCGAGATCGTTTTGCAGCGCCAGCCCGCCGAACGTCGCGTCGAGCAGATCCGAGAGCGTCGTCGCGTCGATCGCGCCGACGACGCCGATCTTGAGATCGCGTCTCGCGATGAGCCGTTCGCGCAGGGCGATGAGGTCTTCGCGCGTGAGCGTGTCGATCGACGCAAGATCGCCGCGCACCGGGCGCCCATAGGGATGGTTCGGGAAGGCCGCTTCGCGGAAGGCTTTCGACGCCATCGAGTCGGGGTCATTGGCGTCGCGCTTCAATTCCGCGGCGAGTTGGCTGCGCACGCGCGCGACGTCGCCGGCTTCGAGCCGCGCATCGTTGAGCGCGAGCTTCAAGAGGCCGAACGCCTTGTCGACATTGCGAGAGAGAGTCTGCAAATGGCCAGAGATCGCGTCGCGATCGGCGCCAAAGCCAATATGAATCGCGAGATCGTCGATGGCGCGATGGAAGCCGCGCGCGTCATAAGGGCCGGCGCCTTCATCGAGCGTCGCCGCGAGCAGCGTCGCCAGTCCGGGCTTCTCGCGAGGATCCTGCGACGCGCCCCCGAGGATCGCGAATTCGAGCGCGACGAGCGGCACGGCGTGGCTTTCCACGAGCCAGGCCTCAAGGCCGGCCGGCGTCGTGATCCGCTGCACATGTTCGGCGCGGGAGGCGATGGTGACGATGGGCGCGTGAGCGGTCATTTCAGTTCCTAACGGAGGTCGGCGGTAGGTTTTGGGCAGTCGAGTCAGGCGTCGGCTTTATGCCGACAACCTGACGCGATCGCCGTCTCAGGCCGGAAGCAGAAAGCCCGTGACGGCCCTGCGCTTGTCGAGCCATTTGCGCGCGGCGTTTTGCACGTCCTCGGCTGTCACCTTCTCCATGCGCTCGGGCCAGGCGACGACGTCGTCGATGGTGAGGCCGGTGGCCAGCGCCTCGCCATACCAGCGGGCAAGCGAGGCCTGGCTATCCTGCGCGTAGATGGCGTCGGCGATCAGCCGGGTCTTGGCGCGCTGCAAATGCTCCGCGTCAATCGGCTCCTCAGCGAAACGTCGCAGCACGCGATCGATCGCGACGTCGAGGTCCTGGAGCGAAACGTCCGGCGCGGGCGTCGCATAGACCCAAAGCCGCGTGTCGTCGACGGCGGAGCCCATGTAATATGCGCCGGCGCCGACCGCGACCTGCTCTTCGACGACCAGCGTGTCATAGAGCGCGCTCGTTGGTCCGCCGCCGAGCATATAAGCGAGCGTCTCCAGCGCCTCGGCTTCGCCGGGCTTCGCAGTGCTGTAGGACGGCACGAGATAGACCTGCTCATGCGCCGGCTGCTCGACTTTCTCATCGCGCAGCGTCACCAGACGGTGGGCGCGGTGCGGCGGCTCCTGCGCGCGGGCGCGCCGCGGCGGCGCGGCCTGCGCGGGAACCTTGCCGTAGGTGTCCTTGGCGAGACGTTCGACCTCGTCGGCCTCGACGTCGCCGGCGACGATCAGGATGGCGTTTTCCGGCGTATAGAAGCGTTGGTAATAGGCGAGCGCATGCGCGCGACCGAGCCCCTCGATCTCGTGATTCCAGCCGATGATCGGGATGCCGTAGGGATGATGGGCGAAGAGCGCCGCCTGTACCGCCTCGTCGAGCTGCGCCGACGGATCGCTGTCGGTGCGCATGCGGCGCTCCTCAAGCACCACGTCGCGTTCCGGATCGACGACCTCGTCGGTCAGAACCAGATTGCGCATGCGATCGGCCTCGAACGCCATCAGCGTGGCGAGATGCTCCTTGCCGATGCGCTGGAAATAGGCCGTGTAATCGTAGCTGGTGAAGGCGTTCTCCTGGCCGCCGAGTTCCGCGACAAGATTCGAGAACTCGCCCTGCGGATGCTCCGCCGTGCCCTTGAACATCAGATGTTCAAGAAAATGCGCGATGCCCGACTGGCCGAGCGGGTCGTCGGCGGCGCCGTTTTTGTACCAGACCATATGCGTGACGACGGGCGTTCGCGCGTCCGGGATGACGACGACCTCCATGCCGTTCCCAAGCGTGAAGCTCGTAATGCTCGCGCGCGCAGGCCCCGGCGCGGCTGCCCCTGGCGCAAGCGAAACGGCTGACGCCTTCGTCTCAAATGACATGAACGGCCTTTCCCGCGGCGGCGGCCGCGTCTCGGAGAGTGGTTTCTCCTATATAGGCCGTAATTTAATTCTTGTCAGAACCTCTCAGGAAGCTCGGCATCATGCTCGACAGGCCGCCGCCGCTTGAACGGGCGACTGTACTTGGCGCGTTCGGATTGCCGGTCTGGGCGACGGGATCGGCGTCGGTGCCGCCACCAGCGCCCCAACTTAACGGATTCCACCAGCTCTTGCCGGACTTCTCGTTGTTATAACTGCTCAAGTCCTTCGTGGGTTGGCGATACCCATCCGGGGGTTCGACGAGCATCCGGCGCGGCGCCACGTCTGGCTCGGCAGCAGCGTTACGAGTGCGCGACGTGAGCACGCGTTGCAGGAAGCCCGGCTCATCGTCGGTTCCAGGCGCCGCTGTTGGACGCGGACCGCGGATGCGTTCGAGAAGGCCTTTCTTTTTTTCTTCGGGCGGCGCGTCGGGAACGCGCGCGTAGCGATCGGCGTTACGGCGGCGCTCCGATGAAAGTTCGGTTGGCCATTCGCCCGACCGGGCGCCCCGCTCGCGCGGCGCCGGGAGGTCGCCGGCGCTCGGCGGCAAAACGAGCTTGGGCCGTTCGCTATAATCGATTTTGCCGACGCCCTCGTCCGAAGACGCGCCGACCATCTCCATCATCGCCGACCATGTGGTTTTATCGTCGCCGGCTAAAGCTGGTGCGGCCTGGACCGCCGCGAGACCGGCGAGAGCGCAAAGGGCGCAGCGCTGCGACTGAGCAAGCTTCATCTTTCGGACTCCATTCGGGCTCCGGTTATATGCGGCTACATGGACGCGACTTATTGGCGATTTAGTGGCGAAGGCTGGGCCACGCTCGACCAGAGCGCGTTCAGGTCTCGGCGCGCCGCTCCTGGGGCAGGAAAAACCCCTCAATGACCAGCAGCGCGACGCCCGCCGTAATGAAGACATCGGCGAGATTAAACACGTAGTTAGCCAGAGGTCCGACGGGCAGGCTGGTGTGCAGGTAGAAGAAATCGGCGACCGCCCCCCGCGTGATGCGGTCGGCGGCGTTGCCGAGCGCGCCGCCGATAATCAGCCCGAGCGCCACAGCCGTCGCGCGGCTCTGCGTGCGCACCATCCAGATCGCCAGTCCGGCGATGATCGCGCCCTGCATGGTCAAGAGCGCGAGGCGGGTTAAGGTTTCGTGGGCAGGAAACAGCGAATAGGAGACGCCGTAGTTCCAGGACAATACGATGTCGAGGAACGGCGCAAGGCTCATCGGCGGCCGGGCGGCGACGTCAAATATATTCAGCATCCAGAATTTATGCGCCTGGTCGAACGCCAGAGCGGCGAGCGCCGCGGCAAGGCCGAGCACGCGAGGGGAAAGTCTGCCAGACAAGCGTGATCTCCATGACGCCAACGCAGCATTAAGCCGGATCAATGCGAAAAAGAAAGCGCTCCCCGCTCATGCGCCGATCAGGCGATCACTGGGCGACGATCACCGGTCCAGCCGGCTCGCGCCAGTCGATCCGGTAATTAAGGCCGGTGCGGATAAGATGAGTCGCACTGGCGCTCGAGGCGGCGAAATTTGCGGGAAACCCATCCAGAACGGAGCCGCCGAAGGCGTTGATCTGATAGCTCTGCCGGCCCAGATCGACGTAGAGCCATTCGGCCTTGAGGCTCCAGTTGCGGGCGACGGCGTATTCGAGCCCCGCGCCGGCGGTCCAGCCCGTCGCGAAGCCGGAATATGCGCCGGCCGAGCAATAGAAGTCGAGCGCGCAGAACTTGTTGCCGTCGCCGAGCGCCCCAAGCGCCGAGACCTGGCCATAGGCGAAGCCGCCGGTGACGTAGAGCATCACGTCGTCGCGCGGCAGAATCCCGAAGCGCCCGCGCACGGTCCCGAGCGACTCGAGCAGCCGCTTGGTGCTAGTGGCGAAATTCCGACGGTCGCCGAAGTCGACGGAAGCGCCGAACGAGCCCCCAATATTGGCGTAGGCGAAATCGGTCTCGAGACCCGCGACGAGGAGCGGATGCAAGCGCCAGTTATAGCCGATCTGCCCGCCGCCGACGAAGCCCGCGATGTCCGAACGCTGCGCGAAGGGCGCCTTGAATTCCGTCTGGAGGATCGCCGCTTCCGGCGAGCGCGCCGCGAGAGTCGTGTCTTTCGCCGCGCCGAAACCATAGCCGACATGGCTGCCGAGATAGACGCCGCGCCATTCATGCGGCTCGGCTTCCGCCCTGCCGAAGAACGGCCCGAAATTTCCAGCGCCGGTCGGATCGTCAGGCCCGCCAAAGCGGTAGCCCGCCTGCAAGAAAAAGCCATAGCGCTGCGAAAATGAGTAGATCGGCCTGGTCACGTTGTTGAAGAGGCGCTCGCCATGGTCCTTGCCTGGCGCGCTGAACTGCCAATAGCGGCCGCCGACGCCCACGCTGAAACGCGACGTCAGATCATAGGCGATGAGGCCTTCGAGCTGAAAACCGTCCCCCTTGCCCGACTGTTGCGCGCCTCGGATTTCGGGACGAAAATTGTGATAGTCGGTGTTCCACAACCAGCTATGTATCCAGGCCGCTTCGAGCGATGCGCGCAGGCCCGGCACGAGTTCGATCTCGCCGCCGACGCCGACCCGCAGCGAGTTCCAAGCAACGTCGAAATCGAGCCCGTCCAGACTCGTCGGGTAAGGAACCCTGTTCGGCGGATCGGTCGAGCAAAACTCCGTGCCGGCGAGAATTTGCGCACAGCCGAATGAATTCATCCGCTCATGGAAATTATTATAGCCAACGAAAGGACCGATCCTGACCGGCTGGCCGGTCGGCAATCTGGTCTCCACGACATTATAGCCCAGATCGACGGTGACATATTTGAGTGAGCCGCCGCTCTGGACATGGACAGTATTGCTATAGGGGCCCTTGGTCGCGGCGACGGTATCCTCGTCATTTAGCTTGCCGCTCGCAAGAGTCCCGCCGCCGAGAAAACCTTTAAGGAAGACGCCGCTCTCGTGGTCGACGCGAAAGAAGGTCTCGGCTGAATGCCCGGTCAAATCGCCGAAGGTGAGACGTGAAATCAAAAGTCCGGGGACCTGGGCGTCGTAGTAATCGTATTTATGGTTGCCCGAACTGAACCAGTAGCGGGTCCCAAATTCCACGCGCCACGGCGAAGCCGCCAATAGTGGCGGCGGCGCTTTCAAGACGAGCGGCGCCGGATCGTCGGCCTTGGCGGCGCCGGCGGCCAGGAGAGCCGTCACTAAAATAGCCGTCACTGAAATAAATGCGGAAAGCGTCTTGCGCATGCGGCGCCCCAGGCTTCGGCAGACGATGGACGGCGATTGAGCCGGCCGCCAAGACGCACGACGCTGACGACGACGCTACAATTTAGATGGATGCTTATGATTTCTATTTTATTAAGTCCTGTCAACGCTATAGCGGTCCGCGCAGAAACATAGCCGCCGCTCCGCCAGGCGCGGCGCCGACCCGCCTAATGCCTAAGATCAACCCTTAGGCCGCGCTGTAGCTGAACGGCGACAGAACTGAAATTCTACGCCTGTCCCCAACTTGACAGAGAATGGCCTCCCCCATATCTGTGTGGCGCCTGCTGGCACTCATCTCACGCGAGTGCCAACAAGCCTTCGCATATCCCTTTTTGGCGGGCCGAACCCGTCAGGTCAGAAAAGGAAAGATTAACAATGACGTTCCGTCCCCTCCACGACCGCGTCGTGGTCAAGCGACTCGAAGGCGAGGAAAAAACCAAAGGCGGCATCATCATTCCGGACACCGCGAAAGAGAAGCCGCAAGAGGGCAAGGTCATTTCCGTGGGCCCCGGCGCTCGCGACGAAAACGGCAAGCTGAACCCGCTGGACGTCAAGTCCGGCGACCGCGTGCTCTTCGGCAAATGGTCCGGCACCGAAGTCAAGATCGACGGCGACGACCTGCTCATCATGAAGGAAAGCGACATCCTCGGCATCGTCGACTGACTCGACGCCGCCGTTCGCTTCCAACCCCCAGGAGAATTGTAAATGGCTGCAAAAGACGTCCGTTTCTCCACTGACGCCCGAGACCGCATTCTGCGCGGCGTCGAAATCCTCAACAACGCCGTCAAGGTGACGCTCGGCCCCAAGGGCCGCAACGTCGTCATTGAAAAGTCCTTCGGCGCGCCGCGCATCAGCAAGGACGGCGTCACCGTCGCCAAGGAAATCGAACTTGCCGACAGGTTCGAAAATCTCGGCGCCCAGCTCGTCCGCGAAGTCGCCTCCAAGCAGAACGACATCGCTGGCGACGGCACGACGACGGCGACGGTTCTCGCCGCTTCGATCGCCCGCGAAGGCTCCAAGGCGGTCGCCGCCGGACTCAACCCGATGGATCTGAAGCGCGGCGTCGATCTCGCCGTGGAAGCCATCGTCGCCGATCTCAAGCTGCATTCGAAGAAGGTCACCTCGAACGACGAGATCGCCCAGGTCGGCACGATTTCGGCGAATGGCGACAGCTTCATCGGCGAAGAAATCGCCAAGGCGATGCAGAAGGTCGGCAATGAAGGCGTGATCACGGTCGAGGAGGCGAAGAGCCTCGAGACCGAGACCGACATCGTCGAAGGCATGCAGTTCGATCGCGGCTATCTCTCGCCCTACTTCATCACCAACGCCGAGAAGATGATCGCCGAGCTCGACGAACCCTACATTCTCATCCACGAGAAGAAGCTGTCGACGCTGCAGCCGCTGCTGCCGATCCTCGAAGCGGTGGTGCAGACCGGCAAGCCGCTGCTCATCGTCGCTGAGGACATCGAAGGCGAGGCGCTCGCGACCCTCGTCGTCAACAAGCTGCGCGGCGGCCTGAAGATCGCCGCCGTCAAGGCGCCTGGCTTTGGCGACCGCCGCAAGGCGATGCTCGAAGACATCGCCATCCTCACCGGCGGCGAGTTGATCGCCGAGGACCTCGGCATCAAGCTCGAGAACGTCACGCTCGCCATGCTCGGCCGCGCCAAGCGCGTGCGCATCGAGAAGGAGAACACGACGATCATCGACGGCGCCGGCGAGAAGAAGGACATCGAGGCGCGCATCTCCCAGATCAAAGGACAGATCGAGGAGACGACCTCGGACTACGACCGCGAAAAGCTCCAGGAGCGTCTCGCGAAGCTCGCTGGCGGCGTCGCGGTGATCCGCGTCGGCGGCGCGACCGAGGTCGAAGTGAAAGAGAAGAAGGATCGCGTCGACGACGCCCTCAACGCCACCCGCGCGGCGGTCGAGGAAGGCGTGTCGCCTGGCGGCGGCGTGGCGCTGCTGCGCGCCATCAAGGCGCTCGACGGCGTCAAGGTCGGCAATCCTGATCAGCAGACCGGCGTCGACATCGTCCGCAAGGCGATCCAGGCGCCGGCGCGCCAGATCGTCGACAACGCCGGCGGCGACGGCGCCGTGGTGGTCGGCAAGCTGCTCGAAGCCACCGAATACGGCTACGGCTTCGACGCGCAGAAGGGCGAGTATGGCGATCTGATGAAGCTCGGCATCATCGACCCGACCAAGGTCGTGCGCACCGCGCTGCAGGACGCCGCTTCGATCGCCGGTCTGATCATCACCACCGAGGCGACGATCACCGAAGCGCCGAAGAAGGAAGGCCCCCCGGCCATGCCGGGCGGCGGCGGCATGGGCGGCATGGACTTCTAAAGTCTGCGCACTCCGCGACCAAAACAAAGCCCCGGGCGAAAATCCGGGGCTTTTTTGCGTGCAGGCCTCATCGAGCGGCTACTGACCTGCCGTGCCCGGCGCGGTGATCTGCGCATGTTTCTTCGCGAGTATCTGCGCCGGAGTGATGTTCGCCGACGCAACCTGCAATTTGTTGCGCCAGCCGCTGATGATCTCTGCGTCGCCGCGCATCATCGCCTCGAAACCATCCATCGCCACTTCTTGCGCGGACGCTTTTTCGGACCGTCCGACCTTCGTGTCCATCAGATCCGCGCGCTCGAAGAAATCGGTCGCGGTCACTCCCGGCATCAGGCAAGTGACGGTGACGCCTGAATCTTCAAGTTCCTCGCGCAGCGCGAAGCAGAAGCTGTTGAGAAACGACTTCGTCGCGTTGTACACGGCCTGATACGACCCCGGAATGAAGCCGGCGATCGAGCCCGTGACCAGAATGCGTCCGGCGCCCCGCGCCCGCATGTCCCGGGCGACCTTGTGAAGCAGGTAAATCGTGCCGGTGACATTCGTGTCCAGCACATGCCGCTCTGCCGAGAAGTCTTGATCGAGAAAGCCGCGACCCAATCCGTGCCCGGCGTTGGCGAGAAGCGCGGCGATCGGGCGCCCATCAGCTGCGGCGCATAACCGGTCGACGCCGTCCGTTGTGGAGAGGTCGGTTTCGACCTCGGTCACATGCGCGCCAAGCTCCCGAAACCACGGCGGCTCCATGAATTTCGGGGCGATCGGCCGCGATCACCAGATCGAAGCCGCGCTGAGCGCAGATCAAGGCGAGTTCGTGCGATCCCCGAGGAGGCCCCCGTCACCACGGCGAGCGGCTTCTTTGAAGTCTCATTCATTTTCGCGTCAGCGGCGCCGCCCGAGGACGACGCCGCTGCTCCTATTCGCGACCCTCCGTTAGGCGGCCTTGCGGTTGATCCGCCCTTCGGCGAGCGACGAGAGTTTTTTGTCAGCGTTCTTTTCTTCGGCGAGCGTCTCCGACAGAAGCTGCGCGCAGTCCTCCCGGCCCAGCTCCTTCGCCCAGGCGATCAGCGTGCCGTAGCGCGTGATCTCATAATGCTCGACCGCCTGCGCGCTCGCGATCAACGCCGCGTCGAGCACTTCATTGTCAGCGGTTTCGCCGGAAATTTCGTCGGCCTCTTCGAGGATGCCGTCGATCGCCGGGCAGTTGATGCCCTTGGGAGCCACGCCATGCAGCTGAAACACTTTCTCGAGCCGGCGCACCTGATTTTCCGTTTCGCCAAGGTGCTGCTCGAACGCTTCCCGCAGCTGTGGATCGGAGGCCTTCTCGACCATATCGGGCAGCGCTTTCAGGATCTGGTTTTCGGCATAGTAGATGTCGCGCAGCGTGTGCACGAACAGATCGTCGATCGTCTTGATGTCTTTGGAAAAGAGACCCATCGTCCCGCTCCGGTTTTGCGATGTGGGGGAAGCCCGCGGGCCGCAGGCGTGCAGTGGAACGCCGCCGGTGCGCGAATGTTCCCCATGCAGGCGGAGACGAGCCTGAGCTCCCGAAAGGTCCGCGTTCAAGTTCGGCCGCGCTTGCCGTGCGCGCGTCGGGGCGCCGCAGGCTACAAAAGCTTCAGGCCGTTGCCCTCTGGCTTCCGCTCGTTTAGCATCGGCTTTGCACGCGGGGTCACGCGCGCGTCAGCAGAATCGGGAGGAAGCGAAATGGCGAGCTTGCGCACGCCGGCGGAGTCGAACGGCGACTGGGCCGAGCATCTAAGGACCTACAACACATTCTTGTTGCTGCTGAAGATCGGCGCGGCAAGCACTGCGGTTCTGCTGCTGCTGCTGTTTTTCTTCGTCGCCCGCTAGGTTCAGAGCCTCCGCTTTTTCCGCTGTCGGCGACGCTGGCGGCGACGGTTTTTCTACAACCGGAGTTCGTTATGCGCATCGCCGTATTGGCTGAAACGGATAAATCCGAGCCGCGCGTCGCGGCGACACCCGAGACCATCAAGAAATTCATCGGGCTGGGCGCCGACGTCGTGGTCGAGGCCCGTGCGGGCGCCGCCGCCGGCTTCTCCGACAGCGACTACGCCGCCGCCGGCGCGACGATCGCCGATAACGCGGCGGCCGCGCTAACCGGCGCCGACGTCGCGCTGCGCGTGCGCCGTCCTTCGGCGGCGGAGCTTGCCGGCGCAAAATCCAATCTCGCGGTGATCGCGATCATGGATCCATTTGGCGCGGGGGCTCAGCTTGCCGATCTCGCCAAGAGCGGCGCGATCGCCTTCGCCATGGAGCTCATGCCGCGCATCACGCGCGCGCAAACCATGGACGTGCTGTCGTCCCAAGCCAATCTCGCCGGCTATCGCGCCGTTATTGACGCGATGGCCGAATATGTCCGCTCCTTTCCGATGATGATGACCGCCGCCGGAACCGTCCCGGCGGCGAAAGTTTTTATAATGGGCGTCGGCGTCGCCGGTCTGCAGGCGATCGCCACGGCGCGGCGCATGGGTGCGATCGTCACCGCCACCGACGTGCGGCCGGCGACGAAGGAGCAGGTCGAATCGCTCGGCGCGAAATTCATCGCCGTCGAGAACGAAGAGTTCAAACAGGCCGAGACCTCCGGCGGTTACGCCAAGGAGATGTCGCCTGAATATCAAAAGGCGCAGGCCGAACTCGTCGCTGCGCACATCGCCAAGCAGGACATCGTCATCACCACGGCGCTGATCCCCGGCCGGCCGGCGCCCAAGCTCATCTCGGCGGAGATGGTGCGCTCCATGCGGCCTGGCTCGGTCATCGTCGATCTTGCGGCCGAGCGCGGCGGCAATTGCGAATTGACCAAGCCCGGCGAAACGGTGGTCGACAACGGCGTGAAGATCCTTGGCGCGCTCAACCTCGCCGGCCGCATGGCGTCGACGGCGTCGAGCCTCTACGCCAAAAATCTGCTGGCCTTCGTCGAGACGCTCGTCTCGAAGGACACCAAGCAGCTCGCCATCAATTGGGACGACGAACTGGTGAAGGCGACCGCGCTGACCCGCGACGGCGCCGTGGTCGACGAGCGTTTTAAATAGCCGCCTGCGCGCATATCAAACTAAGGGGCGTTAAGCGATGACCGACTCTACGCAACAATTGCTCGAGAAGGCGCAGGCGGCGGCCGAGGCCGCCCGCCACCTGGCCGAACAGGCGCAACACTATTCGGACGAACTCGCACATACGGCCGCGGCGGCGGCGGCGCATGGGCTCGCCGGCGGCGCCATTGATCCTTTCGTCTTCCGCGTGGCGATCTTCGCCATGGCGGTGTTCGTCGGCTATTACGTCGTCTGGTCGGTGACGCCGGCGCTGCATACGCCGCTGATGTCGGTGACCAACGCGATTTCGTCCGTCATCATCGTCGGCGCGCTGCTCGCGGCGGGCGTCGAAGGCATGACCGCCGCCGAGGCTTCTGGCTCTTGGTGGGCGAACGCCTTCGGTTTCATCGCGGTCATTCTCGCCAGCGTGAACATCTTCGGCGGCTTCCTCGTCACCGAACGCATGCTCTCCATGTACAAGAAGAAGGGCTGACGCCATGAGCGCCAATATCGCAGCCCTTCTCTATCTCGTCGCAGGCGTGCTGTTCATCTTCGCGCTGCGCGGCCTCTCCTCGCCCGCCACCTCTCGCGAGGGCAATCGCTACGGCATGATCGGCATGGCGATCGCCGTGGCGACGACGCTGCTGACGCATTTCCCCTCATTCGGCGGTCTGCTGATGATCGTGATCGGCGTCGCCATCGGCGGCGGCGCGGGCGCTTTCATCGCCCAGCGCGTTCCGATGACGAAGATGCCCGAACTTGTCGCGGGCTTCCACGCGCTGGTCGGCTTGGCGGCGGTGCTTGTCGCGGCCGGCGCCTTTTTCGCGCCGCGCGCCTTCGGCATCGGCGACGCCAACGAGATTCACGCCGGCAGCCTCGTCGAAATGTCGCTCGGCGCGGCCATCGGGGCGATCACCTTCACCGGATCGATCATCGCCTTCCTAAAACTTTCCGAGCGCATGACCGGCAAGCCGATCCTGCTGCCGGAACGCCATACCATCAACATCATGCTCGGCGTCTCCCTGCTGGCGCTGACGGCGCTCTTCGTCGGCACGCAGAGCGGCGTCTGGCTGCTTCTGCTGATTCTCGCCTCCTTCGCGCTGGGCGTGACGCTGATCATTCCGATCGGCGGCGCCGACATGCCGGTGGTCGTCTCCATGCTCAACTCCTATTCGGGTTGGGCGGCGGCGGGCATCGGCTTCACGCTGGGCAATCTCGCGCTGATCATCACCGGCGCGCTTGTCGGCTCGTCGGGCGCGATCCTCTCCTACATCATGTGCAAGGGGATGAACCGCAGCTTCATCTCCGTCATTCTCGGCGGCTTCGGCGGCGAGGTGGCCGGGCCCGCCGGCGGCAAGGAGACGCGCAACGTCAAGCAGGGCTCGGCGGAAGACGCCGCCTACATCATGCAGAACGCCGGCAAGATCATCATCGTGCCGGGCTACGGCATGGCTGTCGCGCAGGCGCAGCATGCGCTGCGCGAAATGGCCGACATACTCAAGAAGGAAGGCGTCGACATCAAATACGCCATCCATCCGGTCGCGGGCCGCATGCCGGGCCATATGAACGTGCTGCTCGCCGAGGCCAATGTGCCCTATGACGAAGTGTTCGAACTCGAGGACATCAACTCCGAATTCGGACAGGCGGACGTGGCCTTCGTCATCGGCGCCAACGACGTGACAAACCCCGCCGCCAAGACCGACAAGACGTCCGCGATCTACGGGATGCCGATTCTCGACGTCGAAAAGGCGAAGACGGTTCTATTCCTGAAACGCGGCATGGGGTCGGGCTACGCCGGCGTCGAGAACGAGCTGTTCTTCAGAGCCAACACGATGATGCTGTTCGGCGACGCGAAGAAGACCGTCGAGTCGATCGTCAAGTCGCTGGCGCATTAAGTCTCTTCAACGACGCCAAAACAAAAAGCCCGGGAGTTCCTCCCGGGCTTTTTATTTGTCACGACGGCGTTTGGAAACCGCCCTGCGCTGGGGGGTGCGCAAAGCGTGCGCCTCCCACTTCGCGACCCGAGCCTCACCAGTTCCAGGCGACCGGCTGGAACCAGGCGCCCACGTCCGGCCAGCCGCCTTCATTGCCCGTGTAGAACAGGCCTGGCTCCCCCTTGGTCTCGCCGAACTGATAGCGTCCGGAGACATAGAAGGTTCTTTGCGGGAACGGATGGAACAGGAAGTATCGATAGTTGCCGATATTATCGACGCCGAAATCGGCGGAGAACCGTTCGTTCCATTTGTAATGGATCTTGGTGTCGACGACGAAGAACGGATCGAAGGCGAAATAGATTCCGTAGGCTCGGTCATTGTTCGCCAAGGTGCGCCACAGCTTGCTCTGATACCTGCCCGCCACCGTGAATGCCCAGTGATCGTCCGGCCGATAGGTAAAGGCGAGCGTTCCGCGCCATTCAGGAACGTTCGGCACAGTCTTGCCCGCCACCGACGTCGCCCAGGGGAACTCGAAATTCGACGTGCTTGGCGCCCAGGTCGGATCGGAGATGACGCGCGCATTGAGCCAGGTGGCGCTGCCGAGCACCTCAAGCCCCTTGAAGTAGAAATTGTCCTTCTGAAACGCCACTTCGACGCCGCTGTTGCGGATGCGCTGAACATTGGTCGGCGTTTGCACCAGCTGCGCGGCTGACCCGGGCACGGAGACCAGCTGGTTGATAATGGCGTCGCGCACTTCTTCGTCGAAAAAGGAGACGCGTGCGGTTCCATCCGGTCCGAGCCGGCGCTCGATCATCAGCTCTTTGCTGAGCGCCGACTCGGGACGCAAATTGGGATTTGGGTTGGTGGCGACGCCATTAACGCCGACGGTCGCGAGATTGTAGAGTTCGCGCACGGTCGGAAAGCGGTTCGCCATGCCGATCGAGCCGACGGCGCGCCAATCATCATCGAACCTGTATTCGAGCGATCCTTTGGGCGAGAAGCGGGTGCTGTAGAGATTGGGCTGGTAGATCGGCAGCCAGGAGAGGGTCGAGCCTGTCAGCGCGGTCCCGAAATTGTTGACGCCCGCCGCCTGATTGTAGCCGTCCGACGCCTGCCAGTGCTCGCCGCGAAGACCGGCCGTGAACTTCAGATCCGGCGTAATGAAGAAAGCGTCCTGGAACCACAGCGCCTGCGTGCGCGTCGTGCCCTGAGCGATCGTCACTGCGGCGCCGGTGCTCGCGTCCGTCCCCCCGGTCCAGTTCGACGTCAGCCAGACCGGATTGTTCAGGTGAAACTGATCGCCGTGCACGCCGAAGGAGATGTCGTGGCCCTGTAAAATTCCTTCTGGCGGCCGCACGATGCCCTTCGCGTCGAAGAGCGTCCAATAGGTGCCGGTGAAGACCGTATCGCGGCCAGTCTGCGTGTAGCCGCCAAAGGGCACGGCGGCTGACCAGGGCGAGATCTGATCGGACTGCAGATAGGTAAAATTGGAGGCCGAAACTTCGAAGTCGAACGGACCGCCGCTGTTGGAGCGCACCGCCGCGGCGTTGACCATGATCTTTTCCTGGATCCGGTAACGGCCCTGCGTCGCGAAATTCTGCAAAATGGCGTTGCTCAGGCCGCGCCCCGTGGTCGTCACGCCCCATAAGGGGGCATTGCCCGCAGTAAGGTAGTTCTCGGGATAAGACTGACCATCATTGGACCAGAAGCCGAATGTGTAAGTGCCGCGGATCGTGTTGGTGAAGTCGTAGGCGAATTTCAGTTTCGCATTGATCTGATCGTTAGCGAGATTGCCTGTCGAGCCGATGACGTTGGCGAACGTGGTGCCATAGACGTTCGTCGCCAGATAGCCGCCGGGGTAAAAATTCGGCGTCGTGACATAGGTGAGCGGCTGCTGCGATCCACGCTGCCAGTTGCCGGAGACCGTCCAGAGGAAGTCGCCGACCTTATCGCCGATAAAGAAGCTCGAGACGTTATTGACGAAGCCTCTCGACGTTCCCCACTGGGAGAAATCCTGGATCGTCGTGGTGTTCCTGACCGAGACTTCGAGCTTTTCGGGCATGCGCGTCGTGATTTTCAACACGCCGCCAAGCGAGTTGCCGGGGTACTGCGCCGCGAACGGTCCGTAGAGAAAATCGACGCGCTCGATTTCCTCCGGCGCGACGAGACCCCAGCGCGGCGCGCCAATCGTATTGTCGTTGCCGATGAGCGCCGTCAGCAGCAGATCGTCGGCGTAAACGAGGCTGCGCGCCGAGGAGCCGACGCCCCAAGTGCGAGTCTGCAAAACCGCCTGAGTGTCGCCGCTGTTGCGTTTGCGCACGAACAGGCTCGGCATGTATCTGACCGCGTCTTCCGTGTCGACGATGTTGATTTTACGGTCGATCTGTTGACGCGTGACGCTCGCGACCGTGTTGGGCAATTGCCACTTCTGAACAAAGGCCGGCTTGCCGTCGGGAAGCGTCGCCGCCCATATCGATGGCGGCGAAGGCGCTGCGGACGGGCTCGGAGCCAGGTTTGTGCCGGTCGCAGGGCCTGCGATGCGTTGAGTCCCACGCGGGACGCCGCGGCGCTGACCGCCGACGTCGATGGTCGGCAGCGACTGCTGCGCGGCGGCAGGGGCGGCCCAAAATTCGGAAAGCGCAAGGACGGTGAGAGCGCCGACCGAAACGCCGCGCAGGAGCGAGTAGCGAGACATGGGATTCTTCCTTCTAGCGCCGGTCAAGGCGGCGCGACTGACCTGAACGGCTTTCGCCGTCGCAACGTTCGGCAGATCAGGTGAAGGAAGGAGGTCCGCGCGGAGGGGCGCTGCGGTTTGGCCGCGACGGGACAAACGCCTGTGTCGGCGGCGCCCGCGGCGCAAGATTGAGTTCGACGCCACGGATCGCAAAAACGGCGTCCGCCGGCGGCGCGCTCCAGCCGATCTGGCAGAGCGCGCAAGAGCAATCGTCGCGGTCCGCGTTGTCCAGAGGCGCTTGATCGGAACCGCCCTGCGCCATAGGCGATGTGTTCGCCAGCAAATGGCACTTGGCGATCGGCGCGTTCGGCGCGTCAACGGATCTCGACGCCATCGCCTCGCAAGGCGATACGAGCCTCGCGACGAGCGCAAGGAGAGCGAGGAGAGCGAGGAGTTGGCGAATGCGCATAGGCTCTTGCGAATTCGACGTCATTAACTTTAGCGACGCCGTAATCGCACATGAACCGGTAAACCGAGACTTTCCAAGCCTGCGCGCGTTGTCAAAGGTTAAAAAATCAACTAAGAGACATTTATGTCACAGTTGCGCGCCATGCGTCGGGAATTCCGTGCGGCATTTGCCGTCGCGGCCGCTTGCGCGCTGATGTTCTCACTTCTTTTATCGGGCGCGACGCGGCCGGCGCACGCATTCGCGGACCAAGGCGGAATCGCCTGCGATCATGCCGCTTATGTTGCAAGTCTTCACGCAACCGCCGCGCAGAAGGGGGGGTCGACGCAGCGCGACGGCTCGCCAACGCATTCTACGCGTAGCTGTCCGGATTGTTGCCTGACCGCCCATGCAGGCCACGCCGTTCTTCCAGAGCGCGTCGCTTCGGCGATGCGGACCGCCGCAGAGCGCCCTTCTGAAATTTGGCATTGCGCCGTCGCCACGCAGCCGCCCGAGAGTTTCGCAGCGAATGGCGCGAATGGCGCGCGCGCCCCACCCTCGATTCATATTTCCTGAATTTGCTTTAGACTCCAATGCGCCGCGCAGGAGTCTAACTGCGGGCTTTCGCCGCTTTGCGGCCTCTCGTCTCGCGAAGATATAACAAAACAAAAACTGACGCTTCGCCTGCGCGATCGCCGCAAGCGCGTCCAATGAAACGAGTGAGTGAAAATGGATTACAACACGCTTTCCCCTCTCGCCATGTTCCTCAACGCCGGTCCTGTCGGAAAGGCCGTCATGGCCCTGCTGCTGCTCGCGTCGATCTGGACGTGGGTGCTCATCGTCGAAGGCGTGGTGGCCGTCACCCGCATCGCCAAATCCGCGCGTTCGGCGCGTTTGGGCGGAGACGTTGGCGTTCTCGCGCCCGTCGCCGAAGCGGGCCGTGAAGCTTTTGCGCTCGATCTCCCGGACGAGACGATTGGCGACAAGCGCGCGCGCATCGCCGACCATATGAGCCGCGCGGCGCGCGAGTTCCTGACCAAGGCGGAGGGTGGCCTGCCCAATCTCGCCGTCATCTCATCGGTCGCGCCTTTCGTCGGCCTCTTCGGCACGGTGTGGGGCATCATGACGAGCTTCGCCGGTATCGCTCAATCGCAGGACACGAGCCTCGCGGTCGTCGCGCCGGGCATCGCTGAAGCGCTTGCGGCCACGGCCTACGGACTTGCCGCCGCCATCCCCGCCTCGGTCGGCTACAACCGCATCGGCGCCGCCTTCGCGCGCGTCGGACAGCAAGTCGCGCACTACATTGAAGACGAGGCGCTGCTGATGTGCAGCGGCCATCAGACGCGCGCGCGTCGTGAGCGGGAGGCTGCATAATGGGCATGCCCTCACGCCAGCGCCAGAGCGCAACCGAAGGCCTTTATCAGCCGCTCGCCGATATCAATGTGACGCCGCTCGTCGACGTCATGCTCGTGCTGCTGATCATTTTCATGATCACCGCGCCATTGCTCGCCAAGGGCGTCAAGGTGAATCTGCCGCAGGCGAGCGCCGCGATGCCGATCAACCAAAAAGACCCGATCGTCGTGACGGTGGGCAAGGAGGGCAAGATCGCGCTTGGCGCGGACGAGCTCTCAGCGGAGGCGCTCATCGACGGCATCAAGGTGATGATGGGCGACGACCAATCGCGCGTCGTTCATATCCGCGGCGACACGGAAGCGGTTTATGGCGAGGTGGTCGCGGTGATGGATAAGCTTGCGACGAACGGCATCACCCATATCGCGATCATGACCAATTCGCGCAGCAAGACCGGCGCAGGCATCAAAGCCTCGCCCGGCCGCGCCGCGCCTGCCGCGGGCGCCCTGCCCGCGCAAGCTCCGGCGGCGCCCGCGGGAGCGCTGAAATGACCGATTTCGCGCTAAGTCCGCAAGGCATGGCGCGAGAGGGCGACAACCCGCCTTCGGGTCCGGAGCCGGTCAAGCCCTCCTGGCTGCGCTCGGTGACGACCGTCCTCGTCATCGCGGCGCATGTCATGGTCTTCGGCATACTCGCCTATTCGGCGAAGCCAACGGCGGTGTCGCTCGACTCTGTGAGCATGGACCTCGTGCCGGAAGGCGACTTCTTCGAGCAGGAGGAAGTCGCCGAGGCCGACGACACGCCGCCGCCCGAAGCGGTCGAGGAGCCTGACATCGCGCTTCCGCCGCCGGTGGTGATGGCGCCAGACGCGGTGCCCTTGCCCGCCAAGAAGGAAGACGTCGACAAGGTCAAGAAGAAGGTCGAGCAGCAACAGGTCCAGCGCGCGCAGCAACGTCAGGAGGCGCAGGCGCGTCGACGCTACGGCGCGCCCGAGGGACAGGCCGGGAATTCGGGCGCATCGCAGGCGACGTGTCTTGCCCATATCGCCGCAGCGCTTCGCCGACATACGCCAGGCAACACCAGCCTTGGTCCTGGCAGCGCGAGCGTGACGTTCCACGTCAATGCGGGCGGCGGTCTGTCGGGCATCTCGGCTTCGGGATCGACTCCGGCGCATGCGGCGCTCGCGCGGCGGATCGTGTCCTCCGCACGCGGACCCGGCATGTGCAGCTCGGCCTTCGTGAGCCAGGCTTTCGCCTTCCATTGACGCGAACGGCGGCGGACGCTCGCGCCCGCCGCCTAAGATCGTTCCGGACATTGGGGGCCTGATGATGCTCGCGCGACTGCTTACCATCGGCGCGGCGCTCGCCGCTTGCGCCGCGCATGCCGAGGATGCCAAGCCCGCGCCCGCGCCGCCGGCGCCCATGACGGCCGCGCCCGCGGCGCCGGCGCCAGCACGAACCGCAGCGCCAACACAAACCCCAGCGCCGGCGCGCGCCGCTGCGCCAAAGCCCGCCGCGCCCGCGACGACGCAAGGAGCGGCCGCGCCTTCCGCGGCTCCGGCGATGTCAGAGAGCAAGTTCCTCGGCGTGCTCTACACGGCGATCGCCAAGCGAACGCCCACGGAAAGTCCTGCCGGCGACGGCGAGGTGACGGCCAGCTTTCACGTCAATGCGCAAGGCAAGATCGACAAGGTGACGATCGATAAGACGACCAGCCCCGCCCTCGCCGAGACGGTGACGAAGATCCTGTCGAGCGTCGAAGCGCCCCCACCGCCGGGCGGATCGATGGATGTGGGACAAACGTTCAAGTTCCGTGCAACGCCGAAATGAGTCGGTCGCGCCGTTCAAAACTTTCGGTCCCTGGCTGAATTGAATCCATGCGCAAGAGGCCCGCGCATATTTATCGAAGGAGAAGAAAATGCGGCGCATTTCTCGACTGACATTGAGTCTTTCTGCATTGGCGTTCGCCTGCGCGCTTGGCGCGAGCGGACCGGCGCGCGCGATCGATGAGGCGCAAAAGCCAAAAACTGAAGAAGTCGCCGAACCGAAGCGCGAGGACAGCAAGGATACGAAATCCGAGGAAAAGACCGAAAAGCGCGAGGAGAAGACCGACGCCGGGCGCGAACAGAAACCCAAGGCCGCGCGGGACGAGAAGTCCGAGAAGGCGGCCGATAAAAAGAAACACGCCGACAACAGCGCCTATCTGCGCAAGCTCGGTCAGCTCATTCGGGCGCGCTCGCCGGGCACGACAAGTCTCGGCGAAGGAAGCGCCGTCGTTCGCTTTCGTCTTGGCGCTGCAGGCGCGCCCAATAGCGTCGCCGTCGTTTCAGCGTCGACGCCACGGCACGGCGAATTGGCGCGCTCCATCGTCTCGGGCCTGCGGGCGCCGCCGCCGCCCGGCGGCTCCTACGACGGCGTGCAGAGTTTCAGATTTCACTAGCGAAGTCGCGCGCGCATGACAGGCGCGCGACGTCGGCTCTGCGGCTGAGCCAAGATTGGAGGGAAGGATGAAACGCAAGGAAGAAAAATGCGTCGCCTTCTCCCGCTAACGTGGGCTTTTGCCTCCCTCGTCGCTGGAGTGGGAACGACGCCAGCACGCGCAGAATCGGATCGCGAGGCTGCGCGCGCCGCTTACGTAGCCCGCGTTTCGCAAATTTTGCGCGCGCGCACCTTTCTCGACAGGTCCGCGCAACGCTTCCGAATGGACCTCCGACGTCCTGCTCGGGGCTTTGTGCGCGTTCGGTTCGAGATTGATTCGTCGGGCAGTGTGCAAAAGTTTAGAGTCTTGGAGGCGAGCAGCGACGTGCACGCCAGGAAGGCGGAAGAGATCGTTTCCGGCTTACGCGCGCCGCCGCCACCCGGTGGCGGCTTTGTAGCCGAACAATCGTTCAACTTTAGATGACGGCGCCGCTACACAGATGAGATCGGGAGGAACAATGAAGCGTTTAGCTCTTGCCCTAATGGCGTTCGCGGCCTCGGGCGCCGCAAGCGCGGAACAAGGCGCGCCGTCAGCAGACGCTCCTAAGGACGCGGCGACGCCGACTCAATCGACGCCGCCGGCCGCGATGAGTCACCATCCCGCCGCCGCCTGCGCCGACGCGAAGGTCGACTGCGCGGCGACCGCCGTTCCCGCCTTTGCGAAGGACGGACGACTGTGGGTCGCCTTCTCCGTCGGCAAGAGCCTTTACGCGGCCGCCTCTTCGGATAATGGCGCGACGTTCTCCGCGCCGACCGCGATCGCCACGATCGGCGACGGCGTGATCGACGCGCATGGCGACGCGCGTCCGAAAATCATCGCGCTCAAAGACGGAACGCTGCTCGCGAGCTATACGACCCGGCCCGACAAGCAGATGATCGGCACGATCTTCACCGCTCGCTCGACCGACGGCGGCAAGACGTTTACAGCGCCGCAGGCGCTTCTGGCTGAGGGCGGCCAGCGCTTCGACAGCATCGTCGTCAATCGCAAGGGGCGCATCTACGCCGGTTGGCTCGACAAGACGCATGCGCTCAAAGCCAAGGCCGAAGGCAAGGAGTTTCTCGGCAGCGGCGTCGCCTTCGCCTATTCGGACGACGGCGGCAAGACCTTCAAAGGCAAGTCGATCCTCATCGATCACGCCTGCGAATGCTGCCGCATGTCAGGCGCGCTCGACAAAGATGGAACGCCGGTCTTCGCCTGGCGACAGGTGCTAGATGGCAATGTTCGCGACCATATGGTCGCGAAACTCTCTGCGGACGCCGCGCAAGCGACGGCGACGCGCGTTTCGGACGACGACTGGGCGATCAATAGCTGCCCGCATCATGGACCATCGATCGCGATCGACGCCGCCGGCGATTGGCATGTGGTCTGGTTCACCAAGGGCAAGAAGCGCCAGGGGCTCTATTACGCGCGCAGCCTCGACGAAGGCAAAAGCTTCTCGGAGCCGGAGAAATTCGGCGACGACGCACGCGCCGCCGGACATCCGACGCTGGTCGCGGCCAAGGGCCGCCTGTATCGCGTCTGGAAGGAATTCGACGGCACGACGACGACCATCGCCATGCAAATGTCGCGCGACAACGGCAAGAGCTGGAGCGCGACGCGCGTCGTGGCGCAGACCTTGGACGCCTCCGACCATCCCGAACTCATCGCCCATAATGGCGCGGCGTATTTGTCGTGGTTGACGCATAAGGAAGGCTATCGCCTGATGCCGCTGCCGCGAGACGAAAAAAGCGCAGCGGCGCCGCAGTGACGCCAATTCGGATGGGCGCTGCTTTGTCATTGGCGACGCGCGCGCCGCGCGTGATCGGCAATCCAGAAACGATCGACGGCGCCAGCTTTATCACTCTCGATTCCCGGTCGGGCCTGCGGCCTGCTGGGAATGACAAGAACTATAAAAGTTTAGTGGGTCTTCGCCGCATGCGCCTCATGTCTCTCGCCCTCGCCTTCGCCCTCCTTGCAGGAGGAGGCGCCTTCGCCATGGACTTCAAGCCATACGGCCGAGGCGCGTTCGGGCAATTGACCAAGGCTCACGCCGGCAGGCCGCTCATCGTGCATTTCTGGTCGGTGACCTGTCCGCCCTGCCTCGTGGAACTGCCGCAATGGGCGAAGATCGCCGCCGAGAAAAAGGGATTCGACATCGTCTTCGTCAACACCGACAGCGACGAAGATCGCGCCCGCGCGCAAGCGCGCCTCGAGAAGGTCGGGCTTTCGGGCGCGGATCATTACGGATTCGCCGACGACTTTGTCGAAAAGCTCTATTTCGAAGCGGACAGCGCCTGGCGCGGAGAACTGCCGTTCACGGCGCTCGTCGCCCCCGACGGCGGCGTCGTGACGGTGACGGGCGGGGTCGACGATCCGCTGATCGTCGACTGGCTGCATAAGCGCGTAGCCAAGTGAAGCGGCCGCTTACCAGCGGCCTCGCGCGTAAAGCACGCCGAGCACGATGAGAAGCGCCAGCAATTGCAAACCGACGCGCCAGCGCATCAGCTTCTGCGAGCGGGCCGGCGCGCCCTCGCCGCCGCGAAACATATTGATGAAACCGGCGACGACGACGAGAATCACCGCCCCGACGGCGACAATGACCAACAGATTTGAATAACTTGGCATGAGCGGCGCTTCTCCCTACCCGGTGCGCTGTAGAGAAGCGCGCGCCCGCGGGCAAGGCGTTTATCGCCGCAGCAGGCGCTGCAGATAATCGAGCTCTTCCTGCGCGCGTTCAGGCTGACCGAGCCTGCGGCGCAGCTCTTCCTGCACGCGATGGGCGCGCTGCGCCGGCGGCAGGCCGAGCGGATCATATTTCCCATAGGCGTCGGGACGATTGCCGTCGCCGGGCGCCCGCCCGAGCGGATCGCGGCCCTTGCCGCGGCGGCCGCGCCTGCCAGGGCTTCCGCCCTCTTCTTCGGCGCTTTGGTCGCCCTCGCCGCGCATCTGCTGCGCCAGCCTGTCGGCGCCCTTGCGCAACGCCTGCACGGCGCGCCCTTGCGCGTCCACCGCCCTGGCGCCGCCTTCGCCGGACTTGCCGAGCGCGTCTTCCGCCTCCTTCATCGCGCGGCGCGCGTCGTCGAGTTCCTCGGCGGCTTCGACGCCGCCCTCGCGCAGCGCGTCCTGCTGGCGCTCAAGCCGCTCGCGAAGCGCCTGCTGGCGTTGGCGTTCGTCGCTGAGTTCCTCGTGCTGCGGCTGGCCCTTCTGACGATGGCCGCGCGCGCCGCGCGTCTCCATGTCGCTCGGCGCGTTCATCCCCTGGAAGGTGTCGTCGCGCAATTGCTGCTCTTCGCGCGACAGCTGATCGAGCTCGTTGAGCGCGCGCGCCATTTCGCGCCCGCGCCCGCCACGCTGGCCCGCGCCCTGCGACGTCTGCGCATTTTCGAGAATGTCCTGGAGTTCCTCAAGGAGCCTTTGCGCTTGCGCCATGTCGCCCGATTTCATGGCTCGGTCCATCTCGTCGAGCATCGCCTGCAAATCGTCCGGCGTGACGATGTCGGCGCCGCCCTCCGACTCCTGGCGCGGCGAACCTTCCGGCGGCAACCGGCTGCCAAGCTGCTGGAGGAATTTATCGAGCGCGGCGCGAAGCTCCTCGGCGCGACTGGCGATGTCCTGCTCGCTGTCGCCGCGCGCGATCGCATCCTTCAATTCGCGCTCCGCCGCGCGCAGTTCGCGCTCCGCTTGAGAGGTGTCGCCCTCTTCCAGGCCGAGCGCCATCGCCCACAGCATGTCACAGACGCCGCGCAACTCGTCGTCGCTACGCGGACCCTCAAGACCGCGGCGCGCCTCGCGGAGTCCGAGATGGACGGCGGCAGGCGTATCGAAGGCTTCGGGCGCGATCGACAGCGCCTCGAGCGCCGCGCGAACGCTTGAGCGCGAATCCGGATCGAGCGCAAGGATGCGCCTCTGTTCGGCGAGCGCGCGCGCGAGCGGCTTGACGAAGCGACGCTGCGGCAGAGTCACGTCGATCGATTCAGAAGCGCCTTCATTGTCCGCGGCGTCCTTGGCGACGAGGCGCATCGCGAGCTTCGCGCCGCCGAAAGGACTGTCGGCGAGATCGATTGTCGCCTTGGCCTCGCCCTGACCGCCGCCGCCCGGCGGCAAAGCGAGCGCAAGACGCGGCGGCTCGTAGAGCGCGCGTCGCGCGCTGGGCGGGCCGCTAAAGACCGCTTCGGCGCCGACGACGCCGTAATCGTCCGTGGCGCGGAACGCGAGCGTCATCGAGCCCCGAACATTGTTGCGCGGCTTTTCCGTCAGCGCGATGGTCGGCGGCTTGTCCTGGATCGCCGCGAGATCGAAACGCCGACCGTCCGAAAGCGACACGCGCGCCGCGCGAGAGAGTTTGAACGCCTGCTCTTTCGACGCGCCCTTTTGCGCCTCTTCGACGGAGGTCTGCGCGGCGACCAGTCCGCCGGAGACGGATACGCCAGAGTCTGGGGGACGGATGCGCAACATCGAATTGACCGGCGCCTCGATGGGCGCGTCGCTCTCCCTTGCCAGCACGATCGGCGGACGCCCCGTATAGGCGGGCGGTTCGAGCCAGGCGTCGACGCGCGCGGTCATCCCGAAGCTCGCGGACGTGCGCCAGTCAAATGCGGCGGCGATTCGCGCGCGCTTTTCATCGCCCGCCATGAATCCGGCCGCAACCGCCGCGACGAGCGCCAGCGCCCGCAGCGCATAGGGGTCGCGCTGGGGCACGCGCGGATGCGGCGCCTCGATGGGGGTCTGCGCCAGCGCCGCCTCCAGGCGCTGGCGATGCAGCGCCCAGAGCGCCTCGACCGCCGCGTCGGGGTTCGGACTGGCGAGCCGATCCTCGAGCGACGAAGCAGGACGCAGCGCGGCGTCGGCGCCGCGGTCCAGCCGTTCGAGCGCGGCTGCGCGATGCGGCAAGCCGCGCGCAGACTCCCGCGCGACGACATAGAGCGCGGCGAACCCAAAGAGCGCCACGCCGCCGATGCGCGCCTCGAGCGGCGCAGCCTGCCAAAGGCCAAGCCAGGACAGCGCCAGAAAGAACAGGAGAATCGTGGCGAGCGCCAAGCCGGCCCGCCAGACGCGCTCGGCGATGAGCGCAAGCGCCGACCGGCGCAGCATCCCCTCGAGACGCGGCGAGGTCGTGTTCCCCGTGGGCGTATTCTGGTGCTGAAGCTCGTCCATTTATTCTCCGAGAGCGCGCCGATAACAATGGCGGTTTCGTTACGGGCAGACAATCTTGGCCGTAGGAAAATGGTCAAATTCAGCGCATTGGCGCATCAAGGGCGGAGCGCGCTAACATGCTGGATGATCCGCAAACCCAAGGGTGACGTCACTGGCGACGTCATTTCGCCCCCGATCGGCGATCTCGCGCTGCTGCCCGCGCCTGTCGCCAGGATCCGCGACAAGATTCTTGCCGCGACCGAGACCGGGGATGTCGAGGCGCTCCGCATTCCGATCGACTGGAACGAGACGCGCCCGCTGTTCGCCAAGAGCGGCGCCTTCAAGGCCGGAACCGATCCCATCGAGATTTTGAAGACGCTTTCCTTCGATCGCAAGGGGCAAGAAACGATTTCGCTCATCCGCTCGATTCTTGCGCAGCCCTTCGTCAAGATCGTGCGCGGGCCCACGACGCTCTATGAATGGCCGGCCTTCGCGCGCCATCCGCAGGCAGCGGCCAATGAGGACGAGGCGCGCGCGAGGTGGCGCTGCGTGCGTTTCGCCGATCTTATACGCTCAAATGCCGAAGGAAAGCCGCGCGCGACGCGCATCGGCATCGGGTCGGACGGCGTTTGGCACTACTTCTGGAGCGAAGACTAAGTTCGCCGAAGCCTTGGGAGACGACGCGGCGGCAATCGCCGCGTCGGGATTTCGGGATTGGAGAGCCGTTCGGCAGGTTGAACGCGACCGCCGGCTGCAAACATCAATTTAGATTTCGCGCTCCTGCTCATGCGGCGCGGCGTGCGAGCGACCCTCGTCTTCGGCGCGCTTCAGCTCTTCCGCTTCGTCGCCTTCGATCGCCTGCTCAGCGTCTTTCGCCGCCTTGTCGACCTTGCCGCTTTCGACGAATTTCCGTGTCGCGTCATTATACTGTTTGGCGGCGGTGCGACTGCCTTCGCCTTCATTCTTCGGCTGCTCGTCGTTCTGCGCGGTCATCGCGTTCTCCTGTGGCTTTTGGATTCGCGCTAGCTGGCGCGCTCTTCGTTGCGTTTGCGCGTTGCGGCGGCCTTCTTGGCGGAAGCCGAGCGTTCTGAAGCAGGACGCGACGCGGAAGCTTCACCGCCGATCTTGCCGCCCTTGTGCGCCGCCGAATTGCCCGTCTTGGCGCCGCGGCCGGATCCCGATTTCTTGCCGCCGCCATCGTCCTTGTTGACCGTCGCCCAGGCGCGGCGCTCGGCTTCTGTCTCGGACACGCCGCGCTTCTCGTAGCCTTCTTCGATGTGCTCGACTTTGCGTTTCTGCTTGTCGGTATAGGCCGACTTGTCTCCCTGCGGCATGGCTCATCTCCTCTTGCGCCAATCGGGAATGAGCGACTAACCGCGCGCGAGGTCGCAATGTTCCGCGCGCACGCCCAAACTTTGCAAAAGGAAGCGTTAGAGCGCGGCCCAAAAGCGCATTGGCGCGCCTCGTGAAGGCGCTACGAGTTCGCCTTCCCACATGACCTTGGCGCCGCGCACGAACGTCCCGACGGGCCAGCCGACGACTTCCTTGCCGTCATAGGGCGTCCAACCGACGCGCGAGGCGATCCAGGAATTGCGGATCGTCTCGCGGCGCTTCATGTCGACGATGGTGAGATCGGCGTCATAGCCGACCGCGGCGCGCCCCTTGCCGGCGATGCCGAAGAGCCGCGCCGGACCGGCGCTCGTCAGGTCGACGAAGCGCTGCAAGGTCAATCGACCGGCGTTGACGTGGTCGAGCAGCAGCGGAACGAGCGTCTGCACGCCTGTCATCCCTGAGGGACTATTGGGATAAGGCTTGGCCTTCTCTTCGAGCGTATGCGGCGCATGATCGGAGCCCAGCACGTCGACGACGCCTTGCGCGACGCCGCGCCAGAGGGCTTCGCGGTGGCGCGCCTCGCGCACCGGCGGATTCATCTGCGCCAGCGTGCCAATCCGCGCATAGTCGCTCGCGTCCATCGTCAAATGATGCGGAGTTACTTCGACGCTGGCGATGTCCTTATGCTCGGAGAGCAGCGCGATCTCTTCTTCGGTCGTCACGTGCAGCACATGCACGAGGGCGCCCTTCTCGCGCGCGATGTTCATGAGCCGACGCGTCGAGCGCACCGCCGTCTCGACGTCGCGCCAGACCGGATGCGACGACGGATCGCCGGCGATGCGCAGGGACTTGCGCAGATTCAGCCGGTCTTCGTCTTCGCTGTGAAAGGCGGCGCGCCGACGCGTATGCGACAGCACGTCCGCGATGCCAGCGTCGTCGGCGATGAGCAGCGAGCCGGTCGAGGAACCCATGAACACTTTGATCCCGGCCGCGCCAGGCAAACGCTCCAACTCGCTCAGATGCGCGGCGTTCTCATGCGTGCCGCCGACCCAGAAGGCGAAATCGCAATGCATGCGCCCGCTCGCGCGCGCCACCTTGTCGGCAAGCTCGGCTTCGCCTGTCGTCAGCGGATTGGTGTTGGGCATGTCGAAGACGCCGACGACGCCGCCCAGAACCGCGCCGCGCGATCCCGACTCAAGGTCTTCCTTGTGCGGCGCGCCGGGCTCGCGGAAATGCACCTGGCTGTCGATGACGCCGGGCAGAATATGCAGGCCACGACAGTCGATCGTCTCACCGGCGGAGGCGCGAGACAGATCGCCGATCTCGGCGATCTTGCCGTCACGAAGACCGACGTCGCGCGCGCCCTCCCCGTCCTGATTGACGAGCGCGCCGCCGGAGAGGATGACGTCGAAAACCTGCGGCATGAGTGGCGCCTCGCTTGCGATGTCGTCGCGGGGTGGAGTTTTGTTGCTAATGCGCCAAAGGCGCGCGAGACTCAAGCAGCTGGCGGCGGAGGCGGAAGAGAGACATGACGACGGCGATTCTGCTCGATGACCGCGCAATCATCGAGGTTGCGGGCGAAGACGCAGGCAAGTTCCTGCATAATCTGGTGACCAACGACGTCGCCTCGCTCAAGCCGGACGAGGCGCGCTACGCCGCGCTGCTGACGCCGCAGGGCAAGATTTTGTTCGATTTTCTGGTCTTTGCCGCGGGCGAAGGAGGCTATCTGCTTGACTGTCCGCTCGCCCTTGCCGCCGATCTCGAAAAACGTCTGAACATTTACAAGTTGCGTTCGAAAGTGACGGTGACGAACCGCAGCGGCGACCTCGAAGCGATCGCCTTTCCCGACCAGACCGAAGCGCCGAAGGTCGAGGCCGTCGTCATCGCCGCCGATCCGCGCGGCCCGCTTGGATTCCGCGCCATCGCGGCAAAAGGCAAGATACCGACGCAGGACGGGCGGAGCGCCTACGAGGCCCGGCGCATTCATGCCGGCGTGCCGCTCGGGGGCGTCGATTTCGACTATGGCGCAACCTTTCCACACGAGGCCAACATGGATCTCCTCGCCGGGATCGATTTCAAGAAGGGCTGTTTTGTCGGCCAGGAGGTGGTGTCGCGGATGAAGCATCGCGGCCTGGTGCGCCGGCGGGTCGCGAAATATCGCGCGCAAGGCGACGCGCCCGGGCCGGGCGAAGCGATCCGCGCCGGCGACGTTGAAATCGGCGTCACAGGCTCGCGACAAGACGGAGAAGGTCTCGCCATGATCCGTCTCGACCGTCTCGGCGACGCCTTGGCCGCTGGCGCGACGCCCGTGGCGGCGGGGGCGACCTTGTCCTTCGAGGAGCCAGGCGCAGCGTAGGCTTGGACGCGCGGGCTTTCGCCACGAAGGCGAGAACGCGCCGCTCTCACGCGTTACGCGGCCTTCTCTTTTGCGACGCTCGCTTGCCGAAGGCGTTCGCATACCAGCCTGCGCCGAGAGCGAGCGCCACGACGGTCGCAATGGCGACCGCGGTCCAGGCGCGTAAAAACTCTTCGCCGACCGAGAATGCAAAACGCGCGTTATATTCTTTGCGACCGTCCTCGCTGCGCGCCCGCACGAGCGCGACATAGTCGCCTTTTTCCTTGAAATCATGTTCGAGCTGAATGACGCCGGTTTGGAACTGCGCGGGCGGTAAGTAGGCTTCGTTCGGCGCTGATTCGTCGTCGCCATTCGGCGCCGCCTCAATGATTCGGATCTCCACCATCATATCGCGCAATTCGTCCTGCATCGTGTCGACCACGATGGTCGTCGATCCGGTTTCGGGAACGTCCTCGCAGAACTGATCTCGCGATTGCGTCGGCTGATAGAAGCGGAAGGTGATGACGTTCGGGCCCATCTGGGCCGAGCATTCCCGAACTTTCTGGAACGCCTTGGCGGAATCCCTGCGCACCGCCTGTGCGTCCGCGCGGGCGATCAAGCCGATCGCCGCGAGGAGAATGAAGAAGAGCCTAATTCTGAACATTTCCCCACTCGGCTTCGACAGCGTGTCTCGAAAATCAAGAATGCCGCATTTTTGGGCCTGCCGTCCATCGCCTCCCGCCGCCGAAGGCGACGAGAGGCGACGAGAGGCGACGAATTGAGTTCGATCCTGGGAGATTTTTCGCATTCCTCCCGCGCCGCGCCGTCGTTCGTCAGGAGGTCCGAACGCGGCCGCGGCGCGGGAATCTTGAGCCTTACGCGCCCGTCAGCAGCTCGACGCCGTCCTTGCCGATGACGCGCGATGGATGTTCAGCAGGAGCTGGATCACGACTCCGAACACGCCGAGCGCCATCCAGCCGAAGAACACAAAGCCCCAATGCAGCGGCGCAACGAACAGCTCTTCCATGAACCAGAAGGTGTGGCCCCACTCATTCAGGCCGACGTTGGGGATGATCATGAAGGGTCCGATCGAGACGATCAGATACGCCACCGAATAGCCCTTCGCGAAGTAGGGGATTCGCGTCTTCGCATGGAAGAAGCAACCGATCGCCAGAATCGAATAGATCGGGTAGCTCATATAGAATTCGATGATGTGCGACGGGGTGAAGTCGGTGTCGCGTATCACCGTCATGTGCCAGGTGCCGTCCTGCTCCGTGAAGAAGGACGCGCCCCAATAGATCGCCGCCGCATAGACCACGAGCCATGCGGCATTATCGACGATGGCTTTCATTTCCTGCCGCGGCGTGACGCTCGACATGTCGCGAACGCGCGTCTTCCAGAGCCAGCCGGCGAGGCCGACGCCTGAGATGAGTTCAAGCGGAATTTCGGTCCACAGAATGCTCATCCAGTAGGTTTGGAACTCCGGCGCGAATGAATCGAGTCCGGCCCGCCAGCCGTAAATCTGCTCGTAGATGCGCACGACGAGATAGAAGCCGTTAAGCACCGCAAGCCCGATCCACATTCCCTTCAATTCGACGATCGGCTGGGCGCGATCCATCGCGCCTGCTGCCGATTGCGTGGTTACGCTCATTTTCCCACTCCTTGGTTCAACCGAAAAACGACGGTGACGTTTTCGGTCGGCTTTCAGCGTCGCGCGCCGGGCGACGCTTTACAGCGTGGCGAATTTGCCATTACCCTTGCAGAGTCAGACAGCGGATTTGCCGATATTGATGCAAAATTCGCCATGAGGATTCTGCGAGATGCAGATCGTGATTCTCGGCTACGAAAATTGTTTGGGCCTCGGCTTCGTCGGCGCGGCTGATATGCTGACTCTGAGCCGCACGATGCTCGCAAAGAAGGGCGCGCCCGAACCGTATCGCGTCATCGCCGTCAGTCACGACGGGCTTCCCATTCGCGACGGCGCCGGCAGGCGCTACGAGGTCGAGGCGCGTTTCGACGAAGTCGACGGCTGCGCGGCGATCATCGTGCCAGGCTATGTCTGCGATGGCGGCCACGCGCTGCCGCCGTTTCCAGCGATCGGCGCGGCGGCCGCATGGCTTCGTCGCCAGCATGCCTTAGGCGCGATCGTCGCGGGCTCCTGCAATGGCGTTTTCCTGCTCGGCGAAGCTGGTCTGCTGGACGGTCGCCGCTGCACGACCACCTGGTGGCGTCACAACGAACTCAAAACGCGCTACCCGCGCGCGGACGCGGCCTGGGGCGCATCGCTCATCGAAGACGGCCGCATCGTTACGGCGGGCGGCCCTTTGTCCTGGATTGATCTGTCGCTGCATATCATCCGCGCCCTGCTCGGACCCGAGGCGGCGAAAACGGCAGCGGATTTCACTGTCGTCGATACGGCTCCCTCGACTCAGGCGATCTATATTCCGCCGGGACATCTCTCGGCCTCGAATCCGCTCCTGTTGGAAGCCGAACACATTGTCCGTCAAGCCGGCGACGCGCAACTGACGACGATTGAACTGGCGCGCGCGCTGGGCGTTTCCGAGCGAACGCTTCACCGCCGGCTGAAAGAAGCCACCGGTGAACCGCCCAAGCATTTTCTCGATCGCCTTCGATTTGACACGGCGCGCACGCTGCTCGAGACGACGCGCAATTCGGTCAAGCAGCTCGCCGCCGCGTCGGGCTATGCCGACGAGACGAGCTTTCGCCGCGCCTTTCGGCGCTATTCGGGAATGACGCCGGGCGCGTATCGCAGCTGGTCACAGGCCCGGCGCGGAATCAAATAAGTGCGGGGTGACGAGCTTTTAAATCGAACGGGTGCTGAGAAGCTGCGCGGGGCCGGTCCTTCGTAGACGACGCTCCCGGAACGTACGGTCACAAATTGCTGCAACCACCGGAACGAGCATGCCTGACTATTGCGCTTCGCCCGCCGACCTTCATCAACCCGCTCGCAGCCGCTCGGCTCCGCCTATCTGACCAGGGAATCGAGCGCGACATCCATGGCGCGGACCAAGGCCATATTGCCGAAGAGAATGACCGCAATGGCGATGACGACGTAAAACACGTCGGTCAACGCAAGGTTTCCGGCCGTGCGCGGGGCGACGTTCCGTTCAATCGGCTGCACGTCCATTTCGTCTTCCTTCAGCGAAGAAATATACCGTCCTGTCCAGTCTACACGCAAAACGCTCGTTTGATGTGCGGAAACACACAGGCGATGCTCAACGCTTCATCAGCAGATTGGTTGCCTTAATAAACCCACAAAGATTGAAATTTTGTGACATTCGACCTCAAACTTCATGGCCAAGCGGTTCGCGTCCGCGACACGCTGCGACGCGGCTCGGCTTTCGTTTCGGCGGAAAGCTCTATAAGTTCAGGGCTCGAACCGGCTGCAGGCTTATGCTTAGAACGGCCGGGCAAGGGTGGACAGCGCCACAGAGCGAAAGAAGGGAAGGGCCACACGTGAGCGGAAGCCTGAACATCAGCGGTCGTACGACCGAAAGCGTCAACGCTCTCGCGGGCGCGCTGGTCGACCGTCTCGTCGCCGGCGCGGCGAAATATCGGATCGCCGTCGAGCGCGGCAGTCTCGGCGAACTGCTGATCGACGCCGGCTCCAAGGTCCCGGGCGGCATTGAGGCCGGCCTGCTGCTCACCGAAATCTGCATGGGCGGACTTGGGCGCGTCACACTCTCCCACGCGCCCGCCGCGCCCAAATGGCCGTTCTGGCTGACCGTGACCAGCGCCGATCCGGTCGTTGCCTGCCTCGCCAGCCAATACGCCGGCTGGAGCCTGAGCCACGAGAAATTCTTCGCTCTCGGGTCGGGCCCAGGGCGCGCCCAGGCGCGGGCCGAAAAGCTGTTCGACGAGCTGACGTATCGCGATCTCGCCGACCGCGTCACCATCGTCCTCGAAAGCGCTTCGCCCCCGCCCAAGGAAGTCGTGGAAAAGGTCGCCGCGCGCTCAGGCGTGACGCCGGACAAAGTCGCCTTCATTTATGCGCCGACGCAGTCGCTCGCCGGCGGCGTTCAGGTGGTCGGCCGGGTGCTCGAAGTCGCGTTGCACAAGGCGCATGAGCTGCATTTTCCGCTCGACGACATTATCGACGGCGTCGCGACGGCGCCGCTCTCGCCGCCCCACCCCGACTTCGTGCAGGCGATGGGCCGCACCAATGACGCGATCATTTATGCGGGGCGCGCGCATCTTTTCGTGAAGGGCTCGGCCGCCGCCGCCAAGGAGCTCGCCGAAAAGCTGCCGAGCGACACCTCGCGCGACTACGGCCGGCCGTTCGCCGAAATCTTCAAGGCGTATAAGGGCGACTTCTATAAGATCGACGGCAGCCTGTTTTCGCCGGCCGAAGCGCTGGTGACGGCGGTCGAGACCGGCGAAACCTTCCGCGCCGGCGAGATCAATCTGGCGCTCTTGGATAAATCGTTTGGCGGGTGATCGCCGGGGCGTTTTGTGACTGCGTTCGACCTGCTCGATAGATCCGACCCCACCGCTCCTTTGAGTGAGGATAGAGGGCCGCCGCCGCGCGTGGCGGTCTTCACCGACAAGCTCGACTGGCATGTGATCCGCACGCTCCGCGCCTTGCGCAGGCAGGGCGCAACGGCCGTCGCCGCGCGGCTCTCCGCCTGCAAGATCGAGACGGGCCGCGCCCAGGGCCTCATCATCCCCGGATTTCGCGACCTGCCCGATCTCGCCATCGTTCGCGCCATCGGCGACGGGTCGCTGGAAGCGATCACCATGCGGCTTGGCGTCCTGCACGCCCTGGAGGCGCTCGGCGTTCCAGTGCTCAACAGCGCGCGCGCGATCGAACGCTGCACCGATAAATCCATGTCTAGCTTTCTTCTGGCGCAGGCCGGACTGCCGACGCCGCAGACTTTCGCGGCGCAGACTCTCGCGCAGGCGCGCGCCATCGCGCGGCGCGAATGCGCCAAGGGCCCCCTCGTGATGAAGCCGCTTTTCGGGGCGCAGGGCTGGGGTCTGCGATTGATCGAAGACGAAAGCGACCTGCCGTCGCTTCAGGACGCGCGCGGGGTGTTTTATCTCCAGCACTTCGTCGGCCCGGCGCGGCCGCCCTTCGAAGACATGCGCATTCTCGTCTCGGGCGGCGACATCATCGCCGCCATGCGCCGGCGCTCGAGCCATTGGATCACCAATGTGCGGCAAGGGGCGAAACCAGTCGCCGTCGAGCCCTCAGTGCGGGAGGCGGAGATCGCGCTCGCCGCCGCCGCGGCGCTCGGCGTCGACTTCGCCGGCGTCGACATCATCAATGATGACCGGGGCGCGCCGCTTATTCTTGAAGTCAACAGCATGGCGGGCTGGAGCGGACTGCAGCGGGTGACGCCCTTCTCGATCGCCGACAGAGTCACGGCCGACGCGCTTGCGCAAATGACGCGCATGCGACTTCGCGGCTGACGTGGCGAATTTCGCGGCCGACCCGCAGGAGATCGCGACCGGCTTTATCGCCGCCTGCGAAGCGGAGCTGCAGGCGCCCAAACCCGGCAACGTCCATGTCTTCGCCGACGGCCATGGCATGACCACGGGGGATTTCCTCGCCAGCGCCAAAGCCGCCGCGCCCTTCATCGCAGCGGCGCAATCGACCGTTGGCGCGCGCATCGCCGGCGCGGTCGAGGCGACGCAGGCGCGAGTCGGGCAGAACACCAATCTCGGCATTATCTTGCTCTGCGCGCCGCTGGCCCAGGCCGCCGCGACCGCACAAAGCGCCGATCTGCGCCAGGAGACCGGGCGCGTGCTGCAGGCGCTCGACATCAGCGACGCCGACGACGCCTTTCACGCCATCGCCCACGCGCGGCCGGCGGGGCTTGGAGATGCGCCGCAGCATGACGTCCATGCGCCGGCGCAAACGACTCTCCTTGAAGCGATGCGGGCCGCCGCCGACCGAGACCGCATCGCCTGGCAATACGCCAATGGCTTTGTTGATATTTTCGACCTTGGCCTTAATACCCTCGCGGAGGCGCGCGCGCAAAGCGCCGATGCGCCGCTCGGAACGCTCGCCGTCTATGCGGCTTTTCTCGCCGCTTTTCCGGATAGCCATATTACGCGCAAACATGGGCTCGCCGCCGCCGAGGCGGTCCGCGGCGAGGCGGCGCGTTTTGCAAAGAGTCTCAAGAGCGCCAACGGCCGCGCGGCGGCGTTCGAACTGGCGTTGGACTTCGATCGCGCGCTCAAACAGCGTGGGTTGAATCCCGGCACAAGCGCCGATCTGACCGTCGCGGTTCTTTTCGCCGATTATCTTGGGGCCATCTTGGCAAGGCCGCGCAAAAATGGTTGAGTCCGCCGCGCGCGGGATGGACTCGCGGCTATCTGACCACCGGTCGGATCGGGCTTTTTCGCTCGGCGCCGAAGAGGGGATAGAGTCGCTCGGGGCCGAATGGCGCGCGCGATCATGAGGAATTCTGGGAGGAACACATGGCTTTAATCAACAAAATGCTGGTCGGCGAGTCGCTGGTCGGCGACGGCAATGAAGTTGCGCATATCGACCTGATCATGGGTCCGCGCGGCTCGGCGGCCGAGCTCGCTTTCGCCAATGCGCTCGTCAACAACAAGGACGGCTTCACGACGCTGCTCGCGGTCGTCGCGCCGAACCTGCTGTGCAAGCCCAACACGATCCTCTTCAACAAGGTGACGATCAAGGGCGCCAAGCAGGCCGTGCAGATGTTCGGCCCGGCGCAGCATGGCGTCGCCAAGGCGGTTGCGGATTCGGTCGCCGAGGGCGTGATCCCGGTCGACGAAGCCGACGACATCTTTATTGCGGTCGGCGTGTTCATTCACTGGGACGCTTCGGACGACAAGAAGATCCAGGACTACAATTATACCGCGACGAAGGAAGCGATCGCGCGCGCCGTCAAGGGCGAGCCGAAGGCTTCGGAAGTCGTCGCCAAGCGCAACGAAGCCAAGCACCCCTTCGCGCCGAACTGATCCGCGTAGGAACATGCGCAGCGGGGAGCCGAACGCTCCCCGCCGCCGCGCTCGCAGCCGACCGACGCCGCCGCTTAAGCGGCCAAGCATCGACGCTGCAAAACGATGACGCCGCAGAGTTCTAAAGTCTGGCGCGCGGGGGCGGCCGCCAGCAGAAATTTCGTCTTCCCTGAGGGGAGACGCAACGAGCAATAGGGGCATTCCGCGCGCGCAAAGTCGAAGACGCCGCAGGGACGCGAACGCACCGGAAGGGATGGATTATGGCTTCGTTCTTTGAGAAAATACTGGGCGCGCTTTTTCCGAAGCCGTCATCCGGCTTCACGTCGAGCACCGGCAAGACCAGCGTCGGCGAATCGCTCGTCGGCGACGGCAATGAGGTCGCGCACATCGACCTGATCATGGGTCCGCGCGGCTCCGCCGCCGAGAAGGCCTTCGCCAACGGCCTCGTCAACAACAAGGACGGCTTTACGACGCTGCTCGCGGTCGTCGCGCCGAACCTGTTGGTGAAGCCCTATACGATGATGTTCAACAAGGTGACCATCAAGAACGCCAAGCAGGCGGTTCAGATGTTCGGCCCGGCGCAATATGGCGTCGCCAAAGCGGTCGCCGACAGCCTGGCCGAGGGCGTCATTCCGATGAGCCAGGCGGATGATCTCTTCATCTGCGTCGGCGTGTTCATCCATTGGGACGCCAACGACGATCAGAAGATTCAGGACTTCAACTACACCGCGACGAAGGAAGCCATCGCCCGCGCGATGAAGGGCGATCCGAGCGCGCGCAGCGTGTTGTCGGCCCGCGTCACCGCGAAACATCCTTTCGCCGCCAACTGATCTTTGGCGGTTCGCTTGCCAAGGGAGCCTCAGGGCTCCCTTTTTTTTTGTGCGCCCACGCAAAACGATCGAGATCGGCGCGCGTCAGAGCGCCGTCGTGCAGCGCCGTCGCGACAAGCGCGCCAGCGGCGCCGATCGCCTCAAGCCGTTCAAGATCGTCCGCGTCGCGAACGCCGCCGGCGGCAAAGACGCGCCGATCGCCCGCACGCTCAATGATTTGCGAAACCCGCGCAAAATCGGGACCCGCGCCGACGCCGACGCGCGTAAGCGTCATGACGATGATCTGACGCGGCCACAGCTTGGGGCATTCGTCCAGCGCATCGGGACCCAAAAAAAACTCGTCGCGAAAATCGAGCGACAGAACGACATTGGGGTCATGCTTGGCGACATGCAGGGAGTCGCCGTCGCGCAGGCATTCGCTGCCGATCACACAATCGACGCGCGCTGCGCCGCGCCAGTCGCAGGACGCGGCGCCGGCGTCGACCATAAAGCGAAGCGATGGAAATCGCTCTGTCAACGCGGCGATCTCGCGGCGGTTGTCGCCGCGACCCTCGATCGCGTCGAGATCCGCGATATAGATTTTCTCGAATGGATGAAGCGTCAGGAAAGCGGCGACAACATCGGCCGGCGCGCTTGTCGACGCAAGCGGCGTAGAGATTGGCTTGTAGCTGTCGCGGTCGCCGGCGCGCGCGCGCATGACCGCGCCGTTGCGAATATCGATGACGGGGATGATCTGCATGGGGCATTATAGCGCGTCGCGATCCCGCGACGTCCGGCGAGCCTCATGATTCATCTTAGCCTGCGTCTTGCGCTTTTCTTGCTCGTTTTCGCCGACGCCGCTGCGGCGCAGGCGCCGCCCCAACAAAGCCAGCCAGATTGGCCGTGCCGACAGGTGCGCGTGCCCGAGCTCGCGGTCGGGGGCGTCTGGGCCGGTCCGCCGCTCGACGCCGCTATGAAACATTGGCGCGATGATGCGACGATCGCCGATCTCGTCACGCGCCTCGCGCAGCGACGCACGCAGATGGACGAAGCGGAGACGCTTATCGCGCAATTCGCCAAATCGGCGGGCGACAAGCGCAAGGAGCGCCTGACGACGCTTTTCGCCGGCGTCTATGAGCGCATGAATGACGAGCGGCGCGACCTGGTCAACGGTCTCGATCGTTTTGGCCGGCGGCTGAAAGCCATGGCGGAGACGGCGCGCCAGGAGACGCAGACGCTGCGCGAACTTCAGGATCAAAAGCCCCTGGACCCCGAAGCGATGAAAAAGGCGAGTGAAGCCGTGCAGTGGCGGCTGCGCCTCTTCGAGGAGCAGCGGCGCATGGTCGGCTATGTGTGCGAAAGCCCGGCGCTGATCGAGCAACGTTTTGGAACGCTCGCGCGCGCCATCCAGCAGGCGATGGAGTGAGGGGCGGACCCCATTGATCCACTGGTTTGCGTGTCATTCCCGGCAGGCCCACGGCCTGACCGGGAATCCAGAAGTGTGAGTGAGCGCTGGCCTTGCTCTGGATTCCCGATCGCTTCGCTCACGCAAAGCGTCGGGAAAGACCCCAGCCTAAATTGAAATCGCGCCCTACTCGCGCGGCTCGGGCTGGCGCTCCTCGAGCGGATGGCCCGCCTGCTCCCAGGCGTCGGCGCCGGGCGGATACCACAGCACATGCGTATAGCCGAGGGTGAGCGCGCGTTTCGCGGCGTTCCAGGACGCCCAGCAATTGGTGCGGCAATAAAAGACGAGCGGCTTCGATTTGTCGCCGCCGCTTGCGCGCGCCACGCCTTGCTCGAAATAGCGCGCCATCGGTTCGGAGAGTTCTCCAAACCCGGTGTCGGGAAGCCAGATGCTGCCGGGAATGTCGAAGCGCTTCGGATCGCGCCACACCGCATTCTTCGGCAGGCCTTCCGGCTTTGGCGGCCGCGAAAGCGCGTCGATGAAAACCGCTTTCTTGCCGCTCCACAGTTCAAACGCCTGCGGGGTGTCGAGGACGGTCGCGCCCTTGAGCGTCGCCGGCGTCGGCGCGTGATAATTGTCGAGGCGGTAGCCTTCCGGCTCCGGCGGCGCTTGGGCGAAAGCGGGCGCGGCGTAAAGCGCGACCGCCGCGCAGAGCGCGAGAAGGCCGCTCGCCAAATGTTTCGCCAGACTCATCACGGAGCCGTGATCGCATGTCCCGACTCATCGAGCAACGGGACTTCAAAATCGCGAAGGATGCGCTCCAGCTCGTTCTTGTTTTGGGCGATCAGCGTATTGAGTTCGCGCTTCCAGTTCTGATCGGAATGGCGAACCCCGAAACCGATCCGGAAGGCCATGCGGGCGCCGGGCGTCTCCGGCAGAGGGGTGACATTGAGCTTCACGCTCGATTGTTTGGCGTAGTAGCCGGCGATCGGACCCCACAGCAGCGCGACGTCGATCTCGCCCTTTTCAAGATCATGCATCATCGCCGCGCCGGAGGATTCGACGCGCGTGTCGACCATCAGCGCATAGGGCTTCACCGACGCCATCAGACCATTCATCGCCAGCACATTGCCCGGGGGCGTGTTGGCGACAAGGCCGATGCGATGCGGCTTATCTTTCAGACGGGGATCGTCGAGCGTCTTGACGCCGTCAAGCTCCGAGCCCGCCCGGGTCACGATGGCGTAGGTCGTCCGGTAATAGGGATTGGTGGTCTGCACGAGGTCATTGCCCTGCGGCATGCCGAGGATGACGTCGCAAAGATGCGCGTTAAGCGTATTGCGCACAAAGCCCGTGGCGCCCGGATAATAGGTATAGGCGAGATCCTTGCCGAGCCTCTTCGCGAGGAATTCGGCGATCCTGTTCTCGAAGCCTTCGCCCTTTTCGTTTGAAAAGGGAAGATTGTTCGGATCGGCGCACACCCGCAGCGTCTTGGGATCGACGAGTTCGATCGAACCCTGATTATCGTCGCCCTTGGCGCCGGCGTCGGGCCCCATATGCTGCGCCGAGGCGGGGGCCGCCACAAAGAGGATTGCGGCGGCCCAGCCCGTCGAGAGCAGCGCGGAAAAACCGCGCCGATGCGTGAAGCGGATCATGCGATCGTATCGACGCTCTTACTTCTGATTCATGCACTCGGTCTCGGCCTTGGCGAAGGCCTCCGGGCGGTCTTCCTTCTTGCCCGGACGGCCGGGCTCGATGGCGCCGGTCGAGAGGGCGCGCAGATAGACATAGAGATCGTCGATGTAGCAGGAGGCGTTCTTGTTTTCGGCGAAGGCCGGCATAACGCTGTTGCCGTTCTGGCGTCCGCCGATGACGATGCCGGCGAACTCGGCATAGTCGAACCGCTTCACCGAATCCTTGAGCGCCGGCGCGTAGGTTGAGCCGCCGCCATTGGGGCCGTGGCAGACGTGGCATTCCGCGTGATAGCGGCGATAGCCGGAGAAGGTGTACCAGTCCACCTTGCCGTCGGGACCGACGTTGTAGGTGGGGTCGCCTTTGGCGTCGAGATATTTGCCGTCGGTCGATTTGACGGCCTTGGGGTCTCCCGGCGCCTCGGCCATTGCGGAGGTCCCCACGCACATGATGACGCCCAGAGCTAACGCTCCGGCAAGCGACGATCTCATTACCTCTCTCCTTGGTCTCTTTTCTTCCCACACAGTGTAAACGCCGACGCTCGGCGGCACCTTGACGGTGCGCCGAGCGCCGGCTTTTAATTGCTTCGCGTCTCGCTTAGTTCGGCAGAGCGAAGACAGTCAAGACGCCGCCAAGAGCCGTATAGTTGGCCAGCGACGCGTAGTTGCCCACGGCGCCGAGTCCCTCGTTGCTCTTCGAGAGGCCAGCCGCCAAGCCGATGCCGGCCCAGCCGCCAACGCCAGAGAGCACCGCGACATACTGCTTGCCGCCGGACTCATAGGTGGTGACGTTGCCGATGATTCCCGACGGAGTCTTGTACTTATAGAGCTCCTTGCCGGTCTTCGTGTCGACGGCCTTCAGATAGCCCTCGAGCGTGCCATAGAAGGTGATGCCGCCGTCCGTCGACGTCGCGCCGCCCCAGACCGAGAACTGCTCCTTATTGGACCAGACGATCTTGCCGACCTTGGCGTCCCAGGCGATGAAGTTGCCGGTGTGGGTCTCGCCCTTGTCCTTGCCCGCCGGGAACATTTCCAGCGTCGCGCCGACGTAGGGCTGGCCCGCCGTATAGCTCACGCGGAACGGCTCATAGTCCATGCAGACATGGTTGGTCGGAACCAGGAACAGTCCCGTCGTCGCGTCGTAGCTCGCCGGCTGCTGGTCCTTGGAGCCAAGCGCCGCCGGGCAGACATATTGCGTATTGACGTCTTCGCCATTCTGCTCGGTCGAATATTTCGCCACGCCGAGCGGACGGCCATAGGTCTTGGACGACTTGTCCATGTCGACCTTGGTCGCCCAGTTCACCGCCGGATCAAATTTCTCGGCGACCAGCAGTTCGCCGGTGACGCGGTCAAGCGTATAGCCGAAGCCGTTGCGGTCGAAGTGGACGAGAGTCTTGCGCTTCTGGCCGCCCATGTCCTGGTCGGCGAGAATCATCTCGTTGATGCCGTCATAGTCCCACTCGTCGTGGGGCGTCATCTGGTAAACCCACTTCGCCTTGCCGGTGTCGAGGTCGCGCGCCCAGATCGTCATCGACCAGCGATTGTCGCCCGGACGCTGCTTGGGGTTCCAGGTCGAGGGATTGCCCGAGCCGTAGTAGACGAGATTGAGGTCCGGATCGTAGCTGTACCAGCCCCAGGTGGTGCCGCCGCCGATCTTCCACTGCTCGCCTTCCCAGGTCGAGATGCCTGAGTCCTTCTCGACAGGCTTGCCGAGATGGGTGGTCTTGCCCGGCTCGATGAGCGTGTCGGCGTCGGGGCCCATCGAATAGCCGCGCCACACCTGCTGGCCGGTCTTCACGTCATAGGCCGTGATGTGGCCCCGCACGCCGAATTCGCCGCCGGCGATGCCCACGAACACCTTGTCCTTGAAGACATGCGGCGCCGCGGTCGAAGTCTGGCCCTTGGAGGGATCGCCGTTCTTGACCGACCAGAGGAGCTTGCCGGATTTGGCGTCGAGCGCGACGAGCGTGGTGTCGGCCTGCGCCAGGAAAATCTTGCCGTCGCCATAGGCGAGACCGCGGTTGACCGTGTCGCAGCACATCACCGGCACGACCGACGGATCTTGCTTGGGCTCATACTTCCAGAGGATCTTGTGGTCCGGATCCTTCAGGTCGAGCGCATAGACGTTGTTGGGGAACGGCGTATGCAGATACATGACGTCGCCGATGACGAGCGGCGCGCCTTCATGGCCGCGCAGAACGCCGGTGGAGAACTGCCACGCCGGCGCGAGCTTGCCGACGTTCTCGGTCGTGATCTGCTTAAGAGCGGAATGGCGCAGGTTGCCGTAGTCACCCGTCGGCATCACCCACTGCTTGGGGTCTTTCTGCAGGGTCTGCAAATCGTCGGCCTTCGCCGCGCCGGCGAGCGCGAGTACGGCCACCGAAGTCGACAACAACAGTTTATGCATGAGCTTTTCCTCCTGACGACGCCCGGGGCGCATTTTTATGCGCCGCCGCCGACGTCGTGCCTCCTAGGCGCCTCGACATTGGGAAGGCGATTTCCGTTTATGTCTCATGCCGGCGGGACAAAACGTCCGCCAGCGGCGAGAAGCTCCCGGTTCCCGTCCGGAAGACGTCTTTTAACTCGGAAACGGCGGGATAATATGTCGCTAGCTCTTGAATCGCAATCGCAAAAAACAATGGCGCGGCCGTGCGATGCGGCGCATCGGCCTGCCCATGAAACAGTTAAGGCGAACAACATGTTGCGTCGCATGCTGGCGCTTGTCGCGGCGCTCGCGCCGCTCGTCGCCGGGTATCCCGCCCGCGCCTTCTCCTTAAGCGAAATCGCCCCCGGGGTTTATGCGCATCAGGGCGAAACTTCCCTCATGACCCGGGAAAATATGGGCGACATCGCCAATCTCGGCGCCATCGTGGGGGACGAAGCGGTCGCGGTGATCGATACCGGCGGCAGCCTGATCGAAGGCCGCGCCTTCCTCGCGGCGCTGCGCGAAAAGACGCAAAAGCCCATTCGCTACGTCATCAACACCCACGCCCATCCCGACCACACATTCGGCAATGGCGCCTTCGTCGAGACCGGCGCGACCTTCGTCGGACACAAAAATCTGCCGCGCGCGCTCGCCGCCCGCGGCCCGCATTATCTTTCGGCCTTTCGCGCGCAGATGGGCGACGCGCTCGACGGCGTGACGATCGTGCCCCCTACGAAGACCGTCGACCAGACGCTGACGCTCGATCTCGGCCATCGCGAGATCGTGCTGCAAGCATGGCGCACGGCGCACAGCGAATGCGACCTCACCATTCTCGATCCGAAGAGCGGCGTGCTCTTTTCCGGCGATCTGCTCTTTCTCCAGCATGTGCCGGTCGTCGACGGGAGCCTGCTCGGCTTCCTCGACGTCGCCGACAGGCTCGCGGCGATCAAGGCGACGCAGGTCGTCGCCGGGCACGGGCCCGTCCCTGCGCCCTGGCCGAAGGCGCTGGAAGACCAGCGCGCTTATCTGATGCGGCTGACCACCGACCTCCGGGCCGCGATCAAGAAGGGCGAGGGGGTCGCCGCCGCCGCGAAAACCGCCGGGACCGAGGAGCGGGAGAAATGGCGGCTCTTCGACGATTACAATGCCCGCAACGCCACGGCGGGATTCGCCGAGCTGGAGTGGGAGGGGCCGTGAGCATGACTTTGTCACGTGACGGCGAGCGGGGTTCGCGCTTATTCTTGCCAATAGATCAGCGCTCTTGCCGTCATTGCGAGGGGCGCGGCGACGCAGCAATCCAGAGCCGGGGGCGCCTTTCGATGAATTGCTTCGCTACGCTCGCAATCACGGATTTGTTTGGAGGATGCCGGATATGAACACAGCAGCCCGTTCCGCCGCCGGCGCCCTCTTCGCTCTCCTTGCGACCGCGGCGCTCGCCCAAACCGCGCCCGACCCCTGGCCGGAACTCGTCGTCGATATTTTCCACAGCCGCCCGATCGCGGCGGCTGACGGCGTCGTTACGCTCGACGCGCCGGCGCGGGCCGAGGACGCGGCGATCGTGCCGATGACCATGCGCTTCGCCGATCCGACGCAGATCAAGGTCGCTACGCTGGTCATCGACCAGAACCCGATGCCGATGGCCGCGGCCTTCACACTTGGCGACAAGTCGGCGGTCGGCTTCATCGAAACCCGCGTGCGGGTGAATTCCTACAGCAACGTCCATGCGGTGGCGGAGACGAGCGACGGCAAGCTTCGCGCCGACGCCAAATTCGTCAAAGCCTCGGGCGGCTGTTCGGCGCCCGCCGTCAAGGATCAGGACGAGGCGGTCGCCAATATCGGCAAGATGAAATATCGCGAGTTCAAGAGCGCCGATCCGGCAAAGCGCGAAGCGCAGATCATGATCCGCCATCCCAACGCCTCCGGCATGCAGATGGACCCGGTCTCGCGCGCCTATCTCCCCGCGCATTTCATCGACCAGGTCGAAGTCTTTCAGGGCGAGACGCCGATCTTCAAGATGGAAGGCGGCATTTCGCTCTCGGAAGACCCGACCTTCCGCTTCACCTATGCGCCGAATGGCGCGAAGACGATCCGCGTCGAAGCGCATGACAACAAGGGCGGCGTCTACAAGGGCCAATGGCCGATCGGCGAGGCGTCATAGAGCGCTTCCCGATCACATCGAACAATGTGATCGATAAGGAATTTCTCAAAATCATTGGAGCAGGTTCTCATCGAAAAAGTCTGTCAACTTTTTCGGAACCTGCTCAAGGCCGCGCTCAATAGGTCGCGGCGAGATAATCGACGATCGCGGCTGCGTCGGGCTCGTCGATCTGCGCATGGTAGGACGCGATCATCTTCTTGACGACGCCTTCCCAGAAACCCCGGCCCATCTTGGGCGGCTGGCGCTCGATATAGTCGACGGAGTGACAGACGGCGCAATTGCTCTGGGCGGTTTCCTGTCCTGGTCCGGCGCGCAGCGCCGCCGTCTCTTCCGGCAGCGAATAGGTCAGTGTCTCGGCGGCGCCGAGCGCCGGCGCGAGTGACGCGGCCGTCGCCACCAGGATGAGCGTTTTGCGAAAGCGCGGCATGTTTTCGTTAGACCGCCTCTATCCGAACCGTCTCCACCACGTGCCGCATATAGCCGGCGTGATTCCATAAGGGCGCCAAGGGCTGCGACTGGCCGGCGCGATTGACGGCGCGGGATTTCAAATGATGCACGCCGGGCCGCAGCGACAATTCGGTCCGCCATTCGCGGAAGGAATAGCGGCCGAGATCCTCGCCGAGCCGAGCCGCGGTCCAGTTCGCGCCGTCGTCGGCTGAGAGCAGCACGGCTTCGATCCCATGGCCGCCGTCGAAGGCGATGCCCCTGACTTCGAAGGCGACATGCGCCGCGACCTTCGCGTCTTCGGCCGGCCGCGTCACGAAGCTGCGGACATTGAGCCGCTTGATCGGCCGCGTCGCCCCCTTTGGCGCGCCCGGCGTGACGCAGACGCAGTCATTGTCGGGGATGCGATAGGCGCTCGACATCCAGAAGCCGCTAAAATCGCTGTCGAGCACTTCGATATCGTTGAGATGCTTCACCCAATAGGTGCCGTAACAGCCGGGAACCACCAGCCGCAATGGGAAGCCGTTGAGCCATGGCAGGTCTTCGCCATTCATGGCGTAAGCGAGCATCACTTCGCCGTCGCCGGCATGGCCGAGGTCGAGCGCCTTGACGAAATCCGGCGTCTCCGGCGCCACTGGCGCGTCGAGCCCGTTGAAGGCGACGGACAGGGCGCCCGGCTTCGGTGCGGCCTTTTCGAGCAGAGTTTTGAGCGACACCCCGCGCCAGCGGGCGTTGCCCATCGCGCCATGGCCAAATTGTCCGCCGCCGACGCGCGGCTCGACGAAGCCGCGGCTATTGCCGGAACATTGATTGACGGCGACGATCTCGATCGGGTCGAAGTCGCGCTTGAGCGCTGCAAGCGAGAGCGACAGCGGCGTCTCGACATGGCCCCGCACCTCCAGGCGAAACGCTTCCGGATCAATGCTGAGCGGGACGCCGGCGAGGTGGTAACGGACGAAAAAGGCGTCGTTGGGCGTCAGCACGCCTTCGTCGTAAACGGAGAAAGGAGTTTCGAGCTGAGGCGGCCTGACGGTCTGCTCTATCAGCGCCCGCTTTCCGGGGTAGCGCACGAGGGGCCGGTCGCCATTGGAGAACCCCAGTCTCGCGCCTTCCGCCGAGAACGCGCTCCGTCCATCAAACGAGGAGAGAGCTGCGAGGCCAAGGCTTGCGCCTCGCAGAAAGGATCGCCTGCTCGTGGCTCGGGGCATCATACGCGGCCGGCACCTTGCAGCGACTGCGTGGCTAGACCGTCAGGAGCCCCAAATCGTCAGCGCCGCGCATAGCGCGAACGGCAGCGTCGCAAGCGCGAGAACGCTCGTAACGCACAAAAAGCGCTGCGTTTCGCTCGGTTCTCTCGGAGCCGCCTTGTCCTGCCAGTTGATGAACGCCATCACGATCCCCTTACATTCCACACGGGGCCGCTGCCTTTGGCTCAGCAAAAGACGCGCCCGCATAGAAAACGCCCGAGACGGCGAATCGTTGCAGTATCGTTAAAAAAAGCTGAAGCGCCGGCTCTGTCACCGACGCGCGGCGGCGACCGGCGCCCGGGTGCGGCGCTGGGTCGCTGGCGGCGCGGGCGCGGCGCTTTCGCTGAACAGTTCGGCGAGTTTTTCGGTCATGGCGCCGCCCAACTCCTCGGCGTCGACGATCGTCACCGCGCGCCTGTAGTAGCGGGTGACGTCATGGCCGATGCCGATGGCGATGAGTTCGACCGGCGACATGCTCTCGATCTCGTGGATGATTTGGCGCAGGTGCCGTTCGAGATAGTTGCCGGCGTTAACCGAAAGCGTCGAATCGTCGACCGGCGCGCCGTCCGAGATCATCATCAGGATGCGCCTCTGCTCGGTGCGCGCGAGCAATCGGCGATGCGCCCAATCGAGGGCTTCGCCGTCGATATTCTCCTTCAACAGCCCTTCCCGCATCATCAGGCCGAGGTTGCGTCTGGCGCGGCGCCAGGGCGCGTCGGCGGCCTTATAGATGATGTGGCGGATGTCGTTGAGGCGTCCGGGATTGGCCGACTTCCCTTCAGCGATCCAGGCCTCGCGAGACTGGCCGCCCTTCCAGGCGCGGGTGGTGAAGCCGAGGATCTCGACCTTGACGCCGCAGCGCTCCAGCGTGCGCGCCAGAATGTCGGCGCAGGTGGCGGCGACCGTGATCGGGCGCCCGCGCATCGAGCCGGAATTATCCAGAAGCAGCGTCACCACCGTGTCGCGAAAGTCCATGTCCTTTTCGCGCTTGAACGAGAGCGGCTGCTGGGGATCGATGATGATCCGCGGCAGTCGCGCGGGATCAAGCATGCCTTCCTCGAGGTCGAACTCCCAGGAACGGCTCTGTTGCGCCATCAGCCGGCGCTGCAGCCGATTGGCCAGCCGTCCCACCACGGAGGAGAGATGCAGCAGCTGCTTGTCGAGATAGGCACGCAGCCGATCCAGCTCCTCGACGTCGCAGAGCTCCTCGGCGCGAATGATCTCGTCGAAGCGGGTGGTGTAAGCATGATAATCGGCGCCGGCGCGCTCGGCGGCGTTCGTCGCCGGGTGACGCGCCTCGGCGGCCTCTTCGGCGTCTCCGGCGTCGGCCTCTCGCTCGGTCTCGCCATAGGGCGCTTCCGCGGAGTCGCTTTCGCCTTCCTGCTCGGCGTCTTCCGCCGCGAGCGCCGTATCCATCTCGGCGGCGCTTTTCGACTCTTCGTCGTCCCGATCGTCGGTCTCGCTCTGATCGGGATTTTGCGGCGCGTCCTCGCTTTCCTCGTCGGACTGCGTCTCGTCCGGCGCTTCGCCGCTCGCCATATCGAGATGCGAAAGCAGCTCGCGCACGATCTGGGCGAAAAGCTTCTGGTCTTCCACCGCCCCGGTCAGCCGGTCGAGATCCGCGCCGGCGCGCTCTTCGAGAGTGTCGCGCCACAGCTCGACGATTTTCTGCGCGTGTTGCGGGGGATTGAGTCCCGTCAGGCGTTGGCGCGCGAGCAGCGCCAGCGCGTCTTCGAGCGGCGCATCGTCGCGGCCTTCGATTTGATCGGCGTGGCTGCGCTGATAGCGGTCGTCGAGCATCGCGCCGATATTCGCGGCGACGCCGGGCATCCGCATCGCGCCGATCGATTCGCAGCGCGCCTGCTCCAAGGCGTCAAAGGCGGCGCGCGCGGCCACCGGCTCCGGCGCATAGCGCCGATGCAGCGCGTCATCGTGACAGGCGAGGCGCAGCGCCAGGGAATCCGCCTGGCCGCGCAGAATCGCGGCGTCCTTTACGTTCAGCTTACGCGGCGGCTCCGTCAGCCGCGCCTTCGCCCCATCGGCCCCGGCAATGAGCGAAGGCCGCTCCGGGGCGAAATTCACCTCAAGCGCTGGCGAGCGCGCCATGGCGCGCATGGCGCCGGCGACGGCGCGCTTGAACGGCTCCTGCGGCGCCTCCTTGGGCGAGGCGGGCCGTCGGTTTGTCGGGGCTGACATGACGGAACTATATGCGCGCGGGCGCGCAAGGCCGCAAGTCGAAGGGTCCGATTGGCGGAAAGCTTACAATTTGCGTTCGGCCTTGCTGAAGTTCGACAGATCGCCTTCCGCCGCGGCGCGCCGGCGCCAGGATTTCGCGATCGCGGGATATTTGATTTCCTTGGAGATGCGGGAAACCTGCTGTTGCAATTTCTCGCTTCCACAGGCGGGACAGGCTGGCACGTCAGATCCGCGCACCAGCAGTTCGAATTCCGCCGCGCAGGCGTCGCAGACATAGGCGTAAAGCGGCATGAACCCCTCGCGTTACATAGATTCGTCCCTGACGCGAGCAATTTTCGTTCCGCATGCGGGGCTCATGCTTGCGCGCCCGCGACGTGTCGGTGAGCCTTTCGAGCTTGGCGTCGGCATTTCCAATCAAGCGGCTACTCGGTTGAGCGCCGTCATGCCCCCACCCCCGGCCCTCCCCGCTTCGCGGGAGTGGAAAAGACTGCGCGTTTCACAAGAGATTGCGCGTAACGCCGCCGGCCCCCTCTCCCGCTTCAGCGGGGGAGGCAGGGAGCCAAGCAACGCCTCTTTATGTCATCACCACATTCACGGCGCTTTCCGGCAGCTCCTTGCCGAAGCAGCGCTGATAGAATTCGGCGACGAGCGGACGCTCGAGTTCGTCGCATTTGTTCAAAAAGGTCATCCGGAAGGCGAAGCCGATGTCGCCGAAAATCTCGGCGTTCTCCGCCCAGGTGATCACGGTGCGGGGACTCATCACCGTCGAAAGGTCGCCAGCCATGAAGGCGTTGCGGGTGAGGTCGGCGACCCGCACCATTTTATTGGCGATGTCCCGGCCTTCCTTCGTGGCGCCATAGGATTTCGCCTTGGCGAGCACGATATTGGTCTCGGCGTCATGCGGCAGGTAATTCAGCGTCGCGACGATCGACCAGCGGTCCATCTGCGCCTGGTTGATCTGCTGCGTGCCGTGGTAGAGGCCCGACGTGTCGCCGAGCCCGACGGTATTGGCGGTCGCGAACAGACGGAATGCCGGATGCGGCCGGATGACGCGGTTCTGATCGAGCAGCGTCAGGCGGCCGGAGACTTCGAGCACGCGCTGGATCACGAACATCACGTCGGGCCGCCCGGCGTCATATTCGTCGAAACACAAAGCGACGCAGTGCTGCACCGCCCAAGGCAGGATGCCGTCGCGAAACTCGGTGACCTGCTTGCCGTCCTTCAGGACGATGGCGTCCTTGCCGACAAGGTCGATGCGCGAGATGTGGCTGTCGAGATTGACACGCACGAAGGGCCAGTTGAGCCGCGCCGCCACCTGCTCGATATGCGTCGACTTTCCCGTGCCGTGATAGCCGGTCACCATCACGCGCCGATTCCTGGCGAAGCCGGCGAGAATGGCGAGCGTCGTCTGCCGATCGAAGAGGTAGTCCGGGTCGAGGTCCGGCACATGTTCGTTGCGCTCGGAAAAGGCGGGAACCTCCATATCGGAGTCGATTCCGAACACCTGGCGCACCGAGATCTTCATGTCCGGCGTGCCGTCGAGGCCCGTTGCGGCGTATTCTGCAGCGACCAAAATGCGTCCTCCTTGCGCGGACCGTTTCGTCCCCGCATGATTGCGCCGAATATGTCTGCGCCGCCGCGGAAAGCTTTGCGCGCGCGACGAGCGCTCAGACCAGGCGAGCGGCCCTCAGCGTCTTATAGGCATGGATGATTTCCCGCAATTTTTCCTCGCGGGAGCGGTCGCCGCCATTCGCGTCGGGATGATGGCGCTTGACGAGCTCCTTGTAGCGCGCGCGGATCGCCACCGCGTCCGCCGTCTCCTCAAGCCCCATGGCGACGAACGCCCTGATCGTGACAGGCGAATGCTGCGGCGCGCGGCGGGCGGCGGCGGGGTGCGGACGGCGAAAGCGCTGGCGATAGACGCCAAGCGGATCGGCCGCCGTCATCGTGTCCTCGCGAAAGCCCGCCTGTCCGCGCTTCGTCCCCATGGACCAGGTCGGCCGGTGCCCGACCGTCGCGTCCTTCATGTAGCGGGCGACTGAAGCGTCATCCATGCCGTTGAAATAATTGTATGTGGCGTTGTATTCCCGGACATGTTCGAGGCAGAAGCAGAGATACTGCCCCTCACGCAGCCGGCCCATTGGCGCGCGGTGGACGCCCTCCGCCTCACAGCCGGGAGAATCGCACCGCGTCACGGTCTCGCGCCGAGTTTCGCGCGGCTGGCGCTTAGTTCGGATGCGGTCGAAGAGGGGCGAATTCAGGTCCATTTCATTCCATTATGATGGCGCCGCAGCGCGCCGCAAGCGCAACCAAGCGCCAATGTGCTAAATCGGCGATCGAACCGGAGATAAACATGACGGATCAGGGTAAAGGCGTCGTCAAGACGCGCATCGCACAGAAACTCACCCAAGCCCTTGCGCCGGCGGCGCTCAACGTGATCGACGAATCGCACAGCCACGCGGGGCATGGGCATCACCATCCCGACGGCGAAACCCACTTCAGAGTGGAGGTGGTGAGCGCGGCTTTCGAGGGCAAGAGCTTGATCGAGCGGCACCGTCTCGTCAATGCGCTTCTCTCCGACGAGTTGGCCGACCGCGTCCACGCGCTGGCGATCAGCGCCAAAACGCCGCACGAAGCCGCGCCCGTCTAAGGCCATCAACTGCGCAGCGGGACGCCGTCAGCGCCGCAGTCGATCTCGGAGACGTCCTCGCCCATGGCGATGCGGGCGCGCGCCAGCGCGCCGCCGGCGTCATAGGCGTAATCGTGGCGCAGCTCCACCTCGCCATAAACGAGCTTCTCGCAACTGACGATCCTGCCCTCGGCGTCATAAGTCGCGCGAAAATACGTATTGCGGTTCTTAAGCTCGCTCGCCTCGAGCGGCCCAAGGAGCTTCAATGGCAACCGAACCCCGGAGTAGGAAAGAAAATACCGGCATTCTTCTTCATTAGGCGCTTCATTAATCTCCGACATCATCGCTCTCCCCGGTCCCCGGCGTTTCTTCAAGCGACGCCGCGCAAGCTGGTACGAGAAAATCGCGCCAACCTCATGGCTCCCCCACATGGCTCCCGCCGCGCGCGGCTGAAGCCAGCGGCTCTTGACGGTCGGCTGGGCAGCGCGTAGCGCGGACGGCGGCGGCGCCGCGCCGCAATGGAGAGGGCTGCATCATGGCCGCCGCCGACAAAATGGCGAAACCCGCCGCCAAGCCGGCTAATCCCAGCTTTTCCTCCGGCCCCTGCGCCAAGCGCCCGGGATGGGCGCTTGCAAATCTCGCCGGCGCGGCGCTCGGCCGCTCCCATCGCTCGAAGGCCGGCAAGGAGAAGCTGGCGCAGGCCATCGCGCTGACGCGGGAGATCCTGCGTGTTCCCGCCGATTACCGCATCGGCATCGTGCCAGCCTCCGACACCGGCGCCGTGGAAATCGCGCTCTGGTCGCTTCTCGGCCCCAGGGGGGTCGATGTCGTCGCTTGGGAGAGCTTCTCGAAAGACTGGGTCAATGATGTCTTGAACCAGTTGAAGATCGAAAAGGCGCGAAGCCTCGCCGCGCCCTATGGCGAATTGCCGGATCTGTCGCAAATCGACTTCGACAATGACGTCGTCTTCGCCTGGAACGGCACGACGTCGGGCGTGCGCGCGCCCAACGCCGACTTCATTGCGGCGGATCGCAAGGGCCTGACGATTTGCGACGCGACGTCGGCGGCCTTCGCGCAGCCGCTCGACTTCGCCAAGCTCGATGTGACGACCTATAGCTGGCAAAAGGTTCTCGGCGGCGAGGCCGCGCATGGCATGCTGATTCTCTCGCCGCGCGCCGTCGAGCGTCTCGAGAGCTATGCGCCGCCCTGGCCGATGCCCAAAATTTTCCGGCTGACCAAAAAAGGCAAGCTGAACGAAGGGATTTTCCAGGGCGAGACGATCAACACGCCCTCGCTTCTCGCGGTCGAGGATTATCTCGACGCGCTGTCCTGGGCGCAATCGATCGGCGGGCTTGAGGCGCTGTTTGCGCGCTCGAACGCCAATGCGCAGGCGGTTGGCGACTGGGTTGGAAAGACGCCCTGGGTCGACTTCCTCGCCAAGGACCCCGCGACCCGCTCCAACACCAGCGTCTGCCTGATCTTCTCCGCGGAGAGCGCCGCAAAAGACACAGACGCGCAAGCGATACTCGCCAAGAAGATGGCGGCGATGATTGAAAGCGAGGGCGCCGGCTATGATTTTGGCGCCTATCGCGACGCGCCGCCGGGCTTTCGCATCTGGTGCGGCGCGACGGTGGAAACCGCCGACGTGGCGCTGCTGACCAAATGGCTCGACTGGGCCTATGCGCAGGCTTGCGCCGACGCCGCGCAAGCGGGGTGAGATACCCGAAACGCTTTCGTGAAACAGCGGGAAGCAGGCATGAATAAAAAATCAGACTCGCCACAGGATAAAGGTGCGCTAAAGAATTGGTCGTGGCTCGACGCCATTGCCGGAACTTTTTCCGACGACTTCTTAGCTGACGGACGCGAGCAACCATCAATGCAGGAACGTCCCGAACTCGACGAACCAGACTATGGCCGTTCGCCCAAATGAACCTTTTGATCACGACGGTAGTATCAGCGGTGACCGCGCTCATCGCCGTTGTGGTAACAAACGTTCTGACGCGTAGACGCGAACACGAAGCAGATTGGCGCAGACTAAAACTTGCGCATTATCAGCAATTTGTGGCCACTCTGTCGGCCATAACAGAAGGTCGTTGTACCGCAGACGCAATGCGTCCATATACTGACGCCGTGAATGCAATGTCTTTGATAGCTCCGATAAACGTTCTTAACGCACTGAGGACGTTTCAGGAGGAGATTTCATACAAAAACGATAAGCGAAGCTCCGCCGAGCATGATCGGCTGTTTAATCTTCTCGTACGGGCGATCCGCGCCGACATCGAACCCTCGCATTCGCGAGACAATCCCGAATTCAAATTCATGCTTCTCGGACTGCCTCCTGAGATGCAACAAGCGGAAAAAACTCCGCCGGCAAGATAACAAACGGACCCGCCATGCCGCCGCGCGTTCTCATCTCAGATTCTCTTTCGCCGGCCGCCGCACAGATTTTCCGCCTGCGCGGACTGGATGTCGATTTCGAACCGACGCTGGGAAAAGACAAGGACAAGCTTGCCGCCGCGATCGCCGACTATGACGGACTCGCGATCCGTTCAGCGACGAAGGTGACCGCCGACATCTTTGCGCGGGCGCCACGGCTCAAGGTCGTCGGCCGCGCCGGCATCGGCGTCGACAATGTCGACGTCGCCGCCGCCACCGCGCGCGGCGTCATCGTCATGAACACGCCCTTCGGCAATTCCATCACCACCGCCGAACACGCGATCGCGCTGATGTTCGCCTTGGCCCGCGAAATTCCCGCCGCCGACGCCTCGACCCAGGCCGGCAAATGGGAAAAGAACCGCTTCATGGGCGTCGAGATCACCGGCAAGACGCTCGGCGTCGTCGGCTGCGGCAATGTCGGCGCGAATGTCGCCGAACGCGCGCTCGGCCTGAAGATGCGCGTGATCGCCTTCGACCCTTATCTCACCCAAGAGCGCGCCAGTGAGCTTGGCGTCGAAAAAGTGGACCTCGAAGAACTCTTGGCGAGAGCCGATTTCATCACGTTGCATACGCCGCTCACGCCGCAGACGAAGAATATCCTCTCGGCGGAAAACCTCGCCAAGACATGCAAGGGCGTGCGCATCATCAATTGCGCGCGCGGCGGGCTGGTCGACGAAGACGCGCTGCGCAAGGCCCTCGACGACGGCCATGTCGCCGGCGCCGCCTTCGACGTGTTCGCGCAGGAGCCGGCGACGGAAAACCCATTGTTCGGGCATCCGCACGTTGTCTGCACGCCGCATCTCGGCGCCTCGACGAGCGAGGCGCAAGAAAAGGTCGCGCTGCAGATCGCCGAGCAGATGGCGGATTACCTCACCAGAGGCGCGATCGCCAACGCCGTGAATTTTCCCTCGATCAGCGCCGAAGAGGCGCCGCGGCTGAAGCCCTTCGTCGAACTCGCCGAAAAGCTCGGTCTCTTCGTGGGTCAGGTCGCCGTCGCCGGCGTCGACACATTGTCGATCGTCTACGAAGGCGCCGTCGCGTTGCAGAAGACCAGGCCGATCTCGGCGGCCGCGATCTCGGGGCTGCTTCGACCCATTCTCGAAGACGTCAATCCGGTGTCGGCGCCGATCCTCGCAAAAGAGCGCGGCTTGGCCATTGAGGAGATCACCCGCGAGGCGCAAGGCGACTATGAATCCCTAGTCACGCTCAGCGCGCATACCGCGCAGGGCGAAATTTGCGTTTCGGGTACGGTATTCCACGACGGCAAGCCGCGTATTGTCGGCATCGGCGACATTGGCGTCGACGCCGAATTCGCGCCGTCGATGATCTATCTGACAAATGAAGACAGGCCTGGATTCATTGGCAAATTCGCCGGCGTGCTCGGCGAAGCCGAGGTCAATATCGCCACGTTCGCGCTAGGCCGCGACAGGCCCGGCGGCGGCGCGGTCGCGCTCGTCGCCATCGACGGCGAACTGCCGCCGCAGGCGCTCGCCGCCCTGAAAAACCTGCCCGGCGTGAAGCAGGCGACGACGCTTAAATTCTGAGTCGGCGCGGCGGGCAGTGTTGCAAGTCTGCCACTATGCCGCAAGAAAACGCCGCTTGTCCTGCGTTTCGCGCGTCGGCGCGCTTGCTTGCGCAAGCGGCCTGCGGGACTAATCATCAGGGCGTCTGCGTCGCAATTTCGCGGCGGCGCGACGTCAGCCCACACTTGGACAAGGGAAAACCATGCGGCGTCTTGCTTTTGCACTGATTTGCGCATTCGGCGCGCTCGGCGCCCTTTGGTCTCCAGCATCCGCGCGCAGCCCTGCCCCGCAGCCGGCCCCCGCGCCGGCGCCGGTCGTCGACCCTTTCAGCGCGCTCTTCGGCGGCGGCTCCTTCGCCCCGCAAACCAGCGACGGCCGCCCGCAGGCGGTCGCCGTTCCGCGCGAGACCGTCGCCTTCGACGCCAGATATGCGCCCGGCACGGTGATCATCGCCACCAATGAGCGTCGACTTTATTATGTGCTCGGCAACGGCCAAGCGATTCGCTACGGCGTCGGCGTCGGCCGCCCCGGCTTCGAATGGGCCGGCACCCGTTTCGTCGCCCACAAGCGCGAGTGGCCCGATTGGACGCCGCCGGCGCAAATGCTGCGTCGCCGCCCCGACCTGCCGCGGCACATGGAGGGCGGCCTCAACAATCCGCTCGGCGCGCGCGCCATGTATCTCTCCGGCACGCTGTACCGCATCCACGGCTCCAACGAGCCCTGGACCATCGGCCAGGCCGTGTCGTCGGGCTGCATCCGGATGACCAATGACGACGTGGTCGACCTCTACAACCGGGTCAAGATCGGCACCCGAGTCGTCGTGACACGGTAAGTCTCTGCAGCAAGCATTTGAACGGCCGGCGCTCGCGTCGGCCGTTTCATTTTGCAGGACTATTTTTTGAAGGACTATTTTTCTCCAGGCCGGTCGCGATCCAGCCCCTTTGCTGCAAGCTCTTCCAGATAGGACGAGAACCGCTCCGGCGCCGTCTCGCCAAGCTCGCGCAGATAGCGCCACGTGTAGATCCCAGTGCGGTGCATGTCGTCGAAGTCGAGCCGCACGGCGTAATTGCCGACCGGCGCGACCGCGATGATCGTGACATTGCGCTTGCCGCCGACGGTCTTGCGCTCCTTCGCAGAATGGCCCTGCACTTCGGCGCTCGGACTTTGCGTGCGCAACAGCTCGGCGCTGAGCGCGAATTGCGCGCCGTCGTCGAAGGAGACGTTCAGCATCCGTCCGCCTTCCGAGAGGCGCAGTTCGATCGGCCAGGGCTCCTGCCCCATGTGCGTCTCCAGGACCTTTGTTGGTGCGAGGCGATTTGCGGGCCGAGCTCCGGCCGTCGCCAAAGATTTCTATCGTCTTCGCGCGAAGAGCGCCAACATGATCCTCACTGAGGGCGATCTTTCTCGCTCCACCAGTTCTCCAAAGTGAAGCCGTAAGGGAACATCGGAAAAAGCGGCGTATGCGCAGGATGGCGAATCGCCGCGCTATGCGCGCACCAGATGGCGTTCACGTGCTGCAGAGGCACGAAATAGAATCCGGAGAGCAGGATGCGATCAAGCGCCCGCGCCGCCGAAATGCTGTCCGCCTTCGTCCGGGACGCGAGCAGAGTGTCGATCGCCGCGTCGAGCGCGGGCGAGGCCGCCCCTGCGAGATTGAGCGAATCTTCCCGGTCGAGGCTCGCGGCGCTCCACCGGTGCATCTGTTCCTGACCGGGAACGGCGTACGCCAGCCATTGCCCGATCATCATGTCATATTCGAAGCGCTGACGCCGGCGCTGGTATTGGACTTCGTCGTAGACGCGCGGATTGGCTTCGATCCCGATGCGCTTCAGCGCGGCGGCGAAATTGAGCGCAAGCCGCTCTTCGTCGCGGTCGCGGATCATGATCTCGAAGACGACGGGAACGCCGTTCTTCTCTAGACGCGCCTCGACGACGCCAAAGCCGGCTTCGGCGAGAAGCGCTTGCGCGCGCTTCGCGACCGTGCGATCGCGGCCCGAACCATCATGCTGAACAGGTCGCCAGCGGCCTTCAAGAACATCGTCGCGAACGGCGCCGGGATACTTCGAAAGCAAAGCGCGCTCGGCCGCGCTTGCGGGACGCCCGACCGAAGAATAATCCGATTCGCCGAAGTAGCTTTCCGTGCGGACGTATAGTCCGCTGTAGAAATTGGCGTTGATCCATTCGAAGTCATACATCATGGCGATCGCTTCGCGCAGCCGCACGTCGCGGAAAATGCCCTTGCGCAGATTGAAGACGAAGCCTTCCATTCCCGTCGGGCGGCCGGGCCGCAGGGTTTCTTTCACAATGACGCCATTGCGAACGGCAGGGAAATCATAGCCCGTCGACCAACGGGCGGCGCTCGTCTCCTCGCGATAGTCGAGGAGGCCCGCCTTCAGCGCCTCAAACAGCGCCGCGCCGTCGCGATAATAATCGACGTCGATCTCGTCGAAATTATAGAAACCCCGCTGGCTCGGTATGTCGCGGGCCCAGTAGTCGGGATCACGCCGCAGAACCAGACGCGCGCCGGCTTTCGCTTCCGAGATCACATAAGGGCCTGAGCCGAGAGGAATCGTCATATCGAGATCATCGAAGCGCTCAACTTTCGTGGTTCTCTTCGACAGAACCGGCATCGCGGCGAGAATGAGCGGCGCTTCGCGATCCTGCACGCCAGTCAGATCGAAACGCACGGTATGGTCGTCGAGCGCCACGGCGGACTTCACCAACGCAAAAATCGCACGATGGTTCGGTCGACCTTTCGACTTGAGTAATTCAAAGGAAAATAGAACGTCCGACGCGAGGATGGGCGTCGTGTCGGAAAAGCGCGCCCGAGGATCGATGTGAAATGTGACGCGTTGGCGCGCTTCGTCGAGTTCGACGGATTCGGCGATCAGCGGATAGAAGGAATAGGGTTCGTCCTGCGAACGCACCATTAGACTTTGCAGCACATTGCCGATGATGAGTTGCGGCGCGTCTCCAAATCTCGCGTTGAATGGATTGAGACTCGCAAATCCGCCGCGCTGGCCGAGCCGAAGCCTCCCGCCTTTCGGCGCCTCGGGATTGGCATAGGGAAGATGATCGAAATCCTTGCGCAGCGCCGGGTCGCCATAAAGCGCAAGGCCATGCGTGGCGAAAGCTTGCAGAGGATTATCGGCAAGCGACGGAATCGGCGGCAGGACCGCGATGACATGGATCAACGCCGCGAGCCTCGCGGCGCCGATCATGCGTCCGACTGCGTGGCCAGCGCGAAGCATTGATCGCCTCCTTCGCCAGATCGGCGGATCTGAAACTATTCGGCCCGGGCAATGTCCCATTCGAAAAAATTGCTGATCGCGCTTCGCCGATGGCGCGCGCCTGGCGGGCGGCGTCGCCCCAAATGAACGGGGCGACGCCTGATCACCTCAGAACTTGAGTTTGATGCCTCCGGCGAAGGCGCGCGGCTGGCCGGCGAGGATGCCGGCGCCTTGCGCCGTCACCAGGCCGCCTGTCGGCCAGACCAGCGGCGTTTGTATCGGGCCGGCAAGGAGCGTGTTGGCCACCACGAATGCGCCGGCGACATAGGTTCGATTGAAGACGTTCGAGACCTCGAAAAAGAGCTCGATATTCTTGACATAGAAGTTGTCTATGTCGTGGTTATAGTGCGCGTTAAGATTGATCAGACTGTAGCTCGGCAGAGTGGTGAAATTGGCGTTGTCGATCGTATAATTGCTTTTGAAAACATATTCCGCGTAAGCGCCGAGACCCGAAAGGTCGCCGTAGGGCTGATCATACCCAAGACGCATCGTCACAGTATGCGGCGCCACGTTGGGAATTCGGTTGCCGGCGCGATTATATAAGACGGCTCGCCCCGCGACGGTCCCGAGATCGTCCCAGTAATTGGTGAAGAACTGATTGTTGAACGTATAGGCCGCGATCAGCCGCCATCCGTCGAAGGGCCGCCAATCGGCGTTGAGTTCGACGCCGCGGTGAAGAGAGGAAGGAATATTTTGCGAATAGCTGACGAGCGCGTTGTTCAATGTCAGAATTTCATTGCGATGCCATTCGTTGAAACCGGTCACGCTGAAATTGAGCTCAGGGCTCGGGGTCCAATCAATGCCGAGATCGACGCCCATATTGGTCTGAGCCTTCAAAGGATTTTGTCCGATTCCGTTTCGCGTGCTGGTGAGGAACACGAATGTCGGGGTGCTGTAGCCCGTCGCATAGCGCGCCCGCACCTGCCACTCGGGGTTATAGCGATAGGTGAGCGACGCTTCCGGCGCCGTGTTCCAATAATCATTGTCAACGGCGACCTGGGTCGGAAATCTGGGCGCCAGATTGGCGGGATAGTTATAGGCGGTGCTGACGCCCCAAACGCGATTCCAATTGGCGCTGAACCCGATGACGCCAGTCAGGCCCGGCGCGAGCGCAATCTCTTCACGCGCGCGCAGACCGATGTTTGACGTATAGTAATCCAGCTTGCCGACCTGCGCGCCGATTGCGCCGCTGTACCAGGTATTGGCGATCTGATTAAAGAGCGGATTGGTGGTTTTGGCGTTGCTATAGAAGAACTGCAGAAAATGCGTCGCCGGGAAGCCAAACAGATCGGTGTGGCTGGTCACGTCGGTCTGTGCGGTGATGCCCACCGTTGGGCCCCTTAGGGCGACCGGGCCGCCTTGGCCGCCCGGTCCGACGATCGGCGGCGGCCAGGTTCCACTGATGTTATCGAGATAGTCGTACGTAAATTGCGATCGCCAAGTGGTGGCGTTGTCGAAGTCATGCTCGAACTGAACGCCGGCGATCTGTCTGAGAGAGTTTTGATGAGTGCCAAGCTGCCAAACGCTTTGGCGAGTAAGCGCCCCGGATATGCCATTCGCCGGCACATTCAGATTGTTGCACAAGTTGAGATTCAGAGGGACTGCGATGGAGCAGCCATAGTTTTGTTGAAATGGATTGAGATTGAAGACATTGATATTTTCTCGGTTGATGAACTCCGATCTCAAATTGTTGGCGATATATTTCACGATCACACGATCGGTAGGGGTCACGTCCCATCTGCCGAGGAGCTTGGCTTGTTTGCCTGAGAAAGAATTGCGGGCATAGCCGCTGCTGTTGGCGTCGGAGGCGAAAAACGACAGATCGAAAGCGCCGAGCGTGCTGTCGACCACCGCCTTTCCGACCCGAACGTAATTGTTGACATAGCCGAAGCTGCCAAATTCCGAACCTGTGTGCACGCCGTCGATTTCGGCGCCGGAAAAGGTGCGGAAATTGAGCGCGCCGCCATAGGCGTAATTGCCGAAGAGCGCCGACGAAGGTCCGCGATAGACGTCGATGGCGGTATAAGAGTGCGGATCGAGCAGGTCGGTGCGGCCATTGCCGTCGGCTGTCGTGATTGGGAACCCGTCTTCGTACAGCATGATGTTGCGGATGCCGGTCGGGAACCCGGGGCCGAGACGGTTTCCGGAGCCGCGAATCGAAATCAACAGATCGCGCGGATTGTTGCCTTGCTGTACGGAGACGCCGGGGCTGTATTCCAACACCCTACGGACATCCGCCAGGGGTGTCGGCTTGAGGAATTTCGTGTTGACGATCGTCACCGTCTGCCCCGGCGGGTCCCGGTAGATCGGCAGTTTCGCGCGAACGGGATTAAAGCCGGGCGCGATTCCCGCTTCGCCCGCCGTCGACTCTCTCACAGCCGGAGTCGCGACCGGCGGTGGCCGCCGTGCGGCGCCGATCGTGATCTGCGGAAGCGCCTGCTGCGCGTGCGCGACGGAGGCAGAGGAGAAAAGCGCGAGGGCGCTGAGCGCGACTCCGTGCATCAATTTCGACCGGGAGCTCATTTTCTTTGCTTTCCTGATGGGGTGAAACTCAATGGGAGGACGCACGCGATGGCCCGCTTGCCGTCGACGCCGGTTTCCAGGGGTCGGCGAAACGTGGAGATGTCAGCAACGACTCGTCGGTCAGCGTTTTCAGAAAGGCGATCAGATCGCTCTTTTCCTGAGGCGACAGATCGATGGGAACGATCAACGCGCTTTTGTTTGCGTTGTAGCGACCGTCGCCCTTGAGTGGACCGCTCGTGACATTGCGTCCGCCGGCCGCGTAAATGTCGATCACGTCATCGAGCGTCGCGACGCTGCCGTCATGCATGTAAGGCGCGGTGACAGCGATATTGCGCAGGCTTGGCGCGCGAAACGCGCCCATCTCGGCGGGATTATGCGTGTTCTCGAAAACGCCGCGATTGGGCTCGGGATAGGCGCCCTTTCCGTCGAGATCATAGAGGCCGGTGTTGTGAAACGGCGTCTCGATCTCGCGCGTTTTGGCGTGATAGAACTGATCGTCGAAATTCACGCTGCCGTGGCAGTGATGGCACTCGGCCTTCTCGCCAAAGAAGAGATCCTTGCCGCGCGTCTCTTCTGGAGAGAGCGTCGCTTTGCCTTCAAGATAGAGATCATATTTCGAGGACGCCGAGACGACGCCGCGCTCGAAGGCCGAGATCGCCTTGATGACGTTGCCGAAGCTGATCGAGTCCGCCTCGCCGGGAAAGGCGGCCGCGAAGTCGCGGCGATACTCTGCGTCACTGTCGAAACGCGCGAGGATCTCTTTGCGGTTCTTGTCATTGACGCCCATCTCGATCGGCTCTTCGCCAAAGAGCGGGCCTTCCATCTGCCTTTCCAGGGTCACCATCGCCGGATTCGCCCAGGTGAGCGTGGCGCGCCAGGCGGCGTTGGCGATGCTGGGCGAATTGCGCGGCGTATGCTGGCCTGTCGCTCCGACGGCGACCGGGCGGCCATCGGTAAACGCCAGATGTTGCTCATGGCAGGAGGCGCAGCTCTCCTTGCCGTTTCCGGACAGACGCGGGTCGTAGAAGAGTTTGCGCCCAAGCTGAAAGCGCGCCTCCGACATTGCGTTGTCGGCGGGAACCCGTGGCGGCGGCATGAAGTCGGGCAAAGTCCAGCGCCAGGACTCCGCGCTCGGGATGGGGTCGCCTTGCGCCCCGCCTGCGATCAGACTCGCAGCGAAGAGGAGAATGAGAGCTTCGCGCTTCATTTCGTGACCTCCGCGCGGAAAATCTTCGTCGACGCGCCGGAGGACTGGCCGGCGTCATTGGCGTCGGGTGCGGTTTCCTTGAGCCGAAGCCCGAGATTTTCGAACATCGGCGTGCATTCCGGATCGGCCGGACCGCTCATGCAGCCGGTCGAAAACCCCTGGTCTTTGCCAAGATCGATGCCGGCGAACAGCGGCTTCAAATCGAGCACGACGCGCTGCCGCGCGGGATCGAAGGACGCGAGTTTCACGGGAACGCGATTTGGATTGGCGCAGGAGGTGATTTCGCCTTTCGTCGCGTCGCCGCGACAGCCCGTCGAACCGAGGTGCAGCATCCAGGTCGAGACGGTGATCGTCCCATCCGAGTTGACGCGCAGCGGCGCCGTCTTCGGCGCGTCCGCCATCGGCGGCGGGCCGTCAGTCTTGTCGCCGGCGGGCGCGCCGGGGCCATTGGCGGCTAGGGCGGGGTTTTTCGCTGGGGGCGGCGGTCGGGTCACGCCGCCATCGGGATCAACTTCGATTTTTATGAATTTGCGGCCGGCCTGCCAGTTCCACGTCATCGACTGAAGATCGAGCGGCGCGGGAGCGGTGGCGAAATTCGAGTGGTTGAGAATAACGTCCTTGCCGTCCTTGTCCTGAATGACGCTCGGGACGCCGATGACGAAGCTGAACCCTTTGTATCGGCCGCGCGGCGCCGATCCCTTGATCGTGTCGTTGATGTCGGCGCTGCCGACGCATTTGCCGGTCTTGTTTTCGAAATCGAGCAGAGCGAGGTTGGCGTATTGCCAGTCGTTCTGTTCCAGTTCGATGGGGACTTCGTGGCCGGCGGCGTCGATCAGCGCCGGCGCGGCGATGTAGAACCTGGCGTCGTGGAGCTGCGCCGGCTGCCCGCCGGTTCCGAGCCCGGCGATGTCGCGGCCGCATTCGACCGGCTGATCGCCCGCCGCAAGCGCAAAGCGTATCGCGATCTGCTGCCTGTCGCCGCCATCGACCTTACCCGCCGCCTGCGCGCCGCCAACGGCTGCGACACCGGCGATAACGGCCGTAAAACGAGTGAATGCGCGCATGATTCCTCTCCTGTCAGCACGATTTTTGAGATGTTTGTTGGCTGCACGCGTTCGCGACGCGTGTCGGCGGCGGCGCGTCAGAGGCGCGCGCGGAAATCCAACGCGAGGGAAATGGCGATGAGGGGTCGAAGACCCGGCAGCCGACCGCTAACGCGCTCTCTTAGGAGAGAAGCGACGGGGGTGCGCGAGAGAGCCTGTTTCTGGGCCACTGGGTGGTCGGCGGCGCGAGATCGCGCTCTTCCGGCCAAAGAGGACGAGCCTCAGACAAGGGCGCCAGCACGAGGACGACGGCGGACAGGAGAACCTTTGCTCCGAGGTCGTCGCTTCGGTCGCTTAGAAAGCAAGCCATGCAATGCATGTGCTGAACATGCGGGGCCTTGCCGTCGCCATTGGCTTGATCGGCGCAAAGCTCGTTCGCCATCGCTAAGGGAGAGCTTAGGAACGCGCCGAAATCGCCGCCAAGGCGTCCGTGAGAAACAATAAGACCCAAAGTTTGCTGAAACAGCAGACAAGCGACAGCGGCCGCCACAATCGGACGCATGAACCGCAGTAGTTTTCGCTTGTCTTGCCGCATGGCGAATTCTGAGTGCACGAGGATTAACTTGTCAACGACGGTAAGCGCCAAAATTTTGCAATAATTTAAACTGTTGCGCTGTAGCCACACTTAGTCTTTGCAATTTCGCTTTGTCTTTCAATTGACGGGCGCGAAGAAGCCGTTCGCCCCGACATCAATCCAAATGGCGCGCGCGACGGCGGGCGGAGCGCGCAGAGTCTTTAGCCCGCAATGAGGATCCAGTGTCGGCTTGAAAAACAGTGAATCAGGCTCGCCGACCCTTGCGTTTGTCAACGCGTCTTCGCCTCACGGACCCTCGTCGTTCCGCCATGCGCGTGCCGTATAACGAGTTTTCGTATTGCCGCAAGATTGTTTCGCGCCTATGATCCGCGCACCGTAGGCAATGGTTGGCGGCAATCCATGCTCGTTCGGGTCATTCTTTTCGTTGCGATCTTGCTGCAAGTCGCTGGCGTTTCGTCTGTCGCCGCGCGCGCTCAATCTCATTCTTTGGCGTTCCGGGCCGTCGTCTGCAAAAGCGATGCGATTCCCGCGGCGCCTCACGCGCCGGGCGAACACGGCGGCTCTTGCGTTGACTGTATCGCGTGCTGCGACGCTCAGCCGCAGATCTTATGCGTCTATGATCAGGTTGCGCGCCTGTCCTTTCCAACGGCGCGACTCAGCGTTCTCGCTCTTCCCATCCATCCCGTTTCCCGAACGCGATCGGCGACCCCGCCGGCGCGCGCCTCCCCCGTCTAAAGACACGGCCGTACATCCGCGCGTTCGAAAGCAATGACGTTTGCGGATCGAAACCACGCATCGCCGGTGCCCCTGGGGCCGCTCGGCGTGATGCGTTTTGGATAATCGGCGCGCTTGGAGACAAGCGGGGAGGCGCTGATGCAGAAGCACCATGAGACGATCGACCGACTATTTAGAAGCCATCATCGCGATCTGATAACGCGGGCGCGCCGCGTGATCGGCTCGGGAGACGCCGAAGACCTGGTCCAGGAAGCCTATCTAAAAATGCTGGAGAGCGACCGCGGCGAGCTGATTTCGAATGCGCGCGGTTATGTGTCGAAGATGACGTGCACGCTCGCGATCGACAATCTTCGAAGGCAAAAAACGCATGCCAGAGCGCTGGCCGAAGACGGCGCATGGTTCCAGTCGCCCGCCACGGACACGCGTATCACGTCGGCCCTCGACGCATTCGGCCTGGCGTCTGACGTTCAAGCGGCCTTGATGCAATTGCCGCGATGTTGTCGTCAGATATTCTTGATGAGCCGAATCCTGGGCTTCAGCCATTCCGAGATCGCGCAGGAAATCGGCGTTTCCTTGAGAACGGTCCACCGCAGCCTGGGTCGAGCGCTCGAGCATTTCGATCGCGCCTTCGAGGTCGCGCCTTCGAGCGTTGAGATTGAGGCGCAACGCACCAGGGGAAAGAACGCTCCGCGCGAGTTCTCGGTCGAAGCGCCCGCGCCGCGCCTTCGAAACGCGCCAAACATCAAAATCTCGACGGCTCGAAAAAATTCTCGTCCCAAGCTGTCCGATTTTTGCGGCCTCGCTCGTCATACCATTCGGGTCCCGCGTTCTGCGGAGCCCGTCTGGTCTCTCCAGACGAAATCAAAACAGGAGGCCTTCATGACCATCCGTATCGCCAAGCGCATCACCCTCAATGTCATTGGCCGCGCCAGCGCCCGCTGCGCGTCGACCTGCGCCGCCACCAACGGCTAAGGACGGTTTGTTTGCGCCGTTGGCCCCCCGGCCAGCGGCGCAAATAACGTTCGGCGCGTCAAGACGAAGGCGACAAAGAGATGCGACTTGGCTTCAATTTCACGCTCGGCGACACCTATGACATGGCTCAGAGGCTGATCGGCGAAGGGCACATCGATTATTGCGAATTTCTTATCGACAATTTTTTCTGCGTCGATCCAGACGAATTAGCCAAGGCGTTCGATTGTCCAGTCGGGTTGCACATTATGTATTCGAAGTTTCTCGAAGCCGATCGGCCGACGCTCGTCGATTTCGCCGCTCGGCTTCGAGATTACATCGACGCGCTGAACCCGATTTACGTCTCCGACCATATTCTGCGCTTTTCTCACGAGGGGCGCGCCTTCTTTCACTTAGGCGAAATCGATTATTCCGCCGAATATGAATCCGTGCGCGACAAGGTCGTGCAATGGCAGGAGATGGTCGGACAGCGCATTCATTTCGAGAATTACCCGTCCATCATGGACGGCGGGTTGGAAGCGCCCGCTTTCTTCGAGCGCCTCATGAAGGAAACAGGCGCGGGCGTGCTGTTCGACGCCTCCAACGCCGTCTGCGCCAATCGCAATTGCGGGACGCCGTTCGAGGCCTGGCGCAACGTGATCGCGAAAGCCCAGCATTTCCACGTCGCCGGCTATAGGCAGTCCTTGATCGAGCCCTTCATTTCGCTCGACACCCATGCCGAGGCGCTGGCGCCGGACACGCTGGCCTTCCTCCAGAATTTTCGATCGGTCTTCGACAAGTCGGGCGCGACGATGACCTATGAGCGCGACGATCAGATCGAGTTCGACGATATCGTCGTCGATCTGAAGGCGTTGCGCGATCTGTTCGGCCAACCAGAAGAAACGCGTCATGACCTTGCTCTCACTGCCTAGTCGGACTGATCGCGACCTCTACCCTGCGCTGATGTCGCCGCAGCTGAACGCAAAATATCCTGCGGACCACAAGGCGTTCGTGCGGATCGACGTGAGCCTGCGCATCTATTGGCACACCCTCTTCGACATCTGCCCAGAACTGCTGGAGCTTTCCGGTCCGGACGGCATGTCGATTTTCCGGCCTTTCATGGCCTGGGCTGAAGAAAAGAAGCTCGCCTTCGACTGGTCCTATTATCTTTGGGTCTATGTTTGGCTGCGCCAATCGCCGTTCAAGGAACGGCTGTTGGCGGACGACAAATATCTCCGGTCGATCATGGCGGCCTCCGCCGCGCGGTGGGCGATCCTCGATCGCGGTCGAAGCCGCGGGATCGTGATCGGATGCGCTGATACGACGGATCTCGTCATCGGCTGGAAATGCCGCAACGTTCGCCTCGGACGAGAGATCGAGCTTATCGAACCCGAGGAGCCGTTGCCGGCGCCGCCAGACCTCTTCGGCTACTTTACGCTGCCGAGCTTTGAACTCGACATATTTCCGGGGTGGCAGAGCCTCGCGCGATGACAAGCGCGCCGCTGTGGCGCGGATACTGGTTCCTGTTCGCCAGCACGTCCGCAGCCGCCTTCATCATGCAGATCGATCTCGCCATGGTTGCGCGATTGGGCGGCCGCGCGTCGGGCGCCTACGCGATTCTGATGCGCATCACGCTGCTCGATGTCGCGGTCACCATCGCTTCCGCGGCCGTCGCCGCCGTCGCGCTCGGCCATGCGCAAAAGAAGGGCGAGACGGCCGACGCGATCGAAAAGACCTGCGCGCTTTCCCTCGCGCTTGGCGTCGCGACAGCGATTTTCGGCTTCGTCGCCTATCCGATCTTCCTTGACGCCCTGATGGGCGACGCCGCCGCCGCTCCCTATATCGGCGCCCCGATCCTTTGGCTCGTCGCCGGCGCGCCCTTCCGCGTTCTATCGAACACGCAAGGATTCCTATTGCACGCCCTCGGACGCGGCGGCTCGGTTCTCACATGGAAGCTCGCGGAAATTCCAGCGAAAGCCGGCGCCAACGTCCTCTTCATGCAGACCCTCGGATTGGGTTTTACCGGCTGTTTTCTCGCGGGCTGCGTCGTCGCCGCCGCCTCGTCCTTTTGGTTATGGAGTCGGCTGCACGCGCATGGCGCGCGCAAATTGCGCCTTCCCGAACTCGCCTTTGCGCGCTCCTTTCTGAGCGGAACCTTCTGGGAAGCGTTGCGGGTGCTGTCGCCGCAGGCGGCGATGCTCTTCTCGCTGACGCTCTTTTCGCTCCCCTGGCATTACGCCGCGAACGGCCAACGCCTCGACTCCTACGCGGCCGCGCAAACCTTCATGCTGTTCGTTCTTGGTCCACTCATTACGCTGATGCGCTATCTCGCCATTTACCTTCCCAAGCAATCTCCCGAGGATTGGACGCCAGCGCTTGCACCGGTGATGCGCGTCGGCGCGCCAATCGCGCTGACGGCCGCCGTCTTGCTGCTATTGGGGCGCGATTGGATCGGGGACGCTCTCTACCGCCAACACGGACCCTGGTGGTCCGTTTTCGTCGCCTGCTTGGCGCTTTCCATACCCATCCGATTCATCGGAAGCATCGTCCGAGGACTAACGCTCGCTCGGAGCGCCTTCGCAGAGCTGACCTCCGTCGATGTGCTTGCGCAGTGGCTCATCGCGCCGCTGTTCATTCTGTTCGGTCTCTCCGTCAACCGTCCCGAGATCGCCTATCAATCGCTGATCTGGCCTGAAATCGTCGCTGTTTTCTTGCTCTGGCGCGGACTTCGATCAGCTCCCGAAGAGCCTCTTGGCGTCTCGTGGCCCTCCAAAGGACATGTGCAATGAGCGTGGAGCGAGTCCCGGTTCTGATCGTCGGCGCCGGCTATGCCGGTCTGTCTGCGGCGACGCTGCTTGCATGGCGCGGCGTCCCCTGCCGTCTCGTCGAGCGACGCGCGTCAACGTCGCGACTGCCGAAAGCGCATGGGATCAACCGCCGCAGCATGGAAGTTCTGCGCGTCGTCCCCGGCTTGGAGGATGCGCTGTTCGCGGCAAGTCGCGCCGGCGCCAATGAGTCCACGCTCATCATCGCGGAGTCGGTCACGAGCCCGCCGATCGAAACGCTCGTCACTAAGATCTCGCTCGACGCAACGCCCGTGTCTCCCAGCAGAATATGCACCGCCGGCCAGGATCGCGTCGAACCCGTGCTGCTGCGCTTCGCCCGCGAGAACGGCGCCGATATCAGATTTTCGACGACGCTAGAGCGCTTCTCGCAGCGGGACGACGGCGTCGAAGCGATCCTGTGCGATGAAGCGTCGGGACAAGAGACGACGGTTTTTGCCGACTACCTGATCGCCGCCGACGGCGCCGGCGGTACGATCCGCGATATGGGCGGCGTCAGAATGGAAGGCCCCGGCGTTCTCGCCGATACGATTTCTGTGCTGTTCGAGGCCGATCTCGACGCGATCCTGCCAGGCAGGGGATTTGCGCTCTATTATCTTCGCAATCCGGCGTTCAGCGGCGCCTTCGTCACCTGCGACGAGCCCAATCACGGCCAGATCAACATCGAATATGATTCCACGCGCGATCAGGCGTCCGATTTCGATGAAGAACGATGCGAAGAGCTCGTTCGCCAATCGCTTGGCGTCGCCGATCTTGCAGTAAAGATTCTCGACATTCGACCCTGGCAGATGGCCGCTCTCCTCGCCGATCGCATGTCTTTTGGCCGCGTATTCCTTGCGGGCGACTGCGCGCACATCACGCCGCCCGTCGGCGGGCTCGGCGGACAGACCGCGATCCAGGACGCCGCCGACCTGGCGTGGAAACTTGCGCTCGTCGTTAAGGGCGAGGCTGCGCCCACGCTGCTCGACAGCTATGCGATCGAGCGCAAGCCCGTGGCGCGGATCGCGATCGCGCGGTCGATCGCCAATTACGTCGAGCGCCTCCTGCCCGATCGTCAGGACATCCGCATTCGGAAAGACGAATACGGCCTTCTCGAAACATCTATGGGTTATCGCTACCGCTCCGACGCAATCGTCGCTGATGAGTTCGACGACGGCGCATGCGTCGAAGATCCGCTTCGCCCGAGCGGCGCGCCGGGAACGCGTCTGGCGCATGTCTGGTTGCGGCGCGGCGAGGAGACGATCTCCTCTCACGATCTGATCGGACGCGATTTCATGCTTTTTACCGGCCCCGATGGCGGCGACTGGATCGAGGCGGCGCGGCGCATCGCCCTGCGCTCGAAAGCGCCGCTTGGCGTCTGCCGCCTCGGCTTCGACGTCGATGATCCCGAAGGGCTGTTTCTGCCGCGCCTGCGCATTTCGCCTGAAGGCGCGCTTCTCGTGCGTCCCGACGGCTACATCGCCTGGCGCTCGCGCGGCCGAAGTCCCGATCCGCTCGCAACGCTCGAAGCGAGTTTTGCACGCGTGCGCGGTTTCGACACGCGCCAATCCAGCGGCAGTCACGCGGCTGCGTTCGCCGACGCAAGCTAGGCGCACCGCCTCATCCTGCATCAAGAAAAGTCTTCGCAAAGGAGAGTGGTCGAATGTCCATGCTTTCGCCGGAACTCCACGCGCCTTTCCGGTCAGAACCGATCCTGGCGGTTGATCCGAAGCGGCTCGAAACGATCCAGGCCCCCTACCAAGACTTCAACCGCCTCTCGCGGGCCAGCGGGATTTTGGATGCCCTGCCCCTTCGGGCCAAGCGTCAATTCCGCTCCTATTATTTTTTCAATCCGCCAAAATGGCGGGTCTGGGCGCGTTCGCTCGGCTCCGGCGAACGCATGGCGCCGTCCTTCGCATCGATCGGCGCGGTGCGCTCCGGGACGTCTTTCCTCTCCTCCTATATTTTCCAGCATCCGCACGTCGTGCTGCCGCTGTCGAAGGAAATCTCCTTCACGGAGACGATGCGCGAACTCATGGCGCATTTCCCGACCCTCGCGGCGCAAAGGGCGGCGGAGCGGCGCAACGGCGGCGCGATCACCGGCTACTGCACGCCGGTGATGCCCAATCCACTTTGGATATTTCTGGCGCAGTCGATGTTTCCAGACATGCGGATCATCTGCGTTCTGCGCGATCCGGTTGAACGGACGTTTTCGCATTGGCGGTGGGATCAGAAGCGGTTCATCAGCCGCAAGTCGCAGGACCCGCATTGGAAGGGCTTTCCGGACCTTCAAACCTTGATCGAAGCTGAAAAGGCGATGATACGCGGCGGCGGCATGGAGCCGCACGCGTTTTCCGGCGCGCGCGCCGGCTATCTGCGCCACAGCATCTACGCGCCCTTTCTGCGCCTGCTGTTCGAGAAATTCGGCAGAGACCGCGTTTTCATCGTCGATGCGGCGGAATTTTTTCGCGACCCGCGATCGACCGCGAAGGAGATTTACGCGTTTCTCGGCCTTCCCAACGTCGAGCCGCTGGTGATCGAGGAGCAAAATCCGGGTCCCCCCGGAACGCTCGAGGACGGACTTCGGGAGAATTTGGCCGAGTTCTTCCGGCCCTACAATGAAGAGCTCTATGCTTTGCTGGGCAGGGATTTCGGCTGGGGCGCCGGCCGCTAAGAGGCGACATTCCGCTGCAGACCTCTCCTTGCTCCTGGCCCGGCCTCGGCGTCCCGGCCCTCGGCGACCCGACGGGTGGGCTTCACGCGACCGCGTTCCGGCAATATATGGAGGACGCCGAATTTCCGCCGGTTCGAGGTAAGGATGAACGCCCACGCCAGAGGGCCTGCAATTGCGACGCCCGCGGCCGCCGCGCCGGCGCCGCTTGTCGACCCATACGGCCGGACGATCTCCTATCTGCGCGTCTCCGTCACCGATCGATGCGATTTCCGCTGCGTCTATTGCATGTCGGAACATATGCAATTCCTGCCGCGGCGCGACCTGCTGACGCTCGAGGAGCTCGACAGGCTGTGCTCCGCCTTTGTCGCGCGCGGAACCAAGAGGCTGCGCATCACCGGCGGCGAGCCGCTGGTGCGTCACGACGTGATGAAGCTGTTTCGCGCTCTGTCGCGCCACCTTGTCTCGGGCGCGCTGGAGGAGCTGACGCTCACCACCAACGGCTCGCAGCTTGCGCGCTTCGCGGCCGAACTCGCCGATTGCGGCGTCCGGCGCGTCAATGTCTCTCTCGACACGCTCGACCCCGATCGTTTCAAGGCGCTGACCCGCACCGGCGCGCATGCGCAGGTTCTGGCGGGCATCGCCGCCGCCCGCGCCGCCGGCCTCAAGGTGAAGCTCAACGCGGTGGCGCTGAAAGGCGTCAACGAGGACGAGGTCACACAGCTCGTGCGCTTCGCCCACGACAGCGGGATGGACATGACCTTCATCGAAGTGATGCCGCTCGGCGAGCTCGATGGGCCGGAACGCGCCGATCAATATCTGCCGATGCAGGAGGTGCGCGATCGATTGAGCGAATCCTTCACGCTCGACGAGATCGACTATCGCACCGGCGGCCCCGCGCGTTACATGCGTGCGCGCGAAACCGGCGGGCGCATCGGCTTCATCACGCCGCTCACCCATAATTTCTGCGAGAGCTGCAATCGCGTGCGCGTCACCTGCACCGGGACGCTTTATATGTGCCTCGGCCAGGAGGACGCGGCGGACCTTCGCGCGCCGCTGCGCGAAAGCGCCGACGACGCGCTGCTGCATCAGGCGATCGAGGCTGCGATCCTGCGCAAGCCCAAGGGCCACGACTTCATCATCGACCGAACCGCGCCGGCGCCCGCCGTCTCCCGCCACATGAGCATGACAGGCGGCTGAGTGATGGAGCCCACATCCGTCGCTTTCATCGGCCTTGGCGTCATGGGCTACCCCATGGCCGGCCATCTTCATCGCGCCGGCCACAAGGTGCGCGTCTATAATCGCACCGTGGCGAAGGCGGAGAAGTTCGTGGCCGAGTTCCCCGGCGCCGAAAGATTCTCGACTCCAGCCGAAACGGCGAACGGCGCGGAATTTGTCTTTTCCTGCGTCGGCAATGACGACGATTTGCGCGCGGTGACGATCGGCGACGGCGGCGCCTTCGCGGGCATGTCGGCGGGCGCAATCTTCGTCGACCATACGACGGCGTCGGCGGAGGTCGCACGGGAGCTCCACGCCGCGGCGGCCGAGCGCGGATTCGGCTTCATCGATGCGCCCATTTCCGGCGGGCAGGCCGGGGCGGAAAAGGGCGCGCTGACCGTCATGTGCGGCGGCTATCCCTCCAGCTTCGCCAAAGCGGAGCCGGTGATCGCCTGCTACGCGCGGGCCTGCCGGCTGATGGGGCCGCCGGGCGCGGGGCAGCTCACCAAAATGGTCAACCAGATCGCCATCGCCGGCCTGATCCAGAGTTTGGCGGAGGCGCTGCATTTCGCCAAGGCGGCGGGCCTCGAACCCGAGAGCGTCGTCGATCTGCTCAAGAACGGCGCGGCGCAATCGTGGCAGATGGAAAATCGCACGAAAACAATGGCGGCTAATAAATTCGACTTCGGCTTCGCCGTCGAATGGATGCGCAAGGACCTTGCGATCTGCCTTGGCGAGGCGCGGCGCAACGGCGCCCGGCTGCCTGTCGCGGCGCTCGTCGACCAGTTCTACGCCGAGGTGGAGAGAATGGGCGGGCGGCGCTGGGACACGTCGAGCCTCATCGCCCGGCTAGAGCGATAGGGCGGATTTAAGGCGAAGTCTTAAAATTTTATGACTGCGGCGGAACCATTAGCGGGGCCGCTGCGTTTCTCCCCGGCAAAAGAGGAAGCGTCCAGGTTCGCATCGTTCGAGTAGCGAGCCAGGGAAGAATTCCCGATCACCCTGTGGGAGCCCTATTAATGGCCGTTTCGCGCGAAAGCCCTTTCGCAAGCCGCACGTCCCGGATCGTCCTCGGATTCACAGTCGCCATCTGCGCGGTTGCTGCTGTCGCAGCTGCGCCCTCAGCGTCTGATCCGAAGATTCAGTCCGCAGCCACTGGCGTCCAAGCCGCCGTGAGCCTTAGTGACGTCGGCATGCGTCCGCTGGCGCACGGACCGGCAATCCGAGTGGGGCGCGCTTACGGCGCCGAGGATGAAGATTGCACGCTCGTCATCACGCCGAAAGCTGACGAGCGGGGTCGCGTCCGTTACATGCGTAGCGTCTCCTGCGCCAATTGACGCCGAGAGTCGCGCACCCGGATTAGGCCAAGGGGCTGGCCTGAGGCGAGGATCGTTCGGAAACGGACGTCTTCGCCTTTTTCTTTTTGAGACGCTTTTTTCCTAAAATATCGTCTGCAAACGCAGGCCGAGATAGCTCGCCCGCGCCCGCAGTGGATTCCACGGATCAATGATCTGAACGTCGCCCGAGAGCCGCAGCCATCGGGTCACTGCGAAATTATAGAAGGCCTCGACGCCGCCTTCGCTGCGGCGATTGATCCGCCGCGCCGCCAGGCCGGAGATCAGCGGCTGGGTCAGTCCGTAATGGTAATAGCCGACGCCCCAGCGATCGTCCTCACGACCCGTCATGAGATTGTAGCCGGCGAGACCGACGAGCATGCTCCATCTGACCGGATTGGGATTGCCGTCCGACAGCGTCGCGAGCGTGAACAGACCCCAGCCGAGTTTGGGGTCCGTCGCGCTCTGCACGAAATATTGCTGGACGGCGTAGGAGGCGAACCAGAAGCCCTTTTTCGTCAATCCCCGGAGCCGGGCGATCGACGCTCGGGTTTCGCCGATGTCGTCGAGGTCGAAACCGCGCGCATTGCTGTAGGCGAAGCGCAACGTATGGAATCCGTTGAGGCCGCCGATCTCGACGGGGACGGTCGCCATCAGACCGGCGCCGACGCCGCGCTCGAACGGCCGCGTGATGACCCGCGCCTGCTGAGCGTTGCGCGGATCGGCGACCATGACCCTAAGGTCGAAATATTTGGTCTTGAGCGCGGCGACGCCGCCCAAGAGATAGGGCGGCGCGATAATCAGACGGTCGGCGACGCTTTCCGGCGAGCTGACGCCGATGCCGGTCGAGGGCAGCGCGAAGGCGCGGTTCATGAAGGTGTCGATGCCGCCGCCGCCGACGAGCGGCGTCTGCGCGGCGAGCGTCAGCATGTTGAACTTGCCGATCGTCACCGAAAGTTCTTCGCTGAGCTCCTGCGTGAGCGTCATCGACAGCGCCGAGTGATAGCCGTCGCGCTCGATGAACGCCTGGGCGACATTGACCGGCAGCAGCGCGAGATCCTGCCGGTTCAAATTGCGGCCGAAGTAGTGCTCATATTGCGCGTTGAACTTGAGCCCTTTCCAAAAGCCGAGCTTTTCGCCGTCGACGCGCAGAAACATGTCCATCTTGCCGCCGTAGCGCGCCGTCCGGTCGATCGCGCCCGCGGGAATGCCCTGGAAGAACTGGGTGACCCAAACGTTGACGTCGACGCCGAGCCGGCGCAGCTCATCCTTGGGGCCGCCCGGCGTATCGGTCAGCGATTTCTGCTTGGCGAGCGAGACGAGACTGTCTTCGGCGGAAGCCGGCGCGCCCATCGTCGCGACCAGGGCTGCGATGCTGGCGACCGCCGCGGCGATTAGGCTGCGCGCTCGCGCGCGTCGCCTTTTCGGGGAGGCCGGCCCGCTCCATTCCCTCCGCCGCCACATCTCTCTTCGGCCTTCCCGCCAGCCAGATCGGTGAATCACATGCGCTGTCGAGCTTAGCGCCATGACCGCGCTTGTCCATCCAAGCCAAAGCCCCTTCGAAAGAAGGGCGCAAATACCTCCCCCTTGCGGGGAGGTCGCTCGCCGAAGGCGAGCGGGTGGGGGATACCTGCTGCGCGCTTCGAGAAATCACCCCACCCGGTTCGCTTCGCGAACCCCCTCCCCGTCAAGGGGAGGGAGTCGCGCCTCTTCTTGCTTCAATCGGATTGTTTTGACACTGCTCCTTCTTCGTTGACGCCCCGAGCCCCTCTCCCTACTGTGCCGCGCTTCCCGCTACAGATTGGCCAGTTCGCACCCCATGTCCGCACCGCTCCTCTTGTCGCCCGAACTCGTCGAAGCCGCGCGCGTCTCGCCCGCCTGGCCGTTCGAAGAGGCGCGAAAGCTGGTCAAACGGGTCGAGGCGAGCGGTCAGAAGAGCGTGCTGTTCGAGACCGGCTACGGCCCGTCCGGCCTGCCGCATATCGGCACCTTCGGCGAGGTCGCGCGCACCAGCATGGTGCGCCGCGCGTTCGAAGTCATGACCGAGGGCAGGATCGCGACGCGCCTCCTCGCCTTCTCCGACGACTTGGACGGGCTGCGCAAGGTCCCCGACAACATCCCGAATAAGGAACTCGTCGCCGCCAATCTCGGCAAGCCTTTGACGCAGGTGCCCGACCCTTTCGGCACGCATTCGAGCTTCGGCGCGCATAATAATGCGCGGCTGCGCGCCTTCCTCGACGCCTTCGGCTTCGAATATGAATTCGCGTCGTCGACGGAATATTATCAGAGCGGCCGCTTCGACGCCGCCTTGAAGCATATGCTCACGCGCTACGACGCGGTGATGAAGATCATGCTGCCGAGCTTTCGCGAGGAGCGCGCGGCGACCTATTCGCCCTTCCTGCCGATCCATCCGAAGACCGGCATCGTCATGCAGGTCGCGCTGACGGGCTATGATGCGCAAGCCGGCACGATCTCCTGGACCGACCCCGATACGGGCGAGGCCTTCACCACGCCAGTCACCGGCGGCCATTGCAAGCTGCAGTGGAAGCCCGATTGGGCGATGCGCTGGTATGCGCTCGACGTCGATTACGAGATGGCCGGCAAAGACCTCATCGATTCGGTGAAGCTGTCCGGCGCGATCGTGCGCGCGCTTGGCGGGCGCCCGCCGGAAGGCTTCAACTACGAACTCTTCCTCGACGAGAAGGGCCAGAAGATTTCGAAGTCGAAGGGCAATGGCCTGACGATCGAGGAATGGCTGACCTACGCCAGCCCCGAGAGCCTCGCGCAATTCATGTTTCAAAAGCCCACGGCGGCGAAGCGGCTCTATTTCGACGTGATCCCGCGCGCGGTCGACGACTATCTGAATTTTCTCGACGCCTATCCGCGCCAGGACTGGAAGAACCGCCTCGGCAATCCCGTCTGGCACATCCACGCCGGAGACCCGCCGCAGGCCGAGACGCTGGCGCATGAGGGCGACGCCAAGGGCGTGAGCGTCTCCTTCTCGATGCTGCTCAATCTCGCCGCCGTCGCCAACGCCGAAGATCCGGCCGTGCTTTGGGGCTTTCTGCGCCACTATGCGCGATCCGCGACGCCCGAAAATCATCCGCGGCTCGACAAGCTCGTGGGCTACGCCGTCGCCTATTTCCGCGATTTCGTGAAGCCCGCGAAAACCTATCGCCCCGCCGACGAGGTCGAGCGCGAGGTGCTGCAAAAGATCGACGAGACGCTGCGTGGCATGGACGGCGCCAGCGCGGAAGAGATTCAGTCGGCGCTTTACGATGTCGGCCGCGCCGCGCCGCGCTACCAGGATTTTGCCGCCAAGGGCGCAACGCCCGAGCGTCCCGGCGTCTCCAACGACTTCTTCAACATGCTGTATGAAGTGCTGCTCGGCGAGAAGAAGGGCCCGCGCTTTGGCTCCTTCATCGCGCTCTACGGCGTCGCCGAGACGCGCAAGCTGATCGAGGACGCGCTCAACGGCGCCTTTGTGGCGCGTGAAACCGCCTGATGCGCGTCGCCGAAGCCGACATTCTCATCGTGCCGGGGTGGAGCGACTCCGGCCCCGAACATTGGCAGACGCGCTGGCAGGCGAAACTGTCGACAGCGCGACGCGTAACTCAGCGCGACTTCGAGAAGCCGATCCGCGCCGAATGGGAAGAGACGATCGCGCAAGAGGTTCTCGCGAGCGCGCGGCCCGCGGTGATCGTCGCGCATTCGCTCGGCGTCATCGCCGCTCTGCATGCGGCGCAGCGCGTCGGCGATAAGATCGCCGGCGCCTTTCTTGTCGCGCCGCCCTCGGAGGCGGTGATCCGCGAATTGCCGTCGGTCGATTCCGCCTTTCTGCCGATACCGCGCGCGAAGCTCCCGTTCCCTGCGGCGCTGGTCGGCAGCAGCGACGATCCCTACGCCGATCTGCTCTTCGCGCGCCAACTCGCGCAGGATATCGGCGCGCGCTTCATCGACGCCGGCGCCGCCGGACATATCAATGTCGACAGCGGCCACGGGCCATGGCCGGAGGGGTCGCTCGCCTTCGCCAATTTCATGGCGAAACTCTAACGCGCGTCATCAGTTCGGAGTATTGACACGCTATTGGCGATCGTCGACTCTAACGCAATGCGCTGTTCCCAGGCGTTTTTGCATCGGCGTTGACGCGAATTTGTAACGGCCGTTCATTGAGAAGATTGCAAGATGAGCATCACCAAGACATTCCGCTCCGCGGCGCTTACTGTCGCCATTCTGTTCGCAAGCGCGCCGGCTTCCATGGCCTTGGAACGCGTCGAACAGCCCTCTTCCATTCCGGGAGCCGGCCCTTGGGACGAAAAGGCCTGGAACGACTTTTACCGTACGAGCCAAGGCTCTCGCCTCATCCCCTGGGATTGGATCAGAGCGCTCAAGCAGGCTGACGGCCAACCCTTTCTTGCGGATGGACTCGCCCGCTACGGCTATCTGGCAAACCCCGCGAGTCCGACGCCGGGGCTCCCGGTCGGCTTCGTCGTCGCCGATGGCGTCTTGGGACCGAGCTGCGCCGCCTGCCATACGCGGCAGATCGAGGTCGAGGGCAAGGCCTATCGGATCGACGGCGGGCCGGCGCTCGCCGACATGGGCGCGCTTTGGGCCGATCTCGATACGGCCGTAGGCAAAGTACTCTCGGATGCGACGGGCTTTTCGGAATTCGCCAAGGCCCTTCTCGGAAGCGGCTACGATCCGCAAAAAGAGACAAAGCTGCGCGCCGAAGTCGATCTCTGGTATGCGCGCCACCACGCCATCACCGAGGCGGGCTTGCCCAAAGACAGGCCCTGGGGCGCCGGACGCATCGACGCCGTCGGCATGATCCTCAACCGCGTCACCGGCCTCGATATCGGCCCCGGCCCGACGCATATCATTTTGGGAAATATGCGGAAGGCGGACGCGCCGGTGCGCCCGCCGTTCCTGTGGAACGCGCCGCGGCAGGATCATACGCAGTGGCCGGGCTTCGCCGACAATGGCGACCGCATTCTGGCCATGGCCAGAAACGTCGGACAGGTCTATGGCGTCTTCGGCGAATTCTTCCCGGAGAAAGACGCCAGCCATCTTCTGGGCTTCAATTACGTCAAGTCCAATTCGGTCGACTTCAAAGGGCTGATCGAGTTGGAGCGTCTCGTCGAGCGGATCGGCCCGCCGAAATGGCCCTGGCCCGTGGACACGATGCTCGTCGCCCAGGGACGGCTCATCTACGAGCGTCCCTATGAAGAGGGCGGTTGCGCCGATTGCCATGGGATCGATCGAGGACAGCCGCGTCTGCTCAATCCGGACACCTGGTGCACGCCCGTTCAGGACGTCGGCACCGACGCGCGCGAATATCAATATTTCGCGCCGGAGTGGAAGGTCGACACCGGCGCGCTGACGGGCGCCTTCATTCCTTTCGTATCTGAGCCGCTTGGCAGAACAGACGCGCCCGTCTCTGTGCTGGCGACCGCGGCGCGCGGCGCAATCCTGCAGCACTTCATTCCTGTCACGGTGAATTCGGTCGAGCGTCAAAGGGCCGACGTGGCGCTGGCGCTTCTGCGGCCCTTGGTCGAAGAACTAAAGGGCGTCTACAAGATGCCGGGCACGCCGGGCGCAGGACGATGGGCTTGCCGCCGCGCGCCCGAGACGCCGGGCAAACTCAAATTTGAATCGCGCGTCCTCGAAGGCATATGGGCGGCGGCGCCCTATCTGCACAACGCCTCGGTTCCGTCGCTCGCCGAACTCTTGAAGCCGCCACAGGATCGCGTCACGGATTTCAAAGTCGGGCCGGCCTATGACATTGCTTCTGTCGGCTTGGCCGCGGAGCAGCCGAAGTCGACCTTCCTGATGAAAACGGATTGCAACAGAGGCTCAGGCGTCAGCCATTGCGGCCACGACTTCGGAACGGCGTTGAGCGAGACGGACAAGCGCGCGCTGCTTGAATATCTGAAGACGCTGTGATCGGGGCAGCTCGGGACGCAATGTCCCGAGACGCTTCCTAGCGACGCGGCGCCCTTTTTCCTAGTCTGCTTTTCCGCGCGGCGGGGTCGCCTATATCGACCTTCTTGGCGTCGCTCGACGCGGAGGAAGGGACAGGTGGAGAAATCCGAATTCGTTCTCCGAGCGAAGTCTCCGCCTGCAGTCGGCCTGTTCGCCGAAGCCACTTCGCTTTCGGCGCTCGCTGCGCAAGAAGCCGTCTGCACGCGCTGCCCGCTTTACAAAAACGCCACGCAGGTGGTTCCCGGAGAAGGACCGCCGCGCGCCCGCGTGCTGCTGATCGGCGAGCAGCCGGGTGACGTGGAAGATGTGTCGGGACGACCGTTCGTGGGACCTTCCGGCAAGCTCCTCGACATCGCGCTGGAGCGCGCCGGTGTCGCCCGCGACAAATGTTTCGTCACCAACGCCGTCAAACATTTCAAATTCGAGCTGCGGGGCAAGCGCCGTCTGCATAAGAAGCCCGACGCCGGCGAGATCGACGCCTGCCGCTGGTGGCTCGATCGCGAACGCGCGCTGCTCCGCCCAGGACTGGTCGTGGCGCTCGGCGCGACCGCGATCCGCGGCGCGCTCGGCCGCTCGGAGGCGGTGTCGCGTCTGCGTGGCGACATCATTGACCTTGGGGACGGCGTGCAATTCCTGGCGACCGTTCACCCCTCCTCTCTGCTACGCTTGAAGGATGAATCGGATAAGCGCGAGGCATGGCGAGGATTCCTCGCCGATCTTCGAAAGATCGCCCGCTGGATCGAAAAGGACGCGCGCGCTTTGGACTAGGAGCCTGGCGCTGGTCGCGTCGCTGGCGCTGGTCGGCGCGGCGCATGCCGAACTGCTGAAATTTGAGACGCGTCCCGACGGCGCGAACGAGGCGGTTCACGCGACGGTGAAGCTCGACGGAACGTCTTACGACATCAAAGGAATGCTCTCGAAGCCGGCGAAGCCGCCAAGCGGCGCAAAGGCGCTTCTGCTCCAGACGCAACCGAGCGACGATTTGAAGCCGCTGGCGCTCGAGCGCGGGCTCGCCGTGCTGTCGCTCGATCTTGGCAAGCTCCCCGACAAAGCTCGAGCGCCGGCCCTGCGCGATGTTCTCGGCCATCTTCGCGGCGCGCTCAAGATGAAGCGCGTGCTCGGCCGCGCGCAGGGCTCGGACGCCGATGCGATGTCGGACGCCTCGTCCGCATTCGACGGATTGTTGCTCCACGACGCAAGCCGCGAGCCCGCCGCGCCGACGCGCTTTATCGCGAGTTGGGGCGCCGACGCCTATTGGCGCGAGAAGCCGCGCGTCGAGTTCACCAAAGCCGCGCCGCCGAACGGCCGTCGCTTCTATCTTGCCGGAATCGCCGCGTTGACCGCGACGACAAATTGCGCCGCGCCCGTGAACGCGCGCCCCTCGGCCCCCGCGCTGCGCGCGCTGTTCGCCGCCCTCGACGAGTGGACGGCCAAGGGCGTCGCGCCGCCAGCCTCGCGCGCGCCGCTCGACGTCGATCTGACGCCCTCGCAGGATCTGAAATGGCCGAAAATTCCCGCCCTGCCGGCGCCGCCCGAGGGCGCGCGCCGCGTCCCGAAAATCGACGCGGATGGCAATGAGGTTCCGGGCCTGCGGCTGCCCGATCTGGCGCTGCCGATCGCCACCTTCACCGGCTTCAATACGCAAAAGGACAAGAAAGGACCGCTCTGCGTCGCGGGCGCGGCGATTCCCTTCGCGGCGACGAAGGTTGATCGCGAGAAGAACGCCGACTCTCGTTCCGCGCTCGTCGAGCGCTACGGGTCGCGCGCCTATTTCGTCGCGACGATGCGCGTCATCGCCGACAAGCTCGTCAAGGAGCGGCTGCTGCTGCAGCAGGACGCCGACGCCTATGTCAGCGCGGCGCGATCAGCGCCATTCTAGGAATTGAGGACGAAAATCCCGGCGTTGAGATAGGTGGCGAAGGCCACCCAGAAGGCGGTGGGCGCCAGCGCGTATCCCGCGACACGGTCCAGCCGCCAGAACAAGACGATCGTGGCGACGAGGAGCGCCGCCATCGGCAAGATGACGAGGAGGCCGAGCTGTGGGCTTCGCGCATAGAAAAAGGCGAAGGACCAAGCCGCGTTCAGAACCAGCTGCGCAAAGAACACGATGATCGCCGCGCGCCGGCCTGGCGTCGCCGGCTCGAGCCGTAGAATGCGGTAAAAGGCGTAGGCCATTAAAACATAGAGGGTGGTCCACGCAGGACCAAACACCCAATTTGGCGGATTCAGCGGCGGCTTGGCGAGCGTATCGTACCAAGGGATGTTCGGCGTCGTCGCGAAACTGCCGAGCACCGCGGCGGCGAGCACAGGCGCCGCGGCGGCGACTCCTAAGACGAGCCGCGACGGCCGCCGATCCGAAAAAGACGTCGAGCTGCTCATAGCGCCTCCTCGCGCCTGCTCACGCTGCGTCCCGCATATCGGGCGCAGCGCGGCGGCTTCAAGGCTGCTGCAGGGTCGGGAAAAAGACGGGCGTCGCGCCGACGCGAACGCTGTTCTGAGATGCGAACATGTCGTCCTTCAGCCAATTGGGCAGGTCGTCTTCGCGGTGTCGGCTGATGAGAGTCTTGTCGCTCTCGCCGAGATAGATGCGAATGCCGCCCCAGACCGCCTTATAATCATTCTCGCCCACGCGGCTTTCGATGAAGCCGGTGATCGCGGAATGGCCGAGATTCCAGATGAGCGCCTCGCCGCTGAGCGCGGCCGCATGCCGCCCGCCGACGTAACGATGGCCGACCGATATTTTGACGTTGTAGGTCGGATAGACGCTGATATCGAACATGTCGAAGAAGCGCCCGCGCCGCGGCTGCCACTGATAGGCGAGATATCCGGGTCCATAGCCCAGCGGCGTGAAGAAATGGCCCGCGCTCTCCTCATAGCCGGCGATGCTGGAGAGCGAGAACGGTCCATAGTAATAGGCGCTTTCAGCGCCGACGCGGAAACGCGTGTCGTCGAGACGCTTGTCGTGAGCGATCGCGCCATAGCCGCCGAGGAGGCCCACGCTCGGATCGCGCCAGAAGGCGTGTCCGGCGCCGCCGCTCACGAAGAAGCCGCGATGCGCCGCCGCGATCGCGTCGACCTGAAGGCCGAAACGGTCGCCGACGGGGGCCGTGATCGCCCCCATCCCGCCGGCCGAGGCGTTGTTCAAACGCGCGAAGCCCACCCAGTCAGAGCCGCCGCCAAAACCTTCAAGCTTGCCGTTGACGCCGTCGACGGCGCGCTTGGATCCGGGGTTTTCCGAGAGCGGAGCCTTCCACCAGGTCGGACCCTCGGCGCGCGCTGAAGACGCAGCGAGGGCGACCGCCAGAACGGCGAGAAGCTGACGCTTGTATGACATTGCTATTGTAGTCCCGTGGGTGATCGTCGCGAGCTGTCGACCCTAAAGGGCTTCAGCCTCGCTGGCTGTGACATTGCGGCAACAGCCCTCCAAAATAGGACCACCAGACGCATCGAATTCACAGCTGTGTTAAATTAATATTGCAGATCAAGCTTTTGACCAGCGGCGCCCAGATGTTCGCTCAAATTCTCGCGCGTCGCCGGATCGACAATGGCGAAGGGCGCAGCGACCGCCGCCCCGGCCACGCCGCCGACCGCCGAAACCGCCCCCGCGGTCGCGATTCCAAGGTGATCGCCGATGCCCGCCTGTCCGTCTCTTAGCGGCTGACCCTGCGCCAGCCTGGCGCCGATGGAGCGCACGACCTGGGGAGAAGACGCGAACTTGCTATGCTCCAAAGGATCGCTGGTGGCGATGCCCGTCAGATCGACGACCTTCACCCGATCCCGGTCGAGGACCTCCTGATAGGGGGACGCCTTCGGATCGACGGCGCCCAGACGCGTATTGCCCCAGAAGCGGCGGGACGCCGCGAGCGCGTCGTCGTCGCGCGAGGCGAACAGCGTAAAGATCGAAGGTCGAACGCCGCCGATCTCGGCGATCTGACGCCGGAAGACGTCGAAATCGACGTCCGGCGAGGCGAGCATGACGTTCTGGATTTTCGATCCGATCTGACCGTTGCGGATCGCCATCTGGCGCAGCGCTTCCAGCGTCACCCAATTGCCCATGGAATGCGCGAGGATCGAGATCTCGCCGACGTCCCGGTCACGCTGCAGCGCCTGCAGCACGAGCTCCAGGGCGTCGCGCGAATAGCTGGCGCTCTCATGGTCGTAGCCATATTGCAGCAGCCGGCCGCGCGACGGCCAGGTGAACAGCACCGGCGTGACGTCCGCGCGCGAGTCGTGGACGATCTGCGCGAAGCGGTAGACCGCCTCCTCGAAACGCGTGTTGAAGCCGTGGACGAAGAGAAGCACCTGCCGCTTGGGCGTCTTGCGGATGCGGGCGTTGAAGTCCGCGAGCGCCGCCTCCCTGCTCAGTACCTCGGCGCGCACGGTGGCGAATTGGATGGCCGGGTTGGGAGTCGGCCCATCCGGCCACTGCACTTCCCCGACCGCGCGCGAGGCGTCTGGCGGGATCGAGACGGCGATATCGGCGAAATGAACGCCGTGTCCGCGTTCGCCCGAAAACATGACGCCGGGCTCGGAGTCATTCGGCTGTCTGGTGGTGACGACCAAAAGATCGACGACGCTGGCGCCAGGCGCAACCTGATGCGTCGCGACAAGCGTGCCGTGCGGCCGGCTCGAACAAGCGCTGAACGCGAGCGCCAGAAGCGCCGCCAAGATAATCCGCCCGCGCCCCATACGCCGCCTGTACTCAAGTGTTCATCCGCAGCGTCGCCGCTCAGGCGAAGCCAAACACGCTCCGTCCCTCATCTTTGCGGCTCAATTGCGACAGTTTCGCGCGTTGTGCGCAGCCGCACTGATTTCTTGAGAGGAATGCGCCATTATGGCCACGCTCGCTGAAGAGGCGAGCGTCGGAGGCGGGGCTGGGACGAATCGCCTCCGACTGCGCAGGGGAAAGCCTCAAAAACTTTCCCCTGCCTCTCAACCGCGGGTCAGCGCCTTTTCGATATCCTTGAGCGGATGGCGGGTCAGGTCCTTGGCGAGTTCGCCGACGACCTTGCTCTGCGCCTTGACGGACAGCTCCTTGCGGATTTCGCCGAGCGCCTTTGGCGGCGCGACAATGGCGATGGCGTCCAATTCTCCTGATTCCGCCGCCTGATTGATGCGGTCCGCCATGGCGCGGGCGAAGCGCTCCTCCTCCAGCTCATGCCAGTCGGTATTTTGCATGGCGCTTCGGCCCGGCGAGAAGGACGCGAAGCTGCGGCCGGGACGATCCGTTCCCTGCTCATGCGTCGGCGGATTGTCGTCGACCCGCGTCTCGACGACGCGAAGGTCGAGGAGCTCGGCGTCGCCATGGTTTTGAAAAAAGAGCGCCCGGCGGCCGTCTCCGACCAATACCCAGGCGCCGTTGCCGACGGAAAATTCGCTCATGATGCTCCCTCGCCTTCCAACGTCGTTCTCATCAATTCTGGACGTCAGGCGAGGCCGCTCGGCTGCGGCGCGCAGCCGCGTCATGCGGGCGTCATATCCTCGCGGGAGTTGGGTCACAAGCCCGACAGCCGTTACGCGCCCCTTTACGAAGAGCGCTCTAACGCAAGGATAGCGCGCGGCTGGGCGCGTTCAATGCGCGCTTCGCCGCATCACGCCGCGAGCTTTTCTTTCTTGTCGTCTTCGACGGGCGCCCGCGTCATATCCCGCAGCGCGGCGTCGCGCGACTCCGCGCAGCTTTCCGCCTTTACGGCCCTTGCCCGCAGGAGTGCGGCTTTGCGCTTGATCGCGCGCTCATTGAGCGCCCAGACCAGCCAGCAGACGCCGGCGATGCTGAAGAGCGCCGTATAGGGTTCGCCAAAGGCGAAAGACGACAGGAAGGAAAAGTCGGGGGCGCATTCCTTGGCGTATTCACACGCGTCCGACCAGTCCTGAAACCACTGTTTGACCGATTCCATTGTGACCTCCTCGCCGCGCGGACAATTCGACGGGCGCGCGCCCCGCCGGTCGAATCGTGTAGCGCAGCCATATGGCGAACATTGTGCGCTGCAGCATATCGCGCGTCAATTGGGCGCGGCTCGGTCAAATTGGCGCACCGCCTTGAAATGAGGCAGAAAACTCGGGCGAGCCGGGCTCGCTGACGTCCTGCGTTCTTCTCCCTGCACGCGCGCGTGTCGCTCGCCGCGAGAAGCAAAACACGCGCCATTGTCACAAGCCGAAAACGCAGCGATTCAAAGGGCGCGTGTGGGGTTTTTCTGACAAAAACGGAACGTCAATGGCGCAGGAGAGGAAGATGCGAACAACGCTTGTCAAATTGATATTGCTTGCCGTGATCGCCTCGGCGCTTTCGGGCTGCGGCGTGAACTATCATGTCAATCCGGGCCCCCGCACATGGCCCGCCGCCGCCAACCCTCCCAACAAATGACGCGTGCTGTCTTCGCATCAAACGGAAAAAATCATGGCCACGGTTCGACTGCTCACCGACGAAGACCTCTCGCCCGAAGCGAACGCCGTCTTCGCCGACATTCGCGCGACGCGCAAAAGCGATTTCATCAATAACTTCTGGCGCGCGCTCGCGCATGATCCCGTGACGCTGAAGCGCACCTGGGAGAGCGTGAAAGAGGTGATGGGGCCGGGCGTGTTGGAGCCGAAGGTCAAGGAGATGATCTACATCGCCGTCTCCATCGCCCATGCCTGTCCCTATTGCATCCATTCGCACACGGCGAACGCCCGCGCGAAGGGCATGAGCGAAGAGGAATATCGCGAAGTGGTGGCGATCGTCGGCATGGCGTCGGAAACGAACCGACTCGTCACCGCGCTCGGCGTGCCGATCGATGAGGAATATGAGGTGAGGTGAGGTAGGTGTAGTGAGTTGGGGTGAGGTGAGCGCTGTTGGAAAGGCCCTCTTTGTTGCTCTACTTATCGCATCCTCTCCGCGTCATGCCCGGCCTTGTGCCGGGCATCCACGCGGCGCCGTCCGCACGAGCCTCGCAGCATTCGCGTAACCTCTAGACGTGGATGGCCGGGACAAGCCCGGCCATGACGAACTGAACGGTTGCGCCGATCACGACCAACTTCTCGCGTTAAAGCCCACTTACCGCATCGAGTCTCGATCGGCGCGAGGCGCATCCTCTCCGCGTCATGCCCGCGCTTGTCGCGGGCATCCACGCGGCGCCGCTGCGCGAACCCCGCAGCATTTGCGCAGCCTCACGGCGTGGATGGCCGGGACAAGCCCGGCCATGACGGTGGGTTGTTTCTCTAACGCGATGCCGTCACCATCCCCTGATGCGGGGCGGCTGGGTTTACATCATGACCAATCAGCCCAATGGGACGCTCTACCTCGGCGTCACCAACGATCTCGCGCGCCGCGCCTTCGAGCACCGCGAGGGCCGCAGTCGAGGCTTCACACAATTCTATGGCCTCAAGCGCCTCGTCTGGTACGAACCGCACGACGATATCCGCACGGCGATCCAGCGCGAGAAGACGATGAAGCATTGGCCGCGCACGTGGAAGGTCCGGCTCATTCTCGAGATGAATCCCGAGTGGCGCGACTTATATGAGGACTTGGCGAACTGATCGGCGCAACAATCGCGGCGCATTTCGAGAGGCGCATTCTCTCCGCGTCATGCCCGGCCTTGTGCCGGGCATCCACGTGGCGCCGTTGCGCGAGCCTTGCAGCATTCACGAATCGTCCCAACGTGGATGGCCGGGACAAGCCCGGCCATGACGGGGCTGAAACGCATTCCGGCCGAATGGAACTGCTATGTCACACCAACCGGCTCTGCGCCTTCGCCGCCGCGATAAAACTTGCGAACAGCGGGTGCGGCTCGAAGGGACGCGACTTCAACTCGGGGTGATATTGCACGCCGATGAACCAGGGGTGGCCGGGGATTTCGACCGTCTCGGGCAAGAGGCCGTCGGGCGAAGAGCCCGCGAACAACAGCCCGCAGTCCTCTAAGCGCTCGCGATAGGCGAAATTCACCTCATAGCGATGGCGGTGGCGCTCGGAGATCTCCGTCGCGCCGTAAATGCCGGCGATGCGCGACTCCGGCTTCAACAGCGCCGGAAAAGCGCCAAGACGCATGGTGCCGCCGAGCCCCTCGCCGACGCCGCGCTTTTCGAGTTCGTTGCCCTTGAGCCATTCGGTCATCAGGCCGACGACCGGCTCGGCGCAGGGGCCGAACTCCGTCGAATTCGCCTTGTCGATTCCGGCGAGCGCGCGGGCGGCCTCGATCACCGCCATCTGCATGCCGAAGCAGATGCCGAAATAGGGAACGCCGCGCTCGCGCGCGAAACGCGCGGCCAAAATCTTGCCCTCGGCGCCGCGCTGGCCAAAGCCCCCCGGAACGAGAATGCCGTGCACATGTTCAAGATGCGCGGCCGGGTCGGCGCTCTCGAAAATCTCCGATTCGATCCAGTCGAGATTGACCTTCACGCGGTTGGCGAGACCGCCATGCGCCAGCGCCTCGATGAGGCTCTTATAGGCGTCCTTCATCTCGGTGTATTTGCCCACCACCGCGATGGTGACTTCGCCCTCGGGATTGTTGATGCGCTGCGTCACCGCGTTCCAGCGGCTCATGTCGGGCTTTGGCGCGGGCTCGATGCCGAAGGCGGCGAGCACCTGCGCGTCTAACCCCGCCGAGTGATAGGCGCGCGGCACGTCATAGATGTTGGCGGCGTCACGCGCCTCGATCACCGCCTGTTCGCGCACATTGCAGAAGAGTCCGAGTTTGCGACGCTCCTCGCGCGGAATCTCGCGGTCGGTGCGGCAGAGCAGAATGTCGGGCTGAATGCCGATCGAACGCAGCTCTTTCACCGAATGCTGCGTCGGCTTGGTCTTCAACTCGCCGGCGCTCGGGATGTACGGCAGCAGCGTCAAATGGATATAGATGCAGTGATGCGGCGGCAGATCGTTCTTGAGCTGGCGGATCGCCTCGAAGAACGGCAGGCCCTCGATGTCGCCGACCGTGCCGCCGATCTCGATCAGCGCGAAATCGACGTTCTCATTGCCATCAACGACGAACTCCTTGATGGCGTTGGTCACATGCGGAATGACCTGGATCGTCGCGCCGAGATAATCGCCGCGCCGCTCCTTGCTGATGATGTCCTGGTAGATGCGGCCGGTGGTGACATTATCCTGCTTCGAGGCCGGGCGGCCGGTGAAGCGCTCATAATGTCCAAGGTCGAGATCGGTCTCCGCGCCGTCGTCGGTGACGAAGACCTCGCCGTGCTGATAGGGCGACATCGTGCCCGGATCGACGTTGAGATACGGATCGAGCTTGCGCAACCGGACCGTATAGCCGCGCGCCTGCAACAGCGCGCCGAGCACCGCCGACGCCAAACCCTTGCCAAGTGAGGAGACCACGCCGCCGGTGATGAAGATGTACCGCGCCATGGGACCTAACGCCTAACGCCTTTCCAGCGATTCTAATAGCGGATTCTATCGGGCCGGGGGCGGTTGCCCCCAGCCAAGATCATCGGATGGCGGATTTGACGCCCGCTACTGGGTCGGCGCTTTCCAGATCGTCGAAGGCGCGGGCTTGGTTTCCGGCGCTGCGGGCTTCGGGGCTTCCGCGGCCGGAGCCTGCGGAGCCGGCGCGGCTGGAGCCTCCGTCTTCGGCGCTTCCCACTTCAAGCCGTCACTCTTCGAGGCGTCAGGCTTCGGCGCTTCGGCGGCGGGCGCAACCTTGGGAGTTTCCGCCTTGGGGGCTTCGACAGGCGGCGCGACGGGCTTGGGGGCTTCCGCGGCCGGGGCCTGCGGAGCCGTCGTCGCCGGGGCCTCCGTCTTCGGCGCTTCCCACTTCAAGCCGTCAGTCTTCGAGGCGTCAGGCTTCGAGGCTTCAGGCTTGGGCGCTTCGGCGGCCGGCGGCGCTGCGGGAGCAATCGCTTCCGGCTTGGGAACATCCGCCTTGGGAGCTTCGGCAGGCGGCGCGACAGGCTTCGGCGCTTCAGCGGCCGGAGCCTGCGGAGCGGGCTCCTGCGACGGGCGCAGCGCCGGCGCCTCGGCGGCGGGCGGAGTCGTCGCTGGCGGGGTTGCGGCCGGTGGCGGCGCGACGGCGGGCGGCGCCTCTACGGGCGCGCTCTGCTGGCGCTTCTGCTGGGCGCGCTGGAGCTGCTCGAAAATGCTGTCCTTGCCGGGTTCGGGCGCCGTTTCAGGCGCGGCCTGCCCGCCCTTGCCTTCGGTCTTGGGAAGCTCCTTGATCTGGATCGATCCTGGATCAAGCGCCTTGGTCCAGTCGTCGCCGCCCTCGCTGCGCCGTTCCCAGGCCGGCAGCACGGTCAACGCGATGCTGGTGATAAAGAAGATCGTCGCGAGGATGCCCGTGGCGCGGGTGAGCGCATTGGCCTGGCCGCGGCCGGTGAAAACGCCGCTGCCGCCGCCCATGCCGAGCGCGCCGCCCTCCGACTTTTGATAAAGCACCAGAATGACGAGCGCCGTCACCACCATCAGGTGGATCGCGATAATGACCTGCTGCATGTGCACCCTTCCAGCCGCGCCTGAGCCGAACTCGACGCGCAATCGTTGGGCGGCCTTTTACACCAAGCGCCGCGCGCGCGGAAGGGGATAAGACCGTGCGATCAGCCGCCTAAACGAAGAATCGCGAGCCGGGCGGCTCGCGATCAATGAGAGCCTCGGACGCCGCTCAATAAAAATTGCCGTCCTGGCCCTTCCACTTCGAGCCTTCTTCGTCGAATCGCGTCTCGTCACTGAAGTCGATGACCCTGCCCGGCTCGATATATTGCTTGTCCTTGATCATCTGGTTCTGGATCGTCGTCGAATAATAGCTCGTGTTATCGGAGCAGCCGGGTTTCGCGCCGCCCTCCGGCTTGCACTCGAGATTGGCGCCCTTCGGGAAGCGCACTTTCGCCGTGTAGTAGAACTCGTAACCGGCGTGACCGGCCCCTTCGACATCGAGCGGCCAGAAGCGCGTAACCTTGAAGTCCTCGATCACGACGTCCTTGTCGAATTTCTTCTTGATGAGATTTTCAAAGACCTGCTTCGCGTGCTCGGGCTTGGGCTCGCAATTGACGAGGCAGAAAGCCTTGGCGGGCGCCGCGCCGGCGAGGGCGCCGAACAGGCTAAGCGCCATGATATGCACGATGGTTGTGTAGCTCTTCATCTCAAGCGTCTCCCAACTGCGCAGAGCCTGCGCATCGCTTCCCGCGGACGTCGCTCATTGATTGACGCGTCTCGCGCGAAGCCCCCTTGCGTTTGACATTTTTCAAGCTGCACGGCTTAACGCGCTGCGGCAAGGGCGGCGCGGCAGGCGAATTGTCGCACGACAAAATGAAATTTCGTGCGGTTGCGTCGCCTTGTCGCGCGCTCTATTCACGACGCGAGTTTCAAAGCCGACGACGAGGTATTCATGGCCGCTTACAAGCTTCTGCTCCTGCCGGGCGACGGCATCGGACCGGAAATTTCCGCCGAGGCCGAGAAGGTTCTCGCCGTTCTGAACGAAGCGGGCGTCGCCAGCTTCGAGGTCGAGCGGGGGCTCGTCGGCGGCGCCGCCTATGACGCGCATAAGCAAGCGATCAGCGAAGCCGACATGAAACGCGCGCATGAGGCCGACGCCGTGCTGCTCGCCGCCGTCGGCGGGCCGAAATGGGACGGCGTGCCTTATGACGTGCGGCCCGAAGCCGGCCTCCTGCGACTGCGCAAGGACTTGGGGCTTTTCGCCAATCTGCGTCCGGCGATCTGCTATCCGGCGCTGGCCGACGCCTCTTCCTTGAAGCGCGAGATCGTCGACGGTCTCGACATCATGATCGTGCGCGAATTGACGGGCGGCGTCTATTTCGGCGAGCCGAAGGAGATCACCGATCTCGGCAATGGCCAGAAGCGCGCCGTCGATACGCAGGTCTACGAGACCTACGAGATCGAGCGCATCGGCCGGGTCGCCTTCGAACTGGCGCGCAAGCGCGGCAACAAGGTGACCTCCTCCGAGAAGTCGAACGTGATGAAATCGGGCTATCTGTGGCGCGAAGTCATCACCGCGCTGCATAAGCGCGAATATGCCGACGTGACGCTCGAACATATGCTCGCCGACGCGCTTGGCATGCAGCTCGTGCGCTGGCCCAAACAGTTCGACGTGATCGTCACCGACAATCTCTTCGGCGACATGCTGTCGGATGAAGCCGCGATGCTCACCGGCTCGCTCGGCATGTTGCCGTCGGCCTCGCTTGGAGCCGCGAATGAAGCGGGCAAGCGTCACGCGATGTATGAGCCGTGCCATGGTTCGGCGCCCGACATCGCCGGCAAGGGCATCGCCAATCCGATCGCCATGATCGGTTCGCTCGGCATGGCCCTGCGTTACAGCTTCGATCTGCCAAAGGCGGCCGACGCGATCGACGCGGCGATCGCCAATGTGCTGGCGAAGGGTCTGCGCACGGCCGACATCAAGGGCGACGCGCCCTCGACCGTCTCAACGAAAGAGATGGGCGACGCGATTGTGGCGGAGCTGAAGACGGCGCTGTCCTAGAACAGGCTCCGCGCGATTTACTTCCCGTGCACCATGCCGAGGAATTCCTCGCGGGTGCGCGGGTCGTCGCGGATGACGCCGAGCAGGCGGCTCGTCGTTAAGAGCGAGCCGGTTGTGTTGACGCCGCGCAGCGTCATGCAGCTGTGCTCCGCCTCGATGACGACGCCGACGCCCTGCGGCTCCAGAATATCCTGGATCGCTTCGGCGATCTCGGCGGTGAGCTTTTCCTGAATCTGCAGCCTTCGCGCGAAGCCATGCACGACGCGCGCGAGCTTGGAGATGCCGACCACGCGATTGTTCGGCAGATAGCCGACATGCGCGCGCCCGGTCACTGGCAACATGTGGTGCTCGCAGAAGCTGACGACGCGAATGTCCTTGAGGACCACGAGCTCGTCATAGCCGCCGACCTCGTCGAAGGTGCGCTTGAGGTAGTCGCGCGGATCGACTCCATAGCCCGCGAAAAGCTCGCGGTAGGAGCGCGCCACACGCTCCGGCGTGTCGATCAGACCCTCGCGACTAGGATCGTCTCCCGCCCATTCGATGAGAACCCGCACGGCCGCCTCTGCGTCAGCTTGAGTGGGTTTGGCCATGCCTTCAGCTCTCCAGGATCTTCGAGGCGGACGCGCCCGCCCAGCCCTGGATAAAGTCACAGGCTATGGCGTTTGGCAAAGGCCACTGCTGATCCATTCGCCAAAAGAAAAACGCCGACGCGCTGGCGCCGGCGTTTCGAATGGAGCCGTTCTCAGGTCAGCGTACGAGGCCGCCGATGGCCGATCCGACCGAGTTCACCGAGCGCTTGACGAAGCCGAAAGGTCCGTCGCTCGCGGGCGGTGGAGGCGGCGCGACCGGCGCCGGCTCAGGCGCCGCCACGGCCACCGGCGCCTCGGCGGCTGGTTTGGGTCGGCTGGCCACCGGCTTCGCCGGCTTCTTCTGCTTCACGACCTTTGCGCGCGGCGCGGGCTTTGGCGTTTCAACCGTTTGGTCAGCGGCGGCCGGCGGCGTTGAAACCGGCGCGGCGGGCGCAGCCGCTTGCGGCGGCGTCAGCGCCGCGGCTTTGGGCGGAACCGCCGCCGGCGGCGATGACGGCGCAGGAGCCGCCGGCGCTGTCGCCGTCATTGGCGTCGTCGCCCTCATGGGCGTTGGCGCCGTCGCCGTCGTGGGCAGCGGCGCCGTGGGCAGTGGCGCGAGTTGCGGCGCAGCGGCGGCGCCGGTGGGAACAGGAATGGTCGCGCCAAGCGGCGCAGCCGCCGGATTGGTCGGCATCATCGCCGCGCCTGCCGACGGCGCTGGCTCCGACTGGAGGTCCGCGCCAGACGCGGGCTCCGCGGCCGCCGCAGGCTCGGCCGGCGCCGTGGCGCTTTCCTCAAGCGCGGGCGCTTTGGCGGTCTCATCCGTCGGCGCGGCGTCCTGCGGTTGCGGCGCGGCGCTACCGAGAACGGGTTCAGCGGCTTCCGGAGCGGCCAAAGGCGGCGCCGTGGCCAGCGCCGGATCCTCGCTCGGCCCGACCGCGCTCCACGGCCCCAAGACCCAGGTCAGGGCGGCCAGTCCGGCGATAACCACCGCGGCCGCCGCGAAGAACAAGGCCCGACGGCCGCCTTCGCGTTCGTCCTCCGGCTCGTCGTAGAATTCTTCGTCGGTCGCATGGACCGCGCTCCAAGCTTCCTCTGCGCGCGGCGCTTGAGGAGAAGGACCCGGATTGATCGCTGCATTCGTTGGCGGGCGCTCGAAGCCCTGAGCCGGCGCAGCAGTTGGCTCGGGGGCGTGGCCGAGGTCGCGGCGCAGCAGCTCCTTAAACTCGGCAAATTCAGCCATCAGCTCCTTATCGTCGCCGATATCCATCATGCCTGAACCCTTTCATTGGCGCGCGCCAAAAAACTCCGCGATGAGTCGCGCGCGGTCGCACCATCCGCGCCCAGACAAACGTTAAAATGTGGCTGTACTGCGCCGGGTTGCTTTGAGGACATTAAAACTGGTTAATTTCAGTCTGTTGGATGTGAGTTGACGGCGCAGCTTGCTGCTGGCGCGCGCGGCATGCGGCGTAAATTCGCAGCCTTGCTGGAAGATATCCAAATTAACGAAATTGACCTTTGCGCCGCGCGATTCCTAAAGTTTCGGAAGGCGCGGAGAAACGCGCTTTCTTCTCCAACGGGCTGCTCAAGTGACCCTTTCCTGTCTACGCAAGGCGCGCCAAGCCGCGCTTTGCGCCGTCTTCGCAGTGCTCGGCTCCCCGCTCCACGCGCAGCCTGCGCCACCTCGCGCCGGCGCGGCGGACGAACGCGGCCTGACGGCGCTGGAACTCCTCGGCAAGCGGGTGTTCGAGGACGCGAGCCTGTCGCGACCGGCGGGCGTCTCCTGCGCCTCCTGCCATGACGCTGCGACGGCCTTTCAAGGCAATAATGGTTCGAACGTCGCTGCCGTGGCGCGGGGCTCGCTGCCGACGTCTCTGGGCAAGCGCAACACGCCGTCGATCATGTATGCGTCCTTCGCGCCGCCTTTCGAATTCATCGACGATAAGGACGAAGAAACCGGCAAGATCGAAAAAATTCCGGCTGGCGGACAGTTTTTCGATGGCCGCGCACACGATCTCCTCGCCCAGGTCGAAGGTCCGATGCTCGATCCGCTCGAAATGAACGCGCCTTCGAAGCGCTTCGTCGTCGACACGGTGCAGGGCGGCGCCTACGCCGACCTTGTCCGCCAGGTCTATGGCGACAAAGTTTTCGCCGATCCGGACGCCGCTTTCGTGAAGCTCGCGCAAGCGGTCGTCGCCTTCGAGGCGAGCGCACGCTTTCATCCCTTCGCGTCCAAATTCGACGATTATCTGCGCGGGCAAGCGCAGTTGACGGCGCTGGAGAAGAAGGGCTTCGAACTCTTCAAGGACCCCAAGAAGGGCAATTGCCTCGCCTGCCACGCCGGCAAGGAGGATTCGCGCAATCCGCAGGACTGGCTCTTCACCGATTTCACCTATGACGCGCTCGGCGGTCCAAGAAACAGAGCGATTCCGAGCGCGGCGAAGGCTGATTCAGCTCCCGATCTCGGCCTGTGTGCGCTACCGGGACTCGCTGAAGTCGCTCCCGCGGGCTTCAAGGTCGAGAGCGTCTGCGGCGCCTTCAAAGTGCCGACCTTGCGCAACATCGCCGTCACCGGCCCCTATCTGCACAATGGCGTCTTCGACAAGCTGCGCGACGTCGTCGCCTTTTACGCGACGCGCGACACCGATCCTGGTCACTGGTACCCGAAAGACCGAAGCGGCAAGCCGGAAAAATATGACGACCTGCCGGCGTCCGCGCATGAAAACGTCAACGTCGACGAGGTTCCCTACGATCGCAAGCCCGGGCAAAAGCCGCGGCTGTCCGAAAAGGACATCGACGCCATCGTCGCGTTTCTCGAAACATTGACCGATCGGAACAAACCATAACGCCTTCTGGAACATTAGCGCTTTGGCGAAACTCGACCACGCCCCGCACTAGGCGGTAGGGACAACAGCGGTCCACGCAAGGCCGTAGCGCGCGAGCGCTGCGACGAGCGGCGCCGGGGGACGAGCGCCGCTCGTGAAGATGATGCTACGGGAGACCGGCTGGCGTCCCGGCGCGTCCGCGCCGAAGCGCTCGCCAAGCAATTGATCCGCGCGCCGCGCGATCGCCGGCGCGGGGTCGATCCACTCGACGGGCCAGGGCGCAAGACGTTTGAACTCGTCGATCAGCAGCGGATAATGCGTGCAGGCGAGAACGATGGCGTCCGTGCGCCTGCCGCCTTCTTCCTTGAAACAGGGTGCGATCTCGGCGCCGATGTCCGCGTCTCTCACGCCTTCCCCATGCATGTAGCTCTCAGCGAGACCCGCCAAGCGTTTCGAGCCGACGAGCGTCACCGAGCAATGTGCGGCGAATTGCTCGATCAGGTTTTGCGTATAGTCGCGCGCCACCGTGCCCTGCGTGCCGAGCACGGAAATCATCCTTGACCGTGTGCGCTCCGCCGCCGGTTTGATCGCCGGCACCGTGCCGACGAAAGGCAATGCCGGCCAATGCACGCGCAAATAGGGCAGAACGATCGTCGACGCGGTGTTGCAGGCGATGACCACGATGTCCGGCGCGTGCTCGGCGATCAGCCTCTCCATCAGTTCCATCACGCGTTCGACGAGCTCCGGCTCCTTCCAGGACCCATAAGGGAAGCCGGCGTCATCCGCGCAATACACATAATCCCCGTGCGGGCGCAGCTTGACGGTCTCGGCGAAAACCGTGAGGCCGCCAAGGCCTGAGTCGAAGACGAGGAGTTTGGGCGGAGGGGTCATGTGCGGCGAATCTCGAAGCGAATAGGACAGGATTCCCGTGACAAGATCAACTGCCGGTCGGTCGAGGACAATATTTGACGGGTTGTTCTAACCCGTCGAGATTAGGCATCATGCGAGATGTAAAACACCCTCAGGCCCGCGCTGGCGGAACTTCTGAAGAAATCACGAGGCAGGCGCGTCGCATCACAGGCCGAGCGGCGGAACCTGGCGTCAAACAGGCGGAGATTAATCGCGCGATTGATGATCTCATGCGCTTTCGCGAAACCACGCGAAAGGCGCCGCTGGCCGAGGTTTTGGGCGCGCGCCATCAAAACCCTAAATAGCGGCTGGCTTCGCCGTCGAATGCGCCGGTCCTCGCTGGATCGGCTTGCCGACGAATTGCCCGCAGCATCGTCCGGCTGCGTCGCGATTGTCGAATAGGCTCAGAACGGAAGATTAAACACCCGCGCCGGCGCGAGCGCGCCCTGGACGATTTCGCCGAAGGCGACCGGCACGCCGCCGCAAGCGGCGTAGACAATGCCCTCATGCGGCGCGTCGCGGCCCCGCAAAATCACCGAGCCGCCACGCCGCAGCCGCGCCGCCATGTCGCGATCGACAACGACGCAAGGCAGTTCGGCCAATCCGGCTTCGACCGACAGCAGCGCCTCTGCGGCCATGTTCTGATTTTCGATCTCGTCGAGCGTATAGGCGTCGTCCTCGACAAAAGGCCCGACGCGGGTGCGTCTCAGCGCCGTGACATGGCCGAAACAGCCCAAAACCCGACCGAGATCGCGCGCAATCGCGCGCACATAGGCGCCCTTGCCGCATTCCATGACGAAGGTCGCGTCGTCGCGAGACGCGTCGATCAACGTCAGCGAGCGGATCTTGACCACGCGCGGCTTCAAATCGACCAGCTCGCCCTCGCGGGCGATGTCATAGGCGCGCTCGCCGGCGATTTTAATCGCCGAGAACTGCGGCGGCGTCTGCAAAATCTCGCCGACGAACTGCGGCAGCAGAACTTCGATCGCGGCGCGCTCCGGCCGCACAGCGCTCTCCCGCACGCCCCGACCGTCGGCGTCGTCAGTGTCGGTCTCGACGCCCCAATGCACGGTGAAACGATAGGCCTTCTCGCCGTCCTGAACGAAGGGCACGGTCTTGGTCGCTTCTCCGAAGGCGACGGGAAGAATGCCGGACGCGAGCGGATCGAGCGTGCCCGCATGGCCGGCCTTTTGGGCGTTATAGATGCGCTTGAGGCGCGACACCGCCTGCGTGGACGTCAGGCCGACAGGCTTATCCAGCGCCAACCAGCCGTCCACGACGACTCGGTCCGATTTTTTTTTGCTCATTCCTCAACGCCATCCTCTTTGGCGTCGTCGCCATCGGCGAGATCGCGCTTCACACGGTCGGAACTGAGCAGCGCGTCGATGCGCGACACATTGTCGAATGTGTCGTCGATGCGAAAGCGGATTTCGGGCGCGAACTTCAAATTCACCTCTTGCACGATCTCCCCGCGCAAAAATCGCTTGTGGCGATCCAGCGCGGCGAGCACCTCAGGCTCATCCTTGCCGCCAAGCGGAACGACGTAAATCGTCGCGAGCTTGAGATCGGGACTCATCTTCACCCGCGAAACGGTCACGACATGCTGTTCGAGCACCGGATCGCTGATTTCGCCGCGCGTGAGCAGGCGCGCGGCGGCGTGACGAACGAGTTCGCCGACGCGCAACATGCGCTGCGACGGCGCCCCGGCCTGTGAGTGATGAGCTCTGGACATTTTGGACCCGGTAATTGCAGTCGTCTCACGCCCGCGCCTGTGGCGGACATCCCGCGCATGAAGCGTAATGAATGAAGGTAGCGCGGCTCAGCGCGACGAGGATGGCCGGGACGCGCCCGGCCATGACGTTTCGCGGCGGCGAGCGCCGCTTACAGCGTTCGCTTGATTTCCTCGACGCGATAGCACTCGATGACGTCGCCGGCGCGCATGTCCTGGTAGTTCTCGAAAGCCATGCCGCATTCCTGTCCAGCGGCGACTTCCTTGACCTCGTCCTTGAAGCGCTTGAGCGTCGAGAGCTTGCCCTCATGCACGACGACATTGTCGCGGATGAGCCGCACATTGGCGCCGCGCTCGACATTGCCATCCGTCACGCGGCAGCCAGCGACCTTGCCGACCTTCGAAATATCGAAGACCTCGAGGATCGTTGCATTGCCCAGCAGGGTTTCGCGCAGCGTCGGCGCCAGCAGGCCGGACATCGCGCCCTTCACGTCATCCACGAGATTGTAGATGATGTTGTAGTAGCGAATCTCGATGCCGGCGCGTTCCGCTGCGTCGCGCGCCTCTTTGTGCGCGCGCACGTTGAAGCCGATGACCGCGGCGTTGGAGGCTTCGGCGAGCGAAATATCGGATTCCGAGATGCCGCCGACGCCGGCATGCACGATGCGCGCCCCGACCTCTTCGGTGCCGAGCTTTTCGAGCGCCGCGGCGATAGCTTCGACCGAGCCCTGCACGTCGCCCTTGATGACGAGCGGGAATTCCTTGCGGCCCGCCGTCTTGAGCTGGCTCATCATGTCGGAAAGCGAACCGCGCGCCGAACCGCCGCGCGCGGCGATCTTGTCACGCTTCATCCGCTCGCGATATTCGGCGATCTCTCTGGCGCGGGCTTCCGACTCGACGACGGCCACGCGGTCGCCGGCTTCCGGCGTGCCGCTGAAACCCAGAATCTCGACAGGGAAACTCGGGCCGGCTTCGGGACGCGCGGCGCCCTTGTCATCGAGCAGCGCGCGCACGCGGCCCCATTGGGTTCCGGCGACGACAATGTCGCCCACGTGAAGCGTGCCGCGCTGAACCAGCATGGTCGCCACAGGCCCTCGACCCCGGTCGAGCCGCGCCTCGATGACCGTGCCTTCGGCGGCGCGATCGGCGTTGGCCTTGAGGTCAAGCACCTCGGACTGAAGCGCGATCAGCTCGAGCAGCTTGTCGAGATTGGTCTGCTGCTTCGCCGAGACTTCGACTTCGAGCGTGTCGCCGCCCATGGATTCGACCTGCACTTCATACTGCAGTAGTTCGGTGCGCACCCGCTCAGGCTTGGCGTCCGGCTTGTCGATCTTGTTGATGGCGACGATCAGCGGGACATGAGCGGCGCGGGCGTGATTGATCGCCTCAATCGTCTGCGGCATGACGCCGTCGTCAGCCGCGACGACCAGCACCACAATGTCCGTGACCTTGGCGCCGCGGGCGCGCATCGCCGTAAAGGCGGCGTGGCCGGGCGTGTCGATGAAGGTGATGGCGTGACCGTTGGGGGCCGTCACCTGATAGGCGCCGATATGCTGGGTAATGCCGCCGGCTTCGCCGGAGACGACATTGGCCTGGCGAATGGCGTCGAGCAACGACGTCTTGCCGTGGTCGACGTGGCCCATGATCGTGACGACAGGCGGCCGCGCCGTGAGATCGACGTCGACGTCGGGCGTGTCGAACAGGCCTTCCTCGACGTCGGATTCGGCGACGCGCTTGACCGTGTGGCCCATCTCTTCCGCGACGAGCTGCGCCGTATCAGCGTCGACGACGTCGTTGATCTTGTGCATCTCGCCCTGCTTCATCAGCAGGCGGATGACGTCGACCGCGCGCTCCGACATGCGGTTCGCGAGTTCCTGAATGGTGATCGTCTCGGGAAGGATCACCTCACGCAGAACTTTTTCCTTCTGCTCCACCTGGCCGCGGAACAACCGCTGCTGGCGGCGCTTGAAGGAGGCGACGGAGCGCGTCCGTTCTTCGTCGGTTCCGGCCGTGGCGGTGGAGACCGTCAGCCGGCCGCGATCTTTCATGGCCCCGCCGCGAGAGGGGGTCGGGCGCGGCGGCGCGGGCGGCGTGAAGCCGCCGATGGTGCGCACGGGCGGTCGTCGCACCGCGGTTTCGCCCTCTGTGCGAATGGGCGCGCGGGCGCCGGCCGGACCAGGCGCGGCAGCCCCGACGGAACTGCGCGGCGCCGCAACGCCGGCGGCGTCACCGGGCAGCCGGCGACGCGCTTCTTCCTCAGACTTGCGTTTCGATTCGGCTTCGCGCGCGAGACGCTCTTCTTCCTCGCGCTTGCGCGCGTCGGCGGCGGCGCGCTCGGCGTGCTCGCGCTCCTCGCGTTCGTTGCGCGCCTTGGCGTCGATTTCCGCGCGGCGGCGATCGTCCTCTTCGCGCGATTTCGCATCGACGAGCGCGCGGGCGCGCGCCTCGCGCTCCTCATCGGTCAACGCGCGCAGCACAACGCCCGAGCCGGAGCGCGGCGCAGGCGCCGAACGCTGTGTCTCGGATCTCGGCGCGGCCTTCGGCGGCGGCGCCGGCGGCTCCGCAATCGGGGCCGTCGCGCCGGCCGGCTTCGCCGGCTCGACGTGTCCGGGCGCGCGGCGCTTCACCTTCTCGACCACGACCACTTTTGAGCGGCCATGGGAGAAGCTCTGACGGACCATGCCGTGCTCGACCGGTCGTTGCTTTAAGTGCAACGTCTTCGACGGCGCGACGGTCAGAGTTTTGTCGCCGCTGTTCTCGCCTTCGCTCATCCAGTTCCCAATCCTGGGTCGCTACGACCCGTTAACTTCAGTCTGCGCAGCCGTTCGGCTTCGCCTCGTTTTCGTCGCCCGCCGCCGTCGCGCCGTCGATGCATACGCCCCGATAGGCGGCGAGTCGACGGCATCGCCCGATGAAAGCCGTCGTGGGACCGCTCCCGGCGAGGGCAGCATGTATCACATTTGTGCGGCCCAACGCCAAATCCAATTGCAGCGACGAAAATAAGCCGATGACGGGGGTCGTCGACCCGGCGCGCCGGGCAGCTTGGGCAAGCTTGCGCTTGCCGTCTTCGCCGCCGTCGCGGGCTTCGATCAGCGCGCGGACAGAACCTTGCGCGAGGGCGTCGGCGACCTTGCCGAAGCCTGCAACAACGGCGCCCGCCTTATTGGCCAGCGACAGCATCTGCAGACAATCAGCTTCGAGCAATCGGTCGACGTCCTCGGCCAATTGCGGCGCGGCGTCGATCTGTGTCTTCAGCGCGCGCGCAAACAGACGCTTTTGCGCCGCCTGCGCAACGACGTCGGCGCGCGCCGTCACCCAGACGCCGCGGCCCGGAAGCCGCGCCTTGATGTCGGGCGCGAGCGCGCCGTCCGGCCCGCGCACAAAGCGGATCATCGCCTCGGGCGCGCCGCTCTGGCGCGTCACGATGCAGGTCCTCTCCGAAACATGCGGCTCGCGCGTCATGCCCTCGATCAATCCGCTATTCGCCTTCCGCCTGAGCTTCAGCCTCGACCTCGGCCGGCGCCACCGGCTCCTCGATCCAGCCCACGCGCACCCGCGCGAACATGATCATCGCTTCAGCCTCTTCACGCGACAGGTCAATGCCCTCGAAATAGCCCTCGTGCTTGACCGTCTCGCCATCCTTCTTCTCGCTCCAGCCGACGAGGTCGTCCGGCACGCAGCCGGCGAAATCCTCCATCGTCTTCACGTCGTTCTCGCCGAGCTTCACCATCATCGCGGTCGTCAGGCCCTCGATCTCGCGCAGGTCGTCGGCGACGCCCAGCGCCTTGCGGCGCTCTTCGTTCTCCGCCTCGATGCGCTCCAGATAGTTCTTGGCGCGGTTCTGGATTTCGGCGGCGGTATCCTCGTCGAAGCCCTCGATCGTCGCGAGTTCGGGAAGTTCGACATAGGCGAGCTCCTCGACCGAACGGAAGCCCTCGGACGCCAGCAGCCGGCCAACGACCTCGTCGACGTCGATGGCGTTCATGAACGACTTCGTGCGCTCGACGAATTCCCTCTGCCGGCGCTCCGACTCTTCGGCCTCCGTGAGAATGTCGATGTCCCAGCCGGTCAGCTGTGAGGCGAGACGCACATTCTGGCCGCGCCGCCCGATCGCGAGCGAAAGCTGATCGTCAGGCACCACGACCTCGATGCGTGAACTGTCCTCGTCGAGGACGACCTTGACCACTTCCGCCGGCTGCAGCGCATTAACGATGAAGGTCGCGGCGTCCGCGGACCAGGGAATGATGTCGATGCGTTCGCCCTGCAGCTCGCCGACGACCGCCTGAACGCGGGAGCCGCGCATGCCGACGCAGGCGCCGACCGGATCGATCGAGGAATCGCGCGACACCACAGCGATCTTGGCGCGCGAACCGGGATCACGCGCCACCGACTTCACCTCGATCACGCCGTCATAGATCTCCGGCACTTCCTGCTTGAACAGCTTCGCCATGAATTGCGGATGGGTGCGCGAGAGGAAGATCTGCGGGCCCCGCTGCTCGCGGCGCACATCGTAGACATAGGCGCGGGCTCGATCGCCCGGGCGGAACATTTCGCGCGGGATCATCTCGTCGCGGCGGATAATGGCTTCGCCGCGGCCAAGGTCGATGACGACATTGCCGTATTCGACGCGCTTGACCACGCCGTTGACGATTTCGCCGATGCGATCCTTGTATTCTTCATACTGGCGGTCGCGCTCGGCCTCGCGCACTTTCTGCACGATGATCTGCTTTGCAGACTGCGCGGCGATGCGGCCGAAGTCGAAAGGAGGCAGCGTCTCCGAGATCCAGTCGCCGGACTGCGCCGCCGGATTGCGCTTGCGCGCTTCGGCGAGCGAAATCTGCGTCGAGTCGTTTTCGACCTCGTCGACGACGAGCAGCAGCCGCGAGAAGCGAACTTCGCCTGTCTTGGCGTTGATCTCGGCGCGCACCTCGGTTTCCTGGCCGTAGCGCGAGCGCGCCGCCTTCTGCAGCGCGTCCTCCATCGACGCGATGACGATCGAACGGTCGATCGACTTTTCGCGCGCGACGGCTTCGGCGATCTGCAAAATCTCAAGTCGGTTGGCGCTGACGGCCATTGTTAGTCTCCCCTCGAACGGCCGGAGGGCTTTGGTTTGCCGCCGGCCTTCTTGAACTGGGTTTGCACGCCGGCCGGAGCCAGCGGTTTCTGCTTCTGTTGCGCGGGGCCGCGAAAGCGTCCCGGTCCGCGGCGCGGACGTTCCTCCGCGTCCGCCTCCTCCTGAGTCTCTTCAGTCTGCTGGAGCTTTCCAGCCCGCAGCGACTCGCGAATGAGCGCCTCGGTCAGCACCAGCCGGCCTTCGTCGAGATCGGCGAGCGGCAGCGACACGGCTTTTTCCTCATCCGAGCGCGCGTCGGTGCGCTCCAGCGCAAGCGTCGCGCCTTGTCCCTCGCCTTCGACGCCGCGAATGACGCCGCGAAAACGCTTGCGTCCGCTCGCCACGGGATGGGTCAGTTCGATCTTCACCTCATGACCGATGGCGCGGTGAAAATCCGACAGACGCACCAGCGGACGATCGACGCCCGGAGAAGAAATCTCCAGTCGATATTCGCTGGCGATGAGATCGGCGACGTCGAGTTCGGGCGACAGCGCCTGGCTCGCCGCCTCGCAATCATTAACGGTCATCGTTCCGTCCGGACGCTCCGCCATGATCTGCAGAATGGGTCCGTTCTGCTGCAAGAGCCGCACGCGCACGAGTCGGTAGCCCAACTGCCCCAGCACCGGCTCTACAAGATGCGCGACGCGCGCGGCGACGCCGGTCTCACTGATGAGACGCGGTTCGTCAAAGGTCGTGCTGGCGGCGGCGTTTTGCGTCAAGCGCTGTCCTTGAAGCTCTCGAACGATCAAAGCAAAAAGAGCGGGTCCCCGGAGGGCCCCACTCTCAATCGGCGATCATCCGAGAATGATCGTTATGAGATGAAGTTCGGCCCTATATGGCAGGGGAAGGGCGAAAAATCAAGAAATCTTGAAACCAGTCGCTCAGCCGATCGTCGCCTACCAACGAAGGTCAGAGTCCGAGTCGCGATGTCAATTCTCCCGTTCGGTCTATGAATTAGTTCTTTACCGCTGCTTTTACTAGGAACCCGAATACAAACACAGTAAACGCGAGACCCCTGCCCCCGCGGCACTCCAACAATGGGCGTCGCGTCCCGTTTCGGCTGCACCAATCGCCGTACGCAAAGGCGTAAGAAGCCCGGCCCTCGCGGTCTTTGAATTCACATCTTCTTTTGCGAGAATCGCACGAAAGCGCGCGTGTTGACCTTGCGGCGATGCGCCCATAGTTTCGCGCCGGGTCTGATGTAATTCTTTTTTCCGGTCGTTCGGGCGCGGCCGCCAAATGCGACATTGTGGAGATTATTATCGAAGCGCGTTCGTTTTCCGACGCTGGAATCGTCGTCGACTCTCATGCTTTGCGCGCGTGCGCCACAGGGGGGCGCTGAATTTGCCGCCGTCAGACGCTGCGAGCGAGTCCATGTTTCTGGAGCCCGCGCGCAACGTTCGGCGCGAGCAAGACGGTTTCCTTGCGCTGTCGCAGGAGCCTTGGCTGCGCTTTTGCGGCTTGAAGGGATTTCCGCCTGGGAGATTCGTCGAACTTCGCTATGCGGCGAGCTTCTATGACGCGCCGGTGCGGCCCATCCTGCGATTTTGGATTGGCGAGGAATTCAAAGAGCACATTCTGCCATCGCCCTGCGAAGGCGTGGGCGTTTGGATCGGGCGTGTTCCGCGCGAGACGACCGAGGTCTGGATCAGCCCGACGAATCGTCCCGGTCCCTTCAGCTTCCGCATATTGAGCGCGCGGCCGCTGGGCCGCGTCGAGGCGCTGCGCAAAGCGTCGGCGGCGCCCAAGCGTCTGTTCTTCGCGCTGTCGGCCGATATGGTCGGGCTCACCGAGGAAGCGGAGCTCAACTGGCGCTGGGCGCTCGGCGCCGCGCCGATGTCGACGTACCCGTTCTGGCGCGCCGCGCGGACGCGCGGGAGCGATCCTCGCATAGACCGGCCTCGGACCGACTGGGCAAAAGCGCCGAGAGTGGTCGCGCTAGTCGACGCCTGCGGCGCGGCGCCGCGCGACATCGAAACGACGCGCGCGAGCGTCGTAGATCAGACCTATCCGCATTGCGCATTCGTCACAACGACAGACGGGACGCAGTTCGATGCTGGCGATCTCGTGTTGCCGCTCATCGCCGGCGATCGTCTGGCGCCCGACGCCTGCGCCTGCTTTGTCGAACATTTCGCCCGACATCCGCAGCACGCCATCGCCTATGCGGATGAAACCGTCGGCGAAGGCGACGCCTTGCGCCCGATCTACAAACCCGGCTGGAGCCCGACGCTTCATCGTTTTGAAAATTATGTCGGCCGCGCGGCCTGCGTTCGCGCAAGCCTCCTGGCGGGCGAATCCGGCTGGATCGAAGCCGGCGCCGACGCACTGATCGACCGGCTGCTGTCACGCGCGGGAAACGACGACGTCGGCGCGCTGCGCCGGCCATTGTTTAGCCTTGCGCGCGCCGTGAGCGGGCGGCGAACGACGATCGACGCTGTATTTCGCGGCCCGCCGCCTGCGGTGACCATCGTCATTCCGACGCGCGACCGCATCGATCTACTCGCGCCCTGCCTCGACAGCCTGCTGCGCAAGAGTCTCTATCCACAATTCGACGTCATTGTCGTCGACAATGACAGCGTCGAGCCGCGCACGCAGGCGCTGCTGCATGGGCTGCAAGCGCAGGACCCCCGGCTCAAAGTCCTTCGCAAGTCAGGCGCCTTCAATTTCTCCGCCCTGTGCAACGCCGGCGCGGTCGCCGGGCGCGGCGACTACCTGATTTTCCTCAACAACGACACCGAAATGGTGACGCCGGACTGGATCGAACGGCTGCTCTTTTTTGCGTCGGCGCCGGATGTCGGCGCTGTGGGCGCGAAGCTCCTTTATCCCGGCGGCCGCGTTCAGCACGTCGGCGTCTTGCTCGGCATGGGCGGCGTCGCAGGCCATTTCGGCGCCGGCGTGACCGAAGACGATCGCGGCTGGATGAGCCGAAATGTCTTGCCGCACGACGTCTCGGCGGTGACCGGCGCCTGCATGATGATCGAACGAGACAAATTCGACGCCGTCGGAGGCTTCGATGAGATCAATCTTCCCGTCGAGCTGAACGACGTCGACTTATGCCTGCGACTGGCGGCGCGAGGCTGGCGCACGATCTGCCACACGCAGACGATTCTCATCCATCGTCAGTCGGCGAGCCGCGGCGGCGGCGCGCTTCGTCTGCAGCGCGTCTACGAGACGGAGCGCCGCGCGTTTTACGAACGCTGGCGCGCCGTCATTCGCGACGATCCGCATTTCCATCCGGGGCTGTCTCTTTACACTAATAGCGAAGCTTTACCGTGACGTTGGTCGCTTGCACGGGGGCCCCGACCCGCTTAGTTTGCGGCGCGGGAAAACTGTCTACTCCGCCCGAGTGATAGGGCCGCCAGGGACCGACGCCGCGTCAGCGCGCTTAGGCGTTTCAGCCTCAGTTAACATGCGTAGCGCATGAACAGGTCAGCGACTTGAGGGTAGATGAGCACGCATAGGGCTCCGAGACCGCCTAAACTGTCAGAAGTGATCGCCACCGCGCAGAACGTGGCGCGTTTCTCGTCGACCAAGGCGGTGGAGATTCTCGCGCCGCTGACGACAAAGGACGCCGCAAGCCGCCTGCCGACGCTGATTCGCGAAAGCTTCGAGGGCATGGCGGAGAAACTGGCGACCGCCAGGGCGGACGCGGGCGGCGGGCTGCTCGGACGCAGCTTCATCTTCGCCGTTGTTCTGCCGACTTTCCTGTTCTGGCTTTACGCCTGCTTCTGGCAGTCGGAGCGCTACGTCGCCGAGACGCGGCTGACCGTGCGCGCCCAACATGAAAAAAAATCGGGGACCGACGCGGCGTCGATGATCACCAAGCTGACGGGTGGGGGTTCCAGTACGGCCTCGCAGGACGCCTTCATGGTGCTCAATTACGTGAAAAGCCGGGCCATTGTCGCCGACCTCGGCGGCCGCGACTACATGGAGAAAAAGTTTGCGGGCTCCGGCGTCGACTATTTTTCACGGCTCGGCAGAAACGCCAACGCCGAAGAAGTCTGGAAATATTGGCTGAGTCATATTTCGGCCAGCGTCGACACCCTTTCCGGCATTTTGACCGTGCGCACCGACGCATTCCAGCCCAAGGACGCGCTCGACGTCGCGCGCGATATCGTCAGGCTCAGCGAGGAACTCGTCAACAAGATCACCGTGCGCAATCGCACCGACGCATTGAGCCGCGCCGAACTCGAAGTGACGCTGTCCCGTCAGATGCTCGCCGACGCGCGCGAGAAGACGCTTCAGTTCCGCAACAAGAACGTCATCATCGACCCGGGTTCGCGCGCTACAAGCATTGGCGAACTGTTGGCCAAGCTCACCATGGAGCGCATGGACATCGTCAACGCGCTTTCGACATTTTCTTCGTCGCTCTCCAGCGATGCGCCCAGCCAACGGCTGCAACGCACGCGTCTTGCGGCGATCGACCAGCAGATCGCGGAGCTCAAGAAGAAGCTTACGGACCCGCAAGGGGCCGACGCCGTTTCCTCGCAGATCGCGTCCTATGAGCGCCTGAAGCTCGACGAGCAATTCGCTGAAAGACTCTATTCGATCGCGCAGACCTCCTACCATCACGCGCGGCAGGAACTTGCAAAACAGCAGCTCTATCTCCTCACGATCGTCGAGCCGACGTTGCCGGAATCTGCGAGTTACCCGAAAGCCACGGCGAACACCATCCTGCTGTTTTGCGCGCTGCTCGTCGCCTGGGCGGCGATTTCGCTGATCGTTGCGAGCATCGACGATCACATGGTTTGAGTGTCCCGCGCGACGACGTCGGCGTCATCGGAGAGCGCGGAGACAACCGATTCCTCAGCGAAGGAATAGAGCGCCAAATCGGCTTCAAGAAGGTCCGCGACGAGGCTGATGCGCGACAGCCGATCGGCCAGCGCGCTGATCGAAGGGTGCACCACCGGCTCATAATCGCCGGTGAGATCGTGACCGAGAATGCCGGCCAGCAACGCGCTGAAATCACGAAAGCGGCTGCGCACGCCCACGAGCTCCATCGACGCCAGGTTCTCGAGCGCCGCCGGGACGTGACGGCGCTCCGGCGTCTCGCCCGGGATGCAGCCGAACATTCGCGTCATCGGGCTTATGAGCGCCTCACGCTCCTCATCGGAAACATTCCGGAATTTCGCAAGGATGCCTTTCGGATCTTCGAGCGGCAGGTCGCGAACAAAATCGATCAACGCCGTCAGCCCGGTGAAGAGCAGCGGCAGCATATGCGTCGAATCCGACTTCTGGATCAGGCTGAGGATCACCAGTCGCTGCGCCAGCTCCTCGAAGGGGTCGCTCAACAGCGCCGCTGTAGTGAATTTCGCATTGGAAAGAAAATGCGCGTAGCGTGGGAAGCTCGAGCGCCCCGACATGAAGATTGATTTGTTGAAACTGTTGTTAATGAGCACGAGCATGGTCTCGAAGGCGTAGCGCTCGGTCGACGGGTAGGTGAGCGTGAACAGATTTCTCGACCGTCCGCCCAATTTCTCGATGGGGCGAATCGAACCGTCGAACAGAAAAAATTTGCGCTCGATGTGCCGTCCCTTCTTGAATCGCCGGTAGATCAGAATTCCGGTGTCGGCTTCGAGCAGTTCGATATCCTCAACGCCCGGCAGCCCCTGGATCATCTTGTCGTCGATCAGAAAGCCAACGAGACCGGTGGCGTGAATGCCGAGGTCGCGCACGTCCGGACGCTGAATGGTCGCCGAGATTTCAACGTCTTCTTCTCCCGGTCTGCGGACCAGGATCTTCGGAACAGCGGAAGGATTGTCCGGCGCGAGCCAACCACGAATGGCGGCGCCGTCGTCGGCGTCAATATTGAAAAACACGATCGCTCCATCTCAACGGATAAGCGCCGTCGATCCGCGTTTCGGCCCCGCTGCCTCGCCCGCTATTTGGCCATATGATCGCGGACAAGGAAGGCCACGGCGACGAGCGCCAGCCAGCCGATCGTCGCCGGCGCGACAATAATGCCCCATTCGATCCAACGCCGGGGATAGAGAGATTTTTCCGCAAGCGTCGGGCGAAGGAAGGAGACGAGATAGGCGCGCTGCGTTTCGAGATCGACTCGGGCGTTTTCAAACATCGATGCGGCGAGCGCGTATCTTTGCCGGGCGAGATCAAGCTCGATTTGATGCATGGAAAGCACGCCCGCACGCTGCGCCAGAGAGCCCTCCCCCCTCTCGCCGCCGCCGGCGATTTGCGTCGAATATTCGTCAATCTGGCTCTTGAGGCTCTGAACTCGCGCGGTGAGTAGGCGCGCTTGAGGCGAGTCCGACGTCTCCGAGTCGCTGTGCAGCGCGAGATCTTCCTGCGTCGCCGCGAGTTCAAGCCGAAGCGTGGTGATGAGCTTGTTGATCGCCTCCGCCGCAGCGGGCGCGTCAAGCACGCCCTCGGTATTGCGCGCGTCGCGCATGGAGCCAGTCGCATTCTTCAACTGTTCTTCGGCGCGCGTCAGTTCCGTGCGCGCCTGCGCCAGCGCATCGCGCCTGGAGCGCGTTGACAGTTCGTTAACCAGCCGTTCCGAAAGGTCCGTGACGTTCTGTGCGATGGCGAGCGAATCGCTTGGCGTGAAGGCGCGCACATTGACGGAAATGATGCCGGACATCATGTCGAGGCTCGCGTCGATCCGCCGTTTCCAGTATTTTTCCAGCTCCTCAACCGAGTCTTCCGGATCGAAACTCGAAAAATAGTCGACTCCGGAACGCGAGAACATGGCGCGCAAGCCGACCTTCCGGTCGAGCGCTTCGACCATCGAGCGGCTCCGGATGAAATTGACGAGAACCTGCGCGTCCTGCATCTGCTGAGAGGCCTGCGAACCCATGGCGCCTCCGCTCAAGAGATCGAGACTCGACGCTTCGCCGGCGCGTAGCGAAAATTTGGTTTCGGTCACATATTGCTTGCTGGCGATCAGCCCCCAATAGATCGAGGCGACGAGGAACGGGGCAATGACGAAGGCGGCGAAGCTGGCGAGGACGCCGAGGCGAAACGCGCGGTCGCCGCGTCGCGCCTGGAAGCCGCCGCCCCCAGCGATGACGCTCGTCGGCGCGCGGGATTTGTTCGCGGCCCTGCGCAGCGCGCGCGAGATCGACTTCGCCTTAAAGCTAGCGTCCTGCGGGCTCAGCGGCCCCCGCTCGGGGTCGGCGAGCGCGACCGTGATCTCCGGCTGCTGGGCGTGAACGGCTTCAGGCATTGAGCTTCTTATAAAGTTCGATCGCGTCGTCGACACTGTTGAAGACGTGCATTCGCCCGCCCGCCAGCACCATGCCGCGATCGCAATATTGCTGAATGGTCGTCATGGCGTGCGACACCATGATAACGTCCGCCGTTCGCCGGCGCTTGGAGAACTCCTCTTGGCAGCGCGCAGCGAAGCGCGCGTCGCCAACGGCGGTGACCTCGTCGATGAGATAGCAGTCGAATTCGATCGAGAGCGACAGGCCAAAGGCGAGACGCGCCATCATGCCGGACGAATAGGTGCGAATCGGGGCGTCGATATAGGCGCCAATCTCGGCGAAGTCCTCGACAAAGTCGATAACCTTGCGCGCGTCCTGTCCGTACACGCGCGCGACGAACTTCACGTTTTCGCGTCCGCTGAGCATCGGGTGCAGCCCGCCGGAAAACCCCAGCGGCCAGGAGACGCGCGAGGAGCGCACGACCCGCCCTCCGTTGGGCAGCTCGGTGCCTGCGAGGAGGCGCATCAGAGTCGACTTTCCGGCCCCATTGACGCCGAGAATGCCGTAGCTGCGGCCAGCGGCGAAATCGAGGCTGACATGATCGAGCACGACCTTCCTGTGGCCGTGCGAGCGATAATACTTAAAGACATTGTCAAGCTTGATCATGATTCCCGAGCGGCGGACGGTGGCGTTCCGTCACATTCCCCCGGCGCAGCCCCTAGCGCGCCGCGGGCCTTGGTTACGCCGAATTTTTGGCTAAGTCATGGCGAGACAAACGGTTTTCGTTTAAGCCGGAGACGGTTGAATTTTCGTAAATTTCCACCGCCACGAATTGCCCAAGCTCGACTGGAAGGCGCCCGCATGACGGAAAAGAAATCCGAAACCAGGCTGCAATGGGCGCGCCGCCATCTGCGCAATGGCTACATTATCCTGACCACACGCGGCGCCGTGGCGCTTTACGGCGCGGCGATGCGCGAACTGGCGAAGCTGATCGATTCGCCGGTCGGCGTGTTTCTCGCACCGCGCGATCTTTTTCGGGACGGTCCGCGCTTCCTGCGCGAACAGGGGTTGCGCGCCGCCTGCGGCGCCGTATTGCGCCAGATCGCCGCGCAATATGATCCGCCGCTTGGCCGGCGACGCAATCCGATCAACGACCCGCTGCGTCAGGCGGCGATCAGCTATTACTACACTTATGAATTGACCAAGCCGGATGGGGTCGTTCCCTCCCGCCGTCCGGTCAATGAAATGGATTTCGCGCTCGAGACGCCTTTCGCCTTTGACGTGGGCCCGAAGCGCGCGCATTCGATCGTCGCCATCGTCCACGCCTTCTATCCGGACGTGCTGCCGCTTGTCCTCGAAAAGCTGCATAACGTTCCCGGCGCGCTGGATCTTTGCGTCTCGACGGACACCGAGGAAAAGAAGCGGGCGGTCGACGAGGTCTGCGCCGGCTGGCGCAAGGGCAAGGTTTTGACGCGCATCTGCCCGAATCGCGGGCGCGACATCGCCGCCAAATTCTTCGGGTTTCGCGACGTCTACGCCAATTACGAGCTGTTCATCCACGTTCACACCAAGCGCTCGCCCCACGGCGGTGAGGCGCTGGCGCGCTGGCGCGACTATCTCATCGACAATCTTCTCGGATCAGAGCGCATCGTGCGCTCGATTCTCTCGCTGTTCGACGATCCGCGGCTCGGCGTCGTGTTTCCGCAGCATCTTTTCGAACTGCGCGGCATTTTGAATTGGGGCTACGACTACGATCTGGCGCGCAATCTGTTGAAGCGGATGAATATAGAGATCGACAAGAACCTCACGCTCGAATTTCCCTCCGGCTCGATGTTCTGGGGCAGGACCGCCGCGATCCGACCGCTGCTCGACCTCGACATCGACTTTGCTGACTTTCCGCCAGAGAGCGGACAGGTTGACGGCACCCTTGCGCACGCGATCGAACGTTCTCTGCTGATGATTGCTGAATCGCGCGGCTTCGAATGGCTCAAAGTCGCGCAGCGCGATCTCTATCCCATGGGCCATACGCTGCTGCCCGTGCACAGCGTCGACGACCTCGCGGAGCATCGGCTTAAGGTCTTCCAACCCGCGCTCGCATGCGTCGACTCCAATTTTCATGCCTATGCAACCCCGATCGCCGAAACGCGGCCTCTGCTCTCCTATCCGTCGCGCAATGATCGGCCGCGCCTGACGCTGCTGACCCCGACGGTCAATCCGCAGCAGACCTTCGGCGGAATCGCCACCGCGATGAAGCTCTTCTCGGCGTTGCTCGCCGAACTCGGCGATGATTTCGACGCGCGCATCGTGGTGACCGACGCGGATATCGAACCCGAAGCCTATGCGACGCTGTCCGGCTATACGCCGGTTCCCTATGCGGCGAGTCTCGATACTGAAAGAGCTGCGCTCGTCGACGCCAATGAGCGGGAAGGCGGCAGGCTGAACGTGCGCGCCAACGACATTTTTTTCGCGACCGCCTGGTGGACCGCGGAATTCGCACTGGCCATGGAGCGCGAGCGGGCCCGCTATTTCGGCGGCGAGCGTCCGTTCATTTACCTCATTCAGGACGACGAGCCGAACTTCTATGGCCGCGGCTCAAAGTCCAGTCTTGCCGAAGCGACCTATCATCACGGCGATCAGACGATCGCGATCGTCAACTCCGAAGAGCTCTTCTCGGTCATGACCCAGAAATATCGGTTCCGTGACGCCTACTATGTTCCCTACGAGCTCAACGAACGCATTGGCGAGCGGCTTCAAAACGTCGCGCGGGAGCCGACGATGCTCGTTTACGGTCGGGAAACCGTCGCGCGCAACGCCTTTGAGTTGATTTGCGCGGCGCTTTTCATCTGGCAGCAGCGCGATCCGATTCGGGCGAGCCGCTGGAACATCATTTTTCTCGGCGAGGATTTTCCAGACTCGCTGCTCTATCCGGTGCAGAACGCCACCGTCGGCGGGAAGGCCCGGCTCGATGACTACGCCGACCATCTCAGCCGCGCGCTTGTCGGCGTTTCGCTGATGATCTCTCCCCACCCGAGCTATCCGCCGCTCGAAATGGCCGAAGCCGGGCTCGCGACGATCACCAACGCTTTCGCGGGGAAGGATTTGCGCCGCCGGTTCGACAACATCGTTTCGCCCGCGCGGCTCGATCCCACATCGCTTGCGGATCTCATCGAGGACACTGTCGCGAAAATGGAGCCTTTCGTCGGCGCCATCGTTGCGCGTCAGCGTCCCTCAGCGCCGCCGGCCGATGCGATGCGTCGCTTCGATCCCAAAACCGTCGCCGCTGAGCTGCGGCGCGCCGCGGCTTCGCCGCTCTATGCGACCGGCGAAACCTCCCGCTCCATCTCGGCGAGCACCTGCGAGATATATTGACCATAGCCGCTTTTGGAGAGTTTTGACGAGGCGGCGCGCGCCTGCGCGGCGTCGATCCAGCCGGCGCGGAAGGCGATCTCTTCGAGACAGGCGACGCGCTGTCCCTGCCGTTGCTCGATGGCGCGCACATATTCGCTGGCTTCGATCAGCGCCTCGGGCGTGCCGGTGTCGAGCCAGGCGAATCCGCGACCAAGTCGGGCGACCTGCAGTTCGCCGATCTCCAGATAGATGCGGTTGAGATCGGTGATCTCCAGTTCGCCGCGCGGCGAAGGCTTCAGTTGCGCCGCGAATTCCGGCGCGCGCTCATCGTAGAAATAAAGGCCCGTCACCGCCCAATTCGATCGTGGGCGCGTCGGCTTTTCTTCGATCGAGATCGCGCGGCCGGCGGAATCGAATTCGACGACGCCGTAACGCTCCGGATCGCGCACATGATAGGCGAACACCGCCGCCGAGCTGCGCGACGATTCGCTTAGCACTTCCGGCAGGCCATGGCCGTAGAAGATATTGTCGCCAAGGATGAGCACCGATGGTTCGCCATCGACGAATTCGCCGCCGATGAGATAGGCCTGCGCCAGCCCCTCCGGCCGCGGCTGCACGGCATAAGACAGCGACAGGCCCCATTGCGCGCCGCTCCCGAGCAGCCGCTTGAAGGAAAGCAGATCCTCCGGCGTGGTGATGATCAGGATCTCACGCACGCCGGCGAGCATTAGCGTGCTGAGCGGGTAATAGATCATCGGCTTGTCGTAGACGGGGAGCAATTGCTTCGACGTGACGAGCGTCATCGGATGCAGCCTTGTGCCGCTTCCTCCCGCGAGAATGATGCCGCGCATGAGAATCCTATTCAGTTTGGAATTAATCGGGCGACGCAGGCGTTGACGGAATCGCGCCACTTCGGCAGCGCGATGCCGTAGCTGGCTTCAAGCTTGGCGTTGTCGAGCCTTGAATTCGCCGGGCGACGCGCCGGCGTCGGATAGTCTGCGGTGGCGATGCGTTTGACGCGCACCGGCCGGCGGCCTTTCGTCTCCGCTGCGGAGAAGATCGCGTCAGCCATGTCCGCCCAGCTGGCTTCGCCCTGCCCGGTCATGTGGAAAACGCCGCGCAGGCGCGGATCGGAATCGTCGACCAGCCTTTCGGCGATGGCGAGCAGCGCGTCGGCGATGTCGAGCGCGCTCGTCGGATTGCCGATCTGGTCGGCGACGACGCCGATTTCCTCACGGGTCTCGCCAAGACGCAGCATCGTCTTGACGAAATTCGTTCCAAACGGACTGTAAACCCAGGCGGTGCGCAAAACGGCGCAATTCTCGCAACGAGCGGCAATCTGCCTTTCGCCTTCGAGCTTCGAGCGCCCATAGGCGCCGGTCGGGCTGGGTTCGTCGTCTTCGCGATAGGGACGATCGAGCGCGCCGTCGAAGACATAGTCGGTCGAAAGATGCAGCAGCGGCACCTTCAATTCGGCGGCGGTTTCGGCGACGAAGCCCGCGCCCGCGCCATTGACGCGCATCGCCACGTCAGGCTCGCTCTCGGCCTTGTCGACCTGAGTATAGGCGGCGGCGTTGATGATGGCGTCGCAGCGCACGCTGCGCAAAGACGCAAGAACCATGTCGCGGGAGGAGAGATCGAAGCGCGGACGGCCGAGCGCCAGCATTTCGACGCCTCTCGGCGCGCGCTCGATGAGCGAGCTGACGACCTGGCCGGTGAGCCCCGTGACGGCGATGCGCTTCATCTTGCCCACTCTACGCGAAAACTTCCGTCAGATCGCGCAGCCGCGGCCATTTGCGATCCTTGTCCGACAGCACGGCGCTTTCGGCGGCGGCCGGCCACGCTATGCCGATGTCAGGGTCGTCCCAGGCGACGCCGCAATCATGCTGCGGCGAATAGAAATTCGTCACCTTGTAGATGACTTCCGTATCGGGCTCGAGCGTGACAAAACCATGCGCGAAACCGATCGGAATGAGCAGCTGACGCCAGTTCTCTTTCGAAAGCTCGACGACGACGTGACGCCCGAACGTCGGCGAAGACCGCCGTAGATCGACGGCGACGTCGAGAATGCGGCCGCTGACCACGCGAACGAGCTTGTCCTGCGCGAAGGGCGCGGTCTGGAAATGCAGACCGCGCACCGTCCCGACGTCGCGGGACAATGAGTGATTGTCCTGGACGAAGTCGAAATTCAATCCGGCGTTCGCCCAGGTCTTTTCGTTGTGCGTTTCACAAAAGAAGCCGCGCTCGTCGCCGAATTTTTTAGGCGTGACGAGCTTCAGCCCCGAAAGCTCGAGATCTTCAAACAAACAGCCCCCCTGTCGCCCGTCAGGCGACGGCTTCTTCATCTTGCTCGGTAAGCACGCCGAGACGCTCGCCCCGATATGTGCCCGAGCGAATCGCTTGCCACCAAGCTGAATTGTCGAGATACCAGCGCACGGTTTTGCGAAGACCAGTTTCAAACCGCTCGGCCGGCCGCCATCCGAGTTCGCGCTCGATCTTGGAGGCGTCGATGGCGTAGCGCAGATCATGTCCCGGCCGATCGGCGACGAAGGTGATGAGATCGCGATGCGATCCGGCGCGCCGCGGACGGAATTCATCCATCAATCCGCAGATCGCTTCGACCACGTCAATATTGCGCCATTCATTGCGTCCGCCGACGTTATAGGATTCGCCGACTTCGCCTTCCCGCGCCACGCGCATCAGCGCCGAGGCGTGGTCCTCGACATAAAGCCAGTCGCGCACATTCTCGCCGCGGCCGTAGACCGGCAGCGGCTTCTCCTCGATCGCGTTGATGATGGTGAGCGGAATGAGCTTCTCCGGAAAATGATAGGGACCGTAATTATTGGAGCAATTGGTGACGATCGTCGGAAGACCATATGTGTGGCGCCAGGCGCGCACAAGATGATCCGACCCCGCCTTCGACGCCGAATAGGGCGACGTCGGAGCATAGGGCGTGTCTTCGCAGAAGAGGCCTTCCGCGCCGAGGGCCCCGAATACCTCATCGGTGGAGATATGCAGGAAGCGGAAGGCGCCCGCACGGGCGCGGTCGAGCAGCCGCCAATAGTCCAGCGCCGCCCGCAGCATCACGAAAGTGCCGACGACATTGGTTTCAACGAAGGCGGCCGGCCCGTCGATCGAGCGATCGACATGGCTTTCGGCGGCAAGATGCATGACGACGTCGGGCTGAAAATCCTCGAAGGCGCGCGCGACTGCCACCGCGTCACAAATATCAGCTTGAAGAAAGGAAAAACGGGGACTGTCGGCGATGGGCCGCAGCGAGGCGAGATTTCCCGCATAGGTGAGCTTGTCGAGAACGAGAATCTGATCGACGCTCTTGCCGATGACGGCGCGCGCAACCGCCGAGCCAATGAACCCCGCGCCCCCGGTGATCAATAATTTCATCAAAGCCCCGCTTTTCGCTATCGCTCCGCCCTGAAATCGCGCCTTCACGCCCGCGCAGGTGAGCCTTATTGCGAAGGCGGCCTGCCAAGGCGGAGGTCGGCGCTCCAGCCGTTTACGCGGACTATGTGGCGGAACAACGTCATGGCGCTGCGTAAGAATTTGGCGCCGCTGCGGGCGTGACGGCGCTGAATTGCGCGATTGCGGCGCGCGCGGATATGCTCCTGCCGACTTCAGCTTCGCATGGCGACGGCGCCATGCCTCACGCTTGGGCGCGGCCGTCAATGTGGAGAGAGCAGTTCGACTATTACTGGGATGGGCGGCGCCGACTGGCCATCGGCTGGTTTGAGGGCGCCGAACGCGCGGCGGTCCGGCCGGAACTCACGGTCATCTCGGCGCGCGACGAGCGCTTTACGAACGCGCCCACCCTCGTCGACGTCATCAGCGCCGCGCGCTGGCGCGCCCGCATCATTGTCGTTGATGTGCCGCCTGAGCATCGATTCGTGCGATTGACCGCGGCCGATGGCGCCGAACTCATCCTGGCGCTCTCAGCGGAGCGCGACCTGCCGCAGGGCGGCGACTGGCGTCTGCTCCTAACGTTGCTGCCAGACGCCGGCGGCGCCGACCCCGTCGCCTTTCGGCTGGCGGCGTTTCCGGCGCGCGGCGACGTCGAACGGCTGTCGCGCGAGCAGACCGCGGCGGCCGGCGCGCGATTGGTATGGGCGATCGGCCAGCGCCGGGTCGTCGAACGCGCCGATAACGCCGTCGTCATCCGCCTCGCCCCGGCGCGCCGCATCTTCCCGGCCTATCAGAGCCGACTCGTCCTGGAGGCGGCGCCGTTCGAATCGTCAGCGGCCGCCGACGCGCGCGAGGCGCCCTTCGCCATCATGGAGCATTGGCTGCGCGAACCCGGCGCGCCGCGCATTATTCTTCGCCTGCGAATTCCCGATTCGATCGAAGAGAGCGCCACGCTGCTCGGCCGATGCAGCGTGGCGCTGGCGATGAACCAGCGCCGGCGGCTGAAAGGCTGGACGCTCGAGCAGCGGTCGGCGGGAGAACCGGCCGTCGATCCGCTCACCTTCGACGACCTGCGGCAGGCGACAGGCGATCCGCATGAACACCCCGACGCGGCGGAAACGGCGGAGCCGGTCGTCGTCGGCAATCTTTTGGCGCTCCTTGTCGATCCTGAAGAGGCGGAAGTCGATGGCATAGCCTTGCGCCGCAGCCGCGAGAAAGCCGCTCCCGGCATGGGCGAAACCGCGGAAATCGAATTTTACGGCGCAGCGCTTGGCGATGACGTCGGCCTTGTTTGCCCGGCGGCAGGGCCCGGCGATCTCGGCATCGCGCCGGTTGATCCCGGCGGCCCCGCCTTCGCGCGGCTTTTTCGAGTCGAAGGCGACGGGCTGGCGCCGCGCCGCGCCACGGATGACGAGGGACTTCTTGACGATCTCATGCGCCGCGCCGCCGACGCCGCGCGCGCCGGGACCGGCGCGGCCGCTCGCGCCGTTGCCGAACGCGCCGCCGGGCTGAAAGGCCGGCGCGACAAGTTTGTCGCTTCGCTGAACGGCGCTCTGGCGCGGGCGGAAGTCGCTGCGCGTTTTGAGCCGCCGGGCCTGTGGGATGCGCTCGAGCCTTTGGCGCAAGCGAGCTTCACAGCGCTCGTCATCGGCGAGACGGGGCCGGCCCGCGCGCGCTTGCAGCAACTCGGCGGATATGGCGCCTTTTGCGCCGATCCCGCGCTTGCGGCGGGGATCGCGGAGGGCGGCGAATTTGCGCAGTCCGCGCGCCTCTCCGCCGACGCCGCCCCCGCGCGCAGCGCGCCTTCTCTGCTTGCCCGCTATCTCGACGCCTGCGGCGCCCAAGGCATGGCGCCGGCGGGCGTTGACGCCACGCAAGAAGCGCGGCTCATGCGCGCGCTCTTGAAGGAGCCGGATGTCGCCGCATTACGCGAGGCGCGGGTCGCTCTGGCGATCGACGACGGCGTCCGGCGCGAAGCGGCGAAGGCGGCGCGATTCATCGTCGACGCCGCCGCGGTCGAGCGGGCGCGCGCGCATTTCGCGGAAGCTGGCGCGATGGACGCCGCCGACATGCTCGACGCCTATCTTGACATACGGCGGGCTGGCGGCTGGGCGCCGCCGCACGAAGCGCCGACTCTCGCCGCGCTCGTCGCGCGCGCCGGCGTCGAACGCGACGCCGCCCGGCTCGAAGCCGAAAGCCTCGCGCAGGCGCCGCCGGCTCAGGAGCGGTCGAAGGGATTATTTGCCGCGATGCGCGGCTTGTTTGGACGCTGATGGCCACGCCCGCGCGGCCTGCGGCTGTTCGCCTGAACAAGCGTTGGAGACCGCTGTCTCCGTTCTCTCGTCAGAGCCGCCGAATCAATTGGTTGCCTCCCCGCTCGTTGCGAAGCCGCGAAAGCGACAGTCACTTCTCAAGAATGTGACACTGAAATGGAATATTCTGTCTCGGAACAAATGGCGCAAGAAACGCTGAAAACTTCGGTGCCCCATGCCCTTTTCGAAATTGAGCCGCGAGCAAAAGCGGACGACCCTGAATGAGCTCCGGCAGGCGCTGTTTCAGCACGAACTCTGGTACGAGAATTTCAACAGAACGATCATTTGCGATCAGGTTCCCGACGAGCGGGACTTCCGAGAAGATGCGAACCACAGGTGGCCGCTCGGACAATGGCTGCATGGCGCTGGCGCCGGTCGTCTGGGTTCGCACCCAAGTTTTTCCCAGATTTTGCTCGCGCATGAGCTTATGCACCGGCACGCGGCAATCATGCTCCGAACCGCGTCGGAGCACCGGTCCATTCCTCTCGACGACTATGAATTATTCCTGTCGGCCCTGAAGCAGGTTCGCGCCCAATTAGTGACCATCAAGCACGAACTCGAGGATGCGCTTCGTAATCGTGATCCGTTGACAGGCGCGGGGAACCATATCGCGATGTTGACGGCGTTGAGCGAGCGGCAGGCTCTCGCGCCGAGACCCACATGTCTCGCGATGATGGACCTGGATCACTTCAGGGAGGTGAACGACACATACGGCCACACGCTCGGCGATGAATTTCTCGTGCAATACGCAGAATTCGTGATGTCCCACTTGCGGCCCCATGATGAGTTTTTTCGCTTTGGAGGCGAAAAGTTCCTCTACTGCGCCGCGGATGCGGACCTGGAACAGGGGCGCGCGATCGCAGAGCAGTTGCGAAAGGGCTTGTCGGACAGAGAATTCTTCGTCGAAGGCTATTTGCCGCTCACGGTAACGGCTTCCTTCGGGCTTACGCTCCTCGACCCATCCGTTCCCGTCGAGCAATCGATCGAGCGCGCCGACCAGGCGTTGCACGCCGCCAAAGCCGCAGGTCGCGATCGGATCGCGAATTGGCAGGCGCCAAACTAAGGCCAATCCAAAAAGGGACGACCTCGCGCGCGCCGCTGGCGGCGCCCGACTCGCACGGCGGCAATCGACCCCGCGGCGCGCCAGTTGGCGAACGGTGGAACTCGCCTGTCACGAGAGCGTAACCGACAGGCCATAGGGATGCGGCTTTCAAAACTCGGACATTTTCGCCCCGCCGGCGCCGAGTCGGCGGGGTTTTTTGCTGCGCTGAGAGAGCGTTACGAATAGGCGCGTTGCTACCAACCAAAGCTGAAAAATCCTCTTGGTCGTGGAGGGCGTCTCCTGCTCAAACTGCTCAAAACCTGGGCGTCAGGCGACGCTTGCCGGAACGCTCGCGTATTTATAGGTGGGCCTACATGCTATCCAGGAACTCCGTTCAACCCCGACGTTGTCACCAATGTTTCGATGACAAGGGAAGCGGAGTTCGAAACTTGGTCCTGCGACGAATGTTTAGCGCTGAACGCCGTTCAATTGCGGCGCGGTTTGTTCGCCGCGCCACCGAAGGGTTTCGTGGCGAGAAGCTGGTCGCTCAACTTTGTGAAGATTGTCCCGAGGCGACAATACGAGATTTGACGGCAGGCGCTTTTATTGCGGTCACCCGACAACAAGAGGACCAAGCTGCGGTTCTCGCCATTTATGACGTTGCCATTCTGCTTCGTAAGGCGAATAAGTTGGGCGTGTGATCAATCGTCCGGTTCAAGAGGATGGCATGACAGATCCCGAGAAAACCGAAGCGGAAATTTTGCAGCAGTGGATTGAGGCTGTCGGCGGCGGCATCTCTCTTGGAGAGAGCCTGTTGAAATCTGTAGAGGTGTCAAAAAGGGGCGATAAGTTGACGATCGTGCTGAAGAAAAAGAAGCAGAGAAAAGGGTCCGACCAAACACAGCCATAGTCGCTCCGGACCGACCCCGCCGAGGCAGCGCCGACCGAGCGCTACGCGCGCTACAAAATGATATATTCCCCACATGAGCGAGATCGAGCTAAAACTCTTGCTGGACAAGAAGATGTCGAGCGAGATTTGGGCGCGCCTGAAGGCGTCGAAGCTGGCTCACGGCGCTCCCGTAACGAAAACGCTCAGAAGCATTTATCTCGATACGCCCGACCACGCACTGAACAAGGCGGGAATTGCGCTGAGGCTCAGGCGCGATGGGCGGCGGTGGATTCAGGGCGTAAAAACCAGGGCGACGTTGCACGGCGGCCTATCGCAGGTCGGCGAGCTAGAGAACCCGGCGCCTGGCGGACGCCTGTGTCTCGATGCAATTTCGGATTCATCGATTCGTGAGGAGATCGTTGACCGCGTCAACGGCGCTCCGCTTCAAACCGTTTGCGAGACCGTGATCACGCGCAGGACGAGCGAGTTGATGCTCTCCGACGGCACGCGCGCCGAGCTCGCGCTCGACATTGGCGAGGTTCGGGCTGGCGAACGATCTGCTGAACTCTCCGAGTTGGAAATCGAACTCCTCGCAGGCAAGGCAAGCGGACTGTTCGACATTGCGCTTATCCTGGTTCCCGATGGCGGGTTGCAATTCTCCCGTCTTTCCAAGGCCGCGCGCGGTTATTTGTTGGCGCAAGAGGGACGGATCGATTCGCCGCTTGCGCCCCGCAATGCTCAGAACCTTGCGCTTGACCCGGCGCAAACCGCCGAGCAAGCGGCCCGTGACGTCTTGCGCGAGTGCCTCGATCAGATCGCCACGAATGTGCTCGTCGTTCGCCAGCTGGACGACGACGAGGGGCCGCACCAGCTGCGGGTTGGTCTGCGGCGGTTGCGCAGCGCATTTTTGGTCTATGCCGCCGTGCTGCGAAGCCCCGAGATGAAGCGGCTTGACGCCGAGGCGCGCTGGCTCGGACAAGAAGTCGGGAGCCTGAGGGATCTCGATGTGGTGGCGAACGACATGGCGCGGCGCGAAGCCGAAACTCATCCCGACGAGCCCGGACTTTCGGCGCTCGCCGATGTGGTCGCGCGGCAGGCGAAAGAACGGCGCGAGCAGCTGCGCAAGCTTCTTGTCGGCGCGCGCGTGCAGGCGTTCCTCATCGATCTTGCACGCTTCGTGGAGACGCGCGGTTGGCTTGTGCCTCAGGATTTCGTCCAGACCGAGCGGCTGGCGGCGCCGATTACAACGCTCGCGCGCGCATCTCTTAACAAACGCTGGAAGAAGACAGCGAAGCATGCCCAGGGACTTGAGACGCTGACCGTGGAACAGCGCCACGAGTTGCGCAAGGAGCTCAAAAAGCTGCGCTATGCCGTCGAGTTCTTCTGCTCCTTATTTCCGGCGAAACGAATCGATCCTTTCTTGAAGCGTCTTAAGAAGCTGCAGACCGTATTTGGCGATCTCAACGACGCCGCGACGCTGAAAGCGACGTTCACGGGAACGGACGTCCCCGGCGCCGAAGATCCATCGGTACAGCGCGCCATCGGCTGGATGATCGGGGCGAGTCAGGCGCGCGCCGAATTGGGCTGGACCGGCGCCAAGGCGCTCTGGAGAGATCTCGAGCAGACCCGCCCGTTCTGGAAATGACGACGTCGCGATCGCCGCGCCATTGGGCGTTTCCTCAATAATTTTTGGATTGCCCCTGGCGCCATGTTACATGGCCGCGCGAAGTGGTTGGGCGCTGAGGATTGCGGCGCGCGATGCGATGAGCGCTGTCTTGTTGATGGATGTCCGATATTGGGAGACTGAAATCTATGCAGAGCGATCCTTTCAGCGAAATTAACGCCACCTTCCGAATGCTCTACGGCGCAAATCGCGACGAGGTGTTCGCATCGACGCCGGTCTCGGCGATTACATTGATCGGGACCGGCGAAATCTGGCGCATCGAGCATGGCGCGGTAGTAAAGTCCTATCCGCCGACGCCGTGGCTTTCGCAGGTCAAGTCGCTGATGCATGCGGTAATCGGCGTCCAGGGAACCTGGGCGCGCCTGGTGCGCGGCAGGGACCTCGAGTCCGCACGGCTTGCGGCGGTACGCCTGAATAAGGCGCTGGAGGAGGCCGTGTCGCGTTTGTCGCGTGAGCTGCCCGCCGAACTCGTGTCCCCCGCGCAAATCGTTCTGGGCCAGCTGCTTCAGCTCTCAGTCAACTGGGCCGCAGGTCAGATGGCGACGCCGGCGGAACTCCCGGAGGCTGTCGAAAAGGTTCAGGTCGAACTTGAAAAGATCATCACCGCGGTGGGAGAAGCGGTCTACGCGTCCATCGTCAGAGGCTTGCACAGTTTCATCGACGAGACCGACCCTGCCGTCTGGGAGACCTGTCTCGTCTGCGTTTGCGGCGTGGCCTTTGGGCGCCGCGACAATATTGAAATCGCAGCCGCCATGTCGTTGATGGGCGAAGAGTCGGTCGGAACGCGGCTTCTCTATCTCGAGAATGCCCACGATTTGCCTCAGGCCATGGCGTGTTTGGCTGCGGCTCTCGCCGATAGGGATCTTGGAGAAGGCGTTTTCAACGATCCCTATCGCATATGGCGCGATCTTCTGGGCGACGTCGCCGCCCGGCATGTTGGCAAAGGCTTCTTCCCGACGCTCGGCCGTGATCGATAACGATTGCGTTCTGAGCGTCAGCCAGAGACGCCGCCGTGCGACTGCAAAGCTTAGAAGAGGCCCGCGTTATAGGCGGCGACGTGACTGAATTCGCCAAGGGCCATCGCGATGTTGAGCGCTTCGGCGGCCAGTGCGATAGCGACGACTCCAAAAATTCCTGTCGTGATCATCGGTCCCATGACGTTCTCCTTTCTGCGTTAATCAGAAGTTAAGGAGAGACGCGCGCTGGCGCTGTGCGCCGTCGCACAAGCCCTGAAGGCCGGAAATCGCCCGGCTCAAGGAGATCCCCTACGCCGCTGCTAGCGATAGAAAAGCGCGACCGCCAGGAAGAGCGCCAGCAGCAAACAGAGCGTTTGCCAGAAGATGAGGGGATTGCGTTCGTAGAGAGACTTTTTGCGCAGCGCCAGCGGTTGCCCCCGCGCCGCGCCGTTTTCAAGCTCGAAGGCGAACTCCAGCACATCGCCGAAACGATCTTCGCGCGCGACGGCGATCGCTTTGACGATGGCGGCGTCGAGCCAGGCGGGGAGGTCGGCTCGCTTGAGGGAAAGCGGAAGCGGCTTTGTGAAGCGCGGTCTACTGAACGGCTCGATCTCGCCGTAGGGGTAACAACGGCCGAACATACGATAGACGGTGACCCCGAAAGCATAGAGATCCGACGCTTCGTCGCCGACGGCGCCGTCGAAAAGCTCGGGCGCCATATAGCTCGGCGTGCCGGGCGCATGCGCTTCCGGCAAATTCTCGAGGTTCGGCGCGCGGCAAACGCCGAGATCGACGAGCCGCAGCCCGCCATCCTTGAGCAAAATGACGTTGTCCGGTTTGATGTCGCGGTGGATGACGCCGCAGCGATGCAAGGTCGCGATCGCGCGCGACAAACGCGTCGCGATCGAAACGCCTTCGGCAAGATCGATGCGCGGCTCGCGCCGCAGGCGCCCCTCCAGCGTCTCGCCATCGTAATATGGCATCACCGAATACAGCCGGCTTTGTCTGCCCGGGAGCAGTTCGACGACTTCGCCGATGAACGGACTTCTCACCCGCGCCGCAACCCAGGCTTCATTGACGAAGGCGAGCCGGTAGGCGGCGTCATCGGCGACGCGCGGATGCGGAAACTTCAATACGACCGCTTTTCCGTTCTGCGTATCCGTCGCCCGCATCAGCCGACTGTAGCGCCCTTCAGAAAGAAGGCCGTCCATTCGAAACTCGTCGACAAGATTTCCGATTGCCGGCAGCTCGCCAATCGGCAAGGCTGCGAAGGCGCGGGACAAAGCGCGCTCGTCGGCCGGCGGCACATCGATGACGTCAACGACAAGCGCAGTGACATTGTCGTGGCTGCCCGCCTCGAGCGCCGTCTGAACGATTCTCTCCGACGTCTCCTGCGGCCCGCCCCTTTCGGCGAGCAGCGCACGAAGCTTGGCGTCTGGCAACACCCCATGAACGCCGTCCGAACACAGCAGAAATCGATCATGCACACTGAGACTATGCATGCCTTGGTCGAACAAAAGCGCATCGTCGAAGCCGACCGCGCGAAGGAGCGCATGGGCGAAATCACCGCGACCGATCGTGTGGTCTTTCGTCAGTCGCTCGAGGCTGGCGCCAGCCAGTCGGTAGACGCGCGTATCGCCGACATGAAGGATGAAGGCGTTTCGACGCGACAGGATCAGCGCGCTGAACGTCGTCGCCATGCCTTCCAATGAAGGATCGACTCTCGACTGCGCCGCGATCCAGCTGTTAGCCGCTTCGAGCGAGCGGGCGGCGGCGCGACTGACGCCCAAGGTCTCCGGCTGCGCATAGTAGCCATCGATGAAGGTGCGCACAGCAGTCTCAGCCGCGGCGCGCCCGCCCTTGTGGCCGCCAACGCCATCGGCGATGGCGGCGACGACGCCCTGCACGGCGCCGGCGCCGCCTGGACCCAGGCAAAATGCGACATAGTCCTGGTTGTCAGGCCGTCTGCCTTTTTGCGTCGCAAAGCCCGCTTCGATTCGAAGATCATGAACGACGCGGACCGACACGGCTGTTCCTCAGCTCAGATTCGCGCGCCGGAAACGGCGCCCCAGGTCGTGCGCCAACGCGTCTTCACGAAGATCAAACCGACGAGGCCGAGCAGCGCAAGGAAACCGAAGAAGACGAACCCGGCGGTGAAGCCGCCCGTCGCGCCTTTGGAGTAGGCGAGCGTCTTGGCGAGGAAAAATCCGCCAAAACCGCCTGCGGCGCCGACGAGGCCGGTCATCGCGCCGATCTCCCGGCGAAAACGCTGCGGCAGCAATTGAAACACCGCGCCATTGCCCATGCCGAGCGATAACACGCCAACAGAGAACAGCGCCACCGCGGCAAAGGCGACGGGCGGCAACTGCATCAGACCCCATCCCGCAACGCCTTTCGCAGGGGCCGGTCCCACTGGCAGAAAGGCGACGGCGAAATAGCAGGCGGAGACGAGAACGAAGAGGAAGCACAACGTCTTCACCCCGCCGATGCGGTCCGCGATATAGCCGCCGACGGGCCTGAAACCCGAACCGAAAGCGACGATCAGCGCGACCATGAGGCCCGCGGCGACTCCCGTGGCGTGATACTGCGTCGTGAAATAGAGCGGAAGCGCCGAAGCAAGACCAACGAAGCCGCCGAAGGTGATGAAGTAGAAAAACATGAACCAGCGGCTGTCGGAGTCCGCGAGCATTCTGCCGTAGTCGGCAAGAGCAATCGTCGTTTTGCCGCCGGGCGCGTCCTTGGCGGCCAGCGAATAAATCAGCAGCACCAAAACCATCAGCGCGAGCAGTACGCCATAGACGGTCTGCCAACCGTAAGCCTCGGCGATCGAGGGCGCAAAAAGCGTGTCGAGCACGACCCCCATATTGCCGGCGCCGGCGATGCCCATCACCAGGCCCTGATATTGCGGCGGATACCAGCGGCCCGCCTGCGGCAGGGCGACGGCGAAGGACGCGCCGGCGAGCCCGAGAGACAGACCGAAAAGCGCGATGGCGATCGAACTACTCAGGCCAAAGACGCACACCAGAGATACCGCGAACATCACGATCGCCTGCGCGAGGATGCCCGTCATCTTCGGGCCGATCGCGTCGGCGAGGAGGCCGAGCGGAACGCGAAAGAAGGCGCCGCCGAGAACTGGAATCGCGACGAGCGAGAGTTTGTCCTCGACGGAAATCGGCATGCCTTTGGTGATGTAAATCATCAGCGGGCCGAGTGAGACCCAAGCCATGAAGCTGATATCAAAGTAGAGGAAGGCCGCAAGCAACGTCGGCCAATGACCGGCCTTTTTAAAATCCGACAGTTTCATCAGATGCTCCTTCTTTCATGTTTGGCTTGTCCTCTCGCGCGAAATCGATCGCAGACTCGGCGGCGAGAGAAATCTTGATGAGACGTTGAATTTCCGGTTGGCAGGAGCCGCAATTGGAGCCTGCGCGAGTGGCCTTCCCGACGTCGAGCGCCGAGCAGCAGCCTTGTTGAATTGCCGCTTCGATTTGCTTTTGGCCGACGCTAAAGCATGAACAGACGAGCGGACCGTCATTCGTCAGTTGTCGGCTCGAGCGACCGGACAACAGCGACAGCCGTTCTGACTGATCAAGACGATCGCGGGCGAAGAGTTCGAGCGCCAGGTCCCAGGATTGTGCAACGGGAGACAAAGCCCAGATGAGCGTTGCGCGGTCCCCGACGAAGGCTGCCCCCGAGAGAAGACTCTTGGTTTCGTCAATCAATTGTATGACGTCTTCGCTCGCGGCAGCTGTGCGGATGACGTCTGTCCAGGCGTCATCCGACAGGTCGGCGGCGACGCGATAGCCGTAGCCATTGGCGACGGCGACGCGCGCCCACCATACGCCCTCGGGCAACGTGATCGAGCCGCGCGAGAGGAGGAAGCCCTGGCGCGCGAAGCGCAGAGGCGTGATGATGGCAGGCGTCGCCTTCGATTCCGGCTGTCCCGAGAAAGGATCGACACAGGGCGCGACAAGTGCGCCAATGCGCGCATCCGCGGCGGTTTCATCGGTCCAGTGAATCGGCGCAAAAATATGCCCGGCAGGCTGTCTTACAGTCGCCACTGCGCGCAAGACGCAACTCCCATACGGCGTCGCGACGCGGGCGAAACCGCCGTCTTCTACGCCAAAGTGTTCAGCGTCCGACGGGTGAACCTCGACAAAGGGTTCAGGAAGATGCCGCGCAAGGCGAGGGCTCGCGCCAGTGCGCGTCATGGTATGCCATTGTTCGCGAATGCGGCCGGTGTTGAGCCGAAGCGGAAAGTCCTTCGTCAATGTGGTCGCCAAGTTCGGCTTCGCCGGCGCAATGAATTTCGCGCGTCCATCTTGCGAGATGAAGCCCCCTTCAGCGAAGAGGCGCGCTCGGCCCTTGCCGTCGCCCTCATCAATCGGCCACTGCGTCGGCTCGAGCGCGTCATATTGGGCGTCGCTTAAGCGCGCGAGACCGCCAATATCGAAGGCCCGCGTTGCGTCATTCTCGAAAGCCGAAAGCGCGGCGTGTTCGCGAAAAACATCTGCAGATGAGCGATAGGCGAAGCCTGCAAAGCCCATGCGTCGCGCGACATCGGCGAAGAGCGACCAGTCGGCGCGAGTCTCTCCCGGCGGGGGTAGAAAAGCGCGCTGACGCGAGATGCGGCGCTCCGAATTCGTCACCGTGCCGCTCTTTTCGCCCCACGCCTGCGCCGGCAGGAGCAAATGCGCGCCGCTATTGATCGTGTCGTTCGACGCCACATTGTCGGAGACGATGAAGAGTTCGAGCTTGCCGAGAGCGGCGCGCACGGCGTTGGCGTTTGGAAGCGACGCCGCCGGATTGGTGCCGACGACCCACAGCGCCTTGATGTCGCCGCGCGCGATGGCGTCAAACATCTGCACCGCCTTCAGCCCCTCGCGCGTCGCCATTCGTGGCGCATTCCAGAATCGGCGAACGCGGTCGATGCTTTCGATCTCAAAACCCATATGCGCGGCGAGGCTATTCGCAAGTCCGCCGACTTCGCGCCCGCCCATGGCGTTGGGCTGGCCGGTCAGGGAGAAGGGCGACGCGCCAGGTTTGCCGACTCGGCCCGTCGCGAGGTGACAATTAATGATGGCGTTGACTTTGTCGGTCCCCTGCGCCGACTGATTGACGCCCTGCGAGAAGCAAGTGACCGTGCGCGGCGTCTGCGCGAATAATTCGAAGAAGGACGCGATGTCGACCTCGCGCAGTCCGGTCGACGCGGCAGTCCCTTCAATCGACGGCGCGATGGTCTGTGCGGCCTTCAGGGCCTGCGTCAGCCCCGTCGTAAGACGGCGGATGTAATCATCGTCGAAGGCGCCGAGCTTCGCGAGATAGACAAGCAGGCCGCAAAACAGCGCCTGATCCGCGCCCGGCGCGATTTGCAGAAACAGGTCGGCGCTTTCAGCCGTCGGGGTGCGGCGCGTGTCGATGACGACGAGCTTGGCGTTGCGCTCCTCCTTGTTGCGCATGATGCGCTGGAAGAGCACTGGATGACACCAGGCGGCGTTGGAGCCGACGAGAACGATGAGGTCGGCTTGGTCGAGGTCTTCGTAGCAGCCCGGCACGACGTCGGCGCCGAAAGCGCGCTTGTGGCCCGCGACCGTGGAGGCCATACACAGGCGCGAATTTGTGTCGACATTGGCCGAGCCGATAAAGCCCTTCATCAGCTTGTTGGCGACGTAATAATCTTCGGTCAGCAACTGCCCCGAGAGATAGACCGCGACGGCGTCAGGACCGTGCTCATCGACGATGCGGCGAAATCCGTCCGCGGCTTCATCCAGCGCCGCATCCCAGCTCACGCGCGCGACGGCGCCGTCGGCCTGTCGGCGCATCGGATGGAGAAGGCGCCCTTCGAGCCCGAGCGTTTCCCCAAGCGCCGATCCCTTTGAGCAGAGCCGCCCAAAATTTGCCGGATGCGCCGGATCGCCAATCACGTCGGCGCCATTTGCGGACGCGAGCACGCCGCAACCGACGCCGCAATAGGGGCAGGTCGAGCGCGTCGTCGTCGCCTGAACAGGCGCGATGCTGTTGTGCAGATTTTCAAGCGCCGCCGGCGCCAGGACTTCATCGAGCATGAGCGGCCTCAATAGACGTCCTGTTGATAGCGCCCGCTCTTCTTGAGCTGCGCGACGAAGGCGACCGCTTCATCGGCGTTGCGGGCGCCGAATTCGGCGACGACGTCGACAAGCGCGCGTTCGACATCCTTGGCCATGCGCTGCGCATCGCCGCAGACGTAAAAATGCGCGCCTTCCGCCAGCCACGCCCATAATTCACGCCCGGACTGGCGCATGCGGTCCTGCACATAGAATTTTTCTGCGCCGTCGCGCGACCAGGCGAGCGACAGACGCGTGAGCAGACCTGTCGCCTTCATCGTTTCGAATTCGTCGGCGTAGAAGAAATCGCAGGCTGAACGCTGGTGTCCAAAGAAGAGCCAGTTCCTGCCGGGCGCGCAGGTCGCCGCGCGCTCCTGCAGAAAAGCGCGAAACGGCGCAACGCCGGTGCCAGGCCCGATCATGATGATCGGCGTCGTGGGATCGTCTGGCAGCGCGAAGCCATGCGCCGACTGCACATAGACCGGAAGGCTGTCGCCTGGCGCGATGCGTTCGGCCAGAGAGGTCGAGGCGACGCCAAGACGCTTTCGCTTGCCGACGACATATCGAACCGCGTCGACAGTCAGCGAGAGGCGTCCCGGCGTCGCCTTGGGGGAGGAGGAGATGGAATAGAGGCGCGGCTGCAGCGGCTCCAGCGCTTCGACAAAGGCTTCCGGATGTGGCCGCGCGCCTGGAAATTTCTGCAGCACGGAGAGCACGTCGAGCGTTGCCGCGTCGCCGTCAGGATCTTTGCCCTGCGCCAGCAAACGCGCCTTCTCGCGCTGCGCGCCGCCGGTAATGAAGGAGATCAACTCGAAAAGCGCATCAGGCGCCGGAGACAGCGAAACGTCACTGAGCAAGGCGTCGCGAAGAGTTTTGTCGCGCACCGGCGTCACATGCGAGGCGCCGAGCATGGCGATGATCTGGTCGACGAGGCCGAGATCATTTTTGGGAAACACGCCGAAGCTGTCGCCAACTTTGTAGCTGAGTTCGGTGGCGCCGAGATCGAACTCGATATGCCAGGTGTCTTTTTCCGAACCGTCCTTGTTCAGCCGACGGCGAGAAGCGAACGTCGCCCGTGCCGGATTATCCCGCGAGCAGCCGGGCGCCGCAACGTTAGTGGGTTCAACTTGCGCAACAATGGCCGGCGCCGGCGAAGGCTGATCCAGCTCCGCCGCAAGCGCCTTCAGCATGCGCGCCGTGTCCTTGCCGCCGGGCGCGCAGAGATTGAGGCGCGCTTCCTTTCTAGTGGCCAGAGCCTCCGCATAGGTCTCGCAAATGTAGCCGCACTGGCCGCAGTCCTGTTGCGCCATGGCCGCCATCAGGCGGCGACGCAGCGGACGGCCTTGGGCAAGCTGCATGCGCGATTCGAGCGCCAGCGTCTGGTCATGCCACGGCGCCTCGCCATCGTCGTTATCGGCGCCAGCCATTACAGCGGCGTTCGCTTCTGGCGTGAGCGGCGTGATCGAGCTGTCATCGGGCGCGGCGAAGCCGGCAAAAAAACCGCTGAGCCAGGCGCGCTGCTCGGGCGTGAAAGGCGCGTTCGGCGGAATGAGAAAAGGCGGGGAGGACTGATGAGTCACGCCATGCTCTCCTCATTGACAAGACGGCGCAGCGTCTCGATGTCGTGACGGCGCGCGAAGCCGACAAAGGTTTCGTCCGCGTTCGCGCGGTTCTTTCGATAGGCGCGGAGTATTTTCGCCACCATTTCCGGCGCCTTTTCCTCCTTCACATTTTGATAAAGTTCGGAGGCAATACGCGCGTCTTCCGCAAAGCCGCCGCCGACGAGAATGTGATAGCCCTCGACCGTGTCGCCCTCGTCATTCACCGGCACGCGCGCGCCGATCAGTCCGATGTCGCCGATGTAATGCTGCGCGCATGAGTGGTGGCATCCGGTGAGATGAATGTTGATCGGCGTGTCGACCGGCGACGCGTTTTCGCAGTGCGCCGCGATTTCTTCCGCATGCCGCTTGGTGTCAGCGGCGGCGAAACGGCAGCCTGAACTGCCCGTGCAGGCGACGAGCCCGGCGCGAATCGGCGAGGCTTGCGTCGAAAGACCGAGCGCCTCGATCATCGCGACAGCTTCGGCAATCTGTGTGTCGCTAACGCCCGTGATCAGCACATTCTGCCAGACCGTGAGACGCAGGCCGCCGTCGCCGAATTGGCGCGCGATCTCGGCGAGACCGCGCGCCTGCTCGGGGGTAAAACGACCGACCGGCAACATTACGCCGATCCAATTGAGTCCCGTGTCTTTTTGCGGATGCACGCCGATATGCGCCGCGCGATCCTGACGCGGGCGAGTGGCGATCGCGTCCGTGCCGATGCGAAGCAGCTTGCGACCCAGTTTTTCTTCGACGGCGGCGAGAAATTTGTCGAAGCCGAAAGCGTCGAGCACATATTTGAGCCGCGCCTTGGCGCGGTTGGTGCGATCGCCATGCTCGATGAAGACCCGCAAAATTTTGTCGGCGACCTCCACCGCTTCGTCCGGCGGCACGATCACGCCCGTGTCGCGCGCAAAGTCCTTGTGACCAGTAATGCCGCCGAGCGCGAGGCGGAAATAAACGCCCGGCGCGACACCATGCGCATCGTTCACGTCAACGGCCTGAAAGCCGATGTCATTGGTGTCTTCCAACGCGCCGATCAATCCCGCGCCGTCAAAGGCGATGTTGAACTTGCGCGGCAGTCCGTAAAGCGAGCGATCGTTGAGGATGTGATGATGCATGGCGCGCGCATAGGGGCGCGTGTCGATCAGCTCCTGCGGATCGACGCCGGCGGTCGGCGTGCCGGTGATGTTGCGGATATTGTCCGCGCCGGAGCCCTTGCTCCAGAGTCCGAGATCCTGAACCGCCTCCAAAATATTCGTGGCGTTTTTCGGCGCGATCTCGCGAATCTGGATATTGGCGCGCGTGGTCACATGCAGATAGCCGCCGCCGTAATTTTCCGCGAGATCCGCAAGCCCGGCGAACTGCCAATGCGTCAGTGCGCCATTGGGAATGCGCAGCCGGCACATATAGGAGTCCTGCGCCGGCGCGACATAGAAGAGTCCGTAATAGCGCCAACGGAAATTGTCGGCGGGCTTTGGCGGCGCGTTCTCTTTCGCTTGAGCGACAAGGCGCGGCCAGGCGTCGAATGGATGCTCCTCGCGCTTCCATTTTTCCTGATCGGTCAGCTTGCCGCCTACCGCGACGACGCGGTCCTGCGCAGATAAATGCGCGGCGTCGGGCCCCATCGGCTGCGCTGGCGAGGGCGGCGCCTTTTGTCCACCGCGCGCGGAAAAGCCGGCTGCAAAGCCTTCGAGATAGCGCTTCTGGTCGAGCGTGAAATCGACGGACATTTCAGGCGGCCTCTTGCATCGGCGGGCCGAACATCAATTCGTCGCGCATAGATGAAACTTTCGCGCCGGAACGGATGAGATCGAGGAGATCGGCCGCGCCGCTCGTATCCCCGATCAGGATCGCGCCAACGAGCCTGTCGTCACGCACGACAAGCTTGCGATAGAGACCCATGCGCGGGTCCTTGCAGACGATACGGCGCGCATCGCCTTCGCCGAGATAATCGCCGGCCGAGAAAACGCGCACGCCGGACACTTTTAAATTGGTGGAGACGACGCTGCCGCCATAGGAGGCGCCTTGTCCGGCGAGCCGCATGGCGAGCACGCGCCCCTGCTCATAGGCCGGCTCGACGAGCCCGTAACAAGCGCCGTGATGTTCGGCGCACTCGCCGATGGCGAAAACGTCGGATTCGCTTGTCTTCAAGCCATCGTCGACCTTCACGCCCCGCCCGACGTCGAGACCCGCCTGTCGCGCGAGGTCAGCGTTGGCCTGAATGCCGACGGCAAAAATCACGGCGTCGGCCGGAATCTTTTGTCCGTCCGCGAACTCTACATTCTCGACTCGGCCAGAGCCGCTGATGCGCGTCGTATTGGCGTTGAGAAGCACGCGCACGCCTTTCTCTTCGACGAGGCGGCGCAGGATGTCGGCGCCGGCCGCATCGAGTTGGCGCTCCATCAGCCGATCCATGACATGGGCGAGCGTGACGTCGACGCCGCGGCGCGCCAGGCCATAGGCCGCCTCCAGTCCCAGAAGGCCGCCGCCGATGACGAGCGCGCGCATCTCCTTTCCCAGCCGCGACAGCGCCTCGACGTCCCGCACGTCGCGAAACGTATGAACGCCCGGAAGATCAGCGCCTTCGATCGGCAGCCTTGCCGCGCGCGAACCCGTAGCGAGCACGAGTTTCGAGTAGTCGACGCTCTCGCCATTATCGAGGATGAGACGCCGCGCCGCGGCGTCGATCTTGATGACCTTGCGGCCGCTCAGAACCTCGACGCCGGCGACGCGCCACCATTGTGCCGGCTTGAGTTCGATGTCATCGACCGACAATTCCCCGGCGAGCACCGAAGACAGCAGCACGCGATTATAAGCAAGTCGCGGTTCGTCTCCGATCACGAGAATGTCGTATCGACCCGGCGCCCGGTTCGTCAGCTCCTCGACGAAACGCGTAGCCGCCATGCCGGCGCCGACGATGACAAGCTTTTCGCGACTTCTGCAATCCTGCAATACAGTCATGTTTCGACTCTGCTGAACGGCCGAACGGTCCGGTCACAGGTCGCTTTGCCTTACGGGTGATGAAAACGGGCAAGACGACCAAAGCGCGACGCAAATTGCGAAATCGCTTCTGTGACGGAGCCCGACTTTGGGCTCGTTCCGGCGGACCGGCGGTCGTCGTTGACCGATGGGGTGATTGCACTTTTCGGGCCAGAGGCCCCGGCGTGGTTTTTCCCCGGGAATGCGGGCGTTTGGCGCTGACCGACGGCAGCCGGCGGGATTTTGCGGCGCCGAATGCTTAGGCGCGAGGCGCCTAACGGCTGGCGCTTTTGAACAGAGGTTCAGCGCTCATAGGCGCTGTCCGATATCGAAGCCGGCGAGATAAGCTTCATAGCTGCGGTCGTCGAACGAGGGTCCCGCAAAAGCCCCGATTTCGCGCTGAACATGCGGCCCACCGATCGCAGCGTCGAAAAGATCTGGGCGCAGAACGCTCTTCGCGCGATCGGCCATCTCTGGCGAATGGCGCGTCTGCCCCCAGCGCAGCATCTGCGCATAGACCCATTCGGCTTGCCGTGGATCCGGCCGCATGGCGCCGTCTCGTCCAATGATCAGGTAGTTGGCGTCGCTTCGTTCGTCGCGCGCCTTGACGCGCAAATGGCCGGTGAGCACGCGCCCGATAATCTCGGCGTCGACGCCGACATATTCAGGGCGCGAGAGAATGTGCGAAACCTCGCCTAGGTCTTGCGGCTCGTCGACGAAGGCGGCCCCCCTGTCGAGCGCGCGGATCAGCGCCGCAACAAGATCAGGATTATCGTTGGCGAAGCTCTCGCGCAGAGCGAGGACTTTCTCGGGCGCGCACGCGAAAATCTCGCAGCCGAAATGCAGAATGACCCCAACGCCGGCGTCGACCGCGACAGAACTCCAGGGCGCGCCGACGCAAAAACCGTCGAGCTGACCGCGCGCCAGATTTTCCACCATGTAGGGCGGCGGCAGTGCGATCAGCCGCAGGTCTTCATCCGGATCGACGCCGCCTTCCGCCATCCAGTAGCGCAGCTGATAATTGTGCATGGAAAATGGAAAGGTCATGCCGAAGGTCAGGGGCTCACGTCCCTCGGCCCGTCGCCGCGCGACGAGCTTGGCGAGCGCGCGCGCGGTTTGCGCCGGATGCGCGACCTCGCCTTCCGCGGCGAGTTCGGCATAAAGCGCCGTGGACACCGCGATCGCATTGCCGTTCATCGCGAGATTCATCGGCGCGACAAGCGGGACTCGCACATGGCCCAGTCCGAGCGTGGAAGCGACCGCCATCGGCGCCAGAAGATGCGCCGCATCGAAACGGCCAATGGCGAGCTTGTCTCTAATATTCGCCCACGACGCTTCGCGGATCAGTTCGACGTCGAGACCTTCCGCCTTGGCGAATCCCTTATGCACGGCAATTAACAGCGCGGCGGCGTCGACGAGCGGAATGAACCCGATTTTCACATGCGCCTCGCCGGTCATTTAAACATCTCCGCCGCAGTGATGACCGAGCGTGCAATTTCGATAATCTTTTTGTTTTCGCGCATGGCCGCGCCGCGCATCAATTTGTAGGCGTCTTCTTCGGAAAACTTCTTCGCCTTCATCAATATGCCTTTGGCGCGTTCGATCGTCTTGCGCTCCTCAAGATCGGATTTGGCCTGTTCGAGTTCATCCCGAAGCTTAGAGAAGGCATTGAACCGCGACACGCACAGATCGAGGATCGATTTGATGCGCTCCTTTTTCAACCCGTCGACGATATAGGCCGAGACGCCAGCATCGACCGAGGCCTGAATCGACGCCGTATCGCTCTGATCGACAAACATGGCGATCGGCCGACGCACCGCGCGACTGACCTGAAACATTTGCTCAAGCGTATCGCGCGAAGGATTCTCGAGATCAATCAGGATCACGTCGGGGTCGCTGGCGTAGATGTGCTTCAGCAGATTGTGCATCTCGCTGATGCGCTCGACCTCTGTGAAGCCGGCTTCACGCAGTCCCTCCTCGAGGATCAGCGAGCGGATGGGGCTTTCGTCGACAATGACGATCTTCAATTCACGGCGTCCAGTGAGCGCATGTATGGGTCGCGCCAGCGGCGGCGCATCGCCGTCAGTCTCCGCGATCCGCCCGCCGGGCCGCGACCAACGCACGTTATATCTTGAAGCGCAACGACATGCCCGCCTGCCAGTTCTTCATGATCTGCGGACCGTTGAGATTCTGATAGACGGGAAGACCGGCCTCGACCGCGACCGTTGCATTGTCATAGCCGATAAATTTGCCGCTGATCGTCGCGCCGCCGAAGACTTCGACCCGCTGGCCGCCATAGAAGGCCGGATTGGCCGGCACGGCCGGGCCGCGGATTTCCGGATCGAAGCCGCGAATCGGGCCCTGCGTCGAACCGCTTACGCGCAAAGTTGTGGTGAGACCGGGCGTCCAGGTGTAGCCGCCCCAGGCGTTGAATTCATGCAGATCGCCCCATCGGTAGCCCCCGGAAGGATTCGGGCCGAGCGGAAAGCGCAGGCGATATTCGAGCAAGTAGTCCCAGGAATAGTCCAGTGAATTTGCGGCCAGAGGGAAGCGCCCGCGATAGCCGAGGCCCCATGACCAGGGTCCCAGATAGCCGGCATAGACGATGCCCGGCAGGAAATCGAACGTGCCCGTGCCGGGCTGCATGCCATAGAACCCTCGGATGTTGCGGCGGGTTCCGTCGGGCAGGAGAAAGTCCTTGAACGTGGCCGTGTAGCTGCCGGCAGGCAAGGAGACGCCAAGAGAGAGCTGGATGCGGTGGACGTCGTCCTGATAGATGCGATAGACGCCCGATAGAGTGACGTCGGCAAGGCTCGTCGTTCCCGGCAAACTCCTGCCGAGCGGCAGAATGCCCGACGCGCCCTTGAAGGTTAGGGCGTTGAGATTTTTCTCGATCATGCCGGCCGTGAGAACCACTGCGAAATCTTTGGTCACGCCGTAGTTCAGGCCGACAATTTGCGTCGCGACCGCGATATTTTGCGGGATGATGCGCACGGTTTGGCGGGGATTGAGAAAGAACGGCACCGTCGTGACGATATATTCGTTGGAGACCGTGCGCGTTCCCATTTTGATGCCCGACAGATTAGCGAAGACGGGCGTAATGGAGAGAACGAGTTTGCCGGCGGCCGGCATGTCGACGCCAAACATGCCCATGGGCGCTGGCGGCGGAGGCGGCGCGGCCGGCGCCGGGGATGGCGGCGGCGCTTGAAGTTGTATCGCAGTCGCCTCGGACGGCGCGCTCTTGCGGGGCGCGGCGCTCGCGCCGGTCGCCACGAGTACGGCCGCCACGACTATCAATCTTGCGCCGCGCCATGGCGGCTGTCGGCGCATCGATCGCTGGGGCTGTGCTCTCTTCATCGCGAACCTCATCTGCATCTCGCCTGTGCGCGCCCAGAAACGAAAAAAGCCGCTGCCTGAACGCCTGCGAAGCAGACGTTCAGGACAGCGGCGATGCTGGGGGCCCTTCTGTGGGCCGGGTGACGTCGCAAGCGACGCCCTCGCGCCATCGGATGCAATCGCGGCGCCACCTACAGCGAAGCTGTATGGCGCGCGTCGCTGAGCCGCTTTGGACGACAGGCTTTTGCAGGGGTTCGCCCTTGCACGCGCGCGCTCGCGAAGCGTTCACGAGGAACCATTCGCGTGGCGCGCTTTGCTTGCGAGGCGGCAACGAGCGCTGAAAAAATTTGCATTCTGCCGCCAACAGCGACAGCCGCTTCGTCCTTGTAGCCGCGTTTGCCGTGATGACGCGGCCTTCTAAACGTCTTCCGTCCGACGTCCGTGTTTGGACATGAGTACGCAATGAGAGGATGTGAAACTTGTCTCGCGGCCGCCTCAGAGGGCTCGCTATGAACGAGACGAAGAAGAAAGCGCCGATGACCGATCAGCTTCGTCGCCCGCATCGATAAGGGCCAGTCGAGTGATAGGGTCGCGGGCGCCGATCCTGCCGTCGCCCCTTCGGACTGAAGAAGAGGCCGAGATTTCCGCCGACGGAGGACGAGCAGACCTCTCGCCGCGAATGGAAGGTCCGCTCCCGGCGCAACGCGTATCCTCGGGAAGACTGGGGCATCCGGTCGAAAGGCCTTTTCGTCGCGCCCTTCAATGCCGCGAGGGTGAAATTGATGGTCGATGCCGGCAGCGGCGCGCCGGTGAGGGTATTCACCTGGTATGCGCCATTTAGCTGCTTGCTAATGCATTTGCGCCCGTTCGGACGACACAGATGTGAGCGCAGTCCAACGACGACCTAAAATCCTAATAGCGCCTTTACATCATTTGCGCGCAAATTGCGGTTCGTGGTTCTCGTTTGGCGAAGCATCAAGGCGAGAACGCGACATTAAAGTGAGATGCGCTCATGCCTCTATCTCTCATAGGCCTAGGCGTCGCGGCCTTTATCTTTGTGATCGCGAACAATCTGGTTCACGAGATGCGCGCGCGGCGTGCGCGCATTGATTCACGGCGCCAGTAAGCGTGGAGAGGAACACATGCTCGATCTTCTGTACGTTGGCCTCGGTCTTTTCCTGTTTGCGGTCGTTGGCGCCTATGCGCGGGCCTGCGGGCGCCTTTAGGAGAACCGCATGTTTGAACCTGTCATCGGACTGATCGTCGCCGTTCTTCTCGGCGCCTATCTCGCCTATACGCTGCTCCATCCCGAAAAATTCTAAAGGGAGGCTCGGCATATGCCGGGCGTTCGCCATGACTTCCATTGGGCTGGCGCAAATCGCCATCGTCCTGCTTGCCGTTATTGTCGCCGCTATTCCGCTCGGCAATTACATAGCCACCGTCTTAGCGGGCGAGCGCAGCCTGCTCTCTCCCGTGCTCTCGCCCCTTGAGCGCGTCTTCTACAGACTCGCCGGCGTTGATCCAGCGCGCGAGCAAAACTGGCTTGCCTACGCGATGTCCATGCTGGCCTTCAGCGTCGTTGGATTTGCGTCGCTCTACGCCCTGCAGCGGCTCCAGGCCTATCTGCCGCTCAATCCTCAGGGCTTTAGCGGGGTTCCCGCCGACCTCGCCTTCAACACGTCGATGAGCTTCGTCACCAACACCAATTGGCAAAACTACGGCGGCGAGTCGACGATGAGCCACCTGACGCAAATGCTCGGCCTCACGGTGCATAATTTCGTATCCGCCGCCACCGGCCTTGCGATGGCGTTTGCGCTGGTGCGCGGTTTCTCGCGCGCCGAATCGCCGACCGTCGGCAATTTCTGGGTCGACCTCACCCGTTCGACGCTTTACGTGCTCCTGCCGCTCTCGATCGTCGTCGCGCTCGCCCTCGTCGCTCTCGGCGTGCCGCAGACGCTTCAGGGATCGGTCGAAGCGACGACGCTGGAGGGCGCCAGGCAGATGCTCGCCATAGGCCCGGTCGCCAGCCAGGAGGCGATCAAGGAGCTCGGCACCAATGGCGGCGGCTTCTTCAACGCCAATTCCGCGCATCCTTTCGAGAGCCCGAACGCCCTTTCCAACATGCTGGAAATCTGGGCTCTGCTTGTCATCCCCTTCGCCACGGCCTTCGCCTTTGGGCGTGCGGTCTTCGACTATCGACAAGGTCGCGCGATCGCCATCACGATGATGATCGTGCTCGTCGCGGGCGTATCAGTCGCTTACTGGGCCGAGGCAGGCGGCAATCCGTTGCTGACGGAGATCGGCGTCGATCCTTCGCCTGGCAATATGGAAGGCAAGGAGGTGCGCTTCGGCCCTGCGATGAGCGCGCTATTTGCCGCGTCGACCACGGGCACGAGCTGCGGCGCCGTCAACGCCATGCATGACTCGTTCATGCCGCTCGGCGGTCTCGTTCCCTTGTTCAACATGCTGATGGGCAGCATCGCGCCGGGCGGCGTCGGCGCCGGGCTCTACGGGTTTCTCGTGTTGGCGATCATCGCGGTTTTCATCGCCGGCCTCATGGTCGGCCGCACGCCGGAATATCTCGGCAAGAAGATCGAGGCGCGCGAGATGAAGCTCGCGATGCTCGCGGTGCTGATCTATCCGCTCAGCGTTCTTGCCTTCACCGGCGTTTCGGTCATGCTTCAGACCGGTCTCGCCAGTCTCAACAATGCCGGCCCGCACGGGCTTTCCGAAATCCTTTACGCATTCGCCTCGGCGACGGATAACAACGGATCGGCTTTCGCAGGCCTGACGGGCAATACGCCTTGGTACAACACGACGCTCGGCGTCGCGATGCTGCTCGGACGCTTCGCCTTCGTCATTCCCGTATTGGCGATCGCCGGCGCGTTCGCTGCGAAAAAGAAGGGCGCTGCTTCAGTCGGCACCTTCCCCACGCATGGGCCCCTCTTCATCGGCCTGCTGCTCGGCGTCATCGTCGTCCTCTATCTGCTGCAATATTTTCCGGCGCTCGCGCTCGGCCCAATCGTCGAGCATTTCGCGCTGCTTGCAGGAAAAACCTTCTAAGGAGCTTGTTAGATGTCGCATAAAGTGGCCGCTCCCGGTCTGTTCGACGCCGCGATCACAAAGCGCGCCGCCGTCGACGCCTTCAGGAAGCTCGATCCGAGACGCCTTGCCCGCAATCCAGTGATCTTCGTCACGGAAGCCGTGTCGGCGGTGGTCACGGCGTTCTATGTGCGCGATCTCCTCGCGCAGAACGGCGCCGCCTTTTTCTCTGGCCAGATCGCCGCCTGGCTGTGGTTCACCGTGCTCTTCGCCAATTTCGCCGAAGCGGTGGCGGAGGGACGCGGAAAGGCCCAGGCGGACGCCTTGCGCAGGACACGCAGCGATTCGCACGCCAAACGATTGATTGATCCGCAAGACAAGAGCGGGATGAAGGACGTCTATGAAGGCGTGTCGGCGCTCGATCTCAAGCTCGGCGACGTGGTGCTGGTCGAAGCGGGCGACCTCATCCCCGGCGATGGCGAAGTGATCGAAGGCGTCGCCTCGGTCAACGAGTCGGCGATCACAGGCGAGTCCGCGCCGGTCATCCGCGAGGCGGGAGGCGACCGTTCAGCCGTGACCGGCGGCACGACGGTTCTCTCCGACTGGATCAAGGTGAAGGTTACCGCCGCGCCGGGTTCAACCTTCATCGATCGGATGATCGCGCTCGTCGAGGGCGCCCAGCGGCAGAAAACGCCGAACGAACTCGCGCTGTCGATTCTCCTGTCCGGGCTGACGATCATTTTCTTGATTGTCTGCGTGACGCTTTGGCCGCTCGCGATCTACTCTGGCGCGGCGATTTCGGTCACCGTGCTGATCGCGCTGCTCGTCTGCCTGATCCCAACGACGATCGGCGGACTCTTGTCGGCGATCGGCATCGCCGGCATGGACCGGCTGATCCGCTTCAACGTCATCGCGACCTCGGGTCGCGCGGTGGAGGCGGCGGGCGACGTCGACACGCTGCTTCTCGACAAGACCGGAACGATCACTTTCGGCAATCGCATGGCGGATGAGTTCATTCCTGTCGAGGGCGTCTCGGAGCATGCGTTTGGCGAAGCCGCTCTGCTTGCTTCGCTGGCGGATGAAACGCCGGAGGGCCGCTCAATCGTCGCTCTCGCGAAAAGCGCCCTTGGCTTTTCGACGCCGGACCTCGGCCAGGAAGCGCAGATCGTTCCCTTTTCCGCGCACACGCGCATTTCGGGGGTCGATCTTCCTGGACGTATGCTGCGCAAGGGTGCCGTCGACGCCGTCGCGGCGCAAGTCAAGTGCGTTCCTGTCGATTTCGAACGCGCCGTCGAACGGATTTCGCGCGCCGGCGGCACGCCTCTGGCCGTTTCAGAAAACGGCAGGCTGCTCGGCGTCATTCATCTCAAAGACATCATCAAGCCCGACATCAAATCGCGCTTTGCCGCCTTGCGCGCCATGGGCATCAAAACGGTGATGGTCACCGGCGACAATCCGATCACCGCCGCGGCGATCGCCGGAGAAGCGGGAGTCGACGACTTCATCGCGCAAGCCAAGCCCGAGGATAAACTCGCCTATATCCGTAAGGAGCAGCAGGGCGGCCGCCTGATCGCCATGTGCGGCGACGGCACCAATGACGCGCCGGCGCTCGCTCAAGCGGACGTTGGCGTCGCCATGCAGACCGGCACCCAGGCGGCGCGCGAAGCCGGCAATATGGTCGACCTCGACAGCGATCCGACGAAACTCATCGAGATCGTCGCGATCGGCAAACAGCTGCTGATGACGCGCGGGTCGCTGACCACCTTCTCGATCGCCAATGACGTCGCCAAATATTTCGCGATCATTCCGGCGCTGTTTGTCGTCGCCTATCCCGAACTGGAGGCGATCAACATTATGAAGCTCGCCTCGCCGCAGTCGGCCATCCTCTCGGCGGTGATCTTCAACGCGCTCATCATTATCGCGCTCATCCCGCTCGCGCTGAAGGGCGTCCCGTACCGGCCCGTGGGCGCCGCCGCTTTGTTGCGACGAAATCTGCTGATCTATGGACTCGGCGGTCTGATCGCGCCCTTCATCGGCATCAAGCTTATCGATCTCGCCGTCTCGGCCGCTCATCTCGCATAAGGAGCCCTCAGATGCTCTCCCAAATTCGTCCGGCGGTCGTCATGATCGTTCTTTTCGCCGCGCTGACCGGAATCGTCTATCCGCTCGCGATCACCGGCGTTGCGCAACTCGCCCTGCCGGCGCAGGCCAATGGAAGCGTGATCGAACGCGATGGAACAGTGATCGGCTCGGCGCTGATCGGACAGAACTTTGCCTCCGATCGCTATTTTCACGGCCGGCCTTCGGCGACGACAGGCCCCGACCCAGCTGATCCTTCGAAATCCATCGACGCGCCCTACAACGCATCGAACTCGATGGGCTCCAATCTCGGGCCGACGTCGAAGAAGCTTGTCGACCGCGTCAATGCGACGATTGAGGCGGAATTCGCCGCCGGCCGCGTCGACGTCGTCGCCGCCGACGCCGCGACGACGTCCGCCTCCGGCCTCGATCCACATATTTCGCCGCAGTTCGCGCTGGCGCAGGCGGGAGCCGTCGCCAAGGCGCGCAATCTCAGTGAATCGCAAGTGCGCGCCGTTGTCGAAGCGAATCTCGAAGGGCGCGTTCTTGGCGTGATCGGCGAGCCGCGTGTAAATGTGCTCTTGCTGAATTTGGCTCTTGATCGCTTACAATAGAGGTGACGCCCGAGAAGGTAGACGTCTTTGGCCCGCGACGACGGAGACTTCGACCGCCGACCCGACCCCGATGCCCTCCTTGCCCTGAGCGATAAGGAGAGCAAAGGGAAGCTTTGCGTGTTCCTTGGCGCCGCGCCCGGCGTCGGAAAAACCTACGCGATGCTGGCGCGCGCGCAAACGGCAAAGGCCGAGGGCGTCGATGTTGTCGTAGGCGTAGCGGAAACGCATGGGCGCTCTGAGACGCAAGCGCTCCTCAACGGTCTTGAGACGCTGCCACGTCGCAAATGCGAATACCGCGGTCGGATCATAGAGGAATTCGACATAGACGCGGCGCTGGCGCGAAAGCCTCAGCTCATCCTCATCGACGAACTCGCGCACACGAACGCGCCCGATAGCCGGCACCCCAAACGCTGGCAGGACGTCGAAGAGCTGCTCGACGCCGGCATCGACGTCTGGACGACGCTCAACGTTCAGCATCTTGAAAGCCTCGCCGACGTCGTTTCCCGCGTGACCGGCGTCGCGGTGCGAGAGACCGTTCCGGATCGAGTCCTGCAGAAGGCTGCGGACGTTATCCTCGTCGACGTCACGCCAGACGAACTGCTCCAGAGACTTAAGGACGGCAAGGTCTATGTTCCCGAGACCGCGAAGCGCGCGACGCAGAATTTTTTCACGCCGCGCAATCTCACCGCCTTGCGTGAACTTGCGCTGCGGCGAACGGCCGAACGCGTCGACGACCAAATGGTCGATTTCCTTCGCCAAGGAGCGATTGAAGGCCCCTGGGCGACTGCGGAACGCTTACTGGTTTGCGTTGGCCGCGATGCGAAATCCGAGGCCGTGGTTCGCGCCGGCGCACGACTGGCGACAGGCCTCAACGCGACATGGATCGCGCTTTATGTCGAGCGCGCCGGCCAGGAGGAGCGATCCGCCGAGGTCGTGAGAAATGTTGATCAAGCGTTGCGGCTGGCGGAGCGGCTTGGCGCCGAGATCGAGCGCGTCTCGGGAGACGATCTCGCTGGCGAAGTGCTCCGTTTTGCAAGACGCGAAAATATTACGCAGATTGTGCTCGGCCGTTCGCCAGCTCGGCCCTTCGCCCGACTCGTGCGACGTTCCCTGACCGACGAAATTCTTCGGCAATCGACGGATATCGCGGTTCACGTCGTCGTCCAGGAGGATGGCGCGCTTCAAGCCAGACGCGCGCCGAAATTGCCGACCCTGTCAGAGACGTGGCGCGGGGTCGGCGGCGCCGCAGTGTCGGTCACGATTACGGTGATGGTTGGATATGTGCTCGACCGCTGGCTCGGTCTTGCCAATCCGTCGGTGATCTTCCTCCTTCCGGTCGTGCTTTGCGCCGTCGGCTTGGGAATGTGGTCCGCGATCATGGCGGCGGTTCTTTCCTTTCTCGCCTGCGACTTTTTCTTTTTCAATCCGCGCTACGAACTCACCATTTCCCAACCGCAGGAATTTCTTTCGCTCCTTGTCGCGCTGGTCGTCGCCGTCATAACGGCAATGCTCGCGAGCAAGATGCGCAACTACGCACAGAACATGCGCCAGCGGTCTCAGGCGATGCAGTCGCTGTTTGAATTTTCTCGCAAGCTTTCGACGATAACGACGCTCGACGACATTCTCTGGGTGTCGGCTTCTCAAATTCAGAAAGCCGGCGGCGTATCCTGCGTTGTGCTGCTGATGCCGGAAGAGACCGGTTTGAGACTGGCTGCCGCCTGGCCGCCGGTCGATCAAATGGACGCCGGCGAACTCGCCGCCGCGCGATGGGCGCTGGAGAAAGCCGAGCCCGCCGGATGGCGGACGGATACGCTGCCGAATGTGCGTTTCCAATTCCGGCCTCTCACGACGGCGCGCGGCGTCGTCGCCGTTTGCGGGATCGAGCCCCAGACGCCTCAGGAACCGTTCTCGGCTGCGACGGAAAGCACGATTGCGGCGCTGATTGAACAGACGGCGATTGCGATCGACCGATCGATGCTCGTCGGCGACTCGGTCAAGGCGGCGGCTCTCGAAGAGAATGAAAAACTGCGGACGATTCTGCTGTCCGCCCTCTCGCATGATCTCCGCACGCCGCTCACTTCGATCACGGGCGCAGTGACGAGCCTCCGCGAGCTTGGCGAGCAGCTCTCGCCCGAAGATCGCAAAGACCTTCTCCTCTCGATCGAGGAAGAGGCCGGACGTCTATCGCGCTTCATCGCCAATCTGCTGGACATGTCGCGTATCGAGTCCGGCGGTCTGTCGCCGCGCAGCGATCTCGTCAATGTGGCCGACGTCATCCGCAACGTGCTGGAAAGATCTCGAAAAACTTTCTCCGGAAAAGACACGTCAATCAGCATCGCGCCGGACTTGCCGCCTATCCGAGGCGACGCCAATCTCCTGGGTCAGGTATTGTTCAACTTGATCGACAATGCGCATAAATATGGCGGCCCGACCGGCGTGATCATTCATGCGCGGCGGGAGGGCGCTGACGTGGTCATCACCGTGACGGACGAAGGGCCTGGCGTGAAGGCGGCGGACCTCGAACGCATCTTCGAAAAATTCTATCGGAGCGGGCGCGTGGATGGCCGCAAGGCTGGAACCGGGCTCGGACTCTCGATCTGTCGCGGACTCGTCAAGGCCATGGGCGGAACCATCGTCGCTCAGAGCCCTGCCGTTCGGCGACGCGGGACAAGGATCATCATGCGCTTCCCTGCCGCAAGCCTGTCGAAGCAGGGTGTTGCGGCATGAGCGGCGAGAGCGTTCTTGTCGTTGACGATGAACCTCAAATACAGCGCGTGTTGCGGCCGTCGCTGACGGCGAGCGGCTACGAGGTCATAGAAGCGGCGACAGGCCGCGAGGCGCTGGCCGCCATATCGGCCAATTCACCCGATCTCATCATCCTCGATCTCGGTCTTCCCGACATGGACGGCAAGGAGGTGTTGCGGAAGTTGCGAATCATCACGCGAACGCCGGTGATTGTTCTCTCGGCGCGCGATCGTGAATCGGAGAAGATTGCAGCGCTCGACCTAGGCGCCGACGACTATGTCGAGAAGCCGTTTGCGATGGGAGAGCTGCTGGCGCGCATGCGCACGGCCTTACGTCACTCCCAGGATACAGCGACCTCTGAATCCGAACGCGTCGTCGCCAACGGGCTCGTCGTAAATCTGTATAAGCGAAGCGTCGCAAAAAACGGCGCGCCGGTGAAACTGACGCCGAAGGAATTCGAGCTCCTCGCCTTTCTCGCGCGACACGCCGGCCGGCCTTTGACGCAACGAGAAATCTTGAAAGCGGTTTGGGGACCGGCGCATCAGAACGACAGCCAATATCTGCGCGTATTCATCGGCCAGCTACGGGCGAAGATAGAGGAAAACCCCGCAACGCCCACAATCATCGTGACCGAGCCCGGCGTCGGCTACCGATTTATCGAGATCGAATAGGATGATTTTTGTCTGACCGGCGGGCATCAGCGCAATACCAATGAATAAACCAACAATCGGCAGGATACCTGCGAAGGCGTCGGGCCGCTATTTCAATAAAACTCTTTGATTTATCATTAATTTCAGATGATTATCGACGATAATAGCCTTTGATTTGGTGCCCAGGAGAGGACTCGAACCTCCACGGCTTTCACCACTGGTACCTGAAACCAGCGCGTCTACCAATTCCGCCACCTGGGCTTAGAGCGCGTCTCATAGGGGCAGCGGACGCCTCGTGTCAATGCGCGCTTTATGCAAAACCACATGGCCGCCCAGGTTGCGGCGGCGCCAGCCTCGCGCATTTCCTTCGTCGTCAAATTTCGCTAGAGCCATAGCGACCATTTTTCCGGCGGGAGCCGGCGCGGCGCAAGCGGAGCAAATCGCAATGATCGGCGACAATAACCAGACCATTGGCGAAGGACGGGTGGTGACGGTGTTCGGCGGCTCCGGCTTTGTCGGCCGCTACGTCGTCCGGGCGCTGGCGCGCGACGGCTGGCGCGTGCGCGTCGCTTGCCGGCGGCCCGACCTTGCCTTCTTTCTTCAGCCGCTCGGCCGCGTCGGCCAGGTCGTGGCGGTGCAGGCCAATGTGCGCAGTCCGGAGTCGATTGCGGCGGCCCTGCGCGGCGCCTCGGCGGTGGTCAATCTTGTCGGCATCCTTGCTGAAACCGGCGCGCAGAAATTTTCGCGCGTCCAGGCGGGCGGCGCACGCACGATCGCCGAAGCGGCAAAGACGGCCGGCATCGACAATGTCGCGCATATTTCCGCCATCGGCGCCGATCCGCAGTCGCGTTCGGCCTATGGCCGAAGCAAGGCGGAAGGCGAAGCCGCCATGCTTGCGGAGGTTCCTGCCACGGTCATCCTGCGCCCTTCAGTGATTTTCGGGCCGGAAGACGACTTCTTCAACCGCTTCGCCACCATGGCGCGCTACTTCCCGTTCGTGCCCATCGTCGGCGCCGAGACGAAATTCCAGCCGGTCTATGTCGGCGACGTCGCCGACGCGGTGGCGATCGCGCTCGCCGGCCGCGCCAAGCCGGGCGTCGCTTATGAACTCGGCGGTCCGGAGGTCAAAAGCTTCGCGGAGATCGTCGACTATGTTCTGAAGGTGACGCAGCGCCAGCGCCGCGTCCTGAAACTCTCCTTCGGAACCGGCAAGCTTATGGCCAGCGTGACGCAGATGATGACCAAGCTGTCGCTGGGCCTTTTCCCGAAGCTCCTGCGCATGACGCGAGATCAGGTCGAATTGCTCAAGCACGACAATGTCGTCAGCGACGCGGCGAAGGCCGACGCGCGCACGCTTCAAGGTCTCGGAGTCGCCGATCCGCAATCGATCGAGTCGATCGTGCCGACCTATCTCTATCGCTTCCGCAAGGTCGGGCAGTATCAGACGCAGCGGCTAGGCGAATCCGCGTCGCGTTGACGACGTCGCGTTCTGAACTAGGGCCCGCGGGCGGACGGCGTCGTTTCACCACGCGGCTGTGGCGGCAGCATCCGATGGATGCGGGTCATGAAGGCGACGGCAAAGAGCGGCGTCAGCACGTTCAGCCCCGGCGTCGCGACGAAGACGGCGATGAACAGTCCGGCGACGAAGAGCCATAGCGCATGGCGACGGCGCAACGCCTCCGACTCTTGCAGCGAACGAAAGCGCGTCGCGGCGAAGAGAAAATATTCGCGCCCGAAAAGATAGGCGTTGGCCAGGAGGAAGGCCGCGGCGTTTATTCCCGGCACAAAGAGCAGCAGCAACGCAAAGAAATTGACGATCGCCGAAATTCCAGCGAAGCGCAGTCCCATGAGAATCGCCTGGGTCGCCGGAATGGCGCGACCGTGCTGTCCCGGCGGATAGAGATCCGCTTCGACGTGATCGGCGAGATCGTCGAGGAATAATCCGGACACCAGCACGGAGACGGGGGCGATGAGAAACGCCATCAGGAAGAACAGTCCGGCGCCCGTCGCATAGGTCAGCGCCGTCCGCAGCCAAGGATGCTCGACCATCACGAAGGACATGGCGAGCTTATCGAGACCCACCCAGGCGAGCGCCAGCAACAGGAAGGTCATGCCGAGGCTCTTGAGCAGCACCGCGCGGAACGGCGGCGTCACGATCTGGCGCAGCGCCGCCAAAGCGGCCTCGAACATTTCGGTCATGCGAGTCAATCACCTGCATCAATCGGCGAGTCGCGCCGCGGAAGTCGGAGAGCGCCTAGAGTGCTGCGAAAAAGTGGAATCCGGTTTTTCGCGCCGAGCGCGCTATGAATCTAGCGGCCGCCATCCAGATGGCGTTTCGCAGCGCGCGACGCAAGAGCCGGGTGCGGTCAAAGGCCTGACGCTAACTGCTGAGATGCGCGCCGAGATTTTCGAGGCCTTTCTCGAATTGATCACCGATCATCTTGTCGCGGCTGACGAAGATGTTCATCGCCCTGCTCGCGAGGCTGGCGTTGCCGGACATGCTCCAAACGACATGAGTCTTGCGCGCCGCGGAGTCGCCGCCCAAGCCCAGCGTGCGCGCGAGCCAGCGACCTTTCGTCAGTTCGCCGTCAGGAACGAGAAAAAAGGTCACGTCATTAGCCGCCGCAAAGGGCTTGCGCATATCGAGCCTGAGATCCACGCGCTCGCTCGGTCGACTGTCGACGATGGTCATGCGCCCCGCGCCGACACTTCTGTCGCCGGACCATTCGAAGGCGGCGCCGGGGCCCGCTGCGGGTCCCTCATATTGGATGTCAGCGTTTGGATCGAGTTTCGCCCAGGGTGACCAAGACTGCCAATTGCGCAGATCGTTGATCGCGGCAAAAACCTGGCGCGGCGGCGCATTGATGACCGCCTCGCGCCGCACCACGAAACTATTCGGCTGGAGGTAAACGGCCAGTGCGAGCAAAGCGGCGCCGTAGAACAAAACGATGAGCAACAAGCCAGTCATAAACCCCTCCAATGCGTGCGCCAGGAGAACCCGCGACACAACTAGCGCGCCGGGCTCAGGCTTCAAATGAATCGGCAGCCTGGATCAGCGCGGGCACGTGCGTTTCCTCGATTCGGAAATTGACGTCGTCGCCGCGCGCCGCCGCGGCGATGAAGAAACCTGCGCGCCGCCACTGCTCGACGCCGTAACTGTCGCCGGAATCGCTGCTAACGGCGAGCGGCGACAGGTTGACGACAAAGCTGTCGAGCCCGCCCGCCAACCCCCGCCCGTCGGCCTTCAGGACAGCCTCCTTGAGAGTCCAGATCGCAAAGAAAACTTCGCTCTGCGACTCTGGATCGGATTGGGCGCGCACGACCGCCGCCTCTTCGGGCGCAAAAAAACGCTCCGCCACCTTCAGGGCGTCTCGCGGCCTGAGAAACGACTCGACGTCGACGCCGACGTCGCGTCCCGACGCGATCGCCACGGCGGCCATGCCCCGGGTATGCGACAGGCTCACGTCAAGGCTGGTGAGCGGCGACAGCAGGAACGGCTTGCCGTGCGGCGTCACGCCGAATTGCCACGCGGCGGGCGCAGTCCCTTTCGCGCGCCCGGAAAGGCTGGCGCGCAACAGCGCATGCGCGGCGACATAGGCGTCGCGATCCGATTCGAACGCGAAACGCGCCGCCCGCGCTGTTTCGGCTTCGTCGAGAAGCGCAGCGAGCTTCGGCCATTCATCGTCGACGATATTCGCGACGTCGATGAAGAACACGTCGACGACGGCGGCGGACGTCTCAGCGTCGGCCGACGTCAGGAGACCCCGAGCTTCTTTTGCAGATTGGTCGAGGACGTCGTGTATTGGAACAGAAGCTTCTTGTCGGGATAGACGTAACGATGGGCCTTCTGCGCGGCGAGCGCGACCTCGTGGAAGCCCGAAAGGATGAGCTTCAATTTGCCTGGATAAGAGTTGATGTCGCCGACGGCGAAAATGCCGGGGTGACTCGTTTCGAATTTCTCGGTGTCGACGGGAATGAGGTTTTCATTGAGCTGAAGCCCCCAATCGGCGACGGGGCCCAGCTTCATGGTGAGGCCGAAGAACGGCATCAGGCGCTCGCAGGCGAGCTTCTCTACGACGCCGTCATTGCCCTTGAGGATCGCGCCCGCGAGTTCGCCATCCTCGCCTTCGACCGCGGTGATCTGGCCGAGCTTGAAGTCGATCTTGCCCGCCGCGACGAGCTCCTGCATCGCCGAGACGGAATGCGGCGCGGCGCGGAACTGATCGCGACGATGGACGAGCGTGATGCTTTTCGCCACCGGCTGCAGATTGAGCGTCCAGTCGAGCGCCGAGTCGCCGCCGCCGACGATGACGACGTTCTTGTCGCGGAAGTCCTCCATGCGGCGCACGGCGTAAAACACCGACGTCCCCTCATAGGACTCGATCTTCGGGATCGGCGGCTTCTTGGGCTGGAACGATCCCCCGCCGGCGGCGATGAAGACGACCTTGGCGTGAAATATTTTTCCCGCGTCGGTGCTGAGGCGGAATTCCGGCTTTTCGGCCGTTCCCAGCGACACGAGCGTCTCGACCATTTCGTTGAAGTGAAAGGTCGGGTGAAACGGCTCGATCTGCTTCAGGAGATTGTCCGTCAGCTCCTGGCCGGTGCAGACCGGCAGGCCGGGAATGTCATAGATCGGCTTTTCGGGATAGAGCTCCGAGCACTGGCCGCCGGCGCGCGGAAGAATGTCGATGACATGCGCCTTGATATCCAACAGGCCAAGTTCGAATACCGAAAAAAGACCCGCTGGGCCGGCGCCGACAATGACCACATCGGTTTCGATCGCGGCTTCTTTAAGCTGGTTCATCGCCAATTCCCGACTAATTCCTCAAACGCGGAAGATCGAAGACGCCGTTTGCGTCGCGTGTGCGCCGTCGGCCGGCGCTGCGGGCGCGTCTTGCGCGGCGGCCGGCGTCAAATTCGCCCTGCCGGTTCGTCTATCGCATTTGTCGAGAGATTCAAACCCGCTGGGGCGTAGTCTGGAAAAATTGCGCGTCAGCCCTGCTGGGCGGGGGTCGTTAAGACCAGCCCGTCGAGTTCCGGCCTTACGGTGATCTGGCAGCACAGCCGCGAATTCGGCTTCACGTCAAAGGCGAAGTCGAGCATGTCCTCCTCCATCTGCGACGCCTTGCCGGTTTTTTCGGCCCATTTTTCATCAACATAGACGTGACAGGTGGCGCAAGCGCAGGCGCCGCCGCATTCCGCGGCGATCTCGGGAATGTCGTTGCGTCGGGCTGTCTCCATCACGGTCGAACCGACCTCGCCCTCGACGGATCGGGCTTGACCCTGGGAATCGACGAAGGTGATCTTGACCTTTGTCGGCGCGCCGCCCCCCGGTTCCGCGCCATAGCGGGTCGCCGCATCCTCAAAGCTCATCTTCGCCATGACGCCTGTCTCTTCCTCATGCATGCTCGACTTTCGCGGCGCTCCCGACTGTGCTTGAAGCAGGAAAGCCACGGGCCGCTATTCTTCCGCGCGTCGTGCGGTTGCTCCGCCAGCGCTGCCCAAATTGTCGCCGTTCAGTTAGCACCCGTCCGTTTGCGGCGCTAGCCCCTCCCGACGCGCGCGACCGTAGGCCACATTCGATGCAATTCAGCGGCAACCGCCGAAAGAGACGCGCAGATGACGGACATCGCTTTAGGGTTCCGGAACGCCGATGGCGCGCTACGGTCTGAGCTGACCGGGTGCCTCGATTTCATGAACGAAACGCCTTTTTTCAAGCGCTACAAGCAGGAGACTTGGGACGCGCTGCAAATATCCGGAAACAGTAAGATATTGGATGTCGCCTGCGGCGTCGGCTTCGACGTCATCGGACTCGCGCGGCGCTTCCCACGCGCCGACGTATTCGGGCTCGATTCGTCGCATGGCTTTCTTGGCTTGGCGCGAGAGCGGGCGCGGGGGCTTCCCAATGCGCTTTTCGTCGGCGGCGACTCCCGCGGCCTCCCCTTCGGCGATCGCGTGTTCGATGGCGTTCGAATCGATCGCTCCTTGCAGCACATCAGCGCTCCCATCGAGGCGCTGCGCGAAATGGTCCGGGTGACGCGCAAGGGTGGCAGAATCGTCGTGGCCGAGCCCGATTGGGGAACATATTTCGTCTACAACGGGAAACTCGAAACCGGGGCGAAGATGGCGCGACTATGGGAGAAGTCTTTCGCCAATCCTTACATCGGCCGAGAGATCGGCGTTCTGCTCCAAAAGTGCGGCGTCGAAAACATCGGCTGCAGGGCGCATGCTCTCGTCGTCAGAAGTCTCGACGCGGCGGAGATCATCTTCGACCTCACGCGCGTGACGGAGAATTGCTTGTCCGCGGGCGTCTTAACGCGAGACGAGGCGGAAGACTGGTCGAGCGCGACTAAAGCGGCGTCCCAAAGCGGCGCGTTTCTCGCGTGCCTGAACATCATGCTGTGGGAAGGTTCGATCCCGGACTGAGCGGTTGCGCCCTGCCAGCGTTGCTATAACCGGGCGCGCGTCCATTGGCCGATGCGCAGCGCGATACGCGCCGCGGCGTCGCTGAGCGCCCGCGCCGCTGGCGAGCCGGTGTGTTCCGGCGCCGGCGCCTCTTCGACAAAGATCCGCGCCGCCTTCGCCCGGCCGCCGCCCGAGTCGACCAGTTGGACGGAAACTTCAATGATGGCGAGATTACGAGCGAGGTCGATCTCGAAGCGCCGCACGTCCGTCTGCAGTTTTGTTTGCGCGCCAAAGTTGGAAGAGGCTGAAAGACCGCACTGCTGCAGCGCTTCAATCAAGCGGCGCTGGAAAAGACGCGGCATCGGATCGGACCACTGCACGCCGGGAAGAATGGCCACGCTGTCATCGCCGGCGCGAACCACAATCCGATCCGAGGAGGTCGGCGCGAGCGCAGCGGGTTCAGGCACGTAGACCGCGGGGCCGCTGCGCAAAGCGACGCTTCGCAAAGCGCCCGTCTCGGTCGTCAGATCGAACGTCTCGCGCGTCGCCTGGGCGCAGGCCGACACGAGAAACGCGACCGACACGATCACCGTCGCCTGCGCGACCTTGCGTTGCGTCGAAGCGGACGCCTTCAGTTTCATGCCGACCCGTCGCCCCATTTCGCCCGCGCGCCCCGTCGAGCGCGTCGTTCTTCTATCCGATCCGCGCATTGGCTCAAAGCCACGCTTTGGATTGATTTAACGCCCTTGATACTCCGGCACGGACTGGGACGGCCCGAAGATGAATTGTGATGGGTTTTTCTCAACCGAATGCAGCGTGCGATCGAATGTGTCGACGGCCTTGCGACCATCCACAGCGAGCTGTCCATATTCGCGCAGCCCCGTCGCGGCGAAACGATTGATGCGTTCCGAGGCCCCGGCGATATTGCCGGCGATCGCCTTGATCTGCTTGGGATCAATCGCCTTGATCGTCCTTTCGCCGGCCGCAAGCAGCTGATCGAGCCGCGCCGCCGCCGGTTTAAGCGATCGTGCGACGTCCGTCGCGTCGTGGATGAAAGTCGTGATCGAAGCGGAGTTATCGGCGAAAGTCTTGCTGACCGTTGCAGCGTTTTTAAGCGTCGCGGTGATGGCCGGACCATTATCGTCTATGAGCTTGTCGAGTTTCGTGAGGACTTCGGCGGCCTTTTTCGACAGGCTCTGAACATTGACGAGCAAATTTTGGATTTCGGAGCGCTCGGCCTGAATTTGGGGATACTTCTGGCCGACTTGCGCCGTCAGAGGCGGGGCGCCGGGCGTGCCGCCGACCAGTAGGACGTCGGAAACGCCCGTAAAGCCCCGCGTCTCGAGACGCGCGCGCGTGTCGGTCTTGACCGGCGTTCTGCTGTCGATCCTGACGAGCACATCGACCTTGCTCGGATCTTGTTCGGAAATCCCAAGATGCGTGACCTCGCCGACCTTCACGCCATTGAACAGCACCGAGGACCCGCGGCTCAGCCCTGAAACCTCGGTGAACACAATCTGGAATGTATCCTGCCGGCCAAGCTGGCTCGGACCGGAAAACCAGTAGACGAAAAGAAAGGCGGCGAAGGCGACCGCCAGCGTGAAAGCGCCGATCAGGGCGTAGTTGGCGCGGGTTTCCATTGTTCGTCCTTCTGCTCAACGCGCGCCGCAGTCAGTCTGCCGCCGCGCACGCCGTGGAAATAGGCCTTCAGCCACGGGTGGTCGGATGCGAGCAAGGTTTCCAGCGGCCCTGCGGCGATGACCCGACCTTCAGCGAGCGCCGCCACCCTGTCGCAAATAGAATACAGGCTGTCGAGATCGTGCGTCACCATAAACACGGTCAGCCCGAGGGTCTGCTGCAGCGTGCCGATCAGCGCGTCGAATTCGGCGGCGCTGATCGGATCGAGCCCCGATGTCGGTTCGTCCAGGAACACAAGCTCGGGATCAAGCGCCAAGGCGCGCGCCAGGGCCGCGCGCTTCACCATGCCGCCCGACAATTCTGACGGAAATTTGTCCGCGGCGTCGGGATTGAGGCCAACGAGCTCGAGCTTCAGCAAAGCCAGCTCGTCCATCAGTCGTTCCGACAGGTCGCGCGTTTCGCGCATCGGCATCTGAATATTCTGTTTCACCGTCAGGCCCGAAAACAGCGCGCCGTTCTGAAACAGCACGCCCCATCGCTGTTCCAACGCGCGCCGCTCAAGCGGCGGCAGCATGTCACGATTCTGTCCAAAAACCTGAACGGAGCCGCTCCGCTTGGGCGTGAGACCAAGGATCGTGCGGGTGAGAACCGATTTTCCTTGGCCGGAGCCGCCGACGACGCCGAGCACCTCGCCGCGGTAGACGTCGAGATTAAGCCCTTTGACGATGGTTTTGTCGCCAAAGCCGACCACGAGATCGCGCACGCTGATAATGACGTCGCGATTCGGACGCGGTTGAGCGGCGTCGTTGGCGTGAGCCGAGGCGTTGGTCATCGCCGCGCTCAATAGTCGATCGCCGCAAAAAATACGGCGAACACCCCATCCATCACAATGACCATGAAGATTGATTTCACGACCGAGGACGTGACCTGTCGGCCGAGCGATTCGGCGGAGCCCTGCGTCGCGAGCCCGTCCATCGACGCGATGAGGCCAATCACCAGCGCCATAAAGGGCGCCTTGATGATGCCGACAAGAAACGTATGCAACGCGATCGCCTCTTTGAGCAATGACGCGAACGCCGCGGGGCTGATCCCCCCATACCACCAAGCCACGAGCATGCCGCCAAAGAGCGCCGCCATGTCGGCGACGAAGGTCAAAATCGGCAGGGAGATCACCAGACCGAGCACGCGCGGCGCGATCAGCACCTCGAAGGGCGAAAGTCCCATCACCAGCAGCGCGTCGACCTCCTCGCGCATTTTCATCGAGCCGAGTTCGGCGGTGATCGCCGAGCCTGAACGGCCGGCGATCATGATCGAGGTGAGCAGCACGCCGAGCTCGCGCAAGACAAGAATGCCGATCAGGCTGACCGTGTAGCTGGACGCGCCGAACTTGAGCAATTGAAAGATGCCCTGTTGCGCGACGATGCCGCCGACCAGAATGTTGATCAACACGATGATCGGGACGCTGCGAAAGCCGACCAGCTCGATTTGCGCGACGAGCGAAGTGAGCCTGAACCGCCGCGGATTGGCGGCCACATAGATCATCGAGGAGACGAATTCGCCGAGAAAGCCGACGCCGCGGTAAAATTCGCGAAGCGCATCCACGATGGATTCGCCGAAATCCGCGAGCAGAACGAAGAAGACATTGAACCGCGGCCGCGAGGGCGCAGCAAAGTCGCGGTAACGCGTTTCATCGAGCAGCGTCGAATATTCAGGCCGCACATGTTCGAGCGTGACCGCGACGTCGCGGCGCGCGAGATCATGCCGCGCGCGATTGATCAGCCAGGCGCCGGCCGTGTCGAGTTGCGAGACTTGCGAAAGATCGATGGCGATCGTACGGTCGAGACGCGCTTCCTCGACAATTCGACGCCCCTCCTCCTCCAGGCGCTGAGAGGCGATGAGCGTCCAGTCGCCCGAAAGCGCAAGGCGCACGCCCTGCGCGGCGGATTGGCGCGCGACCTTGGGCGGACGCTGCATCGCCGCGACGGTCATCGGGCTTCGTTCCGCGCTAGAGTCAGTGATCGGCTCATTGATCGCGTCATCCTATCCGAAGATTGTGGCGCGCCGCTGACGCCGGTCGGCGCGCCGCCGCTTGTAAAGCCGCCTGTTCCAAAGCCGCCTCTGCAAAGCCGCCTCTTGCAAAAACGTCATAACTTCGTGAATTGACGTCAGCAAGCGCGTCGGCGCACATCACTGCGCCATCGCGGCCGCGCGACGCGGGCGCCGGAGAGAGATTTGAAGCGAAAACTATCTGTAGCCATACAGAGTTACCCGATCGCCGGCAGCTTTGTGATTTCGCGGGGCGCCAAGACCGAAGCCGTGGTCGTGACCGCGACCTTGGTTCAAGGCGGCGGCGTCGGACGGGGCGAATGCGTGCCCTATGCCCGTTATGGCGAAAGCGCCGAAAGCGTTGTCGCCACAATTGAAGGCGCGCGCGACGCTCTTGAAGCCGGCGCCGATCGCGCCGCCCTGCAGCGCCTGCTGCCGGCGGGGGCGGCGCGCAACGCGCTCGATTGCGCCCTCTGGGATCTTGAAGCCAAGCTTTCGGGCGTTCCGGCCCATATCTCGGCAGGCTTCGAGGCGCTCTCGCCGCTTGTGACGGCCTTCACGATCTCGGTCGGCGCGCCCGATCAAATGCGCGCCGCGGCGGAAAGGGCTGCCGACCGGCCGCTCTTGAAGATCAAGCTCGCCGGCGAAGGCGACGAAGCGCGCCTCGCCGCAGTGTGCGCAGGCGCTCCCAACTCAACCCTGATCGTGGACGCCAACGAATCATGGGCGGCGGAAACCCTTCCCCGCCAGCTCGCCGCCTGCGCCGATTACGGCGTCTCGCTCATTGAGCAGCCTCTGCCGGCGGGCAGGGACGACATTCTCGCGACCATGCCTCGACCCGTGCCGATCTGCGCCGACGAAAGCGTGCATGACCGCGCGTCGCTCGCGCCGCTCAAGGGCCGCTACGATGCGATCAACGTCAAGCTCGACAAAACTGGCGGCCTGACCGAAGCGCTGGCATTGGCGCGCGCGGCGCAGGAGATGGGCTTTTCCATCATGGCCGGCTGCATGGTGGGCTCGTCTCTCGCGATGGCGCCGGCCGTCCTGGTGGGGCAGATGGCCTCCTTCGTCGACCTCGACGGGCCTCTGCTTCTGGCCCGCGACCGCGTTCCTGGGCTGTGCTACGAGGGATCGACTCTCATGCCGCCGGCGCGGGAGCTCTGGGGATAGCCCGCGAGGTCGCCCTCTGGACTTATTGACCGGTAGCTAAGTCGTAAACTAAGTTTTAACGGATGGGGATGGGGTTCCCCCGATAACCGCCGAAAGGCTGATGACTCCTGCGAACTCGCCGCCGCGTTCTTAAGATCGTCGGCGCAGGGTAGGAGTGTCCTGTTGCTTAAAGAACCCGCACCCCGTCGTGCGCCTCGCCGCCGTTGCCGCCTGCGCCCTGGCCGCAGCGCAGCCATAGCCGCCTCGGGCATCGGCGTGATTCGGCTCGGGACACGGCGGCGATGGATGTGCTGCGGAGCCCCGGTCGCGCTTTTTCTCGCCGGCTGCGCGCCCACGACGCCGGTAGAGCGCGCTCAATTTCTCGGCGCGCCGGCCATGGAGCGCACGCTGGCCAGATCCGGGCTGAACGCCGCCTCGGGCGAGACGGCCTGGCCCCGTGAAAAATGGTGGCGCGCCTTCCGCAGCGCGGAGCTTGACGGCGTCATCGACAAGGCGTTGCGCGACAATCAAAGCCTCAAGAAAGCGGAAGACACTCTCCGCGGCGCGGACGCCATCGTGCAGGTCGCCGGCGCGAGGCTCCTGCCGGAAGTCCAGGCGACCTTCGGCATGCGGCAGTCGCGCAACCCGCTGCATGGCGTTGTGGCTTCCTACAATCCGGCGCAGGGCGGATTGCAGAAGACCATGGCCTTTATCAATCCGCTTGCGCTGACCTGGGAGCTGGATTTCTGGCAGAAAAACCGGGCTCTGCTCGACTCGGCGATCGGCGAGTCCGCGGCGCAGGAGGCCGAATTGGAGCAGGCGCGCCTGCTGCTGACCGCCTCGGTCGCGCGCGCCTATCTGCGCGGCTACGCCGCGGCGCGCCAGCTCGAGGTCGCGAGAGCTTTGACGCGTCTGCGCCGAGATTTGGTTGCGCTTGCTGAAACCCGCTATCGCACCGGACTCGACTCCTTGGACGGGGTGCAGATCGCCCGCGCCGAATTCGAAAACGCCGTCCGGCGCGAAGCGGCGGCGCAGGCGCTGGTGACGCTGCAGAAGGATGCGCTCGCTCGGCTCATGGGCGAAGGACCCGACGCGGCGCGCGACCTTTACGCCGGCCGGAACGCGCCAGCGCCCGCGTCGCCGCCGCTGCCACGAAGCCTGCCGCTTGAACTGCTCGCGCATCGTCCGGATCTCGCCGCTGCGCTGCGCCGCGCCGAGGCGGCGGCGGCCCGGGTTCACGTCGCCAAAACGATGTTTCTTCCCTCGATCGATCTTGCGATCGCCGGCGGCTTCGAAGGCTCGGTGACCTCGACGAAGATCAGCAAACTCGCGGGCTATCTCTTCACGCCCTCGGCGATCGGCTACGCGATCTCGCCCGTACTGCGCCTGCCCCTTTTTCAGGGCGGCCGCCTCAGCGGCAATCTGGAGTTTCAGCGCGCCGATTATGATCAGGCGGTCGACTCATATAATGAGACGCTGCTGCAAGCGGCGCAGCAGGTCGCCGACGCCATCGCCAATCTCAAGCGCGCGCGCGCCGAATATGAGGCGCAAAGCCGTTACCTGCGCGCGGCGCGTGTGCAATATGACCTCGCGCAATCGCGGCTGCGCGACGGCATGAAGGATCGCCGCGAAACCGTCGCCGAGCGCGTTGATCTTCTCGAGTCCGGCTTCGCGCAGCGCGCGCTTGAAGGCGACAGGCTGATCGCCGCCGTCGACTTGTATCAGGCGCTGGGCGGCGGCTATGCCGATGGTCCGCCGCTGGCCGCGCCGAAGCCGGCGCCCGAAACCGACCCTTTGACGCCGGCCGTCGAGACGATCCAGTCCCTTGGCGGCGGCTGAACGCGCCACGTCCTTTCAGAAGAACGCGAACCCCTCAATGGCGCTGTCCCGCAAAAGCATCCGCTCCCGCAGAGAATTTCTGCTCAAGATCGTCATTGCGGCGGTACTTGTCGGCGCGCTGATCGCTTTCTCGCGATGGTATTTTTACGACCGCGACTGGGTGACGACGGACAACGCCTTCATCACCGGCAACATCATCCCGGTTCAGGCGGACGCGACGGGAGTCGTGGCCGCCGTGCTCGCGGAAGAAACGCAGCTCGTCAAGAAAGGCGACGTGCTCGTTCGCCTCGACGGCCAACGCGCAAGAGCGGCGCTCGCGCAGGCGGAGGCCGAACTCGGCCGCGCGGTTCGTTCCGTCGGCGCGCTTTACGCGCAGCGCCGCCAGGTCTGCCAGAAGGTCATTTCCCGCGCCGCGCTTCGCGACAGAACGCGCCACGATCTCGCAAGATACCGCGAGGCGACGCTGAGCGGCGCCGCTTCGCGACAGGTGCTGCAGAATACCGAGGACCAGCTCGCCGCGCTGGAAGCCGATCTGCGAGAAGCGCAGGCGGAATATCAGTCGGTCGAGGCGCGCGTCGTCGGCGTGACGCGGATGAACCATCCCGACATCGAGGCCGCCAAGGCGCGATACAATGACGCTTACGTCGAGTTCGTGCGCCAGAACATCCGGGCGCCAGCGACCGGCTATGTCGCCAAACGCAGCGTTCAGGTCGGCAAGCGGGTGCGCCCCGGCGACGCCATTCTCAACATCGTGCCGCTCGACCATCTCTGGGTCGAAGCGAATTTGTGGGAAAACAGGATGGCTCGGGTTCGTCCCGGGCAGGCGGCGATCATCAAGGTCGATCTCTATGGATCGGAACAGATCTACCATGGCGAAGTTGCGGGACTTGTTCCGGGCTCCGGCGCCGTTTTCGCGGCTCTGCCCTCAGATAACGCGACTGGCAACTTCATTCGCATCGTTCAGCGCATTCCGGTGCGTATCTCCTTGCGGGCGGACGAACTCGAGAAGCAACCCTTGCGTCCCGGCCTGTCGACGGTCGCCTCGATTAATGTGTCCGGCCCGCTGCAATCGCCCAATCACTCGATCGTCAAGACGACGACGAATGAATATCTGACCGACGTCTATGACAAGGATCTCGCAGATGCGAAGGCGCGCGCCGACAAGATCGTCAAGGACAACGCCATAGGCGCGTCGAACGACGGCGCCGCGTGCCCAGCCGCCGAATAGACTGTGCACGGTTAATTTAGACTCGCGCTTGCCTTTTTGAGCGAATCTATTGGCGTGACTCGGATCACGCCGTAAGATTCGGTTCGGATATTTTTTAGCTATGTGATGGGGAGAGCAAGCATGCCGGACGTCAGCGCGAAACCGCCGGCGGGCCAATCTTCGCCAGCGCTTTCCCTCGATCCGGCGCAGGTCAAAATCTCGCAGCGACTTGAGACGCTGAAGACGACAGAGAGCGGCCTCACTACCGCCGAAGCGGCGCGGCGGCTCGCGGAATACGGCCCAAACGCGCTAGAGGACAAGACGGAAAGCAAGTGGCGCCGTCTGCTGAACTATTTCTGGGGGCCGCTGCCGTTCCTTATTGAAGCCGCCGCCGTCATCTCCGCCGTGCGGCGGGATTGGCCGGATTTCGGCGTCGTCGCGGGTCTGCTTCTCTATAACGCCGTGGTCGGCTTCTGGCAGGATAACAAGGCGGCGAACGCGCTCGCGGCCCTAAAGAAAAACCTCGCGCCCCGCGCGCGCGTGATGCGCGACGGCGCCTGGACGACGATCCCCGCCGCCGAACTGACGCCGGGCGATATTGTCAGCGTCGCCGCGGGCCAGATCATCCCCGCCGATCTCCTGCTCATTGAAGGCGATTATTTGAGTTGCGATCAGGCGGCGCTCACCGGCGAATCGCTGCCCGTCTCAAAGAAAATCGGCGACGACGCCTATGCGGGCGCAATCGCCAAACAAGGCGCCATGACTGGCGTGGTCACGGCGACGGGCGGCCGCACCTTCTTCGGCCGCACTGCGAAGCTGGTCGGCGCCGCCGGCGCCGTTTCGCATTCGCAGCGCGCGGTGACCGAGGTTGGCGATTTTCTCCTCGTGCTTGCATTTTTTCTGGCGCTGATCCTCGTCGGCGCGCAGCTCTATCGGGAAGTCATCGCGCCGGACGACTGGAGCTGGGATCGCGTCGGCTCCATCGCCCAATATGTGCTGGTGCTGCTGATCGCATCGATCCCCGTCGCGCTGCCGGCGGTCATGTCGGTGACGATGGCGATCGGCGCCTATACGCTTTCCTTGCAGAAGGCCATTGTTTCGCGTCTGAACGCAATCGAGGAGCTTGCCGGAGTCGACGTGCTGTGCAGCGACAAGACCGGCACGCTGACGATGAACAAGCTCACGGTGCAAAGCGCCATTTCCTATGGCGCTTTCAAGAGCGACGACGTGTTGCTCTTCGCTGCGCTGGCGACCCAAAAAAGCAGCGAAGACGCGATCGACCTCGCCGTGATGGCGGCGCTGCCGGCGCATGATGCGCTCGACAGTTTCAAGCAGAAGGCGTTCACGCCGTTCGATCCCGTCAGCAAACGCACCATCTCGACAGTCGCCGACGCCTCTGGCGGCGTTCGACATTACGCCAAGGGCGCGCCTCAGGCGATATCCGCGCTGGTGCGGCCCGACTCGCAGACTCTGCAGCGCTATCAGAACGAGGTGGCGGCGCTCGCCGTCAAAGGCCAGCGCGCGCTGGGCGTCGCCATGTCGGAAGATGGCGCACGGTGGCAACTGGTTGGACTCATCTCGCTGATGGACCCGCCGCGCGCCGACGCCAAGGCGACAATCGCGGAGGCGCGCGGGCTCGGCCTGGAAGTCAAGATGGTGACCGGCGATGACGTCGCCATCGGCGATGAGATCGCCGCCCAGCTTGGCATGGGTTCGCATCTTCTCGTCGCGAGCGATGTCTTCAAAGGCGACGTCAAGGCGAGCGCTCTGCCGCGCAGCGTCGTTGACGCGGTGGAGCGGGCCGATGGATTCGGCAGAGTGTTCCCGGAACACAAATATGAGATCGTCAAGGCGCTTCAGTCGGTCGGCCATATCGTCGCGATGACCGGCGACGGCGTGAATGACGCGCCTGCGCTCAAACAAGCCGATTGCGGCATCGCCGTCAGCGGCGCGACCGATGCGGCGCGAAGCGCCGCCGCGTTGATCCTCACGGCGCCGGGGCTTTCGACCATTATCAACGCGATCCGCGTATCGCGACAGATTTTTCAGCGCATCGAAAGCTACATTTACTATCGGATCGCGATGACGCTCGACATCATGATCGTCGTCGTCGCGTCGATCGTGTTTTTCGACTTTCAGCCCCTCACCGCCATCATGATCGTCGCGCTCGCGCTCCTCGACGACATCCCGATCATGACGATCGCCTACGACAATGTCCCCGTCGCGCCGCAGCCGGTGAGATGGGACATGCACCGCATCTTCATTTTCGCTTCGCTGATGGGACTGATCGCGGTCGCCGAGACTTTCGGGTTTTTGTTGATCGGCATGCGCTGGACGCTCGACGAGTCGCTGCAGGCGATGATCCCGATTGATCCCGGCCAGCTCCAGACTCTGCTGTTTCTGCAGCTCGCCGTCGGCGGCCATCTGCTGCTCTTCAGCGTGCGCACCAAAAAAGCGATTTTTGCGCCGCCTTATCCCAGCGCCAGACTTTTCTGGGCGATCGCGGCGACGCAGGTCGTCGCCGTGTTGCTCTGCCTTTACGGAGTCGGCGTCGACCCCGTTCCCGGCGCGGCGATCGTCGGCGTGTGGCTTTACTGTCTGCTCTGGGTCGTCGTGGCCGAGATTGTGAAGTTTATCTACTGGCGTCTGGCTGGGCGGCGCGACAAGAACCTGACTGCGAGCCACGTCGCTCTCGCCCGTTGAACAAGAGCGACAGGTCGAAGGAGGCGGAGCACATGAAATTCGTCAAAAGGTTCCGCGTCGAGCCCGGTTCGCACGTCGATCTCGGATCGCTCGATCCGGGTTTTCATGGGGACTTCGCCAATGACGCCCAAACGGCGCAGGAATTGCAGCGCAATCTCACGCGCATCACCGAGCTGCAGCGCAAACTTTACGCCGACCGCACGCATTCTCTGCTGATCGTCTTGCAGGGCATCGACAGCGCCGGCAAGGACGGCACCTGCTGGCATGTCATCAGCGCCATGGACCCGCAGGGCGTGCAGGTGACCGGGTTCAAGCAGCCGACTCCCGAAGAACAGGCGCACGACTTTCTGTGGCGCGTCCATCCGCATGCGCCGCAGCGCGGCTACGTTTCGATCTTCAATCGCTCGCATTACGAAGACGTGCTCGTCGTACGCGTGCACAAGCTCGCGCCAAAAGAAGTGTGGAAGCCGCGCTACGACTTCATCAACGAATGGGAAAAGCTCCTCGCCGTCGAGAACAAGACGACCATTCTGAAATTCTTTCTCTACATCTCCAAAGAAGAACAGCTCAAGCGTTTCAAGGCGCGGCTCGACGATCCGGCGAACCAATGGAAGATCAGCGCCAGCGACTATTCCGAGCGCGAAAAATGGGACGACTACATCAAGGCCTTCGAGGCGGCCCTGTCGCGTTGCTCGACCGAACAAGCGCCCTGGTTCGTCATCCCGGCAAATCACAAATGGTTTCGCAATCTGGCGGTTTCCAACATCATCGCCGATACGCTCGACGATCTTAATCTGAAGCTGCCGAAGCCCTCCGTCGACATCGAAGACATCCGCAAGCTTTATCAACAGGCAAAGAACGAAGAGGAACGGAGCAAGGCTCGGTGATGGCGTCGCCGGCGCACGCCACCTCAATTTTTTCGGCGCTCGACGAGGCGCCGATGACATGGCGTCATTACGCCTATTGGCTGGCAGCGAGCGGCGGCGCCTTTCTGGACGGCTTCTCGGTATCCGGATTGGGCGTCGCGCTGCCGCTGCTCAAGCGCGACTTTCCGATCAGCCCGCTTTTCGTCGGCCTGATTGGATCGGCGCTGGTGCTCGGCGCGGTCGCGGGGTCCGCTCTCGGCGGCATCGGCGCGGACAGATTCGGCCGCAAGCGCGTCTTCATCGCCGACATGGCGATCATCGCCCTCGCGTGCTTTATCGGCGCGGTCGCGCCGAACGCGCGCTTCATCCTGCTCTCGCAGTTCCTGCTTGGCGTTGGCGTCGGCATCGATTTTCCGACGAGCGGCGCCTATGTGTCGGAACTCATGCCGCGCGCGACGCGCAATCGAATGACCGTCGCGACGATCGCCCTGCAATCGGTTGGCATGGCGGCGGCGGCTCTCGCCGGCCTCGCTTTATTGAAGCTGCGACCGTCAACAGAAGACTGGCGGCTGCTGTTCGGCGCCAGCGGCATGATTGCGTTGCTTTTCTTATCTGCGCGCCTATGGGCGCCGGAAAGCGTGCGCTGGCTGGTCACGAAGGGACGCATCGGCGAAGCGATGGCGCTGCTCAAGACATTATCGGTCGAGTTCGGCGAGAGGCCCGAGAACCTTGGCGCGGAAGCAGTCGCCCTTGCAACGTCCAAGCGGGCTTCCGCGCCCAATGCGCAGGACGTCGGCTATTCGACGCTGTTCCGCAAGGCCTATCGCGCCCGCACGATGCTCGTCTCTCTCCCATGGATGCTGATGGACGTCGCCACCTACGGCGTTGGCCTGTTCACGCCGGTCATTCTCGGCGCCATGCATCTTGGCGCCGCCGACGCGGGCTCGATCGCGGCCGACTTCGCCGACGCGGAAGGCAGCGCCATCGTCGACGCTTTTCTCATCATCGGCTTTGTGGCGAGCCTCTGGGCCGTTCCGCGTTTTGGCCGAATCACGATGCAGGTCGCAGGATTCAGCGGCATGGGGCTTGGCATGCTGCTGTTGCTCTTCGCCGCGATGTCGGACAATGGCGCGAATGCGCATCTCGCCTTCGTCATTGGCGGCTTCATGCTGTTCAATTTCGCGATGAACGCCGGACCCAACGCCACGACGTTCACCCTCGCGCCGACGCTTTTTCCGACGACCATTCGCGCCTCGGCGAGCGGCTTCGCGGCGGCGAGCGCCAAGGTCGGCGCGACTTTCGGCACCTTCGTGGTGCCGCAACTGCAGGCCGGCTGGGGACTCACGGGCGTCGTCGCCCTCATGGTCGTCGTCAGCGTCGCGGGGCTCGTGACGACGGCCGGCCTGGCGCATGCGGTCAATGAGGAGGGAGCGCTCGAGGAATAGCCCCCGCGCTATTGCAGATGCGCGACGAGCGTCCAGGCGCCGAGAAAAATGATCATGACGAGGCAGAGCGCCGAAAGGACGATGAGGATCGCCTTATTGGCTACGCGCTGATCGTGCTCTCGCATTTGCCATTCTCCGACGGCCCGAGATCAGCGCGATTCATTCAGGCGGAGCGGGCGAGCCCGCGTCACGCGCCAAAAAAGATCACGCGAAGATAATTGGTGTAGTCGCCTTCCCACGCCATCATCGCCATCAGAACCAGCACCGCCAGCGGCGGCAGCAGAATGGCGACGACCAGCGCCAGCCGCTCCCACGCCATGTGCATGAAGACGGCGACGATGAGCCCGGCTTTCAGCAGCATGAACACGATGATCAGGAACCAGCGCAAATAGCCCTGAAAGTCGAAATAATCGACGAGATAGGAGCAGGCGCTCAGAACGAAGAGCAGTCCCCACACCAAAAGATAGAGCTTGATCGGATGCTGCTGGCCATGCGCCTGCGCCGCAGGCTGCGCCGCTTGCGCGACTTGAACATGGCTATGGGTCGTATCGTCCGTCGTCACCGTCATCATTTCCCCCTGTCGGAGACGTCACCACAGATAGAAGAATGCGAAGATGAAGACCCACACAAGATCCACGAAGTGCCAGTATAGGCCCATGATCTCGACGATCTCGTATCGGCCCTTGCGACTCGTGAAAAAGCCGCGCCGTCCGACGTCATAATCTCCGCGCCAGACGGCGCGCGCCACGATGAGCAGGAAAATCACGCCGATCGACACGTGGAAGCCGTGAAAGCCGGTGATCATGAAGAAGCTCGAGCCGAACTGCGCCGCGCCGAAGGGATTGCCCCACGGCCGCACGCCTTCGTGAATGAGCTTGGTCCATTCGAAGGCCTGCATGCCGACGAAGGCGGCGCCAAAGAACGCCGTCACCAGCATCAAAATCGCCGCCTTCCTGCGCTCGCGCGCATAGGCGAAGTTGACCGCCATCGCCATGGTGCCCGAACTCGTGATGAGATCGAACGTCATGATGGCGATGAGGATGAGCGGGATCTTCTTGCCGCCGATCTCGAGCGCGAAGATTTCGCTCGGGTGCGGCCATTCCACCGTCGTGGACATGCGCACCGTCATGTAGGAAATCAGAAAGCAGCTGAAGACGAAGGTGTCGCTGACGAGGAAAATCCACATCATCGCCTTGCCCCAGGACGCGCTCTTGAAAGAGCGCTGATCCGAGGACCAGTCAGCGACCATGCCATGCAGGCTGCTTCGCAGCGTGGACTCAGTCGTTACATGTTCAGTCGTGACAGGCTCCGCCGTCATAGCGCGTTCCCTTTACGAAAGCAGACGCCGGCAGATGGCGCCGAAACCATCGGCCCAGCCGATGAGCATGGCGAACATCAGCAACCAGACGAACAGCAGAAAATGCCAGTAGATGGCGCAGAGCTCGACGCTCGTCGTCAGTTCCTTGGTAATTCGCTCGGCGCCGCGCACCTTGTCTGTCGTCCGCGCAAGCGCCACCAGACCGCCAATGAGATGCAGCGCATGCACGCCCGTCAGCAGATAGAAGAAGGCGTTGGCGGCGTTGCTCGAGGCGAAGAATCGCAGCTCGAGAAGTTCGCGCCACGCCCAGATCTGGCCGATCAGGAAAAGAGCCGCCGTTACCGCTCCGACAAGCAGCGCCGTCTTGACCCGCTCGGCGTCAGCGCGTCGAGCGGCAAAGACCGCGATCTGCAGGGCGACGCTGCTGGCGGCCAGTAGAAAAGTGTTGACCCAGAGAACGCCGGGGATCGGCGGCATCTGCCAGTCGGGCGCGTCGCCGCGCATGAAAAAAGCGGCGGCGAGCAGAGAGAACAGACAGCCGGCGACGGCGAGAAAGACCGCTAGCCCGACTCTCCCGGCCGTCGGCGGCTCGGCGGCGCCGCCGGCGCGACGATAATGCGCAACCTCGCCTTCCTCGAGCCAGGGCGACTCCAGCACCCCCTGGCGCACCAACCATATGACCGCAACAGTGGCGATAAAGACGAAGAAGAGCCCCATGACGCTCATGGCGAATGCTCTCCTCTCATCGGCGGCGCGTTCTGCGGCAGATAGTCCTCCGGAGCGCCGGGCACGCTATAGGCGTAAGGCCAACGATAAACGACCGGGAGCTGCTGACCCCAATTGCCGTGGCCCGGCGGCGTTTCGGGAGTCTGCCATTCGAGCGAAGCGGCGCGCCACGGATTGCCGCCGGCCGGCGCGCCATATTTCAGGCTCTTGAACAGATTGTAGAAGAAGATCGATTGCGCGAAACCGACCGCCAACGCGATGACCGTGATCACAATGTTGAGCGTGGCGGCCGACGCGGGAACGAAGGCGGTTTCGCCCATCTCGTAGAAGCGCCGCGGCATCCCGAGCACGCCGAGATAGTGCATGGGGAAGAAGATCGCATAGGCGCCAAGGAAGGTGATCCAGAAGTGAATCTTGCCGAGCCGCTCATCCATCATGCGGCCGGTGATCTTCGGATACCAATGATAGATGGCGCCAAAGATGACGAGCACCGGCGCGATGCCCATCACCATGTGGAAATGGGCGACGACGAACAGCGTCGCCGACAGCGGCACGTCGACGATGACATTGCCGAGATAGAGGCCGGTGATGCCGCCATTGACGAAGGTGACAAGGAACCCCAGCGCGAACAGCATCGGCGTCGTGAAGTGGATGTCGGCGTGCCAGAGGGTCAGCACCCAATTATACACCTTCAACGCCGTCGGCACCGCGATCGCGAGCGTCGTCACCGCGAAGAAGAACCCGAACCACGGGTCCATGCCGCTGATATACATGTGGTGGCCCCAGACCACCATGCTGAGCACGCCAATGGCGATGATGGCCCAGACCATCATTTTGTAGCCAAAGATGTTCTTGCGCGCATGCACGCTGATCAGATCGGAAACGATGCCGAAGGCCGGCAGCGCGACGATATAGACCTCCGGATGACCGAAGAACCAGAACAGGTGCTGGAACAGGATCGGGCTGCCGCCGACATAGTCCTTGCGCTCGCCGAGTTCGACGAGCGACGGCATGAAGAAGCTCGTGCCGAGCGTGCGGTCGAGGAGCAGCATGAGGCAGGCGACGAAGAGGCCAGGGAAGGCGAGAAGCGCCATCACGGCGGCGGCGAAAATCCCCCAAACCGTCAGCGGCATGCGCATCAGCGTCATGCCGCGGGTGCGCGCCTGCAGCACCGTCACAACGTAATTCAATCCGCCCATCGTGAAGCCGACGATGAAGAGGATCAGTGAAACGAGCATCAGGATGATGCCGTATTCGTGGCCCGGCGTGCCTGTCAGGATCGATTGCGGCGGATAAAGGGTCCAGCCGGCGCCGGTCGGCCCCCCAGGGAAGAAATAGCTCGAGACGAGAACCAGGGTCGCGATCAGATAGACCCAGTAGCTGAGCATATTGACGTAAGGGAACACCATGTCCCTCGCGCCCACCATCAGCGGAATGAGATAATTGCCGAAGCCGCCGAGAAAGATGGCGGTGAGCATATACACGACCATGATCATGCCATGCATGGTCACGGACTGGTAATAGACATTGGCGTCAATGAAAGGGATCGCCCCCGGAAAGGCGAGCTGCAGGCGAATCACCCATGACAGCACCAGGGCCAAAATGCCGACGGTGATGGCCGTGCCGGCGTATTGAATGGCGATGACCTTGGCGTCCTGGCTGAACACATACTTCGTGATCCAGCTGTGCGCGTGATAGAGGTCGACGTCCGGCACCTCCGCCGGCGGCGGCGCGACGTTCTGGGGTACGCTGGCGTCGGTCATGGAACGATCCTCCCTTCGCCCCTGTCGCGCTTCCGGCGATTGATCGAGCCCCGTCGCGGCGGCGCTCTGTCAGCGGCGATGAATGTCAAAGCAGCGCGACTCGCATCAGTGAGCGTCATTGAGCAGAGGCCCGCTTGTCTCGGCTCGCGTCGCTCTTGCGCGACTGCTCGAACGTCTGCTGCGCCGTGCGCCAGGTCTCGAAGTCGGCCTCCGACTCTATGACCATCTTGCCGCGCATCTGCGGATGCCCTGTGCCGCAATAGGCGGCGCAGAGTATCTCATATTCGCCGATCTTGGTCGGCGTAAACCAAAAATATGTGACGACGCCCGGCACGAGGTCCATCTTCGCCCTGATCTCGGGGACATAGAAGTCATGTAGGACGTCGATCGAGCGCAGCAGGACCTTGACCGGCTTGCCGATCGGCAGGTGCAATTCGCTGCTGGCGATCAGCAGATCATCCTGCCCCTTCGGATCGGCCGGGCTCAAACCCATGGAATTGGTGGTGTCGATGTAGCGCACATCGCTCGAGCCGAGCTGATTGTCGGCGCCCGGCAGGCGGAAACTCCAGCTCCACTGGACGCCCACCGCTTCGATCACCATCGCTTCCTTAGGCACGGTGATGAACTGGCCCCAGACGAGCAGGCCGGGCGCGAGGAGAATGATGACGGCGATCGTCGTGACGATTCCTAGCCAGGCTTCGAGCTTCTGATTCTCCGGCTCATAGGCGGCGCGCCGGCCGGGCACATGGCGAAAGCGATAGAGGCAATACGCCATGAACAGGATGACCGCGACGAATCCGGCCCCCGTGACAAGGAAGGTCAGCCCCATCGTGTCGTCGATGAAACCCCAGTTCGACGCGATCGGCGTCGCCCGCCAGGGACTCAACACGTGAAACAGGATCGAACCCACGACGACCAGGACCATAGCGATGGCGATAGACATGCGTGCTTTGACCTCGCCGGTGGTTGCGATCGATATGGCCCGACGGCCTATATAGACTGGCTAATCGCCGCGCGTCAAAGTGACGCTGCCGTTGTGCGCGACTCGGCGAACCTCCCCGGAAAAGACGTGGGCGGAAGCGCGACGCCGCTCCACGCGCAATTCGCGCGCGTGTCCGTGGCCATAAAAAAACCCGCGGGGACAGTGTCCCGCGCGGGTCTTGCTCTCGGGGTTCTTACAACCCTTACTTCTTGGAAGCGGCCGGCGCGGGCGACGTGGCGGCGCCCTTCTGGGCCTCGAGCTTCTTGCGCTCTTCCTCGGCCTTTTTCTGCAGCTCTTCCTGCAGCTTCTTTTGCTGCTCTTCGAGGACCTTCGGGTCGACGGCGGGGCCGTCGAAGGCTTTGCCGAAATTGGCGAGCGGCAGATAGAAGGTGACCTCGCCGTTCGCCTGATTCTTAACCACCACGGTCATCTTTTCGGCCTTCTTCATGCCATCGACGACCGCCTTCTTGACCTTCGCCTCGGCGAAGCAGCCATTCGGGAAGCAGATTTCGAACGCGCCGCTTTCCGGCGCTCCCTTATCGATCGAAAAGCGGAAGCCGGGTTTCAACATGAGGCCCGGTGGCAGCAGTAGACGGATGATCTTCTGATCGTCGCCCTTGGGATCGTAGATCGCGAGCGCGAGCAGCGGCTGGGGGGCCTCGCCCTCCTTCGCCGACACGCCGAAGTCGCGCGTCGTGTAGCACATTTCCTTTTTGGTCTGCGGATCAGTGCCGCAGACCTTGGTCCAGTCCGGCTGGACCGCGACGAGTTCGGCGGCAATCGGCCCCTGAGGCTGCTGTTGCTGCTGCGCTGCGCCGGCCGCGGGCGCCTGCTGAGCGAATGCGCCGCCGCCGACGAACAGCAACGCTCCCGCAAGGGCGATCGCGCAAGAACGCGAGATATGGGTCGACATCGGAAGTTCCTTTCGATTGTCCTGCTGGCCGGCGCTCTCCGGCTCCGGATAGTTTCGAGATCGCGTCATAACGGGAGCCGCCTTCGCGCCACAGCGCCATGGAACTTGACCAGCCCGTGTTCCAGCGCGATCGCGAGACGCCGACGAGGCGACGGCACCGCTCTTACATGGTCGCGGCAGTAAATTCCAGCCGGACAGAGCGCTCAATGCTTGGCGTGGGCGCTTTTTGCCCACAACATTCGCAAAAAAATGGCCGAAAACTTAAGCGCGACTCGCTTCTTGCGACGGGACGTTGGATTATGGTCCGCCGATGAAGATTGACCCGATTCCTGCAAGACGCCCCGCCAGCGGCGGCGGCGAACAGCGAATGCGGGGGCGCCGCGCGCTCGCCTTCGCCCTCTCGCTCCTTATCTCCGCGCCCGCTTGGGGCGCCGCGCCGACCCCGCGGGCGGCCGAAGCGCCCTGTCCGACGCATGGGATCGCCATGCATGGCGCGCCCGCTTTGCCGAGCGATTTCCATCACTTCCCATACGCCGATCCGGGCGCGAAGAAGGGCGGCAAACTTCGCGTAGGCCTCGCCGGCACCTTCGACAGCCTCAACCCGTTCAATCTCAAATCGGGAACCGCGGCGCAGGGGCTTGTCGGGAATGTTTTTCAAGGCCTGATGGCCCGCTCGCAAGACGAACCCTTCACCCTCTATGGCCTGATCGCGCAGTCGGTCGACGTCGATCGGGCGCGTTCGCAAGTGACCTTCCATCTCGACACGCGCGCGCGCTTTTCCGACGGCAAGCCGATCACCGCCGAAGACGTGCTGTTCTCGTTCGATCTCTTAAAGACCAAGGGCCGGCCGCAGCAGCGAATCGCCTATGGGCTGGTCAAATCGATCGACGCGCCGGACGCGCATACCGTCCATTACGACCTCTCAGGCGTCGGCGACCGGGAGCTGCCGCTCATTCTAGCGATCATGCCGGTGCTGCCCAAACACGCGACCGACGTCGAACGCTTTTCCGAAGCGACGCTCGCCAAACCCGTCGGCTCCGGCCCCTATGTGATCGCAGACGCGCAAGTCGGCGCGCGCCTGTTGCTGCGCCGCAATGAGGACTATTGGGGCGCCGACCTGCCGAGCCAGCGCGGATTCTACAATTTCGACGAGATCGACATTCAATATTTCCGCGACGGCAATTCGCTCTTTGAAGCCTTCAAGGCGGGCCTGCTCGACTATCGCGACGAAACCAGCACAACCCGCTGGGCGAGCGGATACGACTTCCCGGCGCTCACCGAAGGGCGCGTGGTGAAGGAGACGCTGAAAAACGAAAATCCCAAAGGCATGGAGGGATTCGTCTTCAACACGCGCCGTCCCCTGTTCAAGGACATCCGCCTGCGCGAAGCGCTCGGCATGATGTTCGACTTCGAATGGGTCAACACGAATCTCTACGCCGGCCTCTACACCCGCACGAAAAGCTTCTTCGACGAATCCGAATTGTCCTCCTCTGGCCGTCCGGCCTCCCCCGGCGAGCGCGCCTTGCTGGCGCCGTTTCCGGACGCCGTGCGCGAAGACATTCTGGAAGGCCGCTGGCGGCCGCCCGTCAATGACGGGTCAGGCCGCGACCGCGAGATGGCCAAGCGCGCGCTCGATCTGCTCGAGAGCGCCGGCTACCGCATCGAAAACGGCGTTTTGCGCAAGGACGGCGAGCCAGTCTCCTTCGAGATCATGGTCAAGGACCGCAATCAGGAGCGGCTTGCGCTCAACTATGCCGGCTCGCTGCAGCGCATCGGGGTCGACGCCCGCGTGCGCCTCGTCGACGAGGTGCAATATCAGCGTCGGCGGCAGAAGTTCGATTTCGACATGATGCTCGGCCAATGGCTCGCCTCGGCCTCGCCCGGCAACGAGCAGCGCATGCGCTGGGGGTCTGCGAGCGCAAACCAGGAAGCCTCTTTCAACCTCGCCGGCGCCGCTTCGTCCGCGATCGACGCGCTCATCGCCGCCCTGCTGGCCGCGACAAGTCACGAAGATTTCATCACCGCCGTTCGCGCATACGACCGCGTGCTGCTTTCCGGCTTCTACGTTGTCCCGCTGTATCATGCGTCCGACCAATGGCTCGCGCATTCGACCGACATCGCGCGCCCGGCGCGATTGCCGCGCTATGCATCGCCGATGTTCAGTCCGACGCTCGAGAGCTGGTGGAGACAGCGCTGAGCATCGAGGCAGACATGCGCCGGCGCACTTTTTCGGCGTGTCTGGCGCGCTAGACGTCGATGGGCGCCCAGGGCTCGCCTTCGCGGGAAGGTCTCTACCCCCTGCGGCATGAATAGGAGCGCCCGTGTCTCTGTCGCTCGATAACATTCTCTCAACGCGCCTGTCGCGGAGGGTTCATTCCATGGGTTTCGCACTTTTTGTCGTCGGCGCCGCCGCAATCGGCCTCTTGATCATCGACCGCTCCTTCAACCTCGGCCTGCCGATCGGCCTCTTCCAAAATCCGCTGTTCTGGTTCGCCTATGTCGCGCTGCTGGCGCTGTCGACGATGGTGCGCTTCGTGCGCCAGCAGACCGTGCTCGTCATCGAGCGGCTGGGCCGCTACAATCGATCGCTGACCGCGGGCGTCAATTTCGTCTGGCCGATCGTCGAACGGGTGGCCTACACCTTCGATCTGCGCGAACAGGTGATCGACGTGCCGGAGCAGGACGCGATCACCAAGGACAACGCCACCGTCACGATCGACGGCGTTCTCTATTACAAGATCGTCAACGCCAAGGACGCCGCCTATGGCGCGCAGGACATCCGCCGCGCCATCATCAATCTGGCGCAGACCTCGATGCGCTCGGCCATCGGCTCGATGGAGCTCGACAAGACCTTCGAGAACCGAAGCGAGATCAACGAGCGCGTCGTGCGCGCAGTGTCAGACGCGGCGCAGCTCTGGGGCGCGCATGTCACACGCTACGAGATCAAGGACATCGCCATGCCCGAATCGCTGCGCCAGTCGATGGAGCGGCAGATGAAGGCCGAGCGCGACAAGCGGGCGACCGTGCTCGAATCGGAAGGCGTGAAACAATCCGAGATCAACCGCGCCGAAGGCGAGAAACAGGCGGCGATTCTGCGCGCCGAAGGCCAGGCGAAGGCGATCGAGCTCGTGCGCACGCAAATTACCCAGGTCGGCGGCGATCAGGCGGTGCAGCTCGAAGTCGCCAAAAGCGCCATCGAGCAATATGGCCGCCTCGCCAAGGCCGGCAATTCGCTGGTGCTGATGGGCGACGGCGCCGACCCCGCCGGCTGGATCGCCAAGGCGATGGCGGTGCTCAAGGCCGTCAACGCCGGCCCTGCGTCGAACGAGGCGCAGCAGCGCCGCGCGCAGCCCTGGCGGGAAGCGGAATAAAGATGGAGCCCACATTCCTCTACGATCCCGCCAATGCGAGCCTGATCGCCGGCCTCATCCTGCTGGGACTCGACATCGTCGTGATCGGCCTGTCGCCGGTGATGTTCGTCGCGGTGGGCGCGCTACTGACCAGCGCGGTTCTCTACGCCACCGGCTGGCGGCCGTCGCTCGTCGAAACGGCGGCGATCGTCGCCGGCGCCGGCCTGCTGATCGCGATCGTCGGCAGGAAGCCGCTCCAGCGATTTCAAAACGCCGACATCGAAGAAGATAAGAGCAGCGATCTGATCGGGCGCGAACTGACGACGACGCATGAGGTGACGAAGAGGCATGGCGTCGTGTTCTGGTCGGGCGTCGAATGGCAGGCGCGGCTTGCGCAAGATTCGCCGGTCGAGAGCCTTGCGCCTGGCGCGCGGGCGAGAATCGTGGCGGTGGAGAACTTGGCGCTGGTGCTGGCGCCGCTGTCCTGAAGTTCGCCGGCGCGGACTTGGAGGGGAGATGTTGTCGTTTAAAGCGCGCTATTCGGTTTGACGGACCAAGGCGCAGGGCGTTCACATGGGCAACCGCCCAAGCTCGCCCGCCGTCAGCGCGAGGAGGCTTTGCGCGAGCTTGCCATAGGCAAGGCGACGGAGGCCGACCTTGCACGGCGGTTCAACGTGTCGCGGAGCGCGATTTCGAGGCTGCGTTACGAACGAACTGGAGGATGACATGACGCTTCCCGTGGCTCTTGAAGGGAATCGGTGGACGGAGGATGCAGCGCGCAAAAGCATTCCGTTGCTGGTCTGATGCGCTCAACACGAAAAAAAGATTATTTACGGGCAATTGGACGCGGAACTTCAAAGGCGCGGCTTGCTACATCACGTGCATTATGCGGCGTATCGATTTCCAGCTGGAGCAATCGGCGATGCGCTTCTCCAAACGGAGAAGGAAACGGGCGAAAAAATCCCACCACTCAATGCTCTTATTGTGAATGCTGACAAAGGTATTCCAGGGGATGGATGTGACTATTACCTTTCCAGTTATCTGACGAAAAGTGCGGAAAGGCATTTAAGCGATGCTCAGCGCAGGGCAATGGCTGAAGAAACGATGGAAGAAGTTTGGCGCTTCCGAAACTGGGAACAAATTTTACGTCGTTACAAACTTAAGCTAATTAAAGATTGTATTCCGAGCCTTGAACTAGATGACACTCCCAAAAAACCTAGGAAGAGCGGCTGGGCAATTGGGCCGGAGAGCGAGGCGCATAAGGCGCTAAAGCATTGGGTCGCAAAAAATCCTCACATCGTCAAGAGCAAGATTTCTTTTAAGCCGGGCTCGACAGAGTGGCTTTTTGCTTCGTCCGACCGTGCTGATGTGATGTTTGAGCATAAGGACGGATGCGTTGCGGTCGAGGTCAAATCCTTAGATGCATCCGATGCAGAACTTGAACGTGGAATTTATCAATGCGTAAAGTATCAAGCCCTGTTGAGAGCTGAGCTTAAGGCAGAAAACAAAATTCCCTACGGATTGGCCATGCTAGTTATAGAACGTCGGCTTCCGCTTGACCTCCGAAACCTGGCAGATTTGCTTGGTGTTAGAGTTATTTTGGTTGCGCGCCCTAGCGGGTGACTTACTTGCAAAAGCTATACCTTGTGCATTCAAATTATCGCCTCAAGGCCGCGCGCTTTCACGAGAGAGAGCAGCTTGAGCGAGGGGCCGCTTGGCTTCTTTTCGCCGCGTTCCCATTCGCTCACCAGTTTCGGCTTTACGTTCAACACGCGGGCGAACACGCCTTGGCTCACGCCTTCGCGTTCGCGCAGCGCGAGGATTTGCTTGCCCGTCAGCGGCTCAATCGTGGTGAGACACGCCGCATCAAATTCGCGCATCGTCTTGGCGTCGATGAGGCCAATGCGACACAGGCCGCTTGCGGTTTCGTGCGCCGCTTCCGCGATCGTGCTGCGAAATTTCTTCTTCGCCTTAGTCGTCATGTTCCACCTCGATGAGTTCGCCTTCTTCGATCGCCCTTTCAATCTCCGCTGCGCGCATTGGCAGGAATTGCCGCGCCAGCTTTTTCAAAATCTCCAAATCCCCCGTGGCGATATTGTCCCGCTCGTTTTTGGGGAAGCCGTAGAGAAAAATGCTTCGCTCGTTCACGCGGTAGGCGATGATGGTGCGGAATCCGCCCGACCTGCCCCCGCCATCCCGCGCGACCCGCTGCTTGATAAGGTTGCCGCCAAGCGCGGCGTCAATTCCGCCCTTCTCCGCACGGCCGATTGCTTCGCGCAGACGCGCATCTCCGACCTTTTCCTTTCGCGCAAACCGTGCAAACCATTTGGTCTTGAAAATCCGCAAATCCGCTCCCTAGCCAATGGCGCTATTATATACCCCCAAGGGGTATAGTTTCAAGAGGCTTCTTTGGGCATCCTCGCGCCGAAAGTGACGGCGGGCTGCGGTGAACCGAACCCCCCGCCCTTGGGAGGCGGCCTTCGGCTTCGATCCCCGACGCGCTCACCGCTCCTGGGTCTGCATAGCGATTGTTCCGCCAAAGCCGCTATAATCTGCAGAACCCTGGCCGCCTGAGCCCATTCACCCATGCCGATTCGCCGTCTCGATCCCATCCTCGTCGATCGCATCGCCGCCGGCGAGGTGGTCGAGCGCCCGGCGTCCGCCGTCAAGGAGCTCGTCGAGAACGCGCTCGACGCCGGCGCAACGCGCATCGACATCGCGGTCGAACACGGCGGCAAGGGACTCATTCGCGTCATCGACGACGGCAGCGGCATGCACGCGCGCGACCTGGCGCTCGCGATCGAGCGCCATGCGACGTCGAAAATCCCCGACGGCGATCTGACCAGCATCGTCACCCTCGGCTTTCGCGGCGAGGCGCTGCCGTCGATCGCGGCGGTGGCGGACCTGACGATCGAAACGCGGGCGATGGGCGCCCCGCACGGCTGTTCAATCCGGGTCGACGCCGGCGAGAAGCGCGGACTCTCCGCCTCGAACTGGCCGAGCGGCACCAAGATCGAAGCGCGCGCGCTGTTCGCCGCGACGCCGGCGCGGCTCAAGTTCCTCAAAACCGAGCGCACCGAAACCGCGGCGATCGTCGATGTCGTCAAGAGACTCGCCATGGCCCATCCGCAGACGCGGTTCTCTCTGTCCGCCGACAGCGGCGCGCTCTTCGACTATTCCGCCTGCGGCGACGATTCCGCGCGGCGCATCTTCCAGATTCTTGGCGAAGAATTCGCCGCCAACGCGTTTCGGCTCGAAGCGGAACGCGAAGGCGTGAAGCTTTCGGGCCTTGCCGGCCTGCCGACCTACAGTCGCGGCAACGCCCAGATGCAATATGTCTATGTCAATGGACGGCCGGTGCGCGACAAGCTCTTCGCCGGCGCCATTCGCGCCGCCTATCTCGATTTTCTGAGTTCCGACCGCCATCCCATCGTCGCGCTCTTCATCGACTGCGATCCGCGCAGCGTCGACGTCAATGTGCATCCGGCAAAAGCGGAAGTGCGCTTCGCCGATCCGGGGCTCGTGCGCGGCCTCGTCGTCGGCGCGTTGAAGCAGGCGCTTGCCGAGAAGAGTCATCGCAGCGCCGATACGCGCGCGCGTGTGGCGATTGACATTCTGGCGCGCGGCAATGGCGCCCAATATCGCGCGCCGGCGCCGACGAACTGGAGCCTACCGCGCTCGCCTTACGCGCCCGCCGGCTTCGAAGAATCGGCACAAGCCGCTTTTGAGGCCGGCGCGCCGATGGCCGATTCGCGCGCGTATGAGACGCCGGCACAGGAGCCCGAGTCGCCGCTCGGCGCCGCGCGCGCTCAATTGCATGAAACCTACATCATCGCGCAGACGCAGGACGGTCTCGTCATCGTCGACCAACACGCGGCGCATGAGCGCATCGTCTATGAGAAGCTCAAACGCCAGCGCGAGGAAACGGGCGTCGCGCGACAGATGCTGCTGATCCCCGCCGTTGTCGAACTCGACGAGTCGCGCATGAACGCGCTTGCGCCGGCGCTGGACGAACTTGCGGCGCTTGGTCTGGCGCTTGAGCGTTTCGGCCCCGGCGCCATGCTCGTGCGCGAAACCCCGGCGCTGCTCGGCGAAGTGGACTGCAAGCGTCTCGTGGAGGACATCGCCGACATCTTGGCGGAGGAAGGCGACGCGCGCGGACTTTCGCGCCGGCTCGATCACGTGCTCGCCACCTGCGCCTGCCATCATTCCGTGCGGGCCGGCAGGCGGCTTTCAGCGCCCGAGATGAATGCGCTGCTGCGCGAAATGGAAACGACGCCCGGGGCCGCTCAATGCAATCACGGCCGGCCTACCTATATTGAGCTGAAGCTCGCCGACATCGAAAAGCTTTTCGGACGCAGGTGAAGAAAGTTTTTCGCGGCGCCGTAACGTTTTCCAAGGCGCGCACGAATGAGCATGAGACCAAAGGAGCCGATCGTGGACCGTCGCAGCCTTCTCTCAAGCGCCGTTTTTTTGGCCTTCGCTCGGAAGGCGCATGCCGCCGCCGAAATGGTCGAGATCGAAACATTCGACCCGAACGGCAGGAGCCTCGGTCTTTCGCGCGTGGAAAAAATCGTCAAGACCGATGCCGAATGGCGCACGCAACTGTCGCCGCTCGCCTTCGAGGTCACGCGCAAGGACGGCACGGAGCGCGCCTTCACCGGGCCCAACTGGGACAATCACGCCGACGGCCTCTATCGCTGCGTCTGCTGCGATACGGCGCTGTTCGACTCAAAAACAAAGTATGAGTCGGGCACTGGCTGGCCGAGCTTCTTTGCGCCGATTTCCAAGGCCAATGTCGTGGAAAGCGCCGACACGGCGTTCGGCATGAGACGCGTCGCCGTCTCCTGCAAGCGCTGCGACGCGCATCTTGGCCATGTCTTCACCGACGGACCCAAGCCGACGGGGCTGCGCTACTGCATGAACGGCGTCGCGCTGCGTTTCATCGGGCGCGGACAAGCGTAGGAGATATCGCCATGAGATTCACCGCCGCTGCTCTCGTCGCCGCGCTGATCATTTTCGCTCCCTTGCGCGGGGACGCCGCCGAGCGCGCATTCGTGCTGCCTGCGCCCGCCGACGATCCGCCTGCCACGAGCAGCCAGGAACAGAAGCTCGTCGTCGCCGGCGGCTGTTTTTGGGGCGTGCAAGGCGTGTTTCAGCGCGTCAAGGGCGTCTCGCGCGCCGTATCCGGCTATGCCGGCGGCGCGAAGGAGACGGCGCGTTACGAAGACGTCTCGCGTGGCGACACCGGCCACGCGGAGTCAGTCGAAGTCACTTACGATCCGAAGACCGTGAGTCTTGGAGAACTGCTGCGCGTCTATTTTTCCGTCGCGCATGATCCGACGCAGCTTAACCGCCAGGGTCCCGACGCAGGCGCGCAATATCGTTCGGCGATTTTCGTGGCGAACGCCGACCAGGAGAAGATTGCGCGCGACTATATTGCGCAGCTTTCAAAGGCAAAGGTCCTTTCGGCGCCGATCGTCACGACGCTCGAACCGCTGAAGGCGTTCTATCCGGCGGAGGCCTATCATCAGGACTATCTCCTTCGCCATCCCGCGCAGCCTTACATCGTCTACAATGACCTGCCGAAGGTCGAAAATCTCAAGAGCCTTTTTCCGTCGCTCTATCGCGAAAGTCCGGCGCTGACCAACTGATCCGCCAAAGACGCGAGCCCGGGTTGCGGCGGGCGCGCTCAGGCGGCCATGGGGCCCGCGCGGCGCTCCGCTTACTATACGAGCTACGATGTCGAGCTAATCAACAAGTCCCTGATTCTGTGGGTCGGCGGCATTAGCCTCATGCTCGGTCTCATCGGCGAGCGGCTCCTGCGGGGCAAATTCTTTTCCTGACTCGTTCTGCGGCGCCGGCTCCACTTCCGCCTGCTCGGCGTCGCTTGACGATGCTTCGATTCGCTCCAGGGATAGGGCTTCCTCGTCGCACATGAGGCGCATCGCGGCGGCGATCGGATCTTCGGTCGAGGCCGCGCGCGCCGGGGCGAACGCGCGCAGCGCCCCGCGCAAGGCTTCGCCGGCGGCGCTGCGCTTAATGAAGTGCCGTTCAAACACGCGCATAACATGCGCCACGCCCTCCTGCGTGACGCTGCGTCTGTCTGGCGCGAAATAATCGGTCGGCGCATAGCCGCCGGCGACAATTTCATAAGAAGGAAAATAGGCGACCTGACCAAGCGCGCGCGAAAGCATATCGCACGCGACGCGCAGCGCCGATTTTGAATACATCGTGGAGATCAGCACATGACGCGGCTCGGCGGTGGCGACGAGCGGCACGGGAGAGACGGTCAAAATGACTCGCGCGCCAGGATTGACGGCGCGCAGACGCGCGATGAAGGCGGTCATGTCCGCGACGACGTCATCGACGCCAAGGTTGACGAATTCGTGTCGCGCGAGAGAGTAATCGCCGCCCGCGACGCCGGGGCAGAGCGGAAAGGCCGCGCCATCCTCGCGCGAACGCCAGAGTTCTGTCAGTCCGAGCGTGAACACAAAGACGTCGAGCGTCTCGAACGCACGGCGCACCGCTTCGAAATGACGTTCCCGATCATAATCGAGTTCGCGAATCGAGTTGAATCCGCCGGGCTGAATTTGCGGCCGAAACGGGTCGATCACATGCGCGGCGCCTTCCGGCCAGTAGTTCTCTTTTGGCGTGAACCGCCCATAGGCGCGCTCGAAAAGCTGCAGCAGCTGGCGGCTCGTGTAAATATTGCCGTAGCGCGCCGTGTAGAGTCCGTAATTGAGGGCGTCGGCAGCCTGCTGACCGATGAAACAATGCGGCGACTCGGTGATGAGATAATTGCAGCCGCTCGACTTCAGATAACGGCCGATGTGTTGAGCGAAACAGCTCCCGGCGGTTGCAATCTTTTCACGAAGGCCCAGCCTGAAAGGCGCCTCCACGACGGGATCGAGTTCGCCGGGCGCGACATCCGCGACCGCGCGGCGCCACAGGGCATAGTCGGGACGTTTCGAATAGGGATGCGTCTTCATTGCCGTCCATCCCTCAGCCGCGGCTCGATCAGCTCTGAGGCGCTTTGGATCATGCGTCGGCCAAAGAGCGCGTTCGCGTGGGAGGCGTCGGCGCCCCAAACAACTTCCGCCAACACGCCCGACGGCGCGATGAACTCCGCCGGAACGGCCGCAAAAAGAATATCTGCGCGCGCGCAAACTTCACGATAAAGCGTAGACTGCGTACGCCACATTTTATAGCGAAACATCTCGCCCGACAGTTTTTTTGGATCGAATGATTTACGAAAAAACTCTTGCGGACATTCCAAGATGCGTGAATTTGGAAAGGGCGGCGGGGGTTCAAGGCAAACGATTGGCGCGGCCGTTTCGTTTCGTATCGCTTCGATGGTTGAAAGCGTTTGCGCCATTTTTTCCCGCAAAGTCTCGCGAATGGCGGCTTCGGGCAGCACCTCGGCGCCTGGTTCAAGATCGAGTTCGGGCTCCGCGCCGAGAATAAAATCGAAGCGCTCTTTAGGCTGCGTCACCGAAAGAGCGATATGCTCATTGCCGCCGACCGACAATACGACGCCATCCGGCCGCTCCTCGTCGATAATTTGGCGAAGGCGGGCATTGAGGCGCGAAGCTGAGCCCTCCTCCGCTAAGGTCGGCGTTATCTCGGGATCATAGAGATAGAGAAATCGCGAAAGGAGCGGCGCGCCGCCAAGCCGAAAGCCCTCGTGCTGCAGCTCGTAACAGCCTTTGGCGATCGCCACGATATGACTGTGCCCAAGCCCCAAAATTTTGGTCATTCTTCAGCCCGATGACTCTTCACATGCGTCGCTGGCGCGCAGCTCGACGCCGAGCGGTTCGCCTGAATGAATCGGCCCGGAGATCTGGCGCGCGATTGAGACCACGACATAATGGCGCGCGCCTGTTTCGATGGCGCGCCCAATGATGTCGGCGCCGTCCGCGCCCATCGCAAAAGGGGCGCGAATGGCGAGCATTGAGCGACCCCTGTAGCCGTAGCGATAGAACGCCTCGACCACGATTGGCGCCTCGCCCGCGTTGGCGATCTCACCCTGACCAGATTGCATTGTGGTTTTCGAAACTCTTTTGATCACATCATCGCCCCTACCTCGCCACGGAACGCATCGATTGAAAAGCAGATCGCGTGTTTTCCTGTACTGCCGCTTGTGCTAACAATCCCGCGGAGGTGGCTATTGAGTATCATTTCGCCGTCTGCATGAATAATCCCTTTAAGGTGGCGGCGCTGCAAGAGACGCCGACGCCGCAAACCTTTGACGAAAAGGCCTATCTCGCCGTCAACCCCGACGTCGCCGAGGCCGTTCGCCTCGGCAAAATCTGCTCGGGCTGGCGGCATTTCAAAAAATTCGGCCATATTGAGGGCCGCCGGCAGAAGGTCGCCGATGACGAGCCCGCGACGCCAGAGAATTTCGACGAGGCGCGCTATCTGGCGGCGAACCCGGACGTGCGACAGGCGATCGAACTCGGTCAGCTCGTCTCGGGCCGCGCGCATTTCGATCAGCTCGGTCGCGCCCAGGGACGGTGTCAGCTGCGTATGAGCGACATCCCTGCAATTCGCGCACGAAAGCTCAGCGCGGTGCGACCGCTGCTGCTCGACCCGGAAACGCCGCTGTCGGGTTCGGGCAAATTCGTGTTTTCGGATGAACCCTCGCTTCAGGCGCAAGACGCCGCCGAGGATATGCCGATCAGCGAGAACGGCTATGACGATGAAACAGTCGAACTGATCGAGCGCCACGCCGACGGCTTGATCCTCGACGTCGGCGCGGGCTACCGTCCGGTCTATTACAGCAATGTCGTCAACTTCGAGATGATGGATTACGCAACGACCGATGTGGTCGGCCTGGCGCATCGGCTGCCCTTCAAGGATGACGCCTTCGACGGCGTCATCTCGATCGCGGTCTTGGAGCATGTGAAGGATCCGTTTCGCTGCGCCGCCGAAATCGCGCGTGTGCTCAAGCCGGGCGGATGGTTGAAATGCTGCGTGCCCTTCCTTCAGCCGCTGCACGGCTATCCGCATCACTATTTCAATATGACGCATGAAGGACTGCGCACGCTTTTCGAGGGGCATTTGACGATCGAACGGCAGGAGGTCACCAATCCGACGCACCCGATCTGGGCGATCGCCTGGCAGCTGCGCTCCTGGTCGCAAGGTCTTTCGCCCCGCGCGCGCAAACAATTCCTGCGCACGCGCGTCGAAGATCTGATCGCCTATCCCGGCCCGCTGCTCGAAAAGCCATGGGCGCGGGAATTGCCTCGCGAGAAACTTTTCGAACTCGCCGCCGCGACGATCCTTTACGCGCGCAAGCCCGAGCCGGACTCCACGGCGAACCCCATCACGACGTCCGCGCCGTGACCGAACTCATCGTTCACGAAGGTCACGACGGATGGCTGTTCCTCACGGGCGGAACCAATTTCGTCACGACGCTCTATGAGCGCAACGGCGGCCATCTGCCGGACGTCAACCTGCGCCGATGGCGGGACGCCATCATTGAACGGAAGCATCGTTGCGACGGGCTCGGCGTCGCCTACGCCCATCTCGTCGCTCCGGAAAAGCTGACGATCTACGGGCACAAACAAGCGACGCCGCTCGTCAATGTCGACCTCGCGCCAGCGATCCGCCTGCAACAGCTCTTTGCAGGCGCTGCACGCGCGGCCGGATGGGTCGATCTCGTTTGGCCGATGCGCGAGCGGCGCGACGAGGTCGAACTCTACTGGCGCAGCGACACGCATTGGACGCCGGACGGCAGTCTGCTCGCCTATCGCCTCTTGTGCGAGGCGCTGCAGCTGACGCCGAATGCGGAACTCACCAACCGGCCCTGCAACACGATTCATAAAATCATGGATCTCGGCGGCAAATTCGATCCGCCGCGCTGGGAGCAGATTCGCGAAATCGATTGGATCGCTGACGCGCAACGCATTTACGCCAATGCGGTCGTGCGCATCCTCGAAGATCCCGTTCACGGCGGCGACATCCATGTCGGCGCGCATGCGATCTACAGAAACGACGCGGCGCCGAATGACGTGCGGATTTTGCTTTTTGGCGATTCCTTCGCCGGCGTCGGGTCTGACCGTCTGACGGCGCAGCTCGCCGAAACGGCGCGCGAACTCGTCTTTGTGTGGTCAGCCAATGTCGATTGGCGGCTCGTTAAGCGCCTGAAGCCCGATATCGTCATCACCGAAATCGCCGAGCGCTATATGGCGCTTGCGCCGAACGACCGCTTCAGTCTGCGGCGCACAGAGCTTGCGCAGCTGATCAAGGCGCGACGCCGGGAGGCTGCGGCCCGCTGGCGGCGCGTGCGGGCCGAATGGGGTCAACGCGCAAAGAATGGCGCATAGGCGTCGAGCGCTCTGCGCCAATCGTCGGGGTCGCGGATCAAGTCGGCCAGGGCCGCGCCGCGGCGCGTCAGGCGGCGAAACAGCCAGTCGCGCTCGCGATAGACTCCTGGACCTTCGATGAAATTCAGGCCGGCGAGCGTGTCGAGCCCCGCAAGGATCTCTGGCCGCGACCTGTGCAGGATCTGCGCGAGCTCGCCGACGGCGACGAAGATCGGCTCTGGAGGCGAGCGCTGCACATCCTCCAGCGCCAGCAGCAGCGCCCTTAAAGCTTCAAACTCGCCGCCGCTGAATTTTCGAGTCATTAGCAAGGCCTGGCGTCAGCAATGCAGCAAATATCCCGCGCGTCATCGCAGCATCTGGCTATAAAATACGAAGACGCGCCGCCCGCGGCAAGAACATCTGCAACGGGTGCGGACGTCTCGCCGCCCAAACGAAAATCAAAACAGCGGCATAAAGCGCTTGATCGTCTGCAAGGCCAGCCGTCGTCGAGACGATTTGCGCGGTGGCCCGGACGTTTTGCAGTCGCTTTGATTTTCCGAGCCGCTACTTAACGACCTCCGCTGTAAAGCAAGTTTAAGTTCTGCGCTCTTCTTCCGCGACGCTTGCTAATCCAAAGCGAAAAACCAACCTCTAACATTCCCCCCAGAACGACCAGATCAACGACGTGTCTTCTAGCCGGCACTGGATCTTGATCATGGGCGTCAGCTACCGGGGGATTGGGCGAAAAAGCGCCTGTAACGAGGAAAACCAAATGCGAAAGATCGTCATCTTCACATGCTGCGCGTTCACTGCGATGTCATCGCTCGCGATCGCAAAGCCGCCGACTGTCTCCGCCGTAAACGCGGTTCTTGCACAGCGGACCCCGGCTGCGCGTAAAGCAGAAATCAATCGTCAGATCACAAAGGCGTGCAATATCTCACTCTCCGAGTCCGAACTCAGCCGCGCGTCCGACCTGGTTGAAACGAACAGAAAAAAAGGCGCCGCATGGCTCGCCGCTCAAATCGAAAATAGCGAGTTGAGCTACGTCTGTGGCTGAGACACGGGTATCCGTACAAGACACGAGAGCGCGGCAGTTCTCGCGTCTCCTTCGGGGCGTGGAAGCGATCCGCGGTTCGCTCCAACCCTTCGGCCGCGCTCTTCCCGACTGATGACCGTTGTGTCTGGCGGAGAGGGAGGGATTTGAACCCCCGATACGGTTGCCCGTATGCCGCATTTCGAGTGCGGTGCTTTCAACCACTCAGCCACCTCTCCGCGGCTCATGCGTGGCGCGTCGCAGATAGCACGCGCTCGCCCGAGGGATCAAGCGCGCGCCGTGTGCATGATGAAACTAAGTTTCCTCAGCCCGGTTGCGCCAAGAGGATTCGCGGGGGCGCAGATGCGGTCGCCAGGCGCTGAGCCTACCTCTTGCAGTCGAGTTGGAATCGAGTCAGCCCCTGGTGCGCAGGTCGCCCGTTAGCCTTCGACCGATGGGCTACTCCCGGGCCTCAACGAAGCCTTATGGCCGATCAATGCGGTCCGGTTTAGAACGGCGGCCCTGAGACCCAATGTATATACTCAGATTGACAGAGCATGAATTCCTTGGCAGACTGATGTCATGAGCTCCACGCGCATTTTCAAATCGGGCAACAGCCTGGCGGTTCGGCTGCCGCGCGAAATCGCGTTTGATGAAGGCGCCGAAGTCGTCGTGCGGCGGCAAGGCGGAAGTCTCGTGGTGACGCCGGCGCGGCTTGATATGGCCGAACTCGTCACGCGGCTCAAAGCCACGCCGCCGCCAGCGCCGATCGGGCGCCCCGAGTTCAAGCCGCCGAAGCGGCTGTTCGACGCCCGCTAGCGCTATGGCGCGCTACCTCCTCGACACCAATATCGTCATCGCCGCGGCGCTCGGCCTCCCGGGCGTGCTCGATCGGCTCTCTGCGCTCGAAATCGGCGACGTGGCGCTCTCGGCCATCAGTCTCGCCGAAACGCTTGGCGCAGCCGCCGCCGAAAATAACGGACGGCTCGCGGAGAACATCGCGCTCCTCGCCGAAAATTTGGACGTGCTGCCTTTCGACCGCGGCGCCGCCGACGCCTATGGCGCGCTGCTGCGCAAGCTCGATCCGAAACGCCGCCGCACGCTCGATCGAATGATCGCCGCGCAGGCGCTCGATCTCGGGCTCACGCTGATCGCCGCGAACAGTGAGGATTTTGACGATATCCCCGGCCTCGCGATTGAGAAATGGGCGTGAGCGCAGCTACTCGACGTCCTCGACGCTCTCCGGACCGCCGTATATACGCTGGGCGAGAGAGGCCTGCATGAAGTCGTCGAGCTCGCCGTCGAGAACGTCGGAAGGCGTCCCCGACGTGAATCCGGAGCGCAGATCCTTCACCAGCTGATAGGGCTGCAGCACATAGCTGCGGATCTGATGTCCCCAGCCGATCTCGGTCCTTGAGGCCGCAGTCTTGTTGGCCTCGGCCTCGCGCTTTTCCAGCTCCAGCTCGTAGAGCCGCGCACGCAGCATGTTCCAGGCGGTCGCGCGGTTCTTGTGCTGCGATCGTTCCGCCTGACAGGCGACGACGATGCCGGTCGGAATATGGGTGATGCGGATCGCCGAATCGGTCGTATTGACGTGCTGACCGCCGGCGCCTGACGATCTATACGTGTCTATACGACAATCGGACTCATTGACGTTCACGTCGATCCGATCGTCGACCACCGGATAGACCCAGACCGAGGCGAAGCTGGTGTGGCGGCGGGCGTTCGAGTCGAATGGCGAGATCCGCACCAGCCGATGCACGCCGGACTCGGTCTTCGCCCAGCCATGGGCGTTGTGTCCCTTGACGAGCAGCGTGCCGGACTTGATGCCGGCCTCTTCGCCCGGCGTCTCCTCGATCACTTCGACGTGGAATTTGTGACGCTCTCCCCAGCGCGCATACATGCGAAACAGCATGCGCGCCCAATCCTGGCTCTCGGTGCCGCCGGCGCCGGAATGAACCTCGATATAGGTGTCATTGGCGTCGGCTTCGCCGGCGAACAGCGCCTCCGTCTGGCGCGCGCGCGCCTGCTTCAGGATGCTTTTGAGCGCCTCGACGCCCTCTTTTTCGGTCGCCGCGTCGCCCTCGGACTCGCCAAGCTCGACAAGCGTTAGCGCATCTTCGAGCTCGCGCTCGAGGCTAGAGAGCGCCCCCACCTGCTCTTCGAGCTGGGTGCGCTCGCGCATCAGTTTTTGAGCGGCTTCGGGATCGTTCCAGAGCGCCGGGTCTTCCGCCCGGACGTTCAGTTCGGCGAGGCGCCGTTGCGAGGCGTCGACGTCAAAGATGCCTCCTCAGCAGTCCGATGGACTGCTCGATGTCGGCTTTCAGCGCAAGCGGTTCGGCGCGCATGGATTTCCCGGGTTTTATCGGAGGGCTTCGCCCCATTCGGCGCGGAAATTAGGCGGCGCGCGCGCGCCTGTAAACCCGCAACTCACGACGCCGACGTCAAAAACTCCTGTCCGCTGGCCGGTCGTCGCGACGCTCCGGCGCGGCCGGCCTGTGGTCCTCGCTCTCCGGCGCGCCGGCGAGTCCCCAGCGGCGCATCAGAAAAAGCGCCGTCGCCGAGGCCAGGATGCAGAGAATCGTCGCGTAAAGCGTGCCGTTCTCGTCCTCCGCGAACAGCAGATTCTTGGTGTTCATGCCGAAATAGCCGGTGACGAAGGTCGCCGGCAGCAGCAGCATCGTCGTCAACGTCAACACGTAAAGCCGGTCATTGGTCTCCAAGCTCAGAAGCGCGTTGAGTTCGTCTTGCAGGAGACGGGCGCGCTCCTGAAGGCTCGTCACGTCCTGCATCAGCGCGCCGGCGTGTTGAACGAGCCTTGCCGCCGCGTCGCGCAGATCATTGTCCCGCTGTTCGTCGGCCTCCTCCTCGATCGTTTCGAGGCGCGCCACCGTCGACGACAGGCCGCTGATCTGGCGCGCCAAACGTACCGCGTCGCGCCGCGCGGCGCTGAGCGCCGGCCGCGCCTGGCGACCGCGTTGATCGATGATGCGATCCTCGACGCGATCGAACGCCGCGCCAAGTTCGGCGGCCTTACGCGCCAGCCCGTCGATCAGCGCATCCGTCAGCATTTCGAACAGATCAATCGGCGAGGTGAGGCGCGCGCCGCGATTGATGGCGATGTGCGCCGCCTCGACGCTGTCCATCGGCAGCCGTCGCGCGCTGATGAAAAAGCTTGCGCCAGCGGCGAAGCGGACATAGTCGGTGCGCGAGGTCGTTCCGCCGAGGTCGCGCTCGTAATCGAGCAATGCGCCGCTGACGATTCCTTCCGAATATTCCAGATGCTGGTGGTCTATGGGATCGCAGAGCGAGTCGCGCGCGTCTTCGGAAAGCGCCGGGATTCGCGCCAGCAACGGGCGCGAGCGCACGTCGGCGAGATCCATGTGCAGCCACAAGAATCCCTCGCGCGGCGCCCCGAGGTTTGCGAAATCTTCGGCCGTTCCGGGCTCGGCCTCGCCCGCGTGGTTGAACCGCACGAACCAAAGACATCCCGGAATGTCGGCGCGCGGCGCTTGTGCGAGGCGATCTATGCTCATGGCGGCGCTCATGGGAAGGCGCAAAGAAAGAACAGGGCTATTGATAACAGCCTTACGACGCTTGTGGGTCAATCCTCGGAAAGCCGGGTCTTGCCCGGTCCATGCGGTTCGATCAGCGCGCCGAAATCATGCGGCTCCTTGCGGGCGCGGCGAAGCGCCGCGTCGAGAAACTCGGTGAAGGCGTCGATGTCGCGCTCTTCGGTCCGGTGGTTGATGATCGCCGCGCGGATCGCCGGAATCCCGTCGAGGATCGTCAGCGACGGCGCCGCCTCGCCGCGCTCATGCAACTCCATGACGATTTCGCGCGCCAGCGAACCATCCTCATCGTCCTTGACGCCGAAGCAGACGATGTTGAGCGTCACCGGCGCGCGCAGCGCGAAGGCGTCCGATTGCGCGATCCACGCCTCGAGCCGCTTCGCCATGCGGCAGGTTTGCTCGATACATTGGCCCAAACGCTTGGCGCCGAAGGTTTCGATGGTGAACCAGGTCTTGAGCGCGCGAAAGCTGCGCGACAGGTCGGGACCGAGATCGCAAGGCCAGGTGTCGCCCGCCGCGAGGCCGCGCGGCGCGCGTGTAAGATAAGCGGCGTTGGCAGCGAAGGCGCGCTTATGCGCCGCCTTGTCGCGCACCAGGAAGAAGCCGGCGTCATAGGGGACGTGCAGCCATTTATGGAAGTCGAAGGCGACGCTGTCTGCGCGCTCCAGTCCCTTGACCAACGGCTTGAGCGCCGGCGAGAGCGCCGCCAGCGCGCCGAACGCCCCGTCGACATGGAACCACAAATCCTCGGTGTGCGCGACGTCAGCGAGCCGGTCGAGCGGATCGATCGCGCCGGTGTCGACCGTGCCCGCGGTGCCGACGATCAGAAACGGCCTGAAGCCCGCCGCGCGGTCGGCGGCGATGGCGCGGCGAAGATCGCGCACTTTCATCGCGCGCCGCTCGTCCGAAGGAATGAGGCGCAGATGCCGCGCGCCGAGACCGGCAAGCTCCATCGCCTGGCGCACGCAATTATGCGCTTCGCGCGACGCATAGGCGATGAGCTGGCCCGGAAGCGCGCAGAGCCCGTTTAGCCGAACGTCCTTCTCGCCATAGGCCTGGTCGCGCGCGACGAGCAGGCACAGGAAGTTGGCGATCGAGGTTCCGGTGACAAAAATGCCGCTCGCGTCGGGCGGAAAGCCGAAGGCCTGCGCCATCCAGGCGGCGATCTGGCGCTCGACATCGATGGCGATGTGATTGCGACCGCCGCAGTTCGAATTCATGCCGGCGGCGAGCATTTCGGCGATCATGCCGGCCGGCGTGCCGGCGCCCTGGGCCCAGCCCATGAACATCGGATGCGTATTGCCAGTCGCGAAGGGCTTGATGTAGCGGTCGAAGTCCTCGAGCACGGCGGAGAACTCGCGGCCTTCTTGCGGGAGGTCGCGTTTGAAGCGGGCCCGCGCCTCTTCGCTCGGCTCGATCCAGACGGGGCGCTCGCGCAGATCGCGCAGATTGTCGAGCATCATGTCGAGCGCCCGGTGGCTCTCGGCGCGAAATTCGTCCCAGTTTTCGGGGTCGAGATTAACCGGCATGTCCAGGGCCTCGCGCGCCGGCGGCTTAGTGGAGGCGCAACCACGGTTGCGAAAGATCGCGCGAAGGCGTTTCACGCTTCTGCAAATAGCCGGGTTTCCCTGCCCGGCGCAACCGGGCTTATTTTCCGATGCTTACGGCCACAGAGCCGACATGTTCCACCTCGCCGTCGACGATGTCGCCGGGAAGGAGCGGTCCGACGCCCGAGGGCGTGCCGGTGAAGATGAGATCGCCGGGCGCAAGCGCGACATTTCGCGACAGCGCCGCGATGATTTCCGGCACGCTCCAGATCAGATCGCTAAGGTCGCCCGCCTGTCGTAGCACGCCATTGACGGACAGCGCGATGCGCGCCCGCGTCGGATGGCCGATGGCGGCGACGGGGCTGATCGCGCCAATGGGGGCGGAATGGTCGAAGCCTTTCGACATGTCCCACGGCCGCCCGGCGCCGCGCGCCGCCGTCTGCAGGTCGCGCCGGGTCAGGTCGATGCCGGCGGCATAGCCGAAGACGCAGTCGAGCGCCCGCTCGGCGGGAAGATCTGCGCCGCCCTTTCCGAGCGCCGCAACCAATTCGATCTCGTGGTGAAGATTATGTGTCAGCGTCGGATAGGGAATCGTCGCGCCGCTCTCGACCACCGCGTCGGCGGGCTTGGAGAAGAACACCGGCGGCTCCGCATCGCCGCCCTTCGCGGGGTCCTTTCCCATTTCGCGGGCGTGGGCGGCATAGTTCAGCGCGATGCAGAAGATCCGCCGCACGGGAAATCGCCGCGCGTCTTGCGCGATAGCGACGCTTGGGAAGGGCGGCGGCGGAAAGATGAACTCAGCGGACATTCTATTGGCTTCGCGCTTGGCGGCTGATCAGTCGAAATCGGCGGGATTGAAGCTGCGCAGCGTGCCGCAGAATTCGCAGGTGACGCCGATGCGGCCGTCGTCGCCGATCATATCGCTGCGCTCTTGCGGCGAGAAGCTCCTCAAGAGCTTGTCGATGCGCTCGTTCGAACAGCGGCAGAATTCCTCAAGCGCGCGTTCGGTGAAAACCTTGACGCCGCGCTCATGGAAAAGGCGATAGAGCAGTCGCTCGCTCGACAGCGCCGGATCGACGAGTTCGTGATCTTCGAGAGTCGCCGCGAGCGCCTGGCCTTCGGTCCAATGGTCGCTGTCGTCCTCGGGAGGCTCCTCCGCCCCGTCCGGCGCGTCGCCGGGCGGAAGATCGCGGGCGCGGGCGCCGCCGGGCGGCAAATATTGCAGCAGCAATCCGCCGGCGCGCCAACTGGCGCCCTGCGGCGTGACGATTTCGGCGACGGCGAGTCTGACGAAGGACGGGATCTGCTCCGATTGCCGGAAATAGATATGCGCGGCCTCGGCGAGGCTCTCGCCCTCCAGCGGCACCACGCCCTGGTAGCGCGCGGCGTCTTCCTCGCGTTCGATGGTGAGCGCCAGATGACCGCGCCCGAACAGCGCCGCCGGCGAAGCGTCGCGTATTTGGGCGACGCGCTCCGCGTCGAAACGGGCGAAGCCGCGCAGCTTCCCCGGCGCGTCATAGTCGACGACGAGCATGTCGACCGGGCCGTCGCTGCGCGTCTGCAGCTGAAAGCGTCCGTGCGATTCCAAAATCGAGCCTAGCAGCGCGGCGAGCGCCACCGCTTCGCCGAGCAGGCGCGCGACCTGCGGCGGATAGGCGTAATGGCTCAGGATGGAATCGACCGTCGGGCCGAGACGCACGACGCGGCCGCGCAGGTCGAGCGCTTCGACCGCGAAGGGCAGCACCCGGTCATCCTCGGAATGGAGCGCGACTGGCCGGCTCGGCGCCGAGCCCCCGCCTTGCGGCATCAGAACTGCCCCGGCGCGAGACACCAGCACAGCACGCCTTTCTGCGCGTGAAGGCGGTTCTCGGCTTCGTCGAAGACCACCGACTGCGGTCCGTCGATCACTTCCGCGGTGACTTCCTCGCCGCGATGCGCCGGCAGACAATGCATGAAGACGGCATTTTTCGCGGCCGCGCGCATCAGTTTCGAGTCGACCTGATAGGGCGCGAGCGCGGCGCGGCGCTGGTCCTCGTCCGCGTCGCCCATCGACACCCAGCAGTCGGTGATGACGGCGTCGGCGCCGTCCACCGCCTCATAGGCGTCGCGCGTCAGATTCATCTTCGCGCCATTGGCTTTCGCCCAGCTGACCAGATCTTCCGAGGGCGCAAAGTCCGCCGGCGTCGCCACATTGATCGTGAAGCCCAGGCGGCCGGCGGCATGCACCCAGCTTGCAAGCACATTATTGGCGTCGCCGCTCCAGGCCACCGTGCGCCCTTCAATCGGACCGAGATGCTCCTCGAAGGTCAGCACGTCCGCCATCACTTGGCAGGGATGCGACTGTTTGGTGAGTCCATTGATGACCGGCAGATTGCCATAACGCGCCAGCTCCATGAGATCTGGATGCGAAAGAATGCGCACCATGATTGCGTCGAGAAACCGCGCGAGCACGCGCGCCGTATCGGCGATGGTTTCGCCGCGGCCAAGCTGCATTTCGGCGCCGGTCAACATGATCGTCTCGCCGCCGAGTTCGCGCATCGCGATGTCGAAGGAGACGCGCGTGCGGGTCGACGGCTTGTCGAACACCATGCCGAGATATTTGCCGACGAGCGGTCGTTCGGCCGCCTCGACGCCTTTGACGCGGCGCGCCTTGAGCGACTTGGCGAGATTAAGAATATGGCGCAGCTCTTCGCCCGAGTGATCGGAAAGATCGAGGAAGCTGCGCGGCCGCGTCAGCGAATGGGCGGTCATCACGCAGCTCCGAGCTTTTCAATAGGCGCGGCGAGTCGGGCGCATGCGGCGAAAAGGCGCGACGCCGCCGCCGCGACGTCGCTCTCGTCGATGATGAGCGGCGGCAAAAGGCGCACGACATTGTCGCCGGCGAGCACCGTCAACAGGCCTTCGGCGCGAGCGGCGGCGGCGAAGTCGCCATTCGGTATCCGCATCTTGAGGCCGAACATCAGCCCTTCGCCGCGGATTTCTTCGATGAGCGACGGAAAGCGGTCCTCGAGCTCCGCCAGCCGTTGGCGCAACAGCGCGCCAAGCCGCGCGACGCGCGCCATGAAGCCTTCCGCAAGCACGACGTCGAGAACGGCGCCGCCCACCGCCGTCGCCAGCGGATTGCCGCCGAAGGTGGAGCCATGCGCGCCCAGCGTCATGCCTTTGGCGGCCTCGCGCGTCGCGAGGCACGCGCCGAGCGGAAATCCGCCGCCCAGCCCCTTGGCGAGCGCCACGATGTCGGGCGTGACGCCGGCATGTTCGCAGGCGAGGAATTTGCCGGTGCGGCCGACGCCGCATTGGACTTCATCCAACACCAGCAGTAGCCCGCGCGCGTCGCAAAGCTCCCGTAGCCGCGCCAGAAACGACGGCGAAAAGACTCTTAGACCGCCTTCTCCCTGTATCGGTTCGAGCAGGACGCCCGCGGTTTCCTGCGTGATCGCCGCCTCGACGGCGTCAAAATCGCCAAAGGGAACCTGATCGAAGCCCTCGACGGGCGGCCCGAACCCATCAAGATATTTCGCGTTGCCGCCCGCGGCGATCGTCGCGAGCGTGCGGCCATGGAAGGCGCCTTCGAAAGTGATCAGCCGATAGCGTTCGGGCTGTCCGTTGACCGCATGGAATTTCCGCGCCGTCTTGATCGCGCACTCCACCGCTTCCGCGCCGGAATTGGTGAAAAAGACCAGATCGGCGAATGTGGCGTCGCAGAGCCGCTCCGCGAGCCGCTCGGCCTGCGGGATGCGAAAGAGATTGGAGACATGCCACGGCTCTTCCGCCGCGCGCTTCAAAGTCTCGACAAGATGCGGATGATTGTGGCCGAGCGACAGTACGGCGACGCCCGCGCTAAAATCGAGATAGCGGTCGCCGTTTTCCGCAATCAGCCACGCGCCTTCGCCATGTTTGAATGCGAGATCGGCGCGCGGATAGGTCGGATAAAGCGCTGACGTCAAAAGCCCTGCTCCATGCTCCCGTCGCTGGCTCCGGCCAGAGGAGGCTTAAAAAAACAAAGCGCCGCCCGTTTAGGGCGGCAGTTCAGGACGGGATTTTATGCGCGCCGCCCGACGCGGTCAAATCCATGGCGCGGTTCGATATTGGCGTCAAAGCCGCCTGGCGCGGCCGCGCTAGGGTGAGTCCTGCGGGCAACAGTCTCGCGGAAAGCCTGTTGAGAACGCCAGCGCGCGCTTGCCAGCGCGACTCGCGCATGATTCAAAGTAAACAGAAAGTTTCTAGTCAGCGCCCGCGTAATTCGTTTGGGCGTGTTCTCTCGAGTGTTGATGCGCATCACATCGCCGCAGGGCTTCAGGCCTGCGCAGCGGTCGGAAGAAAATCCGATCCGCGCTCGACCCGAAAGAATGGAGAAGCCTAATGTCATGGACCGACGAACGCGTCGAACTGCTCCGCAAGCTTTGGAGCGATGGTCTCAGCGCCAGCCAAGTGGCGGCGGAACTTGGACCGGGCATCACCCGCAACGCTGTGATCGGAAAGATCCATCGTCTGGGACTCGCCGAACGCGCCAAGACGGCGAGCGCGCAGCGGCCTCGCGTCGCCAAGACTCCTCGCCCGACGCACCCGCGCATGAACGGCGTCTCGTCGCACGGCAATCTGGCGCTCGCTTTCGCGCCGCATGCGCTGGCGGCGCCGCGGCGTGCGCCTGAAGAAGAGGTGGTGATCCCGATATCGGAGCGCGTCACGCTCATGGAGCTCCGCGAATCCATGTGCCGCTGGCCGATGGGCGACCCCACGTCGGCGGAATTCCGCTTCTGCGGCGGCAAGTCGACGATCGGCGGCGGCCCCTACTGCGCCTATCACGCGCGCGTCGCCTATCAGCCTGCGCAAGATCGCCGCCGCGCGCGCGATCAGTTCAGGGCGCAGCGTTACGCGTGAACCGCGTCGGACACGTCACTCGTGTCCGAACGTTTCGTCGAAAGAATAGCCAGCGCCGCGCACCGTGCGGATCGGATCCTTCTCGCGGCCGCGGATCAGCGCCTTGCGGAGCCGTCCGACATGGACGTCGACCGTGCGCTCGTCGATCTCCGCCGACATGCCCCAGACGCTGTCGAGCAGCTGCGCCCGCGTGAACACGCGTCCGGGCTTCTCCATAAAATATTCGAGCAGCCGGAATTCGGTCGGACCGAGGTGGATTTCGCGACCGGATCGGCGCACGCGACGGGTGTCGCGGTCGAGGTCGATATCGCCGAGCGTGAGCCGTGAGGCCACGCGCTCGGGCCGCGCCCGGCGCAGCAGCGCGCGCACCCGCGCCATCAGCTCCGGAGTCGAAAACGGCTTGACGACATAATCATCGGCGCCGACCGAAAGGCCGCGCACGCGCTCGCCTTCCTCGCCGCGCGCGGTCAGCATGATCACCGGCATGTCTCTGGCGCTGTCCCGCGCCCGCAGGCGACGGCAGATTTCAAGTCCCGAAACGCCCGGCAGCATCCAGTCGAGAATGACGAGATCGGGCGGCGACTCGGCGAGCCGCAGCTCGGCTTCATCGCCATTGTCGACATGCTCGACCTGATAACCTTCCGCTTCAAGGTTATACACGAGCAGCGTCGCGAGCGACGTCTCATCCTCGACGACGAGGATTCGCGGCGCCCGATCGCTTTTCCCGCTCCGCTGTAGGACCGCGGACGACACGTCGCTCATTGCGCCGCCTCATCCTTCACGCCGAAGTCGGGAGCGCGCGTTTTTGGCCGCTCCGTGGGCATCGCTTCGCCGGTGACCAGATAAACGACCGTCTCCGAGATGTTGGTCGTGTGATCGCCGATCCGCTCCAGATTCTTTGAGCAGAACAGGAGATGCGTGCAGAAGGAGATGTTACGCGGATCCTCCATCATGAAGGTGAGGAGATCGCGGAACACAGAATCCTCCAGCGCGTCGAGATCGGAATCGTTCAGCCAGACCGCGCGCGCCCGCTCGGTGTCGCGCAAGGCGTAGGCGTCCAGCGCGTCCTTGAGCTGCATCGCGGCGATTTCGTGCATCGACTTCAAACCGACGATCGCGCGCGGCACGCGCGCCTCCGACACGATCTTGAGCGTTCGCTTGGCGATGTTCTTGGCCAGATCGCCGACGCGCTCGATGTCGCCGGAAATGCGGATCGCGGCGATGCATTCACGCAGATCGACCGCAAGCGGCTGCCGGCGCGCGATGGTGAGAATGGCGTTCTCCTCGATTTCGCGCTGCAACGCGTCGAGACGAGGATCGCTGGAGACGACGCGGTGGGCGAGGTCGACGTCGAAGGTCGACAAGGCGTCCATCGCCTCCGCCAGCATTTTCTCCGCGACGCCGCCCATTTCAGCGATGCGACGTCCCAGGGCTTCAAGGTCCCGGTCGTAGGATTTAACAGTATGATCGCTCATGAGCGCCGTCCTTGAATCGCGGGTTTAGCCAAAACGGCCGGTGATGTAGTCGAGCGTGCGCTTCGCTTGGGGCTTGTTGAACACGTCGTCCGTCTCGCCGAATTCGACGAGCTCGCCGAGATACATGAACGCCGTGTAATCAGAGACGCGCACCGCCTGCTGCATGTTGTGGGTGACGATCGCTATGGTGTAGCGGCTGGCCAATTCGTCTATTAGCTCCTCGACCTTCGCCGTCGAAATCGGATCGAGCGCCGAACAAGGTTCGTCAAACAGAATGATCTCCGGCTGCACCGCGACGCTGCGCGCGATGCAGAGTCGCTGCTGCTGTCCGCCTGAAAGGCCGAGACCGCTGGTGTGAAGCTTGTCCTTGACCTCGTCCCAAAGAGCGGCGCCGCGCAGCGCGCCTTCGACGCGCGCGTCCATATCGGCGCGCGGCAATTTCTCGTATAGCCGAATGCCGAACGCGATGTTCTCATAGATCGACATTGGAAAGGGCGTCGGCTTTTGGAACACCATGCCGATGCGCGAGCGCAAGGCGTTAATGTCGATCGCCGGATCGAGAATATTCTCGCCGTCGAGCAGCACCTCTCCCTCGGCGCGCTGGCCGGGATAGAGATCATACATGCGGTTCAAGACGCGCAGCAGCGTGGACTTGCCGCAGCCCGAGGGGCCGATGAAGGATGTCACCTTATTGGCGTATAAGGGCATGGTGACGTCTTTGAGCGAACGCGACTCGCCGTAAAAGAAGTCGAGATTCCGCATTGAAACCTTGGTCAGCGGCGCCTTTACTTGAGCAATTTGAGCAGCGGCGTTCATTTCGAGTTCCTCCGCCCGGCGCTGAGCGCGCGGGCCGCGATCGAGAGAGCGAGAACAGCGACAGTGATGAGCAGCGCGCCGGTCCAGGCGAGCTGCTGCCAATCCTTGTAGGGCGACAGGGCGAACTGAAAGATGACGACCGGCAGGCTGGCCATCGGCGCGGTGAGGTCGCTGCTCCAGAACTGGTTGTTGAGCGCGGTGAAGAGCAGCGGCGCCGTCTCCCCAGAGACGCGCGCCACAGCGAGCAACACGCCGGTGATCAGTCCAGCCTTGGCGGCGCGATAGGCGACCTTGGCAACGACATGCGCACGGGGCGCGCCGAGCGCCGAAGCCGCCTCGCGCATCGAACCGGGCACAAGCAGCAGCATATCCTCGGTGGTTCGCACGACGACAGGGACGACCAACAGCGCCAGCGCCACGGCGCCTGAGATCGCCGAGAAGTGGCCCATCGGATGCACCAAGATGGTGTAGACGAAGAGGCCGATGACGATCGATGGCGCGCTGAGCAGGATATCGTTGATGAAGCGCACGATCATCGTCAGCTTCGTATAGCGTCCATATTCGGCCATGTAAGTGCCGGCCAGCATGCCGAGCGGCGTGCCGATGGCGACGCCGATGATCGTCATGACAAGCGATCCGGCGATGGCGTTGAGAAGGCCGCCCTTGCTGCCGGGCGGCGGCGTCATTTCGGTGAAGACCGCCGGCGACAGACCGCGCACGCCCTCGTAAACGAGAGAGCCGAGGATCAAGGCCAGCCAGGAAAGGCCGAACACAGCGGCCACCCAGCACAGCGTGGTGGCGACTGAGTTGGCGCCGCGGCGTGAAGCATAAAGCGACATGAGCTCGTTCTTTCTTACGCCGACTTCTGCTCGATGCGCATCAGCATGTAACGCGCCAGAGCGAGAACGAAGAAGGTGATGACGAAGAGGATGAGGCCAAGTTCGATCAGCGCCGAGGTGTAAAGATCGCCGACCGCTTCGGTAAACTCATTGGCGATGGTCGCCGAGATCGTCGTGCCGGGCGCGAGCAGCGATCCGGAAATCTTGTGCGCGTTGCCGATGACGAAAGTGACGGCCATTGTCTCGCCGAGCGCGCGGCCCAGGCCCAGCATCATGCCGCCAATCACGCCGACGCGCGTGTAAGGGACGACGACATAGCGCATCACTTCCCATGTCGTGGCGCCGATGCCCCAGGCCGCTTCTTTCAGCACCGGCGGCACGGTCTCGAAGACGTCGCGGGAGATCGAGGCGATGAAGGGCAGCACCATGATCGCAAGAATGAAGCCCGCCGTCAGCATGCCGATGCCGTAAGGCGGACCGGCGAAGAGCGTCGAGAAAAACGGAATGTCGCCAAAGGCCGATATCAGCGCCGGCTGCACATGCGATTGCAGAAAAGGCGCCAGCACGAAGAGGCCCCAGATCCCGTAGATGATCGAGGGGATGCCGGCGAGAAGCTCGATCGCGACGCCGATCGGCCGGCGCAACGCATGCGGACGAGCTCGGTAAGGAAGGTGGCGACGCCGAGGCCGACCGGCACCGCGATCACCATGGCGATGATTGATGTGACGAGCGTCCCATATATCGCCGCCGCGGCGCCGAAGTTCTCGGTGACCGGGTTCCAGGCCTGGGACGTGAGGAAGCTAAAGCCATATGCCTGCATCGCCGGCCAGGAGCCGTGGACCAGTGAGACGATGACGCCGCCCAGGATGATAAGCACGACGACGGCCGCCGCGCGCGTCACCTGATAAAACACTCGATCGACCAGCGCGATGCGCGCCAGCACACGCGTGCGATCTATGATAGCAGACCGCGAGGCTTGCTGCTCCAAAGCTACATCTGACACGTCGCCCGCTCCATTCAATTCACGCCGGCTCGGCTCGATCGACAGCATTTCACCCGCTCCCGGCGCCGCTCCTCGGCGTCATGACCTTCCCGACGACAGCATGAAACGGCCGTCGGGATCTATTCGCGATCAGCGCCGTCCGGCTAATGCGACAGGGGTTTGCCGTCGGCGCTCTTTACATTCGCCCAGCTCTTCTTGATGAGCTCGACCACCGGCTTCGGCATGGGAATATAGTCGAGCTCCTCCGCCATCTTGCCGCCATTGGCGAAAGCCCAGGAGAAGAATTTGAGCGCCTCGGCCGCATCGGCTTCGGACTTAGGCTCCTTGGGCAGCAAGATGAAGGTCGCCGCCGTTATCGGCCACGCCTTGGCGCCCGGCTCATTCGTCAGAATTTCGTAGAAACCCTCGGCATGCGACCAGTCGGCGCCGGCGGCCGCGGCCTGGAAAGTCTCCATGCTCGGCGGGACAACCTTGCCGTCCTTATTGACCATCTTGGTATAGGTAAGCTTGTTCTGCTTGGCGTAGGCATATTCGACATAGCCGATTGCGCCTTTGGTGTTGGCGACGTTGTTGGCGACGCCTTCATTACCCTTGGCGCCGATGCCGACCGGCCATTCGACCGATGTGTTCTCGCCGACCTTCGACTTCCAGTCGGGCGAAACCTTCGAGAGATAGTTCGTGAAATTGAAAGTCGTTCCCGAACCGTCCGAGCGATGCACGACGACGATCGGCTGCGACGGCAGCTTCGCCTTCGGATTGAGCTTCTTGATCGCCGCATCGTCCCATTTGGCGATTTCGCCGAGGAAAATTTTCGCGACGGTCGCGCCATCGAGCGTGAGGTCGCCGCCGGCGACGCCTTCGAGATTGATCACCGGCACGATGCCGCCAATCACTTGCGGCCACTGAACAAGACCCGCCGCCTGAAGCTCCTCGGCCTTGAGCGGCTGGTCCGACGCGCCAAACGTGACGGTGCGCGCCTTGACCTGCTTGATGCCGCCGCCCGACCCGATGGACTGATAGTTAAGGCCATTGCCGGTATCCTTCCGATACGCCTCGGCCCATTTGGCGTAGATCGGGTAGGGGAAGGTCGCGCCGGCGCCGGAAATGTCGATGGCGGCGGCGGCGCCGCACATGACGGCGAGCGCCAGCGCCGCGCCAGCGCCGCGCCTGAAAATCGTCGAGATCATTTGAAGGTCTCTTTTGCTCGAGAACGGACTTGCGATGCGCCCCGCGTCATCGCGCGGCAGAAACTACTGGTCCGACAACAGCTTTTTGTGACGAAAATATTACAGTATGATGACAGTGAATACACTTACATTTTAAATACTTATATATATTAGGCTGAATCGCTCGCCGGCAGAATGACGCGAAACAGCGTTCCCTCGCCAAGCGCGGACTCGATCCCGAGCCGGCCGCGGTGGCGCAGCACGATATGTTTGACGATGGCGAGGCCAAGTCCCGTGCCGCCTTTGGCGCGGCTCTTGCCCGCGTCGACCCGGTAGAATCGCTCCGTCAGGCGCGGAATATGCTCCGGCGCGACTCCCGGACCATAATCGCGCACCGAGAGAACGACGAGCGTCCCCTTACGGACCAGCGAAATGTCGATGGGCTTGCAGCCGCCGTCGTCGCCGCACCCATATTTCAGGGCGTTCTCGACAAGATTCTCAATCACCCGGGCAAGCTCGTCCCGATCTCCAGGGGCGACGACGTTCGGCTGCAGATCGAGATTGATGGCGACGCCCCTGTCTTCGGCCATCTGTGACAGCGTGTCGACGATATGCGCGACGAGCAGCGTGAGATCGACGGGCGTGGCGGGCCGCAGATGCATGTGCTGCTCGATGCGCGAGAGCGACAGCAGATCGTCGACGAGGCGGGCCATCCGCTGCGCCTGCTCGCGCATGATGCCGAGGAATTTGTTGCGGGTGACGGCGTCCTCGCGCGCGGGACCTTGCAAGGTTTCGACAAAACCCAGCAGCGAAGCGAGCGGCGTGCGCAACTCGTGGCTGGCGTTGGCGACAAAGTCGACGCGCATGCGCTCGACGCGCCGGGATTCAGTCAGATCGCGCAGGCTCACGACGGCGGCCGGCTCGAACCCTTCGATTTGCATTGGCGCGACATGCGCTTCAAACCAGCATTCCACCGGCAGACGTTCGACCCAGACGGTCTTCTCCGTCTCGCCTCCGGCGAGCACGCGCGCCACAGCGTCGAGCATGTCCGGCGAGCGAAGGCTGCGGGAGAGCGGTTCGCCCGACCGAATGGCCGGCGAGAGCGCCTGCGCCGCGGCGTTGACGGCGATGACATGAGTCTCGGAGTCGATAACGAAGATCGGCTCCGGGAGTGCGTTGATGATCGGCGCGAGGAGATCGATCGCCTGATCGCGCCATTTGAGCCGCTGGGTTGACAGCGTCACCGCGACGGGTCCGGCGCCGCTCAATTCGAACGCTCTTCCAGGATGCGCGCGATCGCATCCCGCAGCGTCCCCCAGCGGCGCGCGCCCTCGTCGGCGCCCAGAAGCGCAAGCGCGACGACGAATGGAAGAAAGTAATAGATTATGCGAAACAGAAGCAGCGACGCCAGAATGCTTTCATGCGAAGCCGCCGGAATAGCATGCAGCATCGTCGCCTCGAAGACGCCGATGCCGCCGGGAGCGTGACTGATCACGCCCAGGATGCAGGCGACGACATAGACCGCGACGAAGGGCACAAAGTCCAGGGGGACGCCCTCGGGAAGCAGCACATAGAGCGCGCCAGCGGCGCAGCACAGGTCGGCGACCCCAAGCGCGAACTGCGCCAATGTCGGGACGAAACCCGGCAGCTCGAGAGCGTGGCCGCGAAGTCGAATACTGCGGCGATCAACCGTCACCCAGGCGAAATAAAAGAGCACGCCTGCAAGTATGAGCACGCCCGGAATGATGTGAAGGAAAGCCGGCAAGCCGTCCAGCGTCTCGAGCGCGTCCGCGCCATAGATGAAGCCTATGCCCATCACCAGCGTCATCCCAAGCCAGAACGTGACGCCGGCGAAGACGGTGATGTTGGCGACTTGCAGCGCGTTCAACGCGACGCGCGAGTAGATCCAGTAGCGCACGGCCGCGCTGGTGATGATGGGAAATCCAAGGTTGAACGAAATGGCGTAGCTTGCGAAGGAGGCGAGCGCAGCGACCCTGTAAGGCGCACGCGTTCTCATATGATAGAGCGCGACGACGTCGTAACCGGTCAGAAAAAGATAGGAGAGCGCCGAAAGGGCCAAGGACGCGAGAATCTGCGCGCCGCTGGTCGCGCGAAAAGCGTTCAGCAGATCGGCGTAGCTGAGGCTTGAGAGCGTTCGGCCCAGAATATAAGCGGCCAGCGCAAAGACGGCGAGACTGGCCGCCACGCCCAGCGCACTGAGCGCGCCTCGCGGCAGCCGCGCACGCAGCGACTCAAAAAATCCGCCGCTTGCTTGTGGCCTCACGACGGGCAACCCCGGCGTCGTGGCTTCGAACACGTCGTTATCGCGCGAGGTCACGCCGCCCTCGCGCCCAACGCTCGGATCTCGGAGCCCTCAATGCACAACCCTCATCATCTCGCTTGAAGCTTGCCTTTGTCGTCTTGCAAGCGTCATCCGGTTCAATCCCTCGATCATGTCATGGCGATGACTGGCATGGCGATGACTAGCACGATCTCAGTCGCGCGCGCCTCTCAAAAGGTTGGCGCTCGGCGATCGGACGTCAAGTCTGCGCCTGCTACTCAAAGGCTGAAGCGTGACCGATCGTCCTGCGCCTTAGGCGCAAATCTTGACCTGCGAGGCCGGTGAACTAGCTGCCTGCGGGGAGGCGGGAGGCGGAAAGCCTGTAAGAGGAACGATCCATCATGCACATGATCCCGAAGGAAATGCAGGCCTGTATCGACGCCTGCCTGAACTGTTATCAGATGTGCTTCGGCATGGCGATGACCCATTGCCTCGAGGAAGGCGGCGAGCATGTGAAGCCCAAACATTTCCGCGCGATGATCGCCTGCGCCGATATGTGCCGCAACAGCACGCAAATGATGCTGATGAATTCGCCGCTGGCCAAACAGATGTGCGCGCTTTGCGCCGAGGCTTGCGAAACCTGCGCCAAGGAGTGCGATCCGATTCCGGACATGAAGGAATGCGCCGACGAATGCCGTCGCTGCGCCGAAGAATGCCGCAGAATGTCCAAACAAAAAATGGCCGCATAATTTACTGCGAATAGCTTGCGACCGGCTTGGCGGCTATTTGCCGCCAAGCCCCAAAATATAGCTCGCCAGCGAGTCGATCTCTTCTCGGGCGAGAATGATGTTGGGCATGTTCTTGTGCGAAGAGCGCAGGAAAACTTTGAGCGACAGTTCCGTCGTCGAAGGCATGTTGGCGACATCGATAAAGCGCGGGGCCTTGGGATCCGGGCTCTTGGCCTCTGCGTCGGCGCCAACCGCATGGCATGAGGCGCATTCGGCTTTGGCGATTTGCGCGCCGGTCGTCGGATCCGCGCTCGCGGCCATCGCCGGCGCCGCGATGAAGACCAAGCCCAAAGACAGCGCTATCCTCATTGCCTTACTCCTCGCCGTTGAGATCCTCGGGACGCGGCTGCAACATGATATTATAGCCGGCGTCGACAAGATGGACTTCGCCCGTCACGCCGCCCGACAGCTCCGACAGCAAATAAAGCGCCGAGCCGCCGATTTCATCAAGCGTGATCATCCGGCGCAATGGACAATGCTTTTTTTGAAAGGCGCCCATTGCCCGCGCGCCCGTGATGCCGGCGCCCGCCATGGTGCGCACCGGGCCAGGCGACAGCGCATTGACGCGAATGCCGCGATCGCCGAAGTCGGCGGCAAGATAGCGCACCGATGAATCGAGCGCCGCCTTCGCCACGCCCATGACGTTGTAATTCGGCATGACATGCGTGCCGCCGCCGAAGCTCACTGTCAGCAGCGATCCGCCGTTCTTCATCAGCGTCGCGGCGCGCCGCGCAGCTTCGGTAAAGGAAAAACAGGAAATGACGAGCGTGCGAATGAAATTCTCGCGCGAGGTGTCGGCGTAGAGTCCCTTCAATTCGCTTTTGTCGGAATAGGCGATCGAGTGGACGAGAAAATCCATATCGCCCCAGTCGTATTCGAGACGGGCGAACACCTGATCCACCGTCGAAATATCCTCGGCGTCGCACGGCAGCACAAGGTTCGACCCGAGCTCCTGCGCGAGCGGCTTGACGCGCTTGCCGAGCGCCTCGCCCTGATAGGTGAATGCGAGCGTCGCGCCGTGGCGCGCAAGAACGCGCGCGATGCCGTAGGCGATCGAATGATCATTGGCGACGCCCATGATGAGGCCGCGCTTACCCTGCATGAAACCGGTTGAAACTGTCATATGGCGATTGTCATCGTAGGAGAGATCGAAAGTTTGGGCCTAAGCCTATCGAAGATAGCAGACGAGCGAAGAAGAACGGACGCTATGGGCCGGCCGTATCGGCGATTGACAAGCCCGGCCATGACGCTCGCTGTTGCGGACTTACGCGTCTGGATGCTTGAACACCAATGTCGCATTGGTGCCGCCGAAGCCGAATGAGTTGGACAGCACCGCGCCGAGCTTCACATTGTCGCGGCGCGCCCGCATGATGGGCATGTCGGCGAAATCCGGATCGAGCTCTTCGATATTAGCGCTCTCGCAGATAAAGCCGTTCTGCATCATCAACAAGGAATAGATCGCCTCCTGCACGCCCGTCGCGCCGAGCGAATGGCCGGTCAGGGATTTGGTCGCGGCGATCGGCGGACATTTGTCGCCGACGCCGAACACTTCGCGCAGCGCTTCGATTTCCTTGGCGTCGCCGACGGGGGTCGCCGTGGCGTGGGGGTTGATGTAGTCGATCGGGCATTTCACCGTCGCGAGCGCCTGCCGCATGCAGCGCACCGCGCCCTCGCCCGAGGGCGCCACCATGTCATGGCCGTCAGAGGTCGCGCCGTAGCCCGCGATCTCGCCGTAGATCTTCGCGCCGCGCGCCTTGGCGTGTTCGAGTTCTTCGAGCACCAGCACGCCGGCGCCGCCGGCGATGACGAATCCGTCGCGATTCTTGTCATAGGCGCGCGAAGCCGTCGCCGGCCGATCATTGTAGGAGGAGGACATCGCGCCCATGGCGTCGAAAAGGACCGAGAGCTCCCACTCCAGCTCCTCGCAGCCGCCCGCGAAGATCATGTCCTGCTTGCCGTATTGAATCAGTTCGTAGGCGTTGCCGATGCAGTGATTGGACGTGGCGCAGGCGGACGAGATCGAATAGTTGACGCCCTTGATCTTGAACCAGACCGCAAGCGTCGCCGAAGCTGTCGAAGACATGCTTTTCGGCACGGCGAAGGGACCGACGCGTTTGGGACCCTTGGTGCGTGTGATATCGGCAGATTCGACAAGCGTGTGGGTCGAAGGGCCGCCGGACCCCATAATGATTCCCGTGCGCTCGTTGGAGATTTCCGCTTCGGTCAGGCCAGCGTCGGCGATCGCCTGATCCATGGCGACATGATTCCACGCCGTGCCGGTCGCATGGAAGCGCATGGCGCGGCGATCGACGATCGTCGAGGGGTCGAGCGTCGGCATTCCGTAGACCTGCGAGCGGAAGCCGAGTTCGGCGTATTTATCCGCGCGCGAGATGCCCGACTTCGCCTCGCGCAGCGAAGCGATCACTTCCTGGGTGGTGTTGCCGATCGACGACACAATTCCCATGCCGGTGACGACGACTCGTCTCATTGTCCAACTCCTTGGCGGCGCTTTCCCGCGCCTTTTCTGTGCGCGTCAGGCGGCGGCCGGCGCCTCGGCCTTGGCGAGCCCGACCTTCAAATCCTTCGCCTCATAGATGCGCTCGCCGTCGGCCGCGACCCAGCCGTCAGCGATGCCGAGCACAAGCTTGCCCTTGAAGACGCGCTTAAAGTCGATGCCGTAGGTCACCTTTTTCACGGTCGGGCGAACTTGCCCGCTGAATTTCACCTCGCCGACGCCGAGCGCCATGCCGCGTCCCGGATTGTCGAGCCAGGCGAGATAGAAGCCGACCATCTGCCACAGCGCGTCGAGCCCAAGGCAGCCGGGCATCACCGGATTGCCCTTGAAATGGCAGTCGAAGAACCAGAGGCTCGGCTTAATGTCGAGTTCGGCGCGCATGTAGCCTTTGCCGTGCTCGCCGCCGTCTTCGAAGATCTCGGTGATCCGGTCGAACATCAGCATCGGCGGCAGCGGCAGCTGCGCATTTCCCGGGCCGAACAGCTTCTCCTCGCCGCACGCCAGTAAATCCTCGTAGCCGAATGAGGAGCGCCTTTCGCTCATCGTCCCTTATTCCTCGCGTTGGAGCCCTTGAAGGCCCATCCTCCCCAAGCGCCCTCAAAAGGCGCGCCCTTATCTTTTTGCGCCGCCAGCGGCGCCGCTCTTTGGGCGAAGCGATCCGTAACATAGCCTCGCCCGGGCCGGAAGCGCCGTCGCAAGCAGGGTCGCAACGCCCGAGCGGCGTTGAATTTCCCGCCATTCCCCCTATGATGCCATGGAGAAAACCGCGAGAGTAGAAAACCGCGAGCCGCTGCAATGGACGCCGAGCCAATTTCGACCGTTCCGCCAGACTCTGCGCCCCGCAAGCCGGTCGCAGAGTTGCTGGGCGACGCCGGGCTGCGGCCCACCCGCCAGCGACTGGCGCTCGGCGAGCTGCTGTTTGGTCAAAGCGGCGATCGTCATGTGACGGCGGAGCGGCTCTATGAGGAAGCCCTCGCCGCCAATCTCTCCGTGTCGCTCGCGACCGTGTACAACGCGCTTCACCAATTCACCCAGGCGGGCTTGCTGCGGGAGATCGCCGTCGACGGCGCCCGGGTGTATTTTGACACCAACACCGCCGACCACCATCATTTCCTCCTCGAAGACGACGGAGAGCTGTACGACATCGCCGGCGCGAATGTCTCGGTCTCCGATCTTCCCCAGCCGCCCGACGGTTTGCGGGTCGCACGCGTAGATGTCGTGGTGCGTCTTCGCCGCGCCTAAGCCCGCCCTATAATCTAAAGACGACAAATTTCGAAGCAGCTCGACGTCGCCCACAGGGCCGTAGAGATCTCTTCGAAAACCAGGGTGGGGCGAGGAGCAATGTCGCAGCGGGCGACCGAACAGGAATCCGAGATCACCTACGCGCAGTTCAAGGCGCTTGCCAATTCCATACCGAATCTTGCTTGGATGGCGCGACCGGACGGCTGGGTGTTTTGGTACAATGACCGGTGGTACGAATATACCGGCACGACTCCCGAGGAGATGGCGGGATGGGGTTGGCAATCGGTCCATCATCCGGACGTGCTGCCCAAAATGCTGGAGCGCTGGACGCATGCGATCCAGCACGGCGAATTCTTCCAGATGATTTTTCCGCTCAAGGGCGCCGACGGGCTCTATCGACCGTTCCTGACGCGCATCGAACCGCTGCGCGAGAACGGCGCCGTCGTCGGCTGGTTCGGCACGAACACCGACGTCACCGAACAGGAACGCGACCGCGAACGCCTGCAGCTTCTGATCCACGAGCTCAACCATCGCGTCAAAAATACGCTGGCGACGGTTCACTCGATCGCGTTGCATTCGTTGCGCGAGTTGAAGCAGAATTCGGTGGAGCTCTTTGAGAATCGTTTGCTGGCGCTTGCCGCCGTCCATGACGTGCTGACCCGTGAAAACTGGACGAAGGCGCAGGTCGACGAACTCGTGCGTACTGCCATCGCCCCTGCGGGCCAGGAGAATTTCGACGTTTCAGGACCGCCTGTCGACGTCTGCCCGCGCATCGCGGCGGCCCTGGCGATGACGCTGCATGAATTGTGCACGAACGCCGTCAGATACGGATCGCTCTCGGCGCCGAGCGGACGGGTCGCCGTCGACTGGGGCGTCGACTCGGCGCGCCGGACGCCTATGCTCCATCTCGTCTGGCGCGAGCACGGCGGGCCGGCGATCTCCCCTCCGTCCGATAAAGGATTTGGCATGCGATTGATCGAGAGGACGCTCGCTTCCGAAGCAGGCGCTCAAGTCTCGGTCAAATTCCCGCCTGAAGGATTGCGATGCGCAATGGACATCCCCCTCACAGTGGAAATGCTCAAATGAGTGAACCGCGTATCCTCATCGTGGAAGACGAGGCGGTCATCGCCATGGCCCTCGAGATGTTCCTCGAGGAGCTTGGCGCGCGGGTCGTCGCCACTGCGGGCAATGTGCAGGACGCCCTGCAAAAGGCGACGAGCGAAGATTTCGATTTCGCCTTTCTCGACATCAACCTCAATGGCCAGAAGGCTCATGTTCTCCCCGGCGTCCTGGAGCGCCGGCGTAAGCCCTTCGCCTTCGTGACGGGTTATGGCGAGCAAGGCGTGCTCGAGGCGCATGCCGATGCGCCGGTCGTCACCAAGCCCTTCAGTCGGGACGCCATTTCGACGGCGCTGGAAGCGCTTAAAAGCCGTCTGCCGGCTGACCCCTCCGCATGATTATTCGAATTTCTCGCCCGGATAGACGCCCCAGAGATTTTCCTGCTCCATGTAGCCGTCAAAGCCCTTGCCGGCGATGCGGCACCATTTGCCGTCGCAACTGCGCAAATTGCCGATGACGCCGGGGCCGAGCTTGGCCGCGGGCGTCGAATGATCGGCGGCGACGAGCAGTTGTGGCTCCTTTTTCCACGGCGCAACCAAGGCGGTGCGCCGTCCAGAGAGCAGCGAGTGCAACACCCAGCCTTCGGCGCCTTCGGAATCGCGGATCTTGCGCCAGGTTTCGAATTCGGCGGTGATCTCGACGGGGAGCGCCGCGCGTTCGTAGATCCAGAGGGTCGGATGTTCCTTGCTCGGCCCCTCGCGAACATTGACCCGATCCGATTTGAGGCTGACGTAGCGGGGCAAGGGCAAGCCGCTCACCGGGCCCTTCTGCGGCTCCTGAGCGCCGGCGTGCGCTGCGCAAAAAACCGCGCAGACGAGCGCGGCGAAAAACCCGCGGCGACGCTTTTGGAAAAGTTCCTGAGCGTTTGAGAAAGCTGCCGAAACTGGCTCAGATTCTGCATTTATTCGCGACATGATGGACTGATCGCTCGCTTGTCTTTGGCCCGTCATCTGCTAGGAAGTCGAATGCGTCCGCCGAGGAGGCGTATTGGTTTTGTCGCTGACCGTCGTTAAGACCCGGTTGAAGCCGGCGAAACACGCCGGCGTCTTTTCATCCGCCGCGGCGACGCGGCGAAGCTCATAGCGCAATCGCAGAAACGCTGCTGCAACACAACATAAACGCGGAGGCACGACCAGGGATATGCCGAAAAAGAAGCCGCTCGTTGTCGTGTCGCGCCGGCTGCCCGAGGTCATCGAAACCCGCATGTGCGAGTTGTTCGACACGCGCCTCAACGAAAGCGACAAGCCGCTCACTCATGATGAACTCGTCGAGGCCATGCGCACGGCCGACGTGCTGGTGCCAACCATCACCGACCGTATCGATTCCCATCTGATCGCCCAGGCCGGCGAGCAAATGAAGCTGATCGCCAATTTCGGCAATGGCGTCGACAATATCGACGTCGCCTCGGCGCTCGATCGCTCCATCACCGTCACCAACACGCCCGGCGTTCTGACCGAAGACACGGCCGACATGACGATGGCGCTGATCCTTTCGGTGGCGCGTCGTCTCGTCGAAGGCGCGAGCGCCATTCCCGACGGCGCTTGGGCGGGCTGGTCGCCGACCTGGATGCTCGGCCACCGGATCACCGGCAAGAGGCTCGGCATCGTCGGCATGGGCCGGATCGGCCAAGCCTTGGCGCGGCGTGCGAAAAGCTTTGGACTTTCAATCCACTACCATAATCGCCGGCGAGTCTCGGCCGATCTCGAAGAGCAATTGGAGGCGACCTATTGGGAGTCGCTCGACCAGATGCTGGCGCGAGTCGACGTCGTGTCGATCCACTGTCCGCATACGCCAGCCACCTATCACCTTCTCTCCGCCCGCAGGCTGGCGCATCTGCGTCCGCACGCCATTCTGATCAACACCGCGCGCGGCGAGATCGTCGACGAGAACGCGCTGGTGCGCATGCTTGAAGCGGATGAGATGGCCGGCGCCGGCCTCGACGTCTTCGAGCATGAACCCGCCGTCTCTCCCAAATTATTGAAGCTCGCCAAGGCCGGGAAAGTCACGCTGCTCCCGCATATGGGCTCGGCGACGATCGAAGGCCGCATCGATATGGGCGAGAAAGTGATCATCAACATCAAAACCTTCATGGACGGCCACCGCCCGCCTGACCGCGTCCTGCCGAGCATGTTATAAGGCGCTGCGCCGCGGGCCGGGACCGCCTGGCGCGGGTCGCTTTATGGGGAGGATGATTGACGCGATGAACAGGATTTTGCTCGCCCTAGCCGCCTCGCTCTGCGCCGTCGCGCTCGCCTCCGGGCCTACCGACGCCAAGAGCGCGAAGAGCGCCAAGCCGCCTCAGGGCGCGGAGCAGAAGCAGCCGGAAGAAGAAAACAAAGAGACGGGCGGACTTCCGCGCTATCAGCCGTTCCCGCACAATCAGAATTTCGTGCTCAAGGAGATCAACGGCAAAGCGCCGCCGGTGGAGATGTGGATCTCGATCGATTCAACGGGCCGCGCCAACGGTTTTTCGGGCTGCAAGAACTGGTCGGGCATCTTCATCATCGGCCCCAACCGGCTCGGACCCCGCACCATGCCGGCGGTCAACGAACGCAAATGTGAAGGCCCGCTCGCCGCCTTCGAGCGCGACTATTGGGCGGTCCTGCTCTCGGGCCCCTATTGGGACACCAAGGGCGACGACCTCATCCTGAAGGGCGCGCAGGGCGGCGTGCTGCATTTCCAGCGCTCGCTGTAAAACCGGTGCGACGGCGGCCCGGCGCTCGCGCGTTGAGCGACATTTCCGAATAGGCTCTCAAGACTCGGACCGCGACTCTGGCGTCCCGATCAGGCCTTCGGCCTGTCGGGAGCAAGCGGCGACGTCGGCGATTATTTCACCGGCGACGCGAGCAGCGGACAGGGCGCCTCGTGCAGCACACGCTGCGTCGTCGAGCCGCGCAGCGCCTCCAGCAGGCCCTTTCTGCCACGCGTCGGCATGGCGATCATGTCTGCCTTAATCTCCTTCGCGTAGGAGAGAATGGTTTCGACGACGGGGCCGCGGCGCAACTCGATGTGCGGCAGCAGCCCTTCAAAAAGCGGCAGATCTTCGCCGACATGCAGCAGCATGACGTCGGCGGCCGGGTTGAGACAATGCGCGACTGCCGCGACGTGGCGGAAGGCGTCGAGCGGCGAGACCGTCGCCTCGACCGGCATCAGCACCGTATTGAGCGAGACGGCGCCCGTCTCGCGGTCGACGAAGCCTTTCTGGTCCTCGCGCAGGAACAGCGCCGGCACATGCGTCTCGCGCGCCGTTTCCTCCGCGACTGAGCTGGCGAGCAGCCGCTCCAGAGCGCTGCGCGGCCGGGTCATCATCACAAGAAGATCGCACAGGTGCCGCTCGACGTAGGCGGTGACGCCGACGACGGGCGACTCCGATTCAACCGACGCTTTGACGAATTTAACGCCGAGCTGCTCGGCGACGTCCTCACGCGTCGCGGTGGGCGCAATCATCTTCCAGCGCGCCAGCATCTCGCGCACCTGCGGAAAGCGGCTCCAATCGTCCTCCTCGGTCTCGGGCGCTTCGATGTGCAGAATATGAAACATGCTCTTACAGGTCACGGCGATGCGCAGCGCATGTGCAAAGGCGTCCTGGCTTGCGAAGGAGAGATCGGTGGGATGGACGATTGATTTGGGCGTGTCGCCATTCATCTGCGTTTGCTCCTCTATCCCTTCGCAAAACTATACGCGGCTGCGCGCCTGGCAATGATCAGCTTCGCCGCAGGCTAAATTTGTTCCTTGAGCGCCTTTTGGACCTCTTCGACCAGTTCGGCTTCCGGCACGGCGTATTGGGCGGGGCGAAGCGCCTTCCATTGCTCGTTGGTGGCGATATTGGCGGCGGCCTTCGCGCCGGCGACGAGATCCTTGATGGTGACTTCCCCTCGCGCCTTTTCGTCGGAGCCCTGGATGATCGCAAGCGGGCTGTTGCGCCGGTCGGCGTATTTCATCTGCGCCTTCATGCCGGCCGCGCCGAGATAGATTTCTGCGGCGATCCCGGCGCCCCGCAGCTGCGCCGCCATCCGCTGATAGTCGGCGAGCCTGTCGCGATCGAGCACCAGCACCACCACCGGGCCAACATGCGGACGCGCCGAGACGATGGGGCTGCCGATGAGCTTTAAGGCCGCGAAGAGCCTTGAAACGCCGATCGAGAAGCCGGTCGCCGGCGTATTTTCCGATCTGAAACGCCCGACGAGACCGTCGTAGCGTCCCCCGCCCCCCACGGAGCCGAAGCGCACGGGATTTCCCTTCTCGTCTTTCGTTTCAAAGGTGAGGTCGGCCTCGAAAACGGGGCCGGTGTAATATTCAAGGCCGCGCACGACGGAGGGGTCGATGCGGATGCGATCCGGCCCAAAGCCAGCGTCGCGCGCGAGATCCTCGATTTCCAGAAGCTCCTCGGCGCCCTGAGCGCCGACTTCGCTCTTGCCGAGCAGGCCGAAGAGATCGAAAGGCGGCGCGCCGTCCCGATATTGCCCACCGAGGCTGAAGGACAGGATCGTGTCGATCGCCGGCAGAGGAAGCCCCGCTCCCTTGGTGAAATCCCCGCTGTCGTCCTTGCGGCCCTCGCCCAGCAACTGCCGGACGCCGTTGGGGCCCAGCCGGTCGAGCTTGTCGATGGCGCGCAGCACGACGAGGCGGCGGCCCGCGTTCTCCTCGCCGGCAAGGCCGATCGACTGCATCACGCCGTCGAGCACCTTGCGGCTGTTGATCTTGATGACGTAATCGCCGCGCGCGATCCCTAAGCGCTCCATGGCGTCCGCGGCCATCATGCAGATCTCGGCGTCGGCGGCCGGCGAGGCGGAGCCGACCGTATCGGCGTCGAACTGCATGAACTGACGAAACCGCCCCGGCCCCGGCTTCTCGTTCCGGTAGACATGGCCAACGCGATAGGATCGATAGGGCTTTGGCAGCCGGTCGAAATTCTGCGCGACGAAACGCGCCAGCGGCGCGGTCAGGTCGTAGCGCAGCGACAGCCATTGCTCGTCGTCGTCCTGAAAGGAAAAGACGCCCTCATTGGGCCGATCCTGATCGGGCAGGAACTTGCCGAGCGCGTCGGTGTATTCGATCGCCGGCGTCTCGAGCGCTTCGAAACCGTAGAGCTCATAGACCTCGCGGATGACGTCGAGCATCCGGCCCGTGGCGGCGAGTTCGCCGGCCTCGCGGTCGGCGAGCCCGCGCGGCGTGCGCGCTTCGACTTTGGTTTTGTTTTCTTCTTTTGACATCCCAGACCTGTTCCGATGCGCGCGCCGCTCTCCCCTTTAGGGCCGGGGTCGCGCCGAAGCGCGGGGTGCGGTGAGCCGCCGCGATCGGGGAATCCGCCCCCTCCCGCGCGGCTACGCCGCGCGACCTCCCCCCTCGAGGGAGAGGTGGGCCGCCTTCCTAGCATTTTCCCACCGGGAAGGAAGGGCCGCGCCTTCCGGCCAGAATCGCAAATGCGCGGCGCAGCGGCGGCAATCCGAACTGCCGAAGCCGGCGACCGGGATTGGCAGATTGGCGAGCGCGGCGTTGAGGGCGCATTCGTCGCCCTGTTCCTCGACAAAGGCGCCGAGCAGGCTCGCCCCAGCGGTGAGCTGGTCAATATGCCAGTGGGTCCGTTTTTGCGGTCGCATGTGTCGCGCCAATCTCGCCCGCAATCCGCCGGAGCCGCGCGCCGAACCGCAATAGAGATAATCGCCGGCGGCAAGCGTCGCCAAGATCTTCCCGACGCGAACGTCGAGCGGCGCGTCGAGTCGCAACGCCAGCGCATAGGCCCCGGGCGTCGCGGGCGCGTCGGCGGCGGAGGCGACGAAAATCATCGGTTTCTCACGGACCCTGGGCGCGATCCTCTCCCGCAAGGAGCCGCAGGCGACCGGATGAGCGCGTAATCATTCTACGCGACGAAATCGCCTTGACGCCACGAATTGCGAGATGGAAATTGCTGCGCAGCAATTGCTGCACAAAAACTCCTCACGGCGCAAATTGCTGCGCCTTTGCTGCGCGGTAAGTGTTTCAATTCATTGCACATAATTTTTGGCGACGGCGCGACCCCTAACCTTCCCAAGGGCGTGAGCGCTCGCACGTCATGCGGGAGGCTCCGCCGGACTCACAGTCGCCTCCACAGGCGTAAGCATTATTGCGGGAGATCTGACCCGCGAGCGATCTCGATGAATTCATCGCGCCGGCGGACGCGCCGCGTTGGCGGGCTGTCAGTGACAATCGGGGTGATTTGACAACGCGCCTTAGGCGATCATCACCCGCGCCGCGGCCTTTTCGTCGCCCAGCAGCTCCAGAGCCTTGCCGACGATCGCCTTGCTGTCGAGCATCGCCTTGGCGATCATCAACTCATGCTTGTCATGGTCGATATAGGCGTCCGGCAGAGTCATGCTGCGGAACTTGAACGCGCCGCGCATGCCGTCCAGCAACCCATCTTCGGAAAGCGCCTGAAAGACCTGCGAGCCAAAACCGCCGATAGATCCTTCTTCGACGACGATAAGCGCCTCGTGATTGGCGGCGAGCCGGCGCAGCAGGTCACGGTCGATGGGCTTGGCGAAGCGGGCGTCCGCGACGGTGGTCGAGACGCCGTAACTTTCGAGCTCCGCCGCCGCCTTTAGGGAGTCCGCGAGCCGCGTGCCGAGCGAGAGGATCGCGACCTTCGAGCCTTCGCGCAGGATACGGCCCTTGCCGAGTTCGAGAATTTCGCCGCGTTCCGGCAGCTCGACGCCGAGGCCCTCGCCGCGCGGATAGCGGAAAGCGCTCGGGCCGTCGTCATAGGCGGCCGCCGTCGCCACCATATGCATCAACTCGCCCTCGTCGGAGGGCGCCATGATGACGAAACCCGGCAGGCAGCCGAGATAGGCGAGATCGAAGGCGCCCGCATGCGTCGGACCATCGGCGCCGACGAGGCCGGCGCGGTCGATGGCGAAGCGCACCGGCAGATTCTGGATCGCCACATCGTGGACGACCTGATCGTAGCCGCGCTGCAGGAAGGTCGAATACAGCGCGCAGAAGGGCTTATAGCCCTCGCAGGCGAGGCCCGCGGCGAAGGTGACGGCGTGCTGCTCGGCGATCGCCACGTCGAAGGTGCGATGCGGGAAGACCTTGCCGAAAATGTCGAGGCCGGTGCCGGATGGCATCGCCGCGGTGATGGCGACGATCTTGTCGTCATGTTCAGCTTCGGCGATCAGCGCCTTGGCGAAAATATTCGTATAGGTCGGCGCATTGGCCTTGGGCTTGATCTGGATGCCCGTCGCGACGTCGAATTTATTGACGGCGTGGCATTTGTCGGCCGATTCCTCCGCCGGCCCAAATCCCTTGCCCTTCTGCGTGACGACGTGAACCAGGACGGGTCCGTCGTCCTTGTCGCGGACGTTCTTGAGCACGGGCAGCAGATGGTCGAGGTTGTGGCCGTCGATCGGCCCGACATAATAGAAGCCGAGCTCCTCAAACATCGTGCCGCCGGTGATGAAGCTGCGCGAGAACTCCTCGGCCTTGCGCGCCTTGTCGTAGATGAAGCGCGGCAAATGGCTTGCGAGCTGTTTGGCGGCCTCGCGGATCGAGCGGTAGGCGCCGCCCGAAACGAGGCGGGCGAGATAGGCGGACATGGCGCCCGTGGGCGGAGCGATCGACATGTCATTGTCGTTCAGAATGACGATCAGGCGAGAGTGCAGCGCCCCGGCGTTGTTTAGCGCCTCATAGGCCATGCCGGCCGACATCGAGCTGTCGCCAATCACCGCGACGACGTGATTGTCGCCGTCGGCGAGATCCCGCGCCACGGCCATGCCGAGTCCCGCTGAGATCGACGTCGAGGAATGGCCGGCGCCGAAGGCGTCATATTCGCTTTCGGCGCGCTTGGTGAAGCCGGACAGCCCGCCGCCCATGCGCAGCGTGCGGATGCGGTCGCGCCTGCCGGTCAGGATCTTGTGGGGATAGGTCTGGTGGCCGACGTCCCAGATCACCTTGTCCCGCGGCGTATCGAAAACATAGTGCAGGGCGACCGTCAGCTCGACGACGCCAAGACCCGCGCCAAGATGGCCGCCGGTCACAGACACGGCGTCGATCGTCTCGCGCCGCAAATCCTCCGCGACCTGCTTGAGCTCGCTGGGACGGAGCTTACGCAGATCTTCGGGGGAGGCGATGCGGTCGAGAAGGGGGGTTTTGGATGTCGTCAATGTCTCTACTCTGCTCGTCAACAACAAGCGCCAGAAATCCGAGCATTACCCGTTAATAAGCAGCCCCGCAAACGCGCCGCAGCATCCATGTCGATTCAATCCGTGAGTGTTGCCCAGATGCAACGCCAGGCGCTGCGGTATCTGGCTGACCTAATAAGGGGAGAAGCTCTCCATGCCGAAGCCGAATGAGGGCTCTTCGTAAATCGGGCGTGGTCGCCGCGTCATGCGTGGGCGCTCCGCCTCCTGGCGCTCCGCCTCCTGGCGCTCGGCTTCCTGGCGGCCGGCCGCGCGGCGGGCGCCGCCGGTGATTTCGATCGTCGCACCGTGCTTTTCAACCCAATCAAAGAGTTGCCGCGCGTTCGGAACCGCGAGCCGCACGCAGCCGTGCGAGAGCGGACGGCCCAAACCGCGCTCATAGCTCCCGTGAATGGCGAGGCCGCGCGGCGAAAAGAAGATCGCGTAGGGCATCGGCGCCTGATCATATTCGTCGGAATGATGATCGGCCTCCATGCGCATGACGCTGTAAGTTCCGGCCGGCGTTTCATATCCTCGGCGGCCGCTGGAGATGCTCCACCTGACCGTCTCGCCCTCCGGCGTGACCGCTTCGAGCCTTTGCGCGGCAAGGTCGATGCGGACGCGCACCGCGGCGCCTGCGGGGGCCACCGTCACGAAAACAGCCGCGGCAAGCGCCGCGAATAGTCGCTGAAAACTGGCCATGCTCGACCTAAACACGCAGACGCCAAATCGTAAAGGCGCACCGACGGATGGCCCGGCTTTTGGGCTTTCTCGGTTAATTTGGCTCCTTGGAGCGCCGCGTCCAGCGCAGCTGAGTTGTGGTCACGTCGACGGCAACCATTAGCTCCGCGCCCGTTTCTTTGGAACAGCAGAGCTCGGGCTCTTGCGCGCGGCGGCGTTTCAAAGTGCGCGCCTGACTTTCGCTCGCCCGCAAAGAAGCCGATCTTCGTCACGCCTGCGCCCTCGCCTTTTTTTGCTTCATCGCTATAGTGCGCCGGCTCTCCCCTGGGACGAATCGCCGTGACGCCTCCATTGCCGCTCCTCACCCGCCGCCCCTTGGCGGTTCTTGCGCTGGCGCTCGTCGCCGCGAGCCTCGGCGCTTGCGGCCGGCGCGGGCCTGTGGAGCTGCCGCCCGAAACGCAGGCGCGCGGGGCGATCCTGCGGGCGGAGGCGGAAGCGAGAGCGGCCCGCGGGGCGCCCCGACCGGCGGCCGGCGCTCCTGAAACCTCTCTCCCGCCGCCACCGATTCCGGGCACCATCGGCAATCGACCCCCGGCGCAATATCCCTTCCCGCTCGACCCGCTGCTGTAAACCGATGCATCTTTTCGACTATCGAAACGGCGCGCTCCACGCCGAGGAGGTCGCCGTGGCGACGCTCGCCGATGAGGTGGGCACGCCCTTCTATTGCTATTCCGCGGCGACGATCCGACGCCACTACCGGGTGTTTTCGCAGGCCTTCGCCGGCCTCGACGCGCTTGTCTGCTACGCCGTGAAGGCCAACTCCAATCAGGCCGTGCTGCGACTCCTCGCACGCGAGGGCGCGGGGATGGACGTGGTCTCCGGCGGAGAGCTGGCGCGGGCGCTCGCCGCCGGCGTCGCGCCTGAAAAAATCACCTTTTCCGGCGTCGGCAAGACGCGCGAGGAGATCGTGGCGGCGCTGGACGCCGGAATCTTCTGTTTCAACGTCGAGTCGGAGCCCGAACTCGAAGCCCTGTCGCAAGCCGCAGTCGCTCTGGGGCGTGCGGCGCGCGTGTCGCTGCGCGTCAACCCGGACGTCGACGCCCGCACCCATAAGAAGATTTCCACCGGCCTCGCCGAAAACAAGTTCGGCGTGCCGCTGTCGCGGGCGCGGGAAGTCTACGCCTTCGCCGCCAAGCTCAAGGGAATCGAACTCGCCGGCGCCGACGTGCATATCGGCTCCCAGCTCACCGACCTCGCGCCCTTCGATGAGGCCTTTTCGCTGCTCGCCGAGCTCGTGCGCGACCTGCGCGCCGACGGGCACGATATCTCGCATGTCGATCTCGGCGGCGGGCTGGGGATTCCCTATCGTGATGGCGACGATCCGCAGTCCTACCATCCCGACAAATACGCCGAGATCGTGCGCCGGCATTTCGGCGGGCTCGGCTGCAAGCTGGTGCTGGAGCCGGGACGGCTCATCGTCGGCAACGCCGGCATACTCGTCACGCGCGTCATCTACGTGAAGCATGGCGACGCCAAGACCTTCGTGATCGTCGACGCCGGCATGAACGATCTCATCCGTCCGACGCTCTACGACGCGTGGCACGACATCATCCCCGTGCGCCAGAGCGCCGATCGGCAAAAAATCGTCGCCGACGTCGTCGGACCTGTCTGTGAGACGGGCGACTATCTTGCGCATGGACGCGAGATCATGGAGCCGCGCGCCGGCGAATTGCTCTGCGTGCTGACCGCCGGCGCCTATGGCGCCGTGCAGTCAGGCGCCTACAACACGAGGCCTCTCGTCCCGGAAGTCCTGGTTGACGGCGACCGCTTCGCGGTGATCCGTCCCCGTCCAAGCGTCGCCGCGCTCATTGCGCAGGATCATGTGCCGGCGTGGCTTTCGTAGCGCCGCTGAACACATGATCCATGTGATCGGGAAGCGCTCTAGTGTTTGCGATCGTAAAAATTTACGAAATCACTCGTCGAGAGCGTCGCCACAATATTTGAATCGTCATCGAGAATCTCATAGAGCGGGCCTTCACGATCGTAGATGGTGAACAGCACGACGACGTCCTGATCGCCGCCGCCTTCTCGATGAGGCTCGTCCGCGGGAGCGCTCACGGTGTAACTGCCCGCCGGCCTGGCGTCTTTGAGTTCGCCGTTCGCGTGATAGAGCCGATGTTCTCCCTGAATGACGAAGGTCTTGTTGAGCGCGCAATGTCGGTGAAGCACGATCCGCTGATTGGCTGAAAACTTGAACAGCACATGGAGGACGTTTCGATCGTCGATATCCAGGACCGAAAAAAGCAGATGATCGATTCCCTCAAGGCTCTTCCATGGAATATTGCCATCGTTGAAGGTAAACTGCGACATGGTGCGCTCTCTTCCATCGGTGAAGACGCGCCAATATGACAGGCGCCGCAGCGGCCCGAGAAGGACGCTGGCCTGAAGGGACTTGGGCAATTTCCCTGACGTCACGCACAGGACGATGCGGCCGGCGGGCGAAAGCGCCCGCTCAGGCAATGACTCGCGGCAATGACCGAGCCCTTGTATGGAATTTCGAATTGAGGCAGCCTCGAGCGCGGCCAGCCGCAAATCTTAAAAAAGCGCTCTGAGTCATCTTTCGCTTTCCAATCCGCAGGGAGAAACGCCGATGTTGTTTGCGATCTATTATGAGATGACGCCCGAACGTCGCGACGAGGTTCTCAAGCGCTTTCAGAAATTCGGCGACGCCGCCCCGAACGGTATGAAAGTCGTCGGAAACTGGCTTTCCGTCACGCTGCTCGAGGGCTGGAGCATCGTCGAAGCCAACGACATCGCCGACCTCGGCAAGCTCTTCCAGTCCTGGACGGACCTCAACGTCAATCACATCACGCCGGTCTTCGACGAAGACTCCGCGCACAGCTTTCTCTCAGCCAACAAGAAGTAACAGACGCGCTGCGGCGACTGGAAGGCCGCCACGCCGAGCGTCGCGGCCGCCGTTCAGAACGCCAATTCTCCGTGAACGCGGCGATAATCGCGATACCACTCGACGAGCGCCGCGACGCCTTCCTCAAGCGACGTCTGCGGGCGATAGCCGGTCAACCGCTCTAAGAGATCGGCGCTGGCGAAGGTGCGCGGCACGTCTCCGGGCTGCATGTCGAGATAGTTGCGCTTGGCCTTTTTGCCGAGCGCTCGTTCGATCGTCTCGATAAAGTCGAGAAGCTGCACCGGCGCGCCGCGCCCAATGTTCACGACGCGATACGGCGCCACAGGCGACACGCTATCGTCGCCTGAATCGCGCTGGGGAACGCAGTCGATCAACCGCACGACGCCTTCGACGAGGTCTGCGACATAGGTGAAGTCTCGCGACATGTCGCCATGATTATAGATGTCGACGACACGGTCGTTCTCGATGGCGTCGACGAACTTCAACGGCGCCATGTCCGGTCGGCCCCACGGGCCGTAGACGGTGAAGAAGCGAAACATCGTCGTCGGGATCGACCACAGATGCGCATAGGAATGCGCCATCGCTTCGCCGGCTTTCTTCGTCGCGGCGTAAAGGGTCAAAGGGAAATCGGTTCGATCGCTCTCGTGAAATGGCACGGTAGGGCTCGCGCCATAGACCGAGCTTGTCGAGGCCCAGAGAAAATGCCGCGGCTTCAGCAGTCGCGCGATCTCCATGACGTTGAAGGCGCCGACGAGATTGGCGTCGACATAGGCGCGCGGATTTTGCAGCGAGTAGCGCACGCCCGCCTGCGCGGCGAGATGGATGATGACGTCCGGCGCGGCCTCCTCCGCCGCGCGAGTCAGCGCCTCCATGTCCTCCAGCATCGCGATCGTGTCGCGATAGCCGTTGGTGCGCAGCAGAATGGCGCGGCGCGCCTCCTTCAGACCCGGATCGTAATAAGGCGTCATGCCGTCGTAGCCGTCCACCAGATGCCCGGCCTCTAACAGGCGCTTCGCCAAGTGGAAGCCGATGAAGCCCGCCGTGCCGGTCACGAAGACGCGCATGAGCCGCCATATTCCCGCGTGATGAAAGCTTCGCCCTCATGGGCGAAGGCGACCGGCCTGTCAACGGGCCTGCGAGGCCTTCGTTTTCGCCGCCTCAAGCCATATGTTGGCGCAAAGAGGAGAAACCGTCATGGTTGGCGGCGCCGATAAGTCGAGGACGATTCACCCGCTCTTCGTTCGGGTGACGCATTGGGTGAACGCTTTCGCGATCTTCGTCATGGTGCTGAGCGGCTGGCGCATCTACAACGCCTCGCCGCTCTTTGGCTTCGAGTTTCCTAAGGATTTCACTTTGGGTGGTTGGCTCGCGGGCGCGCTCGCTTGGCATTTTGCCGCAATGTGGCTCCTGGCGCTCAACGGATTGGCTTATCTCGCTTACGGCCTGGTTTCGGGCCACTTCCGAAGAAGCTTCATGCCGATCTCGCTCCGCGGCGCGTTCGACGACGTATTGCTCGCGATGCGAGGCCTCCTGGATCATGCGCCCGGCCGCTACAACGCCGCTCAGCGCGTATGTTACGTCGGCGTCATTCTCGCTGTGATCGTCGCCATTCTGTCCGGACTCGCCATTTGGAAGCCTGTGCAGCTTCAAACGCTGACGGCGTTGATGGGCGGCTATGAGGCGGCGCGCCGCGTGCATTTCTTCGCGATGGCGACGATCGTCGCTTTCCTTGTCGTTCACATCGGACTCGCCGTGAGCGTCAAAGGCATTTTGGCGCCGATGTTCACCGGACGGGCGGAGGCGCCGCGATGAAACCGCCCCGCAGCGAACGTCTTTCCGCCTTTCGGCCGCAGATCGCGCGGCTCGAACGCCGTCTCTTTCTCAAGCAAGGCCTGTCGCTTGGCGCGCTGTCGCTCCTTTCGGGCTGCACCCTGAAAGACGACGACGCCGTCGATCGGCTGCTTATGACGATGTCGCGCTTCAACGATAAAATCCAGGCGGCGCTTTTCGATCCCGCGAAGCTCGCGCCGACCTATTCTGAGGTGGACGTCACGACGCCCTTCCCCTTCAACGCCTATTACGAAGAGAAGGATATTCCCCTCATCGACGGCGAGAGCTATCGACTGCAGCTCTCCGGCCTCGTCGCCGACAAACGGCCGTGGAGCCTCGACGAATTGCGCGCGCTGCCGCAGTCGAGCCAGATTACGCGACTCGTCTGCGTCGAGGGTTGGAGCGCGATCGGCCAATGGCGCGGCGTCGCCTTTCGCCATTTTCTCGAACGGATCGGCGCCGACCTCACGGCGCGTTACGTCGGTTTCAAATGCGCCGACAAATATTATTCAAGCATCGACATGCCGAGCGCGCTGCATCCGCAAACGCTGCTCGCGCTCGATTTCACCGACGCCAAATACGGCTATCCGCTGCGCCTGCGCCTTCCGACGAAACTCGGATTCAAAAATCCGAAGTTCATCGGCGAGATCTTTGTGACGAATGACTACCCAGGCGGCTATTGGGAGGACAAAGGCTACAATTGGTTCAGTGGCTCTTAACCGGGCGCCCGGCAAGAAAGATTCGTCTCGACTCTTTCTCGCCACTATATATGACTGTCAGTCACGCCCGGGCGGGTAGATGAGTCGGCGCCGAGGCTTCAAGCGAGGCATATATGACCAACCGTCGACCCTCCGTGAACGGCATTCTCGCCGCCGTTCTGTCGGGCAGCATCATCCCCATCCATGGCGCTCTCGCGCAAAAGACGGCCCTTGCCGCGCCGAGTCCTGTCGCGAGGCTGCCTGGGATTTGGCCGGTCAAGATTGAACCCGCGCCTGAAGAGGCGATCGAGCGCGAAGAATAGGAAGCGCCCGACGGCGATTTGATCGACACGCTGGACCTGACGCCATTGCAGGGGATCAATCTGCGCCGCCGAATTTGGCGGCGCTTTCGATTCAGACATTATTTACCAATCGGACGAACGACCTTAAACGGCGCGTTTTTGGTCATGAAATCATCGCAGCTCGGACTTGGGCGGGACGCAACATCATCATGGTTGGCCCGCCTGATGACTGTGGGGCGGGCCGGTTGATTCGGCGGGGGGCTCTCACTTCGAGGGGACCAACCAGTGATGAATCAGCGACCCTGCGTGAACGGCATATTGGCTGCCGTGCTATCGGCGAGCTTCCTTCCCATTCACGGCGCGCTTGCCAAGGAAGACAGATCCGCGAACGCGCCCGGCGCCGCGAAACATGCCGCGAAGAAGCCGGCGAAGCCGCCAGCGCCGAAGCAGGACGCGAGCAAACCGACGCCGGACGACCAGGGAGGCGCGGGCGACAAGCAGTAGCGGGCGTCCTCGCGCAAATCGCTAATAATCGACAGCAACAAGGTAAAGACCGTGCGGCGGCGCGACTTGTCCGCAGCGCGCACGGTCTTTCGCCAAGAGCGCCAGCGCCAGATCCTCGACGCGCCACTTGCCGCTGCCGACATGCTCCAGCGAGCCGGCCATGGAGCGCACCTGATTGTGCAGGAAGGAGCGCGCCGAAGCGACGATCTCGATGCGCTCGCCCTCACGGCGCACGTCAAGACGCTCCAGCGTGCGCATCGGTGAATTCGCTTGGCATTCCGAGGCGCGGAAGGTCGTAAAGTCGTGACGGCCAACGAGAGATTGCGCCGCTTCATGCATGGCTTGCGCATCGAGCGGCCGCTTGACGTGCCAGGCGCGGCCGAGGTTCAGCGCCAAAGGCGCGCGGCGATTGTCGATGATATAGAGATAATGTCGGCGGATCGCGGAAAAGCGCGCTTCGAAATCCTCGCCGACCGCGCGCGCCGCGAGAACCGCGATCGGATTCGGCTTTAGATGCGCATTGATCGCGTCGCGCAGCCGATCGCCCCCCCAGTCGCGCGCAAGATCGATATGCGCAATCTGCCCCAGCGCATGCACGCCGGCGTCGGTGCGGCCCGCGCCATGAACGACGGCGCGCACGCCGCCATTGATTGCGGCCACGGCCTCCTCGAGGCGTTGCTGCACCGAGACGCCATTCGCCTGCCGCTGCCAGCCGACGTAAGGCGCACCGTCATATTCGATCGTCAGCGCGAAGCGGGGCATTCAATGCGCTCGCACATGGCGCGACCTCACCTCCCCCTCGAGGGGGAGGTCGGGCGCCGAAGGCGCCCTGGTGGAGGTGACGGCCGAATGAACGTGGAGATCACCCCACCCCGGCCCGCTTTGCGGGCCGACCCTCCCCCTCGAGGGGAGGGTGATAGGCGCAAGTCGAGCATCAGACTCATGCCAATGTCACGCCCCTCACAAGCTTGCGGCCGCGCAGAAACTCCTCAATCCCCATCTCGCCCTTGCCGGCGCGTTGCACGCGCAGCAGCCGCAGCGCGCCCGCGCCGCAGGCGATGAGCCCGGCGTCGTCGAGCGCGGCGCCCGGCGCTCCCTTCCTCTCCTCCACGCTTGCGCGCAAAACCTTCACGCGCTCCATGCCATGGCCGAGATCGGCTTCGAAAAATGCGCCGGGAAAGGGCGACAGGCCGCGCACGAGATCATGAAGGTCTTGCGCCGATCGGCGCCAATCGATCCGCGCTTCAGCCTTCTCGATCTTTTGCGCATAGCAGGCGCCGTCTTCGGCCTGCGGCGTGAAGCGCAGTTCGCCCTTCGCGAGCAGATCGAGGGCGTCCGCCATCAGCGGCGCGCCGAGCTCCGCCAGTCGGTCGTGCAGCTCGCCCGCCGTCATCTCGGCGCCGATTGGCGTTTTCGCCGTCAAAGCGACAGGGCCGGTGTCGAGACCGGCCTCCATCTTCATCACCATGACGCCGCTCTCGGCGTCACCCGCCATGATCGCGCGCTGTATCGGCGCGGCGCCGCGCCAACGCGGCAGCAGCGAGCCATGCAGGTTGAGGCAGCCGTAGCGCGGCGCATCGAGGATCGGCTGGGGCAGCAGCAGACCGTAGGCGGCGACGACGGCGACGTCAGCGTCAACCGCGGCGAAATCCGCCTGCGCGTCTGCGTTCTTCAGGCTTTTCGGCGAACGAACGGGAAGACCGAGGCTCTCCGCCAAGAGGTGGACGGCGGACTTCTTTTCCGCCATGCCGCGTCCGGCCGGTCGCGGCGGCTGCGTGTAAACCGCCGCGATCTCATGGCCGCGAGAGACGATTTCCTTGAGCAGATGGGCTGCGAAGTCCGGCGTGCCCATGAAGACGACGCGCATTCTGTCGCGCAATCGTCAGGCTCCGGCTTGTTCCGACTGACGCTCCGTGGCGGCGCGATGCTGGGCGGCGATCTCGTCATGGCGCGCCGCCTTGTTGAACTTCTTGACCACGCGCTCGCGCTTTAAGCGCGACAGATGGTCGATGAAGAGCCCGCCTTCGAGGTGATCCAGTTCGTGCTGCACCACGGTCGCGAGCAGGCCTTCGGCGTCGAATTCCTGGACCGCGCCGTCACGGTCGAGATGACGCAAACGCACCCGCGCCGGCCGTTTCACGTCCTCGAAATAGTCGGGCACGGACAGGCAGCCTTCCTGATAGACGCTCAGTTCCTCCGACGCCCAGATGATTTCCGGGTTGATGAGGAAGAGCGGCGAGCGCGTCTCCTCGGTCTTGCCCGTGTCGACGACGACGATGCGCTTGGCCACGGCGACCTGGATCGCCGCGAGGCCGACGCCGGGCGCCTCGTACATGGTCTCCAGCATGTCGTCGAGCAGACGCCGCACCTCCGCGTCGACACGGTCGACAGGTTCGGAAATCTTTCGCAGCAGCGGATCCGGAAGCGTGATGATGGGCAGAATGGCCATTGTGTTTCGCCGTGGCTCTTTGCGTTTCCATGAGATAGGCGCGACCGACGCGTCCGTCAAATCGAAAGGGGGCCCGCGTCCTTGCCTAAGCGCCAAACGCGGCTAACATGCACGGGCAAAAAATGATCGCCGCCGCGCGGAGCGGCGCCTGGAGAGCGCGCGCCATGTCTTTGCTGATTATTCTGGGCCTCGTCGCCGCCGTCGCCTTCTGGCTGGTCAGCGTTTACAACGGCCTCGTGTCGTTGCGCCAGCGCGGCAAGCAGGCCTTTTCCGACGTCAATGTGCAGCTCAAGCAGCGCCACGACCTCGTGCCCAATCTGGTCGAGACGGTGAAGGGCTACGCCACCCATGAGAAAAGCACGCTGGATGACGTGGTCAAGGCGCGCAACGCCGCGGTGACCGCGCAAGGCCCGGCGCAGATAGGGGCGGCCGAGGGCGCGCTGACCGGGGCGCTCTCGCGGCTGATCGCGCTGTCGGAAGCCTATCCGGATCTGAAGGCGAACCAGAATTTCCAGCAGCTGCAGAGCGAGCTGTCTGACATCGAAAACAAGATTTCAGCGGCGCGGCGCTTCCTCAACAATACCGTCGCCGAATACAACGCCACGCGCGAGGGCTTTCCCGGTTTTCTGATCGCGCAGCGCTTCGGCTTCGTCCAGCTCGACTATTTCGAGCTGGACGAAGCTCAGCAGAAGGCGATCGAGACCCCGCCGAAGGTGGAGTTCTAGGCGCGCGGCGCCGCGCAGGTTGTTATTCCCGACAGGCCGAAGGCCTGATCGGGAATCCAGATCTCGCAAAGCGCAATTTTAAGGCCTGGATTCCCGATCAGGCGTTACGAACGCGCGTCGGAATGACAGCAGCAGGAACACCATGTTCAAAGCCTACGGCCTTTATTCTTATATTCGCGCCAATGAACTGCGCTCGGCCTTTCTGCTCGCCGGCTTCGTCGTTCTGCTTCTTGCGCTGATGTTCTCCTTCGCGCTGCTGATCGAGGCGATGAGCGCGCGGCCTGGCGCGCCTTTCGACTACATCCTGGCGCTCGCGGTGGATGATCTCAAACGCGGCTGGCCGATCGGCGTCGTCGCGGCGGGCGTCTGGTTCGTCATCGCCTATCTCTTCCATCAGAAGATGATCGACTTCGCCACCGGCGCCGCGAACCTGTCGCGCGCCGAATCGCCGCGCGTCTACAATCTGCTCGAAAATCTCTGCATCTCTCGGGGCGTCCCGATTCCCGCCCTGCAGATGATTGAGAGCGACGCGCTCAACGCCTACGCATCCGGGCTCAAAGAGGGACAGTACAAGATCGCGGTGACCCGCGGTCTGACGCGGTATCTGACCGACGCCGAGCTCGAGGCGGTCCTCGCGCATGAACTGACCCATATTCGCAACCGCGACGTTCAGCTTCTCGTGATCGCCGTGATTTTCGCCGGCATTTTCGCTTTCGTCGCCGATCTCACAATCCGCCGCTGGGATTTTCCTTTCGGCTTCTCGCCGCATCGCCCCGAAAGCGACAATGGCCGAAGAGGCAATGGCGGCGCGGCGCTCGCCATTCTCATCGCCCTGTTCATCATCGCGCTGAGCTGGGGCGCCTCCGTGCTGATCCGCTTCGCGCTGTCGCGCTCGCGCGAATTCCTCGCCGACGCCGGCAGCGTCGAACTGACAAAGAACCCCGACGCGATGATCTCGGCGCTGCGCAAGATCGAAGCGCATGCGGCGATTCCGAACATGCCCTCACGCATGCAGTATTTCTTCATCGAATCGCCGGCGCTGCATCCGGAGTTCGGCTGGCTTGCGACCCATCCGAGCGTCGACGCGCGTATCGCGGCGCTCGTCGAATTCGGCGGCGGCCGGGATGTGTCGGTCGCGGCTTTAGGAGAAGAACGCGAAGCGATCGACGCGCCCCGAGAGGACGAGGCCGCCTTCCTGCCCAAGGACGGACGCCATCCGCTCTGGCCGCCGCGCGGTCCCTGGGGCAGCGCCAGGCGCTGATCAGCGCGCGGCCTCGGCTCGAAGCGAAGCTTCAGAGCGCCGTCTTTTCGGCGACGCCGATCTTCGACGTCACCCATCCAATCCAGCAGCCCAATGACGCCCGTCTGTGTGGAGAGCCTTGGCGTTTGCCGGCCAAACTCGAAGCGGCCGCATCGCTCGTCTCTTCGAAGAAAGACTGTGCTTCGTAATTACAATAAATACAAAGTAACAATACCTACAATTACACACATTCCAATATATAGTCATTTTATGAGCAATAGATTTGCGCTATACACGGGTCATCAGCAGCGTGTGCTTACTTAGAGCGGCTCTTTGAGCTTTTCTTGGCTTAACCGCTGGCTTCATCGTCCAATTCGCGGAAGAGGCGCGGGCATGAGCATCACGGTCATCTTCGGTTCCGACGGCGGCGCGACGAAGGGGGTTGCTTCAAAAATCTCCAGGAAATGCCAAGGGCGGTCGGTGGACATCAAGGACGCCACGACCGACGACTTCGAAAATTGCCATCTGTTGATCCTGGGTTCTCCGACCTATGGGGACGGCACCCTGCAAACGGATTGGGAAGAGAACATCGACAAGCTGCGCAGCGCCGACCTGAAGGGCAAAAAGGTCGCCTTGTTCGGCACCGGCGATCAGCAGACCTATCCTCTCTCCTTCGTGGACGCGATGGGCATCCTCTATGACGAGGTCTCGGCGCTCGGGGCGCAGGTGATCGGCTTCACCCAGACGTCCGGCTATGAATATGTTGGCTCCACCGCCGATCGGGATGGCAAGTTCGTGGGCCTCGCCCTCGACCAGGACACCCAGTCCGGCATGACCGAAAAAAGAGTGACCGCATGGCTGAGCCAGTTACTTTGATCGACGAGAGCGTTCAGCCCCTGTCGTCGACGCGCTGTCGCTCTGCCGATGCAGCGCCGGTGCTGCGGCTCTTTCATCACAACATCTATGAATATGGGCGGGGCGTCCGCGGCTTGTTTCTGATGACCCTTAGCCGTCGGGAACTGGAAGTGACGCTAGGCAAGTTAGAAAGGCAAGGCATCCATCACTTCGTCCAGGAACTCAATCAGTTCAAGGTGAACCTCTTCTTTGGCCGGCCCGCCTACGTCGCCGTGGCGCGTTCCATCGTCACGCGTCCGCTCAACGCGCTCACGGCGGAGGAGGACTTCATGCTTGGCACGCTGCTCGGCTACGATCGCGAGCAGCAGTGCCGCCGCTTTCTCACGCGTTCGGGTCGCGGCATGCCGGAGGACCTGCCTCTAGCGGCCGAATGATGGGATTGGACGGGCGCCACGCCTATCAGCCGGCCGCGTTGGAGGGCGCCTGAGCGACCCGCGCCTTCAAAAATTCGATCGCTTTCGCCCGCGAGTCGCGCGCTTCGGGGAGAAAGCTCATCAGCTGCCAGGCGTGCGGCACGCAAGGCCAGATCTCGAGCTGCGCGTCGACCCCCGCCTGCCTTGCGCGCGCGACGAGCCGCGTCGAATCGTCTCTCAGCACTTCGTCCGCGCCGACATGAACGAGCATCGGCGGCAGCCCGGAAAGATCGGCGTAGATCGGCGAAGCGAGCGGATTTCTACCGCTTTGGCGTCCCAGCACGGCGCGGGCGCCGAGCAGAATGTCCTTGCGCGTGAACAGGGGGTCGCGTTCTTCATTCTCGCGCATCGAGGCGCCGGTCGCGGCAAGATCGACCCAGGGCGAGGACAGTGCCACGGCGACGGGCGGTCGTAAGCCCTCATCGCGTATGCGCAGCAACAGCGAGACCGCAAGCCCGCCGCCAGCCGAATCGCCGACAATGATGAAGGGCCCCGGCCGCGCCTCAATGAGGGTCCGATAGGCCCGCAAGACATCTTCCAGCGCGGCGGGAAAGATATGCTCCGGCGCGAGCCGATAGGCTGGCGCAAAGACATCGAAGCCCGCGCGCGCGAACAGGCGCGAAGCGTAGCGAAAAAGCCGCGGCGACCCGATGAGGTAGGCGCCGCCGTGAAGATAGAACAGCGTCGCAATCGCGCTGCCTGAAGCAGGAGTCCAATCGCCAGGAATCTGTGCCGCGAAAGGCGCGCGCCGTTCGGGAGACAGAGTTTCGACGAGCCGCTGGAGGCCGCGCAAAGGCGCCGTCGACGCCAAGATGCGCGGCTTAACGAAACGGCGAAGGAAGGCGACGGTCCGCCGCGTCGCCGCGCTCGCGCCGCCGGCGCTCATTTTACGGCGGTCGGCTGCGCCGGCGCGGACGTGCTCGAGAGATAATCGAGCGAGGCATCGTTCAACCCGGCTTCGCGCGACTTGTCGCGCCACTCGCGCGCCTCGGCGAAATTGGCCTCGACCCCGAGGCCTTCGGCGAGAATATGCGCGAGACGGTTTTGCGCCACGGCGTTGCCTTTCGCCGCCGCTTTGCGAAACCATTGCACGGCGGCGGCGCGGTCGCGCGGCACGCCGACGCCATTGAACTGGAGAACGGCGAACTCGACCATCGCCGGCGCGAAGTCCAGCTCGGCCCCGCGCCTGAACCATTCCGCGGCTTCGCGCTCGTCCTTGGGAACGCCTCTGCCGGTCTTGTAGAGAAGGCCAAGCGCGTAGAGCGAGTCGGGATCGCCCTTGGCCGCGGCGCGGCGGAAATAGTCAGACGCTCTGCCGAAGTCGGATGGCGCGCCCTCATTTTCGAGGGCGAGCTCCCCGATCAGATGGAGAGCGGCGGGATGATCCTGCGCCGCGGCCTTTTCGAGATAGGCGCGGGCGAGCGCGCGGTTCTTCGGCGCGCCGGCGCCATTGAGCGCCGCAGCGCCATAGAGATAGGCCGCTTCTTTATCGCCGGCGTCCGCGCCCCGCTTGAACCACTCCATCGCGGTCGAAAGGTCTCGCCCCACGCCGGCGCCCTCGAGGTAAAGCTGACCGATAAGGGTGAGCGCGGCCGCGTCCTTGGGATTGGCGGCGATGCGCTTCTTCGCTTCCTTCATCGCGACCAGATAATCCCCGCGCTGATAGGCGCCGAAGGCGAAGTCTGGCGCGGGCGGCGCATCATTGGCGGCGCGGGCGGCAGGCGCGAGAAAGAGCATGCAACTTGCGATAAACGCCGTCATTGCGAGCGAAGCGAAGCAATCCAGCAAGCATCGTTCGGCTCCTGGATTGCTTCGGCGCTTTGCGCCTCGCAATGACGCGTCCCTTTCCGGATGATGGGGACGGCTTTGAGTCATGCGCCTGCTCCCTTAAGCCTCGCCTGCGCCTCAGCCACCGCCGCCGCCGGACCGCGCGCGTCGCTCCAGACGGCGTCGTCGAGCCGCACGAAGTCGGCGCCCGCCTGAACGAGGGGCGCGACATCGTCGAGCGATTCCGCGCGAGCGACGCAGGGCGTGTTGAAAAGCTCCGCCCACCAGGCGACGCGCTCAACGAGCGCTTCGCGATCAAGATCCGAAAACATCACATAGTCGGCGCTTAACTCGCCCGCGCGCATGGCGTCGTCGCGCGTCTCGATATCTCCGGCGCCGACGATGTAGCGCGGCGACAGTTTCTTGATGGCGTCGGCGAGATCCTCGCCGCAGCCCGAGACATGGACGCCGTCGGCGCCGGCGCGCAGCGCGACGTTGGGCGCCGCCTGGACAAGGACCGCGACGCCTTTATCCTGCGCGCCGGGCGCCAGAGCGCGCACGATCGCTTCTTGGCCGCGTTCGTCGGCATCGGCGAAACGAATGAGCAGGCTTGCGACGTCGCCCGCCGCCAGCGCCTCATTGAGCGCGGGCGCAAAAGCCGCCGCGTCGGCAAGCGGCGGGGTCGCGAGGTAGAGTCGCGGCGAAATGTCGTTCATTTGTCCTTCAATCTGTCGAGCCAGACTTGCACGGCGGCGCGCACATTGTCGGGCGCCGTGCCTCCGAAGCTTTTGCGGCTTTGCACCGACTTCTCGACGCCGAGCACGTCGCAAACATCGGCGTTGATGCGCGGTTCGACGCTCCGCATCTCCTCGAGCGTCAACTCCTCAAGACCTACGCCGCGCGCTTCGGCGAGCGCGACGATGCGGCCGGTGACGTGGTGCGCTTCGCGAAACGGCAGCGACAGCGCCCGCACCAGCCAGTCGGCAAGGTCGGTCGCGGTCGCATAGCCCGCGCCGGCGGCGGTCTTCATCCGCGCGCGGTCGACGCGCATGTCGCGGACCATGCCGGCGATGGCGGCGATGCAGAGCGATAAGGTGTCGAGCGCGTCGAAGGCGCCTTCCTTATCCTCCTGCATATCCTTCGAATAGGCGAGCGGCAGGCCCTTCATGACGACGAGCAGCGCGACAAGCGCGCCGATGACGCGGCCCGATTTGCCGCGCGCGAGCTCGGCGGCGTCGGGATTGCGCTTTTGCGGCATGATCGACGAGCCGGTGGTGAATTTATCGGACAGCGCGATGAAGCCGAATTGCGGCGTCGTCCAAAGCACGATCTCTTCGGCGAAGCGCGACAGATGCGTGGCGCAGATCGCCGCCGCGCTCAGCGTCTCCAGAACGAAATCGCGATCGGAAACGCTGTCGAGCGAATTCGCCGTCGGCCGATCGAAGCCGAGCGCGCGCGCCGTCATCGCGCGGTCGATCGGAAAGCTCGTCCCGGCCAGCGCCGCTGCGCCGAGCGGACATTCGTTGAGCCGCGCGCGCGCGTCGCGAAGACGTCCGCGATCACGGGCGATCATTTCGACATAGGCGAGGAGATGATGGCCGAGCGTCACCGGCTGCGCCGATTGCAGATGCGTGAAGCCGGGCATGACGCTTGCCGCCTCTTCCCGCGCACGGGTCGCAAGCGCGAGCTGCAGATCGGCGAGTTCGACATCGAGCGCGTCGATCTGATCGCGAATGTAGAGGCGGAAATCGGTCGCCACCTGGTCGTTGCGCGAACGCGCCGTGTGCAGCCGCCCCGCCGCCGGGCCGATCAGCTCGGCAAGGCGCGACTCGACGTTCATGTGAATGTCTTCGAGCGCGCGCGAAAAATGGAAGCGCTCGTTCTCGATTTCCGCTTTGACCCGCTCCAATCCATCGGCGATCTTCGCCGCGTCGTCGCGCGACACGATCCCCGTCTCGCCGAGCATGGCGACATGGGCGAGCGAGCCGCGGACGTCCTGCAGACCGAGGCGCTTGTCGAAGTCGATCGAGACATTGATCGCCTCCAGAACCGCGTCGGTTGCGCTTTTGAAGCGTCCGCCCCATATCTTGCTCGTCATTTTTAACCTCGGAGCCCACGCCTCATGGCCAAACCGCCACCGCCCCCGCGATCTTTCCTACTTGTCGTGAAGGCGGCCTCGATAACAATCGCGGCAAGCGTGGCGTTTCTATACGTGATCGGCAGCATGGGCGGCAAGAAACCGCCTGAACGCGCCGTGGATGAAGGCGCTCCCGCAGGCACGGCCGATCAGAGCGCCGCTCCGGCGCCCGACGTCAACGCGGCCTGCGCGACGTCGGCCAAGATCGCCGCCACGCTCAAAGATCTCGCGAAAGGCGAGGTCGCGGCGATGATGATCGCGCCGAAGCCGGAGCCGATGCCGGACTACGCATTTGACGGGCCCGACGGCGCGCCGGTTTCGCTCGCCTCTTTCAAGGGCAAGACGACGCTCCTCAATATTTGGGCGACCTGGTGCGTGCCCTGCCGCGCCGAGATGCCGGCGCTCGACAGGCTGCAAGAGGCCTTCGCCGGACAGAACTTTCAAGTCGTCGCCGTCAATGTCGATACGACCCGCCTTGAAAGGGCGAAGGCGTTTCTCGCTGAGACCGGCGTCAAGTCTCTGACCTATTATGGCGACCCAAAGGCCAACATCTTCTACGAGATGAAGCAGTCAGGCAAAGCCCTGGGTCTCCCCACCACGGCGCTGATCGGCGCTGACGGCTGCCAGATCGGGCTGATGAATGGTCCCGCCGCCTGGGACAGCGCGGACGCCAAGGCGCTGATCTCCCGCGCGCTCGAGACGCCTTCGAATTAATCGCACACCGCCATCCCTCGGGTCGCCACCACTCTAATTTCGCGATCGACGACCCCAGAGGCCGCTGTTTTTTAAAAAAGGAGATCGGCGAATGCATGTTTCGATTGAACAGGCGGACAAAGCGATTGCCGCGGCGCGCCGCAAGGCCATCGAGCTCGGCACTCAGATGTGCATCGCCGTCGTGGATTCCGGCGGCGTTCTGAAGGCGTTCGAGCGGATGGACGACGCCTGGGTCGGCAGCATCGACATTGCGATGAAAAAGGCGAAGACCGCCGTCTTCTTCGGCATGCCGACCGGACAGATCGGCAAGCTGTCGCAACCGGGCGGACCGCTCTACGGCATCGAGCATTCGAATGACGGGCTCATCACTTTTCCCGGCGGACTCCCCATCGTCGATGCTGACGGCGTGATGATCGGCGCCATCGGTGTCAGCGGTTCGGCCGTGGAGAATGATCATGCGGTCGCGCAGGCGGGCGTCGACACGCTTGGCGTTTGCGACCTTCCCGAGCATCCCTGGCGGACCTGAGCCGCGCTCCTAGAGCAGGTTCCGAAAAAGTTGACAGACTTTTTCGATGAGAACCTGCTCCAGTACTTTGATTGAGCGATTTCTTATCGATCACATGATCCATGTGATCGGGAAGCGCTCTAGCGAGGCTTTTTCTTCGGCTTCTTCCGCTTCGCGCCGGGCGCCGTCGTTGCGCTCGGCGCCGCCCTCTGCTCAACCGGCGTCGCAACTGGCGCAGGCGGCGGCGCCGATGGGGCGGCCTCCTGCGGTGAAGACGGCGCAGCCGATTCAGGCGGCGGCGCGGCCTCCCCTTCGGGCGCCGGGGCGCCTGGCGCGCCGCTCTCTTCGACGGGCTGCGCATCGGGAGCGGCCGGAGGCTGCGACCGCGAGGCGGCGAACCACCATGTCGCGGCGGCGAGCGTTAAAATCGCGAGCGCCACCAGGAAGGCGATCCCTCCCCCACCCCCGCCGGAGCGTCGTGGCGGCGGATCGGATGCGGGTCGCGGCGGCGGCGTTTGCACGCTCCTCTTTGTGAGGACCGGCGCGCGTCGAGCAGGTGAATCAGACGAATCAGGAGACACGGCGCGATACTGGCTCCACACCCATGCGGAAGGCGGGGTCTCGCCGCCGCCTCCATTCGAAGAATCCGACATTAGCCCGTCCTCCAGAGGCGAATCGTCTGCGCTGGCGACTTGCGCATGTTGACTCGCCTCGGCAAAGCTCACAAGTGCGCTGCAAGCAAGTCGCGCCGCGCACGCGACACAAAGCCGGGAAGCGCGCTATCTAGTCTGGGCCTTACCCTAAATCAAAAGCGAGATCGTGCATGACCATTAAAGCTGGAGACCGACTCCCCGACGTGAAGCTGACCGTCATGGGCAAGAATGGACCGGAGCCGGTCGCCACGAAGGACTATTTTGCCGGACGCAGGGTGGCGCTCTTCAGCGTTCCCGGCGCCTATACGCCGACCTGCCACAAGAAACATCTGCCGGGCTTCATCGCCAAGGCGGATGAAATCAAATCGAAAGGCGTGGACGCCGTGGCGGTCACGGCGGTCAATGACATTTTCGCGCTCGACGCCTGGGTGAAGGAGTCGGGCGGCGGCGACAAGATCGACGCGCTCGCCGACGGCTCGGCGACTTTCGCCAAAGCGCTCGGCGTCGAACTCGATCTGACCGACGCGGGGCTTGGCGTGCGCGGCAAGCGCTATTCGGCGCTGATCGACGACGGCGTCGTGAAATGGATCAATGTCGAGGAGAATTCGAGCGAAGCCAAGGTCTCGACGGCCGAAGCGACGCTCGCCCATCTCTAGGCGTTCCCTCTTAAGAAACGCGGACCAAGCGGTCGCCGTTTCAGCGCTGTGAAGATTGCATCAGCGCCGCGACGCCCGGCAGCGTCTTTCCTTCGAGCCATTCGAGAAAGGCGCCGCCGGCCGTCGACACATAGGAAAATTCCTGCGCGACATGCGCCTGGTTGAGCGCCGCCACGGTGTCGCCGCCGCCGGCGATCGACAGCAGCTTGCCCGCGACGGTGAGCCGCGCCGCGGTCTGCGCGACGGCGTTGGTGCCTTCGTCGAAGGGCGGCAGTTCGAACGCGCCGAACGGGCCGTTCCACACTAGCGTCTTGCACGCAGCGAGCAGCGACTCGATATGGGCGATCGATTTCGGCCCCACGTCGAGGATCATGTCGTTTTCGCCGACATGATCGACCGAGACGATATGCGACGGCGCATGCGCCTCGAATTTTTGCGCAACAATCGCGTCAATCGGCAGCACGACGTCGCAGCCGGCTTTCTCTGCTTTGACGAGGATCTCCCGCGCGGCCCCCGCGAGATCATGTTCGCACAGCGATTTGCCGACAAGCTTGCCTTGCGCCGCAAGGAAGGTGTTCGCCATGCCGCCGCCGATGACGAGATATTCGACCTTCGCGACGAGATTGCCCAGGAGTTCGAGCTTCGTCGACACTTTCGCGCCGCCGACGATCGCCATGACCGGCCGCTGCGGATTGGCGAGCGCCGATTCGAGCGCTTCGAGTTCCGCCTGCATGGCGCGGCCGGCGTAGGCCGGCAGTCTGTGGGCTATGCCTTCGGTCGATGCGTGCGCGCGGTGCGCCGCCGAAAAAGCGTCGCTGACGAAGATATCGCCGCTCTTGGCGAGCGCGTCGACAAAGTCGGCGGCGTTCTTTTCTTCGCCCTTGTGAAAGCGGGTGTTCTCAAGCAGGGCGACGTCGCCGTCCTTGAGCCCGTCGACGATCTTCGCCGCAGCGTCGCCGACGCAGTCGTCGGCGAAGGCGATCTTGCGTTTGAGAAAATGTTCGAGCGTCGGGACGACCTGGCGGAGCGACTCCGCGTCGACGCGCTGGCCCTTCGGTCGGCCAAAATGCGAAAGCAGAATGACCCTGCCGCCTTTTTCCACGATCTCGTTGATGGTCGGCAGCGCGCGCTCGATGCGCGTCGCGTCGGTGACGCGCCCATCCTCCATCGGCACATTGAGATCGACACGCACCAGCACGCGCTTTCCTTTGACGTCGACGTCGTCGAGAGTGAGGAAAGCGGTCATGTCGGGCGTCCAATCGCGGCTTGAAAAAGGCAAACGCGGACCCGAAGGTCCGCGCCGGCGTGGTGGAACAATGCTTAAAGAAGCTTGCCGATCGCGCTCGCCACATCGGTCATGCGGCCGGAGAAGCCCCATTCATTGTCGTACCAGGACAGGATCGACACGAGATTGCCGTCGAGGACCTTGGTCTGGTCGAGATGGAAGCAGGACGAGAGCGGATTGTGGTTGAAGTCTATCGACACAAGCTTTTCGTCCGTGTAGCCGAGCACGCCCTTGAGAGGACCATCGGCGGCGGCCTTGATCGCGGCGTGCACCTCGTCCTTCGTCGTCGGGCGGTTGGCGACAAACTTCAGATCGACCGCCGAGACGTTGGGCGTCGGCACGCGAATGGCGTAGCCGTCGAGCTTGCCGTTCAGCTCCGGCAGCACGAGTCCGACGGCCTTCGCCGCGCCCGTCGAGGTCGGGATCATCGACAGCGCCGCCGCGCGAGCGCGGTAGAGATCCTTATGCATCGTGTCGAGCGTCGGCTGATCGCCCGTATAGGAGTGGATCGTCGTCATGATCCCCTTCTCGATGCCGATCGCCTCGTGCAGCACCTTGGCGACCGGCGCGAGACAGTTCGTCGTGCAGGACGCGTTGGAGATCACGAGATGATCCTTGGTGATCTTGTCGTGATTGACGCCATAGACGACCGTAATGTCGGCGCCTTCGGCGGGCGCTGAAACCAGCACGCGCTTCGCGCCCGCGTCGAGCAGCAATTTCGCCTTGTCGCGCGCGGTGAAAAGCCCCGTGCATTCCAGCGCGATGTCGATCTTGAGGTCCTTGTAGGGAAGCTCGGCCGGATTTTTGATGGCGGTCACCTGGATGGGGCCGCGGCCGACGTCGATCGTGCTTCCGGCGACTTTCACCTCATGCGGGAAGCGGCCGTGCACTGAATCATATCGCAACAGATGCGCATTGGTCTCGACCGGGCCGAGATCATTGATGGCGACGACTTCGAGGTCCGTGCGTCCGGTCTCGATGATATAGCGCAGGATATTGCGGCCGATGCGCCCGAATCCGTTGATCGCCACTCTCACGGTCATTTGGAAAATCTCCTTGCGCCGCCGGAACTCCGCGGCCCTCGCCATCGAGCCTGTGGGCTCTGGAGGCGAGCGTGTGATAGCACCTCGCGCCCCCCTGTCAACGCGCCGAGGTCGCGCCAATTGGCGCGGTTTCGATTTGCGCGATTCATGCTAGGAACAGGCTGGCAAGCGAATCGTTCGGCGCGTTCGCCGCGCCGCAAAGCCATGCACATTCTGCGACCGGCGATGAACCAATCAGATAAGCGCGACGAAGAAAACGCCAAGAGGCTCGAGGCCGCCGTCGCAGAGCTGCAGGCGGCGCTCGCTCAGCTGGAGCGCACTGTCGCCGCAAAGCTCGAAGACGAGCTGTCCAGCGCCGAACTCGAAGAAGAACTCGCCGTCATGCAAGACGATCGGTCGCGCCTCGCCCTCGATCTCGATGCCGCGCTTGCGCGGCAGAACGCCCTGGAGAAGAGCCGCGACGAGGTGCTCCACAGGCTCGAAGCCGCCAGCGAAGGCGTCGCCGCGGCGCTCGGCGCGGCGGGCGTCGCCTCGACCCAAGAGGATTGACATGGCCGCCGTCGTCGTCGCCATCGCCGGTCGCACCTATCGCATGTCTTGCGAAGAGGGCGAGGAGCAGCGGATCGAAGAACTCGCGCGTTACGTGGAAAGCAAGATCCAGTCGATGCGCGAGAGCTTCGGCGAGATCGGCGAGCAGCGCATCATCGTGATGGCCGCGCTCGCAATCGCCGACGAGGCGACGGACGCACGCGCCAAAGCGCAGGCGACGGAAGCCGAGTTCGCTGCGCTGCGCGCTGAGCTCGACGCCGCACGCAAGGCGAGCGACGCGGCGTCTGCGCTCGCCGCCAAGGCGCTTGGCGACGCGACGCGTCGGATCGTGAAGCTCAATGGCGAACTGTCGCCGCCCGCCGCGTCGCCGGACGATGGTCTCTAGGTCCGGGATGTGGCGGTGAAAACCGCCCGTTGAGCCTCGAAAGCACGCCTGTATGCGGGCCGCGCTTCGCCGCGGGCGACATAGGCGGAGAGGTTCGGATATTGGTCCAGTAGACCCGACGCTTTCAACCTGAGCAGCACCGACGCGATCATCAGGTCGCCGGCGCTGAATGGACCATCGAGCCATTCGGCGTCGCCAAGGCGAAGGGAAAGTTGGCCCAGCCGGTTACGGACGCGATCCTCGACGACAGGCAGACGCTGCTCGTACCAGGCCTCGTCGCGCTCAAGAAGCCTGGCGAATGCAAGATCAATGATTGGCGGCTCGATCGTGCTGAGCGCCGCAAACATCCATGTGATCGCGCGGGCCCTGGCGTTCGCATCGTCTGGCAGCAGGCCTGCATGGCGCTCCGCGATGTGGAACACGATCGCCCCCGACTCGAATAGGGCGAGATCGCCTTCTTCATAGGTCGGAATCTGCCCGAAAGGATGAAGCGCGAGATGCGCCGGCTCCTTCATCGCTTTGAATGAAAGAAGCCGAACGTCGTAGGGTTGGCCCACTTCTTCGAGCGCCCAGCGAACGCGCATGTCCCGCGCCAGTCCCTTGCCGCCATCGGGCGACCGTTCAAAGGCGGTAATGGTGGGGTCATTGGAAAGCCCTACGGACAGCCGTCACTCTCCTCGACTCATCGGCGGCGCAGTCGGTCAGTGAGCCTGATCCCCGATTGTCCGCTAAGATTACTTGGTCACGCCCCAATCTTCGAAACTCGGGTCGCGCTTGGCCTTTTCGAGATTGTCCGCCTGTTCCGACAATTGATAATTTTGGTTTTGCGCCGCCATGGCCTCGGCGCCATCCTTCATAATCGCGATCTTCATCTGCTCTGTGGCGAGGCGGTTGAGCTCATTGATCCACTGATTGAGCGCGAGCAGCAAGTTGCGTTTGCGCGCTTGTTGAATGTCATGCGACGAATCATTGTTCTCCGACAGCGCGAGTTCTTCTTGAGTTTCGGCGGTCATCGCATCGAGCTTCTTGACCTTCTCCTCCGCCGCGGCGACCTTGTCCGGAGCGTCTGCCTTCGCTTTTTCGAGCGCCGCTTCGGCTTCAGCGCGCGCCTTCTTGAGATTGTCGAGGCCGTTCCGCAGCCATTTCGACTGAATCTTCAGGAGCGAGTCGCGCGGAACCCCGCTGAGGCTCAGCGAATTCGGAATGGGAAAAATTTCGCCGAGCTGCGCCGCGTCAGCCGGCGCCGCTGAAATCGCGCAGGCGAGCAGGCCACAGAGAACGGCGCCGGCCAACGTCCTGCGGACGCTGGCCGTTTTGCTAATGAATCTCATGATTTTCTCCCGGTATGCTGCGCTTTTTTAGCGCGCTTTTCTTTGCGCAAACTGAGCCATCGGTTGACATCTGGCAAGTCCCGGCGCCTGCGGGCGAATAAAGGAGCCGGGGCGCAGCGCTTGACTGCCTCTGCGCTTCGCGCCAGCCTATGTCTGCCGGGGGAGCCCGCCCGGCGGCGCTCCAACGACGCCGCCACAGGGCTGAGAGGCCGCAAGACGCGCGAGAATGCGGGGGCGGCGACCCTTCGAACCTGATCCAGTTGAGACTGGCGGAGGGATGGTGTCAGCGAGATTTCCCAAAAGGCCGCGCTCATGCTCGCGCGCGTGATCGGCGCCGGCGTCGCCGGACTCTGCGCCGCCTATGCGCTCGCGCGGAAGGGCGTGGAGGTGGAGATCGTCGAGCGCGAGTGTGCGCCGGGCCTCGGCTGCTCGCGTTTCGCCGGCGGCATGATCGCGCCCTGGTGCGAACTGGAAAGCGCCGAGCCCCTGGTCGCTACGCTCGGCGAAGAGGCGCTCGATTTCTGGTCGCGCGAGATTGGAATCGCGACAATCGCCGGCAGTCTTGTCGTGGCGCCCGCCCGCGAGCGCGCCGAACTCGCCGACTTCGCCCGGCGCACGCGCAATTTCGACTCGCTGGACGCAACGGATATCGCGGCGCTTGAGCCCGATCTCGCCGGGCGCTTCGACGCGGCGTTGTTTTTTCGACAAGAAGCGCATCTCGATCCCCGCGCGGCGCTCATCGCGCTGACCGGGCGCCTCGCGCAAACGCCGAATGTGACGCTGCATTTTCACCAGGACGCCGCCGCACTGGCGACGATCCCCGACTGGATCATCGACTGCCGCGGCTTTGCGGCGCGCGACGCGCTTCCTGGCCTGCGCGGCGTCAAAGGCGAAATGCTGATTCTGCGCAGCGACGAGATTTCCCTGACGCGTCCGGTGCGCATGCTGCATCCGCGCCGGCCGGTTTATGTCGTTCCGCGCGGCGAGGGGCTGTTCATGGTCGGCGCGACGATGATCGAGAATGAGGAGCGCGCGCGGGTCACCGCGCGGTCGGTCGTCGAACTCGTCAACTCTGCCTTTGCGGTCCACCCGGCCTTCGCCGAGGCCGAAATTGTCGAGACCGGCTCGGACCTCCGTCCCGCTTTCGCCAACAATCTGCCCCGTCTTTTGAAGCGGGGTCACACACTCTATATCAATGGGCTCTACCGCCACGGGTTCCTGCTTGCGCCGGCGCTGGCGCGCCGCGCGGCTGAGGTCGTCGTAAATGACGCGTATTTCCCAGAGGTGATGGATGCTGATTCAAATCAACGGGCGGCCGCAGGATGTGAGCGCGACGACGTTGCAAATGCTGCTGGACGAACTGGGGTATGATGAAAAGACCGTCGGCACCGCTTTGAACCAGGAATTCGTGCGCGCCAGGGACCGCGCCGAGACGCCTCTTCGCGAAGGCGACGCCGTCGAGATCGTGACGCCGAGACAGGGCGGGTGAGCGAGTGTGATGCATAATGACACGGTGACGCTTTACGACGTCACGCTGTCCTCGCGGCTGCTGCTCGGCACCGCCCGCTATCCCTCGCCGGCGATCCTGGCGGAAGCGATTCGCGCGTCGGGATGCGAGATCGTCACCGTCTCGCTGCGGCGGGAGGCTGGCGGGGCGCGCGCGGGCGAGGCCTTCTGGAGCCTGATCCGCGACGTCGGGGTGCGCGTGCTCCCCAACACCGCCGGCTGTCGCACCGCCAAGGAGGCGATCGCGACGGCGCAAATGGCGCGCGAAGTCTTTGCGACCGACTGGATCAAACTGGAAGTGATCGGGGAAGAGGACACGCTACAGCCTGACGTCTTCGGGCTAGTCGACGCGGCACGCGCGCTCTCGGACGACGGTTTCAAGGTCTTTCCCTACACGACCGACGATCTCGTCGTGGCGGAAAAACTGCTCGACGCCGGATGCCGCGTCCTAATGCCCTGGGCGGCGCCGATCGGCTCCGGGCGCGGGGTCAACAACGCTTTCGCCTTGCGGGCGCTGCGCGCGCATTTTCCCGACACGCCGCTCATCGTCGACGCCGGGCTTGGCGCGCCGTCCCACGCGGCGCTGGTGATGGAGATGGGCTATGACGCCGTGCTGCTCAACACCGCCGTTTCCCGCGCCGGCGACCCCGTCTTGATGGCGCGGGCCTTCGCCCTCGCGATCGAAGCCGGCCGCGCCGGTTTCCGCGCGCAGCCGATGACGCCGCGCGACATGGCGGAACCTTCGACGCCGATCATCGGCCGTCCCTTCGACAGACTGGCGTAGCTGGTGGCGGCGCTGAGGCTCGATCCTTTCTATCTCATCGTCGACGACGCCGACTGGCTTTCCCGACTGCTGCCGCAGGGCGTTAAGCTCGTGCAGCTGCGCGTGAAGGATCGCGCCGAGCCCGACGTGCGGGCGCAGATCGTGACCGCGCGGGAGATGTGTGCGCGACATGGCGCGCAGCTCGTCGTCAACGACTACTGGCGGCTCGCGTTGGAGGAAGGCTGCGACTTCGTCCACCTCGGCCAGGGCGATCTCGACGCGGCGGACATCCCGGCGCTGCGCCGCGCCGGCGTCAGGATCGGCGTTTCGACCCATGATGCAGCCGAACTCGACCGGGCGCTGTCCGTCGGTGCGGACTATGTCGCGCTCGGCCCGATCTATCCTACGCTTTTGAAACAAATGGCCTTTGCGCCGCAGGGCCTCGCCCGGCTAGGCGCCTGGAAGGCGCAGATCGGCGAGACGCCTCTTGTCGCCATCGGCGGACTGACCCCCGAACGCGCCATCGCCGCGCTTGCCGCGGGAGCCGACAGCGCCTGCGTCGTCACCGACATTTTGCGCAACGCCGAACCTGAGGCGCGCGCGCGGGAATGGCTGTCTGCGACGCAGCCATGTCGCGACGGCGAAGGTTTCTTCGCGCCGGACTACGCCGATGCGCGCGTATGCCCCTCCCCCAATCATGGCGCGCGGCTGCGGCCGATCTCGTCGCTGGTGCTTCACTATACGGGGATGCCGACGGCGGAATCGGCTCTCGCCCTGCTCTGCAATCCGCGTTCGGAGGTCTCGGCGCATTATGTCGTCGAGGAGGATGGGCGCGTGCTGCAGCTCGTGCCGGAGTCGCGCCGCGCCTGGCATGCCGGGATAAGCTTCTGGGCCGGCGAGACCGACATGAACTCCGCCTCGATCGGAATCGAAATCGTTCACCCGGGCCACGACGACCCGCATCCCTATCCGGCGGCGCAAATTGAGGCGACGGCGGCGCTCGCCAAGGACATCTGCCGGCGCCATGCGATACCGCCCGAACGCGTGCTGGCGCATTCCGACATCGCGCCTGGGCGCAAGCGGGACCCCGGCGAGTTCTTTCCCTGGGAGGAACTCGCCCGCCTCGGCGTCGGGCGGGTCTCCGATGAGAATCTCGGCGCTGGCGCGGCCACAGTTTCGCTCGGCGACGCGGGCGCCAAGGTCGCCTCGCTCCAGCGCGACCTTGCAGCTTACGGCTATCGCGTCGAGCAAACTGGCGTCTATGACGCCGAGACCGTTCTGGCGGTCGAAGCGTTCCAGCGTCACTTCCGCCCTGCGAACGTCGATGGCCGGGCCGACGGCGAAACGCGCGTGGCGCTCGCAAACCTCCTCGCGGCATTGGGAGAACGCGTATGAAGGCCGTCGTCGTGACCGGCGCCTCGACCGGGATCGGCGCCGCCTGCGTCGATTTATTGATTGAGAACGGGTTTCTGGTTTTCGCCTCGGTTCGCAAGGACTCTGACGCGGCCACGCTCACGGCTCGACATGGCGCGTCCGTCATTCCGCTCCTCTTCGACGTGACCGACGCCGAATCCATCGCGTTCGCCGCGCGCGTGGTCGAGGCGCGGCTCGATGGCGCAACGCTCGCCGGACTCGTCAACAACGCCGGCGTCGCCGTACCGGGCCCGCTGCTGCATCTGCCGATCGACGATTTTCGGCGCCAGATCGAGGTCAATCTGATCGGTCAGCTTCGAATCATCCAGGCATTTACTCCCCTGCTCGGCGCTGGCGCGCAGCGGCGCGGCGCGCCCGGCCGCATCGTCAATATGAGTTCGGTCGCGGGTCGCTTCGCCGCGCCTTTTCTTGGCGCCTACGCCGCCTCGAAATTCGGGCTAGAGGGCATGTCGGACGCGCTGCGGCGCGAGCTGATCGTCTATGGCGTCGATGTCGTCCTGATCGAGCCGGGGATGATCGCGACGCCGATCTGGGACAAGGCCGAAGAGACTGATCTTGCTATGTTCGAGGGCACCGCCTATGCCGCGCCAGGCCAGAGGATGCTGAAATGGCTTGTCGAGGCGGGCCGCCGCGCGCCCGGTCCCGAGGTCGTCGCGCGCGCCGTGTTGCGGGCGCTGACGGCGCCGCGCCCGCCCATCCGCATTCCGATCGTAAGAAATCGCTTTACGGACTACACGCTACGCAGCCTATTGCCGGGGCGGCTCGTCGACTGGCTGACGGCGCGCCGGCTCGGCCTGCTGCCGAAGTAGGCAATCGCTTTGGAACGGATCGATGTTGAGCTGAAAGAGGAGGGGCTATGTCCAACGCCAACGACTGTGGCGCGCCGCCGAAACATGGCGCGGTCTGCTGGAACGAGCTCAATGTCCGCGACGTCGAGCGCGCGAAGAAATTCTACAGCCAAACTCTCGGCTGGGACTTCGAGGGCGTCCCGATGGAGGGCTTCACATACTGGATCATCAGTTCGCAGGGCGCACGGGTCGGCGGCATGTTCGAGATGAAAGGCCCGGAACTGGCGGGTGTTCCAGAACATTGGCTGACCTATATCGGCGTCGATGACGTGGACGCCCGCCTGGAGAAGGCCAAGGCCGCCGGCGCCATAATCTGCAAGGACGCCTTGGAGATCCCCGGCGTCGGCCGCATGGCGGTGCTGCAACAGCCGGGCGGCGCCTTCGTCGCCTGGATGACGCCAAAACCGCCGAGCGCCTAGGCGGAAGGTCTGACCTCATCGCCGTCTAGGGCATGCTCGCCGCGCGCAGATCAGAAAGCGTCGTCATCGCCGCCGTCGTCTATTTCCGGAGCGCTTGACCTTGCGGCCGTTACGGGCGACCTATCGGCGTCCGCAACGACCGCCGAAACGACCGCCATGAACGAAGCCGCATCAGAGACCCGTCTGCCCGACCCGGTCGTCGCCGAACCGGCGCCCCGCCGGCGCACGTGCGCGGTGGCTATTGGCGCTGGCCCTGCCGCGGTGATCGTCGGCGGCGGCGCGCCCGTCGTCGTCCAGTCCATGACCAACACCGACACGGCGGATGTCGAGTCGACCGTGACCCAGGTTCTGGCGCTGGCGCAGCAGGGGTCGGAGCTGGTGCGCATCACCGTCGACCGCGACGAGGCGGCGGCGGCCGTGCCGCATATTTTCGATAAGCTCGCGCAGAAGGGATGCCACGTCCCGCTCGTCGGCGATTTCCATTACATCGGCCACAAGCTGCTCGCCGATCATCCCGCCTGCGGCGAGGCGCTCGCCAAATACCGCATCAATCCGGGCAATGTCGGCTTCAAGGAAAAGAAGGACAAGCAGTTCGCCTCGATCGTCGAACTTGCCGCCAAGCATGGCAAGGCGGTGCGGATCGGCGCCAATTGGGGCTCGCTGGACCAGGAGCTCTTGACCTATCTCATGGATTTGAACCACGCCTCGGACCGGCCGCTCGACGCGCGCGCCGTGACCCGCGAGGCGCTGGTCCGCTCGGCGCTGATGTCGGCGCGCCGCGCCGAGGAGATCGGCCTGCCGAAAAACCGCATCGTTATTTCGGCGAAGGTCTCGGCGGTGCAGGACCTCATCGCCGTCTATCGCATGCTGGCGGCGCGCAGCGACTATGCGCTGCATCTTGGCCTCACCGAGGCCGGCATGGGCTCGAAAGGCGTCGTCGCCTCATCGGCCGCGCTCGGCGTGCTGCTGCAGGACGGCATCGGCGATACGATCCGCGTGTCGCTGACGCCCGAACCCGGCGGCGACCGCGCGCTCGAAGTGCGCGTCGCGCAGGAAATTCTGCAGACCATGGGCTTTCGCACCTTCGTGCCGCTCGTCGCGGCCTGCCCGGGGTGCGGGCGCACCACCTCGACCGTGTTTCAGGAACTGGCGCGCGACATCCAGGCGCATATCCGCGAGCGGATGGCGGCCTGGCGCGCGCAATATCCAGGCGTTGAGACGCTCAATGTGGCGGTGATGGGCTGCATCGTGAACGGTCCCGGCGAGTCGAAACACGCCGACATCGGCATTTCTCTGCCCGGCACGGGGGAGACTCCGGCTGCGCCGATCTTCATCGACGGCAAGAAGGCGATGACGCTGCGCGGCGAGGGTATCGCCGAGGAATTCACCCGCATCGTCGACGATTACATCGTGCGCCGCTTTGGCGGCGGCGCGAAGGGCGAAGCGGCGGAGTAAGCTACGCCCCCACCCCAACCCTCCCCCGCTTCGCGGGAGAGGGAGCAGAGTCCGCCCTCATTAAAACGACGCGAATGCTGATCGTTTGGGTCCCTCTCCCGCGAAGCGGGGGAGGGACAGGGAGGGGCTACTTTTCTCCGGAACTAGCAATTCTGCAGCGCCTCCGCCGCCCTTCGCAAATCGCGCCAGGCGGCGGGCTTCAGCGCCGCGCTCTTCAGCATCGCCTCGAGGCTGGAAAAAACGAAGGCGCGCGCGACATGCGCGCCGCAGCGCGATTCAAACGCCTTGCCGCGCAGCTTTCCCACCGGCTCGTTGGTCGTCAGCATGATCCGCGCCGGCGCTTCGCCAAAAATCAGCAAAACGTCCGGCCGCGCCAATTCGACCCGGCGTCGCGCGAACGGCGCAAAGATCGCCGCTTCATGCGGGGATAGCGCGCGATCGCCAGGCGGGCGCCAGGGCGAGACATAGGCGAGAGCAGCGCTGGAGCGATCAAAGCCGATCGCCGCCAGCATATTGTCGAGGAGTTTCGCCGAAAGCCCGCTGAACGCCTCGCCGCTTGTTTCTTCCGTCACGCCCGGCGCGGCGTCGAAGGCGATGAGACGCGCTGCAGGCGCGCCGGCGCCGAACAGAAAATGCTGCGCCATGTCGCGAAAGGGCGCGTGCGGAAAGTCGGCGAGACGCGCGGCGAGTTCGTCAAGATCGCGCGCGCTGGAGGCCTCCTGCTCCGCGGCGCGAATGGCCTCATCCGGCGCAGCGATCGGCGCTGCGGCGCGGCGCGGGCGTTCGGCGCCCTGTGGCTGTAACGGGATCGGCGGCGCTCTTGTGTCCATCGCCTGGGGACGCTGCGCCACGGCCGCGCGCGCGCTGTCCGCGTAGCGGTCATGCGGCGCCTCATCGATCCCAAGATCGACGCCGCTCTCGACATACCAGTCGAGAAGCGCGCGGAGCGCGGCGCGGGTTTCAGGCGTGGAAGACATGAGGCAAGGTTACCCAGCGCTCCGAGCAATTTCAATTTTGCCAAGACTCCCAATATATTCACACCGTTCTTGGATCACCAACAGTTGATGCTGAACGGAAGCCGCTAAACGAAAGAGGATGTTGTGCGCCGGTATTGGGAGCTAATCGCGGTTGGCTTAGTGGGTTTCATCGCATTATCCGCTATTCTTTTTTCCCTTTACAAAATGACGCTAGCGCTCGGTAGCTTCGTTGAATCTCATAACGGCGCGATCACCGCCATAGCGTCCATTGCCGTTGCCGTCTTTACTTGGACACTTTGGCAGTCAAGCGAAAAGATGTGGATCGTTACCAAAATCGCCGCTGACGCTGCTGAGCTCTCCGCCAAAGCGGCAATTGGCGTGGAATTGCCAATCCTAGGAATCGATGCACCAGACCTGAACCGGATCGACGCGCCCGTACCAAAGGACGGCCCTTACGGGAGTGCAAATCTTGAGGGACTACCGGATCGTTACTCCGTCATCTCCTGGATGCATTTGCGAAATGCAGGGCGAACGCCAGCATTCGCAACTGATTTTGCTATAGGATGGTGCATTGCCCAGGTGCAGCCCCAGAAGCCCTCCTTCGATCTCGTCGTTCCGCTGGATGCAGGCAATATAATTGAGCCAAAAGGCGAGCTCGATGTTGATCTCCACTACACTATCGAACTTACGGAATCTCAACGCGATGCGTTGAGGACAAAAAACCAATTCCTCTGGGTGTCTGCCCAATTTAAGTACAGGGATTTTCTCAATCAAACGCGAGTAGTTACCGCCTCTTGGCGCTGGAGTAACCCAAGTGGTGGCATATATTTTTTTGAGCGTGGCGGAATCAGTCTCAACGCCGCCCAATACGGCCAACCAATATAGCGCGGCAATTTTCAACAGCAGCGAAACGCGCGCTCGCCGCCGGCGCCGAAGCGCGCATTCTCCCGCGCACGGAAAAATTCGTCGCGCGTCATGATCGCCTCGCCGTCGTGGAGCGCGCGGACATGCGTGACATAGGCGTCGTAATCGCCTTGGCCGACCATCAACTTCGCGCCGTCGCGCAGCTTGCGCGCGAGACGATTGAGATCAAGCCCCGGCAGGCTGCAGATCGTGCAATTCATCCTCGGTCTCCCGCGTGGTGACATGTTGCGCAGCCCGCGCGGCGCGAATGGCTCGGATCGCGAAGCCGAGCATCGCCAGAACCAGCATGACGTAAATCGCGCAAAGCGTCGCGTCGACATAGTCGTTGAAGATGACGCGCTGCATCTCGGCGAGAGTCTTCGCCGGCGCCAGCAGCTGATCCTTATCGGCGGCCGCTGCGAATTTTCTCGCATGCGCCAGAAAGCCGATGCGCGGATCCTCATGGAAGATTTTCTCGAATGCCGCCGTCAGCGTGCAGATATAGAGCCACGCCGTCGGCGCAATGGCGACAAAGGCGTAGCGCTCGCGCTTCATCCGATAGAGCACGACGACGCACAGCGTCAGCGCGATCGCCGCGAGCATCTGATTGGCGATGCCGAACAGCGGCCACAGCGTGTTAATGCCGCCGAGCGGATCGATCACCCCCTGATAGAGGAAATAGCCCCAGCCGCTCACGGCGATGGCGGTGGCGGCGAGGTTCGGCGCCCAGGCGCGCGTATTGCCGAAGGCGGGAAAGAAAGCGCCGAAGAGATCCTGGATCATGAAGCGCGCGACGCGCGTGCCGGCGTCGATCGTGGTGAGGATGAAGAGCGCTTCGAAAAGAATCGCGAAATGATACCAGAAGGCTTTCGCGGCCGAGCCGCCGACGGCGGAAGAGAGAATATGCGCCATGCCGACGGCGAGGGTCGGCGCGCCGCCGGTGCGCGACAGAATTGTCTTCTCGCCGACTTCGGCGGCGACGCCGGAAAGCGTCTCCGGGGTGACCGCGAACCCCCATGAGGAGATCGCCGCCGCGGCGGAATCGGGCGTCGCGCCGATCAGCGCCGGCGCGCTGTTCATGGCGAAATAGACGCCGGGCTCCAGCACGCTTGCGGCGATGAGCGCCATGACCGCGACGAAGGACTCCATCAGCATTGCGCCATAGCCGATGAAGCGCGTCTGCGTTTCGTCGCCGATCATCTTCGGCGTCGTGCCGGAGGACACAAGCGCATGAAAGCCCGACACCGCGCCGCAGGCGATGGTGATGAACAGAAACGGGAAGACGCTGCCGGCGAAGACCGGGCCCGTGCCGTCGATGAAGCGGCTGATCGCCGGCATCTGGAGATCGGGCCAGACGATGAAAATGCCGACCGCGAGCGACAGAATCGTGCCGACCTTCAGGAAGGTCGACAGATAGTCGCGCGGCGCGAGCAACAGCCAGACCGGCAACACTGAAGCGACGAAGCCATAGCCGATGAGCATGAAGGCGAGGGTCTCGGCCTTGAAGGAGAAGAGCGGCGCGAGCAGCGCGCTCTCCGAGACGGTGCGGCCGAGCGCGATGCTCAAGAGCAGCAGAACGAAGCCGATCGCCGACATTTCGCCGATGCGCCCGGGCCGCAGATAGCGGCCGTAGACGCCCATGAACACGGCGATCGGCAGCGTCGCGAGAACGGTGAAGGCGCCCCAGGGACTATCCGCGAGCGCCTTGACGACGACGAGCGCCAGCACCGCCAGCAGGATGATCATGATCGTGAGAATGCCGACCATGGCGATGACGCCCGGCACGCGCCCCATCTCGGTCTTGATGAGATCGCCGAGCGAACGCCCGTCGCGGCGCGTCGAGATGAACAGGACGAGAAAATCCTGCACGGCGCCGGCGAAGATGACGCCGGTCAACAGCCACAAGGTTCCAGGCAGATAGCCCATTTGCGCCGCGAGCACCGGCCCCACCAGGGGGCCGGCGCCGGCGATGGCCGCGAAATGGTGGCCAAACAGCACCCATTTGTCGGTCGGCACATAGTCGAGCCCGTCGTTGCGCCGATGCGCGGGGGTGCGGCGGCGCGCATCGAGCCCCAGCACCCGCTCGGCGATGAAGCGCGAATAGAAGCGATAGCCGATGGCGTAGGTTCCGATCGCCGCCGTGACGAGCCACATGGCGTTGACGTTCTCGCCGCGTGAGACCGCGAGCGTGTAAAGCGAGAACAGCACGAGGGCGAACACGAGCGCCCAGGGAAACAGCTTCAACGTCTGACGGCTGTCGGAGATGTTGATGATCGACATTAGGACCCCGATTAGCGCGCGCTCTCGGCGCATCGAGTTCAACGAAACTTATAATTTTGCGAGGGTCAAGGGATCGCGGCGGCCGGCAAAATATTTGTCCAGAGCCTCGCCGAAAAGCGGCTCTTGCGGCGCCGCCGCCGCAAACAACGTCATCGACGAATGAAACTTCAAATCATCGGGAGAGCCTAAGATATCATGCGCGCTGCGGCCCTCGACTTTGTTGACGAGTCCGACGCATTCTTTGAGCCGCGCGCCCAATAGGGGATGATCGAGATAGGCCGCCGCCTCGGCGAGAGAATGAATGGCGTAGCGCTGCGCCATGGCGCTTGCGCCCAGGCCTTCGGGCTGCGGAAAAACGAACCACATCCAGTGGCTGCGCTTGCGGCCGGCGGCGAGTTCCGCCGTCGCGGCCGCATAGATCGGATCCTGCGCCGCGACAAAGCGGGCGAGATCGTAAGGATCGTCCGAGGCGCCGGTCATGACCAAATCCGTTGATCAACTCCGCTGTCATTCCCGACGCGCGCTACGCGCCCGATCGGGAAAACCAGAGCAAGACCAACATTCTTGAATTGGCCCTGGATTCCCGGTCGGACTTCCGGACCGGCCGGGAATGACAGACCAATCGAAGTCCGTCTCACTCCGCCGCTTCCGCGGCGACGGGCGCATAGTTCAAGATCGGCGCGAGCCACCGTTCGACCTCGCGCGCCTCCATGCCCTTACGGCGGGCGTAATCTTCGACCTGATCGCGTTCGATCTTGGCGACGCCGAAATAATGCGCGCTCGGATGCGCCAGATAGAGCCCGCTGACGGAAGCGGCCGGCGTCATGGCGTAACTTTCGGTCAGCTTCACGCCGGTGCGCCTTTCGACGTTGAGCAGATCGAAGATCGTCGCCTTTTCGGTGTGATCGGGCTGCGCCGGATAGCCGGGCGCCGGACGGATGCCGGCGTAGGGTTCGGTCGTCAGCGCTTCGGGCGCGAAATTCTCTTCACGCGCATAGCCCCAAAACTCTTTGCGCACACGCTCATGCATGCGCTCGGCGAAAGCTTCCGCGATACGGTCGGCGAGCGCTTTGACCATGATCGAGCCATAGTCGTCATTGGCGCGGGCGTAGCGCGCGGCGATCTTTTCTTCTTCCGCGCCAGCGGTGACGACGAAGGCGCCGACATAATCGGCCTTGCCGCTGTCCTTGGGCGCGACGAAGTCGGCGAGCGCAAGATTGGCCTTGCCGTCGCGTTTGGGCAATTGCTGGCGCAACATGTGCAGCGTCGCGATCCGCTCATTGCGCGACTCGCCATTGTAGAGCGCGATGTCATCGCCGATGGAATTCGCCGGCCAGAAGCCGATGACGGCTTTGGGCGTGAACCAGCGCTCCTCGACAATCCGCTTCAGCATGGCGCGGGCGTCGTCGTACAGCGTGCGCGCCGCCTCGCCGCGCTCCGGATCGTCGAGCAGCGACGGATAGCGCCCCTTGAATTCCCAGGTCTGGAAGAACGGCGTCCAATCGATGTAGGGAACAAGCTCGCCGACGTCATAGCTCGCAAAAGCGCGCGCGCCGCTGAAGGAGGGCTTCGGCGCTTCATACGCGGCCCAGTCGATTTTATAAGCGTTGGCGCGCGCCTGCGTGAGCGGCACCCGCAGCTTATCGGCTTGCGCGCGCGCGTGGGCGTCGGCGAGGCGCTCATATTCAAGGCGGGTCTGCGCGACATAATCGGGGCGCGTCTTCTCAGAGACGAGCGCCTGCGCGACGCCAACGGCGCGGCTCGCGTCGGTGACATAGACCGCCTGGCCGCGACGATAATTGGGACTGATCTTCACCGCCGTGTGCACGCGGCTTGTCGTCGCGCCGCCGATGAGAAGCGGCGTGTCGAGACCTTCGCGCTCGAGCTCCGAGGCGACGAAGCACATCTCGTCGAGCGAGGGCGTGATGAGGCCGGAAAGACCGATGAGATCGACCTTTTCCTTCTTGGCGACTTCGAGAATCTTCGCGCAGGGCGTCATCACGCCAAGGTCGATCACCTCGAAATTGTTACAGCCGAGCACAACGCCAACGATATTCTTGCCGATGTCGTGAACGTCGCCCTTCACCGTCGCCAGCAGGATTTTGCCGGCAGTGGAGCGTTCGCTCTTGTCAGCCTCCATGAACGGCATGAGATAGGCCACCGCCTGCTTCATCACGCGCGCCGATTTGACGACCTGCGGCAGGAACATTTTGCCCGAGCCAAAGAGATCGCCGACGACATTCATGCCGGTCATCAACGGGCCTTCGATCACGTCAAGCGGCCGCGTGGAGCGCTGACGCGCTTCTTCCACGTCCACTTCGACGTAATCGGTAACGCCGTTGACCAGCGCATATTCGAGACGCTTCTCGACGGTGTTCTCGCGCCAGGCGGCGTCCTTTTCCTGTGTCTTGCCCGCCGTCCCCTTGAATTTTTCAGCCAGTTCGACGAGGCGCTCGGTGGAATCCTTGCGGCGATTCAAGACCACGTCTTCGCACAGCTCGCGCAGTTCGGGATCAATCTCGCCATAGACCGCAAGCTGGCCGGCGTTGACGATGCCCATATCCATCCCCGCCTGAATGGCGTGATAGAGGAAGACCGAATGCATCGCCTCGCGCACGGGCTCATTGCCGCGGAATGAGAAGGACAGGTTCGACACGCCGCCCGACACATGCACATGCGGCAGATCGCGCTTGATGACGCGCGTGGCTTCGATGAAATCGACGCCGTAATTCTCATGCTCTTCAATGCCGGTCGCGACCGCGAAAATATTGGGATCGAAGATGATGTCCTGGGGCGGAAAGCCGACGATGTCGGTCAAGATTTTATAGGCCCGCGTGCAAATCTCGGTCTTGCGCGCGAATGTGTCGGCCTGGCCCTTTTCGTCAAAGGCCATGACGACGACGGCGGCGCCATAGCGGCGCACCTTTTGCGCGTCGGCGATGAATTTCTCTTCGCCTTCCTTCATCGAGATCGAATTGACGACGCCCTTGCCCTGCAGACACTTGAGGCCGGCTTCAATCACGGCGAATTTGGAGGAATCGACCATCACCGGCACGCGGGCGATGTCGGGCTCGGCGGCGACGAGGTTAAGGAATTCCACCATGGCGCGTTCGGAATCGAGCAGGCCTTCGTCCATATTGATGTCGATGACCTGCGCGCCGTTCGCCACCTGATCGCGCGCGACGTCGAGCGCCGCGGCATAGTCGCCATTGGTGATGAGCTTGCGGAACTTCGCCGAACCCGTGACATTGGTGCGCTCGCCGACGTTGACGAAGGGAATGTCCTTCGTGAGCGTGAAGGGCTCCAATCCAGAAAGACGCAGCATCGGCTCGATGATCGGGATCACGCGCGGAGCGACGCCTTTCACGGCGCCGGCGATCGCGGCGATATGGTCCGGCGTCGTGCCGCAGCAGCCGCCAAGCACATTGACGAGACCGGCGGTCGCGAATTCGCCGACGAGTTCGGCCATGTATTCGGGGCTTTCGTCATAGAGCCCGAATTCATTGGGGAGGCCGGCGTTGGGGAAGGCGCAGACGCGCGTATCGGCGATGCGGCCGATCTCGGCGATATGCTGACGCATCTCGCGGGCGCCGAGCGCACAGTTGAAGCCGATCGAAAACGGCTTGGCGTGGGCGAGCGAATTCCAGAAGGCGACCGCCGTCTGACCCGAGAGCGTCCTGCCCGAAAGATCGGTGATGGTGCCGGAAATCATGATCGGAAAACGGGTTCCGACCTCGTCGAACGCATCCTCGAGCGCATAGAGCGCCGCCTTGGCGTTCAGCGTATCGAAGACGGTTTCGACGAGCAGAATGTCGGCGCCGCCTTTGATAAGGCCGAGCGCGGCTTCCTTATAGGCGGCGCGCAGTTCGTCGAAGGTGACGGCGCGAAAGCCGGGATTGGATACGTCGGGCGAGATCGACGCGGTACGATTGGTCGGGCCAAGCGAACCGGCGACGAAACGGCGCACGCCGGTCTTCGCCGCGACTTCGTCGGCCGCCGCACGCGCCAGCCGGGCGCCCTCGCAATTGAGTTCGAACGCGAGATGCTCGAGCCCGTAATCGGCCTGAGCAATTGTCGTCGACGAAAACGTGTTGGTCTCGATGATGTCGGCGCCGGCTTCGAGATAGGCGACATGGATCGCCTTGATCGCGTCGGGCTGCGTCAGCGTCAGCAGGTCATTGTTGCCGCGCAGATCCTTGGCGTGATCTGCGAAGCGCCCGCCGCGAAAATCGGCCTCCTCGAACTTGTGGCGCTGGATCATCGTGCCCATGGCGCCGTCGAGAATGAGGATCCGGCGCGACGCCGCCTCGTCCAGAGCCTTCAAAATATTTGGGCCGTGAGATGTCTCGAAGGTCATGCAAGAGCCTTTTCGCGAAGAGGACGAACGCCGAGCAGATGGCAAATGGCGAAGACGAGGTCGGCGCGATTATTTGTATAAAAGTGGAATTCATTGACGCCGGCGCGCGCCAGGCTCATCACCTGTTCGACGGCGGTCGTCGCGGCGATGAGCGCGCGCGTCTCCGGATCTTCGTCCAGTCCGTCGAAGCGCTCGGCGAGCCAGCGCGGCACGCTCGCTCCGGCCTTTTGCGCGAAGCCCGCGACCTGTTTGAAATTGCGGATCGGCATGATGCCGGGCACAATCGGAATGGTGATCCCCCGCCCGCGCGCTTTGTCGAGGAATTTGAAGTAGACGTCATTGTCGAAGAAGAACTGCGTGATGGCGCGCGTCGCGCCAGCGTCGACCTTCGCCTGAAGCGCGTCGAGATCCTGTTCGATCGAGGCGCTTTCCGGATGGCCTTCAGGATAGGTCGAGACCGAAATCTCAAAGTCGCCAATCCGACGAATGCCGCTCACGAGATCGGTCGAATGGGCGTAGCCCTTCGGATGCGCCTCAAATCGCGAGCCGACGCCGGTCGGAGGATCGCCGCGCAGCGCCACGATATGGCGAACGCCGGCGTCCCAATAATCGCGCAGGATTGCGTCGATGTCTTCGCGCGCGGCGGAAACGCAGGTGAGATGCGCGGCTGGCTTCATTTCGGTCTCGCGCACGATGCGCGCGACGATCGAGTGGGTGCGCTCGCGCGTCGTGCCGCCGGCGCCATAGGTCACGGAAACGAAATGCGGCCTCAGCGCCGCAAGTCGATTGATCGTCTGCCAGAGCTGCGTCTCCATCTCCGGCGTCTTGGGCGGGAAGAATTCATAGGAGATCGAAAACTGATTGGGCGAGGCCGTGGGATGAAGAGCGTTAAACATCAGGCTGTCTCATAAGATGCAGTGGGAATGGGATCGGCGATGACGCGCGGATCGCGCGCCAGCCACAAGGACACGGTGAGCTTAGCCCCCTCGTTCGCGTCGGGCGCCAATTCGCGGCGCTGAACGACGTCAAGCCCGGCCTGCGCCAGCAGCCCGGTGATTTCGGCGTCGGAAAAGCCAAGACGGCGGTGTGCGTGCTTGTCGCGCAGCGCCTCTTCCTGATGCGGGGCAAAGTCGACGACAAGCAGACGGCCGCCGGGCGCGAGCACCCGCGCCGCCTCGCGCAAAGCGCGGCCCGGATCGTCGAGAAAATGCAGAACCTGATGCATGATCGCGAGGTCGACGGAGTTGCGCTCGGTCGGCAGCGCATAGATGTCGCCCTGGCGCAGTTGCACATTGTCGAAGCCGCTCTCTTCGAGGCGGCCGCGCGCGACGCCGAGCATGGCGGAAGAAAGATCGACGCCGACGGCGCGTTCCGCCTGGGGCGCGAACAGCTCGAGCATCCGGCCGGCGCCGGCCCCAAGATCAAGTAGGTTGCGCACCGGTCTGTCGCCGACGACCTGACGCATCGCTTCTTCGACGCGCTCCTCGGAAACGTGCAACGCGCGGATGCGATCCCACTCCTCGGCATGCGCGGCGAAATAGCGGGCGGCGTTCTCGGCGCGCGCGTGACGCACTTGGGCGAGCCTGGCGCGGTCGCCGGCGAGAAGGGCGTCGTCAGCCTCGAGCCAGCCGACGATGGCGCGCGCAAGAGCGCCTGCTGGCCCGGCCGGCGACAGCCGGAAGAACGCCCAGGCCCCTTCGCGCCGGCGTTCGATGAGGCCGGCCTCGACGAGGAGCTTGAGGTGGCGCGAGACGCGCGGCTGCGACTGGCCCAGGATCGCCACGACCTCGCTGACCGTCAGCTCCGACTGGGCGAGCAACGCCAGAAGACGCAGGCGCGTCTCCTCTCCGGCGGCGTTCAGCGCCGCAAGCGTCGGGTCGAGGGCCAGTTTGGCGACGGACTTCATGAGCGCTCCGTTAGACATAAAGATATCTATATACGTCAAATTTGCTGAGCGCAACCATGGTCGCCGTTTTTTGACGGCGGAATGGTCTTGACCGAATCCCAAACCGGGTTCATCTTTTCGTTACATCGCACCTGTCGATCCGACAGCATGGTCGGCAGGCTCGCTCGGGCGGGACCTCGATGCGAATGCGATCCAGGATAGGCTCAGACACCCCCTGTTGATGGGCCGAACCGAGCAACAGTGTTGCGAGAGGAGCATGACGCCACCGGGTCAGACCATTTGACCGGCGTTTGGTTCCGGTCACTGGGCGGTCAGGAGCAGCTGCCTGATCCGTCCATCCTCCGAGACAATCGACAATCTTCCGGGCGGCCGAAGGCAAAGGCCAAGCATCGGACGCCCGTTCACAGACTGGACAATCCAGACTAGCTTCCAAGAGAAGCAAACGGCCCCGTGAGCTCTACGCCACGGGGCCTGTTTTATTTTCCATCAGCTAAAAATCAGGGTACCGGGCGAAAGCCGAACGCAACGTTCGGCGCGTTCGCCTTTGGAGGCTAGGAACCAGCCGCTGGGCGGCTATGCCGGCGCCTTCTCTTCTTCCTTGCTGACGACCTCCAGGAAGGTCTCCGCCGCCTCGCGCCGCTCGAAGACATGCGGCTGCAGACCGCGCTTGGAGAGCGCCTCTTTCATTTTGAGCCGCGCGAAGGCGCTCGTCGCATAGCGAGTCGTCGTCAGATAATAGCGCTGGCTCATATAGTCGATCATTTCGGCGTAATCGTCGTAGAGCGCCTCATTGATCTTCCAGCCGTCGTGATTGACGACCGAGTTGACGCGCTTGCCGACCTTGTCCGACGCCTCGATCAGCGTCTTGCGCAGATCGTCGATGTCCTTCTTGGTTCGCGCGTGCCAGCCTTCGAGATTGACGAAAAGGATGTTGCGGTCCGCGTCGTAGGTGACGCGATCGGACATGTTGAGATTGATCAGGTCGGCGAGCAGCCCCATCGGCTCATCGATGAAGATGCGCTTGTCCATCACTTCCGCGTGTTCGATGATGGGCTTGAAGTCCATATGCGCCAGGATGTCCTTGTCGATATCGATCCCCGGCGCGACTTCGATCAGTTCAAGCCCCTTGTCGACGAGTTTGAACACGCAGCGCTCGGTCACGTAATAGACCGGCTGCTTGCGCTTTTGCGCGAATTTGCCGGAGAAGGTGATCTGCTCGACGGCGTTGAGGAACTTCTTGTTCCTGCCTTCCTGCAGAATGTTCACCTTGCCGTCGGCGATTTCGACGCGCAGTCCGCCATTGGTGAAGGTGCCGGCGTAAACGACGAGGCGCGCGTTCTGGCTGATGTTGATGAAGCCGCCGCAGCCGTTGAGGCGGCCGCCGAACTTCGACGTGTTGACGTTGCCCTGAAGATCGCACTCGGCCATGCCGAGACAGGTCATGTCGAGACCGCCGCCGTCATAGAAATCGAACTGCTGGTTCTGCTGGATGATGGCGTCGGCGTTGGTCGCCGCGCCGAAGCTCGAACCGGACGCAAGCACGCCGCCGATCGCGCCGGCTTCCGTGGTCAGCGTGATGTAGGGCGTCATCTTTTCTTCGTTGGCGACAGCGGCGATGCCCTCCGGCGCGCCGACCCCAAGATTGACGACGCCGTTCGGCGGCAGCTCGAAACTGGCGCGACGCGCGATGACCTTGCGTTCGTCGAGCGGCATCTTGGCGAACTTTTCGACCGGCACGCGGATTTCGCCGGAAAGCGCCGGATTGTGGATCACGCCGTAATTCATGCGGTGCATTTCCGGCGGATCGGCGACGACGACGGCCGAGACGAGAATGCCCGGTATATGCACGTCTTTCGGCTTGATCGAGCCCTGTTCGACGATGCGCTCGACCTGCGCGATGACGAGCCCGCCATTGTTATGGGCGGCCATGGCCTGCGCGAGATTGTCGAGAACGAGCGCCTCGCGCTCCATCGAAATATTGCCGGAAGGGTCGGCCGAAGTGCCGCGAATGAAGGCAACGTCGATCTTGGTGGCGATATAGAACAGCCACTCCTCGCCCATGATGTTATGGTATTTGACCATATCCTCCTTGGTGCGGTCATTCACCTTGCCGCCGCCAAAGCGCGGGTCGACATAGGTGTAGAGTCCGACTTTGGAGAAGAGGCCCGGCTGGCCGGAGGCGCAGGCGCGGTAGAGCTGTGAGATGACGCCCTGCGGAAGATTGTATCCGCAGATCTTGTTCTCCTGCGCCGCCTGGGCGACCTTCGGCATGCGGCCGAAATTGGCGGCGATGACCCTGCGCAGCAATCCTTCGTGATGAAAGCGCCCTGTGCCCAGGCCCTTGGAGTCGCCGGCGCCCGCGGTCATGATCAGCGTGAGGTCGCGCGGATGCTGGCTCTCGACGAAGCGCTTTTCCAAAGCGGCGTGCAAAGCCTCGGGAATGCAGCTCTGGACGAAGCCGGTGGTGGTTACGACGTCATTGTCGCGAATGAGCGCAATCGCCTCGTCGGCGGTAATGACTTTGTTGTTCGCCATGTCCTCAGGGTTCCCTCGCTCCCCACTCTTTATTTGTTGCGGACTGTTGACGTCGCCGCTCTGGTGGGCGTTTTGCTCAAATTGAGCGCTCAACCGTAGAGACCGGGCCGCTCTTGCGCAATAGCGGCGATGCGCCGCAGTTCGGCGGCAAGCTGGCCAATGCGCGGGAGATTGGCCCTTAGAGCGCTTCCCGATCACATGAAATCATGTGATCGATAAGGAACCGCTCAAGATCAAAGTATTGGAGCAGGTTCTCATCGAAAAAGTCTGTCAACTTTTTCGGAACCTGTTCTAGTCGCCGCGGTAGACGCAGCCCTCGAAACAGCTGTCACGAAAGACGCCGACTTCGGCAAGACCCGGCAATGTCGGCGCAAGGTCGCGCCAGATGTAGGCGCAGAGATTTTCGAGCGTCGGCTTTCCGAGGCCTTCGAGGTCGTTGAGAAACGAGTGATCGAGGCGCTCGCGCAGCCCCGCGAGCCTACGGCCAAGCTTGCCGAGGTCCATCACCCATTGCTCTTCGACGCTGGGCGCGCCGCGCAGGGTGACGCGCACGCGAAAGGAATGGCCGTGCAGATTGCGGTATTTTCCGCCCTCTGGAGCCTCGGGATCGTAGAGCGCGTGCGCCGCCTCAAAATAAAACTCCCGAAAAACCTCGAAACTCGACACCGTCACTTCACCCCGATCGCCTTGTGGGTTTGCAAAGACAGACGCCAGCGCGGATGCGCCAGACAGTAGCTGACCGCGGCCTCCGTATTGCGCGAAACATCCGGCCCGTCCATGGGCTGCAGCAGAAAATGCGCGAAGTCGAGCCGCTCATAAGCGGCCGGGTCAACTCCCTGCTGGGGGAAGACCAGCTTCAATTCCGCGCCGCTCGTCTGGGTCAGCGGCGCGCCGCCCTTGGGCGACACGCAGATCCAGTCGATCCCGAAGATGACGGGCAGCGTGCCGTTCGTCTCTATGGCGATTTCAAAGCCTTGCCCATGCAGCGCCGCGACCAAGGCCTCGTCGATCTGCAACATCGGCTCGCCGCCGGTCAGCACCGCGAAGCGTTGCGCGCGGGCCTCCCCCCACAGCGTCGCCAAATGGCCCGCAAGCGCCGTGGCGTCGGCGAACTTTCCCCCGCCCTCGCCCTCGAAGCCGACGAAATCCGTGTCGCAGAATTGGCATTGGGCGGCGGCGCGATCCTCCTCGCGCCCGCTCCACAGGTTGCAGCCGGCGAAGCGGCAAAAGACCGCGGCGCGGCCCGCGTTGACGCCCTCGCCCTGCAGCGTTTTGAAGGCTTCCTTGACGATGTAGGCCATTGCCCGCTCTAGCGCGGACGCCGCGCGGCGTAAAGCGAGGCCGCCTCTTACCCGTTCTTGGGAAGCTCCTTGTCCTTACCGTCAGGTTCGGGCGCTGGCTGCGGGCGCGGGTCGAGGCTGCGGATATAGGAGACGATGTCATCGATCTCCTTGCGCGACAGATGCATGTCGGGCATCGGCGGATGTGGATCCATCAGGAAATGGCCAAGCTTCTTCCTGTCGGTTCGGCGCTGGGCGATATCGAAGAAGGACGGCGCGTCGGCCGAGGCGCTGGTCTGATCCGACGTCACCACATGGCAGGACGCGCACCATCGCTTCGCGACGATCGCGCCGCGCTGGGCGTCGCCCGCGGCAAGCGCCGAAGTTGCGAAAGCGGCGCTCCCGCCGACGAGAGCCATAGCGAGCGTAAGGCGTCGAAGCTGCATGTGGTTTTCCTTAAGCGTGAGCCGTCGATTCGCTTCGCATGAAAGCACAAGCGCGGCTCGCTGGGTATCGGCGCCTCTCATGCAAGCTTGCGTCAGGACGACGCGTGTCCGCGAGGCGCTGCTGCATTTTTGCAACAGACATGTGTTCTGATTGCAACAGTACGGCGGATTAGCATCTTGCCCACGATTGTCGCTGCGGCAGCCCCTTTTCAGACACAAAAGCTGAGCTAAGGTGATCGGGTCACAAGCTCATTCGAGATGCGGAGACAGGCGCCGAAAGATTTCCCTTTCGGCCGCAGGTTCCTTCTTTCCCTCTCGCTGATCAGCGGTGACGGCTGGCGTATGGCCTCAAAAGACGTCGGGCGTCTTCAGGGTTGAAGGAAGTCGAAACATTATGGTCGGAAGCGTTCATACGGGCGTGATTTCAGCCTTTAGGCGCAAGAAGCGCGCGGCATTGCCGGTCTGCCTTTTCGCTACGAGCCTTGGCATGCTGGTGACGGCTTTCGTCGCGCCGGCGCCGGCGCTTGACGCGCCTCGGACGGCGGCGAGAGCCGAGGCGCAACCTCTGCCGATGTTCAAGGATCCGCGCGAGGCGCTGCGCGCCGGAGTCGAAAGCTACCATGCCGGCGACGCCGCGACCTCGGTGACGGCGCTACGCTATGCCGCTGAAGGCGGCGAGCCGCTGGCGAAGTGGAAGCTTGGCAGGATGTACGCCGAAGGCGACGGCGTCATTCGCGACGACGCCAAGGCTTATGAATATTTCGCGCAAATCGTCGATCACTACGCCGACGACGAGCCGGATCCGCGCGAGCGGTCGATGGCGGCGAGCGCCTTCGTCGCCGTGGGCGTCTATCTGCGTGACGGCGTTCCAAGCGCAAAGATCAAGCCCGATCTCGATCGCGCTTTTGATCTGTTCCGTTATGCGGCGACCTATTTCCGCAACGCCGACGCGCAATACAATCTGGCGCGCATGTATCTCGAAGGGGCCGGCGTGAAGAAGAACGTCCGTCAGGGCGTGAATTGGCTGGAGCTTGCGGCGCGCAAGGGCCACCCGCAGGCGCAGGCGATGCTCGGGCGGATGATGTTCACCGGCGAGGCGAGCGGCGAGCCGGAACGCGCGCGCGGGTTGATGTATCTGACGCTGGCGCGCGACGCCGCGGGCGGCGCCACTCGCGACCAATGGATCGCGGATTTACACGCCGAAGCGCTGAATTCCGCCAGCGACGCCGACCGTAGCGCGGCCGTCACCATGCTCGAAGGCTATCTGCGCGAACGCAACTGACGTTCAGATTTCAACCGGCTTGGGCCGCAGCGCCTTTGAACTTCACCGGAATGCTCAAGAAGCGCGCGCCATCGCCGCGCGGCGGCGGAAACTTGCCGGCGCGAATGTTCACCTGAATCGAGGGGAGCAGCAGCCGCGGCGCGGCAAGCTCCTGATCGCGCTTCTGTCGTCCGGCCACGAAGTCTTCCTCGCTGACGCCGTCCTTGATCTGCACATTCTTGGCGCGCTGCTCGGCGACCGTCGTCTCCCAGGCGTAGACGTCTCGTCCTGGCGCCTTGTAGTCATGACACATGAAGAGCCGCGTCTGCGGGGGCAGCGAAAGAATGCGGCGGATCGATCGGTAAAGCGCATGCGCGTCGCCGCCGGGGAAATCCGCGCGCGCCGTCCCATAGTCGGGCATGAACAGCGTGTCGCCGACAAACACCGCATCGCCGATCTTATAGGCGACGTCGGCTGGCGTGTGGCCGGGCGTGTAGATCGTTTCGCCCTCGAGTTCGCCGATCTTGAACCGCTCGCCGTCCTTGAAAAGGTGGTCGAAGCAGCCGCCGTCAGCCTTGACGTCCTCAGCCCCGAACACCGGCTTGAAGATCTTCTGGACCTTGTCGATGTGTTCGCCGATGCCGATCTTCGCGCCCGTCGCCGCCTTGACGATTTGGGCGGCGGACAGATGGTCGGCGTGCGCATGAGTTTCGAGAACCCAATCGATTTTTAATCCATCCCGCGCCGCCTCGGCGAGGATGGCGTCGATTGAATGCGAATCGGCGACGCCGCTCGCCGGATCATAATCGAGCACGGGATCGATGATCGCCGCGCGCTTCGTGGCGGGGTCGCTGACGATATAGGTGATCGTGTTGGTGGGCTCGTCAAAGAAGGCCCTGACGGACGGCGCCTGCGGCATCGATCTCTCCTTCTTGCAGCGCTCAAGCACCTCTCTTCGTTCGTGCTTTCGCCTTTTCCTGCTTGCGCCGTCAGATATATGCGTTATAGCTAAATAAGCAATAGCTAATATTATACGCGCGAAGGAGCGACATGCTGACGGCTCTTCCTCTGGACGCCGTGCTGGGTCTGGTTTCCGGCGGACTCGTCGGCTTTACGCTGGCGCTCGTCGGCGGCGGCGGCTCGGTGCTGGCCGTGCCGCTTCTCGTCTATCTTGTCGGCGTGCCCAATCCCCATATCGCGATCGGCTCAAGCGCCGCGGCCGTCGCCGTCAACGCCCTGATGAGTCTCGCCAATCATGCGCGCGCACGGACCATCAAATGGCGCTGCGCCTCTGTCTTCGCAGTTTTCGGGGTTGCTGGCGCATTCGGCGGATCGACGCTCGGCAAGATCATCGACGGCGAGAAGCTGCTCGCGCTGTTTGCGCTGCTGATGGTCGTCGTATCCTATCTGATGCTGCGGCGCCGGGGCGCGCTGGGCTATCCAGCGGTCAGGCTCAATCGCGAGAATTTCCCCCGGCTTGTCGGCGCCGGCGCCACGGCCGGCGCGCTTTCGGGCTTCTTCGGCATCGGCGGCGGCTTCCTGATCGTGCCGGGGCTGATGTTTGCTTCCGACATGCCGATCTTAAACGCCATCGGCTCGTCGCTCGTCGCCGTCGCCGCCTTCGCGGTGACAACTGCGGCGAACTACGCTTCTTCAGACCTCGTGGACTGGGAGCTTGCCGGGACGCTCGTGCTTGGCGGCGCGTTTGGCGGATTGATCGGCGCCGCGGCGGCGCGACATCTGTCGAAGATGCGCGGCGCGCTCAGCGCCGTCTTCGCGACGGTCATCTTCGCGGTGGCTGTTTATGTGCTCTGGCGCAGCGGCGGCGCGCTCGGTCTCCTCGATTACGCGCCGAAATCTGCGTAGATCGCGACGTGATCGGAAGGTTTCTCGCCGGCCCGCAGCGACTTGACGATCTCTACCCGCGCCAGCCGATCAGCCGCTTGCGGCGAAAGCAGAAGATGATCGATGCGAAGCCCCTTGTTCTTCTGCCAGGCGCCGGCCTGATAATCCCAGAACGTATAGAGCCCGCCTTCATCCGACGTCGCCCGAAGCGCGTCGGCATAGCCGATATTGACCAGGCGCTGATAGGCGGCGCGGGTCTGCGGCAGGAATAATGCGTCGCCGAGCCACGCGGACGCCTCATAGACGTCGCGCGGTTCCGGGATGACATTGTAGTCGCCGGCGAGCACCGTCGGCTCTTCGAGGCCAAGCAGCGCCTCCGCATGGCGCGTCAGCGTCTCCATGAAGGCGAGCTTGTAGAGATATTTCTGCGTGTGCGGCGGATTGCCGTTTGGCGCATAGATCGAGGCGACGCGCATGACGCCGCCGGCGCCGTCGGCGATGACCGCCTCAATGTAGCGCGACTGCGCCTCGCCGTCGAAGCCCGGCAGACCGAGAGTGACGTCCTGAAGCGGGGACTTGGAGAGGATTGCGACGCCGTTGAATCCCTTCTGCCCGTGGACAGCGACGTTATATCCGGCGTCTTCGATTTCGAGTCGCGGAAAAACGTGATCCTCGCACTTCGTTTCCTGCAGGCACAGCGCGTCCGGCGCGGCCTCGCGCAAAAAGGCGAGAAGCGGCGGGAGGCGCTGCCTGACAGAATTGACGTTCCAAGTTGCGATGCGCACCGTCGGCTCCCAGATCACGCTGGGTGCGAACGCATTCGCCCACATCCAGAGACGTGATCGCTCACATAAATTTAGAGCGCGCTTGGCGAGAAAAACCGGCGTCCACTTTTCCGCGAGCGCGCTCTAGCGCCGCACGCGCGCTAGTCGAGACGATAAGTGGCGTGGCAGGCGTTGCAGGCTTGCACGACTTGCGACAGTTCGGCAAGCGCCGGACGCATGTCGCCGCCGGGCCCGATCTTGGCCGCCTCCTGCGCGAATTTGCTCGCCTGCTCATGCATCGTCAGACCGAGCGCGCGCATTTCGTCGGGCATGTGATGCGCCATCATCGCCGGCATGTCGCCGAGCTCGCCGCTCTTGGCGTTCGGCTTGCACGCCGCCGCGCCGGACGACGCCATGCCGAGGCGCGTGTCGGCGATTTTCGCCGCGCCCGCGCCGTCGCCCTTGCCCAAGGCCGCCAGGATCTCAGCGACCGACTCGGCATGTCCGCGCATATTGGCGAGCATATGCGCGCGCATCGGCGCCGGAAGGTCGACCTCCTGGCGCGTGTCGCTCATCTTCGGCGACATTTTCATATGCTCCATGTTCATCTGCTTCATATGCCCGCTGTGATCGTCTGTGTCGTCGCCCGCGATAGCGGCGGCGGCGAACAACGAGAGCCCGCATGCCGCGGCAAAGAAAAATCGTCCCATTCTGGCCTCCCCCTTCATGTGACAACAGCGAGCGTAGCGCGCCAGGCGCCGCCGCGCGCGGGACGAATCGTCACGGCCGCGCGCCGGCGGGCAGAGTGATGATTTGGCCCTGCCGCAACTTCTTGTGATTCAGCGTCGGATTGGCGGCGGCGATGTCGCGCCAGCGTTTTTCGTCGCCATAGAGTCGCTTGGCCATCGCGCGTAGCGTGTCGCCGCGGCGCACCGTATAGGTCTTCTGCACCGCGGCCGAGGCTGGAGCGCTTTGCGTCGCTTCAGGCGCGCCCTGAACCGCCGAGGCGACAGGGGTGGATGGCTGGGATGGCGCGGCCGGCGTTGCATCGACGACGACAAACTCCCCGCGCAACATGCCCATCCAGCAGCTCCACGGAATGACGCCCGTTTTTTCTGGCGTGAATTCGATCGTCTGCCGTCCCGGCTTGACGTCGAATTCGAGGTTCAGGGATGGAACCAGGATACGATTATTGCAGGTCGTCACTTGCGTTGCGTTGATCACCCATTTGACCGGAACGCCGCGCAGCAGCGTGAAGCGGGTGGGCGCAAAGCCAAGGCCATTGGCCTCCATCTCGATGGTCTGAGTCTTCGGCGCGGCCGAATCCTGCAGCGGTTGGGCGAACTCAACAGGCGCCGGGCTTCGCCAGCCCGTCATCAGCGACGCGAGATCGGCGCCCGAGCCTGTGAGGATCAATCCGCGATTGATCATCACCGCGCCGAGAGCGACGACGATCACGCCCGACGCGGTCAGCAGACGATGCGTCACGGCGCCCGAGAGCACTGTCGTCAGCGCGCCGAAGGCGAGCATCACCGGCAAAGTTCCAAGGCCGAAGACGAAGAGCGTCTTCGCGCCTTCAACGGGGCTGCCGGTCCCGGCCGCCATGACATACATCGCCTGCAACGGTCCGCAGGCGATCATCAGACCGTTGAGAAGACCGATCACGAACGGTCGATGGCGCGCGCCGCCGGCCTCGCGGTTCACCCAGTTCTGCAGCGGCCGAGGCAGTCCGAGCCGAAAGCGGCGCAGCGGCGCGAACAGGCCAAGCATATTGAGCCCGAAGATGAGTAGGAAAGCGCCCGCCGCGACTCCAGCGACGCCACGCAGCATCGGCGTGAAAGCGATGAAGGCGCCGAGCCAGCCGAAGGCCGCGCCGATCGTTGTGTAGGACAGCGTCTTTCCGGCGCCATAGGAGAGGTGCGAGACGAAGGATGAGCGTCCCGCCCGCGCGTCGGCCGCCGCATAACTCACGACAAAAGCGCCGCACATGCCCACGCAGTGGAAGCCTGTCAGGAGCCCCAACAGAAACAAGAGGCCGAGACTCATATGCTGAGCGATGTCCGGCTCGCCCTCGGCGCTGATCCAGCGCGTATCGAACAGAATTAAGGCGGCGAGTCCGGCAAGCGCGGCGACGATGATCGCCAGTCTGATGAAGGGCGAACGCCGGCGCTGCGCCTCTTCCGTCAGAACGACGCGATAGCCATTCTGCTCCACGCTGTTGCGAATCGCGCTGAAATTGGTCGCATCAGCGTCATAGTCGACGACGACCGTCTCGGTGGGATAGCTGGCAGAGACCCTGCGCACGCCGACGAGCTTCCTGATCGCCGCTTCGATGACATGCTCGCAGCCGTGGCAATGCATGCCGCGGGCGTGAAAGGTGATCGCCGTTTCATTCATCGAAGGTTTAACGCCTCGCCGCGCAGCATCGGACCACGACCGACGCTCCGGCGTCGGCCGCACTGCTCATTCCATCTCCGCGCCGTGGCCTGTGCGAGACGGAATTCCTTACAAAGTTGCTTGCCGAGTTACTTGCCGAATTACTTGCCGAGCGTATCCATGCCCAGGAGCTTATAAGCGGGGCAGAAGTTGACGAAGGCCGTGGTCAGCGGAATGAGCCCGACGAGTCCCCATAGCGACTGCGGACCGATGAAGACGAGGCTGAGCAACAGGAGTCCGGCGACGATGCGGATGATCCGATCGGTCCTTCCGATATTGGCTACCATGACTAATCTCCTTTTTCCCGCGGCGATCGTAATGTCAGGCTATCGCCTCGCATGAGATCGCACAGCGACTAAGTCTCGCTTGAGGCGCGGCTGCTATTTCTGCCTGTCGTCGTCGTCGAGCTCGAGCCACATGGCGTTGAGAATGGCGAAGGCGCAGGCGAGTCCAAGCCCCAATATCCAGGAAAAATACCACATCGCACGCTTTCTCCCGCTCAATAATAATAGTCGTCGCCGCGACGGATCGCCGCCTCGGTCACTGCGCCGCGCAGCACGTAGTAGACCCAACTGGTGTAGGCTAGGACGATCGGTAGAAAGACGATCACCGCGATGAGCATGAGCGAGAGCGTCCCTTTGCTCGACGACGCGTCCCAAACCGTCAGGCTTTGGCTCGGGTGAGTCGATGACGGCAGCAGGAAAGGGAACATGCTGAAGCCCGCCATCGCCGCGACGCCGGCAACCGACAGGCTGCTCGCGAGAAGCGCCAGTCTTTTCGCCGACAAGGCGAAGGCGAGGGCGGCGACAAGCGCGCCCGCATAGGCGGCGGCGGGCGCCGCGATCATCCAGGAATAGGCGCGGTAATTGTCGAGCCAGGCGCCGGCTTCTCGCGTCACCGTCTTCGACAATGGATTGGACGGCCCTGCGTGGTCGATGACGCCGACGATCCGAAAACCTTCGACGCCAAGCATCGTCCACAATCCAGCGGCCGAAATGAGCAGAACAAGCAGGATCGCGGCGAGCGCGCCATATCGCCGGGCGCGGACGGCGACGTCGCCCTCGCTCTTGACGCTGAGCCAGGCGGCGCCCTGCATTGCAAGCATCGTCACGCTGACGAGTCCGCAGAGCAAACCGAAGGGATTGAGGAGGCCGAGAAGTCCGCCCTCATAGGTCGCGCGCAGCGTCTGATCGAAATGAAAGGGAACGCCCTGCAGAAGATTGCCGAAGGCGACGCCGAAGATCAGCGCGGGGACAAATCCCGAAACGAAGAACAGCCAGTCCCAGGTCTCGCGCCAGCCGCGCTCTTCCCTCTTGCCGCGAAAGACGATGGCGACCGGCCGCAGGATGAAGCCGATGAGGACAAGCAGCATCGCGAGATAAAACCCGGAGAAGGACACCGCATAGAGCGGCGGCCAAGCGGCGAAAACGGCGCCGCCTCCGAGAATGAACCAGACTTGATTGCCCTCCCAGACGGGTCCGATTGCGTTCAGCGTCACACGCCGCTGCGCGTCGTTGCGGGCGATGAAGGGATGCAGCATGGCGACGCCGATATCGAAACCGTCGAGGACGGCGAAGCCCGCGAGCAGGACGCCAAGCAGCGCCCACCAGATGAGACGAAGCGTCATATAGTCGAACATCGCTTTCGCCTTTCCTATTGGTTCTGCGCCGGCGCCGGCGCGGGAAACACGGGCGCGCCGGAGGCTTGGGGGTCGGCCTCCTCCCGTGGGCCGATGCGGACATATTTGACGATGAGCGCGACATCGATGATGGCGAGCGCGCTGTAGAACAGCACGAAGGCTGCGAGGCTCGCCGCGACATTCGACGCGGGGATGTTGGAGACGCCGAGGAACGTCGGCATCGTGCCGTCGATGATCCACGGCTGCCGGCCATATTCGGCGACGATCCAGCCGAGCTCGGCGGCGACCCATGGCAAGGGCAAACTATACATGGTCATGCGCAGGAACCAGCGCTTCCCGCAGCGTCGCCGGCTCGACAGATAGAACGCGGCGGCGAAGAGCGCGATGAAATAGAAACCCAGCGCCACCATGATGCGGAAAGACCAGAACAGCACCGGCACGTCGGGAATCGTCGACAGCGCCGCTTCATGAATCTGCGCGTCGGTCGCATTCTCGATATCGGGCCTGATGCGCTTAACCAGCAGCGAATGCCCGACGTCGCGCATCGACGCATCGAGTTCCGGCGGAACGGCGGCGTTGGGACGACCGCCTTCTTTCGCCAGCCACTGATAGCCGGCCATGCCGTTGCGGATGCGCTCCTCGGAACGTTCGACGAGCGCCTTGACGCCTTCGACGGGCTTATCGAGCGAACGCGTCGCGATCAGGCCCAAGACCCAAGGAATTTTGATCTCGTATTTCGTCGTTTCGCTCTTGAGATCGGGAATGCCGAAGAGGGTGAACGACGCCGGCGGCGGCTCCGTCTCCCACATCGCCTCGATCGCGGCGATCTTCATCTTCTGGTTCTCGCCCGCCGTATAGCCGCTCTCATCGCCGAGCACGACGACCGAAAGCGCGGAGGCGAGGCCGAAGCTCGCCGCCACCGTCAGCGAGCGGCGAGCGATATCGACATGACGACGGTTCAAAATGAAATAGGCGGCGATCGACATGACAAACATCGCGCCCGTCACATAGCCGGCGCTGACCGTGTGCACGAATTTCGATTGCGCCACGGGATTGAACAACACCTCGGAGAAGGACGTGAGCTCCATGCGCATCGTCTGCGGATTGAACGCGGCGCCGACCGGATTCTGCATCCAGGCGTTGGCGACAAGGATCCACAGCGCAGAAAAATTGGCGCCGAGCGCCACAAGCCAAGTGACGACGAGATGCTGGACCTTGCTCAGACGCTTCCAGCCGAAGAAGAACAGGCCGACGAAGGTCGCCTCAAGGAAGAAGGCCATCAGGCCTTCGATGGCGAGCGGCGCGCCAAAAATGTCGCCGACATAATGCGAGTAATAGGCCCAGTTGGTGCCAAACTGAAATTCCATCGTGACGCCGGTGGCGACGCCCATGGCGAAGTTGATGCCAAACAGCGTGCCCCAGAATTGCGTCGCTTCGCGCCAGACGGTTCGCCCGGTCATCACATAGACGCTTTCCATGATCGCGAGCAGCAATGCGAGGCCCAGCGTCAACGGCACAAAAAGGAAGTGATACATCGCCGTCAGCGCAAATTGCAGGCGCGAGAGCGTGACGACGTCGAATTCGAACATTTTGAGCTCCTGAGCGATGTCAGCGCGGCGCGCTGGCGGACAGCGCTTCCGCCATCTGCGCCGGCGTCACCTTGATGCGATGCGCGGGACCGAAGAACGCGATGTAAAGCACAATGAGCGCCAGCAGCTTGAATCCAAGCGCGATGGCGATCTCGCGTCCCAATGGCCCTGTGCGCATCGACCCATTCCCTAGCGTTGCACGGCTGCGGCGCCGCCCTATGACAGGGCGCGGCGCAGCCGTTCGATGCCGAGCAACTTCATGATGTAGCGCTCATAGACAGGCTCGCTCTGTCCCTTGCGGACCTTGCGCAGGAAGTATTTTTCGTAGGCGATCTTCGCAAGATGCACCCACCGCCCCTCGCTTGACCAATTGACATTGCGCGGCGGAATCTGTGGCTTAGCCACGAAGGCGACGCCCTTGTCGCCGAAATCCGCTAAGCAAACCGCATTCCACGTGCCTTCTTCTTTTGCTTCGCGCCCAGCGATCAGCGCGGCGATATTATGCGCCGCCGCCGTCACCATCGACTCGATCATGTAGCCGGTCTTTGGCGTGCCCGTCGGCACCGGCGTCGCCTCGACAGGCGGGATCGCAACGCAGACGCCGACGCCAAAGACATTTCGGTATTTGGGATTGCGCTGATTCTTGTCGATGATGACGAAGCCGCGCGGATTGACCAGTCCCTCGACGCCCATCAGCGCGTCGACGCCTTTGAAGGCCGGCATCACCATGGCGAATTTGAACGGAACTTCGTGCTCTTTCTTGACCTGCCCCTGATCGTCAAGCTCGGCGCATTTGAGAAGGCCGGGCTCTATGGCGGTCGTCTTGGCGTTGACGATCCATTTGATGTCGCGATCGCGGAACGCCGATTCGAGCATTCCCTTCGTATCGCCGACGCCGCCCAAACCCAGATGGCCGACATAGGGCTCGGACGTGATATACGTCATCGGCACCTTGTCGCGGATGCCGCGCCGACGCAGATCGGTGGAAAGGATCATGGCGTATTCATACGCCGGACCAAAACATGAGACGCCGGGCGCGGCGCCGACGATGATCGGACCAGGATTCTTGCAGAAGTCCTCATAGGCCTTCGACGCCGTCTCGGCATGCTGCAACGTGCAGACCGAATGCGTATGTCCGCCATGCGGTCCAAGTCCCGGCACTTCCTCGAAGGCGAGCTTGGGACCCGTCGCAATGACGAGATAGTCGTACGCGATGCTCTCGCCATTCTGCAGTTCGAGACGGTTTTCGTCAGGCAGAACGCGCTTCGCGCCCACGGGAATGAAATTAATCTTCTTCTTCTTGAAGACCGGCGCGAGCGGCACCTTGAGTTCTTCCGGCTTGCGCCATTGCACGGCGAGCCACGGGTTGGACGGCGTGAACTGAAAATTCTCGAGTTCCGAAACGACCGTAACCTGATGTTGCTTTGCAAGTCCCTCGCGGACTTCCAGCGCCGCGGCGACGCCGCCGATCCCGGCGCCCATGACGACGATATGAGCCATTTCAGTCTCCCCTTTGCGCTTTGCGCGCATTAAGTTTCGCGCTGACGGTTGCGCACGTCTGAGACGACATGCGCGCTTGTCGCGCGCATGTCCGCGACTTAGTCACGCTGCGCGTCGCAGAGCGAACGCAACGCCGCCAGATTGACGATCTCGGCGCCGCCGCGCGACAATTTCACCCAGCCCGAACGCTCGAATGCTTTCAGCGTACGGCCGACGACTTCACGCGCGGTGCCGAGATCCGCGGCGAGCGCCTGCTGCGTCGCCGCGATCTTGTCGCCGGCGCCGCGCAGCGCGAGAAGACGTTCCGCCAAGCGAACATTGATGCGTGTGCAGACGATTTCCTCGATGCGCGACATCAGCGAGGCAAGTCGCTTGCCGTAGCCGTCGAACACCAGCGCGCGGAAACCTTCCGACGCGTTCATCAGCGCGTTGAAGCGTTCGGCGGGCACGACATAGGCGGTGACGTCGGTTTCGGCGACGCCCTCGGCCGCATAGGCGTCATCCGAGAGCAGCGAGGCAGTGGTGAGAACGCAGGTTTCGTTCGCGCCGACCCGGTAAAGCACGATTTCACGACCCGATTCAGTCACCCGCTGCACCCGCACCGAGCCCGACACGATCAGCGGAAAATGCGCGCAATAATCGCCGGGTCGGAACAGCACAGCGCCGCGCGGAATTTGCTTGCGCATGGCGGAGTCCCGCAGAAGCGTCTTCGTCGCCGCGTCGAGGCTGCGCAAGGAGGGCGTTTCGTCGATCCAATCAGACGGCATCGTCTGCCCTTCTTCGCTCACGATCCAAAGTCTTCACTCAGGCGCGCTGCGAACGATTAACGCACCCATGCTGAACGTCGATGACGTTTAGAAGGCGGCGCCCGATTTGGCGCCGTACCGCTTCAGCGCCATCGCTAATGGGCAGAGGCCCGTGAAGGCCGCCTGCAACAGGTTGACGCCGACGAAAGCGGTGAGCAAGAGCCACCACGGACTGAACAACTGCGCCAAAAGCAGGCTCAGGAGGATCATGGTCCCGGCGAAGGCCATGATGATGCGATCAATGCTCATCGGGTGAGTTCCTTCGATTTGGCGCGCGCGCGCGGTTTGGCCGGCTTTCCGCACTGCTCGGCGCAGAACATTTCATAGAGCAGTCCGATGATCCGCGAGACGTTTCCATCGGCCAGTGAATAGTAAATCGTCTGCGATTCGCGGCGGGTCTTGACGAGCTTGTCCTCGCGCAGCCGCGCAAGATGCTGCGAGAGCGACGATTGGCTGAGCCCGATCGCCTCCTGCAGCTTCGTTACGGAGAGTTCTCCCCCATGCAGCTGGCAGAGCACCATCAACCGATGGCGATTGGCGAGCGCTTTGAGAAAGCTTTCGGCCTCCGCAGCCTTCGGCGCGAGCGCGAGCAGATTTACATTCATGATATCTAAATTACGATTATCGAATATAATTGTCAAGCGCGCCAGAGGCGCCCCTGAAGAGCGTTTATGTCGCATTCAAGCCGACAATAACCCGGTATATTACGTAATTCTAATTTACCGGAATCGTCCGAGAACGGACAAATTGCGAAGGGAGAATGAAATGGCTGAATCTCTCGCGCCGACGCGCCGCTCCTTGATGTTGCTGTTGGGCGCGGCTGCGGCTGGACTGAGCACAACGAGCGCGCAAGCGAAGTCGAGCAAATCGGCGGCCGCCTATCGCGGCGCGCCGAACGGCCGGCAAAGTTGCGCCAACTGCTCCTGGTTCAACGCCCCATCGGGCTGCGGCGTGGTGAGCGGGCCCGTCAGCGCACGTGGCTGGTGCAATCTTTGGGGCTGACGCGACCGCGCGAATTCGGCGGCCGCGCGCCGCCCTCTTCTTCCGCGAGCTTAAATTCGCTATTGCTAATTTAAGTTTTGCGCATATAACTGGGCTGCATGAAACCAATGTGCCGCTTCCATTTTGCGCCGACGGCGCTCCTCGCCGCGCTTGCCTTGTCCTCGGGCGTCAAGGCCGGAGAGGTCACGGTTCGGGTCGCCCCGGTCGAGGACCTTAAAGCCGTCGTGGCGTCCGTCGAGCCGGCGCATCAATTGACGGCGCGGGCGCGCATCGGCGGCACCGTGAGCGCGCTCAAGATCAAAGAGGGCGATGACGTCGCCGGCGGCGCGGAGATCGCTTCGGTCGTCGATCAGAAACTTTTTCTGCAAATGCAGGCGCTCGATCAGCGCATCCGCTCTCAGCAGGCGCAGCGCGAGAAGGCGCAGGGCGATTTCGATCGCGCGCAGGAACTGTTTCGGCGCGGCGTCTATACCAAGGCGCTGTTTGATCAGGCGAAGACGGCGCTCGACGTCGCCGACCGCAACCTCTCGGCCCTGCGCTCCGATCGCAGCGTGATCGAACAGCAGGCGGCGGAAGGCTCGGTGCGCGCGCCGGGACCAGGGCGCATCCTCACCATTCCGGTTTCCGTGGGGCGCGTCGTCATGCCCGGCGAAACCATCGCGACGATCGCCGAAGACAAATATATCCTACGCCTGCAATTGCCCGAACGCCACGCGCGCTTCATGCGGGCCGGCGACAAGGTCGAAATTGGCGCGCGCGGCCTGCACGAAGAGGCGGGCGGCGGGCGCAAGCAGGGTCGCGTGCGCATCGTCTATCCCGAAATTCAGGGCGGCCGCGTCATCGCCGACGTCGACGTCGTAGGGCTCGGCGACTATTTCGTCGGCGAACGGGCGCGGGTTTACGTCACGACGGGCAAGCGTGACACGATCATCATCCCGCGCAGCGCGGTCTATCGACGCGCCGGCGTGGATTTCGTCCGACTCGCCTCCGGCGAAGAAGTCGTCCTTCAGCTTGGCGAAGCGCACGGCGACGGCGTCGAGATTCTTTCCGGCCTCCATGACGGCGACGTGGTGTCGACGCCATGAGCGCAGAGTTTCGCCCCGGCATTTCTGGAACGCTCACCCGCACCTTCATTAATTCGCCGCTGACGCCGCTGCTGCTGATCGCCTCGATTCTCGTCGGGCTGATCGCGCTGCGCTCGCTGCCGCGCGAGGAGGAGCCGCAGATCTCCGTGCCGATGGTCGACATTATGGTGTCAGCCAACGGCTATAAGGCTGAGGACGCGATCGAACTCATCACGCGCCCGCTTGAGGACATCATCAAGGGCGTCAACGGCGTCGAGCATGTCTATTCGCAGACGCGCGACGACAATGTGGTCGTCACGGCGCGCTTTTATGTCGGCACGCCGCAGGACAACGCCGTGCTGCGCATTCACGACAAGATACGCGCCAATATCGGCGAATTGCCGAAGGGCATTCCCGAGCCGCTGATCATCGGCCGCGGCATTGATGACGTGGCGATCGTCGTGCTGACGCTGTCGGCGAAGCCGGAGCGCGCCGACCGATGGACCGACAATGGCCTCTATCAGGTCGCCGAGGAATTGCAGCACGACCTCACCAAGGTCAATGACGTCGGCTTAAGTTACATCGTCGGCGGCAGCCCCAATCAGATCCGCGTCGAACCCGATCCAGAGCGCCTGTCGCAATCTGGGGTGACGCTCAATCAGCTCATCGACAAGCTGACCAACGCCAACCGCTCCTTTCTCGTCGGCGCGTTTCGCGAGGCCAATCGCGCCGTGCCGGTCGTCGCCGGCCAGACCTTGCAGGGCGTTCCCGATGTCGGTCTGCTGCTGCTCACCACGAGAGACGGACGGCCGGTCTATGTAAAAGACGTCGCCGATGTGCGCGTCGGCGCGGCCGAGCCCGACCGACTCAGCTGGACCATGACCCGCAACGCCGCCGGCGGCCTTGATAAGCGCCCCGCTGTCAGCATCGCGATCGCCAAGCGCAAGGGCGCCAACGCCGTCATCGTCGCCGACGAGGTCATGCATCGGCTGGAGGCCGTCAAGGGCCGCATCGTTCCCGACGATATTGAGATCGCGGTGACGCGCGACTATGGCGAGACGGCCACCGAAAAGGCCAACGAGCTGCTCTTCCATCTGGCGCTGGCGACCGTCTCGATCGTCGCGCTCATCGTGGTGATGGTCGGCTGGCGCGAGGGCGTCGTCGTCTTCGTCATCATTCCGACGACCATTCTACTCACGCTCTTCGCCTCATGGCTGATGGGCTACACGATCAATCGCGTCAGCCTTTTCGCGCTGATCTTCTCGATCGGCATTCTGGTCGACGACGCCATCGTCGTCGTTGAAAACATTGTGCGCCATTGGCATATGCGCGGCTCCCGCAGCCTGATCGACACAGCTGTGGAGGCTGTGGCGGAAGTCGGCAATCCGACCATCGTCGCGACGCTGACGATCGTCGCCGCGCTGCTGCCGATGATGTTCGTCTCGGGTCTGATGGGGCCCTATATGAGCCCCATTCCCGCGAACGCTTCGCTCGCGATGATCTTTTCCTTTTTTGTCGCCATGACCATCACGCCCTGGCTTTTGCTCAAGGTCGCCGGCAAGCGTTTCGCGCAGGAGCGCGGCGACAGCGTCGACCATGCGCATGCACGCGGCCCCATGGGCAATTTCTATGTGCGCGTCGCGACGCCCTTGCTGAAGGGCCGAAAGCGCTCGCAATGGTTTCTTGCGGCTGTCGGCCTCGCGACGCTTCTCTCCATGGCGCTCTTCGCAACGAAGACCGTGCGCGTGAAGCTGCTGCCGTTCGACAACAAGTCGGAGATCGCGGTCGTCGTCGATCTGCCGCGCGGCGCTTCGCTCGAAGAAACGGATCGGGTGCTGACGGCGGCGGCCGAGCGCCTGAAGGACATTCCGGAGCTGACCTCGGTTCAGTCCTATGCGGGCGCCGCCGCGCCGTTCAACTTCAACGGTCTGGTGCGGCACTATTATATGCGCAAGGCGCCGGAGATGGGCGACCTGGCGATCAATCTGCAGCCGAAGTCCGAGCGCAGCCGCGCGAGCCATGCGATCGCGCTCGATATTCGTAAGCGGCTCGAAGGCGTGCCCGCGCCGGAGCATACCGCAATCAAGGTCGTCGAAGTGCCGCCAGGCCCGCCCGTGCTGTCAACGCTGCTCGCCGAAGTCTATGGACCCGACGCGCAGTCGCGGCGCGATCTCACGGCGAAAGTGCGCAAGGCTTTTGACGCGGTCGATTTCGTCGTCGATACGGACGACAGCTTCGGCCAGCGCGCCGAGCGCCTGCGCTTCGAGATCGATCAGGAAGCGCTCGAATATCACGGCGTCGAGGAGCGCGCCGTCTACGACACGATCGGCGCTCTGGTCGGCGGCGTGAAGATCGGCTTTTCGCAAAAGGGCGGCGGCGCGAAACCCATCGATATTACCGTGGCGTTGCCGCGCGGGGCCATGACGCCGAGCGAACGCATCCTGTCGACGCCGCTCCCTGCCGGCGGCACGGCGCGTCAGGGCGCCAATGTCGAGCTCGGCGACGTCGTCAAGGCGACGCGCGAACTCGGCTCCTACCCGATTTTCCGCCATAACGGCCGCTTCGCCGAAATGGTCAGCGCCGAGGTCGCCGGACGTTTCGAAGCGCCGATCTATGGGATGCTCGCGGTCGAAGACGCGATCGACAAGATCGATTGGGGCGCCTCAGGTCCGCCGACGATCAAATATCACGGCCAGCCGCTCGATGATTCCAAGCCCACGCTGCTTTGGGACGGCGAGTGGGAGGTGACCTATGTCACCTTCCGCGACATGGGCGCAGCTTTCATGGTGGCGCTGCTCGGCATCTATCTTCTCGTCGTCGCGCAGTTCGGCTCGTTCAAACTGCCGCTGGTCATCCTGGCCCCGGTGCCGTTGACGCTCGTCGGCATCGTCATCGGCCATATCCTGTTCAACGCCGCCTTCACCGCCACCTCGATGATCGGCTTTATCGCGCTTGCCGGGATCGTCGTGCGCAATTCGATCCTGCTCGTCGACTTCATCCGGCATTTGCGCGCCGGCGGCATGAGCTTGCGCGCGGCGCTGATCGAGGCGGGCGCCGTCCGCTTCAAGCCGATCTTTCTTACCGCCGCCGCGGCGATCATCGGCGCGGCCTTTATCCTTACCGACCCTATTTTTCAGGGCCTCGCCATTTCGCTGGTCTTTGGCCTCGCCTCGTCGACGGCGCTGACCTTGCTTGTCATCCCCGCGATCTATGTCGTACTGCGCGACGACGAAGTCCCAAGGAGTGCGTCATGATCGAAGACTGGGCGGCGCTCGCCAAGAAGCTCTCCGCCGACATAAGAGAATTGCGCGTCGGCTCGCCTGAGGTGATGAAAGCCTTTTCGGCGATGGCGATATCGGCGGGCGCGCAAGGCGCGCTCGACCCCAAGACAAAGGAACTGATCGCGCTTGCGGTCAGCGTCGCGGTGCGCTGCGACGATTGCATCGCTTTCCACGCCAAAGCCGCGTCACAGCGCGGCGCGACGCGTGAGGAGGTGATGGAGACGCTCGCCATGAGCATCTACATGGGCGCCGGACCGTCGGTGATGTATGCGAGCCACGCGCTCGCGGCGTTCACCCAGTTCGACGCCGAAAAGCAAGCCTGAGAAGAAAGGAACGAACAATGGCTCTGGGCTCTCTCTTATCGAAACTCGCGGGCGGCGGCGCGGCGCCGACGATCGAGCATGACGATTTCTGCCGCGTCGTCGCGGATAAATCCTGCGCCATCGTCGATGTGCGCGAGCCGCATGAATATGGCGCCGGGCATGTCCCGGGGGCCAAGAACATGCCGCTCTCGAGCTTCGATCCGACAAAGCTTCCGAAGGGCGACGTTGTCCTCATTTGCCAGGCAGGCGGGCGTTCGGCCAAGGCGCTCGCCCAGGCGCAGGGCGCGGGACGAAAGGATCTTCGCCACTATGCGCCGGGCACCGGCGGCTGGCGCGCGCGCGGCGGCCCGGTGGAATAGTCAAACCCGCAGGTTGACCTGCGCGATCTGTCCTCCCCGACGCGCATAGCGCGATCGGGATCCAGATATCACGTAAGTCGCGATCGCTTCGCTGAGCGAAGCGTCGCGAGCTACGCCAATGCGGGTTACGCCGCCTTGCCGACCTTGGTCGCTTCCGAGACCTCGTTGATCTTGCCGGTCTTCACATCATAGATGTAGCCGTAGATCGGGATGTTTTTCGGCACCAGCGGATGCGAACGGATGCGCGCGACGTCCTGCGCGACGCTTTCCTCCTGATTCTCGATCGTGTGCCACTTGATGAAGTGGCCGGCCGCGCAGCCGCCGCCATGTTGCGGGTTCGACCAGTTCTCGCCGTCGAAACTCGCCGTCGCGAGACTGTCATCCAGCAAGTCGCTCATGATCTCGTCGCAGAAGAGCTCCATGCCGCAATTGGTGTGGTGAATGACAAACCACTCCTTGGTGCCGAGCAGCTTGTGAGAAATGACGAGCGAGCGAATCGCGTCATCTGACGCGCGGCCGCCGGCGTTGCGGATCACATGCGCGTCGCCTTCCGAGAGACCCGCATATTTCGCGGGATCGAGACGCGCGTCCATGCAGGTCAGGATCGCGAAACCGCGCGCCGGCGGCAGCGCAAGTTCGCTCTTGCTTCCGAAATTGGCGGCGTAAGCATTGTTCGCGGTCACGACCTCGTTGACGATCTGGCTTGCCATGTCTCTCTCCCGTGTTGCCGTGTTGCTTTTGCAAAATCTTTTTTGACCTTTCTCAACATTGAAGCGCTTCAGCTTCCTTTTCAAGCAGACAAGACGCACGATCTTCGTGACATAGTCGCTTGACGATCAGCGATATATATTTCGGGAGCGTCGGCGCTGATATTGTATAACGTTCGCGCAGAGGCGCAGGTCTAAGGGAGATGGTTGTAACGAATGTCCGATTCCGCAGAGTTTTTTCCTGGTTTCGCTTCGCATTGGATCGATGCGCCGGCTGGAAAGATATTCGCCCGCGTCCACGGCGAGGGCCGGCCCGTGGTTCTGTTGCATGGGTTCGGCGAGACGCATGTCGCGTGGCGAAAAATTGCGCCGGCGCTCGCCAAACGCTTTACCGTCGTTGCGATGGATCTGCGCGGCTATGGCTGGTCGGCGGTTCCGGCGAGCGAGAAGGGCGAGAACTATAGCAAACGGGAAATGGCCGCCGACGTCGTCGCGGTCATGGAGTCGCTCGGCCATGTGCGCTTCGCGCTTATCGGTCACGACAGGGGCGCGCGCGTCGGCCAGCGGCTTGCGCTCGATCAGCCCGGTCGGCTCGATAAGATGGCGCTCATCAATATCGCGCCGATCAACGATGAGTTCGGCGATGCGGATTTGCAGCGAGTCGGGCGCGCGCGTTTCCTCGCGGCTGACGCGCCCAAGCCCGAAGAGCTGATCGGGCTCGATCCGATCGGCTTTCTCGACGATGCGCTGATGAATGCAACCAAGGCGAAGTCGCTGGAGCCGTTCGGCGCGGACGCGCTCGCGGCCTATCGCCAAGCCTTCAACGACCCGGCGCGCATTCACGCCTTCTGCGAGGATTTTCGCGCCGGCGCGACCATCGATCGCGAGCACCTTGCAGAGGACAAAGCGGACGGCAAGAAGCTCGTCATGCCAACGCTCATTGTCGCCGGGGATGCGACCTTTCCCGCGAACGGCCCCTCGCTCGCCGCCGCGTGGCGCGAATGGGGCGATGATGTCGCCGAGGCGCGCGTCGATTCCGGCCTTTATCCGATGGAGGAGGCGCCGGCGGAGACGCTTGCCGCCCTGGAGAAGTTCCTGTGAGCCTCTATCGCGGTAAGACCGTCGCGCTCGCCCTTGGCGGCGGCGGCGCGCGCGGGCTTGCGCATATCTGCGTGCTCGAGGCGCTCGACGAACTGGGCGTGCGGCCGGTGGCCATCGCCGGCGCCTCGATCGGCGCCATCGTCGGCGCCGCTTACGCCGCGGGCTTCTCGGGCGCGGAGCTGCGCGCCCACACTCAGGCCATTCTCAAGAACCGCATCGGACTCGCGCGCCGGCTGCTTCATGCGCGGGCGCGGGGGCGAAAGCGGCTTCTTTCCCGCGTCGCGCATCCGCTGCTATTCGACGGCGAGCGCTTTCTTCACGCCTTCTGGCCCGAAGGCATGCCGGAACGCTTCGAAGATCTAAGCATTCCGCTGCAGGTCGTCGCGACTGATTTTCGCCGCCGCATCGAAGCGGTTTTCGCCACGGGACCATTGCGTCCCGCCGTGGCTGGGTCGATGGCTATTCCAGGCATCGTGCGCGCCGCCACGAGCGATCACGGCTATTTCGTCGATGGCGGATTGGTCAATCCCCTTCCTTATGACCATCTCTGGGGTCTTGCCGACATCGTCATCGCGGTCGACGTCTCCGGCAATTTCGGCGTCGAGACTGGCAAGGGGCCGCCGTCCGCCTTCGAGACGATGATCGTCGCGAGCCAGATCATGATGAACGCGATCAGCTCGCGCATGATCGCCGAGCGGCCGCCCGACGTGCTCATCCGACCGGAAGTGCATCAATATCTCGCGCTGGACCTCTTCAAGGCGTCGCGCATTTTCGCCGCCGGCGACGCCTGCCGCGACACGCTGCGCCAGGGACTGGCGCAGGCGGCGCTGCGGTTAGAGGCTCACCGCCGCGCCTGAAAGAATTCGCGAAGGAGCAGCGCCGCCTCGCTTTCGCGAATGCCGCCATAGACTTCGGGCCGGTGGTGGCAGGTCGGCTGCGCGTAAAACCGCGGCCCGTTCTCCACGGCGCCCCCCTTCGGATCGCTTGCCGCATAATAGAGCCGCCGAATGCGCGCGAAGGAAATCGCGGCCGCGCACATGGCGCAGGGCTCGAGCGTCACATAGAGATCGCAGTCGACGAGGCGCTCTGAGCCGAGTGCGACGCAGGCTTGGCGGATAACAAGCATCTCGGCATGCGCCGTCGGATCGCGATCGCGCAGGGTGCGGTTGCCGGCGGCGGCGATAATGTCGCCATTGCGCGCAAGCGCCGCGCCGACCGGGACTTCGCCCGCCGCCGCCGCCGCGCGCGCCTGCTCGAAAGCGGCGCTGAAAAAGTCCGTGCCATTCATTTGCGTCTCTTCAGCGATCGCGCTTCAAAGCGCGCTTGCCGCCTGCTATCAGAACCCATGACCGAAAAGAACCGAAATACCCGCGCCGGCTCCCCCGGCGGCGATCGGCCCTTGCGCCGGCCCGCCAAAAAGACGCCGGCTGCATATCCCGCGCGCGAAGACTCGAGGCCTGCAAAGCCACGCTTCGACAAACCTCGCCTTGAGAAACCTCGCTTCGACAAACCCCGCTCGGACAAGCCCGCCGCGCGCGACGCCGAAAGCGCGCGCGATAAGCGGCCCGGCAAGTCCCTCGCCAAGACCTTCGCCAAGCCCCCCGCCAAGTCCCCCGCCAAGTCCCCTGCCAAGCAGCGCGCCGCAGCCCCTGCGCCCACGCCCCGCGAAGGCGCCTTCGAAGGCGATCGCATCGCCAAGGTTATGGCGCGCGCCCCGGGTCTGTTCGCGCCGCGACGCGGAGCGTTGGATCACGGAAGGCCGCGTCGCCGTCAACGGCCGCGTGCAAACGAGCCCCCGCTTCAATGTGAGCGACAGCGACAAGATCACCGTCGACGGGGCGCCGATGCAGGCGCGCGAGCGCACGCGACTCTTTCTGTTCCACAAGCCCGCCGGTTATGTCACCACCGCGCGCGACGAAGAAGGCCGCGCCACGGTGTTCTCCTACCTTGAGGAACATCATCCGGACCTGCCGCGGCTCGTCAGCGTCGGCCGGCTCGACATCAATACCGAAGGGCTGCTGCTGCTCACCAATGACGGCGGCCTCGCGCGCACGCTCGAACTGCCCGCGACGGGTTGGACGCGGCGCTATCGCGTGCGGGCGCATGGCGCGATCGATCAGGCGCAGCTCGATTCATTGGGCGACGGCGTGACGATCGACGGCATCCACTATGCGCCGATCGAGGCGCGGCTCGAACGCGAGCAAGGCGCCAACGTCTGGATCGCGATGAACCTCACCGAAGGCAAGAACCGCGAGATCAAGCGCGTCATGGCGCATCTCGGGCTCGACGTGACGCGGCTCATTCGCGTCTCGTACGGGCCCTTCCAGCTCGGCGATCTCGCGGAAGGCGCTGTCGAAGAAGTGCGATTGAAAATGCTGCGCGAGCAATTGGGCAAATCGCTCGCCGAACTCGCCGGCGTCGATTTCGCCGCGCCGCTGCGCGAGAAAGAGCCGGCGGAGCAGCAGGAGATTCGTGCGCGCGCCGAGAAGCGTCCGCGCAAACATGTCTCCACGCTGCGCAAAGAGCAGGACGAGCGACGCGACGCCGGACCGCGAGCCCGCGTGACGCGCGGCGCGGTCGCCGATCGCAAGGGCCGCGCCGTCGCCGTCGAACGGGTGACTCCGACACGGCGGCGCGACGAGGCGGCGGCGCCTTCGCGCAACGCCCGGCGCTTCGATGCGATGCGCGCCGATGGCGCGCCGCACCAGCCGAAGGCGCGATCCGAACGCCCATCGCGCGACAGCAAGCCGCGCGGCGAGCGTTTCCCGCGCGAGGACGGACGCCGCCGCGACGAGCGGGCCGCGCCGGAACAGCGCCGCGCGCCGCGCTTCGATGATCAGCGCGGGGCGCGTTCGCCGACACGACCGCCGCGCGAGCGGAGCGCCGAGGGGCGAGACGAACGTCCGCGCAGCACGCAGAGATTCGAGAAGCGGTCGGACGACCACGCGAGCGGTCAGAGAAATTATCGCACGGCCACTCGCGATGACGCGCGGTTCGAAAAGCGTCCGCCGCGTCGCGACGGCGACGAGGCCCGACGCGATACGCGCGGCGCCAGCGCGACGCGCCAGGAACGGCCGCGGACATTCGACAAGCGCCCGGCCCGCAGCGGCGAGCGTGAATTTTCGGCTGGCGACCGCGCCCCCCGCGAGCGTAAATTCGATCAGCCCCGCTCGGGCGGAGACGCGCGGCCCTCGCGCAGCGGCGGACCGTCCCGGGGCCCGTACAAAGGTCCACGCAGCGGGCCGGGCAAAGGTCCCGCGGGCGCCCGAGGCGCACCGCGCAAGGGACCGCCCAAAGGGCCCTTCAAGGGACCGCGCAAAGGGCCGCCGAAGGGACCACGCAAGCCGCGCGGCGCATAGACCATGCGCATCGTCGGCGGCGCCCTGCGCGGTCGAGCGCTTTGGGGACCACGTTCGCAGGCCATTCGACCAACGTCCGAACGGCTGCGCGAATCCGTTTTCGACATTCTCGCGCATCGCTTCGGCGATCCGGTTGCGGGCGCGAATGTCGTCGATCTCTTCGCCGGCGCCGGCGCGCTCGGATTCGAGGCCGTGTCGCGCGGCGCGGCGCGAGCGCTTTTCGTCGACGACGGCGCTGAGGCGCGCGCGCTGCTACGCGCCAATATCGAAGCGCTGGGGCTTGGCGGCGTCACGCGCATCTTTCGCCGGGACGCCACCAAGCTCGGCGCCGCGCCGGCGGGCGAAACATTTTCGCTCGCCTTTCTTGATCCGCCTTACGGTAAGGATCTCGCGACGCAAGCGCTCATCGCACTTGTCGATGGCGGCTGGCTTGCGCCGGACGCCGTCGTCGTCGTCGAAGAAAGCGCCAAGGCGCAAATCAACCTGCCGCCGATGTTGCTGCGCGAAGACGCACGCCGCTATGGCGACACGCAATTCGTCTTCGCGCGCTATATCCGTTAGCGCTCAAAGGAGGCGTTACACTCTCATATGGACTCGGCCTGATCCGTCGCTTGGAGTTTGTCATTCCCGGCAGGCCGAAGGCCTGACCGGGAATCCAGAGCCAATCCAAGAATGCTGGTCGTGCTCTGGATTCCCGATCACGCGCTTCGCGCGCGTCGGGAATGACAGCCGTTCCGTTCAAACGGATTTTTGAATCACTCAAAAGCGACTTGGACTTTCGTCACCGCGCGATCGAAAAGGCCGGTCGGCAGATAGCACAGCGGATTTGTGGCGAGCGGCGCTTCCTTGCAGTGCTCGTGATCGCTTGTCCACGCATAGCCTGACCGCTCCATGCAACCCAAAATATATATGCGGATCAGGTGATTTGGATCCAAGCGGCGATTTTCGGGATATGCCGACTCGCCATCCAATTCGCAGGCCGACGTTTTAATCTGCTGCGCTTTGAAGAAGGATGAGCTGGAGCCAATCAGTCCGGCTTCCGCTCCGACGACCATGATCAATCCGCCGACGAAGGCCATGACCGCCGTCACCTTGCTGACCCTGAACTGTCGGTCGAGCAATGAGAGCACGCCGCCTGCCGCCAAAGCGACGCCGACGAAGATCAACACGAGAATCATGACACGTTCTCCGATGTCAGAGTATTTGGTGGCGCCGTCGAATGAGAGACGGACATGCGTAGCGAAGGCCGCAGGCGGCGCCGGCGTATAGTCCCGATCCTTGCGACTTCATTCGACGCGTCTTGGCGTCGACGGAAGGACGCAACGGGGCTCGATGGATTTGAGTGTGTGCGCCAAACGCCCAGCGGTCTGCGACTTAGTCACGAGTCTTTAAGCTTCGCTTCAAATCACAAAAGACGGCTTCAAAGTTTCTTCTTCAATTCGTAGAGCGCGGCGAGCGCTTCGCGCGGCGTCATCTGGTCCGGATCAATCTGATGTAGCGCGTCGCGCAACGAATCCTTCGCCGCCGACGCCTCAGCGAGGCGTGCGAACAACGGTAGATCGTCGATCAAGGTCTCGACCGGCGCGCGTCGGTCGGCCGCTTCCAACTCTGCGAGGATCGCATGGGCACGCGCGACGACGCTCGCCGGCAGTCCCGCGAGCTGCGCGACATGCACGCCATAGGAGCGGTCGGCCGCGCCTTTTATCACCTCATGCAGAAACACCACATCGCCGGCGTGATCGGTCACCTTCATCGTCAGATTGACGAGGCGCGGCAGCCGCTTCGCAAGCTGCGTTAATTCGTGGAAATGCGTGGCGAAGATCGCGCGCGAACGATTCACTTCGTGCAGATGTTCGATCGTCGCCCAGGCGATCGAAAGTCCGTCGAATGTCGCCGTGCCACGACCGATTTCATCGAGAATGATGAGCGAACGCGGGCTCGCGCAGTTCAAGATCGCCGCGGTTTCGACCATCTCGACCATGAAGGTCGAGCGACCACGAGCGAGATCGTCAGAGGCGCCGACACGCGAGAACAGCCTGTCGATGACGCCAATGCGCGCGGACTGCGCGGGAACGTAGGAGCCGGTCTGCGCCAACAGCGCAATGAGCGCGTTCTGACGCAGATATGTCGACTTGCCGGCCATATTCGGCCCGGTGACGACGGCGATTCGGCCGCCCTCCATTCCGCAAAGATCACAGTCATTCGCGGCGAAAGCCTTGCCTTGCGACTGTAGCGAAGCTTCAACGACGGGATGGCGCCCGCCGACAATCTCGAAATCGAGCGAGGCGTCGATCAGCGGGCGCGTCCAGCCGCGCTTTTCTGCGACTTCGGCGAGTGCGCCATAGAGATCGAGCCGCGCGAACGCTTCGGCGAGACGCCGCAAGTCCTCGGCGCGCGCGCACACTTCGGCGACCAGCGCGTCGAAGATCGCGAGTTCCCGCGCCAGCGCGCGATCGGCCGCCGAAGCGATCTTCGCTTCGAGCTCGACGAGTTCGCGCGTCGAGAAACGCATCGCGTCGGCCATGGTTTGCCGATGCGTGAAGGTCGCGTCGAACGGCGGCCGCAGCAGCCTCTCGCCGTTCGTCAGCGAAACCTCGAGAAAAAACCCCAGAAAATTATTATGCTTGATCCTGAGCTTCGTATCTGTGAGCTCGGCATATCGCCCCTGCAGCTCAGCGATCACCTTGCGGCTTGCGTCGCGTAGGCGCCTCGCTTCGTCCAACTCGGAGTCGCGCCCCTCGCGAACAAAATCGCCGTTACGCTTGTCGAGCGGCAGGCTGTCTTTCAAGGCTGCGGCGATTTCGCCGGCCAGCGCGAGGTCCGCTCGAGAAAGCGCTTGAGCCTCCGCCGCGATGTCGATTGGGGGATCGAGCTGCGCGAATTGACTCGCGATGTCCTGCGCAGCGTCCAGCGCGACGCCAATGCTTGCAAGATCGCGCGGGCCGCCGCGCTCCAACGAAAGACGCGACAAGGCGCGAGAAAGATCCGGCGCGCGCGCGAGCTTCGCGCGGAGCGCGCCGCGCAGGTCCGGCTTTTCAACAAAGAAGGCGACGGCGTCGAGACGCGATGCGATCAGTCTCGCATCGGTCAACGGCGCCGCGATCCGTTCGGCCAAGAGTCTCGCGCCGCCGGGCGTGACGGTGAGATCGACGACCGAAAGCAGCGAGCCCTCGCGCGCGCCGGACAGCGTGCGCGTCAGTTCGAGATTGGCGCGCGTCGCCGCGTCGATTTCAAGCGCCGTCAGCGCGCGCAGACTTGTCGGACGCGACAGCGCCGGGCGCTGCCCCTTTTGCGTGCGCTCGACATAGAGAATCGCGGTCGCGGCTGCGGCCAGCTCACAGTCGCTGAAGGCGCCAAAACCTTCGAGCGTCGCCACAGTGTAGAACGCCATGAGGCGTCTTGCCGCGTCAGCGCCGTCGCCGATATCGCGGCCGATCGGCGCGATGGGCGCGCCGGCGCCTTCGAAGATCGCCGCAAGCGATGGGTCTCTGCACAGCGCGTCGACGGCGATGATTTCGCGCGGCTCCAGGCGCGCGATTTCGGCGCCGAGCGCATTCTCTTCGCGCTCGCAGACCGTAAAGGCGCCCGTCGAAATATCGACGCTCGCCAGGCCGTATCGCCAGCGCCCGTCCTCCCCGCGCAAGCGCGCGATCGCTAAAAAGGCATTGTGTCTCGCGGGATCGAGCAGCGCATCTTCGGTGATCGTGCCGGGCGTGACCAGCCGCACGACGTCGCGCCGCACCACCGATTTCGCACCGCGTTTTTTGGCTTCGGCCGGGTCTTCGGTCTGCTCGCAGACGGCGACGCGATGTCCGAGCGCAATGAGTTTTTGCAGATAGTCGTTAGCGCGCTCGACCGGCACGCCGCACATCGGAATGTCTTCGCGAAGATGCTTGCCGCGCTTCGTCAACATGATGCCGAGCGCGCGCGACGCCGTCTGCGCGTCTTCAAAAAACAGTTCGTAGAAATCGCCCATGCGATAGAAGAGCAGGCAATCGGCGTTCGCCGCCTTGATCTCGATATACTGCGCGATCATTGGGGTCACGCGCGTCGGCGCCTGGTCATTGAGATTTTGAGCAGGAACGGGCGCTGCGTGTTTCATGCCCGCCAGTGTAACGACGTCGCGGCGCAAGCGCCACGCGTGGCATGCGCTTGCATGTGGACGACGCGTCCGTCCGGGCCTAGATTCGCCTCTTGCTTGCCTGTTTGGGATTGGGGACGTCGATGATCGCCGCCATCTATCGACCGATTGCGCTTGCCGCAGCCGCCGCTTGGCTTTGTTCGTGCGCTTTCGCCGCGGAGCGCGTCGCGCCGGAATCGCCAAACCCGTGGCAGGTCGACAAGCATCCCTTTGCGGCGAAAAGGGCGAATGAAGCGTTCAGCGGCTTTGCCTGCCGAACGAGCGGCATGTGCGTGCTCGCCGTCGATGAGGGCCGGCAGGGCGCCTTCATGCGCATCAAGGGCGAGCGGCTTGTCTACGTCGGAGAGCCCTTCGAATTCAGCGGCGTGGAGAAGGAACTCGACGCCGAAGCTGCGGCCGTCGACGGCGGCTATTTTTACGTGGCCGGATCACACGCCGCAAAGCGCGAAACATGCTGCGACAATTCTGACAGCCGACGAGTCTACCGGCTCACGGCCGACGAGAGCGGCCATATCGGAACGATGGCGCACAGCGAGCGCTTATGGGACGCGATGCGCAGCCTTCCCGAACTTGCGTCCTATGCCGTTCCCGGCGACTGCCGCTGCGACAGGGCTCCGGGTCGCAACCGCATCGACATCGAGGGCATGGGGGCGGCGAATGGGCGGCTGTTTTTCGCCTTGCGCGCGCCGAATGTGGGAGGAAACGGTTACATCGTCAGCGTCGACGCGAGGGCTCTTTTCGAGGGGGGCGATCTGAAACCTTCTCTCACAACGGTTCGGTTGGGCGCCAACAAGGGCTTTCGAGATCTCGCAATCGCGGACGGCGAGGCGCTCGCTCTTGTTGGACCCAGCGACGCTGAATCGCCAGCGGGCTATTCGATCATCGAGTTGCGCGGACTGACGACCGGCGTAGCTGTGCAACCAAGAGAACTCGCAGCGCTCGATCTTCAAAACGCGCCGCTAGGGAAGAAAGGCAGCCTCATCAAGCCGGAGGCCATCGCCGTGCTTGAGCTGAACCCCAGACGCTATCGCTTGCTCGTGCTCTCGGACGGAGGCGACGACGGCGCGCCGCTGGTCTTCAACATTCCCCGCAAGCCATAAGAAAAGCCCCGGAAGAGCGTTCTTCCGGGGCTTTATCGCATCCCGTGTTAGCGCCAGAACGCCAGAAGGATGATGATCGGTATCGGAATCCCGAGCATCCACAGCAAGACAGACCGAAACATTTCCTACCTCCCTTTAGAAGCGAGAGAACGCCGCGACGCCGACGTTTTCATCGCGATGGCGTCCGCCGAGCGTCGCGCCGTACCACGCCGCCACCGCGCCGAGGAGCATTGTCGCTGCGGACAGGAACGCGAGCAGGATGCCGGTCTTGCGCGCAGTCTCGGCCGTCTCCTTCGCCTTCGCCTGATCTTCGCGCAGGCGTTCGGCGCTCAGATCCACGCGCCGTTCGGCTTCCTGCGGAGCGAGGCCGGAGCGCGAAGCGAGAACATTGACGAGATAGGCGTGATCTTCTCCGGAGATTTCGCCTGTCGCCAAGCCGCGCTCGACGATGCGCGTGACGATCGCGCGCGGATATTCGGTCGGCATCGTCACGCCCCGTGCGTTCACGTCACCATCGCCGCGCAACAGAAAATCGACCCGCTCCTCGACCGGAGTCACCGCGGGCGCAAGCGACGACGTCTCGCTTCTTGCGCCCTCTGAAGACGCCGCCGCGGAAACGCCCGTCTTGGCGAGCTGGAAGATAGAAGCGCCGGCGATCAGCGCGAACACCACGATCGCGACTGCCCAGAGCACGAGGCCGTGGACCCCGTCGCGGACTTCCACCTCTTCTTGCGAAACGTCTCCGGCGCGCCGGCGCAGCCGTCCCGTGACGTAGCCGCCGACCGCAAAGCTCGAAACGGTGATCCAGAGCACCCAGAGCGTCAACGCGATCAGATGCACAACCAAGGACGCGCCGCCATATGGCGACGTCATCGACAGGCCGATCGCCGAACCGAAGGCCCCCATGATGAAGGAAATTGCGCCGGCGATCATTGCGCCGGCGATGATGGCGGCCCAATCGGTGTTGGTCGACCGGCCGGACATGTCTTGGGCGGCCGCCACCGCGGCGGCTTCGCCGCGCGACGGCCCGACGCCGAGTCCCGTTTGCACGAAGTCAGTCATTCTGCATCTCCTCAGCGCAGGCCAAGAAATGATAAAATCGCCAGAACGACGACGATCAGTCCGACGAGATAAATGATGCCACTCATTGAAACCTCCGCTTCGACCGCTGCGCTGCCCGGAATCACGACCTAAGCCGCAGCGTGGACAGCCGCGCATGCCTAAAACTCTGACGCTTCGTCATTGTTCCGTGACGCTTGGTTCCGTGACGCTTGGCGCGGCCGCCTTGGGCAAAGCGCTTGTGGACGCAGCCACGCTCCGGGTATGGTCGCCGTGTTGCGTCGCAACAAGCAAAGGGGCGGAGATGGCCGACGACATGGCGGAAAATCGGGCGGAAGGAGAGCAGCGCGCGGCGATATCGGACAAGGAGGCGCTGCTGTTTCATTCGCGCGGCCGGCCCGGCAAGCTCGCCGTCATCGCCTCGAAGCCGATGGCGACTCAGCGCGACCTGTCGCTCGCCTATTCGCCCGGCGTCGCCGCGCCGGTGCTCGCCATCGCCAAGGATCCTTCAGCGGCGTTCGATTATACGACCCGCGGCAACATGGTCGCCGTCATCACCAACGGCACTGCGATCCTCGGGCTTGGCGATCTCGGCGCGCTTGCGGCGAAGCCGGTGATGGAAGGCAAGGCCGCGCTGTTCAAGCGGTTCGCCGACATCGATTCCATTGATCTCGAGATCGATGCGAAGGAGGTCGACGCATTCGTCAACGCCGTCCGATACCTCGGCCCCTCATTCGGCGGCATCAATCTCGAAGACATCAAGGCGCCCGAGTGTTTCGTCATCGAGGAGCGGCTACGCGATCTCATGGACATTCCGGTCTTCCATGACGATCAGCACGGCACGGCGATCATCTCCGCCGCCGGCATGCTCAACGCGCTGCTGCTGACAGGCCGCGACATCTCATCGGCGAAACTCGTCTGCAACGGCGCCGGCGCCGCCGGCATCGCCTGTCTCGATCTCGCCAAGGCGATGGGTTTCGATCCGCGCAACGTCATCCTGTGCGACACCAAGGGCGTCGTCTATCGCGGTCGCCAGGAGGGCATGAACCAGTGGAAGAGCGCGCACGCCGTCGACACCACGGCGCGAACGCTCGCTGAGGCGCTGGAAGGCGCCGATATCTTCTACGGCCTTTCGGTCAAGGGCGCCCTGACGCCAGACATGCTTCGCAGCATGGCGGACAATCCGATCGTCTTCGCCCTGGCCAATCCCGACCCCGAGATCACGCCGGAAGAAGCGCGCGCCACGCGCGCCGACGTGATCATCGCCACGGGACGTTCCGACTATCCCAACCAGATCAATAACGTCCTAGGCTTTCCGTATATTTTCCGGGGCGCGCTCGACGTGCGCGCCAAGACCATCAACATGGAAATGAAGATCGCTGCGACGAAGGCGCTCGCCGATCTCGCGCGCGAGGACGTGCCGGACGAAGTCGCCAACGCCTACCGCGGCGCCCGGCCGCGTTTCGGCCGTGACTATATTATCCCGGCGCCTTTCGACCCGCGCCTCATCTCCATCATTCCGCCCGCCGTGGCGCTCGCGGCGATGGACACCGGCGTCGCGCGACGCCCCATCGTCGACATGAAAGCCTATCGCGCTGAGTTATCGGCGCGGCGCGATCCGATCGCCGGGCTGATGCAGACGATTCACGAACGCGTGCGGCGTGATCCCAAGCGCGTCGTCTTCGCCGAGGGTGAAGAGGAGCAGGTCATCCGGGCCGCGCTTTCCTTCGTCCATCAGGGTTTCGGACGCGCAGTGCTTGTCGGCCGGGAGGACCGCGTCAAGGAAGCGGCGGCGAACGCCGGCCTTGAGCTTCCCGCCGAGATCGAAATCCACAACGCCAGACTCTCGAGCCGCAACTCGGTCTATGCGCAGTTCCTGTTCGAGCGCCTGCAGCGCAAGGGGTATCTGATGCGCGACTGCCAGCGGCTGATCAATCAGGACCGCAATCATTTCGCCGCGGCGATGGTGGCGCAGGGCGACGCCGACGCCATGGTGACGGGCGTCACGCGCAATTTCTCCCACGCGCTTGAAGACGTGCGCCGCGTCATCGACCACAAGCCCGGCCACCGCGTCATCGGCGCGTCGATCATTCTCGCCAATGGCCGCGTCGTCGTCGTCGCCGATACGGCGATCACCGAGATGCCCGACGCCCACGAGCTGGCTGAAATTGCCATCGAGGCGGCTGGCGTGGCGCGCCGCATCGGACTCGTGCCGCGGGTCGCCATGCTGGCCTTTTCGACGTTCGGCTATCCGCCGGGCGAGCGCACGGCGCGCGTGCACCAGGCGGTCAATGTTCTCGACCAGCGGCGCGTCGATTTCGAATATGAGGGCGAGATGGGCGCGGACATTGCGCTCAACAAGGATTTGATGAGCGCCTATCCGTTTTCGCGACTGACCGAGACGGCGAACGTTCTTGTCATGCCAGCGTTTCATTCGGCGGCTATTTCGACAAAAATGTTACAGGAACTTGGCGGCGCGACCGTTCTCGGTCCGCTGATCGTCGGACTCGACAAACCGATTCAAATCGTCCAACTCGGCGCAACGGACACGGAGATCGTCAATATGGCGGCGCTCGCCGCCTTTGGCGTCGGCGGATGACCAACCCGTTGATGGGTAGAGTCGCGCAATAGGCGCGGGCGGGCTGAACCGCGCGTCCCGCACCCTGCTCACCCCCACCCGCGCGGCCTCCCCGCGCGACCTCCCTTGGGAGGCGATCGCACATGAAGCAAGAGACTGACGCTGATGAACATTACGATGATTGGTTCTGGCTATGTGGGTTTGGTCTCGGGCGCCTGTTTCGCCGACTTCGGCCATAACGTCATTTGCGTCGACGCCGACGCGAACAAGATCGAGCGCCTGAAGACGGGCGAGATACCGATCTTTGAACCCGGCTTAGACGAACTCGTCGCCAATAATGTTGAGCAGAACCGCCTTTCCTTCACCACCGAACTCGAACCGGCGGTCAAAGGCGCCGACGCGGTTTTCATCGCTGTCGGCACCCCGTCGCGGCGCGGCGACGGCCATGCGGATCTGTCCTTCGTCTACGCCGTCGCACAGACCATCGCCAAAGCGCTCAAAGGATTCACGGTCGTCGTCAACAAATCGACCGTCCCCGTCGGCACCGGCGACGAAGTCGAGCGCATCATTCGCGAAGTCAATCCGGACGCCGATTTCACCGTCGTTTCCAATCCTGAATTCTTGCGCGAAGGCGCCGCTATCGAGGATTTCAAGCGCCCCGACCGCGTCGTCATCGGCATCGAAGATCCGCGCGCGCGCGACGTGATGGAAGAAATCTACCGGCCGCTGTCGCTGAACGCGCCGCCGCTGGTCTTCGTTGGGCGCCGCACGTCGGAACTCACCAAATACGCGGCCAACGCCTTTCTCGCGACGAAGATCACCTTCATCAACGAAATCGCCGATCTGTGCGAGAAGGTTGGCGCGGATGTGCAGGAGGTCGCGCGCGGCATCGGCCTCGACAAGCGCATCGGCGGGAAATTCCTGCATGCCGGGCCGGGCTATGGCGGCTCCTGCTTTCCGAAAGACACGCTGGCGCTGATCAAGACCGGGCAGGACGAGGGCGCGGCGCTGCGCATCGTCGAAACGGTGGTCGCGGTCAATGACGCGCGCAAGCGGGCGATGGCGCGTAAGGTGATCAACGCGCTCGGCGGCTCGGTGCGCGGCAAGAAGATCGCGCTCCTGGGATTGGCCTTCAAGCCCAACACCGACGACATGCGCGACGCGCCTTCGCTCGCCATCGTCGCCTCGCTTGCCGGCGACGGGGCGCAGGTGCACGCCTATGACCCTGAAAGCATGGCGCAGGCGCGTCCGCTGATGCCGGAAGTCACCTTCCACGACAACGCCTATTCGGCGCTTGAAGGGGCCGACGCGCTCGCCATCGTCACCGAATGGGACGCGTTCCGTGCGCTCGATCTCGATCGGGTCAGGAGCCTCTTGAAGCAGCCGATCATCGTCGATCTGCGCAATGTCTATCGCCCTGGCGACGTGCGCAAGCGCGGCTTCACCTATGTGAGCGTGGGGAGGACGTGAGAGGGCTAACGCGGAGGATTCTGGCATGACGGACGACGAAAGAGCCATTCGCGCGTTGGTCGAAGCCTGGATGGCCTGCAGCAAAGCGGGCGACCTTTCAGCGCTGCTCGATCTGATGACGGATGACGTGATTTTTTTGACGCCGGGGGGAAAGCCATTCGGCAAGGAGGCTTTCGCAGCCGCTACGAAAAACAAGAAGAACGTCGCAATCGAGGGGCGCAGCGAAGTCCAGGAGCTCTGCATTTTTGGCGACTGGGCGTATCTGCGCAATTACATCGACATGACGGCGACGCCTCTAGACGGAGGCGCGCCTTTGCACCGGACCGGATATGCCTTGTCGATTCTACGCAAGGAAGCCGACGGGCGATGGCGGCTGGCCCGAGATGCAAATCTTTTGGCTGCGGAAAAATCCTGAGCCGAAAAGTCTTTCAACCCTCGTCTCGCGCAGCTACCGCGCCGCGCCCTCATAAAGAACAAAGCGCCGGCCCCGGGCCGGCGCTTTTTTGCATTCGCGAGCGACGCCTACTGCGCCGCGAGTTTGATCTCGGGATAGGTGCATTTCTCGTCGCTCTTCGCCGCGACGTGCAAATGCGACGGCGGCTCGACGAAGGGAATCCCGAGCGTGTGCCAGACGTCGACGAGCGACTCGACGAGATTCGCGATATGCGCCGGCGTGTGGCAAGGCGTCGGCGTGACGCGCAGCCGCTCGCTTCCCTTCGCCACCGTCGGATAGTTGATCGGCTGAATGTAGATCGAGTGGCGATCGAGCAGCAGGTCGCTCGCAGACTTGCAAAGCTCGGCGTCGCGCACCATCACCGGCACGATATGCGAGCCATTTTCCATCACAGGCAGGCCGGCCGCGGCGAGGGCGTGCTTGGTGATATGCGAGGCGCGCTGATGCGCCGCGCGCAGATCCGGTCGGCGCTTGAGCAGCCGCACCGCGGCGCAGGCGGCGGCCGCGACGGCCGGCGGCAGCGCCGTCGTAAAGATGAATGAAGCCGCATAGGACCGGATCGCGTCGATGATCACGGCGTCGCCGGCGATATAGCCGCCCATCGTGCCGAAGCCCTTGGCGAGCGTGCCCTCGATCACATGGACGCGCCCCATCACGCCTTCGCGTTCGCAGATGCCGCCGCCGCGCGCGCCATACATGCCGACCGCATGCACCTCGTCGACATAGGTCATGGCACCATAGCGCTCGGCCAGCGCGACGATGTCCGCGACCGGCGCGATATTGCCATTCATCGAATAGAGGCTTTCGAAGACGACGAGCTTGGGCCGATCGGCCGCTTCGATCAGCAGCTCTTCGAGATGCGCAAGATCATTATGGCGGAAGATCTTCTTCTCGGCGCGCGAGCGCTTCACGCCTTCGATCATCGAATTATGGTTCGAGGCGTCGGAGAGAATGACGCAATTGGGCAGAAGGTCGGCGATGGTCGAGATCGCCGCGAGATTGGAAATCCAGCCGGAGGTGAAGACGAGCGCGGCTTCCTTGCCGTGCAGATCGGCGAGCTCGCGCTCAAGCTCGACAATGGCGTGGCTGGTGCCGGAAATGTTGCGGGTGCCGCCGGAGCCGGCGCCGACTCTGCTCGCCGTGTCGACCATGGCGGCGATCACGTCCGGATGCTGGCCCATGCCGAGATAGTCGTTGGAGCACCAGATGGTCACGGGCTCGACCGAGCCGTCCTCGCGATGCCAATTCGCCAGCGGAAAAGCTTCGACGTCGCGCTCAAGATGCGCAAAGACGCGGTAGCGGCGCTCGTCCTTCAGACGGGAGACGGCGGCCTCGAAGTAACGCCGATAGACCATGCTCGAACCCTTTGATTTTTCCCTTGTCCCGGAGTGCGACGACAAGCTCCCGTCCTGCCTGCCGTCCAGTTTGGACGTTTTCTTACATAGCCGATCCGCGCCTTAAAGGCGAGTGGCCGAATGACGCGCCCGCGCCTCTTTTCTCCCGCAGTGCGGGGCCACCGCCAATAAAAACAATGGCGCCACGAGGCGGCGGCGCCGCCCGGCGGCGCCCCAACCGCGCCGTGCCTGGCTCCGCCTTCAGCGAGGCTTTTTCGAGCGCGGCGTTTATGGGATGACCGGCTGGCCTCGCGTGAGGTAACGAAGAGACCGGGGGTGCGCGTGACGGCGATGAAGCTCTATACGAAAAAAGGCGACAGAGGCCAGACGAGCCTCTTCTCGGGGCGGCGGGCGGCGAAGTTCGATCCGCGCGTCGCGGCGGTTGGCGATCTCGACGAATTGTCGGCGAGCCTCGGGCTCGCGCGCGTCGTCTTCCCCGAGGCGAACGATCTTTTGAGCGGCGCGCAAAAGGCGCTCTACACGATCAGCGCCATCGTCAGCGCCGAAGCGCGGAAGATCGATCTTGCCTTCGACGACGCCGAGACCGCGGCGCTCGAAGCCGAGATCGATCGCGCCACCGACGCGCTGCCGCCGCTGCGCGATTTCATCTATCCGGGAGAGGCGGAAGCGAGCGCGCGTCTCCACATGGCGCGCTCGGTCGCGCGGCGGGCCGAGCGCAGCGTCGCCGCGCTCGATGAACCGCCGGCGCCCGAAAGCGCCCTCGCCTATCTCAATCGCCTGAGCGATTTATTATTCGCACTGGCGCGGCTCGCGGACCTGCACAGCGGACACGCGGACCGGATGCTCGGCGGGTGAGCTTTCATGAGCCGTGAAGGCCGCTTCGCGCCAGGAGCGGAGATTTCTTGCGGTCAGGTTCCAGGCAAATTTTGAATGGGCTGGCGAAAGTGTCGTCATCCTCGCCTCCCGCCGTTGCGTTCCACGCCTTCATGGGCGGGAACAAGCAAGCGGGGCTGGCGTTACAGGGGTGGGCGTTGGGGTTTGTCCAACAAGGGCCTGGCTGAGCCCTGCCCAGGAGTTCCGCCAATGGCGACCTCACGAAAGATAATGACTGCGGCGCTCGCCGCCACGATCGCAATCACTATGCTGTCAATTTCGAGCCCAGCTTCCGCATGGAGCCGCTGTGGTAGGAATTTGGGGCCCGGCTACTACGGCATGGCGCTGCGCGCGGCGGCGCCAAGCCCCTATAGCAACGGCTATTATGGCTCTGCCAATCCATCGGGGTACGGCTATTACGGCTCTGGGAACACCGGCTATTACGGCGCAGCAACTTCCACGCCTGTCGCGAGTGAGGGATATTATTGTGCGACCGGCGTGAAAACCTGCTTGCTCCGCGAGCCCGGATGGCTCGGCACAGGTTGTTCCTGCGCAGTGTCGTGCGGCCGTGCACGCGGAATAGTTGAATAGAGCGTCGCAAAGAAGCTGCGGCCGAGATAAGCAATCGGCCGCAGTGTTTCGTTACATTATGAGCGGCGAGCGCGCGATCATCCCCCGTCGTGTAACTCACGGCGTAGCTCGGCGGGTGAGGAAGAACGGGCCGGCTGGGCTGGCGCCACGCCTCTGCCTTCCCGCGAGGTTCCCAGCCAAGCCCAGTCATCCATGGAAGACCGGAAACTGCTGAGGCTGGATCAGGATCAAAAGCCCGTAGACGAAAATGGCGATGCCCATGGCCTGCGCCACGGCGGGCCCCCATGGCAGGGTCTTCTCGGCGAAAACAATCGCTGTCACGCTCGCTAGCGCGGCGACGTTCATCATGCCGAGAGGAAACATGATCGCGCAAAGCAGCCAGCAGCAGCCAAGGCACCAGGCGCCGTGGTGCGCGCCCATCTGCAGGGCGCCGAGCGTCCCCTCGCGCCAGGAGGTCATGATGAAGCTGATCGGCGTACGGCACTTCGTCAGGCAGAGCTCTTTCAACGGCGTGAGCTGGTAGAGCCCGGCGGCGATCAGGATCAAACCGCCGACGCGGCCCTGCGCCGACGCCGAAAGATCCAGACGCGCGGCGACAGCCTCCGCGGCGAGCGCGCCAATATAAGCGAGGAGGCCAGACGCCATCCAGACGAGCAGATAGCCGGCGAGGAACGCCCATGTTCCGACGAAGGCCTGTCCCCGTTTGCGGCGCGCGGCCTGCGTCTTGTGGAAGGTGAGCGCCATCGGCGCCACCGTTGGAAACATCATCGCAATCGTCATCGCCAGCCACGCAGCGATGAACAGCGGCGCGCCGAGTCCCATGGACGGCGACGCCATGCTGTTATGGGCGTCATGACCTGCGCCTTTCCAGATCAGAAGCGTCCACGCTGCGACCGACAAGGCGATGAGCATGGCCAGGATCGCGTTACGCTGAAGTGCGATCAGGTCCAAGCGCGTCTGTTCCATGCGGGGGGCGCCATCCGTCAATTCGACCATTCGATCGGCGCGTAATGCCCGTTCTGGCCCGAATTATTCCAGTCCATGCCGTGGTCGCTGAAATGGTTGCCCGTGCGGCCGACGCCGAAAGCGATTTTCTCCGGCGCGAGCGGATGCCCGGTCATGCCCCAGATTTCGCCGCTCGGATGCATGCTCGCCAGCGGATCGACCGCGACGGCGAGAACGCCCGGGATTTCGACGAAGCGTGATTTACCCTCGATCGTATAATGGATCGAGGTCTTCTTGACGCCGAGATGCGTTCCGACCAAAGGCGCGAAAGCCGCCATCGGTCCGCCTTCGTCGCCGCCGAAAATCGCGCCCAGTGCGGCGGTCTGTTCGTCGGTTGCGCGCTCGTCGATATAGACGGCGAGCGTCCAGTCGCCCTCCGCCATCGGTCCCGGCGCGTGGGCCGCAAGCGCCACGTTCAGCCCATCCAGCGCCACGTCGCCATAATGGCCCTTGTCGATGTGGAACGCCAAAATGTTGTCGCAACACCCTTGCGTCGGCATCGCCATCATGGCCTTGGTCGAGACCAGGCAAGGACAGACGATGTCGCAATTGCAGTTCTCGAGATAGTCGCCGACAAAGCGCCACTTCGTTCGCGTCGCCATTTTCTGCTTTCTCCGCGGCCGTAAATGTGCGGACCTAGAAAGGCTCCTTGAAGGGCCGAAGGTCCATTTCGTGAGTCCAGGCGCTGCGCTTTTGACAGTGCAGCGCCCAATAGGCGTCGGCGATGTCGTCCACCGCAAGGACGCCGTCCGCGCCTTTCGAGCGCGCGTAGTCGGCGAAATTCGTCGCCGCATATTCGCCCGCGATCACGCCGTCGACGACGATATGGGCGACATGAACGCCCTTTGAGCCAAACTCGCGCGCAAGCCCCTGGGCGACGGCGCGCAAGGCGGCTTTGGCGGCGGCGAAGGCCAGGAAGGGCGGACGCGCCCGCAAGGACGCCGTCGCGCCGGTGAACAGGATCGTGCCCTGCCCGCGCTGGGAGAAGCGCCTCGCGGCCTCCCGCCCGACGACGAAGCCGCCGAGGGCGTTTTGGCGCCAAAGGCGCTCGAAGAGTTCGGGCGTCGTGTCCTGAGCAGAAGCAGCGACATTGCTCCCAACATTGTAGGCGACCAGCACGAGGTCGCCGTCGCGGTCTGCTTCGTCGAAGAGGGCGGCGACATCGGCTTCGCTGGTGGCGTCTGCGACTTTGATCGCGACCGCGCCCCCCGTGGCGGCAATCTGCTCGGCGACGATTCGCAGCCGCTCCGGCGTGCGGCCCGCGACCATGACGCGGAGCCCTTCGCGCGCGAAACGCCGCGCCAGCGCCGCGCCGAGGCCCGACTCGGCGCCGACGCCAATCACGAGCGCCACCCCCCTATTCGCCAACGCCGGTTCTGTCATGGCGCGTCAATTCTCTTCGCCGCGCTCGCTTCATGCGCGCCCAAAGAGAAGAATGAAGTTGTTCGCGGGCATGTCCATGATTTTTTTAAGCGCGATATTGTGTGCGTTGGCGGCGCGTTCGAGGTCACGCACGTCCTTAAGGCCCCATTCGGCGATCTTGGGCGCGAGGATCTCCTGATCGAAAGCGGCGTTTGATTCGGTCGTATAATTGCCGTCAACCTTGAAGGGCCCGTAGATCGCGACAATGCCATCCTTGGTCAACACGCGCTCGGCGACTTGAGCGATGCCGTCGCAGATCGAGACCGGCGCGACCTGGAAGAGGTTCACCACGAAAATGGCGTCGTAGAGCCGATCGCTGGCGCTGGGCCAGGTCTGGGGCTCAGTCAGATCGATTTTGATCGGATCGAAGATATTCTTGCCGCCTGCTTCGTCTCGCTTCTTCTTGATCGAATCGAACACTTCGACGTCATAGTCGGAAGGCTGAAACGACAGATTCGGGAAATGCGGCGCGAAATAGTTGATGTGGTTGCCGGCGCCGCTCGCAAGTTCCAGCACATTGCCGCTGTTCGGAAAGATCCCTCTGAACATGCTGAGAATGGGATCACGGTTTCGATTCCCCGCCCACGCGACATAGGGGCTGAGCGGATGCGGATCGATCGGCGGACGGTCTGCAGGCACATTGATGGACATGGCGGTCCTCCTCGGCTTTCCTCGACGCTTGCGCCGCTCGCCCGACTGCGCGGAAGCGTCGCTCGAACGCTTCGCGGCCTTCATTTTTGGATCTTGTTCCGGCCCAAGCCGCCGGAAGCTTTATCGATTGTCGCCGACGCGGTAAAATTCGAAAATCTTATGAACTCATTCGGGGAACTAAACCCCTAGACGTGCTGCGTCGAAGAGTTCGAAACAGCAGACTCAATTCGCAAGAGGCAGCGACAGGATGGTCAACCTCAAGTCTTTCGACCTCAATCTGTTGCTGGCGTTGAAGGCGCTCCTTGAAGAGAAGAACGTGTCGCGGGCCGCAGAAAAGCTATGCCTGAGCCAGCCCGCCATGAGCCATATTCTGCGCAGACTGCGCGACCAGCTCGACGATCCGATACTCGTGAAATCCGCATCGGGTTTGGTCCCTACGGCGCGCGCGCTTGCTTTGTTGGAGCCGACGGCGGCCGTGCTTCGGGAGATCGAAAGGATCGTCGAACCGCCGCCAGAATTTGATCCCGCAACCAGCCGACGACGTTTCGTGATCTCGACAAGCGACTACGTCGGGTTCGCCCTGTTGCCGACGCTTGCCGAGTCGATGATCCGCATCGCCCCGCATATCGAGGTGCATATTCGGCAGCCAATAACCGGGCCGCCCCACATCGTGCTCGAGAAAGACAATATCGATCTGGCGATCGGCTTCGACGCAATCTTCGGCGGCACGCCGCATGTCTGCTCGCAGGCATTGATGGGCGAGAGCATCGTTTGCCTCACAAGAAAATCGAACGCGCAAGTCCCGGGCGATGACATCAGTCTGGCGCAGTTTTTGGAAGGCAAGCATGTGCTGATCAGCTGGCGGGAAGCCGGGACGGGCCTGATCGACGACAGTCTCGCGAAGCTGGGGCTACGTAGAAACGTATTTCTTGTCCTGCCGAACTTCTTGACGACGCCCTGGATTCTCGAGAAGACCGACCTCATGCTCTGTCTGCCCCAGAGGATGGCCGAGCAGTTCGTACAGCTGGCTCCGCTCAAAATCCTGCCGATCCCGATCGACCTGCCGCGCTACGAGTTGATGATGCTCTGGCATCCACGCCACGAGAAAGATCACGCGCATATGTGGCTGCGAGAACGCGTGCGAATGGCCTGCCGCCGCGACAGCGGCGACGACGCGAACGCCGGCGCTGGCGCCAAGGCGCATATTCACTAAAGCCGAATTTTTGCCAGTCAGCGCAGTCTAAGTCGCCTTAAGAGGCGCTGAAACGACACGCTGCAAGAACACGGCCCGACGAAATCCGCGTCGGGCCGCGGCCTCCGCTTCGATGGCTCCCTCGCACCCTAGATCGGGCGCGAGGCGAATGCCTTCGTCACATCACGGTTGGCCACCGCGGCGCCTGCGGCCTTCAACATCAACAGCGAAACAAAGGCGCTTAAATTGATGAGAAAGATCTGCGTCACGACCGGCGCGGTAAAATGATCGACGCCGGGGCCCGTCGCCGCCGTAACCGCCAGAACCAGGCTCTCATAGACAACGAAAGCCGCAAGGAAAGCGGCGAGACCGCCAGCGAAACCAGAAAAGCGGCGCGCGAGCAGGCCGGCGCTTTCACACGACAGCAGAGCGATGACGCCGAGCGCGCCGCCCCAAAACAGCGTCATCGCGTCCGTCGGATAATGCAGGAACAGAAAGCCCACGGCCTGATTGGCGAACCAGACTGCGCCCGTCAGCAGCAGGGCCTCGCGACGCGAAGTTGTAAGCGCGGCGACGGCGGCGAAGCCGGCAAGCGGCAAGGCGCACGCCCAACCGAAGCTCAAAATAATGCTGGCGGTGATGAAGGTCGCGGCCCAGAGCGCGCGGCGGTTTGCTGTCGGAAGAGTGGAAAGCGTCAGCGACATGATGTTTCTCCTTTCGAGTGAACATTGGGGAAGTGAATTCATAAGCGCGGCGCGTCAGTCGCCGCGCAACCGGCCTGCTGAACGATCGATGGGATCGGGTTCGAGCAGACCAAACCAGCGCGCGCGCAATTTGTCCCACAGCGCGAGACGCGACCAATCCGGTTCTTTCAGGACTTTGTCCGTCTCCGCGTCGAGGAAGGGATTGGGCAGCAGAACGGTGATCTGCTGTTCGCCGGCGCCGTTGAACAGCTGCAGTCCCCACGACATCGGCACGCAGCTTGTGTTTCGCCGCCGATAGAGTTCGGCGCGCGACGTGCGCCTGAGTTTTGCAAGTTCGGGAGACGTCGGCCGTGCGCGCGATCCCTTGTTCTCGCCGATGCAGACGTGAAAATGCGTGACGCCGAAGGCGACCGTGAGATAGCCGTCGAGCAGCTTGATGCGCGTCGGCGGACGGTCGGCGTGGATCTCCCACGCCGCGCCTTGAATGATCGGCCCGAAGACGATTTCGCGCCAGTGATGTTCGAAAAGGTCGCGAAACAATTCTTCAAGACTGGCCGTATCTAACGGCAGAGAGAAGACATCGAGCGCCGCACCGTCTGGCTCGACGATGCGTCTGGGTGTTGTGCTTGGCGTCATGCTTGGCGCTATCTCTGCGCTGATTTCCATATCGATCTCCTTGCCGTTCATTCGTCACCAGGCGTATTTCACGCCGCCATAGAAGGCGCGCGCAGTCGTGGAATAATTGTAGACTTCCTCGTAGAGCGCATTGCCGACATTCTCGATGCGCGCATGCAGCGTCAGCTGGTCGGTCAGCCTGTAATTCGCGAAGAGATCGAGGCGCACATAGGGCGCGAGCATGACGCGTTTGTTGAAGATGAAATCCACGTCATGCGCGGCGCCGACGATATTGGCGCGCGCTTCGAGTTCGAGACCCGGCGCGCCAGTATAAATGACCGACCACATCCCCTTGTGACGCGGACGGCGCAGCAGCGTGCGTCCGGCGTAGATGCTGCCCTCGTCATCATCGAGATTTCGCGCGGCGAGAAACGTGTAGCTTCCGCGCAACAGCAGAGCGCCGGGCGCGAGAGCAGCTTCACCCGAAAATTCGACGCCGCGCGTATCCGCGCGCCCGACGTTGAAATAGCAACCGAAGATCTGCGTCGACGCGCAACTCTCAGCCTTGCCGAATTGAACAAGATTTTCGTAGCGATTGTGAAAGACCGAGACTGAGGCCGTGGCGCGGCCGCCGAAAAAGCTCTGATCGACGCCGGCGTCGAAGCCGAGCACGCGTTCCGGCGCGAGCGCCGGATCGCCGTACTGGCTGAACCGCTGATAGAGCGAAGCGGTTTTTGCGCCGGTCGCCGCGGAGCCGCGCAGCCGCATGCCGATCTCATCGATGCGGAAATTCGCCATCGTCCGCCAGGTGAGAAACGTTTGGTTCTTGCTCACCGCATCGGCGCGCCCGCCATAGGAAATATCGAGGCGATCGAAGAGCGTGAATTGATGCTGCGCATAGCCCGACCATGTCGTCTGGACGGCGCGCGACGGCGCGTAATCATCGACGATCCAGGCCTCGCGCGAATTCTGCGCCGTCTCTGTTTCGACGCGCGCGCCGAGCGTCGCGAGACCCAGCGGCCCTAGCGCGATATCGCTTTGATATTCGACGCCCCTGCGCCCGCCGAGATAGCCGAAGCGGCAGTTCTGCGATGTGAAGGTCAGCATGTCGAAACAGGCTTCCGTCATCCAGGCGTCGCGGTTGCCGCGATTGGCGTAGAGCGTCAGCCTGTTGCGCAGAGTCTTGTCGAACATCTCAGCGCCGAGCCGCGCATAGCCCTGCATGAAGGTCGCGTGCTGATGATTGAAGCGATCGAAAACGCTCCAAGGACTGAAGGCGTAGGGATTGTCGTAGCGAATGGCGCTGTCGTAGCCGGCGACTCCCGCCTCGATTCGCGCATCTTCGGTGAACTCATAGCCGATGCGCCCGGTGACGCCGAGATTGTTTGTCGGATCATTGGCGGGAAGCGGCGGCAGCGGCGTCGTCTGATCGCCGATGAAGATCGGACGTTGCTGACGATAGCCGTAGCGCGGGAAGCCATCGGCGTGCAGGCCGGAGATCGACAGCGCGTAGGCGCCGCGCCCGTCGCTTCCTGAGATCGACGCGCGCGACGACGACGTCCCATAGGCGCCGCCTTCCGACATGAGCCAGCCTTGCGGCGCGCCCTTGCCGCGACGCGTGATGATATTGATGACGCCGCCCATGGCGTCAGAGCCGTAAAGCGCCGATTGCGGACCGCGCAGCACTTCGATCCGCTCGATGTCGGTCGGAATGAGCTGGCCGAAATCCACCGAGCCGTCCGTGCTCGTCGGATCGCCAATGCGGATGCCGTCGATGAGCACCAACGTCTGTCCCGGCGTCGAGCCGCGCAAGGCGACGGAGGTCTGTGTTCCGGGCCCGCCATTCGAAAAGACGTCAAGTCCCGGCACACCGCGCAGAACGTCGTTGAAGCCGAGCGATCCGCGTTTCTGGATATCGCGCGCATGAATGACGCTGACCGAGGCGCCGGTGCTCGCAACCGGCTGCTCGACGCGCGTCGGCGTGACGACGGTTTGGTCCTCAACGTCGGCGGCGGGCGAGCCTGGCTGCGCCGGGCTCAACGGGCCGACCTCGATGACAGGCAGGGATTGCTGAGCGAAAGCGACGGAAGCGGAGAAGGATAAGGACAGCAGAAATGCGCCGCGCAAGGCGGGGCTCTGGATGTGGATATGCATGCGCTTAGACTCGCAGCGAGACGTGGGCCGTCACTGCGAAGGTCTTTGCCGACTCGCCAACAAGGCGAGAGGCATCGGCCGCATCGGTGCACCCCGCCCGACGCTTTCGCGCGTGACCACGAAGCGACGGCAGGTCTCCTGGCTCGCGGGTTGTCGCCTCGGACCGCCTTCCCAGAGCCTTATGGCTCCAGTGGCTTAGTGGTCGTCGGCTCGCCGCTTACAGTTGCGGGGGCAGCCGCGGAATTGCGCACGAAGCTGCGCGCTCACCGCATTCCCATTTTGATCCCGTTAGGAACCGTCTGCCGCAAAATAGAATGCCGATCGCAACGCGAGTCAAGAGCGTGGCCGTAGAAGATTGCTTCTCTCACTGCGATCACGCCGCCGCGAGCGCGTGCAGCACGCGCGCCCAGGAGCGCGTTCCCTTGTGAAACGACGCGTAGGAATATTTCTCGTTCGGCGAATGGATGCGGTCGTCGTCATGCGCGAAGCCGATCATCAGCGAATCCATATTGAGGTCGCGTTTGAACGCGCCGACGATCGGGATCGAGCCGCCGCAGCCGGCGAGCACCGCTTCCTTCTCCCATTCTTCCGCAAGCGCGCGGCGCGCGCGATTGAGCGCCTCCGAGCCGAAGGGAAGTTGCAGAGCGTTCGAAGCGCCATGTGAAATGAATTCGGCCTTGGCGTCGGTTGGCAGACGCTCGCGCACGAAACTGCGGAAGCTTTCGAGGATCGTTTTGGCGTCCTGCTTGCCGACGAGACGAAACGAAAATTTCGCGGACGCCTGCGCCGGCAATACCGTCTTTGATCCCGCGCCGGTATAGCCGCCGATGATTCCATTCACGTCGCAGGTCGGGCGCGCCCAGATCTGCTCCATGATTCCGCGGCCGGTTTCGCCGCCAACGCGCGTGAGGCCGACTTCCGAGAGCCATTTGGCCTCGTCGAAGTCGATGGCGCGCCATTGCTCGGCGATGTCTTCGGGAATCTCCGGCACGCTGGCGTAGAAGCCGGGCAGCGTCACCTTGCCCTCGATGTCATGCAGATCGGCGATGATTTTCGCCAGCACATGAATCGGGTTCAGCACCGGCCCGCCGAACATGCCGGAATGCAGATCATGGCTCGGCCCTTTGATGATCACCTCTTCGAGCGCGAGCCCGCGCAGCATCACCGTGATCGCCGGCGTCGACGCGTTCCACATGCTGGTGTCGCAGACGAGCGCGAGATCAGGCGCCGAGAGTTCGTCCTTATGCGCGGCGAGAAAGCCGGGAAGCGAGGGCGACCCCGTCTCCTCTTCGCCCTCGAACAGAAATGTGACGTTGCAGGGCAGACCGCCATTCGCCTCGAACGCGCGGCAGGCTTCGACGAAAGTCATCAGCTGGCCTTTGTCGTCCGAGGCGCCGCGGGCGACGATGTCCTTGCCATCCTTGCCCTCGGTCAGCCGCGGCGCGAAGGGCTCGGTTTCCCACAGCTCCAGCGGATCCGGCGGCTGCACGTCATAATGGCCGTAGAACAGCACATGCGGCGCATCCTTGCGTTTCGCTTTGGCGTGGCCGACGACGATCGGATGGCCAGGCGTCTCGCGCACTTCCGCTTCGTAACCAAGGCCGTTGAGCTGATCCTTGAGCCAGTTCGCCGCCCGCAGACATTGCGCATTATAGGCCGGATCGGTCGAAACCGAAGGGATACGCAAGAGATCGAACAGGCGTTCTCTCGAAGCGTCGAGATTGGCGTCTATGGTCGTGAGCACGGCGTCGAGTGCGGCCATGAATCAGCTCCTCGGTGAGAAGCCGAAACTAATGCGGATGCGTGGCGAGGGGAAGGCGCAGCGCGCGTTTCACCTCCCCCTTGAGGGGGGAGGTCGCGCTGCGCAGCAGCGCGGGTGGGGGTGAGTTTAAGAGACGAGAGATAGAAAAGACGATCACCCCACCCCGGCGCTTCGCGCCGACCCTCCCCATCAAGGGGAGGGTGTTACGCACGCTACTTTGGATGCTCACGCGCTCGGCGCGAGCATATTCTCCGGCCGCACGATCTCGTCGAATTCGACTTCCGTCACCTTGCCGGAAGCGAGCGCCTCTTCCTTCAGGCTCGTGCCGTTTTTGTGCGCGGCGCGCGCGATCTTCGAGGCCGCGTCATAGCCGATCTTCGGCGCGAGCGCGGTGACGAGCATCAGCGAGCGATCCAGGAAACGCTTGATGTTGGCCTCATCCGCTTCAATGCCGTCGACGCAGCGTGCGACGAAACTGTTGATGCCGTCGGCGAGCAGGATCGTCGATTCGAGCAGCGCGAAGCCGACGACTGGCTTCAGCACATTGAGTTCGAGATGGCCCTGCGAGGCGGCGAAGGTGATCGTCGAATTGTTGCCGAAAACCCGCGTGCACACCATTGTGAGCGACTCGACCTGGGTCGGATTGACCTTGCCCGGCATGATCGACGAGCCGGGCTCGTTCTCGGGAAGCCTGAGTTCCCCGAGGCCGGCGCGCGGCCCCGAGCCGAGCAGGCGAATGTCGCTCGCGATCTTGTAGAGGCCCGACGCCAGCGCATTGAGCGCGCCATGGGCGAAGACGATCGCATCGTGCGTGGCGAGCGCCTCGAATTTGTTGGGCGCCGAAACGAAAGGCAGTCCGGTCTGCTCCGCGATATCGGCGGCGACCTCTTCGCCAAAGCCCTTGAAGGTATTGACCCCCGTGCCAACCGCCGTGCCGCCCTGAGCGAGCTGCAGAAGATCGGCGAGCGTCGTTCTGATGCGCCTTTCCGCGTATTCGGCCTGCGCCGCATAGCCGGAAAACTCCTGGCCGAGCGTCACCGGCGTCGCATCCTGCAGATGGGTGCGACCGATCTTGATGATATTGGCGAATTTCACCGCCTTGGCGTTGAGCGAAATATGCAGCCGCTCGACCGCGGGAATCAGCCGACCGGAAATCGTCGTGGCGCCGGCGATGTGAATGGCGGTCGGGAAACTGTCGTTCGACGACTGCCCGAGATTGACATGATCGTTGGGATGCACCGGCGATTTCGAGCCGCGCGGCGCGCCGAGCATTTCATTGGCGCGATTGGCGATCACCTCATTGACGTTCATGTTGGTCTGGGTGCCGGAGCCGGTCTGCCAGACGACGAGCGGAAAATGCTCGTCGAGCTTGCCGTCGATCACCTCACGCGCGGCGACGACAATCGCGTCGGCGATTTTAGGCTCGAGCAGGCCCTTCCTGGTGTTGACCTTGGCGGCCGCGAGCTTGATGCGCGCCAGCGCATGCACGATCTCGATCGGCATGAGATCGCCGCCGATCGGAAAATTCTCCCGCGAGCGTTCCGTCTGCGCGCCCCAATACGCCCAGGATGGCACGGCGATGTCGCCGAAGGAGTCGCGTTCAATTCTCTGATCGTCGGTCATCGGATGGCTCGCATGAAAGGGCGCGTTTCGCGCGCTTCCCTATGCGGCATTTCCGAGTAGCGTTCAATCGCGCGTGGCTGCGGAGAGCTGCTCGGCCGAGGACCATTCGCGCGGCTCGGCGCTCCGCGGCGCCGACATCAGGTCTACGGGCGCGGTTCACCCGGCTCTTCATCGTGCCCGGCGCGCAGCCGCAGATTTGCGCCGCTTCCTCATATGACATGCCGGACGCGCCGACCAGGATCAGCGCTTCGCGCTGATCGAGCGGCAATTTTTGCATCGCGTCGCGGAAGTCGAGAAAATCCATATGCGCGTGCTGCGATTCCGGCGCGACCAATCGTCCGGCGATCAGACCGTCGGGATCGGGCGCCTCGCGTCGGCGCTTGCGAAATTCGCTGTAGTAGATGTTGCGCAGAATCGTGAACAGCCAGGCGGTGAGATTGGTGCCTTCCGAAAACGTTGCGAGGCTGCCCCAGGCCTTGACCAATGTTTCCTGGACCAAGTCGTCGGCGCGGTCGGAATTTCCGCAAATCGACACCGCGAAGGCGCGCAAGCTCGGGATGGCTGAGATCAGATCAGCCTTGAGTCCCTGTCCTGCTAAATGCGCTTCTTCGCTTGCCTTCACTCACTCTTCCTCGGCGCGCTTGATGTCGCCGGGGAGGATAGCACATTCGTTTCGAGTTGGTTCAAAAGTTTCAAAAACCGATCGGGAACGGGCTGAGCCACGACATCGTCGTAGAGATTGCGAAGCTCCTTTCCGATCGAGTCCTGGAATTCCACCGGCCGCTGTCGCAGGACCGGTTGTGCGCCGCAGCGCGCCTCCCCTACTCCTCGGCGACGGTCGCCGAATTCGTCACGTGTCATCACCCACCCTGCAAACGTCTCCACCCTTCGAGGGCCCGGTTTGGAAGAATACCGCCCGTCGCCTGCGAAAGCATCGTCGTCTGCTTTCGCGCGCGCAACTATATTCTCCGGATTCTTATTCCCCATGGAGCCCTCTATTTTAATATGCATGATTTCTGGAGCCGCCGCGTTATACTGCGCCGCAAGGACGATAGGCAAAACGCACCGCTGAAGGATTGGTTCCCTAAAATGCCGAGCAGTTTTGACGTATTGTCCAAGTTTTGAATCTGCTTAGCTCGCACTCCTCTCCTCTGCGAGGCTCGATGCTGCTGGAGTTGTAAGACATGTCGGCGTCAAAGGAAATTTCAGCGCATATTCCCTATTTGAGACGTTTTGCGCGTGCATTGGTCGGGGATCGGGAGGGCGGCGACGCCTATGTGCTGGCCACTCTCGAAACCGTTGTCGCGGAACCAAGCCGCATCACAGATTCCGATGACCTGCGCATCGCTGTATATCGTCTGTTCCTTGACGTCTGGGCGGCGTCGCCGATTAACGCCCACACCGACCGCTCCGGCGCGCTGGCGGAAAGCGGCCGACGCAATCTCGACGCCATTTCGCTGAAACCGCGAATAGCCTTCTTGCTGCAGGCGCTCGAAGGCTTCGATCTCGACCAGATTGGTCAGACTCTAAATGTTTCGGAGGTCGAGGCTGGCGCGCTGATCAAGGAGGCAAACGGCGAGATCGCCGACCAGATCGCGACCGACGTGCTGATCATCGAGGACGAGCCCCTGATCGCCCACGACCTGAAGAGCATCGTCGAGGAGCTGGGACATCGGGTGGTCGGCATGCCGCGCACGCACGCCGAGGCGCTGGCGGCCATACAAGAAAGCAACCCGGGACTGATTCTCGCCGATATCCAGCTCGCGGACGGCAGTTCAGGGCTCGACGCCGTAAACGAGATCCTCGTCTCCCTGTCCATCCCGGTGATCTTCGTCACCGCCTACCCCGAGCGGTTCTTGACCGGCGAGCCGCCCGAACCGGCCTTTCTTATCGCCAAACCCTTCAATGTCGAAAGCCTCAAGGCCGTCATCAGCCAGGCGCTGTTTTTTGAACGACGCGCCGGACGTCGCGAACAAACCGCGCCGCGGGTCGGCATGTGAATCTCTGATCTTATTGCAAACATTAAATATTTCGTCTTCGCCTTCCCGGCGGAAGGGATCATTCGGGACTGCAAAGATAAATCGCCGCCTCCCAGAAACATTGGCCGACCCGGCGAGTTATAGCCGAAGGCGCTGGGAAACTATGAGAGGCGGCCCATGGAGGAGAATAAAAAATCCAGTCGCGGTTTTGCGTCTATGGATCCCGAAAAGCAGCGGGCCATTGCACGCAAGGGCGGCCAAAGCGTTCCTGATGAGAAACGAAGTTTCTCACAGAACCCCGATCTTGCGGCCCGGGCAGGGCGCAAGGGCGGTCAAAGCGTGAACCCGGCCAAGCGGAGCTTCTCGCGCGATCATGCGCTCGCTTCGGAAGCCGGCCGCAAAGGCGGACACGCCTCGCATGGAGGCGGCGCCCAAAAACGCAGCGCGCCGCTCTAAGGAGCGGCGCTACTATGCCGCAAACGGCTTCGAGCGCTGCGCGATCAGCGAATACAGTGCGTCATCGTCGCGCGTCCCGCGGAGCGTCGCCACGAGGCCTTGCTCCCTCAACATGCGGGCGGCGCAGGCAAGCGCCTTAAGATGGTCAGCGCCCGAACTCTCGGGCGTGAGGATCATGAAAACGAGATCGACCGGCGCGCCGTCGAGAGAGCCGAAGTCGACCGGACGGTCTAGCCGGCCGAAGACCCCGTAAATCCCCTTCAATTTCGCAAGCTTGCCGTGTGGAATGGCGATGCCTTCGCCAATTCCCGTCGAGCCCAGCCGCTCGCGGTGAAGAAGCGCATCGAAAATTTCGCGCGCGGGAAGCCCGCAAATCTTCGCGGCCTTCTCGCTGAGTTCCTGGAGAAGGTGCTTCTTCGTCGTCGCCTTCAGCGAGGCGCAAACCGAATCGGGCGAAACCAAGTCCGTTGGCCGCATGCGACGATCATCCTGCTTCTCATGGGAGGTCTAGGGCCGCCGAAGGCGCCGACCATCCTTGAAATTTCAACGTCTCGCTATTTTCGCCAAAACCCGAGGGACGTGGGAAAATGGCAAGATACGTGCCGAGGAGGCCGTTATTATGGCCGTCCCACGACGTTTTTGCCGTCAGCGCGCATCGCCTTCCGGCTCGGGGGTGTCGATCCAGCCGATATTCTCATCGCCGCGCCGATAAACGACATTCACGCGGCCGGTGTTGGCGTGCCGGAACACGACGACCGGGGCGCCAGTGAGATCGAGGTCGAGCACCGCCGCCGAAACCGACAGCCGACGCAACTGCGTGGTGGATTCGGCGATGATCGCGGGGCTGAACTCCGCCGAAGCCTCATTTTCCTGATCGGGCGCCTCAAGCACGTGATAGGCGACGACCTCGGCCTGAGCGCCGTCTCCCGCGCCGTGGCCATGCTCGTGATGGCTCTTGAGCCTGCTCTTGTAGCGGCGCAGGCGCTTTTCGATGCGTTCCGCCGCCTGATCGAACGAGGCGTAGGGCTCCTGCGCCCGGCCGTCGGCCTGCAGCACGATTCCCGAGGCGAGATGCAGGCTGCAGTCGGCCCGAAAGCCAGAGCCCTCCGGCGAGATGGTGACGTGGCCGCTGACTCGGCCGTCAAAATACTTCGCCGCCGCCGTCTCGAGCCTCTGCGTCACATGAGCCCGAAGCGCTTCGCCGATGTTGATGTTCTTGCCGGAAACCCTAAGAGACATTTTGCAATCCGAACTTTCGTTGCGAGCGAAGTTTCGGCCGCGGAAAGGGCCAGCCGCGCGCCTGCCGCGCCGCCGTCAGACCAACCGCCCAATGCGCCCCATCCGCCCTGGAACTCCGCCTGAGGGGTCGGCGAATCGCCCGCCATCTAGCCAGACAGCGGAAATTCCGCGCAGCGTTAGAAGCCTCGGCGAACGAAGTCAATGGAGTCTTCACTCACGGCGAAGCTTCAAGCCGAGGACGGCATAGGACAATTAATGGGTCGTCATGCGCGCCTGCGCAAGCTTGGCGCGGCGGCGATCGACCGAGGAGGGAATGCGCAAACTGTCGCGGTATTTCGCGACCGTGCGCCGGGCGATTTCGATGTCGCTCGCCTTCAGCCGTTCGACGATTGCGTCGTCTGACAGGATGCCGTCGGGCGTTTCCCGATCGATCATCTGCTTGATGCGAAAGCGCACCGCCTCGGCCGAATGCGCGGCGGCGCCGCTCGTCGTGGCGATCGACGCGGAGAAGAAATATTTGAGTTCGAAGACGCCGCGCGGCGTCATCATGTATTTGTTCGACGTCACCCGCGAGACCGTCGACTCATGCATGCCGATCGCATCGGCGACCGTGCGCAGGTTCAGCGGACGCAGATGTTCGACGCCATGCGTAAGAAAGGCGTCCTGCAATCGCACGATTTCGGAAGCGACGCGTAGAATGGTGCGGGCCCTCTGCTCGAGACTCTTGGTCAGCCAGTTGGCGTTCTGCAGGCAGCTCGAAATGAAGCTTTTGTCGGCGGGGCCGGTGGCGACGGCGCTGACTTGCGCCGCGTAACTGTGGTTGACCAAGACTCGCGGCAGCGCGTCGGCGTTGAGCTCCACATGCCAGGCGCCGTCCGAAGCGGCGCGCACAATGACGTCGGCGACAAGCGGCTGAATCGGGGCGCCGCCGAACGCTCGGCCGGGCTTAGGCTCCAGCCGGCGCAGCTCCGCCGCCATGTCGGCGATGTCTTCGTCGTCGACGCCGCACAGCTTGGCGAGTTGCGCAAAATCGCGACGCGCGACGAGCGGGAGATTGGCGACGAACGCTTGCATCGCCGGATCATAGCGGTCGCGCTCCTTAAGCTGGATCGCGAGACACTCCGCGAGATCGCGCGCGCCGACGCCTGAGGGGTCGAAGGTCTGGATCGTCGCCAGAATGTGCTCGGCCTCGGCCATGTCCGCCTCGAGACGCGCGGCGATCTCGTCCAGGCTCTCTCGCAGATAACCGCTCTCATCGATCGCATCGATGATCGATTGGCCGATGATTCTGTGACGCGGATCGGGGCAGGCGAGCGCGAGCTGTTCGGCGAGATGCTCGTGCAGGCTCTGCCGATCGGCGACATAAGCTTCAAGATTGGGCGCTTCCCCGTCAGCCGGCCCACCGCCGGCGGCCCCGGTCCAGGAGGTCGCCGAAAGTCCGGCGCCGTCAGGAGCCTCATCCCGCGCCCGCTCCCCGATCGACGGACCCTCGGCCTCAAAAGCGTTGCTCATGTCGGCCCCGAGATCGGCGGAGAGCGTCGCGGAATCGACGGCGAGGTCCTGCTGCGCCCAGTCGCCCTCCTGCGGCCCTTCAAAGGGCTCCGCCGCGCTCGGCTCCCCACCCTGGGAAGGATCGGCCGCGTCGACGCCGCCATCGCCTTCATGCGCTTCGAGCAGCGGATTGCGCTCGAGCTCATCATGCAAAAATGCGGCAAGCTCCAAATTGGAAAACTGCAGCAGCTTGATCGCCTGGAGCAGCTGCGGCGTCATCACCAGGGCTTGGCCCTGACGCATCATCAACTTGGTGGAAATCGCCATATTCGCTCGGCCCACTCGGAACGCATCGGCCGCCGCTTTGCGGCCCGGTTCTTGCTTATATCACTTCGGCAAAGCGCGCACAGGGCCAAAAAAGCAGCGCGCGGCGGGGCAAACCGCCTAAGCCTTAATCACCAATTTCATCGATCGCGAAGACTTGCCCCCGATCCTTCAAAGGGCAAAGATGACCTTCTTTGCGAACACGCTTTCAATGACCGACCCGATAGGATTTGAGATCAGAAAGGCGACGTCCGGGGATTTTCTCGAGGACGGCTATCTGTCGATCAATCCGGACGTTAGGGTCGCGGTGGCTCAGCGCAAGCTTGGCTCGGGCCGCAAGCATTTCGATCTGCACGGCCGCGACGAAGGCCGCCTCCAGCGCGTTCCGCTAGGCCCTCTGAGCGATGTGCGCAAGATGAAGATCCACAAGCTCAGACCTCTCCTACGAGACGACATGCCAATGCGCCAGCGCGACGGCAAGCTGGACTTTCTGACGCCGGAACTTCGCGACGCCGCTGGCTTGGCGGAAGTCGAAAACGTCTCAAGCCACAATTACGACGAAGTCGCGCGCGGCATCATCGACAAACACGCTGACGGGCTGGTGCTCGATTGCGGCGCCGGGCGTCGGGATTGGTATTTCCCCAATGTCGTGAATTACGAGATCGTCGACTACGACAGCACCGACGTGCTCGGCGTCGGCGAAGAGCTTCCCTTTGTCGACGGCGCTTTCGACGCGGTCATCTCGGTCGCCGTGCTCGAACATGTGCGCGACCCGTTTCGCTGCGCCAAAGAACTCGCACGCGTTTTGAAGCCTTCCGGAGAGCTGTTCTGCTGCATACCGCTGCTGCAGCCGGTCCACGCCTATCCGCATCACTATTTCAACGCGACACCGCAAGGTTTGTGTCGCCTGTTCGAGTCCGATATCGCGGTCGAGGAAGGTTCGCTCACGCCGATCCACCCGCTTTGGGCCATATCCTGGGTGCTGAACAGCTGGTCGCAAGCCTTGCCCGAATCGACTCGGGCGAGATTCCTGGACATGCCCGTCGGGGCGCTGACCGGACAACCCTTGGCGCTTCTCGACGAGCCTTTCGCCGCCGAGCTGCCGCGCGAAAAACAGCTTGAACTCGCCTGCGCGACAGTGCTCGTCGCCAAGAAACGCGCCCTTGCCGCCGCGCCGCCAAAAAGCGCCGCGCCGTCTTTGATCGAGCGGCTCCTGTGGCGCTACATGCGGAAATCTTCGCCAAGATAGATGCGCCGAACGTCCGGATTGGAGACGATTTCGTCAGGCGTTCCTTCGGTCAGCACATGGCCGTTGTAGATGATGTAGGCGCGGTCGGTGAGCCCCAGCGTCTCGCGAACGCTGTGGTCGGTGATGAGCACGCCAATGCCGCGGGCTTTCAAATGCCGCACGAGGTCCTGAATGCCGCCGACCGCAATCGGATCAATGCCGGCGAAAGGCTCGTCGAGCAGCATGAAGGACGGGTGGCCGGCGAGCGCGCGGGCGATCTCACAGCGACGCCGTTCGCCGCCGGAGAGCGCGACGGCGGGCGTGTGGCGCATGCGGGTGAGGCGGAACTCTTCGAGAAGCGCCTCCAGCTCCTCCTCGCGCTTTTTGACGTCGGGCTGGGTGATCTCGAGCACGGCGCGGATGTTGTCCTCGACCGAGAGGCCCCGGAACACCGACGCCTCCTGCGGCAGATAGCCGATTCCGAGCCGCGCACGGCGATACATCGGCAGCGGCGTCACATCATAGCCGTCGAGCGAAATCATGCCCTTGTCGGGCTTCACCAGCCCTGTGATCATATAGAAAACAGTGGTTTTGCCGGCGCCGTTGGGGCCCAGCAGCCCGACCGCCTCGCCCCGCGCCACATGCAGGCTCACGTCTTCGACGACGCGGCGCGCTTTATAGGACTTCGCGAGATTATGGATCGAAAGCAGGCCCTGGCCATCGAATCCGGCGGGTTCCCGATAGGCGGAGCCGGGCTCGAACGCCGGCGGCGGCTCAGCCTGTTCGTTTGTCGGCGCGGGTCCCCAGAAGTTTGCGTCCCGCGCCGCCTCGTCGGAATCCTCGCCTAAATTTTGGGCGCCGGCGTCCCGCCATTGGCCTTCCGCGATATCGTCGGGCTTTCGCGAGCGCCTGACGCCGGAAGCGAGCCGCGCCAGCGACTGGCCGGCGGCGCGAAATCGCATGGAAAGGGCGGAAAGATAGCTCAAGCGCGCCTTATCCGTCGCTCTGGGCGTCCAGCGGTTGGAGGCGACGCTCGCCGCCCCGTCAGGGGTGCGAAGCGCCGCTTCGGAAACATTAGCCCGGCGCCGCGCTGCGGCGCCATCGTTGCTGTCAGGCCCAAGGGCGCTTCGCCGCGGCCTGCTTTTCGTAGTCGTCGATCTTTTCGGCCTTTTGGAGGGTCAGACCGATGTCGTCGAGCCCGTTCAGCAGGCAGTGCTTGCGAAAGGGGTCGATGTCGAATGTGATCACGCCGCCGTCCGGTCCGCGAATCTCCTGCGCCGCGAGGTCGACGGTGAGGGTGGCGTTGGCGCCGCGCTTGGCGTCGTCCATCAGCTTTTCGAGCTCGGCCTCGCTCACCGCGATCGGCAAAATGCCGTTCTTGAAGCAATTGTTATAGAAAATATCGGCGAAACTCGTCGAAATGATGCAGCGGAGCCCGAAGTCGAGCAGCGCCCAGGGCGCATGTTCGCGCGACGAGCCGCAGCCGAAATTGTCGCCGGCGACGAGGATGCGCGCATTGCGGTAGGCCGGCTGATTCAGGACGAAATCGGGATTCTCGGAACCGTCGTCGCGATAGCGCATCTCCGAAAAGAGGCCCTTGCCGAGGCCGGTGCGCTGAATGGTTTTGAGATACTGCTTGGGAATGATCATGTCCGTATCGACGTTCATGATCGGCAGCGGCGCGGCGACGCCCGTCAGCGTGGTGAACTTGTCCATGTTTCTTTCGGTTTGGCGCGAGGAAGTCTAGCGCCCTTTACCAAATCGCCGCAGCGAGGGCAAAGCGCGAAGGGACGCGGGGATCGCCAAAATCAAAATGTTAACTTTGTCGGAGCGTGCTCTGGACCTCGCTCCCCGCCTCCGCCTTGCCGCCGCGCAGAAGCAGAAAGCCGGCCAGCAACATCGCGGCGCCCCAGATGATGAAGCCCGCGTCATAGATCGGCCACTGGGCGCGATCGACTCGTTCATTCACATGATGGATGCCGAGGACGAGATGGTTGATGACGCCATCGTAGAGGTTGAACCCGCCCCAGCCGATCAGCAGCGCGCCCGCCAGGCGCCGGCCGGACCACATGTAACCGGCGCGGCGCGAGGCGCGCCACAGAAGGAACAGTCCCACCCCGACGCAGACATAAGCGAAACTATGCAACATCCCGTCCCAATAGGTGTTGAATTCCATGCCTTCGACAGTTCCGGCGGGACGCCAGTTGCTGACCAGATGATGCCATTGCAAGAGTTGATGCAGAACGATGCCGTCAAAAAAGATGCCAAGGCCCACGCCAAGAATGATCGCGGCGGCCGTCGGAAAGGCGCCCCGGGCGCGGGCGGGACGAATGCTGGCTGACTGCGTCATGGCGTTCCTGCTCTACCCCGTAGACCTTTGCAACGCCCGGGGCCGCGACGTGTTCCGCCCTCGCATTTGCACAAAGTCTTCTGCTAAAGGTGTTGGGCGAAGTTGAAGTCCGAGCGATCTCGCCATGACGCTGCCCACGACGCTGAACGGTCTGCTTATCGAAGTCCTCGGCTATCTCGCCGCGGCGGCGAGCGTGTTCGTTTATGTGTCGAACACCATGATCCCCCTGCGGATCGCGGCGATCCTGGCCAATGCGCTGTTCGCCGCTTACTTTTTCCTCAAGGGTCTCTACCCGCTCTTCGCGCTCAACGCCTTTCTGGTTCCGGTCAACATCGTGCGGCTCCGACAGATCCGGCGGCTCGTTCAGGACATTCGCGCCGCCGCCTCCGAGGATTTCGATTTCGAATGGCTGCGTCCCTATATGCGGCCCATAAAGCTTTCGGAAGGCTTCGTCCTGCATCGCATCGGCGATCTGTCCGAGGAAGCCTATCTCTTGGTGCACGGCGAGATCCATCTGCGCGAGCCCGACGTCACGCTGAAGCCCGGAACGCTCTTTGGCGAGATGGGCATGTTCACCAATGAAAATCGCCGCACCGCCACCGCGGTCGCCGCGACCGATGTCGAGCTTCTCTGCGTGCGCTACGACGATCTCTTGCAGCTCGCGGCGCAGACGCCGCAATTCGGCTTTTACCTGATGCGGCTCATGGTTCAGCGCATGCAGCATAATGTGGAGCTCGCCCGCGCCCGCAAGGGATGAGCGCTCCCATTCCGTGCCCGTAAGCGTCCCCTTTCCGCGTCATGCCCGCGCTTGTCGCGGGCATCCACGGAGACGTATCGGCTCCGCTTGAAAGGCTGTAATACGCTTCAATGACCGGGGATTACGCAGCATCACCGCGTGGATGGCCGGGTCAAGCCCGGCCATGACGAATTCGAAGGCGTCAGAACAAGAATGTCGCAAAAAATCTACCCCGTCCCGGACGACTGGAAAACGCGCGCGCGCATCGACGAAGCGACCTATCGCCGGCTCTATGAACGCTCCATCAAGGATCCGGACGGCTTCTGGGCCGAGCAGGCGCAGCGCATCGACTGGATCACGCCCTTTTCGAAAGTAAAGCGCACCAGCTTCGACACACATAATGTTTCGATACGCTGGTTCGAGGACGGCACGACCAATGTCGCGATGAATTGCATCGACCGGCATCTGCCGGAGCGCGCCAACAAGACCGCGATCATTTGGGAAGGCGACGATCCTTCCGTCTCGCGTCATATCACTTACGCCGAACTGCATGAGGAAGTCTGCCGCTTCGCCAATGTGCTCAAGAAACACGGCGTTAAGAAAGGCGACCGCGTCACCATCTATCTGCCGATGATTCCCGAAGCCGCTTTCGCGATGCTCGCCTGCGCGCGCATTGGCGCCGTTCATTCGGTGGTCTTCGGCGGCTTCTCGCCGGATTCGCTCGCCGGACGCATCGCCGACGCGGAATCACAGGTCATCGTCACGGCGGACGAAGGCCTGCGCGGCGGAAAGAAGATCCCGCTGAAAGCCAATGTCGACGCCGCGCTCGACAAGGTTTCCGCGAAAACGGTCATTGTCGTCACGCGCACCGGCGGCGACATCGACATGCAGCCCGGCCGCGACTTCCGCTACGAGGAAGAAGCCGCGCGCGTGCACGCCGATTGTCCCTATGCGGAGATGGACGCGGAAGATCCGCTGTTCATCCTTTACACGTCCGGCTCAACCGGCAAGCCGAAGGGCGCGTTGCATACGACCGGCGGCTATCTCGTCTACACATCGCTCACGCATGAACTCGTCTTCGACTATCGCGAGGGCGACGTCTATTGGTGCACCGCCGACGTCGGCTGGGTGACCGGACACAGCTATATTGTCTACGGCCCGCTCGCCAATGGCGCCACGACGCTGATATTCGAAGGCGTGCCGAATTATCCGAGCGTGTCGCGTTTCTGGGAAATCATCGACAAGCACAAGGTCGATATTTTCTATACGGCGCCGACCGCCATTCGCGCGCTGATGGCGGCGGGCGAGGCGCCCGTCAAAAAGACCAGCCGCAAGTCGCTGCGCCTGCTCGGCTCCGTCGGCGAACCGATCAACCCGGAAGCGTGGGAATGGTATCACCGCGTCGTCGGCGAGGGCCGCTGCCCGATCGTCGACACCTGGTGGCAGACGGAGACTGGCGGCGTGCTGATCTCGCCGCTGCCCGGCGCGATTGATTTGAAGCCCGGCTCGGCGACGCGGCCCTTCTTCGGCGTCGCGCCCGAGATCGTCGATCCGGCCGGCAATGTTCTCGAAGGCCAATGCGAAGGGCTGCTGGTCATCGCCGATTCATGGCCGGGGCAGATGCGCACCGTCTATGGCGATCATGAACGTTTCGCGCAGACCTATTTCTCCGCCTTCCCCGGCAAATATTTCACCGGCGACGGTGCCAAGCGCGACGCCGACGGCGATTACTGGATCACCGGCCGCGTCGACGACGTCATCAATGTCTCGGGCCATCGCCTCGGCACCGCCGAAGTTGAGAGCGCGCTCGTCGCGCATGAGAAAGTGTCGGAAGCCGCCGTCGTCGGCTATCCGCACGACATCAAGGGACAGGGCATCTACGCCTTCGTGACGCTCAATCAGGGCGTGACGCCAAGCGAACATCTGCGCAAGGAGCTGGTGCATTGGGTGCGCCATGAGATCGGGCCGATCGCGACGCCCGATATCGTGCAATTCGCGCCAGGACTGCCGAAGACGCGCTCTGGCAAGATCATGCGGCGCATTTTGCGCAAGATCGCGGAGGGCGAGTTTGGCGCGCTCGGCGACACCTCGACGCTTGCGGACCCGGGGGTCGTGGAGGAGCTGGTAAGGGAGAGGCCGGAGAGCTAGCTTCGAATGGTGGCCTTTTCGATAATCGACAGCAGTTGGTCAATGAACCCGCACAATCTCAATGCATCTTCTCTCGTATAATGATCGAGCAGATGGTGATGCGTTGGATTACGAAAGGCACCGACAATTCCACGGCAAATGTGAGCGATCCCTTCGTGCTCCGATTTATCTTGAGAGATTACGAGAACAGATTTGTTAGGATCAGTATTTATAGCTTTGTTGATTAAATCTTTGCCCATTAGCTGATCGTCTTGCAGCTTGGCCTTTTCCCTGACACGATGTTCTAGGACCAGCGTGGCTTGATTGATTGCTCTGTCGAACGCTCTAGGCGCCGTTAGCAAGTCTGAACATCTTTGTTTTAAATCCTTATCAGAGATGACATTGTATAGAGAGCCTATTTCAATTATGGATTCCTGTGTAAAATAGACGTTGTTCAGATAACCAATGAGTTGCTCTACTTTTAATCTTATTAAGTCTGTATAGTACATATAATTTCCGCCCGCGGAACGATATCCTGCGCTGGTGCCGACGAGAAATGAGTCCAAGTTCTCGCCGAGGGCAGAAGTTAGATCCCGCACGATGGCGTTAAAATCATTTGCAAAAGAGTCATATGTTACGCCTTCGGAGGGCAGCGCAAACTTCAAGCCTGTCAATCTGCCGTACAAGCCTCTCAACCTAGGATCGGAAATCGTCATCGCCGGCAGCCAGTTGATTCGCGCACCTACAGTTAAATGGAAAAGCTACGGCTTCCAAACGCAAGCGTGAACAAAACCATCATTATCGATCGGTGCTCATTTGCTATCGAAGAACGCGAGCGCTTCCAGCGCGAGAACGCCACCGGTGATTTCGACCGTCAATAAGGGCGCTTCGCGATATCTTTGCTCGTGATCATGATCTGACCGAGCTTTTTCGACAATTGTTCAATTGAAGCGGCATAAACGACGCGCCCATGCCGCACCAGACGATCGCGCTTATACACATCGGGCAGGGCTCGCCCGACGTATAAAGCGTCGCACGTTTAAGGTCTTCGCCGGATTGTCGGCGATCAAGCGGCGACTCACCTATTCGCGCTTTCCGCGCGCCTCAACCAGCCAAGCTTCTTCGTATGCAACGCAGCCATAGGCGTTAGCGCGTGCGACAGGTGGCGAAAAACCGCCCTTCTTTGGCGCCCCGGCGCCTGTTCCGCCGCCCTGCCGCGCTTCATCTTACCTCTTCACAACAGAGGATCCAGGAGATGCGGCGCTTTCTTGCCATCCTCGTCGGGCTCATCGCGGCTGCCCCCGCACGCGCGGATTCCGATGTGGAGCATGCACGATATTCGGTGGTCGCCTCGACAGGGGCCATCGAAATTCGCGACTACGCGCCGCAGATCGTCGCAGAGACGACGGTCGCCGGCGAGCGCGGCGCAGCCATTAGCGAGGGCTTCCGCCGCCTCGCCGGTTATATTTTCGGCGACAATTCCCCGCAGCGGAAAATCGCCATGACCGCCCCCGTCGGACAGGAGTGGAAGGGCGGCGATTGGAAAGTGCGCTTCACCATGCCCGCCGAATACAATATGGCGAGCCTGCCCAAGCCCAATAGCGCAGAGGTCAAACTCGCCGCCGCGCCGGGCAAGCGCATGGCGGCGATCCGCTTCTCCGGACTCGCCGGCGACGACGCCCTCGCGGAAAATCAGGCGAAGCTGCTCGATTATCTGAAGCGCCAGGGGATCTCGCCCAAGGGCGAGCCGCAATATGCCTTCTACGACCCGCCCTGGACGCTGCCCTGGAACCGGCGCAACGAAGTCCTGGTCGAGATCGCCCGCGAGTGAGCGCGCGACTCTGACGAGTCTGCTGGCTCCCTGTCAGCGATAGGCGAATCGATCAGCCCGATTTCCCGCCACTTGCAGATCGCATCGCCGCCGCCTCGCGCCGATATGAAATCGCCATGCGCGGCCCCGTGCGCCGCCGCACGTTCATCCGCCCCTTTTAATCGTAAGGTCGTCTTGTCTTGCAATTGCAAGACAAGTGTTTGCGGAGAACCTTCGTGTTCGTCGCAAATGTTATCGACTCATTTATGGAGAAATTTCATGAAGACCGCATTGTTTCTTGCGGCCGCCATCGCGGCCAGCTCTCTGAGCGTCGACGCGAACGCCGCGCCGATAGGCGTTTCGTTGAAGGCGCCGGGCGAATCTGTCGAGAACGCCGCCCTTTCTTGGCGCTGCGGCAAGAAGAATCCGGCGTCCTGGGGCACGTTCGGCAACGGCTGCCTCAAGCAGAAGCGCCGATGGGGCAGGGGCTCATAATCGCCCATGCCGCGTCCCGCCCGTCACCTGACGGACAGCGAAACGGCTAGCGCGTTTCGAAGCCTAATGCCCCTCTTTCAAAAAGAGGGGCATTAGCGAATCGTCGGAATGGTCAAGCTCGGCGCTAGCGGCCGCTTTTTATTCGAAGAGGCCAAAACCTCGCGCAGCTTGAGAACCGGCGCAACGAGGTCCTGGTCGAGATCGCCCAGGGCTGGCCGCGGCCATCGAATTCCGCACTCGACTTCGGTTGGCGAGAATTGGCGCTGTATTGGCGGGCCTGCGGCTATCTCAAGCAGAGCTTTCGGCTTTTCATCCTCGAGAGCCTCGTTTCGAGGATGGAGATGCGGCGGGCGTTGTCCGCCACTCGAGATTTGGCGCGGAGCCCCCCCGGTCCGCGCCGATCGTGATGCGTCAAAGACGACGGTTTCGGCGTCGCTCCTCCCGCGACGCCGGATCCGCGACACCGCGCCGCGAACCATCGCCGAGACGACGGCCACCGACGAGCGCGGCGTCAATCCAAGCTTGGCGTCGCCTCGTCGGCCAAACGTCGTCCGATGTCCGGACGCGCCGCGAAGCGCAGTCTATTTCTTGACAAACAGCGCCAGCGCCTCCGGCGCGAGCACCCCGCCGGTGATCTCGACCGTTGCGAACGGCGCGGCCTGCGCCACTGCTTTGCTGGTGATCATGATCTGGCCGATTCGCTTCTCAAGCTGCTCGATCGACGCGGCGTAGACGACACGCCCAATTCCGCACCAGACGATCGCGCCCATGCACATCGGGCAGGGCTCGCCCGACGTGTAAAGCGTCGCGCCTTCGAGATCCTTAGCCGGATTGTCGGCGACGAAGCGGCGAATCGCCATCATCTCGCCATGCGCGGTGGGATCATTGTTCGTCACGCCGAGATTGCGTCCCGTCGCGACGACCTTGCCGTCGCGCACGATCACGGCGCCAAAGGGAAAGTCGCCCTTGGCGGCTTCAGCGATCGCCAACCGCATAAAGCCTTCGTCCTCCGGCAGGACGGGCGCGCGCTTGGCATGGCCATGCGCCGGCGCGGCGCCAAAAGCTAACCCGAAACCTGCGCCTATCGTCGCCAGCGCGGCGCGCCGATTAAAGCGGCCGCCGTCGCAGCCGCATGTCGTTTGGCTCATTTCCCGCTCCAGCGCGCGCTTCGTCTTCAGGCGCCAACTTGACACGGCGAACCCCCCTGCGCCACACGCGGCGACCCAAACAATAATAAAGCAGGGACGGTTACGCATGCAGAAGGCTTTCATTTTTCCGGGTCAGGGATCTCAGGCGGTCGGCATGGGCAAGGCGCTGTTCGACGCCTTCGAGCCCGCGCGCGCGGTTTTCGCCGAGGTCGACGACGCGCTGTCGCAGCCGCTTTCGAAACTGATGTTCGAAGGTCCTGAAGCCGAGCTGACGCTGACCGCCAACGCCCAGCCGGCGCTGATGGCGGTTTCGCTCGCGACGATTCGCGCCCTGGAAGCCGAATGCGGCCTTGATCTTCCGCGCGACGCGGCCTTCGTCGCCGGCCATTCGCTCGGCGAATATTCCGCTCTCGCGGCCGCGGGCGCGCTGACGATTTTTGACACCGCGCGGCTGTTGCGCATTCGCGGCGACGCCATGCAGAAGGCGGTTCCTGTCGGAGAAGGCGCCATGGCGGCGCTGCTCGGCGCCGATCTCGATCTGGCGCGCGCCGTTGCGGAGGAGGCGACGACCGCGGCGAACGGCGTCTGCCAGGTCGCCAATGACAATGGCGGCGGCCAGGTGGTGATTTCCGGCGCGAAGACCGCCGTCGACAAGGCGATCGACATCGCCAAGGAGAAGGGAATCAAGCGCGCGCTGCTGCTGCCGGTCTCCGCGCCCTTCCATTGTGCGCTGATGCAGCCCGCCGCCGACGCGATGCGCGAGGCGCTCGCCGGAGCGGCGATCAGCGCCCCGCGCGTTCCGGTCGTCGCCAATGTGACGGCGGAGCCGACGCAAGACCCGGAGGCGATTCGCCGACTGCTCGTCGAGCAGGTCACCGGCGCGGTGCGCTGGCGCGAATGCGTGGCCTATATGGCGAGTCACGGCGCGACGAAGTTCGTCGAATGCGGCTCGGGCAAGGTTCTCGCGGGGCTTTTAAAGCGGATCGCGCCGCAGGCAGCGGGGGTCTCCGTGGGCGCCCCGGCCGATTTCGACGCCTATCGCGCCTTCGCGTAAAGGCGCGGGAAGCAAAGGAAAAGCAAAGAAAAGGCCCGGTCGCGAGGACCGGGCCCATTCTCTCGACCGAAAGGCCGATCAGTCGGATCAGTGAGATCAGTACTTGGCCAACACCGGCGCCGGGGAGCCGAAGTTGAAGTGGTAGTTGATGCCCGCGCGGATCGTGTGGAAGCGCGTGCGGTTGTTCACATTGTTCAGGCCCCAACCCGGGTTGAACGCAAACAGCCAGTTGTTGTTGCTGTTGCTGCCGCTGATCTGCGTATACAGATACTCGACCTTGGCGGACCAATTCGGGAAGAACATCCACTCGGCGCCGCCGCCAGCCGTCCAGCCGGTCTGCACCGCAGAGTTCTGGTTAAACCAGCTGTTGCGCTGCACTTCGCCATAGGCGAAGCCGCCCGTGCCGTAGACCAACAGTTGCGGGCTCAGCAGGGTGATGCCGACGCGGCCGCGAACGGTGCCGAACCAGTTCAGGCGCGCCGATCCAGCGCCACCGCCGCCGAAACCGCCAAACAACCACCAATTGTTGTTGTTGTTGCCGCCGGAGCCGATGCTCGTGCCCTGGAAATCGGTCTCGACGCCGACGACGAACATCGGCGTGACCTGGAAGTTATAGCCGATCTGACCGCCGCCAACGACACCGCCTTTGCTGTTGTTGCCATTGTTCCAGCCGCCATTCCAACCCTGGTTGGAGGAATTGCTGGCCAGGAAGCCACCGCCGAGGTTAAGACCGGCGTAGAACCCGGTCCAGGTCATGATCGGCGGCGGCGGGATGTACGGCGGAGGAGCCTTGTGGGAGGGTAGATCGGCGGCGTTCGCGGCGCCGGCGAAAAGCGCCGTCGCCAGAGCCAGGGCCGAGATCGCTGTCTTCATCTCTCTATCCTTCATTTTGAGCCAACTTAAATTATTAGGTGCGCGTCAGTCCCGTGACTCTTTCGGACGTTCCGTGGACGCTGACCCCCAAGCACGGCGGACTGTGCGCAAATTTCTCGCGGGAAACAACAAACAGAAGGTAAAATCGGGCCCAAAAGACCCAAAAGATTTCGACTGTTGCAGTTACGCCACAATGAAGTTTGACGCAGATTCCGATGCGTTGTTGAGCAATTCAGTCTCGAATCCGTCGCTTGCGAAACGAAGCCGAACTGACGCCCACTTTCTCCCAATATCCGATCGGGCGTCGGTGACGTCCGCCGTAGTGGAGGCGGTCGTTTGAAGTTGAACCGCGGCTGAAAAAAGGCCACTCCCCGAACTGAGCTATTAAGACTCACGCCATCGGGATGAGGGAGGAGAGGGAAGATATGTTTGATCTCAACGGCAAGACTGCGCTCGTCACGGGCGCGAGCGGCGGAATCGGCGCGGCGATCGCGCGCGCGCTTCACGCCGCCGGCGCGATCGTGGCGCTTTCCGGCACGAGGAAAGAGGCGCTCGAGGCGCTTGCCGGCGAATTGAACGGCCGCACGCACATTCTGCCCTGCAATCTTTCGCAAAAGGACGAGACCGAGAAGCTCGTGCCGACGGCGGAGGCGGCGATGGGCGGTCTGGACATTCTCGTCAATAACGCCGGCATCACCCGCGACATGTTGTTCATGCGCCTTAAGGACGAGGACTGGGACGCCGTCATCAACGTCAATCTGACGTCGGCCTTTCGCCTGTCGCGCGCGGCGCTGCGCGGGATGATGAAAAAGCGCTTCGGCCGAATCATCCAGATTACGTCGGTCGTCGGCGTGACCGGCAATCCCGGGCAAGGCAATTACGCCGCCGCCAAAGCGGGCATGATCGGCATGTCGAAGTCGCTGGCCGCCGAGGTCGCCTCGCGCGGCGTGACGGTCAATTGCGTCGCGCCCGGATTCATCGAAAGCCCGATGACCGACGCGCTGACAGACGCCCAGAAGGAGGCGATCCTTCGCATGGTGCCGACGGGACGGCTCGGGACCGGCGCCGACGTCGCGGCCGCCTGCGTCTATCTGGCCAGCGCCGAGGCCGCCTATGTCACCGGGCAGACCCTGCACGTCAATGGCGGCATGGCCATGATCTAGGAGAGGCGAATCGCCTGGAAAACGCGTCTGCGGCGACCTTTTCGCCGCGTGCGTGAGAACCCGGGGGCGCCTCTCGCCATGCTCAGGGAAGTATGCTACCAGACCTCGCCGCTGAGGGGCGGCGTCGCCGCGATTTAAACCCGGTGGAGCAAGTCGCAACGCGTCTCGCACACATCAGGGCGATCGGCGCGCGATTGCACGTTAAAGGGATGAAGGGCGATCACGGAGCGCGCCAGCAGGCCTGCTCTAAATCGCCACACGGCGCGTGAGGCGCCAAACGCAGACAGGGATAAAAGAAGATGAGCGATGTCGCCGAGCGCGTGAAAAAGATTGTTGTCGAGCATCTCGGCGTCGAAGCCGACAAGGTCGTCGACAAAGCCAATTTCATCGACGATCTGGGAGCCGATTCGCTCGATACCGTCGAACTCGTCATGGCTTTCGAGGAAGAATTCGGCGTCGAGATTCCCGACGACGCCGCCGAGACGATTCTCACTGTGGGCGATGCAGTGAAGTTCCTCGAAAAGGCGAAAGCCGCCTGACGAACTGAAGATTCAAGCGCACGGCGGATCCTCTCGCGAGGCTTCGCCGACGCCGCCATTTCCGACAACATAACAGTTCGAGAGTAGAGCCATGCGCAGGGTGGTCGTCACCGGTCTTGGCGTCGTATCTCCTTTGGGCTGCGGCGTGGAGACCAATTGGCGCCGTCTCGCCGCCGGAGAATGCGGCTTCAAACGTATCGACACATTCGAGGCCTCCGACCTCGCGTGCCAGATTGCGGCGGTCGTGCCGCGCGGCGACGGCACGAACGGCACGTTCAATCCTGACGACTGGTTCGATCCCAAAGAGCAGCGCAAGGTCGATGATTTCATCATCTATGGCGCGAGCGCGGCGACCCAGGCGTTAAAGGATTCCGGCTGGGTGGCCGACACCCCGGAGAAGCAGGAATCGACTGGCGTTCTGATCGGCTCCGGCATCGGCGGGCTCGGCGGCATCTACGAAACCTCCGTCACCTTGAGGGAGAAGGGACCGCGCCGCGTGTCGCCTTTCTTCGTCTCTGGCCGAATCATCAATCTCGTGGCGGGCTATGTCTCCATCATGCACGGCCTGAAGGGCCCGAATCATGCGGTGGTGACAGCCTGCGCCACCGGCACGCACGCCATCGGCGATGCCGGACGCATCATCGCAGTGGGCGACGCCGACGTGATGGTCGCCGGCGGCGCCGAATCGCCCGTCAATCGCATCGGCGTCGCTGGCTTCGCCGCGTGCCGCGCACTGTCGACCGGCTTCAACGATCGTCCTGAAGCCGCCTCGCGGCCCTATGACAAGGACCGCGACGGCTTCGTGCTTGGCGAAGGCGCTGGCTGCGTCGTGCTTGAGGAATATGAGCACGCCAAGGCGCGTGGCGCGAAAATCTACGCCGAACTTATCGGCTACGGCATGTCGGGCGACGCCTATCATATCACCGCGCCGGCGCCCGATGGCGACGGCGCCTATCGCTGCATGAAGGCGGCGCTGAAGCGCGCCGGCATTTCCGTCACCGACATCGATTACGTGAACGCGCACGGCACGTCGACGCCGCTCGGCGACGAGATCGAACTCAAAGCCGTCGAACGTCTTCTTGGCAATGTCGAACCTAAGCTCGCCATGTCATCGACGAAATCCGCGATTGGCCATCTGCTCGGCGCCGCCGGCGCCGTCGAAGCGATCTATTCGATCCTGGCGATGCAGGCGAATGTCGCGCCGCCGACGCGCAACCTCGACAATCCCTCGGTTGCAACGACGATCGACCTCGTGCCGCACAAAGCCCGCGAGAAGGAAATCAATATCGCTTTGTCGAATTCCTTCGGTTTCGGCGGCACGAACGCCTCGCTGCTGTTTCGCCGCGCCTCCTGAGCAGGGGCGCTCAACCGGCGCATTCGAACGTCTATCGCTCGATGCGCCGGAGCCTGCGAACCGAAGCGGCGCATTCCTGAATTCGCCACAATGAGGCATAGTGTAAGTCCTCGGCGATAATCGGCGTGAAATCTTCGAGCGTTTGATGGGCGTGGTGCGATGAGCGAACCGGACAATAAAGGCGCGCCCGAAAAGCCAACAGACGCCGCAGCGGCGGCGCCAAGCGCGCCGACCTCTGCCGAAAACGCCGAATCCGCCGCGCTGCAGCGCGAAGACCTCACAGTTCAACCGAGCTTGACCGCGCCCCCAGAGGATTCTGGCGCGCCGCCGATAGACATTGCGCCGCCTGACGCCGCGCCGGTCAAAGAGCCCGCCACGGTTGCGTCTGCGCCAGCGCCGCAGCCGCCCATCGCGGCGAAGGTCGAGGCGCCTCCGCCCGAGCCGCCGAAGGCTCCCGCGCCGCCTGCGGCTGCCATCGCCACGCCGATTCCGGCGCCGCCCCTTCAACCCGCCGTGGTTCCCCCGCCAGCGCCCCAGCCGCCCATCGCGGCGAAGGTCGAGGCGCCTCCGCCCGAGCCGCCGAAGGCTCCCGCGCCGCCAGTGGCTGACATCGCCACTCCGGTTCCGGCGGCGCCCATCCAACCCGCCGTGGTTCCCCCGCCAGCGCCGCAGCCGCCCCTTGCGGCGAAGGCCGAAGGGCCTCTGCCAGATGCTCCGATAATTTCCGCCCCGTCAGCGTCTGACATCGTCACGACGGTTCCTACAGCGCCCTTCCCACCCATCGTTCCGCCGCCAGCGCCACAGCCGCCCGTCGCGGCGAAGGTCGAAGCGCCCCTTTCGCAGGCAGCTCCCGCCCCCGCAGCGCCGCCACCCCCATTGGCGCAAGCGGCCGCGCCGACCGGCTACGTCGCGCCTGCTGGCGAAACCGCAAAAATGTCTCCAGCGCCGCCGGCGGGACCCGCATCGCCAGCTCCAGCGCCTTCGACCGCGCCGCAGCCGCCCGCAGCTGAAGCGCCAGCGCTCGGACCTGCCGGCCCGTCCTCGACGGCAAAGCCGGGCGCCGCTGCGGCGGGCGCCGGCATATTCCGACGGCGCGTCGAGCCCAGCGCCAAACAGGATTTGCAATCGCAGACCGCGCCCAAGGCTGCGCCCACGCCCAAGGCTGCGCCCACGCCGAAAAAGCGTAAGCGTCGCGAGGGAACGCTTTCCGTGGCGAGCGGCTTCCTGAGTTTTGTGCTCGTCGCGCTGGTCGCCGGCGTCTTCGGCGTCATCGCCGCCATGCACAAGCTGAAAGAACCCGGACCGCTCGCGGCCGACAAGGTCGTCTATATTCCGCCGCGCAGCGACTTGCTTGAGATCATCTCTCAACTCGAGCGCGAAGGCGTCATCGCCAATTCGACGCTCATGCAGCTCGGGATCGTTCTCGAAGGCAAGCTTGGCAAGCTGAAGCCCGGCGAATACGCATTTAAGAAAAACATCAGCGTTCGCGACGTGATCGATCAGATCGCCTCCGGCCGCCAGATCATGCACAGCGTGACCATTCCGGAAGGCCTGACTTCAGAACAAATTGTGCAAAAGCTGAAAGAGGCCGAACTGCTGGTGGGCGATATCGTCGACTTGCCAAAGGAAGGCGCTCTGCTGCCCGAGACCTACAAATACCCGCGCGGCTACCCTCGGGCGCGTCTCCTCGGGAAGATGCAGGAAGACCAACGCAAGACGCTCGACGCGATCTGGGCGAAGCGATCGCCGGACCTGCCGTTGCGCACGCCTTACGAACTGGTGACGCTCGCGTCGATCGTCGAAAAAGAGACGGGCAAGAACGAGGAGCGGCCGCGCGTCGCCGCCGTCTTCGTCAATCGGCTGCGCAAAGGCATGCGCCTTCAGTCTGATCCGACGATCATCTACGGCCTCGTCGGCGGAAAGGCGACGCTCGGCCGGCCGATCATGCGCAGCGAGATCGAGAAGTGGACGCCTTACAACACATACGCCATCGACGGTCTTCCGCCGGGACCGATCGCCAATCCCGGCCGGGCGGCGCTTGAAGCCGCCGCGCATCCGGCGCCGACGCGCGATCTCTATTTTGTCGCCGACGGCACGGGCGGCCATGTCTTCTCCGAATCGCTCGACCAGCATTCGCGCAACGTCCAGAACTGGCGGCGACTGGAGAAGGAAAAGACCGACGGCGCGGTTGATCGCGGCACGCCCGGCGTTCCCGCGCCGGCTGCGCCCAAGCCCGACAAGCGCACGCAGGCGCCTATCGGACGTCTCGTCACGCTTGCTGACAGTCACGAAGACTTTCCGCCGAACCGGGCCATGGCGCCCGATGACGGCCCGACTCACCGGCTCGGCAAATTTTCTTACGCCGAAGCCGATTTTTTCCTCGGCGGCCATGGCGACCGCGCGCAGGTCCAGGCGGCTGAATATGCCGCCCTGAGGCCGGCGCGACCCTTCTTTACCGAGGAATCCGTGCAGCTGCGCGCCAAGACGTTATTTGACCCGATGCTTCTCGCCGGCCGCCCGGCGCCGCCCCGTGCGGAGGAGGAGCGGCTCAATCCGGATATGACGACGATCGCGAGCGAAAGTCCGGACGCTCAGCCTGACGATGGCGGCGAGATCGCCGCCTATCCGGTCTCGCCGGCGCAGCGCGCCGAACAGAGGGCCCGCGCGGCGCGTCTCGGCCTTGCGGCAGGCTCCGACGAGCTTCCCGGCGAAGCGCTCGGCGGACGACTCGCCCAGGACGCCGCGCCGCCGGCGGGCGCCGCGGCTTTGGCCGCGACGGACGGTCGGCCCTATCGTCCGCGCGCCTTCGACGCCTCAGAAGGCACGCCGCTCGACCCGCTGCGCGACAAGAGCTGGGATCTCACCTCAGCTAAGACGGTCCCTGTGACGAGCGATTTGCGGTAAGGCCGACGCGGCGATAGTCAGGCGCGGCGCAACTCGGCCTCACGCCGATTCGCCGTCTCGGAGTCGCCGCCGCAAATGAGCATTCACAGCATGACGGGATTCGCCCGCGTTCAAGGCGCCGTCGTCGCCTTTCGCTATGCGTGGGAGATCAAGAGCGTCAACGCCAAGGGGCTGGACCTGCGTCTGCGCGCCCCGCCCGATTTCGACTTCGTGGAGATCAAGGCGCGGGAAAAAATCGCCGCGCGGCTCGCGCGAGGGGCGGTCTTCGCCAATCTTGTCGCAAAGCGCGAGGACGAAAGCCAGGTCGCCCGCGTCAACCGGGCCGCTCTCGACGCCCTTCTCGCCGTGCTTTCCGAACGCCCGCCGCCCGCCAATGTCGGACCCGCGACGCTCGATGGTCTGCTCGCGGTGCGCGGCGTCGTCGAGATCGTCGAGCCGGAACTGTCCGACGCCGATCGCGCCGAACTCGACGCGCAGATTCTCGGATCGCTGGATGAAGCGCTTGACGCGCTGATCGCCTCGCGCACGGCGGAGGGCGGCGCTCTGGCGGCGGTTCTTCATCAGCGGCTCGAGCGCATATCGATCCTCGCCGCGCAGGCCGACGCCGCGCCGGCGCGCCAGCCTGAAGCGATTCGCGCGCGGCTGAAGCAGCAGCTCGCACGCCTCATGGAGAACGCCGACTCCCTCGATCCGGCGCGGCTGCATCAGGAGGCGGCGCTGCTTGCGGTTCGAGCCGACATTCGCGAGGAGCTCGACCGCCTGAAGGCGCATGTCGACAGCGCCTCCAAACTGCTCGCTGCGGGAGGGCCGATCGGCCGTCGTCTGGATTTTCTGGCGCAGGAGCTTGGCCGTGAGACCAACACGCTGTGCGCCAAATCGAACGACGCCGGACTCTCCGCCATCGGGCTTGAACTGAAGATCGAGGTCGAGCAGTTGCGCGAACAGGTTCAGAACATCGAGTGAGCGCGAGTGGACAGCGCGGCCGCTACTCGCTAACTCGCTACTCACTATTGGCTACTCGCTCTCGAAAAGTCATGCTTCCAACTCCATCCAGCCGCCGCGGCATTGTCCTCATCCTTTCCTCGCCCTCCGGCGCGGGCAAGACGACGCTAACGCGGATGCTGCTGCAGGACCGCGATCTCGATCTGACGCTGTCGATTTCGGTGACGACGCGCACAAGACGTTCGAGCGAAGTCGACGGCATCCACTACAGCTTCATCCCCGAGCGTCGATTCGCCGCCATGCGCGAAGCCGGCGAACTTTTGGAATGGGCCGAGGTTCACGGCAATTTTTACGGCACGCCGCGCGGGCCGGTCGAAGACATTCTTGCGCAAGGCCGCGACTGCCTGTTCGACATTGATTATCAGGGCACGCGCCAGGTGCGCGAGAAGATGGGCGCTGACGCCGTCACTGTCTTCATCCTGCCGCCGTCGATGGATGAACTGCGCGCCCGACTTGAACGGCGCGCTGAGGATTCGCGCGAGGCGATGGCGCGGCGGCTGGAGAATGCGCGAAAGGAAATCGCGCGATGGAAAGATTACGACTATGTGATCGTCAACGACGATCTGCAGCGCGCCTTCGACGATCTGATCGCGATCCTGCGCGCCGAACGGCAGAGACGGCCAAGGCGCGATAAGGAAATCGAGCAATTCGTCGCCAAGCTTTTGAGCGAATAGCTCTTCGCGCGCGGCGCGCTATCTCGTCACCATGGCGCCTATTGCTCTCAAGCGCGTTTATGAGCAAGCCGAAGCGGAAGACGGAACCCGCGTGCTCGTCGATCGGCTTTGGCCGCGCGGGCTGCGCAAGGACAAGGCGGACCTTGATCTCTGGGCGAAGGACGTTGCGCCAAGCAATACGCTGCGGCGCTGGTTCGACCATAGACCTGAGCGGTGGGAAGAATTCCAGAAGCGCTATCGCGCCGAACTTGCCGCGCCCGAGGCGCAGCCGCAGGTCGAGGCGCTTCGCGCATTGACGCGCAAGGGCCGCGTCACATTGCTCTATGCGGCGCGCGATGAATCGATGAACAACGCCGTCGTGCTGCGAGACGATCTGCGCAAGCGTCACTGAGCCAAAAGCGCATTGGCCAGAGCGACGAAGCCCACGACGTCGATTTCTTCCGCGCGTTTGGTTTCGTCTATTCCGGCCGCCACGAGCAGCGCCGACGCGTCGACGCCAAGCGACTTCAAACTTTGCCGCAACATCTTGCGGCGCTGTCCGAAGGCGGCTTGCGAGACGCGCGACAACGCGCGTGGATCGCAGTGAAGCGGCGTGGGATTTGGCGTCAGCTCAATGACGGAAGAGGTCACTTTCGGTGGCGGCGTGAAGGCGGCGGGCGACACATCGAAGAGAATGCGCGCTTTCGTGCGCCAGCCGCACAGCACCGCGAGCCGACCATAATCGGCGCGCTCTTTCGGCGTCGCGACAATGCGCAGCGCGACCTCTTTTTGAAACATCAGCACATAGCGATCGAAGACCGAGGGCCAGGGTTCCGCTGCGATCCACCGCGTCAGCAGCGCCGTGGCGACGTTATACGGAAGGTTGGCGCAGATGCGCGCAGAAGCTCCGTTGTCATTCCCGACGGGCCGAAGGTCGAGCGGGGAATTGGCATTTTTTTCGGAATCTGCCCTGGATTCCCGATCGCTCGTTTCACGAGCGTCGGGAATGACAGGCGCGTGAGTCCGCACGAGCGCTGCAATGTCTGTCTCCAGCGCATCGCCTTCGACGATCGTCAGCCGGCCTGGATAATACGCTGCAATCTCTTCGAGCGCCGGCAAACAACGAGGATCGCGTTCGACGGCGATGACTCGCGCGCCTTGCTCGAGCAGCGCGCGCGTCAGCCCGCCGGGACCGGGCCCGATCTCGACGATGATCGTGTCATCGAAAGGTCCGGCGGCGCGGGCGATGCGCGCGGTGAGATTGAGATCGAACAGAAAGTTCTGTCCAAGCGATCTTTTTGCGTCGAGTCCGTAACGGGCGACGACCTCTCGCAGCGGCGGCAGCGCGTCGGCCACTTAACTGATTCGTCCTGCAAGTTTGATCGCTTCGATCAAACTCGTCGGATCGGCGATTCCTTTGCCGGCGATGTCGAACGCCGTTCCATGATCTGGCGACGTGCGCACGAAGGGAAGGCCGAGCGTTACATTCACGCCGCGGTCAAAGGCGAGCGTCTTGATCGGAATGAGCGCCTGATCATGCGTCGGACACAGCGCGACGTCATATTTCGCGCGAGCGGATTCGTGGAACATCGTGTCAGCGGGAAAAGGTCCAGACGCATTGACGCCGCGCGCGCGCAATTGCGCGATCGCGGGCGCGATAGTGTCAATCTCCTCGCGGCCAAGCGCGCCCTCTTCGCCCGCATGAGGATTGAGGCCGGCGAAAGCGAGGCGCGGGTCACTGATGTGAAAACGCGCGCGCAGATCGTGCGCCACAATTTCTCCCGTTTCGACGATCAGTTCGCGCGTCAGGTTTTTCGAGGCGCTGGCGAGCGGAATGTGAATCGTGATCGGAACGACGGCAAGTTCCTCCGACCACAGCATCATCACCGCGCGGTAATCGCCGCCATAATGGCGATGCGCGAGTTCCGCCAAAAACTCGGTGTGCCCGGGATGTTTGAATCCCGCTTCATAGAGAACCGATTTCGCGATCGGATTGGTGACGACCGCGCGCGCTTCACCTTTTGCGACGCACTCCACCGCCTGCTCGATGGAGACAATCGTTGATTGAGCGTCTTGACGATCAGGACGGCCGGGCGCGCCGGCGACGACATGACGCCCCGTGTCGACGACAGGCAGCGCGCGCGAGAAGACATCGCGGGCCTGCGCCGCCGTTGTGCTTTCAATCTGGATTTCGAGTGCGAGAGTGGCCGCGACCTGGGCGATAAAGGCCGGAGGGCTGAGCAAGAAAAACGGCGGCAGATCGCGTGATTCACGCAGGACATAGGCCATGAGCGCGAGCTCCGGCCCGATGCCTGAAGGGTCGCCTTGAGTGAGGGCGATGGGAGCGAGCGTCACGGCTCTTGGCTGCCCTCGTGGCAGTCGCGGGCGCCGGACCGGAAATTGCGCTGGCGCTGCTTGGTCATGAGCGACTGTGCCGCAGACGCGGCACGAAATCAAACCGCCCGGCTGTTACGATACATAGACTTAACCTATGGATTCGGCGGGGTGAGCTATCGCTCACGGTGATAGAAATCTTCCTGCCGCAGCTTCCGTAATGCGCCGCAAAAAACGTTTTATTTTTTTAATGTGCCGCGCCGGTCGCTTCCGGCGCCATCGCGCAGTGAAAAAAGAAGCTCCGGCGGTCCTTTGGAGCCGCGCCGGAGCTTTTTCTTGACAGTTCGGCTACTGAGCGCCTTCGAGAATGATCGTGCCGCTCGGATCGTGTGGTCCGTCCTCAGTCAGCTGACGCGGATAGTGTCGCATGACGTCGCGCGGCGTCGCGCTCAAGGCTTCATCGCGCCCGTGTTCGCGCACCGCGTCGCCCCAAACCTCGCGGAAATTATAGTGCCGCTCATATGCGAAGGCAGAGCCCGCAGAAAGTGCGACCCCGAGCGCCGCAGCGGCAAAGACGAGTTTAAAGGACATCGTATTCTCCATCCCGAACTGCGCTTGCGGGCGGGATGCCCGGGCGCCCCTGTGGAGAAGAGAATCCTTCATCTGTTTGTCATAATAAAGTGTAAGCTACTTCACCCTTCTGACGCCCGTGTGCGATGCAGCAATCATGCGGTCTCGCCGATCTATCGATAAAACAAATGCGCGCCGCTCAGAGAGCGACGCGCACAAAAATGCTAGACGGCGATAAGGCTTAGGCCTTGCCCGCCGGGGCATGAGGAACGCCTTCTTTGTCGAGCAGAGCGACGAGTTCGCCGCTCTGGAACATTTCCTTGGCGATGTCGCAGCCGCCGATGAATTCATTCTTCACGTAGAGCTGCGGGATCGTCGGCCAATTGGAATAGGCTTTGATGCCGTCACGTATCGCGCCGTCGGCGAGCACGTTGATGGCCTTATAGGGCACGCCGAGGTGGTTGAGGATCTGCACCACCTGCATGGAGAAGCCACATTGCGGCGCCTGCGGCGTTCCCTTCATGAAGAGCACGACGTCGGAGGATTCAATTTCGCTTTTGATGCGGGAGTTGGCGTCTTCGGACATTGTCATTTGCCTTTCTTGCGGCGTTCAAGGCGCCGGTTGAGGAGAGAGATTAGGGCGCGCGCGTCGTCAGCTGCAGCGCATGCAATTCGCCGCCGAGCCGGTCGCCGAACGCGGCGTTGACCATCTGGTGCTGCTTGACGCGGGTGAGCCCGCGGAAGCTTTCGGAGACGACCGTCGCCGCCCAATGATCGTCATCGTTGACGAGCGCGGTCAGCTCCACCTGCGCGTCGGGTATGGCGGACTTGATGAGACGCTCGATTTCAGCGGAGGGCATGGGCATTTTATGACACCTGTGTCGAGAAAGCGCACGAAAGCGCGTTGTCATCTCCGGCCATGAAGGCCGGCAGCGGGGCTTCATGCGCCTTGCGCAGCTCGGTCAGCAATATCGGCGCCTCGCCGGGCAGGATCAAGGCGTCGCCGCCGACGCGGCCGATCGCCAGAATGGGCACGCCCGCCGCCGCGCCCTCTCGGACCACCTCTACGGCGTTCTCGCCCTGCGGGATGGTGACGAGATAGCGCGCCTGATCTTCCCCAAACAGCGTCGCGTGCCCAGGGCCCGATGGGAGCGCCGCGATTTCGGCGCCCATGTCGCCGGAGAGCGCCATTTCCGCGAGCGCGACGGCGAGACCGCCATCCGAGAGATCATGCGCCGCGCTGGCGCGCCCGGAAAGAATCAGTCCCCGAAGGAAGTCGCCGTTCCGGCGCTCGGCGGCAAGATCGACCGGCGGCGGAGCGCCCTCCGTGCGCCCGCAAAGGTCATGCGCATAGGCTGACTGGCCGAGCCAGCCCTTCGTCTCGCCGATGAGCAGGATTCCATCGCCGTCTCTGGCGAAGCCGGTTTGCGCCGCCTTGGCGACGTCGGCGATGAGTCCGACCCCGCCGATCGCCGGGGTGGGCAGAATGCCGGCGCCCTGCGTCTCGTTGTAGAGCGAGACATTCCCGGAAACGATGGGGAAATCCAGCGCCCGCGCGGCTTCGCCGATTCCCTCCAGGCAGCCGACGAACTGGCCCATGTATTCTGGCCGCTCGGGATTGCCGAAATTCAGATTGTCGGTGAGCGCCAGCGGCGTCGCGCCGCGCACGGTGATGTTGCGCCAGCTTTCGGCGACCGCCTGCTTGCCGCCCTCGTAAGGGTCGGCGGCGCAATAGCGCGCCGTGACGTCGGTGGTTAGGGCCAGGCCTTTCGGTCCCTCCTCCACCCTGACCACGGCGGCGTCGCCGCCGGGCGGCCGCACGCTATTGCCGAGAATGAGGTGATCATACTGCTCCCAGACCCAGCGCTTCGAGCAGAGATTCGGCGTCGCGAGCAGCTTCAGCAGCGCGTCGCGGTTCGACAGGGGCGGTTTGATCGACGCCGCATCGAGCGCCGGCTGTGTCGGCGTTTGCGTCCAGGGACGGTCATAGAGCGGCGCCTCGTCGCCCAATTCCTTGATCGGCAGATCGACCTTCACCTCGCCCCTGTGCTTGACGACGAAGCGCAGCGTGTCAGTCGTACTGCCGATGATCGCGAAGTCGAGCCCCCATTTTTCGAAGATCGCCTCGGCCTGCGCTTCAAGTTCGGGCTTGAGAACCATGAGCATGCGCTCCTGGCTCTCCGAGAGCATCATTTCATAGGCGGTCATGCCCTCTTCGCGGCATGGAACGGCGTCGAGGTCGAGCTCGATGCCGAGATTGCCCTTGGCGCCCATCTCCACCGCCGAAGATGTCAGTCCGGCGGCGCCCATATCCTGGATGGCGATGACCGCGCCCGACGCCATCAGCTCCAGGCAAGCCTCGAGCAGCAGCTTCTCCGAAAAAGGATCGCCGACCTGCACGGTGGGGCGCTTTTCCTCGGCGTCCTCCTCGAAGGACGCCGAAGCCATGGTGGCGCCGTGGATGCCGTCGCGGCCGGTCTTGGAGCCAAGATAAACGATCGGATTCCCGACGCCGGCGGCGGCCGAGTAGAAGATCGAGTCTGTGCGGGCAAGCCCGACCGCCATGGCGTTGACGAGAATATTGCCGTCGTAGGAGGCGTCGAATTCCGTCGAGCCGCCAACCGTCGGCACGCCGAAACTGTTGCCATAGCCGCCGACGCCGGCGACGACCCCGGCGACGAGCCGCCGCGTCTTGGGATGCGACGGGCGACCGAAGCGCAGCAGGTTCAAGCAGGCGATCGGCCGCGCCCCCATCGTGAACACATCGCGAAGGATGCCGCCGACGCCCGTCGCCGCGCCTTGATAGGGTTCGATAAAGGACGGATGGTTGTGACTCTCCATCTTGAAGACGCAGGCGTCGCCATCGCCGATGTCGATGACGCCGGCGTTCTCGCCCGGACCGCGAATCACCCAGGGCGCTTTGGTCGGAAGCTTGCGCAGATGCACGCGCGACGATTTGTAGGAACAGTGTTCGTTCCACATCGCCGAAAATATGCCGAGTTCGGTGAAGCTCGGCGTGCGGCCGATGAGAGTCAGGATGCGCGCATATTCATCGGGCTTGAGGCCATGAGCGGCGGCGAGCTCCGGCGTAACGGCGGGTTCGGTCGCGCTCACTTAACCTCGCATTGACGTGAAAATCTCGGCGGCTCTTCGCGCGTCTTCGCCGCGCTGCGGCGGCGCAAGGAATACTGTGCGCCGTCTGGCGCGGCAAGCCGCGCACACGCCTAAAATCGCATCTAAGACGCTGTGCATGGCAGCGCCTGCAGCAAAGCTATGTTCGCTATCCCACATGAATCTCAGGGGATTGTTGCCTGATAGCCACAGCGGCCAAGAATGAGCATGCCACAGCCTAATTTTGCATCAGAGTTAGTTGCATTACCAAAAATTTATAGCAACGTGAACGGGACTTCGGCGCCTTCGTCGTCGACCGTCTACCGCAGAATTTAATCCGGGGGTTCCGATGAAGAATTTTGTTCGCGGCGCGTTAGCCGCACTTTTGGTCGGGAGCGTGGGCGCCGCCGCCCAGGCCGCCGACCTGCCCAGGTATAAAGCGCCGCCGCCGCCGCTGCCGCCGGCCTTCACCTGGACGGGCCTCTACGGGGGCGTCAACATCGGTTACGCCTTCGGCGACACCACTCGGGAAACGGGCGGCCTGGGCTATCTCTCCGGCATTCCGGTCGTTGGGGCGGCTCCGCTAGCGCCCCTTGGCTCCACCTGGAGCGTCGGGCAAGATCTGCACGGCATCGCCGGCGGCGCACAGCTCGGCTACAATTATCAGTTCAACCCATGGCTCGTCCTCGGCGCCGAGGCCGACATCCAAGCCACCGATGCGGTCTCCCACAGCCGGTCGACCCTCGGGCGGTCCGACGCCGCCGGAGGCCACCTGCAGAGCATGAATTCGACGAAGAACGTCGACTGGTTCGGCACTGTGCGCGGACGGGTCGGCTTCACTCCGATTTCGATACCGAATCTGATGATCTATGGCACGGGCGGTTTCGCCTATGGCCAAGTCGTCAACAATGTGGGGTTCGCCGATAATTTTCTCAATCTGGGAATAAGCGGCATCGGCAACGGCTATTACGACAACACCAAAACCGGCTGGACCGCGGGCGGCGGCGTCGAATGGTCGCCGTCCATGTTCCCGTCATGGTCGCTCAAGGCCGAATATCTCTATGTCGATCTCGGCTCGACGTCCGCCAATTCCGTGCCGCTCAACGGCGGCGTCCCGGCCCTGATCGGCCCCACATCTCCTGTTTTCGCCGCGACGCATAGCTCGCCGACGCGCTTTCAAGTCGTTCGCGCGGGCATCAACTGGCACTTCGATCCCTTCGCGGTCGCAGCGCCTTTGAGCGCGGGCGGCGCTCTACCCTCCATCAAGGGACCGCCGCCGGCCTTCGTCGACAGCTACCAGCCGTTTCAGGTGCGCCTGAAGGTTGCCGGCGTCATTCCGCTCAACGGCCATGGCACGGTCTACGACTCGGGCTCCGGATATCCCGGCTTGGGCTCCATTGGTCGGCTCTCGGGGCTGACCGGCTATAATGGCGTCATTGCCGGCGCGAGCACCAATACCTCGTCGGCCATCATCCCAATGCTCGACGTGGCCTATTACCTCACTAAGAACTGGGCGATCGAAGCGATTTGCTGCGTCGCGCCCCATCATATCCAGGGCACCGGCACAATCTCCAGCGACTTCGCCCGCGCCTGGCTGTTCCCGCCGTCCATCATGGCGCAATATCACGTCACCAATTTCGGCGCTTTCCAGCCCTACATCGGCGTCGGCGTGAACTTCACCACCTTCTGGAACACCCGCGTCAACAACGACACCTGGTCGATTCCTTTCGCCCCTGGCTCGGCGCTTAGCACCCTGGGTCTGGGCGGAGTCCGCAGCACCTTCCAATACGCCACGGTCGCGCCCTCGTGGGGCCCGGTGGGACAGATCGGCTTCGACTATATGCTGAACGATCATTGGGGCGTGAACGTCGACTTCAAATATATCGGGCTGCACCCGATGGTTCACTCCACCGTCGTCGCTTTTCTGCCGCAAGCGCCGGCGCTGGGAGCGGTCTACATCCCGGTCAAGGTGTCTCTGCCGATCAATCCGGTGGTCATCTCGGCGGGCCTCACCTATCGCTTCGGCGGCAGCCTCCTGTCGCCGCTGTTCTAAGGTTAGCAATCACGTGAAACCGGCCCTTGCGGGTCGGTTTCAGATACAAAAACCCCCGGCTCACGCCGGGGGTTTTTTGTTCACGTGGCATCGCTGAGAAGGCGCGCCAACAGCGATCGAGGAAAGCCGCGCTGCGCATGGCGGAGCGCCATTGGCGCAGAAAAAGACGGCGCCATCTATTCTGACCACGCCGTCGACGTTGTGACCAAGAGGAAAGCTACTGGGTCAGCAGCCGACAAATCGAGTCGAGTTGCTCCAAGGATTCGTAGCGAATCCGAAGTTCGCCGCTCTCACCATTCGAACGAAGTTCGATACGCATCCCGAGCGCATCGCTCAAGGTCCTTTCGATCGCGCGCGTATCGGCGTCCTTGGCGGGGCGAGCGGCGGCGCTCTTCGACGGGCGAGCATTCAAGGCGTGGTCCTTCGCCAGTCGCTCCACGTCGCGAACCGTCAACCCTTTTTCGACAATGCGGCGCGCCACCGCGCTGGGGTCCGCCACGGCGAGAAGCGCGCGTGCGTGGCCGGCCGAAATCGCGCCCTCGCCCACCAGCCGTTTCGCGTCCTCCGGCAAAGCGAGCAGACGAATCGTATTGGCGATGTGAGACCGGCTCTTGCCGATGATTTTCGCGATTTCGCCGTGGGAATATCCAAACTCGGCGCCGAGCCGCTCATAGCCTTTTGCCTCCTCGATCGCGTTGAGGTCGGCGCGCTGCACATTCTCGATGATCGCGAGTTCGAGCGCTTCCTTGTCGTTCGCCTCATGGATGACGACCGGCACGTCGGAAAGACCTGCCATCTGCGCTGCGCGCCAGCGCCGCTCGCCCGCGATGATTTCATAGGCGTCGGCGACGCCGACGATGACGCGCACGATGATGGGCTGGATCACGCCCTTCTCGCGGATCGAAGCTGTCAGTTCGGCCAGATCCTCCTCGCGAAAGGAGATACGCGGATTGCGCGGATTCGGGCGCAAGAACTCGATCGGCGCCGTTCGCGGACCGCGCGGCCGCTCGGCCGGGGCGGCGTCCGCGGCGGCGTCGCCGAGAAGCGCCGCCAATCCCCGGCCCAGCCGGCGCCGCGAATCATCCGCCATCATGAAGCTCCTTCTTGGTTCTAGGACCGCTTGGCTCTCGGGCTGCTTGATCTCGGCTGCTTGACTCTTAGGCCGCGCGCAACCGCTTCTCGCGCTGGATCACTTCCGAGGCGAGCTTCAGATAGGCCTGACTGCCCGCGCATTTGAGGTCATAGAGCAGCACCGGCTTGCCATGTGAAGGCGCCTCCGAGACCCTGACGTTGCGCGGGATCATCGTTTGATAGACCTTCTCGCCCATGAAACGCCGCACGTCGGCGACGACCTGATTGGCGAGATTGTTGCGGGGGTCATACATCGTCAGGACGACGCCGTGGATGGACAACTTGTGGTTGAGTGTCTGCCGAACCTGTTCGACAGTCGAGAGGAGCTGAGACAGGCCTTCCAGCGCGAAGAATTCGCACTGCAGCGGCACAACGACGGCGTCGCTGCTCGCTAACGCATTGATAGTCAAGAGATTAAGCGACGGCGGGCAATCGATCAGAATGTAGCTGTAGCGCCGCTCAACATCGTGGTCGGCCGCCAGCTCGGCGAAGGCGCGCTTCAACCTGTAGGCGCGATCCTTGTCATTGGCGATTTCAAGCTCGACCCCGAGCAAATCGAGAGTCGACGGCGCGATCGAGAGGCGCGGCACGGCCGTGGCGATGATCGCGTCGGCGAGGCTCGATTCGCCGAGCAGCACGTCATAGGTGGAAATCGTTCGTTGGTGACGGTCGACGCCAAGGCCGGTCGACGCATTGCCTTGCGGATCGAGGTCGATGACGAGAACTTCCTCGCCGACCGCCGCCAGCGCCGTGCCGAGATTGATGGCGGTGGTCGTCTTGCCCACGCCGCCCTTTTGATTGGCCAGCACAAAAATGCGCGGCGAAGAGGAAGCGGTCACAATGGGGAAACCTTGTGCTTGACGACGACGACGCGCGCGCCCTTGCGGGTGCGGCTGTCCACCGATTCGCAACTCAAGCTACCGAGCGCCTTAACCGCGGTCAATTCGTCTCGCCACTCTTCCCCCTTTAAAAACACCCCAACGGCGCCTTTTTCTAACGGCGCCTCGGCAAGCTGCACGAGACGGGAGAGCGGCGCGAGGGCGCGTGCGCTGACGCCGCCAATTTCGGCCAGATTGGGCAGAACGCTTTCGATTCGCCCCGCATGAATGACCACCGGCGCTCCTGTTTCACGTGAAACAGCGCGGAGGAATCCAGCCTTACGCTGGTCGCTTTCAATCAGGTGAACCACGGCATCGGGCGTGGACTTCAACAAGAGCGCGGTCATCAGCCCGGGAAAGCCTGCGCCTGACCCCAGGTCCGCCCAACGCCTGACGTGAGGCGCGGCGGCGTGAACCTGCGCCGAATCGGCGAAATGCCTCGACCACGTATCGTCGAGCGTCGCCGCGGAGACGAGATTGATCTTCGCCTGCCAGCGACGCAGCAGGGCTTCGTAGATCTCAAGCTCCGCTTGGATAGGTTTGAGTTCCGGGAAGAGCCCGAGCGCCTCTTCACGGCAAGATCTATCTCTCACGCGCGGCGCGCCCGAGCCGCCAGCAGCGTCAACGCCGAAGGCGTCATGCCGTCGATCCGCTGCGCCTGGCCGATCGTGCGCGGCCGCAGATAGCTCAATTTTCCGCGCAATTCCGCAGAGAGCCCGGCGATTGCCGCATAGTCCAGCCCATCCGGCAGCGCCAGGCGCTCGTCGCGTCGATACGCGTCGATATCGGCCTGCTGGCGGTCGAGATAAACGGCGTAGCGGGCCTCCGTCTCCAAGCGTTCGGCAGTATCGGCGTCAATTCCGCTCAACTCTGGCCAGATCGGCGCCAAGCGCGCCAGTGTGATGTCCGGAAAGGACAGCAGCGCATAGGCGCTGCGGCGCAGCCCGTCCTGATTGACCGGCAGGCCGTGCCGGCGCGCCGCCGCCGAGGTCAATTCGCGCGTTTGCAGCATGTTGCGCGCAGCTTCGAGGCTGGCCGCGCGAATCGCGTGATGCGACGCCCGGTCAGCGCCGACGCAGCCGATTTCGATCCCGCGCGGCGTTAGGCGCTCATCGGCGTTGTCGGCGCGCAGCGACAGGCGATATTCGGCGCGCGAGGTGAACATGCGATATGGCTCGCTGATCCCCCGCGTGACGAGATCGTCGACCATCACCCCGAGATAGGCTTCGGCGCGATCGAGGACGATCGCAGCCGTTCCGGCGGCGTAGCGCGCCGCATTGATCCCGGCCAGAATCCCTTGCGCCGCAGCCTCTTCATAGCCGGTGGTGCCGTTGAGCTGCCCCGCGAAGAAAAGACCGCGAAAACGCTTGGTTTCGAGGGTCGCCGAGAGTTCGCGCGGATCGACATAGTCATATTCAATCGCATAGCCCGGCCGCAGAATGCGGGTCTTCTCGAGCCCAGGAATGGCGTTGATGAAGGCCTGCTGGGTCGCGAGCGGCAGCGAGGTCGAAATGCCGTTCGGATAGACCGTGTCGTCGTCGAGCCCTTCGGGTTCGAGAAAGATCTGGTGGGCGTCGCGGTCGGCAAAACGCGTCACCTTGTCCTCGATCGAGGGGCAATAGCGCGGTCCCGGTCCGGAGATGGCCCCCGTGCGCATGGGCGAGCGATGCAGATCGTCGAGAATGATCCGATGCGCGGCCGGCGTCGTGCGGGTGACGCCGCAGGAGATTTGACGGTTCGCGATCACCGTCGTCAGATAGGAGAAGGGCTCGGGCGTCGGGTCGCCCCATTGGACCTCGAGAGCCTCCCAGCGGATCGTGCGCCCGTCGAGCCGCGGCGGCGTGCCGGTCTTGAGCCGCGCGACCGCAAAGCCGGCCGCCCGCAATCGTCGACTCAGTCCGTTGGACGGCGCGTCGCCCATCCGTCCAGCGGGCGTGCGCTCATCGCCGATATGAATCACGCCGCCGAGAAAGGTGCCGGTGGCGACGACGACGGACCCGGCCCTGATCTCGCCCTCGGCGGTGACGACGCCACGAACGGCTTCGCCCTCCATCACCAGATCTTCGACCGAAGCTTCGACGATGGCCAGATTTGCGGTTTCGTCGAGCGCGGCCTGCATCGCCGTGCGATAGAGCTTGCGGTCGGCCTGGGCGCGTGGACCGCGCACCGCCGGGCCTTTGGAGCGATTCAGCACGCGGAACTGGATGCCGGCGGCGTCAGCGACCCGCCCCATCAGTCCATCGAGCGCGTCAATCTCCCGCACCAGCTGGCCCTTGCCGAGCCCGCCAATTGCGGGATTGCAGGACATTTCGCCGATTTTCGCGCGGTTCTGAGTCACCAGCGCCGTTCGGGCGCCCAGACGCGCCGCTGCCGCCGCAGCCTCGCAGCCGGCGTGGCCGCCGCCGATCACAATGACGTCGAATTGCTTCATACCGGAAGTCATGGCCTGGCCTGTTTCACGTGAAACATATCACTTGCCAATGCAAAAACGCGAGAAAACCGCGTCGAGAATTTCTTCGACATCGACGGCGCCGACAATCCGCCCGAGCGCGGCGCCGGCGCGGCGTAACTCCTCGGCCTGAAGCTCGAGCGCTTCTCCGCCAGCCAGGATAGCCTCAATGCTTTCAACGGCTTGCTCCAAGGCGCGACGATGCCTTTCGCGCACGATCAGCGACGTCGCGCCGTCGCCCAATCGCGCCCGGGCGCGCGCTTCAATCGCTGCAGCCAGCGTCTCGAACCCCTCTCCGCTCAAGGCGCAGACGCCGATCGCGCCTTGATGCGCCGGCGTCAGATCAGTTTTGGTCGCGACGCGGATTGTCTCGACGTCGTGCGCCGGCGGCGCCTCCCCAGAATCCGAGAGCCACAGCGCCAAATCGGCTGTTTCGACCCGCGCCAGCGTCCGATCGACGCCGATCCGTTCGATCGCGTCCGCCGCCTCGCGGAGTCCCGCCGTGTCGATCAGCGTGACCGGCAATCCGCCAATATCGAGATGCGCCTCGATCATATCCCTTGTCGTGCCGGGGATCGGCGAGACGATCGCCAGGTCGCGCCGGGTCAGCGCGTTGATCAGGGTCGATTTGCCGACGTTCGGCCGCCCGAGAATCATGACGAGAAAGCCGTCGCGCATGCGCTCCGAGGCTGGCGCGAGCTGCAACGCCGCGCGCATGTCCTCGGCAAGCGGCGAAAGCAGCGCGCCGAGCCGCGCCGGCGAAAACACCCCGACATCCGCCTCGTCGCTGAAGTCGAGCTCGGCCTCGACAAGCGCCAGCGACTCCACCAGCGACGCCCGCCAGTCCTCGACCTTCCGGCGCAAAGCGCCGCCCGCCACGCGCAGCGCCTGACGTCGCTGCGCCTCGGTCTGCGCATCGACGAGATCGGCAAGCGCTTCCGCTTGAGAGAGATCAAGCTTGCCATTGGCGAAGCTGCGGCGCGCGAATTCACCCGGTTCGGCCGGCCGCAGGCCGGAGAGCCGATGCAAAGCGGCGAGCGCGCCCTCGACGACCGCGCGGCCGCCATGGAGCTGCAGCTCGGCGTAATCCTCCCCCGTTGACGACGCGGGACCGGGAAAGAACAGCGCAATCCCCCGATCAAGCATTTCCCTAGTTTCTGGATCACGCAGAACCGCAAAGCTCGCCTGCCGCGGCGCCGGGAGCTTGCCGGCGAGCACCTTGACCGCCTCCCCGGCCCCCGGCCCCGAAATCCGGATGACGGCGATGGCGGCGCGTCCGGGCCCCGTGCCCAGCGCAAAGATTGTATCACGCGACATCACGGCGCGACGGACTCGCGGCGTGGCGGCGGGGAAACGGAACTTCCCAGCAGCCGCTCGCGATAAATCTTGCGAAACGCCAAAGTCGGCGCATCGGTGCGCACGGACGCCTCCTCGCCGGCCGGCGGAACCACGGGCGGCAGAGAGGATTCAACAATCGCCTGATCCTCGCGGGCGATTCTGCGGTTCATCCAGCGGAAGCCGAAATCAAACAGCGGCGCACGCGCGAAACTGCGCACAGTTAGGAGCCAAAGGCGGGTCGTCTGCGCGTCTTCGGGGATGCAGGCGACCATGAGCCGAAAAATCTTCCCCGGCGGGTCGATGAAAAGCTCCATCACATTGGGGAAACGATAATCCATATTGCCAGCGCGGGGCGCGCCGTCGACGCTCGCGCAAATGCGTCCGCCGTAGGGCCTCTCCTCGAATGTCATCTCCAACTTGCCGGCGCCGACATGTTTGGAAAGATCGCGCCCGATCGTGCTGCGGTGCACAAAAGGCAGATGCGGACTGTCGAGCATGTTTTCCATGACTCGCGTCCAATGCGCCTTCCAGACCACCGATTGGGCGCACAGCGCAAGGCCCTGAGGCGCCGTAAGCGTTTGAGACGGCGAAGGTTCTTCGATGGGATCGACGCCCGTGTAGAGCCACAGCAGACCGCCGGACTCGCGGCACGGCAAGGCCACGGCGCTCAAGTTTTCGCGCTTGGCTTCGGGATTCCAGGGGACGTGGCAGTTACGGCCCGAGCCGTCGAAACGCCAGCCGTGGAAGGGACATTCGATGACGCCCGTCTCGACTCGCCCGAGCGAGAGCGCGACGCCGCGATGCGGACATCGATCGATGAGCGCGCAGGCCTTGCCGCCAGCGTCCCGGAAGAAGACCACGCGCTCGCCGGCGACGCGCATCGCCAGCGGCGTGTCACGCTTCAGATCGCGCGCCAGGCCGACGATCGTCCACACATTGGCGAAATCCTTGAACATGCGCGCCGCTTATTTCCTTCGCCGCTGGAATTCGCAAGGACTGTCCGGCACAAAGACATATGCGAACGCAAGCAATATGTCGCCGGCTCAACGGCTCGGACGCGGGGTGCTTTCAGGCATTGCGTCTCGAGAGCTTTACATTGGAGCCCCGCGCCTTTCGCTTCGCGCCGGAAGATGAAGCCCATATCGCGGCAGACGCGGTCGCCGCACGCCTTCAGCGTGACTTTGTCATCGGCGCGTTCAACGCAGAAGACTCGCAAATGATTGGCGTTGGCGGATTGGCTTGGAGCGACGGCGTGAAAACACGCCACAAGGCGCTGCTCTACGGCATGTATGTGAAGGCCGCCGCGCGCGGATCGGGCGCCGCCGACGCGATCATGAAAAGACTGATCGACGAGGCGCGCGGCAGCGTCGAGATCGTCACGCTTACCGTCGTCTCGACGAATTTTCGCGCGCTGCGCTTTTACGAGCGATGGGGGTTTCGCGCCTATGGCGTCGAAGAGCGCTCAGCGAAAAACGGCGACGGCGATTATCTCGACGAAACGCTGATGGCGCTTCGTTTCGATGAATAAAACAGGTGACAAGACCGGCCGATGACACGGCCGAAGTCTTATCGCCGTTACGTATTCATCGAATCGAAGAAGCCCAGATTGTTCTTCGTCTCGCGCAGCTTTCCGAGCAGGAATTCGATCGCGTCGACCGTGCCCATCGGATTGAGGATACGGCGCAGCACATACATCTTCTTGAGGATGTCGGGCGCAACGAGCAGCTCTTCCTTGCGGGTGCCGGAGCGGGTGATGTCCAGCGCCGGGAAAATCCGCTTGTCGGAAACCTTGCGGTCGAGAATGATCTCGCTGTTGCCGGTGCCCTTGAACTCTTCGAAGATGACTTCGTCCATGCGCGAGCCCGTGTCTATCAAGGCCGTCGCGATGATCGTCAGCGACCCGCCTTCCTCGATATTGCGCGCCGCGCCGAAGAAGCGCTTGGGCCTCTGCAGCGCGTTGGCGTCGACGCCGCCGGTCAGCACCTTGCCGGACGACGGCACGACGGTGTTGTAGGCGCGCCCGAGCCGTGTGATCGAATCGAGCAGGATCACCACGTCGCGGCCGTGTTCGACGAGACGCTTCGCCTTCTCGATCACCATTTCGGCGACCTGCACGTGGCGCACCGCCGGCTCGTCGAAGGTCGAGGAGACCACCTCGCCCTTCACCGAGCGCTGCATGTCGGTGACTTCCTCAGGCCGCTCGTCGATGAGCAGCACGATGAGATAGCACTCGGGATGATTGGTCGTGATCGACTGCGCGATGTTCTGCAGCAGCACGGTCTTGCCGGTGCGCGGCGGCGCCACGACCAGCGCGCGCTGCCCTTTGCCGATCGGCGCGACGAGATCAATGATGCGCGACGAGAGATCCTTGCGGGTCGGGTCTTCGATCTCGAGCTTGAGGCGCTCGTCCGGATAGAGCGGCGTCAGATTGTCGAAGGGCACCTTGTGGCGCACCTTCTCGGGATCTTCGAAATTGATGCTGTTGACTTTTAACAGCGCGAAATAGCGTTCGCCCTCTTTAGGGCTTCGGATCATGCCCTCAACCGTGTCGCCGGTGCGCAGGCCGAACTTTCGGATCTGCGAGGGCGAGACGTAAATGTCGTCGGGACCGGCGAGATAATTCGCATCGGGCGAGCGCAGAAAGCCGAAGCCGTCCTGCAGCACTTCGACGACGCCGACGCCGACGATTTCGACGTCGCGACTCGCGAATTGTTTCAGAATCGCGAAGAGGAGTTCCTGTTTGCGCAGGAGAGAGGCGTTCTCGACTTCGTGCTCTTCGGCAAAAGCGAGGAGTTCGGCGGCGGACTTAGCCTTCAAGTCCGAAAGTTTAATTTCCCGCATTCAGGAGGAACCTTGGGTATTACTGGCGCGCAGATGGAAACGAGCCGGAGAGAAGAGGTGGGGCGGGGGAGACGGCCTTCGGGGAGCGCCGGCGAAAATCCGGCGATGCCGCTACAAGCAGACACGGGCCTCAGAGGGATAGGGTTCACTTAGACAATTTCCAGACATGAATCAAGAGTTCCGTTAAAGCGGCCTTAACGCGCCGGCCGGGCTCGCGCCGCTGGCGCAGCCGGACTGGCGCAGCCGAACTTGGGCGCCGCATAATCTTTTCCCCTTTGCTCATCTCACCCCTCTTCGCTCATGGGACTTCAGATGGCCGCCATCAATCTCGCTCGCTATCCGGTTCGATTGGACGGCGAAAGCGCCGACGTCGGCGACGCCGAGGAGCTTGTCGTCCTTCTCGACGTTCTCAACGGCCGCCGCGACCGGGACGTTCTCACGCAGCTGCGCCCGCATTTGCCGCAAATCATTCGCAAGCCTTCGGACCTGCCGCTACTGATGCGCGGGCTCGATCGCGACGACCAGATCTTCCTCGTCGAGGCAATGGGCGATTCCTTGGCCGACGCTCTGCAGACGGCGCGTCACCTGCGCGAGTTGCTGGCGACGATCGCGGAGCCGCAAGTCAGGTTGAGCGTCATCGACACTCTCGGCGGACCAGGATTGCGCAAACTTATCGTCACCGCGCGGGACCTTTCAGGCGCTCTCGAATGGACCTATGCGCAACGCAGCCGGCGGCTTCTTGAACTTCTCGGCGCCGATTATTTGCGTCGCCTCATCCGCCATGGCGACGATCTGGCGCTCGCGCTAAACGCACTTGCCGAAGACGCTCAAAGCGCGCTGTTCGACAGCATCGGATTCGCGCGCGTCGCGGAGTTGACGCGCAACGCGCGCGATCTGGCGCTGCTGCTGCGCGCGCTCCCACCCACCATCAGCGCGACTCTGCTTGATCAATTCGATCGCCAACAGCTTGTGGAGATCATCGGCGACCGTAGGGCGTGGATTTACCTCTACAATCGAATCAGGCCCGACGAGGCCGTCCAGTTGCTGGCCAAGCTCGGAGCAGACAATGCCCTATGAACCGTCGCGTATTTCGCGCCGTAAATCGCAAGACGTCGGTTCGCTCGCCCGGCTTCGCGGCAGCAAACGCCGGATGATTGACGCGCATCTTCACGTCGTCGATTTCGTCCAGGAGACGCCAGGAGGACCGGCGCTGATCGATCACATGGATCGCGCCAACGTCGATAAGGCGGTGATCTTCGGACTGCCCGTGCGCAAGCTATGGAACGAATACGACCGCGAGCCCCCGGACTATTATCTCGCCAATGACGCGCACTGCTATTATTACGCCTATACGGACGTCATCGTCGCCGAGATGGTGCGCGCTCTCCCCGCAGAGCATCAGAGCCGACTCTATCCGTTGATCTGCGGCTTCAATCCAGTCGATCGCTACGCCATTCGTCACGTCGAGCGGCTATATGCGCAATATCCCGACGTGTGGAGCGGCATTGGCGAAATGCTGTTGCGCCACGATGATCTTACCGCCTTCACATTTGGCGAAAATGCGCGGGCCAATCATCGCGCGCTCTACCCGATCTACGAATTTGCCGGCCACTACGACCTTCCGGTGCTGTTGCATCAAAACGTCACGGCCGTTTCGAAGGGCGATCATCCCGTCTATCTCTTCGAACTCGAAGAGGCGCTGCGCGAATTTCCGCGCACGCGCTTCATCTTCGCGCATTGCGGCATGTCGCGGCGGGTGAATGCGCCCTTCTATTATCAGATGGTCGAACGGCTGCTCGACCAATATCCTAACGTGTGCGTCGATTATTCATGGGTGATCTACGACGTCGCCATCTGCCCCGATTCCGCGCCTGACGAAAATTGGCTCGCGCTCACCGAACGTCATAGCGAGCGCATCTGTTTAGGCTCCGACCTCGTCGCCAAATTCGAACGCTTGGGACCAGAACTCCAACGCTACGACGTTTTTCTCGACGAGCTGAGCGACAAGGCCTGCGCAGATCTCTGCTGGCGAACCGCGGAGCGCATCTATGGCGCCAACAAGGGAAAGGTGAATGGCGTCGCACGGCCGATCGCGCCCGACTGGGAGAAGATCATCGCCTAGCGTCAGAACGGCTTGACGATCACCAGAATAACGACGCCGATCATCAGCAGGGTCGGCAGTTCATTGAAGATGCGATAGTAGCGCGGCGAATGAACATTGGCGTCCGCCGCGAAACGGCGCATCAGCGCGCCGTCATGAATATGCGCGGCGGTCAGCAGCACGACGAGCGTCGCTTTCGCATGAAACCATCCTGACGACAGCGCGCCGCCCTCAACGGCCAGATAGATTCCGGTCATCCAGGCGACGAGCATCGCCGGCGTCATGATGTAGCGATAGAGCCGCCGCTCCATGATCTTGAACGTCTCAGAGAGCGTCCCCTCGCCCGCGCTCGCATGGTAGACGAAGAGACGCGGCAGATAGAGAAGCCCCGCCATCCAAGAGATGATGGCGATGACATGCAGCGCCTTGATCCAGACGTACATCGTCACGCTCCCCGTCGTACGCGGGCGACAAGCCGCTCGACGTTTTCGATCGGCGTCTGTTGCAAGATGCCGTGACCCAGATTGAAAATATGCGGACGGCCTTCGAACGCGGCGAGAATTGAATCGACTTCGCGGTCGAGCGCTTCTCCGCCGGCGACAAGCACGAGAGGATCGAGATTGCCCTGCAGCGGCACATGCGATTCGGTTTGCGCAACGGCCCATGCGGGATCGAGCGCCGTATCGATGCCGTAAGCATCGGCGCCGATCATTTGCGTGAGCCTGGGCAAATGCGCGTCGGCGCCGCGTATGAAGGCGATCACAGGCGTTTGCGGATGGCGCGCTTTGACGCCTTCAACGATCCGCCGCACCGGCGCCGCCGACCAGCGCTGAAATTCATTTGCCGGCAAGACGCCGGCCCAGCTGTCGAAGATCTGCACGACCTCGACGCCAGCCTCGATCTGGCGCGCAAGATAGTCGATCGACGCGTCAACGACACGATCGATCAGCTGCGCGAAAGCGTCGGGATAACGATAGGCGAACAGACGCGCCGGCGCCTGATCGGGCGTGCCCTGCCCAGCGATCATATAACTCACGACCGTGAACGGCGCCCCGCAAAAGCCGATGAACGTCACGTCCGAAGGCAACGCGGTTTTTACAAGATCGATCGTCTCGAACACCGGCGAAAGATGCTCGATGTTGAATTCACCGAGCCGCTGCGCCTGCTCCGGGGTTTCAATCGGTTCAAGCCGCGGACCTGAGCCGCTCTCGAAGGAAACCCGTTGGCCCATGGCGTCGGGCACCACAAGAATGTCGGAGAACAAAATCGCGGCGTCGAAGTGAAAGCGCCGGATCGGCTGCAGCGTCACGTCGGCCGCCTTCTGCGGCGAATAACAAAAATCGAGGAAGCTCTTCGTCGTCGCCCGCACGTCGCGATATTCGGGAAGATAGCGGCCCGCCTGCCGCATCAGCCAGAGCGGCGGAACGCTTCGCACCTGTCTGCGCAGAACCGAAAGAAGCGCCTTCTCTTCCGCCATCGCGTTCGCTCCGTCTGTCGTCCTCGATAAGCGGGGTAGCGCGAAACGCCATTAAAAGAAAATTCATTTTAATAAGAATTGATTCTTCAGTTGTATCGCGTAGCGGACAAAAGTTAATTTTCATTAACCAGTCGCCCACAGGCGAGCCGCGAAGACCCGGTCGCGGGGCCGTAGCGGGAAAAATTCAGACAGCGAATGGAATCATGGACGTATCGGTCATTCTCGGCGCGACGGATTGTGGATGGCCTGTGAATCCCTCCTGTACCGGCGCCGGCGGGAATCCGTTCGACAGGGCTTCTCCTGTTGAGCGTTTGGGGACTCTATGCCCGCTAACCGAAGCGGAGCATTTTTTGAGCGCGTTTTATCCCCGCTCTTCGGCTTACGCGGGAGGGCTGTGGACGTGACCGGCAAGTCAACATCGACCTTCTGGCGCGAATCGGCGCCGCTGATTCTCGCCTCCAAGAGCGCCGGCCGGCGGCAGGCGCTGCTGCATTCGGGCGTCCCTTTCGAGATAATTCCCGCGGATGTTGACGAACGGGCGATCGAATCGCGGCTTGACGGCGCCGACGCCGACGCGATTGCTCTTGCGCTGGCGCGCGCCAAGGCGCTCGCCATTTCCGCTGACGGCCGGCTCGTGCTCGGCGCCGATCAGGTCGCAAGCTGCGAAGGCAGGATATTCGGCAAGCCGGCGGACATGCGGGAAGCCGAGACGCTCCTGCGGTTCCTCTCCGGCCGCCGGCACCGCCTGCATTCGGCGATCGCTCTGGCGCGCGACGGCGCCGTCGTCTTTGCGACGGTGGGCGTCGCCGACCTCACCATGCGCGCGCTGAGCGAGGACTTCATCGCCGCTTATCTTGCGGCGGTCGGCGACGCTGCGCTGACTTCGGCCGGCGCCTATCAGATCGAAGGCCTGGGCGCGCAACTCTTCTCCAAGGTCGAAGGCGATTACTGGACCATCATGGGGCTTCCGCTGCTGGAGCTCCTCGAGGCGCTTCGGCGCGAGGGGGCGCTCCTTTCGTGACACAGCCAAAGTTGCTGCGCGTGGGGCTGACCGGCTCGATCGGCATGGGCAAGTCGACGACGGCCGACATGTTTCGCGCCGAAGGCGCCGCGGTTCTCGATTCCGATCAGCTCGTGCATGACCTCTATAAAGGACCGGCGGCGGCCGAGATTGAGCGTGCGTTTCCCGGCGTCGTCGTGAATGGCGTCGTCGACCGTCCGCGGCTTTCCGCCCGCGTTCTTGACGATCCCGCGGCGCTCAAGCGTCTGGAAGCGATCGTGCATCCGATGGTTTGGGCGGCGCGCGACGCTCTGATCGAAGAACGTAAAAATCAGGGCGATCGCATCGTCGTTTTCGATATCCCGCTGCTCTTCGAAACCGGCGCCGAAAAGGACTTCGACGTCATTGTCGTGGTCACCGCGCCGGAAGATGTGCAAAAGGCGCGGGTTCTTGCCCGGGACGGCATGACGGCGGAGAAATTCGCGTCCATTCTGTCGAAGCAGACGCCTGATTCAGAAAAGCGCGCCCGCGCCGATTTCGTGGTCCACACAGACCGGGGTCTGGACGCAGCGCGCGAAGAGGTGCGAAACATCGTGAAAGCGCTTGACGCGCGGCTCGGGTGAAAAATGCGGGAGATCGTTCTCGATACTGAAACGACGGGGCTCGATCCCTCGAGCGGCCATCGCGTGGTCGAGATCGGCGCGGTCGAGATTTCCAATCTCATCCCGACAGGCAGGTATTTCCACCGCTATATCCATCCAGAGCGCGACATGCCGGACGAGGCCTTTCGAGTGCATGGCCTCTCGCGCGAATTTCTCGCGCAGCACAAGATCTTCAAGGAAATCGCCGCCGAATTTCTTGACTTTATCGAGGATGCGCCGCTGGTTATTCACAACGCCGAATTTGATACGCGCTTCCTCAACGCCGAATTCGCGCTCATGAATTTGCCGCCGCTCGGCGGCGGCCGCATCATCGACACGCTCGCCATGGCGCGCCGCCGCCATCCTGGCGGCCCCAATTCTCTCGACGCCTTGTGTCAGCGCTACGCCATCGATCTCTCGCGGCGCGAGAAACACGGCGCCCTGCTCGACGCCAATCTCCTCGCCGAGGTCTACGCCGAGCTTTGCGGGGGAAGGCAGTCGGCGCTGTCGCTTCAGACGGTTCAGGCGGTGCGCATCGCCGCCTTGAACGATCTGTTGCGCCGTCGCCCCGAGCCGCTCGCGCCGCGGTTAAGCGCGGCCGAAGAGACGGCCCACTCTGTCTTTGTCGCGACGATCAAATCCCCGATCTGGGACCGTTATCTCGCAAGCGACGAAAACGCGGCGCCGAGCGTCGCTGGTTAATTGGCCTGAGCGCCGCTCTGGACGCCCGCTTCGGCGGCCTTTTGCTGATAGAGCGCGACGAAGTCGATCGGATCGATATAGAGCGGCGGATAACCGCCCTTGCTCGTCGCGTCGGCCACAAGCTGGCGCACGAAGGGAAACAGCATACGCGGGCATTCGATCATCACGATCGGATGCACCTGCTCTTCGGGAATGTTCAACAGTCGGAACACGCCGCCATATTCAAGGTCGAGCTTGAAGAGGAGTCCGTCTCCCTCGCCCGCCTTGCAGTCGAGCATCAGACTGACTTCGAAGTCGGTCGGCGCCAGCTGTTTGGCGTTGACGTTGACTTGAATCGAAATGTTTGGCGCCTTTTCCTGCGCGCCGAGCGAACGCGGCGCATTGGGATTCTCGAAGGAGAAATCCTTCAGATATTGAGCAAGCGAATTGAGGGCCGGAGCGCCGCCCGGCGCTCCTTGCGCGCCGTTGCCATTGGTGTCGGTCATGTAGGATCTCCAGCAAAGCCGTTGTCATGAGAATTCGCGCCCGCCTAACACGTCTGTCAGAAGCGAACAAGGCGCGCCCCCGGTCGCTACTTCGGAGCGGTTCGCCGCGGGCGACGCGCGTCGCGACGCCATTCGCGCGGGTCGAGGTCGATGAGTCGCGGGTCTGCATTGCCGGAGCGCGCCCGTAGCCGCCGCGCCAGGCTCTGCCGCACGGACGGGGACTTCAGCGCCAACCCGACAAAATCCGAGGCGAAGCCCGGAAGGATGAGCAGGATCGAGGCGAGCGCCTGCATCGCCCCGTCCAGCATGGGCCCGTCGAGCGTGGCGGAGCTTTCGCCTCTCGCTTTGGCGGCCAATCCGGCGCGGACAAAATCGAGGAGGCGCCGCACGTCGGAGAGGCCCAGCAGCGAAGCACCGAGGGCGAGGACGATCGCCGCGAGAAGCCCGACGGCGCGGACGACAAGCGCGAAACACAGTATCTCGAGCACGATCCAGGTTGCGAGGACGGCGCCGACAAGCTTAGATTTCACCGAATCATCCGATCTTTGCGGCCCTACGTCGCCCGCGGCGATACGCCCGCCCCTTGATTCGTGACATGTACGCAGCGACATGATAGCCGACGACAAATTTATTCGGGAGTTGCCAATGCCGGCCTCCGGCGATCTGTTCGATCCCAGCCTTATCGTTTTCGCGGCGCTTGCGGTTTTCGTCATCTGGAAGCTGCGCTCGGTGCTCGGAATGCGGGTGGATCGCGAAACGCCGCCCCCGGCGCGCTTCGCGGCGCGCGGTTCTGCCCCGGCGGCAGTCGCCGCGGCGCCTGGCGTCGCGCCGATCGCCGAAGCGCCGTCGCGCCCCAGTGGCGCCGATCGCTGGGAGGGCGTGGCCGAGAAAGGCGTCGCCTCCGCCTGGAGCGGCCTCGACGCCGTGGCGGCGTCTGACCCCAATTTTGACGGCAAATCCTTCGTCAGCGGCGCGCGCCGCGCTTATGAACTCATCGTCACGGCCTTCGCCAAGGGCGACCGGGAAACTTTGAAGCCGCTGCTGGCGCAGGACGTGTTCGACGGGTTTTCGGCGGAGATCGCCCGGCGTGAGCAGCAGGGCGAAAGCATGGAGACCGCCGTCGTCGCGATCGACTCGGCGACGGTCGACGCCGCCCGGGCCGTTGGCGGCCGCAATGAGGTGACCGTCCGTTTCGTCGTTCGACTGATGAGCGTGCGGCGTGACCAGGCCGGCGAAACCATCGACGGCGGGCAGACGCGCAAGGTCGTCGAGCGCTGGACCTTTGCGCGCGACGCCAAGGCGAGCGATCCCAACTGGAAGCTCGTCGCGACGCAAACCGAAGACTGAGCATGTCGCGGAAGGCGCCGCAGTTTTCCGCTTCCGATCTGCTGCAAAACATACAATTCGAAGAGATCGACGGCTTTGCGGCCGACGATCTCTTCGCCGCCTTTGCCGCCTTCCGACGTTCCGCCGAGATCATCGACGCCAAGGCGCAAGAGCAACGTGGCGCCGTCGCGCCTCCCCCCTCGCTCGTCGCCGTCGCGCGCGCGGCGCTTGGCGCCATCGATCATCCTGACCGCTTCTTTCAGGACTGGTTTCGCCCGCACGTCATCAAGACCAAGGGCTTCGTGACCGCCTATTACGAGGTGGAGGTCGACGCCAGATTGTCGCCCGAGCCGGGCTTCGCGACCCCCGTCCTGTCGCGTCCGCGCGATCTCGTCACTCTGAACGAATCGCCGCTCTCGCTGCCGACCGGCGAGACGCTGACCAGCGCGCGACGGCAGGCCGATGGCGCGCTCGTGCCCTATCCCGATCGCCGCGCGATCGAAGAGGAAGGCGCGGCGCCGAGCGCGCATCCTCTCGCCTATGTTCGCGATCCCGTCGAACTGTTCCTCATCCAGGTGCAGGGTTCGGCGCGGCTGCGACTGCCCGGCGGCGGCGTCATGACGCTGACCTATGCGGGGCGCAACGGCTGGCCCTATACATCCGTTGGCCGGCTGATGATTGAGCGCGGGCTGGTCGCGAAAGCCGAGATGTCGCTCGATCTGATGAAGGAGACGTTGCGGCGGCTCGGAGTTGGTCCTGGCGACGCGGGTCGCCGGCTGATGCAGGAGAACCGTTCCTATGTTTTCTTCGAGATCGATGCGTCTGAGCGGCGCAGGATCGGACCGATCGGCGGGCAGGGCGCGCCGCTGACGCCGTTCCGGTCGATCGCCGTCGACCGCTCGATCTGGTGCTACGGCCTGCCCTTCTGGATTGCCGCGCAAATTCCATGGCAAGGAGAGGCGGAAACGCCATTTCGTCGACTGATGATCGCGCAGGACACCGGATCTGCCATAATTGGTCCTGCGCGCGCCGATTTTTTTTTCGGCGCGGGCGAAGCGGCGGGGAGGCGGGCTGGCGACATCCGGCACGCCGCCGAAATGATCGTGCTGCTGCCGAAGGATGTTGGGGACGATCCGTGAGCGAGGAGAATTCCCGCCGATATGCGCGCCGGCTGTCTCAGGCCGAGGCCGAGCTCTGGACAATAGCGACGGCTGACGTTCGACCTGCGCGGGCGCGTCCAAGAAAGCACGTGTCGCCCACGCCGGTGGCCGAAGTCCCCGCGCCCTTGTCGCCTTCGGAGCCTTCGGTCAACGGCCGCCCAGCGGCGCCGAAGCCGCCGCCGCGGCCGATCGACATCGACCCGCGCACTTTCGTGAAGATCAAGCGCGGACGAATCGACGTCGACGCCAAACTCGATCTTCACGGGCTGCGGCAGGCGGAGGCGCAGCGCTCGCTAACGGCCTTCCTGCGCAGATGTCAGGTGAATGGCGCGCGAATCGCGATCATCGTGACGGGCAAGGGGCTGACGCGGGACGAAGGCGGCGTGCTGCGCCGCGTCGTGCCGATGTGGCTCGAAGCGCCGAATCTGCGCGACGTCGTCGTCGGCTTTGGCGAAGCCGCCCGCCACCACGGCGGCGAGGGCGCGCTCTATGTGCGCATCCGCCGGGCGGATCGGATGCGCTAAGCCTGCTGTCCGGCCGCGCCCGAGACCTCGGCGGCAGGCAGCGCCACGGGTTCGGCGGGGCGGGTCAAAAAGGCGGCCGGAATGTTCGGCTTGCCTTCCTCGGTCAGATGTTGCGCGGAATCCGGCGGCGGCTTCCATTCGAAGGCGTCGAGCCGGCCGGTGACCGGCGACATCGGCAGCCAGTTCTTGGAGACGACGCCATCGGCGATCCAGACAGGATCGCGCGGCGCGCGCGAGCCGCGGGCGAGCCATTCGCGCACCGGACCTGACGGTCCGTGTTCTCCGTCTTCGATCTCCGCCATCAGCAGACAGGTGTGCGCCGTCGGATGACGTTCGGCGGCGAGGAGCGGCGCGAGCGCGGCGCGCGCCTTGGCGAAATCGCGCGCCGACAGTGCGACCTCCGCGACGATATGCCGGCTTTCCGGCGCATTGGGGGCGGCGCGGGCGAGCCTTTCCACCCGCGCGAGCTTCGTCGTATTCGATTCGCCTGATAGCGCTTCGAGATAGGCGGCGGCGAGGTCAGGATGCGGTTTCGTCGCCCAGACCGTTTCGATTAGCTTCAGCGACTGCTTCTGGTCGCCATGGCGGGCAAGCACCCGCGCCGCGGCCACGGCGGCTGGCGCGAAGCCCGGCCGGCGCTTCAACGCCTGGCGTGCGAGATGAAGCGCGTCATGTGGATGATCGCGCTCCTTCTCCATCGCCATGGCGGTTTCGATCACGGCGCGGAGGTTCTGCGCTGTCGGCGCGTCAATCGCCTTGGCGGTAAGACTGGCCTCGATCGCCTCGCGCGCCTTCTGCCAGTCGCCCTGCGCGGCCAGATGTTCGAGCATCGCGGCGCCCGCCCAGGGCACGGGCGCGATGTCATGCGCCTCCTTGGCGAAATGATGCGCCGCGTCCGCGTCATCGCGTCGGCGCGCCTCGATATGCAGCCCGCGGAGCCCGAGCAGCTTGGTCTCCGGCTTCAAGGTCATTTTGTGGAAGGTCTCTTCCGCAACCCGCCGATCGCCGGCGAGCTGCGCGGCCTGGGCCTTCAGCACCTGTGTGAGCGGCTCGCTTGGCAGCAGCCGTTCGGCGACGTGCGCGGCCTTGCGGGCGCGGGCGGCGTCGCCGGAGCCGACGGCGATGAATCCCTGCGAAAGCGCATCGAATCCCTTATCCCGCCGCTTCGTTCGCGATCCGCCGCTCCAGCGGCCAGGCAGCCGCAGCACCGCCATGGCGATCGCCCAAAGGACGACCGTCGCGGCGATGATCAGCAGCAGACCTGCCACCGCCACCGGTATCGACGCTTCAAACTGGTAGCCGGCGAAATCCAGCGTCAGCGAACCGGGCTGTTCGATCAGCAATTCGAGGCCATAGGCGACCGCGGCAAGCGCGATGATGAAGAAGAACAGAAACAGCATGGCGATGGATCCCGCTTATTCCTTCGTTGCGCCAAGCGCGGCGATCGCGCCATGCAGCAGATCGTCGGCCGCCCGTCCGGCGTCGACGCGGGCGTGCAAGGTCGCGCCGAAATCTTTGGCTTCGTTCTGGGCCGCTTCGGGGAGCGCCGCGAAAACGGCGCTCGCCTGGGCAAAGTCGCCATGGGTCAGCGCCGCCTCGATGTGAGCGACTTTTTCTTCCACCGTCTGAGCCTCGGTCGTCGGCGCCTGACCAGAGGGACGAACGCGCACGAGTTTGCTGGCGCCCTTCATCAGATGCTCCGCAAGATCGCCGGAAGCGCCGGTCTCGAGCGCGCGGATGCGCTTGGCGGCTGGCGTGAACTCCGTCTTCAATTGCGCGGCGGTCGGCGCGCCCTTTTCGGCCAATGGCGAGAGGGCCGCCAGCGCGGCGGGATCGGCCCCGAGCCGCGTTAGCGCCTTCGTCTCGAGCGCATAGGGCCGGCCCGCCTCCAGCTCGCGCTGAAGCGCAAAGGCGACGACCACGATCGCCGCGGGGCCGTCGGGAGTCTTTGCCGCCGTGGCTTCCGGCGCCGCGCGCGTCTCGCCCTTCGAAGACTCGAGGCGCTCGCGCAGCGCCTTGGTCTCATTCCCAAGTTCGTCGATGCGGCCTTCAAGCGCCGTCATCAGCTCGCTGGCGGTGAGCGCCCCGGGTTCGCCCTGTTCGGCGGCAGCGGCGGGAGCTGGGCTCGCTTTTGCCGCCGTTTCGGCGGTGGTCTTGGCGGCGTTGGCGGCCGCCTGGGCGGCTTCGGCGGCGCGCAAGGCGCGTTGCGCCAGCTCTTCGGCCGAATCGACGCGGCTCTGCAACGCTGCGACCGCTGCTTTTTGCGATTCGATCGCCGTCTTCTGCGATTCCATAGCGGCGTTAGGCGCCGGCGGCGTCGGTTCGATCGCCGGCTCGGCGGATTTCACGGGCGCGGAGGAGGGCGGGGGCGCCATGGAGGGCCGGGGCGCTTCCGCGTCGCTCGTGGCCGACTGTCCTGCTGCCGGCGTCTCGGGCGTCGTCGTCTGCGCCGGCTCGGTCTCGCCGACGAGCGAACGGACGCGATCCTTCAACTCGCCGAAGGCGCCGCTCGCCTGATCCACATAAGGCTCGGCATAGTCCGCGACGACCTTCAGCCGCTCGTCTCGATCCTTGAACGCGATCGCCGCATAAAGAGCCGCGCCTGCGACGAGAACGAGCAGCAGCAGCGTCGCCGCCAGCCGGCCGAAGAAGGAGCGCCGCTTGGGTCTGACCACCGGCGAAGGCGGCGGTTCAAACGGCGACTCTGCAAAATCGATGGGCGCTTCCGAAGGTTCGACGCGCTTCGGTTCTTCGTCGTTCGGCAAGACCATTGGCTAATCCTTGCTGTCCCGCATCCTTATAGTTGATGCGTTCGGCGCCCGCAAAACAGGCGGCCGTCAGCCTGAAGCCTCGACAAGCTGCAACGTGCGGCGCGCAATGTCGAGATGCAGACGTTCGACCATTTTCCCGTCGATCTGCACCACGCCCTTGTCGGCGTTTTCCGGTTCGTCGAACACGGCGATGATCCGGCGGGCGAAATCGACCTCCTCGGCGCTCGGCGCAAATATTTCATTCACCGGACCGATCTGGCCCGGATGAATGAGCATTTTCCCGTCGAAGCCGAAGTCGCGGCCCTGCGCCGCTTCACGACGCAGGCCGTCGAGATCGTTGAAGTCGTTGTATATCCCGTCGATGATCTCGATGTTGTGAACTCGCGCCGCAAGCACGCCGGCCGAAAGCCAGGACAACAGCGCCGGCCGTCCGGGCGTGAGCCGCGCGCGCGTCGATTTGGCGATGTCGTTGGGACCAAGCACCAAAACCTCGAGCCGCGAAGCCCGATCGTCTGCGGCGCTGGCGATTTTTTCGATGTCAAAGACGGCGCGCGGCGTCTCGATCATCGCCCAGAGTCGCGTCTTATACGGCGCGCCGGCGGCGACGAGATCGGCGGCCGCCTTCAAAATCTCATCGCGCGAATTGACCTTGGGGATGACGATGCCGTCTGGGCCGAGCGGCGCGATGGCGGCGATGTCGGGCTTATACCACTCGGAGCCGCGGGCGTTGACGCGCACGACGAGTTGCCGCGCGCCATAGCCGCCGTCGGCCACCGCCGCCGCGACCTGCGCGCGCGCCGTCGCCTTGGCGGATTCCGCGACCCCGTCTTCAAGTTCGAACATCAGGACGTCGGCGGCGAGCGTCTTGCCTTTCTCCAGCGCTCGGGCGTTCGAGCCCGGCATCGCCAGCACGCTGCGCTTTAGTCGGGAAATCATTCAAAACTCCAACATCGAAACGATTCGGCCTGCTCTTGACCCCGCCGCGTGATCTACACAATAACCCCCGGGTCCGCCATCCGCCCGGCCAAGGCGAACTGGGTTGAGCGAACTTGGCGAAGGCGGACCTGGCCAAGGGGCGAGAAGGGAACGGTAAATGGCGGATCACGAGCAGTCGTGCGGCGCGGCCGGCTTGCCGGAAACGCTCATAGAGGGCTATGAGTCCTTCGTTCGGGGGCGTTTCCTGGCCGATCACGACCGATTCGAAGAATTAGCGGTCAGGGGCCAGACGCCCAAAACAATGATCATCAGCTGCTGCGATTCGCGCGTCGCGCCCGAGACCATCTTCAACGCTGGCCCCGGCGAGCTTTTCGTCTTGCGCAATGTCGCGGCGCTGGTGCCGCCCTACGAGCCCGACGATCATTATCACGGCGCTTCCGCGGCGCTCGAATACGCCGTCATGGCGCTAAAGGTTACGGACCTCGTGGTGCTCGGCCATGGGCAATGCGGCGGCGTGCGCGCCTATGCGGAGATCGCCGCCGATCCCGACGCGCCGCGGCTGAGCCACAGCGACTTCATCGGCGACTGGATCAAAATGCTTGGTCCCGCGGCTGATCGCCTGGGCGTTCGGCCTAATCCCAAGGACGCGGACTATGTGGAGCGCCTGGAATTCGAGTCGGTGAAGCAGACGCTGCGCAACTTGCGTTCCTTTCCCATGATTCAGGTGCTCGAACATCACCGGCATCTGCGGCTGCATGGCGCTCTGTTTCGAATCATGGACGGGCGATTGTTCGTGCTCGACGAATCGACGGGTGTCTTCAATCCCGTCTGCGAAGGAGCCTACGCCGCTGCGTTCGCCGAGGCGCGCTTTTGACGGCAGGCCCCTCGCCAGACCGCGACCGCGTACCGTTCATCGCCGGCCTGCGCGACATCGCCGACGGCTATGACGCGATTCTGTGCGATGGCTGGGGCGTGCTGATCGACGGCCGGCGGCATTTCCCGGAAGCCGCCGAGGCCCTGCGGCGCTTTCGCGCGCAAGGCGGAACCGTCGTGCTGATCACCAACGCCTCGCGTCCCGACGAAGAAGTGCGGCGCCAGCTCCTCGGTCTTGGCGTGCCGCAGGATTGTTTCGACGATCTCCTCTCGGCGGGAGAGCTGGCGCTGCGCGAAATCGTCGCGCGCGACGGACAAGCGGTCTACCACCTCGGCCCCTCGCGCGACGACGGTCTGTTCCGCGCGGCCGCGCGGCGTCTCGGCGCGCCGGTTATGCGCGTCGGGCCGCAAGCCGCCGATTACATCGTCTGCACCGGCCTCTTTGACGACCGCAACGAAACCCCCTCGGACTATGACGAGCAACTCGCAGAGCTAAAGGCGCGCGATCTGACGATGCTGTGCGCCAATCCCGATATTGTCGTCGCCATCGGCAATGATCTCGTCTACTGCGCCGGCGCCATCGCCGAACGTTATGCGGCGATCGGCGGCCGCGTTCTGACCTTGGGCAAGCCCCACGCCCCGATCTACGCCGCCGCCTTGGAGCGGCTCAAGAATTTGCGCGGCGGCGAAGTTGACAAGGCGCGCACGCTGGCGATCGGCGACGGCGCCTTCACCGACCTTGCCGGCGCGGGCCGCGCCGGGCTCGACTGCCTCTTCATCATCCATGGCGTGCATCGCGCCGAGCTGCATCCCGGCGGCGGCGCGCTTGACGAAGCGGCGCTCGATTCGCTCTTCGCGCGCGCCGGCGCTCGTCCTAAGGCTTTGGCTCGCGAGCTTTTCTGGTAAAAGGGGCTGCACAGGCCTCATCTGCGGTCACGATCCGCGACGCAACTTTCCGGTGGCTTCCATGTCGACGCCGTTCAAAATCTACTATTTCGAGGATCTGAGCGTCGGCATGCGCGAGACGCTGATGAAGGCGGTGATGGACGACGACGTGATCGCCTTCGCCGATCTTTCCGGCGACCGCAATCCGATTCATCTTTCCGATCACTTCGCCTCGAAGACGCGCTTTGGCGAGCGCATCGTGCATGGCCTTTATACGGCCTCGCTCATTTCGACGGTCATCGGCATGTATCTGCCTGGCCCCGGCGCCGTCTATCTGTCGCAGACGCTGAATTTCCGCGCGCCGGTGAAGATCGGCGACGTGATCACCGTCATTGTTGAAGTGGTGGAGCTGATCGAAAAAGGCCGGCGCGCCAAGCTCAAATGCGAATGTCTCGTCGACGGCAAGGTCGTGCTCGACGGCGAGGCCTTCGTCATGGTGCCGAGCCGCGAGCAGGTGATGCGCGTCGCGGCGCCAGCGCCAGCAGAGGCGAAGCCGGCCTCGGCTTAGATCTTCCGGCCCCGAGCCGTGTCCGACTCCTTCATTGTCGCGCGCGACCCTCAAGCGCCGCCGCCTGGACTGGAGGGCGCGGTCGCGGCGGTCGGCAATTTCGACGGGCTGCACAGAGGCCACCGCGGCGTCATCGCTCGGGCTCGGGCGCTCGCCGCAAAACTCTCGCGTCCCTGCATTCTGCTGACTTTCGAGCCCCATCCGGCGGATTTTTTCGCCGGGCGAACGGTGATTTTTAGGCTCACGCCGCCAGACGCAAAGGCGGCGCAGGCCGCTCGGCTCGGGCTCGACGGCGTTATCGTGCTCACCTTCGACAAGGACTTCGCGAAAAGCCCCGCGCGGATCTTCACGCAAGAGATTCTGCACGATCGCCTGCAGCTTTCTGCTGTTGTGGCGGGCTATGATTTTCGTTTCGGCGCCGGCCGCGAAGGCGGACCGGAGTTTTTGCGCGCCGAAGGCGAACGGCTCGGGATGATCGTGGAGATCGTCGATCGCATCACCCAGGACGAAGAGGGCAGCTTAGAGGCCGTCTCCTCGACCGCGACGCGGGAAGCGCTGGAACGCGGCGACGCGGCGCTAGCGCGCCGGCTTCTCGGCCACCCCTACTTCATTCGCGGCGTCGTGCGTCACGGCGACAAGCGCGGGCGCACGCTCGGCTTTCCCACCGCCAATATCGCGCTCGATCCCGCCAATCGGCTCAAGCACGGGATTTACGCCGTGACGATCGAGGTCGACGGGAAGGCGCATCAGGGCGTCGCCAGTTTCGGACGCCGGCCGACCTTTGACAATGGCGCGCCGCTCCTTGAAGTCTTCCTCTTCGATTTCGATGGCGACCTCTATGGCAAGGAGGTGGAAGTCGCCTTCTACGGCTTCATACGCGGCGAAGCGAAATTCGACAGCGTCGATGCGCTCGTCGAGAGGATGCGCGTCGACGTCGAAGAGGCGCGAGGACTATTGGCCGAAAGCGGCGCTTTGAGCCGGGCGAATGATCTGTTGCCATAAGTTGCGCGCGATCTAGCTTGGAGACAGCGTCCTCGACAGGAGGGAAACGTCATGAACGAAGAGCCCAAGGGACGGGTCGAAATTATCTTGCCGGGCGAGGAGACGGACGCCTCAAGGATCTGGGTCGCGACGGGCGCTGGTCGGGTCAAGGTCGTCAAACTCTCGCCATGGCAGAGCCTGTTCGTCACTGCGGCGCTGCTGTTGTTTCTGTTCCTCGGGTTCACGCTGCTGTCCGGCGCATTTCTGGTGTTGCTGGTTATCGCCGTTGTGGCGGGAGGCATCGCCTTTCTCGCCGGACTGCTCGGGCTGAGGCGGCCACGCTAGGGGCGCTGGCCGCTTTTCCCGGCTCGGTAGCGCTGCTATTAAGGACCAGATGCCTTTCCTGACCGCCATTCGAATTACCAAACCCGGCCTGCGCGAGATCACGCTGCATTTGGGCGTGATCGCCCAAATGCAGGTAACGTGATCGATCCAATAGTTTGAAGCGCGCACTATGCGAAAAACCGGGTTCCACTTTTTCGCAGCGCGCTCCTGAGCTAAGGGCTCACGCAGGGTCGGGTGCGGCGCGATTGGCGCTCTTTCCACAAATCCTCTAATCAGCGCGGCAATAGCGGCGCTTATGGCGCCTGCGTCCGCCCCAGCCGGTTTTCACGACGATGAACGACGACAGCCCGAAAGGGCCCGATTATTCGAAAAGCCTCTATCTGCCGGTCACGGATTTTCCGATGCGCGCCGGCCTGCCGCAGCGCGAGCCGGAAATCCTCAAGCGCTGGGAGACCATCGGCCTGGAGCAAAAGATGCGCGAATCGGGCGAGGGTCGTCCGAAATTCACGCTCCACGACGGCCCGCCCTACGCCAACGGCAACATTCATATCGGCCATGCGCTCAATAAGATCCTCAAGGATCTCGTGACGCGCAGCCAGCGCATGACCGGCAAGGACTGCGTCTATGTGCCCGGCTGGGACTGCCACGGCCTGCCGATCGAATGGAAGATCGAGGAGGAGAATTACCGCGCCAAGGGCAAGCAGAAGCCCGATTTCACCGATCCAGGCGCCATGATCGCCTTCCGGCGCGAATGCCGCGCCTATGCGGGACATTGGCTCGGCGTTCAGCGCGAGGAGTTCAAGCGCTTAGGGGTCGCCGGCGATTGGGGCCATCCCTATTCGACGATGGCTTTTCCGGCGGAAGCGACGATCGCGCGCGAGATCATGAAATTCGCCGCGAGCGGCCTGCTCTATCGCGGCTCGAAGCCGGTGATGTGGAGCGTCGTCGAAAAGACCGCGCTCGCCGAAGCGGAAGTCGAATATGAGGATTATACGAGCGACCAGGTCTGGGTGGCGTTTCCGATCCCGCGCGGCGCCGCGGGCGGACTGAGCGACGCGCGCATCATCATCTGGACGACGACGCCCTGGACGCTTCCCGGCAATCGCGCGATCTCCTTCTCCTCGAAGATCGACTACGGCCTCTATCACGTCACCCATGCGCCGGAGGGCAATTGGGCGCTTCCGGGCGCGACTTTCGTCATCGCCGACAAGCTTGCGAGCGAGGCGTTCAAGGCGGCGAAGGTCGAGGGCTACGAGCGTTTGCACGACGTGCCGGCCGCAATGCTCGCCGAGCTGATCTGCGCGCATCCGCTTGCGCATCTTGGCTATGATTTCGACGTGCCGCTCTTCGACGGCGAACATGTCACCGACGACACGGGCACGGGCTTCGTGCACACCGCGCCGGGCCACGGCCGCGAGGACTTCGACATCTGGATGGCGAACGCGCGCGAACTGCAGGCGCGCAACATCGAGACGCGCATTCCCTATACGGTCGACGAGGACGGATTCTATACGAAGGACGCGCCGGGCTTTGAAGGCAAGCGCGTCATCACCGACAAGGGCGACAAGGGCGACGCCAATGAGGCGGTCATCGCCGCGCTGGTTCAGGCCGGCAATCTCGTCGCGCGCGGAAAGCTGAAGCATCAATATCCGCATTCATGGCGCTCGAAGAAGCCGGTGATCTTCCGCAATACGCCGCAATGGTTCATCGCGATGGATAAGCCGTTTGGCGCGGCGCCTTACCTCCCCCTAGCGGGGAGGTCGGCCGCCGAAGGCGGCCGGGTGGGGGTTCAAGACGACTCACCCCGCCCCGCATCGCTTCGCGATGCGACCCTCCCCGTCGAGGGGAGGGATAGCGCGAGCATTGAAAGTGTGCGCGCTAACGCCCCGACGCTTCGCGAGATCGCGCTTGAGGAAATCGCCCGCACGCAATGGACGCCGGCGGCGGGCGAGAACCGCATTCGCGGCATGATCGCCAATCGTCCCGATTGGGTCGTGTCGCGCCAGCGCGCCTGGGGCGTGCCGATCGCGGTCTTCGTCAAGAAGGGCACGCATGAGCCGCTTGACGACGCGCGCGTCAACGCCCGCATCATCGGGGCCTTTGAGAAGGAAGGCGCCGACGCCTGGTACGAAGCAAACGCTTCAGAGCGATTTCTTTCGCCCGATTACAAGGCTGAAGACTACGAGAAGATCTCCGACGTTCTCGACGTCTGGTTCGATTCAGGCTCGACCCACGCCTTCACGCTCGAAGATCCGCAGCATTTTCCGATGCTCGCCGGCATTCGTCGCAAGCGCGACGGCGGCGAAGACGAGATCATGTATCTTGAAGGCTCCGATCAGCATCGCGGTTGGTTCCATTCCTCGCTTCTCGAAAGCTGCGGCACGCGCGGCCGCGCGCCGTATGACGCCGTGCTGACGCATGGCTTCGTGCTCGATGAGCGGGGACGCAAAATGTCGAAGTCGCTCGGCAATGTCGTCGCGCCGCAAAAAATCATCGCCGATTCCGGCGCCGACATCATGCGGCTGTGGGTCGCCGCGTCCGACTATGCCGATGATCTGCGCGTCGGACCCGAAATCCTCAAAACCTTCGTCGAGCTTTATCGCAAGCTGCGCAACACGAGCCGCTGGATGATCGGCGCGTTGGCGCATTATCAGCCAAATGACGATGCGGCGATGCGCGAGGCGGGAGAACTCGAGCGCCTTATGCTGCATCGTCTGCATCAGCTCGACAAGTCGATCCGCGCGTCTTATGCGGCCTACGACTACAAGCGCGTCGTCGCACTGCTCACCCATTTCATGACGAGCGAGCTGTCGGCTTTTTACTTCGACGTGCGCAAGGACGCGCTCTATTGCGATCCGCCCTCGAGCGTGAAACGCAAGGCGGCGCTCGCGACCATCGATCGCATCTTCCGCAGCGTCACGACATGGCTCGCGCCGATTCTCGTCTTCACTGCGGAGGAGGCGTGGCTGTCCCGCTTTCCGAACGCGCAATCCGTGCATCTCGAGCATTTTCCGACCATTCCCGAGGCGTGGCGCGACGACGCGCTTGCAGCCAAATGGGACAAAATTCGCAAGATCCGCTCGGTCGTCACCGGCGCGCTTGAAATCGAGCGCGCGCAAAAACGCATCGGCTCTTCGCTGGAAACGGCGCCGACCGTTTATGTAGAAGATGAGTCGTTGCGCGCCGCGCTCGACGGCGTCGACTTCGCCGAAATCTGCATCGCCTCGGATATCCGCGTCTTGCCGGGAGAAGCGCCGATCGACGCCTTCCGCCTGCCGGAAGCGCCGGGCGTCGGCGTCGTTTCGCAACGCGCGGCCGGCGTCAAATGCGCCCGCTCGTGGAAATATTTCGATCCCGCAACGGCGGATCCTGATTATCCCGACGTGACGCCGCGCGACGCGCAGGCGTTGCGCGAGCTTGTCGCGCTCGGCCGCTGGAGCGGGGCAGGCTCGTAAGTGAACGTCCTTCTCGCATTTCTGGCCAATACGATCGTCAATTTCGTCATCGGCCTCACGGTGGCGAAATTTCTCGGCCCCGAGGAATACGGCCGCTTCGCGCTTGCCTTCTCCATCGCGGTGGTCGTGCAGACGGCGCTCTATGATTGGCTGCGTCTCTCGGCGACGCGCTTTTATTCAAAGCGCACGCGCGACAAAGAGCCGGTGGTGCGCTCGACGCTCGACGCGTCCTTCATCGCCGTCACGCTCTTCCTCGCATTGGCGACAGGCATTTATGCGCTTGCGGGGCCGCCGCTCGATTTCGAAACCAATCTCATCCTGCTTGCGCTGCTGACGTCGGTGGCCAACGGGCTCTTCGACTATTGCACCGCGCTTGTGCGCGCGCGCTTTCATGACCACGCCTATGTGCGCCTCATGCTTGCCAAGAACGCGCTGTCGCTTGTCCTCATCGGCGGCGGCGCCTTTATTTTTCACTCGGCTGCGGTGGCGCTCGCCGGCGGCGTCGCGAGCCTGTTCGGCACGGTCGTTCTCGGACGTCGCGCGCTGCTCGATCCTGGCGCCGATATTCGCGCCGCCTCGAGTCAGAATGCGCGTGCGCTTGCGGCCTATAGCGCGCCGATCGTGACCGCGCATCTTCTCTATCAGGCGATGCCGCTCGCGGCGCGCTCCATCGTCGCAAGCGTCTTCGGTTTTGCGGAAACCGGCCAGTTCGCGCTGGCGTATGATCTCGGCGTGCGTGCGGTGCAGGCGCTCGGTTCGGCGCTCGACGTGCTCTTGTTTCAGATCGCCGTCGCGGCGCATGAACTCCATGGCGTCGATCGCGCCAAGCAGCAGGTCGCGCGCAACATGGGCATCGTCGTCGCCTTTTTACTGCCGGCGTGCGCCGGCCTCTGGTTCGTCATGCCGTCGATCGAAGCGCTCATCGTGCCGGCGCAATATCGCGGTCCCTTCGGCCACTACCTCGGCCTGCTGCTTCCGGGACTTTTCGCGATGGGCGTCATTCTGTTCGGCGTCAATCCCGTCTTTCAGATTGAGAAGAAGACGGCGCCATTGATGGTCGCGGCGCTTGCGGCGGTCGCCTTCGGCCTTGCGCTGCTGCTTTTTCTGCCCTGGGGCGAGGACGCTTCCAATCTCGCGATCGCGCAAGCCGGCGCCTACATCGCGGCGCTCGTGGCCACGGTCTATTTCGCGCTGCGCACGCAGCCGGTCTGGCCCTCGTTCTGGGACATGTTCGCTGCGCTTGTGGCGACGGGGGCGATGTCGCTCGCGCTCACCCCTTTGCGCGAGATGAGTCCGGGCATTTCCACGCTGATTGCTCAGATCCTGGCCGGAGCGGTCGTCTACGGACTGCTGACCGTCGCCTTCGACATCGCCGGGCTGGGCGATCTCACGACGACGTGGCTCCATCGACGCCTTGCCCGGTCGTGACGCGGCCAGTCGGCGTCGCCATATGCTAGGCTAGCGGTCGATAAGGAGCGCGCCAATGGTGATGCCGATCTATGACGACGCGCCGCTGCGCTATTTGCGGCGGCCGATCGTGAATTGGACGCTGATCGCGCTCAACGTCATCGTATTCCTCGTCGTGCAGAGCGAGATTTTCGGCGATCCGCTGACCGTCGTCCGCGGCTTCGCGATCATTCCACGCGTGCTCTTCGGCGAGGCCCAGCTCGCCGACTGGATCGTTGGACCGCCGGCTGCGCTGACGCTAGTCACCGCGCTGTTCTTTCATTCGTCGGTGGTGCACCTCGGCTCGAACATGCTGTTCCTTTACGTTTTTGGCGACAATGTCGAAGACGCCATGGGTTCGCTGCACTATCTGCTGTTTTATCTTTCCTGCGGCGTCGCCTCCGGCGTGTTCTACATCTACGCCACGCCGCATTCGATCTTGCCGCTCGTCGGTGCGTCGGGCGCGATCTCCGGCGTCTGCGCGGCCTTTCTGCTGCTCCATCCACGCGCCACGGTCGCGGGAATTTTTCCGCCGCTCTCGCTGGCGCTCGCGCCGATCTATCTTGGCGCCTGGCTCTCTGGGGCGCGGCCGAGAGCGATTCTGGGGCTGCGGGCGCCGCTGTTTTCTTTTGTCGCCTCCGGCTGGCTATTCGTCGGCGCCTGGATTGTGATGCAGCTGATCAACGCCTCCATGGGCGAGGGCGGCGCCGTCGCCTGGATGGCGCATGTCGGCGGCATCGCCGCGGGTCTGGTGCTGACGCCCATCTTCAAGCGCCGTCGGCACCGGCTTTTCGATAGGAGCGGCCCGCTCACCCCCGCGCCGCGCGCGCAGGACGCCGGCGACGACGCTCCCTGATCAATTCGTTCGGCGCGGGCGCTTTGTTTGACTTGCGCGCGCGCCCCCGCTACCAGACCGCGCGACGGCTTTAGCCAGAGTGGAGCGCGCGCAGGCGGCGTTCCGACACCGTCTCGCCAAAGGGTCAGAAGGACCAAGGGGTCGCGCGATGAAGATTCTCGTGCCCGTCAAACGGGTCGTCGATTACAACGTCAAGATCAGGGTCAAGGCGGACGGTTCGGGCGTCGATCTCGCCAATGTGAAAATGTCGATGAACCCCTTCGACGAAATCGCCGTCGAAGAGGCGCTGCGGCTCAAGGAGGCCGGCAAGGCGACGGAAGTCATCGTCGTCACGATCGGACCGGCCAAGGCCGACGAGACCTTGCGCACCGGCCTCGCCATGGGCGCCGACCGGGGCATTCTGGTCAAAACCGACGAGACCGTCGAGCCGCTCGCCGTCGCCAAAATCCTGGCCAAGATCGTCGCCGAGGAACAGCCGCAGCTCGTCATCATGGGCAAGCAGGCGATCGACGACGATTGCAATCAGACGGGCCAGATGCTCGCGGCGCTGCTCGGCTGGGGCCAGGGCGCCTTCGCCTCGAAAGTCGAGATGACTGAGGGCGCCGTCGACGTGACGCGCGAGATCGACGGCGGGCTGCAGACCGTCAGCTTAAAGCTGCCAGCCGTCGTCACCACGGATTTGCGCCTCAACGAGCCGCGCTACGCCTCGCTGCCCAACATCATCAAGGCCAAGAAGAAAGAAGTCGCCGTGAAGTCGCCCGCCGATTACGGCGTCGACATTTCGCCGCGCCTTGAAGTGTTGAAAACCACCGAGCCTGCGAAACGCAAGGCGGGCGTCAAGGTCGGCTCGGTCGTCGAGCTCGTTGGCAAGCTCAAGGAAGCGGGAGTGCTTTGAAGATGACGATTCTGCTTCTTGCCGAAACCGCCGGCGACGCGATCGCCCCGGCGACCGCCAAGGCGCTCACCGCGGCGAAGGAGATCGGCGGCCCCATTCATGTCCTCATCGTCGGGCCCGGCCTCAAGGGCGCGGCCGAGCAGGCGGCGAAACTCGCCGGCGTCGAGAAGGTCCTCGTCGCAGAAGACGCGTCGCTCGATCATGTTCTGGCCGAGACCGTCGCCGCGCTGATCGTCTCGCTCGCCGGCGCTTATGACGTCATCATCGCGCCGTCGACCTCGGCGACGAAGAACGTGCTGCCGCGCGTCGCGGCGCTGCTCGATGTGATGCAGGTCTCCGACATCATCAAGGTCGTGTCGGCCGACACTTTCGAGCGGCCGATCTACGCCGGCAATGCGATCCAGACCGTGCGCGCGAAGGACGCCAAGAAAGTGATCACCGTGCGCACCACCGCCTTCGCGGCGGCCCCCGAAGGCGAGGCAGCGCCCATCGAGGCGATTTCGGCGCCCGCCGATCCCGGCGTTTCCGCCTTCAAGAGCGAAGAGCTGGCGAAGTCCGAGCGCCCGGAGCTCACCTCAGCGCGGATCATTCTTTCCGGCGGGCGCGCGCTCGGGTCGGCGGAGAATTTCCAGAAGGTGCTGGATCCGGTCGCGACGCGGCTTAATGCCGCGATCGGGGCGTCTCGCGCCGCCGTCGACGCCGGCTATGCGCCAAACGACTTGCAGGTCGGCCAGACCGGAAAGGCCGTGGCGCCCGATCTCTACATCGCCGCGGGGATTTCAGGGGCGATCCAGCATCTCGCCGGCATGAAGGATTCGAAGGTGATCGTGGCGATCAACAAGGATGAGGAGGCGCCCATTTTCCAGGTCGCCGACTTTGGCCTCGTCGCCGACCTCTTCACGGCGCTGCCCGAGCTTGAAGCCGAGCTGGTGAAGATCGGCCGCTGACCACAAAAACCGCCGTCGCTTCGGTCCGAAATGGTCCGGCGCGGCGGCTCGGAGCTGGCGGAGCGTCGGCGCTCGGCGCCCCGCAGGCTCTTTTCTTTGTTTTCTTTGCGAAGGAACGCAAGTTATATTGCACTGCGGCACGCACTCAGCGCGGGCGGGCCGCTTGCTATCCGGCGCGAGCTTGGCTGACGGTGGTAAAAAATGGGCTTCGAAATTCGCAAGATCGGCGTCATCGGCGCGGGCCAGATGGGCAAGGGGATCGCCCATGTCTGCGCGCTTGCCGGCTATGACGTCGCCCTGAACGACATTTCGCAGGAACGCATCGACGCCGGCATCGCCGACGTCGCCGCGCAGATGCGACGCGCTGTGGAGCGCGGCCAGATCGACGCCTCGGCGGTCGAACCGGCGCTCGAACGCATTTCCGGCGCGCCTAAAATGGCCGACTTCGCCGACGCCGACCTATTGATCGAGGCGGCGACCGAGGTCGAAGACCTCAAGCGAAAGATTCTGACGGAGCTCGCGCAGTTCGTGAAGCCCGGCGCGATCATCAGCTCCAATACATCATCGATTTCGATCACGCGCCTTGCCGCCGTCACCGGTCGGCCGGAGCGCTTCATCGGCATTCATTTCATGAATCCGGTGCCGCGCATGCAGCTTGTCGAACTCATTCGCGGCATTGCGACCGATGACGTCACTTTCGAGGAGACGAAGGCGTTCGTCGTCAAGCTTGGCAAGACGATCAGCGTTTCTGAGGACTTCCCCGCCTTCATCGTCAACCGCATTCTGCTGCCGATGATCAATGAGGCGATCTACACGCTCTACGAAGGCGTGGGCTCGGTCGACGCCATCGACACGGCGATGAAGCTCGGGGCCAACCACCCGATGGGTCCGCTGCAGCTCGCCGATTTCATCGGCCTCGACACCTGTCTTTCGGTCATGCAGGTGCTGCATGAGGGCCTGGCGGATTCGAAATACCGCCCCTGCCCTCTGCTCGTGAAATATGTCGAAGCGGGCTGGCTCGGCAAAAAGACGCAGCGCGGCTTCTACGATTATCGCAGCGGCACACCCGTTCCGACGCGCTAGCGTTCGAACGGCCGCCTTTGTCAGTGGCCGCCTGGGCCGGCGCCGCGCGCCGCCTCAAACAGGAACCAGGTTCGCTTCTCGGTCTCGTCAAGAAAAGTTTCGAGAAGGCTCGCCGTCGCGATGTCTTCGTTGTCGTCGCAGACCTTATGGGCGTTGCGCAGCGACTCGGCCATCCCCTTATTGTCGTCGAGCAATTCGCACAGCATGTCGTAAGGCGAAACAAATTCCTCGTCATTGTCCTTGATGCGGGACATTTGCGCCACCTGCCCGATCGAGCGCAGGGTCGGCTGACCGAGCTTGCGCACGCGCTCGGCAAGTGGGTCGACGGCGGCGTAGATCTGCGTCGCCTGCTCGTCGAGCAGCAGATGGTAGTCGCGGAAATGCGGGCCGCTCATGTGCCAGTGGAAATTCTTGGTCTTCATATAAAGCGCGAGGGCGTCGGCGACGAGCTTGTTGACCTCCGCGGCGACCTTCATCGTCGACTGTTTTTCAAGATCGGTCGGCGTATCCAGCGCCGAACGTTCGGTGTCGGGCTTCATCGGCGTCTTTGTTTTTTGCATTTGGGTGGGCCTCCTTGCGCCCTGGCTCCAGGCTCAAGCTCGGGGTGCGCTGCTATTAGCTAGATCGCGCGCGCTGGCGGACCAGATGAAAAATAGAGCAGAGCGCGGAGATTTAGCGGCGGCGGGAAGCGTCGCCTGTCTGGGGCGACAACAGGTCGGGGCGTCGCGCGCGGGTCAGCGCCAGCGCCTGTTCATGGCGCCATTTGGCGATCCTGGCGTGATCGCCGGAGAGCAGCACCTCGGGGAGGGCGCGCCCCTCAAAGTCGCGTGGCCGCGTGTAATGCGGATATTCGAGGAGGCCGGCCTCAAAACTTTCCTCGACGCCGGAAGCTTCTTCGCCCATCACGCCGGGAATGAGCCGCACGCAGGCGTCGATCAGCGCCAGCGCCGCGATCTCGCCGCCCGAAAGCACGAAATCGCCAATCGACATTTCTTCGAGCCCGCGGGCGTCGATGATGCGCTCGTCGACCCCTTCGAACCGGGCGCAAAGAATGATCGCGCCGGGGCCTTGGGCGAGTTCGCGCGCGCGCGCCTGGGTCAGCGGCGCGCCGCGCGGACTCATCAGCAGGCGCGGGCGCGGATCGTCCTTGGGCGCGGCGGCGTCGATCGCCGCCGCCAGCACGTCGGCGCGCATCACCATGCCGGGGCCGCCCCCGGCCGGCGTGTCGTCGACGGCGCGATGGCGGCCGAGGCCATGCTCGCGGATCTGCCGCGGCTCAAGCGTCCAGACGCCACGCGAAAGCGCGTCGCCGGCGAGCGACAGGCCTAAGGGACCTGGAAACATTTCGGGAAAGAGCGTCAGGACCGTCGCGCGGAACATGGTGCGGTTATGGCATGGCGTTCGCGGAGGCGAGAAGCAGTTTCATTCTTGCTGAGATCAAGCCTCGGCCATAGTGTCGCAGACATTGCGACAGCTTGGGGCCAATGATGAAATTCTTTCTTCGAATAGGCTTTCTATTGTGGGCTTTCGGCGGCCTCTTCGCGGCGCGCGCGACGCCAATTGACGCGCCGCCAACGCTCACGGTCGGGCAGATGCACGGCAGTTGTCAGAAAACCTGTTGGGCCGTGCGCGAGGGCGCGAAGGGCTCCGAGTCGCTGCGCGATTCGCTGACTTTGACCTGCTTGAACGCGTGCTTCAAGTGCTTCCTGCAACTGCGAAGCTGCAGCCAATCCAGTGCGAACTCGGCGCCGTCAGAATGCGCCGCCGCCTTCCTTCAGTGTTACAAACAGAGCTTCGCCGAGAGGCTCAAATCAAAACCGCTCGTGAGTTTCGACGGCGGCGATGGCCACAGCCGCGAAATGGCTGTGAAGATCGTGGGCGCGGCCAATTCCCTTGAAGGGGTTCCGGCGGAGGATTTCTGGATCCAGCTGAAGCATCCCGCCTGGCGAAAAAAGGAGCGGCGCTTCGTCAAAGAGGGCGGAATTTATGACGTCATCGTTTACGACACGCCGAACGGGCCGCAGACGGTGTGGTTCGACGTCAAGGACTTTTACGTAAAGAATGGCGAGGAGAACTTGCGCCTTTTGGCGCCGAAATAAGCCGAGCGGTGCGCGGCGGGGCCTAGTGTAAATCCGGCTCGGCAGAGACCTCCGCCGGCGGCGTGATCACCACGCGCCCTTGAGCGATGTCGACGACCGGAACGACGGCTCCGGTGAACGGGTAAAGCAGCGATTCGCCGCCGGCGGCTGGCGCAATTTCGAGAATGTCGCCCGCGCCGAAATTGCGCACCGCGACGATCGTTCCGATTTCCACGCCATCCGCCGTTTCGGCGCGAAGGCCTATGAGATCGGCGATATAGAATTCGTCCTCTTCCGGCGCGGGGAGCTTGTCGCGCGCGACATAGAGTTCGACGCGGTTTAGGGCCTCGGCGCCGGCGCGGTCGTCGACGCCCTCGACTTGCGCGACGAGCATGTCCTTGCCCTGCGGGCGCACGGCGCGCAGCCTGAACTTGCGCGTCCCGCTTTTATCGGTGAGGCCGTCATAGGCTGCGATCGCCAATGGATCGCTTGTGAAGCTCTGCAGTCGGATCTCGCCGCGCACGCCATGCGGCGCGCCGAAGCGGCCGAGAAGAACGAGGCTCTTTGTCCTGTCGCCCGCCGTCATTCGATTTCCTCATCCTGAGGAGCGAGCGAAGCTCGCGTCTCGAAGGACGAGGAAATCGCATAGGGCTCCGCCGCCCTCGCGCTTCGAGACGGCTCCTGCGGAGCCTCCTCAGCATGAGGGCGAATGCAAGCGCCCCGCATTACGCCGCCGGCGCTTCCGCCGCGCCTGCTGCTTCAGCCGCCGCGGCGGCGCGCTCCTGCGCCTTCTTCTTGGGCTGCGCCTTCTGCGGATTGCTGCGCGCTTCGCGCTTCATCACGCCCAGACCATCGAGCAGTCGCGCGACGCGATCCGTCGGCTGCGCGCCTTTCTCCATCCAGGCCTTCGCCTTTTCCGTGTCGAGCACGAGGCGGTCGGCCGCGTCCTTCTCCTTCAAGGGATCGAAATAACCGATCTTCTCGATGTAGCGGCCGTCGCGCGGCGAGCGCGAGTCGGCGACGACGACACGATAGAAGGGACGCTTCTTGGCGCCGCCGCGGGCGAGACGAATTTTAAGAGACATGTTTTCGTTCCTGTTGCGTTGAGGTGAGTGAGGGAACCGGTGACGACAGTCGCCGGTTTGCTATTTCTTCTTCCCGAAGGGGTTCAGTCCGCTGAGCAAGCCGCCGCCGAGCCCCGGCAGGCTCGGCTTGGCGAGAAGATCGGGGGGCGGCGCCGCCGGAACGCCGCCGGGCTGGGCTTTCGGCTGTTGCACGCCAAGCTTCGCCTGCAGCTGCTGCAGCTCTTCCTGGGAGGGCATTTGCATGCCGGGGCCGAGCCCCATCATTTGCGCCGCCTTGCCCATCATGCCGCCGCCGCGTTTTCCTGCGCCGAAGGACTTCATCAGATCGGCCATCTGCCGATGCTGCTTGAGGAGCTTGTTGACCTCCTCGACCTTGACGCCGGAACCTGCGGCGATGCGCTTCTTGCGCGAGGCTTTCATCAGATCGGGATTGCGCCGCTCCCTGGGCGTCATCGAAAGGATGATGGCGCGCTGGCGCCTGACCATCTTGTCGTCGAAACCGGACGCGGCGATCTGATCCTTCATCTTGGCGACGCCGGGCAGGAGACCCATGATGCCGCCCAATCCGCCGATCTTTTCCACCTGGGCGAGCTGATCGCAGAGGTCCTGCAGATCGAACTTGCCCTTGGCCATCCGCTCGGCGGCCTTGCGGGCCTGTTCGGCGTCGATCGCCTGGGCGGCTTTTTCGACCAGCGCGACGATGTCGCCCATGCCGAGAATGCGGTTGGCGATGCGCGTCGGCGAGAATTCGTCGAGCGCGTCCATCTTTTCGCCGACGCCGATGAGCTTGATCGGCTTGCCGGTGACATAGCGCATGGAGAGCGCCGCGCCGCCGCGGCCATCGCCGTCCATACGCGTCAATACAATGCCGGTCAGCCCGACCCGTTCGTCGAAATTCTGGGCGAGATTGACGGCGTCCTGGCCGGTTAGGGCGTCGGCGACGAGCAGGATTTCATGCGGCTTGGAGGATGTCTTGATCTCCGCCATCTCCGCCATCAGCGGCTCGTCGATATGCGTGCGGCCGGCGGTGTCGAGCAGCACGATGTCATAGCCCTGCAGCCGCGCCGCCTCCATCGCGCGCTTGGCGATCTGCACCGGCGTCTGGCCGGGCACGATCGGCAGCGTGTCGACCTCGACCTGCCGGCCGAGCACGGCGAGCTGTTCCTGGGCCGCCGGGCGCTTAACGTCGAGCGACGCCATCAGCGTGCGCTTGCCGTGGCGCTCTTTGAGCCGTTTGGCGATCTTGGCGGTGGTCGTGGTTTTGCCGGCGCCTTGCAGGCCGACCATCATGATGGCGAGCGGCGGCGCGGCGACGAGATCGATCGGCTCCGCGTCCTGGCCGAGCGTCTCGATCAGCACGTCATTGACGATCTTGACGACCATCTGGCCGGGCGTCACCGATTTGATGACGCCGGCGCCGATCGCGCGGTCGCGGACCTTGTCGGTGAAGGAGCGCACGACGTCGAGCGCGACGTCGGCCTCGAGCAGCGCGCGGCGGATTTCGCGCAGCGCCTCGTTGACGTCGGCCTCGGAGAGGGCGCCGCGCCGTGTGAGCTTGTCGAAAATGCCGGAGAGCTTGTCGGAAAGGCTCTCGAACATGCTGTTCTCCCGCGAGCGCGAAGGCTCCAAAGCAAAACGCGCCCGGGGGCGCATCGCGCTGCCGGGCGTTGGCCTGCCGCCTCTCGGGTGGCTCGGCTGTGGTCGGTTTCTCTTTCGAGATTGGAGGAATGGATACGCGGGATGGTTTCGCGCGTCAACATCTGGGGGTTATACTCTTACTTCAGAGCAGGAATCCGACGCGAATAGCTAAGCGCGAACTTCACGAATATCGGTCGCGTTGGTCGGCTTGGCGACTTTGGATCGAGTTGAAAGCTGGGGTTTGCGTATTCCCTACCCCCTGCGGGGAGGGTGGCCCCGCGAAGCGGGGTCGGGTGGGGGTCATCGCATGCTGGCGCGGTGAGACCCCCCACCCGGCGGTCTGCGACCGCCGACCTCCCCGCAAGGGGGAGGTATTTCCGCTAACTACCGAGCATAGTCATTCGCTCAATTGATTATGGTTGGCGCGGCGAATGCAGAATGAGCTGTTACGCTGCTACGCGCCGCCATGATGCTCTTCTTATGATTTGAGAGCAGGTCATGACGCTCGACGCTTTTCTCGCATCGCTGTCCGCATCCGAGCCGCCGGCCCTCCCGCCGCCGGCGCGGGCGCTGTGGTTCGACGCCAAGGGCGACTGGAACGCGGCGCATAAAAGCGTCGACGACAAATCCGACCCCGACAGCATGTGGGTTCACGCTTTTCTCCATCGCAAGGAGGGCGATCTCTCCAACGCGGCCTACTGGTATCGCCGCGCCGGGCGAGAGCCGCAAAAAGCCCCGCTCGAAGACGAATGGCGCGAGATCGCGCAAGCGCTGCTGTCGCAAACTACGCCATGACGGAGCTGTCCGCACGAGAATTGCTGCGCAGCAATTTCGGCTTTGCGGATTTTCTGCCGGGACAGGTGGAGGTCGTCGAGGCCGTGCTCACTGGCCGCGACGCCATCGCCATCATGCCGACGGGCTCCGGCAAATCGCTCCTCTATCAGCTGCCGGCCGCCGCTCCGGGGGGCGGACTCGTTCTCGTCTGCTCGCCGCTGATCGCGCTGATGCGCGACCAGCTTCGAACCCTCGCCGACTCTGGGATTGGCGCCGTCGCGCTGCACTCCATGCAGGAGGACGACGAGGCGGCGGCCGCGATCGACGCCGTCGCGTCGGGCCGGGCGAAGCTGCTTTACGCCGCCCCCGAACGTCTCGCCCAGGACGGAACGCAGAATTTATTGCGCAGCATTCGCATCAAGCTGTTCGCGGTCGATGAGGCGCATTGCGTCTCGCATTGGGGCCACGAGTTTCGCCCCGACTATCGCGCGCTGGGCGACATTGCGCGAAAGCTCGGCGCGCCGCCGATGCTCGCCGTCACCGCGACGGCCGGTCCGCGCACCCGCGACGACATCGCCCGCACGCTGTTTGCGCGGCCGCCCGAGATTTTTCAGCGCTCCTTTGCGCGGCCCAATCTTGCGCTCGATTTCGCGCAGAAGCGCGCCGGCCTGCGGCAGATCGTCGAATTCGCGCGCAAAGGCGGCGGCGGCGCGAAGGAAAGCGGCATCATTTATTGCAACTCGCGCAACAAGACCGACGCGCTCGCCCGCGAGCTTTCGCGGCTCGGCTTCGATGCGCTGCCCTATCACGCCGGGCTCGACGCCCATACGCGTGCGGAGAGCCAGGACGCTTTCTTTACCCGTAAGGGCGCGGTGATGGTGGCGACCATCGCCTTCGGCATGGGCGTCGATAAGCCGGACGTGCGCTTTATCGTTCACGCCGATCTGCCGACCTCGGTCGAGGGCTATTATCAGGAGATCGGCCGCGCCGGCCGCGATGGCGCGCCGGCCCGCGCGCTGACGCTGTTCTCGCCCGCGGAGCTGGCGCTGCGCTGGCGCATTCCGGATGCGGCGAAAGACAATGACGCGGCCGCGGGCGACTACGCCAGACGCCAGGCGATGGCCCGGCTAGCGGCGGCGCCGAGCTGCCGTTTTCAGCGCCTCCTCGCCGAATTCGGCGAAGAGAGCGGGCGCTGCGGGAGATGCGACCATTGCCGCGGCGGACCGCTCGCGTGGCCCCGGCGCCTCTCATCATTCGCCCTCGGCTGGCGCGCGGCGCTCTCAAGCGGCTTCGCAGCGCGCGCCGACCTTTCGGAGGGCGAGGCTGATCTCCCTGAACTCGCGCCCGCGCCGATCGACGCGCCGAGGCGCCAGGAGGAGCCGCCGCTGACGGTGGCCGAGGCGCGGCTGCTGCGCGCGCTCGAGGCCGAGCGGCTCGCCATCGCAAAACGGCGCGGCTTGGCGCCGCGAATTGTCGCCTCCGAACAGGCGCTGCGCGCCCTCGCGCGCGAAAGGCCGCTAAGCGCCGACGATCCGCTGCTGCGGGGGCTCGAAGAGCCGGCGGCGCTGCTGCGGGTGATCCGCGAAGCCCTCTAAAGCCGGCGTGAGGGTTTCGTTCGGCGCCGCAACACTGTAGTTATGGCTCTCCGTGCTGTTCCCCCGAGCCCATGTCCGCTAACCCGCCGCCAAACGCCGCCGAACTGCGACAGGTCATGTTCGGGCTCGGCCTCGCCATGCTGCTCTCGGCCCTCGACCAGACGATCGTGGTCACGGCCATGCCGACCATCGCGGCCGACCTCGGCGATCCTCAGGATCTGCCCTGGATCGTGACGGCCTATCTCATCGCGGCGACGGTGGTGACGCCGCTCTACGGCAAATTCGCCGATGTCTACGGGCGGCGACGCGTCATTTTGATCGGGGTGGTCACTTTCGTGATCGGATCGGTCGCCTGCGCCTTGGCCCCGAGCATGGCGGCGCTCGCCGGCGCGAGGGTCATTCAGGGACTTGGCGGCGGCGGCCTGATCTCGCTCGCGCAGACGATCGTCGCCGATCTTGTCTCGCCGCGCGAGCGCGGCCGATATCAATCCTATTTCGCTGCGGTGTTCATCACCTCCAGCATCGCCGGTCCGGCGCTCGGCGGCGTTTTTGCGCAATATTGGCATTGGTCGCTGATTTTCTGGATCAATCTGCCGCTGGGCCTCGCGGCGCTCCTGATCGTCAATTCGCGGTTGAAGCGCGTGCCGGAGCGGCGCCATCCGCATCGCGTCGATTATCTGGGCGCGATGTTGCTGATCGCCGGCTCCGGTCTTCTCGTGCTGGCGCTCGGCTGGGGCGGCGTGCGCTATCCGTGGCGGTCGGCGCCGATCGTCGGCCTCCTTGCCGCCTCCGCCCTCGCCTGGGCGCTTTTTGCCTGGCGCACGGCGCGCGCCGAGGAGCCGCTCATTCCGCTGCGCATTCTCCGGCTACGGATCGTGCGCGACGCCATCCTGTCGAGTTCCTTTGGGCTCGGCGGGTTCGTCGGACTTTCGGTCGTGATGCCCATCTATTACGAAATCTGCGGCGGGATGAATGCGAGCGAATCGGGGCTGACGCTTATTCCCCTGATGGTCGGCACCGTCGCCGGCGCCACAGTCTCCGGACGATTGATGGGGCGTTTGACGCATTACAAGACGGTTCCGCTCCTCGGACTCGGCGCGGGCGCTCTCGCCGCGCTGGGCGCAGCCGCGATGATGGGTTCGGGCCGCTCGCTGCTTTGGCTCAACGCCCTGCTCACCGTCACGACGTTCGGCATCGGCGCGATGCTGCCTGTCGCCACCGTTTCGGTGCAGAATGCGGTCGATTCGCGCGATTTGGGGACGGCGACGGCCTCGATGCAATTCTTTCGGCAACTCGCGGCCGGGGCCGCCGTCGCGCTTTTCGCCGCCCTGGCGATCGGCGGCGGCCGCGCGCAATTGCTTGAGGAGATGAAGACGGACGTCGACGGCGCCGCTTTGTTTTCGAGCTTTCGCCTCGTTTTTCTGGCGCTTGCCGTTTGCGTGGGCCTGTCCCTGCTTTTCCTCGCGCGTATGGAGGAGCGGCCGCTGCGCGGCGAGCGGCGCAGCTGACGGGTCGATTTTGCTCGCGTCTTTTCTATTTGCCCCCATGGCATGGAATTTTCTAGAAAGATTCCGCCTTCCCGCGCCGCAAGGACCCTTCCATGGCCTCTCTCAATAGTTTCAACGCCTGCCAGACGCTCGTCGTCGGGAATCGGTCTTATCAATATTTCTCTTTGAGGGCGGCGGAGCAAAACGGGCTTCGAGACGTCTCCCGCCTGCCCTATTCGCTCAAGGTCGTTCTCGAAAATTTGCTGCGCAACGAGGACGGCCGTTCGGTCACCCGGGAGTCGATCGAAACCTTCGCGAAATGGCTCGAGGAGAAAGGCAAGACGGAACGCGAAATCGCCTTCCGGCCGGCGCGCGTGCTGATGCAGGATTTTACTGGCGTGCCGGCGGTCGTCGATCTTGCGGCGATGCGCGACGCCGTCGTCGCGCTCGGCGGGACCGCGCAGAAGATCAATCCGCTTGTGCCCGTCGATCTTGTCATCGACCATTCGGTGATCGTCGACAGCTTCGGCACGCCGCAGGCCTTCGCCCGCAACGTCGAACTCGAATATGAGCGCAATGGCGAGCGCTACCGATTTTTGAAATGGGGCCAGTCGGCGTTCGACAATTTCCGCGTCGTGCCTCCCGGCACCGGCATCTGCCATCAGGTGAATCTGGAATATCTCGGGCAGACCGTCTGGACGCGCACCGAGCGCATCGACGGCAAGACCGTCGAACTCGCCTATCCCGACACGCTGGTCGGCACAGATTCGCATACGACCATGATCAATGGTCTCGCCGTTCTCGGCTGGGGCGTCGGCGGCATCGAGGCCGAGGCCGCGATGCTCGGCCAACCTTTATCGATGCTCGCGCCGGAAGTGATCGGCTTCAAGCTCACCGGCGCGCCGAAGGAAGGCGTGACGGCGACGGACGTCGTCCTGACCGTCACGCAAATGCTGCGCAAAAAGGGCGTGGTCGGAAAGTTCGTGGAGTTCTTTGGCGAAGGGCTTGATCATCTCAGCCTCGCCGATCGCGCGACAATCGCCAATATGGCGCCGGAATATGGCGCCACGTGCGGCTTCTTCCCCATCGATCAGGAGACGCTTTCCTATCTGCGCATGTCGGGGCGCGCCGACGACCGCATCGCGCTGATCGAAGCTTATGCCCAGGCGCAAGGGATGCTGCGCGAGTCCGGCGCTCCTGATCCCGAATTCACCGATACGCTGAGCCTCGATCTTGCGGAGGTGACGCCGTCGCTCGCCGGCCCAAAGCGTCCCGAGAGCCGCGCCGCGCTTTCCGAAGTCGGCTCGGCCTTTCTCGGCGCGCTCGCGAGCGAATATAAGAAGGAAGACGGACTCGGGCAGCGCTATGGCGTCGAAGGCGAAAGTTTTGATCTCGGCCATGGCGACGTCGTCATCGCCGCCATCACCTCCTGCACCAATACGTCCAATCCCAGCGTGCTTATCGGCGCGGGATTGCTGGCGCGCAACGCCGTCGCGCGCGGACTGAAGGCCAAGCCCTGGGTGAAAACCTCGCTCGCCCCGGGCAGTCAGGTCGTCGCGCAATATCTCGCCAAGTCCGGACTGCAGAAATATCTCGACGATCTCGGCTTCAATCTTGTGGGATTTGGCTGCACGACCTGCATCGGCAACTCCGGGCCACTGCCGCCGGCGATCTCCAAGACCATCAATGAGCATGACCTCGTCGCGGCGTCGGTGCTGTCGGGAAACCGCAATTTCGAAGGCCGGGTCAATCCCGACGTCCAGGCGAATTACCTCGCCTCGCCGCCGCTCGTCGTCGCCTATGCGCTCGCGGGCACGATGGCGATTGATCTGACCAAAGAGCCTCTCGGACATGACAGCGCCGGGGCGCCGGTTTATCTGCGCGACATCTGGCCGCCGAATGCGGAAATCGCGACCTTCGTCCGCGATCAGGTGACGCGCAATCTGTTTCGCGAGACCTACGCAAACGTCTTTTCGGGCGACGCGCACTGGCGCGCTGTCGAGGCGCCCAGCAGCGAGACGTACGCGTGGGACGACCAGTCCACCTATGTGCGCGACCCGCCTTATTTCGTTGGTCTGCAGCGCGAGCCCAAGCCTGTGGAAGATATCGTCGGCGCACGCATCCTTGCGCTCTTTGGCGACAAGATCACCACCGATCACATCTCGCCCGCCGGCTCGATCAAGGCGGCTTCGCCCGCCGGCCAATGGCTGATGGAGCATGGCGTCGCGCCCGCCGACTTCAATCAATACGGCACCCGTCGCGGCAATCATGAAGTGATGATGCGCGGCACCTTCGCCAACATCCGCATCAAGAATCACATGATGCGGGATGCGAAAGGCCTCACGCCGGAAGGCGGATTGACCAAGCATTATCCGGGCGGCGAGATCATGCCGATCTATGACGCCGCCATGCGCTACCGAGAGGAGGGCGCGCCGCTGGTCGTCATGGCCGGCGCCGAATATGGCAACGGCTCGTCGCGCGACTGGGCGGCGAAGGGCGCCATGCTGCTTGGGGTTCGCGCGGTGATCGCCAAAAGTTTCGAGCGCATCCACCGCTCCAATCTCGTCGGCATGGGCGTCGTGCCGCTCACCTTTGCGGAGGGGACAGGTTGGGACACGCTCGGACTCAAGGGCGATGAAACCGTCACCATCCATGGCCTGTGCGAGGGGCTTGCGCCACGCAAGACTCTGGTCGCCTCGATCTCATTCCCGGATGGGTCCACCAAGACTGTGCCGCTGCTCGCGCGCATCGATACGCTCGACGAGCTAGAATATTTCAAAAATGGCGGCATCCTTGCCTATGTGTTGCGACAACTCGCCCCTTAGATCTCGACAAAAAACCATTGACTCAGTCGAAGTCCTCCGACAGCGTTGCTGTGCTTTGCGTTGGTTTCCAGCCGTTGCGGTTGCAATGTCTTCAACGCAGCGCTCTACAAAAACAAAAAAGCTCACGACGCGAAGAAGAGGAAAATCAGCATATGAATAAATACGCCCTTACGGCCGTCGCCGCCCTGTTCCTGGGGATGACCGCGCCGTCGTTCGCCTTCGACGCCGGTGTCGGTTTGCGCGCACCGAGCCAGGCGACGCGCATCAGCTGCGACACGCACGCCGAAGACGATCAGGCCGTTTGCGCCAGCAAGTGCGAGGACGCCTATCTTAAGGACCAGCAGGGCTGGACGGCGGACATGAGCAAGATCAAGTCCGCCAAGAAAGCGTGCGACGACAAGTGCGGTTGCCCGCAGAACTCGAAGGGCCTTTAACAGTCCCATTGGTTCGAACAGCGACATAAGGGCGCGCGAGGGATCGCGCGCGCCCTATTCACGTTGGCCAATCAAACGTCGGACAGCCGTCACGCCGCGTCTTCGTGTTCATCAAGGACATGGAAACAACAGGCTTTTAGCGAACCGCGCCGAAGACCGACGAAGCGGCTCGAAATATGGCCCCAGTGATGCGCAATTGACATGAGCGGCCACATACGACATCGTCCGGCCGCTTATTGCGTTATGTGACGCCGTTGCTGTTCCATGGCGGGAGGGGTCGAGCGCAAGCGCAGTCTAGACGCCCAACGGGCAAGTGAAGGAAACGACCAAATGAACAAATACGCCATTATGACGGCGGCTCTCCTTGTCGCCGGCATGATCAGCCCGGCATTCGCGGATTGCGACGTCCACAAAGCGGACGAAGACAAGCAGGCTAAATGCGCTGAGAAATGCGACGACGAGTACCTCGCCCGCAAGATGAATTATGCCTCCAACAAAAGTGAAGTCCTCGCCAATAAGAAGGCCTGTGACGCCGCCTGCGGCTGCCCGCAGAACACCAAGGACAAAGAGTAAAAAGGCCGAGCCTCGCGAGCGAGGTCGGTTGAGACGGGGCGCGCATTCAATGCGCGCCCGTTTTTTTATCAGTCAACCGTATAGACCTTGCCGTCTGGGCCTTTCCAACCGCTGCCCGCTTCATAAAAGCGATATTCCTCGTCGAACAGAACTGTTGAACCGGGCGCGATATATTGCTTGCCCGGGGGATCGGAACTGCGCGGCGCCGTCACATAATGATTGCTCGGCGAACAGCCTTCGGGAAATTTTCCAGCCTCGTCAGGTTTGCATTCGAGATTTGCGCCTTCTGGAAACTCGACCCGCGCATTGAAGAAGATCTCGTAGCCCTTTTCTCCGGTGGCGTGCATCTCGAGGCGCTCGGCCATCGTCTGTTTGAACTCGACGATCTTGAACGGCTTGTCGGCGCGCTGCTTCAGCAAGTTCTCGAAAATCTGCCGCGCATGCGCTTCAGTTGGATTGCAGCCGAACATGCAAAAAGCATTGGCCGGGATCGCCGGTAGCAACGCCAGCAGCATCGCAACGGCGAATGTGATGAAAGCGCCTCGCATGATGTCCTCTCCCTCAGCCTTTATGATTTCGTCGCCCGGCGGCGCGTCTTTTTTAGACTCTAGCATCTTATCGCAGCATTCGCGGCGCGTCTTAAGTCCTAGAGCGCTTCCCGATCACAGGGCATTACGCGGTCGATAAGAAATCGCTCACATTAAAATAGCGGAGCCGCTTCTTATCGAAAAAACCCGTCAACTTTCTCAAAACCTGTTCTAACGGTCGGGCGTCGTCGGATCGCCCCAGAGATCCTTAACCTGATCGAAGTGGATGGCAGGATCATAACCGCCGGGCGTAAGACCGAGCCAGCCCGAAGAAAGCCGCCCGAGCGAAGAGAGCATGGCATAGGAAGCGACGACGCGGTCCCGCTGCGCGAGGACGAGTCCGATGCGCGCGTTGAGCAGCTCCTGCTGCGCATTCAGGATTTCGAGCGTCGTTCGCTGACCGGCCTTGGCTTCTTCGCGCACGCCGTAGAGCGCGCGCTCCGCGGCGGCGATCTGAGTTTGCGCCGCGGCGATCTGCGTTTTGGCCGCTTGCAGGGCGCCCCAATAGGCGCGTACCAGCGACAGAACTTCGGCGCGCGCGACGTCGGCGTCGAGTCGGCGCTTTCCGGCGGTTTCCTTGGCTTGCCGCACGCGAGAGGACGTCAGGCCGCCCTCGTAAATCGGCACGCTGAGACGTCCGCCGACGCTGGCCCCGATGTTGCGGTTGCCGACGCCGACCGTGTCGGTCTGCGTGAAGACATCGCCGACGATCGACAATTTGGGCATGAAGTCCGCCTCGAGCGCCTTGATGTCGAGGTCGGCGGTGTCGGCGTCGTGCAGAGCGGCAAGAACGAAGGGATGTTCGCTCTGGGCGATGCGTTCCGCCTCTTCGCGCGACTTCGGCAGCAATCGGTCGATCGGCGCGCCCGGCGCGAGCTTCGTCGGCTCGACGCCGACCGTCTTGCGATAGACGCCGATGCTGGCGTCGAGCGCGGCGCGCGCGGCGCCGATGAGAGATTTGCCGCCCGCGAGCCGCGCTTCGGCCTGCGCGATGTCGGTCAGCGTGATCTGTCCATATGCGTAACGCTCGCGCGTCTGGCGCAATTGTTCCCTCAGGACGGCGACATTGCTTTCTTGGAGTTTGAGCGCCGCCGTGTCGCGCAAGACGTTCATATAAGCGGCGACCGCGTCAAATAAGACCTGTTGCTCGGTCAGGCGCAGTCGCTCGCGCCCGGCGAAGACGCCAGACTCCGCCGCGCGCGTTTCGTTTCGCGCCTTGAAGCCGTCGAAGATCGGCTGCTCGAACGTCAATTGGGCGGAGCGAGGAACGCTGCCGCCGTTTTGGATGCTCTTCGTGCGGGCTGTGTAGGTGGGGTCGTTGAGATCGACGTCGCGCTGTTGCGTGATGTAGCGGTTGCGCTGCACGCCGAGATAGCCGTCGGCGGAAACGCGCGGCCGCATGCCGGCTTGCGCCTGCGGCACATTCTCATCAATCGCGCGCAGCTCCGCCCTGCCGGCGTTAAGCTGCGGATTGGCGTCATAGGCGCGACGCATCGCGCCCATCAAGGTTTCGGCGTGGGACGCGCCGCCGCTCAGAATGAAGCAGATCAGGACCGAGGCGACGCCGCGCACGCTCACGGTCAGCCCCCGCTTTGTTGCGCGGAAGCTGACTCTGGCGAGCGACAAAAGAACGCGTAAAGGGCCGGCAGAACGACAAGAGTGAGAAGCGTGGCGCTGATCAGGCCGCCGATGACGACCGTCGCGATCGGCTTTTGCACTTCGGCGCCGGTGCTCGTGGCAAGCGCCATCGGCAGAAATCCGAGCGAGGCGACAAGGGCCGTCATCACGACAGGGCGCAGCCGCGTCATCGCGCCTTTGAAGATCGCCTGGCGTTCAGCCATGCCGCCTGCGATCAACTGCGAAATATAGGTGCGCATGACGAGGCCGTTCAGCACAGCGACGCCCGAAAGGGCGATGAAGCCGACCGCGGCCGAGACCGACATCGGCATGCCGCGCAGCCACAGCGCGGCGACGCCGCCGGAAAGCGCCAGCGGCACCGCGGTGAACACCAGCAGCGCGTCGCGCGCCGAGCCGAGCGAGGAGTAGAGCAGCAGAAGAATGAGGAAAAAGCAGATCGGCACGACGAACATCAAACGCGCGCGCGCCGCCGCGAGATTCTCGAACTGGCCGCCCCATGCAATCCAGTAGCCGGGCGGCAGGATAACTTTTGACTCGATTCTCGCCCGCGCCTCATCGACGACGGACGCGATGTCGCGGCCGCGCACATTGGCGGTGACCACGACGCGGCGATGGCCGTTCTCCCGCGAAATTTGGTTCTGCCCGTCCACAATTGAAAATTTCGCGACCTGCTTCAGCAGCACGACCGGCGCGTTGTCGTTCGCCGATCCGGGAAGCGCGACGGGAATGGACTCCAACGCCTGCGCGTCCTCGCGCAAATTGTCCTGCAGCCGGACGACAATAGGGAAGCGGCGATCGCCCTCGAACACCACTCCAGCCCTTTGTCCGCCGATCGCCGCGCCGATCACGTCCTGCACGGCGGCGACGCTGAGGCCAAGCCGCGCGATCGCGCCCTTGTTGACGGCGACATCGAGAATCGGCAATCCGGCCACTTGTTCGACCTTGACGTCGCTCGCGCCCTTGATCGAATTGAGAATGCCGGCGATTTGGTTGGCCGCCTTCAACATGACGTTAAAGTCTTCGCCAAACACTTTTACGGCGATGTCGCCGCGCACGCCGGCGAGCAATTCGTTGAAGCGCAATTGAATGGGCTGCGAGAACTCATAGGCGTTGCCCGGCAGTTGCGCGAGCCGCGCCTCCAATTTTTGAATCAGCGCCGCCTTGTCGAGGCCTGGGTTGGGCCATTTGTCGCGCGGCTTCAACATGATGAACGTGTCGGTCAGGTTCGGCGGCATGGGATCGGTGGCGATCTCGGCCGTGCCGGTCTTGGAGAAGACATAGTCGACTTCGGGAAAACTGCGTAGCGTGCTCTCGATCTCGAACTGCATCGCCTGCGACTGCGTCAGCGACGCGCTGGGAATTCGATTCGCCTGCATCGCGAGGTTCTTTTCGTCGAGCGTCGGCACGAACTCTTCGCCCAGCGTCAAGTAGAGAAGCGCCGCGAGGACGAAGGCGCCCGCGCCCAGCGCGATCGGCTTCAAAGGCGCAGCCATCGCCCATTTCAGAATGGGTTCATATGCGCGCTTGAGGGCGCTCACGACGACGTTTTCGGATTCGCGCACGCGACCTGAAAGCGCAATGGCGATCATCGCCGGAAAGAACGTCAGCGACAGGACGAATTCAGAGGCGAGCGCCATGATGACGGTCATCGCCATCGGATGGAACATTTTGCCTTCGACCCCTGAAAAGGTCAGGATCGGCACATAGACGAGGATGATGATCGCCTGGCCGTAGACGGTCGGCCGCCGCATCTCGACCGCCGAGTCGATCACGGTCGTCAGCCGTTCTTCCAGCGTGAGCGCGCGGCCCAAGGCGCTCTGACGCTGCGAAAGACGGCGCAGGCAGTTCTCGGTGACAATGATGGCCCCGTCGGCGATCAAGCCGAAATCGAGCGCGCCGAGACTCATCAGATTGGCGCTGATCTTTCCGACATGCATGCCGATGCCCAGCAGCAGCATCGTCAGCGGTATGACCATCGCCGTCACGAGCGCCGCGCGAAAATTGTCGAGCATGACAAAGAGCACGAGGATGACGAGCGCGGCGCCCTCAACAAGATTCAGGGCGACCGTTTTGATCGTGGCGTTGACGAGCACGGTGCGGTTCAAGATCGTGCGCACTTCGACGCCGGGCGGTAGCAGCCGCCGGATTTCGTTCATCTTCGCATTGACGGCGCTCGACACTTCACGACTGTTTGCGCCGATCAGCATCAGCGCCGTGCCGATCACCACCTCTTCGCCGTTCATGCTGGCGCTGCCCACGCGCAGCTCGCGTCCGACGCCCACCTCCGCGATATCCTCGACGCGCACGGGGGTGCCGCCTCTCGTCGACACGACGACCTTGGCGATGTCGTCCATGGACTCGAGCCGCCCCGGACTGCGCACGACGAGGCCCTCGCCATTGCGCTCGACGTAGCCTGCGCCGCGGCTGATGTTATTGCGCTCGATAATGCCCGCGAGATCGGCGAAGGACAGTCCGAGAGCGAAGATTTTCGCGGGGTCGGGCTGAACGTGATATTCCTTGACGTAGCCGCCAAGCGAGTCGACGCCGGCGACTCCGGGCACGGTGCGCAACAACGGCCTGATGATCCAATCTTGCACCGTTCGCAGATAGGCGGTCATTTCGACCAAGTTGCGAAGTCTCTGCCCCTCCGGCGTCAGATAATCGCCATTGCTCTGCCAGCCTGGCTTTCCGTCCGGCGCCGGTTCGTCCCCGCCTCGCGGCGCGTAGGCGACGGACCACATGTAGATCTCTGACAGCCCGGTGGCGACCGGGCCCATATGCGACTCTACGGCGGGTGGAAAATACTCCTTGGCGAGCGTGAGGCGTTCACCGACCTGTTGGCGGGCGAAATAAATATCGACGCTGTCGCCGAAGACGGCGGTCACCTGGGCGAAGCCGTTGCGGGAAAGCGAGCGGGTATATTCGAGCCCAGGTATTCCCGCGATGGCGTTCTCGATCGGATAGGTGACCTGTTTTTCGATCTCGAAGGCGGAAAGCGCCGGTCCGAAGGCGTTGATCTGAACCTGGTTATTCGTGATGTCCGGCACCGCGTCGATCGGCAATCGCATCAGCGACCAGACGCCAAGCGGCACGGCGAACGCCGTCAGCAACACCACGAGCCACCGGCTTCGGACCGATAAGGCGATGAGATTTTTGATCATCGACGGCAACTGGCGGTCGAAGGCGCTACTGCGGCGCCCAGTCGCAGCGTCGTGGAGAAAAACAGGCCGCCGGCGCGCATCATTCCTCCGGAATGCTTTGCTTGCCGAGCTCCGCCTTCAGCAGAAAGGCATTGGAGACGGCGATCTCCTCTCCCGCGCTCAGGCCGGAAACGACTTCGACCGAGTCATCATCGCCACGTCCCAACTCGATTTCGCGCTTGATAAAGCCAGCGGAAGTCCGAACGAAGACATTGGGTTTGCCGTCGACGATCATCACCGCGGAGCGTGGAATCTCGAGTTTCACCTGGGTCTCCTTGAGCGAGATATCCGCTTCCAGCAGGCTGCCCGGCCGCAGCGCGAAATCGGGGTTCGCAAAGCGCGCCAGGACTTGGCCTGAACGCGTCTCGCGCGTGATCAGCGCGTTGACATAAGTGATCTTGCCTTCGAACCCGCGACCTTCCGCGTTTTGCAGCCGAACCTCCTGGCCCTCGCGCAACAGGCCGAGATCGGCGGCGGGCACCGCAAGTTCGACCTCTACGACAGAGAGATCCGCGATGACGTAGAGTTCCTTCGCCTGACCTTCCCCGCCGACGGGCTGGCCGACGCTGACCAGACGCTCGATGACGCGCCCGGAGATCGGCGCGTGGATCTCCTTGCGGCGAAGGTCCGCAATCGCCTGGGAGGGCAGGGCGGAGATCTCCTGCTCGCTCATGTCCAGCGCAGCGAGTTTCTGCCGTGCAAGATCGAGCTTCACTTTGGCTTCCATGAAGACCGCTTTTGCCTTCAGAAACAGCTGCTCCGCAGTGATTTTCTTCTCGAACAGTCCTTTTTCGCGTTGAAAAAGCACGTTCTGCAGATCGAAATTCGCCGTTGCGGCGAGATACTCGCTTTTTGCTTCGGCCACTTCGCGGGAGTCGATAATCGCGATGGTTTCGCCGCGCGCGACCTGGTCTCCAAGACGCTTGCGCATCTCTTCGACGACGCCTGAGACCTTTGCCGCGACGCGCGCGATTCTGTCCGGATCGGGCTTGACGGCGGCAGGCGCCGTGATCCGCCGCGTAATCACGCCAGGGCCGACCGTCGCCATCGCGATCTTGGACGTTTCGATCTGAGCGGCGGAAAGCCGGACTTCGCCGTCGGCGGACTCGGGCGGAATCGTCTCGCTTTGGCGGTCAGGCGCAACGCGGCTGCGCATGGCGCCAAAGAGCGACGGCAGCGCGGCGCCAATCGCCAGGCTCGCGAGAACGGCAAGAACCAGAACGGACCTATAACGGGTCATAATCGCGAAGTCAGCTCCGTCACGAGCGGTCTGCAGGGCGTAGCATTGGCGCGCCGCTCGAGCCATGGGCCGCCGCGGCGCGAGAGGGGGATATCGCGCGTTCGGCGTTGATTCATTTTTCTTTAAAGGAGTTGGCTGGCCCGGTCCATGCGGCGGCTCGCGGCTGTTTCGCACATGCCGCAGTTTTCAAAAAGAAAAGCCCGGCCAAAAGGCCGGGCTTCTATTTTCGTGGAGTTTGCCGCTTTGCCGTTGGCTCAGTATTTGGCGAGCACCGGGGCCGACGGCGCGCTGAACCAGTTCAGCCGATAGTTGAGGCCGACGCGCGCCACATGGAAGCGTGTCTGAACGCTCGTCGTCGCGCTGTTGAAGAACGGCGCAGATGCCGAGCCGAAAATCGTCGAAAACGTCGTCGTGCCCAGACCGAAGGTCGTCAAGGTCGTGCGGCCGAGGTCGACATAGTCATATTCCAGCTTGAACGACCAGTTTGGGAACATCAGCGGCGCATATTCGAAACCGCCGCCGACGGTCCAGCCGGTCTTGACGTTGTTGTACGACGCGCGGCCGAAGGCGCCGGAGCTGATGCTGTTGGGCGCAAAGAAGAAGCCCTGAACCCCCCTTACCGAGCCATAGTCAAAGTTGGTTCCGGCTTGGCCGTAAGCGAAGCCGCCGGTGGCGTAGAACATCAGGTTCGGCATCAGCGGCGCGACGCCGACGCGCCCGCGAACCGTGCCCCACCAATCGACATGGCTGTTGAAGGAGCCAGCGCCTGCATAAGCACTCGACAGCACGACTCCGACTGGAGCGGCTGGCGTCGTCACGCCCGGACCCCAGCCGCTGTTGGTGGTCTGAATTCCGGCGCCTTGGAAGTCCGTCTCCACTCCGACGATCAACCAGGGATTGAACTGATAATTGTAGCCAATCTGGCCGCCGCCGATCACGCCGCTGAGGTTGGTCTGCCGCTGCCAAGCCACGCCGCCGAAGATTGGAGTTCCCAGCGCAGAGTGAATGTTCTCGCGGGTCCACTGCTTGTCGGCGTTGCCGAATGCGCCGCCGATGTTGACGCCGCCGTAGATGCCCGTCCAAGTGAACGGCGGCGGCATGAATGGCGGGGGACCCTTATAATGCGGAAGGTCGGCAGCGAGCGCGGATCCGGCGGCGAGCGCTAGCGCGAGGCCGGCGGCGACAGGCAATTTGGTCATGAGTGACCCCCTCTACAGTAAATTTCAGTTCCTGCGGCCCCTAAGATCGCCGCTTCTGCGACAATGCGCCGATACGTTCAGGATTACGTTGGAACCATTTCAAAGGTCAATCAAAACGCTGCGGTTTTAGACGTTCACAGGCGCGTTTCCTAAAGGACGTGACCAATATGCAACAGCGAAAGATTCGATTTCGCCACGTCTTCACGCGCGCATTTTTATGAATCGCCGCGCTCTCTGCGCAATCGATCCCAGTAGTCGATGCGTTTGGCGATCTCGCGCTCGAATCCGCGCTCGACCGGTCTGTAGAACTTCTGCCGCGAGAGCGAGTCTGGCCAGTAGTTCTGGCCCGAGAAGGCCTCAGGCGAATCATGGTCATATTCGTAGTTCGCGCCATAGCCCTCTTCGCGCATCATTTTCGTCGGCGCGTTGAGGATGACCTTCGGCGGCATCAGGGAGCCCTTCTCCTCCGCGATGCGCTGCGCGCGCTTGAAGGCGACATAGGCGGCGTTGGATTTGGGCGCGGTCGCCACATAGATCACCGCCTGCGCCAGCGCGAGTTCACCCTCGGGGCTGCCGAGGAAATCATAGGCGTCCTTGGCGGCGTTGGCGACGACGAGCGCTTGCGGATCGGCCAAGCCGATGTCTTCGACCGCCATGCGCACGATGCGGCGTGCGAGAAACAGCGGATCCTCGCCGGCGGCGAGCATGCGCGCGAGATAGTAGAGCGCGGCGTCGGGATCCGAACCGCGGACGCATTTGTGCAATGCGCTGATGAGATTGTAGTGGCCTTCCTGCGCCTTGTCGTAGATCGGCGCGCGGCGCTGCACGATGTCGACGAGCCCCGTCCGATCGAAGATCTCGCCGGGCTTTGCGGCGCGCCAGATTTCCTCGGCGAGCGTCAAGGCCGCGCGGCCATCGCCGTCGGCCATGCCGACAAGCGCTTCGCGCGCGTCGGGTTCGAGCGGCAATGGTTTGGCTTCGGCGTTTTCGGCGCGTTTGAGCAGCTGTTCGATCGCCGCTTCATCGAGCGCCTTGAAGGTCATCACGCGGGCGCGCGAGAGCAGCGCGGCGTTGAGTTCAAAGGAGGGGTTTTCGGTCGTCGCGCCGATGAGCGTGATCGTGCCGTCTTCCATCACCGGCAGGAAGGAATCCTGTTGCGCGCGATTGAAGCGGTGAATCTCGTCGACGAAGAGCAGGGTCCCCTGGCCGGCCGCGCGTCTGGCGCGCGCCGCCTCGAATGTCTTCTTCAGATCGGCGACGCCGGAAAAGATCGCCGAAATCTGCACGAAGGCGAGCTTGGTTTCATGCGCGAGAAGCCGCGCGACCGTGGTTTTGCCGGTGCCCGGCGGCCCCCAGAAGATGAGCGAACCGAGCGCGCCGGCGCGGGTGAGCCGCGTCAGCGCGCCTTCGGATCCAAGCAGATGATCCTGTCCCGCCACCTCATCGAGACGCGTCGGCCGCAGCCTGTCGGCGAGCGGACGCGGCGCGTCGTCTTCAAGCTTCGCGGCTTGGAACAGATCGGACATGGTCACTGATTAACATAGCGGGGCGGCTCGCTTGCGAGAATCTCTGGCGCCGAAGAAAAGGGCGCGCGTCGCAAACGTGGAGGAACGCGCGCCGTGGCGGCCGGGACGCTCCCAGCCCCGAGTTTGATGAAGACTGTCCTGATCAGATTCTCGACTACTGAAGCGGAGCCGTTAACCCTCGATTAACCTTGCCGCAAGTATTACGATTCAGTGAATGAATTTCGGGCCGGGATCTCATTCGTTAAGCTTCGCGTGCACAGCGTCGATATCAACCAAAAACTGGACCGTCGCACATGCGCAAAATCGCTTTCGTCACCCAGAAGGGCGGCGCCGGCAAGAGCACGCTCGCCAGCAGCGTCGCCGTCGCCGCGCGCCAGGCTGGGGAACGCGTATTCATCATTGATCTCGACCCGCTGCAAACACTGGTCAAATGGTCGCGCGCGCGCAGGGCCGCCGACATTCCGGTCGAACATGTGCCGCCGGCGAAGCTGAGCAAGGCGCTTGCCGCGCTCGCGGCAAAGGGCGTGACGCTCGCCATTATCGATGCGCCAGGCCAGGAGGGCGACTATCTTTCGGCGGCCGTGCGCGTCGCGGATCTTTGCGTCATTCCGGCGCGCCCCAACGCCTTCGATCTGTGGGCGTCGGAAGCAACTCGCATGCGCGTGAAGGAGAAAGGCAAGGATTACGCCTTTCTGCTCAACCAATGTCCGCCCGCGCAACAGAGCGCGCGCGTCGAACTCGGGGCCAAGGCGCTGCAGGAGATGGGGGGCCTTCTCGCGCCGCTCGTTTCATCGCGCGTCGATTATCAGGAAGCGGCGAGGCTCGGGCGAGGGGTCGGCGAATATAACCCCGACGGCGTCGCGGCCGAGGAGATGCGGGAGCTCTGGGCCTCGATCAAGCGCAGATTGAAAAAGCCCGCGAACGCGTCCAAGACGGCGTCAGCGAAGCCGACGAAGGCGATCAGGAACGCCGCCTGATCGTCATCGAAGAGAAGCGCGCGAGAGAACCGCGCCGCGCATGATCGGGGCGCTTGCGCTACCCGATCTCCACGATTCGCGCGCTGTGGTGGATGACCTCCGCCTTGTCTCCGACGGACTTGCCCATCAGCGCCTTTGCGAGCGGCGCGACATAGGGAATGAGCCCCTTGGTCGGATCGGCTTCGTCTTCGCCGACGAGCCGGAAGCTGCGGCGTTCGCCGTCCTCGAGTTCGACGACGACGCGATGGCCGAACCGCACATGCGAATGATCGGCGATCGCCCGGATGACTTCGGCGCTGGCGCGACGCGCCGACCAATAGCGCAGATCGCGCTGCGCCAGCGCGAGCGCGTGATTGTCTTCGCTCGCCGTCGCGCGTTCGATTTCCTTCTGCAGGCGCGTAAGCTCGGCTTCAATCTGTTCGAGGCCCTCGGGCGTGACCAGATTGCGGTGCGGACTGACCGGCCGGTCAGGCATGTCCTCGCGCGGATTGTCGTCGTCCTGTTCTTTCGTAAAAGCCGAACTCATGCGCTTTTGACCTTTCGTTCGCCGCGCCGATGCGGCGAGCGTCCCTTAACAAAAATAATCGGCCCAAGCGGGCCGTCACGGGCATTAGAGCCGAGACGGGCGCGCTTGTCGAGAAATTGACGTCGCAATGCGACGATTCGCGCGCGCTTCCGAAGGCTTAGCTTGGCGGCTCAAAGCCCGAGATCGCGCGATTTCGCCAGCGGCTGTCGACCGTATAGGAAAGCGACACGCGCTCAGGGTCGCGCGTATTCCAGGCGTCCTCGGCCATGCGCACTTTCTGCGTGGCGTGAAGGGCGGCAGGGGCGGTCGCGACACGGGCGGTCCTCGTCTTTTGAACGACGATCTTACCACCTTAGAGCGGAAGATGCCGGCCCATGTCGATGACGACGCGTCCGCGAATCGCTCCTCCAACGATCGAGCGGGCCCGATCCAGCGCCGCATCGAAGGGGATGATCTCGCTCATGGCGTCGATTGTGGAGGGATCGAGATCCTGCGCGATTCGGGTCCACGCCGCCCGCCGCAAGCCGATGCGCGGGCGCACGCTTTCGACGCCGAGCAGCGAGACGCCGCGCAGAATGAAAGGCGCGACATTCGCCGGAAGCTCCATGCCGCCGACATTGCCGCAGGCGGCGACGGCCCCATCGAAGCGAGTCTGCGCAAGAAGATTGGCGAGAGTGACGCCGCCGACAGTGTCGACGCCGACGGCGAAGCGCTGCTTTTGCAGCGGCTTTCCGAGAGCGGACAATTCGTCGCGGCCGATGATTTCTGACGCGCCCAGGCGTTTGAGATAGGCGTCTTGGCTCGCCTGTCCGGTGACGGCGACGACGCGCCAGCCAGCCTTGGCGAGCAATGCGACGGCGAAAGAGCCGACGCCCCCCGTCGCGCCGGTCACCACCGCGAGCCCGTCCTCGGGCCGGGCGCCATGGCGCTCCAGCGCAAGCACGCAGAACAGAGCGGTCAGTCCCGCGGTGCCAACCGCCATTGCGCGCGCCGGCGTTAGCGGCGGCGGCAGTTTCGCGAGCCAATCGCCCGCTAGCCGCGCCTTTTCCGCAAAGCCTCCATAATGCGCTTCGCCCAGGCCGCACGCCGTCGCAACGACGATGTCGCCTGACGCAAAATCCGGATGCGCGGAGCGCGTGACGCGGCCCGCGAGATCGACGCCGGGGATCATTGGGAAGCGACGCACCACCGGTCCCTTGCCGGTGACCGCGAGACCGTCCTTGTAGTTGATCGCCGAGAAAGCGACGTCAACATCGACATCGCCCTCCATCAGATCGCGCTCACGCATCACGACGTAATTGGCGTGTTGGCCGTGTTCGTCTTTGTCGATGCGAATGGCCCTGAAGTCAGTCATGTGGCTGCGCCTCCGCCGTTGGCGACAAACCAGCGCTTTTTAGCGGAGAAAAGAAGACAAAAAAAAAGAAAACATGAGGCGCTCTCGGCGGTAAAGTCCGAAATTCTGATTGATCAACTATGCAGAATTGGGCAGCGCCAATAGTGCATAATATTACTTGATGCAGTCGCACTATTCTGTTACGCAGTCAACAAGTAACGGCAGGGCGACGGTTCTATGCAACAAAGCATTGACCAAGGGCGGCGGGGGCGGCGTCCGTCTCAACAGGAAGTGGTGAGCAATCCGATGAATCAAGCCAACAACATTGAACTCGCGGCTGACATCGTCTCCGCCTATGTGAGCAACAACTCCGTTCCCGCCGGAGAGTTGCCCGGGCTTATCAATGAAGTCTACAGCGCCCTGTTGCGCGTTGGCGCGGGCTCCGCGGCCGCGCCCGCCGAGCCGCCGAAACCGGCGATTCCCGTCAAGCGTTCGGTGACCAATGATTACATCATCTGCCTTGAGGACGGGAAGAAGTTCAAGTCGCTGAAGCGTCATCTGCGCACGCAATATGGTCTGTCGCCCGAAGACTATCGTGAGAAGTGGGGCCTCCCGGCCGACTATCCGATGGTTGCGCCCAACTACGCCAAGGCGCGGTCTAATCTCGCCAAGCAGATGGGGCTCGGCCAGCAGCGCCGGCGTCGGGGCAAATAAAAAGACGGCCAAAACGGCCGCCTTTTCTCCAATTGACCTGAAAACTGCGGCGCGCGCTGTCGCGCCAGGTCAGCGACGCCCCGCGGTTCAGGTCTCTTCGTCAGTTTCGATATCGCCGTCGATCAATCCGGCGACATCGTCGTCGGATTCTTCTTCCTCGAGGAAGGTGTCGTCTTCGGCGTCGTCTGCTTCGATCTCCACATCATCTTCGACATCGATCGATTCCGCCACCGTCTCCGTCTCCTCGACTTCTTCGAGCGACACGGTTTCGGGGCTCTCCTTTTCGAGTTCGCTCTCTTCTTCTTCTTGTTGCGCGCGCGCCGCCGCGCGCGTCAGCGCCACAACCTGATAAATCGCGCCGCATTTCGGACAGGCGATCGGGTCCTTGTTAAAGTCGTAAAACTTCGTCCCGCAGGACTGACATTGGCGTTTGGCGCCGAGTTCGGGTTTGGCCACGGTCGATTGGTCCTCGAGAAGCAGCGTGGGAACGCCCCGCCTGTATTGAGAGACTGTTTGGGCGCTCCGGTTAGTGGCGTCCCGCCTCGCTGTCAAATGGGAAATGCATTGTCTGCGCGCCCATTGCCAAGCGCCGCACAGATTGGCATAGAATCACGGTCACGCGGGTGTAGCTCAATGGTAGAGCAGCAGCCTTCCAAGCTGAATACGAGGGTTCGATTCCCTTCACCCGCTCCAAAATCCCTTCCGGTGAATTTTTCCCAGCGTGAGCGATTACGGCCCGCCATTCTTTTGCGTTCGGCCGCGCCTTGCCCGCTGCGACAGCCTCTACGGCCTCCTGTTCAGAGTCTCGCCAATGCGCGAATCGACCTTGCCGTTTACCAATGACGCGCAAAGGCGCGCCGTGCAAAGCTGCCGCAACGTTAAGACGCCGCGCGCGCGAACGCCGCCCCGCCTCGTCCAAGCGTCCCAGAGAAGGACATGGCGTTAAGCGTTCTTGTATGTCTGCGCCGCGTTCCTCGTGTCGACGCTGCCGATGAGGCGCTGGAAGGTCGCGGAAACTCGCCGGAACGCAACGCCAACTGAGATCGACCACCGATTCGTGCCTGCTGCGTTCCCGGTTGATCCCAAAGCTTAACCGCAAGACGCCAAACCGCCTAATCTTGGCCGTTGACAGAAGGGCCGAAACGAGTCCGCCGGCGACTCTTTCGCCAAAAGCGCGTGCGACGCCATCGACGGGCCGTTCTCGCAAGTTCTGGCGTTTCGTTTCGCCCGCGCGTCCATATATTGTTGGAACAGAGCATGACTCGGCGAGAGTCAGCGATTCGGGCGCGATTCGTTCGCAGGCTGTTCAGAAGGTAAAGTCGCGCCCTGCTCTAAGTTTCGATATGAAACGAAGGCGCGCTGCGGAGCGCGTCAGGCAGCAAAGAACAAAATGACAGTCGCGCCGTCTTATCCGACGAGCCGCGCCGCCCCCCGCGCAAGGCCGTTCGACAGGGGCGTGGCGGCGGTGCTCGGCCCCACCAACACCGGCAAGACGCATCACGCCATCGAGCGTATGTTGTCCTTTCCCTCCGGCGTCATTGGGTTGCCGCTGCGCCTGCTCGCTCGTGAGGTCTATAATCGCGTCGCCGAACGTGTCGGCGTGGACAGTGTCGCGCTCATCACCGGCGAGGAAAAAATTAAGCCCCGTGCGCCGGCCTATTGGGTCGCGACGGTTGAAGCGATGCCGCGCGACGTCCCGGCGGATTTCGTCGCGATCGACGAAATCCAGCTCGCCGCCGATCTCGACCGCGGCCACATTTTCACCGACCGGCTGCTCCACTGGCGCGGACGCCAGGAGACTCTCCTGATCGGCGCGGCCACGATGGCGCCGCTCGTTACGGAGCTCTTTCCTGGCGCACCGATCTTTACGCGCCCGAGGCTGTCAAAACTTTCTTTCGCCGGCGACAAGAAAATCTCGAGGCTGCCGCCGCGCACCGCCATCGTCGCCTTTTCAGCCGAAGAGGTTTACGCGATCGCGGAACTGATCAAGCGCCAGCGCGGCGGGGCGGCCGTCGTGCTCGGCGTGCTGTCGCCGCGCACGCGCAACGCGCAGATCGAGCTCTATCAGGGCGGCGACGTCGATTACATCGTCGCGACGGACGCCATCGGCATGGGCCTCAATCTCGACGTCGATCATGTCGCCTTCGCCGCCGATCGCAAATTCGACGGAATACGCCATCGCAGGCTGACGCCGGCGGAATTTGGACAGATCGCCGGCAGAGCGGGGCGCCATATGAGCGACGGCTTTTTTGGCGCGACCGGCCGCTGCCCGCCCTTCGACGAGGAGTTGATCGAGGCTTTGGAGGACCACCGCTTCGATCCGGTGAAGACGCTGCAATGGCGCACCAGCGCCCTCGATTTTTCTTCGATCGACGCGTTGATGCATTCTCTCGACCAGGTCCCGGCGCATCCGGATCTGGTGCGCGCCCGGGTCGCAGACGATCAAAGGGCGCTTGAAGCGGCGAGCCGTGATGAAATCGCGCAGCGCAACGCCAAGACGACAGCCGATGTCGCGCGGCTCTGGGAAGCCTGCCAAATCCCCGACTACCGCAAGACTTCGCCCGCCGCTCACGCCGAGCTCGCGCTGGCCATATTCGCGTTCATCGCCCGGCGCGGCAAGATCCCCGAGGACTGGATGGCGCGGCAGATCGAAGCGGTCGACCGCATCGACGGCGACATCGCGACGCTGTCGAACCGCCTCGCGCAAGTGCGTACCGCAAGTTTTATCGCCAACCGTTCCGGCTGGCTTGACGACTCTCAGCATTGGCAGAGCGTCGCGCGTCGGGTAGAGGACAGCATATCCGACGCGTTGCACGACAGACTGACGCAGCGTTTCGTCGACCGCCGCACCAGCGTGCTGGCGCGCCGCTTAAGAGAGAACGCGATGCTTGAAGCCGAAATCAACGCCGCCGGCGACGTTCTGGTCGAGGGCCAGCATGTCGGAAGCCTCCAGGGATTTCGCTTTACGCCGGATCCCGGCGCGGCGGGCGAAGCGGCCAAGACGTTGAACGCCGCGGCGCAGAAGGCGCTTGCTGGAGAATTCGAGGCGCGGGCGACTCGGGTGTTCGACGCGGTCGACGACGCCTTCGCGCTCGGCAATGACGGCCTGATTCGCTGGCTCGGCGAACCTGTGGGGAAAATCGCCTCCGGCGCCGGCGTGCTGACGCCGACGACGCGCGTGCTTGCCGACGAGCAGCTGACGGGACCGGCTCTGGAGAAGGTCAAGCAGCGCCTCGACCTCTGGCTCGCGCAACATGTCAAGAAGCTGCTGGGGCCGCTCGAGCAGCTGGAGAAGGGCGAAGGCTTGGAAGGGGTGACGCGCGGCGTCGCCTTTCAGCTCGCCGAAGAATTGGGCGTGCTGGACCGCGCGCGCGTCGCCAAGGACGTGAAGGCTTTCTCCCAGGAGGACCGCGCTGCGCTGCGCAAGCTCGGCGTGCGGTTCGGCGCCTATCACATCTATCTGCCCGCGCTTCTCAAGCCCGCGCCGCGCGCGCTCTCGGCGCTGCTTTGGGCCCTGCATCACGGCGGTCTCGAAAACGTGAGGGGTCTTGAGGAAGTCCCGCATCTGGCGGCCTCCGGACGCACCTCCTTCGCCGCCGACGCTTCGATCCCCAAAGGCTTTTATCGCGCCGCCGGCTTTCGAGTGTGCGGCGAGCGCGTCGTTCGCGTCGACATTCTCGAACGTCTCGCCGATCTCATTCGGCCGGCGATCGCCTACCGTCCGGGGCTCACCGCGGGCGAGCCGCCGCCCGGCGCGGCCGACGCCGACGGCTTCGTCGTCACCGTCGCGATGACCTCGCTCACGGGCTGTTCCGGCGAGGCTTTTTCCTCGATCCTGAAGTCGCTCGGCTACGCTTCGACGCAGCGTCCAGGGCCTGCGATTACGGTAGCGATCGTGCCCGCGGCTGCGATGGAGCCGGTGACGCCAAAGACCGCGGCCAAGCCAGCGGAAGCCGCGAGCGAGGATATTCAGGCCGAAAGCGCCGCCGCCGAGGCGCCCGCCGCCGCGGAAGCGGAAATCGCTCTCGCGTCGCAGACGGCGACCTCGGAGGAGGCGCTGGTCGAGACGCCTGCCGTTGAAGAGCCGGCGACAGAGGCGCCGGCGTCCGTCGCCGTCGAAGAAAGCGCCGAGGCGCGCGAAGAAGAGGCGACAGCGACCGAAGTGCAGGAAGAGCCCGCCTTGGAAGCTGCGCCCGCCAAAGCCGCGCCGACCGAGCCGGAATCCATCGAAATCTGGCGTCCGCAGCGCCACGTTCATGCCGCTCCGCGTCCCCGTGAGGCCGGCGCGCATCGGCAGGCGCCCGGTCAGGGCGCTGAGGACAACAAGCAACAGAGGCCGCCGCGCCGCGACCAGCGGCCCGGCAACGCTCCGGGCAAGGAGGGGCGTCCGGCCGGAAAGCCGCGCTTCGAGGGCCGCCCGCCGCGCGATGACGCCCGCGCCCGGCGTCCTGCAGGCTTTGCCGCGCCGGAGCGGCGCGAGCGCCAGCCCGATCCGGATTCGCCCTTCGCCAAGCTTGCGGCTCTCAAGGCCGAGCTTGAGAAGAAAGGCAAATAGCAGCGCTTGCGCTTCTGCCCTTAGCTTCGCCATCGTATTGCCAATAGTCGGGCGGACAATTATTGCTGCCCGGGGGCGGGCGCGGCCGAGTGCTAGAGGGGCTTATGAAGAAGATTCTGCCCGTTATTATGTGCGGCGGATCGGGGACGCGGGTGTGGCCCGAGTCGCGCGAGACGTTTCCCAAGCAGTTCATTCCGCTCGTCGGGGAGCGCTCCACCTTCCAGACGACGATCGCGATGCTGGCCGACCCGGCGTTCGAACGGCCAATCGTCGTCTCCAATTTGGAATACCGCTTCCTCGTCGCCGACCAGCTGCGCGAGATCGGCGCGGAGGCCGACGTCGTGCTGGAGCCGTCGCGCCGCGACTCGGGTCCGGCGGTCGCCGTCGCGGCGGGCCTCGCCGCGCGCCGCGCGCCCGACACCATTGTCGTCGTGCTTGCCGCAGACCATGTCGTGCGCGACACGCAAGGCCTCGTCGATCTGTGCAAGCGAGCGAGCGCCGCTGCCGCCGAAGGCTATATCGTCACGCTTGGCGTCAAGCCGGACGGCCCCGCGACGGGATACGGCTATCTGCGCCCCGGCGCGCCGCTCGAGACCTGTTGCGAGGTCTACAAACTCGACGCTTTTGTCGAGAAGCCGGACCGCGCCACGGCGCAGGACTATGTCGACGCAGGCTATCTCTGGAACAGCGGCAACTTCATTTTTCGCGCCGACGTCATGCAGTCGGAGATCGCGCAGTTCGAGCCCGGCATTTTCGCCGCCGCCGAGGCCGCGATCGAAGCGGCCCGCCAGGACCTCGGCTTCATGATTTTGAACGCCGAGGCCTTCGCGCATGCGCCGAAGAAATCGATCGACTACGCGGTGATGGAGAAGACCGACAAGGCGGCGCTGATTCCGGCCGACATCGGCTGGTCCGACGTCGGCACCTGGCGCGCCGTGTGGGAATTGTCGGAGCGCGACGAAAACGGCAATTCGGTGCGCGGCCATGGCGTCGTGATGGATGCGCGCAACGTCCATGTGCGCTCAGAGGACACGCTGACGACGGTGGTCGGCGTCGACGACATCATCGTCGTGACGACGCAGGACGCCGTGCTGGTGCTCAGCCATGAGCATGGCGATCAGGTCAAACAGCTCGTTGAGCAGCTGCGCAGCGAAAACCGGCGCGAAGCGGGCGAGCACAAGCGCATTTTTCGGCCGTGGGGATACTATCAAGGGATCGACGAAGGCCAGCGCTATCAGGTGAAGCGCATCGTCGTGAAGCCCGGCCAACGCCTGTCGCTGCAGAAGCATTTCCACCGCGCCGAACATTGGATCGTCGTGCGCGGCACGGCGGAGGTCGGCCGTGACGAGGAAATTCATCTCGTCCATGAGAACGAGTCGATCTATCTGCCGATTGGCAGCAAGCACCGCCTGACCAATCCCGGCAAGATCGATCTGGAGCTGATCGAAGTGCAGACGGGCTCCTATCTTGGCGAAGACGATATCGTCCGCTTCGAAGACGCCTATAATCGCGGGTAGTCGACGCGCGCCAACTTTGCAAAAATCACCGTAGCGGCCGGCGTGGATGGCCGCGACAAGCGCGGCCATGACGCAATCAACGATCGTCAAAATCTGCGGTCTGTCCTCGCCCGAGACGCTTCTCGCGGCGATCGAAGCCGGCGCGGACATGGCGGGCTTCGTCTTCTTCGAGAAAAGCCCGCGCCATATCGACCTTGAGACCGCCCGCACGCTTGGTCTTCTCGCGCAGGATCGCATCAGCAAAGTCGCGCTTGCCGTCGACGCTCACGACGCCGCGCTTCAAGACATCGTCGAGGCGCTCGCGCCCGACTATCTTCAGCTTCACGGAAGTGAGACGCCGGCGCGGGTCGCCGAGGTGAAGGCGCGCTTCGGCCTGCCGGTCATCAAGGCGGCGGGCGTCGCGACGCCCGCCGATGTCGAGACGGCGCGCGCCTATGAAGACATCGCCGACGTCATTCTGTTCGACGCCAAACCCGCGCCGAACGCAGCTGTTCCCGGCGGCGCCGGCGTCGCTTTCGACTGGTCTCTGCTGCGCGGCGTCGCGGCGAAACACTGGATGCTTTCGGGAGGACTGACGCCCGAGAATGTGGCGGAAGCGATGCGCCTCACCGGCGCCCGCGCGGTGGACGTCTCTTCCGGCGTCGAGCGCGAACGCGGCGTCAAGGACGCGGCGAAGATTTCAGCCTTCCTGGCCGCCGCTCGGCTTTCATAGCGGCGTTTGACAGTTTAAGACTGCGCCGACGGATCGGCCCCCTCCCTGTCCCTCCCCCGCTACGCGGGAGAGGGGACGCCAACGAGCCGCATTGCGGGAAACTCGATGAAGCGCCGAATCTGACTCCCTCTCCCGCGTAGCGGGGGAGGGCTGGGGAGGGGGTAGCGACGCAGAGCGAGGACGCCCCCCGTGAACAAGCCGATTCCCAATTCCTTCCGCGCCGGCCCGGATGAAAACGGCCGCTTCGGCATTTTTGGCGGGCGTTTCGTCGCCGAAACGCTGATGCCGCTCGTGCTCGATCTTGAAGCGGCGTACGAGAAGGCGAAGATCGATCCGGCTTTTCACGAGGAGCTCACGAGCCTCCACAAGCACTATGTCGGGCGCCCCTCGCCGCTCTATTTCGCCGAACGCATCACCGACTATGTGCGTGAGCGGGCGGGCGAGGGCAAAGGCGCCAAGGTCTATTTCAAGCGCGACGAGCTCAATCACACCGGCGCGCATAAGATCAATAATGTGCTCGGGCAGATCCTGCTCGCGCGGCGCATGGGCAAGAAGCGCATCATCGCCGAGACGGGCGCCGGCCAGCATGGCGTCGCCACCGCCACCGCCTGCGCGCGCTTTGGCCTCGACTGCGTCGTCTATATGGGCGCGGTCGACGTCGAGCGGCAGAAGCCGAACGTCTTCCGCATGAAGATGCTCGGCGCCGAAGTCATTCCCGTGCAGTCGGGCGCGCGGACCTTGAAGGACGCGATGAATGAGGCGCTGCGCGACTGGGTGACGAATGTCGCCGACACCTTCTACTGCATCGGCACGGCGGCGGGGCCGCATCCCTATCCGGCGATGGTGCGCGATTTCCAGTCGATCATCGGCAATGAGACGCGCGTCCAGATGCAGGAGATGGAAGGGCGGTTACCGGATTCGCTCGTCGCCTGCATCGGCGGCGGCTCCAACGCCATTGGGCTGTTCCATCCGTTTCTCGACGACGCCAGCGTCGAGATTTACGGCGTCGAGGCGGCGGGCCATGGCGTCCATGTGCCGAACGGCCATGCGGCGTCGCTCACCGGCGGGCGTCCGGGCGTGCTGCACGGCAACCGCACCTATCTCCTGATGGACGACGACGGCCAGATTCTCGAAGGCCATTCGATTTCGGCGGGATTGGATTACCCCGGCATCGGCCCCGAACATTCCTGGCTGCATGAGATCGGCCGGGTGAAATATCTGAACGCCACCGATCAGGAGGCGCTGAGCGCTTTTCAGCTCTGCTCGAAACTCGAGGGCATCATCCCAGCGCTCGAGCCCTCGCACGCGCTGGCGAAAGTGTTCGAGCTCGCGGCGCAGAAGCCGCGCGATCATCTGATGGTGATGAATATGTGCGGCCGCGGCGACAAGGACATTTTCACCGTCGCGGAGCATCTCGGCGGGATGTAACCCGAGCGCCCTCATCCTGAGGAGGCGGCAAAGCCGCCGTCTCGAAGGACGAGGGCGCGCCGCCATTTTCCTCGCCCTTCGAGACGCGAGCTTCGCTCGCTCCTCAGGATGAGGAAAATGGCGTCACCCATCCCTGCGCTTCACAAGCCCCGCCGCAATGGCGCCGAGCGTCAGCGCCGCCACCCAGCCGAAAACCTCCTCGAACCAAACAAGACGCTGAGTCCAGCCGCTTAATGACGTCCAGCTTCCGTCCGAAATCGGCGTCCACATATTGGATTGGCCGAGCCGCGCTACTGGCAGAATGAGATCAAGCGAATAGGCGAAGGAGCTGAACCGAGGATAGGCGACGAGCAGCGCGTCGCACTGCGTCCAGTTGATATTTGCTTGCGGAAATTTCTTTTCGCAGGAGGACCGTATCGCATTCACGGCGGTCGGATTTGCCGGCGCGAAATGGCCGTCTGATGCGACGTAATAATAGACCGCGGCGAACGCCAGCCAGATAAACAGCGCCGAATAGACAATGCGCATCGGACGATGGCCGTAGCCGGAAAATCGACCATAGAACCAGTGCAGCGCCCAAGCGACGAAGTCATCAAGACGTGCAACTATGGAGAAGAAGGATGTGTACCGCCCGTCGGGGCCGAGCTTCCCCCAGGTGCGCAGCCATTTCTTCAGCGCGGTGTGATCCGCGACTTTGCCGGCGGCGCGCAGGCGATCTTCGCGAGCGATATCGACTTCCGCAGCATCGCGGAAATGACCTTGTTCTCGAAGAACCTTGGCGAGCTGCATCCAAGGCTGGAGAGCAAAGGAATTGCCAGCAAGCAGCTCAGAACGTTGCCGGTCGAGCCAAACTATGCGGCTCTTGGCGTCGAGCGGCGCGCCAGCGGCGATGTGGTCGTAAAGAAATCCGTCGAGATCAAGTGCCTGCTCGCGCCACGAAGAGAGGTCATCGTGAAGAGTCGCTGCGCGCGCACGCGCGAAAGAAATATTACCATCCACCAACCGCACTCGATGAAAAAAGAGCGCACCGTGAATCTCAGCTCCGTGGCAGGAAAGTGCATCTCCGCCAGTGTTATGGAACCGGCTGCCCATACAATTAAGATCGCCGGCAATTTTCGCCCCTACAAAGCGAACCGCGCCGCTCGCGTAAAATGGCTGGCTCAGGTAAACGCTGCCCCCAATCTCAGCACTATCGCAGAAAAGGGCATTGCCGCTCGCGTTGTCCAGTCGGGCGCCTCCACATGTCAAGTCGCCGCGAATCTTTGTCCCCGAGAGGCGCACTTCGCCAGTCGCCTTTGTCATTCGAAAGTGCAGGCTTCCTTCGAGGAAAAGTCTGTCTCCCTGGAGGCCAGGGAAGACGGAGCCATCGAGACCGATTGAGCGACCGCAAGTGTCCACTAGAAAAATCTTGGCGTCGAATCGGCAGTTAAAGAGCCAAAGACTGACTGAGAGCGTTGCGCCCTGGAGATCGAGAGTTTGCGTCGCGCCCACGTCCCGCGCCGTTCCAATCCATGCGCCTTTGAGCCACACGCCCTTTTCATGAACCGGAGCGTTTTCGTCTCCGCCGAGCGCCAGAAAGCGTACCAGCTCCGGCCTTATGACGTTTGCGCGCATCGGCGCGTTGGGTGCCTCCGCGGCAAGCAGACACGGTTTGCCGCGCGCGCTACAGGCGATCAGTTTTTTCTCGGCCCAAGAGAGATTTTTGAAATCCCTCAGTGAGCGCCCATGGGCGCGCTTGGTGTGCGGTCCGATAGCGCTGAAGTTCACAAATAGATTCCTCGTCGCAACTTATTTGTTGATACTTGCCCAAAAAATTGGTCAACGGCTAATCAATTGCCCGCCACACATCTTTGCGCAATCTCATTCAACCGGCGTCCGCGCTCGGCCTCATCGGTCACGCCGGCGAGCGCCTTGCTGCTGATCGCTTCCCGCGCCGTGCACGCGCAGGCGTCGTGGCAAATTTTTCCTTCGCCGCCCTCATTCATGCAGCGCGCTTCGCATGAGGCGACAAATTCCGTCGCGTCGACGGCGGGCGGAATGAGATAGGCGAGTCCCATAAAGAGCGCGAAGAGCGCCGGCTGATGCGCGAGATAGATGAGAAGACTGTGCCTGCCGAGGAAGGGAAGCCATTCTCTCTTGGAACGTGTCGGGAGAGGGTTAGCGCCCTCGCCGCTCACGCCAGCTCTATTTCCGTAAACGGGGAGAGCGAGTTTTGCCGCCGCCACGCCGAGCAGCAGCGCGCCGGCCCAGGGAAAAAGCGGACGCCAGTCCTGAGTCATCGGTTCGCTGGTCGAAAGCCCGATCCATTGCAGCCAATCGGCGTTGAAGGCGGACGACGCGAAGAACTCCCCGCCGAGAAGGAAAAAGGCGCCGCAAGCGAATGCGATTGGCCAGGGCGCGAAAAGAAAGGGAACCGCGATCAGGCTGGCGGCCGCGATGCAATGCAGAATGCCGAAGAACACATAGGAGGTGGGAAAAAGGGCATAGGTGCCGGCCGTCACCAGCGCCGCCGCCGCGGCGATGAGCGCGAAGCGGCGCCAGAAGGCCGGCCAGCGCATTGAATCGCGATTGGCCAGTACCAGCGCGACGCCCGCGATGAACAGAAAGGCGAAGGCGATCGAATGGCCGAAGATCCTGACGGGCGCCGACCAGGGGAGATTAGCCGGCGCATAGCCGAAATGCGCGAGATCCCAGATGACGTGAAAAACCACCATCGCCAGGACGGCGAGGCCGCGCGCCGCGTCGAGCGCCCACCACCGGCCCTGACTCATCGGCGCGCGGCCGCCGGCGGCGCGCCCTGGAATTTGCTGAACACCATGTCAGGCGCCGAAAGATTATGGCGCGACGGCAGATGACGGCCGACCCACACTTCTGTCGCGCTGGCGCCAGGAAAGCGAATGACGGGCGCTTCCTCCCAACTCTTCCCGCGCTTGCTGCGCCAGGCGACAATGGCGGCGTCGCTCATCGTCTCCATGGCGTACATCGACCGCAGCGCCGCGAAGGGCAATCCGTTCGGCATCGCCTGGCTGAAGGAGACGTCGAGCGTTATCCGGTCCTGATCGACGCTCTTGATCGAGAGGCGGCCTTCGCCGCCGCGCCTGAATTTGAGGATCAGGCTGCGCGATTGAGGCTCGAAGACGATTTCCTCAATATCGACGATCGGCCGCTCCTGCGTCTCGACCGGCCCGACGAGAAAGGACGAGCCGTAAGCCGTCCAGCGCATGTCGTCGAAGGGCAGTGGCCGCGCGCGCCAATAGCCGTCGGGCGGATAGAGCACCATGATCTCTTCGGCGCGCTCGCGGCGCCACATCCAGAGCTGGATCAGATGGAAGCCGTGCTCGACGGAATCGCCGACGCGGATCGGCACGTCGTTGGGGCGCCAGAACGAGGGAAAGGTGTAGCCCGTCAGCCAGAATTCCGGCGTCTCCCAGAAGGTCTTGCGGCGCGCCTGCGAAAACGCCTTGGGGTCCACGGTGAAATCGCAGCTCGACCAGTCGGGCGCCCAGCGATCCGAGGCGATCGTGTTGATGTAGGAGGGGTGCACCGCCTGGATCTGCAGACTGCGCACGCGCGGCGAGATGAAGTCGAGCTCGACATTGTCCTTCTCGGCGCAGAGCTCCGGGGCCGAATTATTCTCGACGCGAACTTGCAACTCTTCGGCCGCGTCCGGAGCCTGCGCCGAGGCTGAGCCGGTTAAGGCCAAGCCGCCGGCTCCCAAAAGAAAGCGGCGGCGATCGAATGTGGTCAACTGGACGATTCCTTGCTGCTTTTTGAACTCCTTATCGCGCGCAAAGGAAGCGCGCGGCAAGCGTCGCGATCCATTAACGGGGCGCAAAAGGCGAAAACAAGGAGTAGGCCCGCCCGGCAGAGGACAGGCCCTTGCATAGAGCAGGCGCCGAAAAAGTTGACGGACTTCCGACGGGAACCTGCTCCACCATTTCGATTTTGAGCGCTTCCTTACCGATCACATGTTCCATGCGACCGGGAAGCGCTCCAAGCGTTCAGAAAAGGCCGCCGCCAAACAAAGCGGTGAAAGGATCGGCGACTGCGTAGCCCGAGCCATAATAGGAACGGCCGCGCGAGGACGCATAGTGGACGCTGCTCCCCCGCCGCGCGCTGGCATAGTATTGGCTCCGTGGCGGCGAGCCGGTGATCGAAATGCGGCCGCCTTCATTCTGCACCATTTGATACAGCATCGCCGCGTGGCCGGGCGACAGGCGCACGCAGCCGTGCGACGCCGGCTGGCCGAGCATCCCTGTCGCATAAGACCCGTGGATCGCATAGCCGCCGCGGAAAAAGATCGAGTGGGGCATGGGCGACATGTGATACTTTCGGGAATAATGCATGGGCTGCATGCCGGTGGGCGCAAACGAGCCGCGCGGCGTCGAATAGCCGGCGCGGGCCGTCGACACCGGCCACGAATAGCTGCCCGACGAAGACTGCACATGCATGGTCTGCGTCGAAAGATTGATGTGGATGTGGGCGGCGGCGTTCGCCGCGCCCGCCCACGCAAACGGACAAACAATGAAAGGAATGATGACGGGAATACGCATGATGGACTCCTAACCAAACGCGCAGGCGCCGCGCCGGGCATTCTGCTGTGGCTTGGCGCGCCATCAAACTAAATGAAGCGGTAAGCTTTCCCGGCAAGGATGAATCGCAAACCTTTGCGCCGGCGACGCGCGCTTCGACACTGGGGGCGAAACGCCCATGACGACAAATTCGATATTGCGCGCGCTGCGCGTGGCGCTGTTCGCCTCAGCAGGCTTGGCGTCCTTGGCGTCCTTGGCGGCGCTGGCGACGACAAATGGCGCTCTGGCGCAGGATAGGGGCGTGCTCGATCCAAAGCCGCTGCCGCCGCTCGCCAATCCCTCCAGTCCGGTGACGCCGGCGCGAGAACTGTTTGGCCGCGCGCAAGAGGCGGCGCCGCTCCATCCCGATCCGATCGGCTTCTATTCGCGCGGCTGTCTCGCGGGCGGCGAGCCGCTGCCGATCAACGGCCCCCACTGGCAGGTCATGCGCCTGTCGCGCAACCGCAATTGGGGACATCCCAATCTCATCGCCTTTTTGAAACATTTTTCGTCGAAGGCGGCGCGCGAATCGGGCTGGCCAGGCCTGCTCGTCGGCGATCTGTCGCAACCGCGCGGCGGGCCGATGCTCTCTGGCCACGCGTCGCATCAGATCGGGCTCGACGCCGACATCTGGCTGACGCCGATGCCCAACCGCGAACTCACCCGCGAAGAGCGCGAAGAGCTGATGTCGACGGACGTGGTGCGCGACGACGGGCTCGACGTCCGCCCCGAGGTCTGGAGCGCAGGCCACATCGCCCTGATCCGCGCGGCGGCGATGGAGCCGGCCGTGCAGCGCATCTTCGTCAACGCCGCGATCAAACGCGCGTTATGCCGCTCGGCGCAGGGCGAAAGCTGGATGCACAAGGTGCGGCCGATGTGGGGGCACAACTACCATTTCCACATCCGGCTTCACTGCCCGAACGGCTCCAACTGCCGCGACCAGGACCCGACGCCCTCCGGCGATGGCTGCGACGCCTCGCTCGCCTGGTGGTTCCAGGACGGGGTGCTGCACGCGAAGAAGTCGGGGAAAAGCTGGCCGCCGATGACCATGGCGGGATTGCCGTCAGCCTGCCGCGAGGTTTTGCGCGCGCAGTAGGGCTCAGAGCAGGTTCCGAAAAAGTTGACAGACTTTTTCTAGGAGAACCTGCTCCAATGTTTTGATTTTGAGCGTTTCCTTATCGATCACATAGTTCCATGTGATCGGGAAGCGCTCTAGTCGCAAGAGCCGAGCGGGCAGGCGAGGCCGGTTCCGCCGAGTCCGCAGTAACCGCCGGGATTTTTGGCGAGATACTGCTGGTGATATTCTTCGGCGTAATAAAACGGCGGGCTCTCGCGGATTTCCGTCGTGATCGCGCCCAGGCCAGCCTGCGTCAATACGCGTTGATACATGGCGAGAGAGGCCTTCGCGGCGGCCAGCTGTTCCGGCGTCGAGACATAGATGGCCGAGCGATATTGCGTGCCGGCGTCATTTCCCTGGCGCATGCCCTGCGTCGGGTCATGGCTTTCCCAAAAAATGCGCAAGAGCTGTTCGAAGCTCATCGCCGGCGGCTGATAGACGACGCACACCACCTCCGCATGGCCGGTGCGGCCGCTGCAGACGTCATCATAGGTGGGATTTTTCGTCACGCCGCCGGCGTAGCCGACCGCCGTCACATAGACGCCTTCGCCCGCCTGCCAGAATTTGCGCTCCGCGCCCCAAAAGCAGCCCATGCCGAAGAGGACCTGTTCGGACCCCAGCGGAAACGGCGGGTCGAGCGGGCGCCCGTTAACGAAATGGCGCGCCCCATGCGCCACCGGCGTTTCGCGGTCGGGGATGGGCCCAAGCAGTTTGGAAAGACCGAGTTCGTCGAAGATCGTCATGGCGCCGATATAGTGTGGCGGCTCGAGGGAAACTAGCGCCGTGCGTAATAGAGAGGCGCCGACCGCCGGTGGCTGAGCAGGATCAGCAAGGCCCCGACGCCGCCGAAGGCGACGCTGACCGGCGCCAGCATCAGCGTGGTCAAAACCGGGTCCCACAGAAAGGCCGAGACATTCTCGACGCTCGACTGCAGCGACTGATAAAGGCCAGGAAACACCGCGGACGTTCCCCTGCTGATGCTCGTCACCATGACCCGGCCGGCGGCGATCGAGCGTGTGCCGTCGACGATGAGGGCGATGAAGCCGCCCGCGAGCAGGAGAAGGCCGATCAGTCTTGTGAGGAGTCGCAGCATGGTCTCTTCGTGCGAATGTAAATGTTGCGATGGGTCGAAAAAGCGTGGGGAGAATAGGCGCCGCGGCCGCGTCTGTCCATGCTTGGCGTTGCGTTCCGGTCGCGCGTGCATATAGTGCGCGCTTCGCGGAGGGGTGGCCGAGTGGTTGAAGGCGCACGCCTGGAAAGTGTGTATGCGGGAAACCGTATCGCGGGTTCGAATCCCGCCCCCTCCGCCAGTTCTATCGAGGGCAACTGTCTCCGGGCTACATCAACGTAGCGCCGGCGCGCATCACGCGACGGCCTTCAACGGCTTCGCCCGTTCGATACGTTTGCGCTCGCGAGGCGAATGCATCGCCTCCCATAAATCGCTACGTCGCTGCACGTTCAGCCAGAAGTCGGGGCTGTTGCCGAATACGCGGGCGAGAATGAGCGCCGTGGCCGCCGTCACGTTCCTGCGGTCATTGCACAGTTCGTTGACATGCTTGCGCTGGACCCCCATCGCCTCCGCCAGCGCGGTCTGGGTCAGTCCCATCGGCTCCATGAACTCTTCGACCAGAATCTCCGCCACCGTCACCGGCTTGCGCGTCGTCATCAACATGGCTCGCCTCACTGGTAACTGTGGTTGTCCAGATAGACGCTGGAGGCTTCGCCCTTAGCGCCATCCCATCGAAAGATAAGTCGCCACTGCTTGTTCAACCGGATCGAATGAAAGTCGGCCAGATCGCCGCGCAGTTTCTCGAAGATTGCTCGGCGGGACACGCAGATCCTGATCCGTCGCCGCATCGTCGATCATCTGTAGTTTGCGGAACAGGCGGTTTTCGAGATCGGGCGGGATTTTCTTTGAGCGAACGTCGTCGACAAAGAAGGCGCGCAACCAATCGTCCCGAAAGCTTTCGATCATGCCGCGACTCTATAGGAGCATATGTACCACTCTGTGGGTCACTTGGCAATGCGGACGCGCCGTCCAAGGCTCGGCTGTTACAATCCCACATTCTGACCGGAGCCAAGCACCCTCGGCCACCCGCCCCCGCCGGCGTTTCCTGCCGCGCCGAGACCAGCTACAAAGCGAAGCATGAATAGGGTCTTGTCGCGCGCGCGCGCGCCGCGAAGCCGATCTCACAAATCTCGCTCAAAGGGAACGACGTGATTCACCGGTTCCTCTGGCTGGCGATGGGCTATTGGAAAGGCCAAACGCAACGCCCGGCGTGGGTTCTCTCGGTTGGGTTTCTCATCTGCCTGGTTGTGAACACTTACATGGCTCTGGCCGTGAATCGCTGGAGCAAGAGTTTCTTCGACGCGCTTCAAACGCATAAAGTCGATGAAGTGACCGGGGGAATTCTTCAACTCGCCATTCTGGCCGTCGGCGTCGGTCTTGCCTCAATCGCCACAACGCAGTTTCGTATGCGACTTCAGGTCAACTGGCGATTGTGGCTCACCGCCTCGCTCATCGAGAAATGGCTCGTCAACGAGTCTCGCCAGGCATGCGCCATATCCCCCGCAATCGATAATCCGGAAGCCCGCATCGCCGATGACGGTCGGCTGGCGATCGAGCTTTTTGTCGATCTCGCCGGCGGCGTCATCAATATTTTCTTGGTGTCAGCCGCCTTCATCCTCGTTCTCTGGCAAGTCGGGGGCTCCTATGAGTTTCTCGGCGTGGTCATCCCCGGTTATCTGGTGCTCGCGGTCTTCGTCTATTCAGTGGTGACGTCGTTTTGCATGTGGGTGCTGGGGCGACCGCTGGTGGCGAGCGTCGAAGCAAAGGCCGCGGCGGAGGGGAACTTCCGCTATGCGCTCACCCGCGCTCGTCATGAGTTCGAGTCGAGAGCGGTGGTGGAAGTCGACGAGGACATCGATCGCGATATTGGCGATTACCTGCGCCATCCCGTCGTCAAGGGGGTTCCGATCATTCCGGATCGGCTGCCCGAGATCGACGCCCAGAGCGGAAATCCCTTCGACAGATTCCTCTTTCTGCTCGCAGCGACCTGGGGGCGCGTCATCCAGGGGCAGACAAAGATCGTTTTTTTGACGCACGCGAACAATCTACTGGCTCCCGCCGTCCCCCTGTTGCTTGGCGCGCCGAAATATCTTGCCGGCGATTTGACGCTCGGAGATCTGATGCAGGCGGCCGCGGCCTTTTTGCAGGTGCAGCTTTCCCTCAATTGGCTCGCCGACAACGCCCTGAGCATCGCGAACTGGTCGGCGTCGGCGCGGCGCGTCGCGGCCCTTGATTTGGCGATTGACACGACACGTGAGGAATAGCGCGTGCGCTTGTGACGTAGCGCTGACCAAGAGGGAACATGAGCCGACTTCGCATCCACCGGGAGAGTCATCTCGTCCGGCGCATCGGCTGGCTGCGGGCGGCGGTGCTCGGCGCCAATGACGGCATCGTCTCGACCGCGAGCCTCATCGTCGGCGTCGCCGCGGCGCAAGCGACACGCAATGATGTGCTCGTCGCCGGCGCGGCGGGGTTGGTGGCCGGCGCGATGTCGATGGCGGCGGGCGAATATGTTTCGGTCAGCTCTCAATCCGATACCGAAAAGGCCGACCTCGCGCGCGAACGCGAGGAACTGAGCGATTACGCCGAACTCGAAAGAGAGGAGCTTGCGCAGATTTATGTCGAGCGCGGCGTCGACCTTGAGCTGGCGCGGGAAGTCGCCTTGCAGCTGATGGAGAAGGACGCGCTGACCGCGCATGCGCGCGACGAATTGGGCATTTCGGAGATCGCCAGCGCGCGGCCGGTGCAGGCGGCGCTAACGTCGGCCGTCACCTTTGCCGCGGGCGCCGCGCTGCCGCTCCTCATCGTCGCGATCGCGCCGCGCGACGCGATCATCCCCATCGTCTCGGCCGCCTCTTTAGGGTGCCTGGCGCTGCTCGGCGCTGTCGGCGCCAAGGCCGGCGGCGCCGGCATCCTGCGCGCCGCGATTCGGGTGACGTTCTGGGGCGCATTGGCGCTGGCGCTGACGGCGGGCGTCGGCAAGATTTTCGGCATGGCCGTTTAAAAGAACCGGCGATCGCGGAAACGGTTCTATATGGCGACTGCAAGACGCAGATTGCGAATGGAGCAACAGATGATTCGCTTGGGGTTTGTCGCGGTCCTGAGCGTCGCTTTCAATATGGTCGGGGCGGCCGTCGCGAAGGAGCCTGCGCCAGCCGAGGTCGTGACGGAAATCGCCAGGGCGACAAAAACCGCCACCGGGCAGCCGATCACGCTTCCGCAGGGGCCGTTGGAGGTCGTGGCTTCGATTTACACTCTGGCGCCGGGCGTCAAACTGCCGGAACATAAGCATCCGTATCAGCGCTATGCCTATATTCTTGAAGGGCAACTGATGGTCCAACAAGCCGATTCCTCCTCGCGCGTCTATCACGCTGGAGAATTCGTGATTGAGAGCGTCGACCGCTGGCATTTCGGCGCAACGGTCGGGGCCGTTCCGGTCAAATTGCTGGTCATCGATCAGTTGCCGCCCGGCGGCGAGGTCACGGTCAATCGGCCCGCGGCGCCGTAGCGGATAGAACACGAACGCCCGTCCGTTAGACATCGTTTTTGTCGCGTTAGAGCCGCGCCTCGAGGATCATGTTGAAGGGCGTCGCCGCCGCCTTGCGGAAATGGGAGAAGCCGCCTTCGCGCACGACCTCGCCGATGCGCTTTGCGCCGGCTTGCGCGCCGAGCGCGAGCCCGACGTCCTGATTGAGCGACGTCGGCACGCAGATGTGGGTCGAGCCGGCGTAATAGACCCGCCCAACAGGGTTCAGATTTTCCGCGAGGCTGTCGCCGGCCGCCGGCTCGATCAGCATCAGGGTTCCGTTTTCCGCCAAGACGTCGCGAATATGCGCGACGGCGCCGACGGGATCGCCCATGTCATGCAGCGAATCGAACATCGTCACGAGGTCGTAGCTCGCCCCGGCGAAATCCTGCGCCCGCGCCACTTCGAAGCGCACGTTCTTGCGACCGTTCGCCTTCTCCCTTGCGTGCGCGATCGAACCCTCATGGTAGTCGATCCCGACAAATTCCGAGTTCGGAAACGCGTCGGCCATGAGCAGGGTCGAGACGCCATGTCCGCAGCCGACGTCGGCGACGATTGCGCCGCGCTCGAGCTTGGCGGTGACGCCGTCAAGCGCCGGCAGCCATTCGGCGACGAGATGCGTCCGGTAGCCCGGCCGGAAAAAGCGCTCCACGCCGCAGAACAGGCAATTGCAGTGGTCCCCCCAATGCATGCCCTTGCCGCTCTTGAAAGCCTCGGCGAGTTTGGGTTCGTCGTGAAAAATCGCGGTCATCAGGCTGAAACCTCCCACCATGAAGGCGGGGCTGTCCTCGGCCGCAAACACCGCGGTCTGCTCGGGAGACATCGAAAATTTGCGCGCCTCGGCGTCATAATCGACGAAGCCGGAGGCCGCTTGCGCGGAGAGCCACTCGCGCACGTAGCGTTCATGCGTGCCGGTCTTGTCGGCGAGTTCGGCGGAGGTCGCGGCGCCTTGCGAGAGCGCGCGGAACAGGCCGAGCTTGTCTCCGATGATCACCAGAGCCGCGTTGGAAGCGGCGCCCAGTTCATTGACGACCGTTCCGAGCAGCAAGTCGAGCTTGTTCATGTCGAGGTTCATCGCTCACCTCTCATTGTGGATGGACGCAGGGCGCCTTCGGATATTGCGCTCAGCGCCTATACAGCGCTCGCGGGCATAAGCCGGGAGAATACAGGCGCAGCTTCCAACTGCCGAGCAATATCGCCGTCGAGCGCGGGAGAACCGATGGAGCGTGGCGCGTGCGCGCTAGCGTAGTTTTATCGTCAGGTCGGTCCCGTCGTTTCCGGTCTCGCCGCTGACCGGCTGGTCCGAGATGATGAGCGACGCACCAGTCCATAGCCGCTCCGCAATCCGGTCGCGTACGTCTTTCGGGATGTCGATGCGCTCCAGCGCCTCGGACGGGCTCGCGCTCGCAGGGCGCCAATCCCAGGATATGTCGGCTTTAGCATCGGCCGACGCCAGATTCTTCCTGCGCTCCGTCTGCGCTTCCGGCATCGACAGGACCGACCATTTGAGCGAGCTTCCGTCGTCCTTGGCCGCCGTCGCAATATACAGATGCGAGCCGAGCGGCGAGTCCGGATCGCGGATCTCGATTGGCGCATCGAAAAGCGGCGACAGGCCCTGGCGAACATAGATCCGCCGATCCTTCTTGCTGATCAGCACCGAGAGGGGCGTTACGCGCCGCTCGGCTTCTCTTTGAGCGGTTGCGGCGGCGGCGGCGGTCGTTCTCGCCTCATCCAAACGCCGCTCCGCGTCCGCCAGATCCGAGTCCCCGGCGACGACGGCCGCGCTCGCCTGTTCGAGCTTTGCCGTGGCTTCCGCCAACGCGGAGCTGGCGTTCGTCTGAATCAGCAGCGCCGCGTCCTCAGCGAGCAGAGCTTCGCCATAGGCTCTCGTCAGACGGTCGGCTCTGGCTTTGGCCTGTTCATCGCCCGCCGACGCGCTGCGTTCCGCCGTTACGGCCGGCTCCTGCTGGCTGATGGCCGCGGCCTTAGAGGCGTCATAGGAGGCCCCAGCCGCGTCCGCCTTGACGACGGCCAAGGCCTGCGCGGCTTTTGCGGCGCGGAGCTCGGCCGCGGTGCGCGCGGCCTCTTTCTGCTTGATGACCACTTCAGCGGACAAAGCCTTGATTGCCTTGCTGGCGGCGGCGGCGTCAGCCTGGGCCTTGGCTTTCAGTCGCTGGGCATATTGATGCGGGTTTACCGTCAGGCGTTCGGCGACGGCGGCTGGGCCCGAGGAAACCGACGATGCCGATTTCTCTGCCGTGGTTCCGGGTTTGGGCTGCTCCGTCTTCGACGCCGGGTCGGCGGAGTCGGGCTGCTGCGAATTTGCAGCGGGCGCGGCTGTATCGGCCGAAGCGACCTCAGCGCCGGCTTCCGCCTTGGGCTGCTGGGGGTGCTTTGAACCGGCGGCAGTCGCATCAGCCTCGACGGCGGGGGGCTGTGGCATATCAGCCGTCGGCGCGGCTTTGGCGGCTCCAGTCGCGCCGGCCATGGCGTCGGCTTGAGTGGCCGGCTGCTGCAGTCTGGCCGCCAGCTGGTCGGTCGCGGCGAGGGGCTGCTTCTGCGGGTCTGCAATTGCCGCGACAGTTTCGCTGGTTTCGGCCTTGGGCTGCTCTGCTTTGTCGCGTCGCGCGTCGCCTTCACCGGCGTCGGCTTTGGGCTGCTCCGCCTGAGGCGCGAGGCGATCTTCTGCGGCGTGGGGCGGTTGTTGCGGCTCAGCCGCTGGCGCGCCTTTTTCCGCTTCTAGGGATGCGCGCATCATAGGCGCTGGCAGCAAGGGGTGTTCGAATTCGGCCGGAAACACGTCATGCGGCGTGATCACGACCCGCTCGCCGATTCTGGTCATGCCCCAGAGCTTCGCCGCGAATGCGGCGGGAAGCCGGATGCAGCCATGCGAGGCCGGATGTCCCGGCACGACTCCAAGATGCATGGCGATGCCGGACCAGGTGATCCGCTGCATGAAGGGCATCGGCGCGCTGGAATAGATGTTGGATCGATGGAACCGTTCGCGGCCGATGATGGTGAAAATGCCTTTCGGCGTCGGATGTCCGGCAATGCCTGTCGAGATCGCCGAACGCGCGACCAGGCCGCTGTGGTTGTAGATCGACACCTGCTGATCGGCGATGGAGGCGACGACGAAGAGCGGCCGATCAAGCCGTGCAGCCTCGGGCTTGGCGTCGAGCGAAGTCGCCGCGCCGCTTTTGTCGCTCGTTGGACGAGAGATCTTTTTTCGCGCGGCCGGGCGTTGCGGGCGAGTGATGCGCTCTGGCTCTGGAACCGCATTGATGAGAGGCTCGCGGTCGCCCCAGAAATAATAGCCCTGCGCCAGGACAGGCGTCCGCGCCAAGCCGAGCGTCGCGGCGGCGGTCACTGCCACCTTCGAAAAAAGCCGGGCGCGAGAGCGCGTTCGCAAGCGCATGTGCCGCTCCAAACTGCTGTTGAGCACCTTCGGTACTAAGGCGAATTTCTTATTTAAACGATAATGAATGGCTAATGCGTGGCCAAACAGCAACCAAGATCAAGGCCCAATGCTTGAGCTTTGCTTCGTGCGCAGCGAAGAGAGGGTTGTTTTGACTAGCCTTGGAGCGCCGCCGGGAGGAATCTCGCGATCGCCGCGAAGGCGCCGTCGGTCTCTTTCAACAGGCCGGGGAAGAAATAGAAGCCGTGCGGCATGGCCTCGCCGATAAAATGCGTGACCGCCACGCCCGCGGCTGTCAATCTCCTGGCAAAGGCGCGATTGTCGTCGACAAGCGGATCGGCGGTTCCGCTGACGAGCAGAGTTCGCGGGTAGCCGTTCAAATCGCCAAGCGCCGGGCTCGCCCATGGATTTCGCCACTGCTCGAGCTTCGTGAGATAGGCGCCGCGCGCAAATCCCATGAAGGAGGCGTCGATCACGACGCCGGTCGGCGCCAGCCGCTCGAAGGAGGGAAATTCTTCGAAGTGAAAATCCGTGACCGGACATAAAAGCACGGCCGCGAGAATGGATATGCGTTCCTCGCGCCCTCTTAGCGGCAACGCCGCCGCGAGATTGCCCCCGGCGGAATCGCCGCAGACCAAGATGCGCGATGCGTCGCCGCCGATGTCGGCGCCTCTGTCACGCATCCAGCGCAAAACCGCCATGCAGTCGTCGAGGCCGGCTGGGAAGGGCCATTCGGGCGCCCAGCGATAATTGACGCTGACCACGATGACGTTGTTTTCGGCGGCGATGCGGCTGGTGACGTAAGCGGTGTCCTCGGATCGTCCGACGACAAAGCCGCCGCCATGCACGTACAGCATCAGCGGTTTCGGGCCGTCGCCGGGCGGCGCATAACATTCGCAGCGGATCGGACCGGCGTCCGAAGGAACGGCGAGCGTCGAAACCGAGACCTGCGGATAGAGCTGCGAGGCGCCCGGCGGCAGTTCCGCCGGGTCGATCGCCAGCCCCTCGCCTCTGTAACAGGCGCGCACGGGCGCCATCATCATGTCGCGCATCGCGACGGGCGCGCGCAGTTTCGACAGCAATCGATAGAAGGGCGCGGCTGGATCATCTTCAAAGATGCGGACGACGCCCGGTCCGTCCGCGCGCGCGTCGACAAAGTCGGACGGCGCGGCGCCGCGATTCTCAATTTCCCCCATCAACCTTGCTCCAAATCCTTGCGGCTTCGGGAATATCCTGCATCCACGACAATGTGAAAGACGCGGCCAACGTCGACCGTCGGCCTGAGCGCGATTTTCCAAGAACCGATGCGAACTCTGATGAAGCGCGCGGCAAATTGACAGGACGCAGCCGCGAGAACAATATCATCGCCTACCGTCTGCGGGGGCGAGTTCCATGACTGACAATGACGACGGCGCCGACCGTCGGCTTTCGCGCCGAGCTCTCTTGCTCGGCGCTTTCACGCTGCCTCTTGTCGTTGTGGAGCCGGAGCCGGCGTCCGCGCAGCTGGGTCTCATTGGCGCGATGCTTGGAGGGTTTCGCTTCCGGTTTCACCGTCGCCATTCTGGCGGCTACCATCATTATCAGGCGCGCCGCCATTACGCGCGTCATCGCGGACGCGTGCGTGTCGCAAACCGTCGCCGTCATGGCGGCGGCGGTGGCGGAGGGGACAGCGGCGGCGGCGGGGGTGGCGGCGGACAATTCAGCAAAGGCGGACTTTAACGCCGGCCGCGTCGCCGCTTGATTCTCTGCAAGGCTTCGGCGGCGTCGGGAACGTCCTGTAGACTCGCCTTATAATAGAGTTCTTCGGCCTTGCCGCGACTAACGTCCAGTCCTGCCAGGCCCTTCTCATAGGCTTCGCCGAGCCAATATTGCGCTCTGCCGTTGTTTTGCGCCTCCGCCTGCTCAAACCAACGTACCGCTTCGGTCGGATCTTGCCTGCCGTCGGGCGTCATGCCGTCCTTGTACATGACGCCGAGCGACGCCTGCGCGTCGGCATAGCCCTGCATCGCGGATTTTTTGAACCAGTTGAAGGCCTCCGAGAAATTCTGCCGGCCCGGCGCCTTCGCGTAGAGAGTGGCGAGATGATACTGCGCCTCTTTATCGCCGGACTCCGCCAGTTTTTGCGCAAGCGGGAAGGCGACGTCCCATCGTCCGCGATCCTTCATCGCCGCGCGCAGCTCGGAAATCGAAGCGCTCGAGTTTGAAGTGGATGGCTGGCGCCAATTGCAGCCCAACGGGTCGTTCCGCGTCGCAAACTGCGAGTTGCAGTCGCCGCCCCGAGCGATCGGCGCATCGTTGACTCTGCTGATGGGACGGTGGTCGCCGTCGCCTGGATCGGTTCGGGTCTGGCGTTCGTCCCGTGCTGGCGACGACGGCTCGATCAGCGCGAGAAAAGCCAACGTGGCGAGCGCCGCAGCCGCGATGCCGAGGGAAGCGCCTTGCGCCGCGGGATGCAGCCGCTTGAAGCGGCGCACGAGCGTCGCGCTGCGACTTTTCGCGAGGGCGATAAGCTTCGTCGACATGCGCTCGGGCGTCGGCACGTCGCGCTCGGCCGTCGAATCCTGGACGAGATGTCCCGCGCTGCGAATAATGCTCGAGGCGTCGATGCGCAGCGCCGTGGCGCCGAGCGCGTCGCTAAAGGCGCGCATATTCGGGAAGCGTTGCTCCGGACGTTTCGACAGCGCCGTCATGATCGCCGATTCAATTTCCGGCGTGACGCCCGATATGCGCGGCACGAGCGGCGGCGCCTCGGCGTGGATCTGCGCCTGAGTGAGATCATATTCGGTCGCGCCGGAAAAGGGCGGCGCGCCGGCAAGCATCTCATAAAGCACGACGGCCAACGAATAGAGATCGCTCCTCTCGTCGCCTTCGCCGCCGCGGCACTGCTCCGGCGACATGTAAAGCGGCGTGCCGACCGCCGTGCCGGCGCGCGTGAGACGCACGCTGCCACGCACCCGCGCGATGCCGAAATCCATGATTTTGATTCGGCCGTCGTCGGCGACCATGAGGTTCGACGGCTTAATGTCGCGGTGAATGACGCCCATCTGATGCGCGTAAGCGAGTCCGTCCGCCGCCTGCGCGATGATCGCGAGACTTTCCTTGACGCCAAGCGGTTTGCCGCGCTCCCTCAAGATCTCGTCGAGCGGCCGGCCGTTGATAAGCTCCATGACCATGTAAAGGTCGCTGCCCTGCAGCACCGGCGAATAGAGCGTCGTGATGTTGGGGTGGTTGAGTTTGGCGAGACTCGTCGCTTCGGCGCGGAAACGTCCGACGAAGTCGGGGTCCTGCGTGAGCTCCGCGCGCAGGGATTTGATCGCCACTTCGCGCTCGAGGAAAGTGTCGAGCGCGGCGTGCACCTTGCCCATCGCGCCGACGCCGAGCAGCTTGACGATGCGATAGTGTCCGATCATCTGCGGGTCGGTCATGCTCAACCCTCCGCGACGGCGTCGATCTTCGCCGTCAGGGCGCCCGTCGGCGGGTCCGCGATGTTTATCCGCTTCGTCGCCGCTTGATCGGCCACCCGACCGGCGCCGTCGGTCTCCGCCACGAAGACGCCCACTGAAATATTGTCATGTCCGCCGCCGCGGCGCGCGGCGTCGATCAATAGCCGACAGGCCTCCGGCGGCGGGTTTTTTGAGACCACTTCGGCGATCCTTGCGTCGGAGACGAGATTGGTTAAGCCGTCGGAGCACAAGATCACGATGTCGCCCTGTCGCAGCGGCAGGCCTTCCGTCCAGATTGTCGGCTCGACGTCGAGACGCGTGCCGAGCGCCTGCAGAATGACATTGCTTCCGGCGCCCTTGCCTGCGTCCTCCGGCGACATCACGCCGTCGCGCACCAATTGCGCGTGCAGCGTCTGATCGTCGGAAAGTTGGACAAGCCGGCCGTCGCGCATCAGATAGGCGCGGCTGTCGCCGACATGCGCGAGCCACAGAAGACCGTCCCTGACGCCGAGCGCCGTGCAGGTCGTCCCCATGCCGGCGCAGTCAGGATGTTTGGCGGCGTAGTCGAAGATCGCTCGATTGGCGGCGTCAAAAGCCGCCCGCAGCGCCTCAGAAGCGATCTTGTCGAGCGAATAATAGACGCGCCGCACGACTTCGAGCGCGAGCGCGCTCGCCACCTCGCCAGCGGCGTGGCCGCCCATGCCATCCGCGACAAGCGCCAGCGCGCCGTGGTCGCGAGCTTGCGAGGGGCCGGCGCCTGCGATGAAGGCGACGGAGTCTTCGTTGAGCTGCCTGACGCATCCGACATCCGTGCGGATGGCGCCTGCGATGCGCAACGGGTCTTCTGGCCGGTTCGCCGTCATGGGAGGACGGACCCTTTGCTATTCGCGCTGCGCTTGGGTGAGTTCGGCGCCATATTTGATTGGAACCGCCATGGTCGCTTTGGTGTCGCCAACATTGCGGCTGTAGGTGAAGAGACCAATGACCTTGCCGGAGGAATTGAACACCGGCCCGCCGCTGTTGCCCGATCCGGTGGCGACGACGCTGAGCTGGTAAACGTCGCCCATATCGCTGGCGAAGGTGCCGCCTTCCGTCGACTTCACGCCGCTCGCGGTCTTCGACACGATGCCTTCGGTGACGGTCGCCTCGGTGATCTTTTCGAGCTGGCTGCGAATACGGCCGCGCTCTTCGGTTTGCCGCAGCACGAAGTTTTCGACCGAAACGGCGGGGTAGCCGAGCACGGTGATGTTCTCGCCGATCTCGACGGCGGCGTTGGGCGCCATATCCACTTTGGTCAAAGTCTGGGGCGAATCGATCTTGACGAGCGCCGCGTCGGCGTCCGCCGACGTCCTCACGAGACTGGCGTTCACGCCCAAACGGCTGCCGTGAAACTTGACCTCGAGAACTTCGTTGCGGCCGACGAAAGACGCCTTGTTATTGGAATTTGGATCCGGGGTGTTGCCCGTGAGCGCCGTCGTTGGATCGTCGGTCTTGAAAATGTAGCCGCCCGATTCAGGAATCCAATGGAACACGTCGGCATAGGCCGAATCATAGAGATCGATGAGCTTCGGCTCTTTGATTTTGGCTTTGCGCTTCTTTCCCGATGAGACGACGACGTAATCGTAGAGGATGCCCTCCCTGCCGCCTTCGGCGCCATAGGCGACCTGCCAGCCGGCGGCGACATGCTTATTGGTGAGAATATAGCCCTGCTCGCTGATGACGAAGCCGCTGCCAGTGCCGCCGCCGCCGACCATGAGATTGGTGATGTGATCGTCTTCAAGGGTCAGCCAGCGCACGACGCCGAGATTGTTCGGCAGCTGCACATAGGCGGGATAGCGCCGGCCTTTGTAGTCGATCGTCTTGTGCTGGATGGGCCTGCCGGTCTGCTTATCGTACAGCCGCCACATCATGCCGACTTGGACAGTCGCTTTCGCATACTTGTCATAGATCTCGCGCGGCTTCATGCCGATCTTGAGGTTGACGTCGCCGGGGATGCGCGACAGCCTTTCATCCGTCTCGGTTTGAGCGAGCTTGTCTTCCGCGTCTCTTCGCTCGAGTTCGCGATGCTGAGCCCAGTAGAGCGCCGCGCCGCCGAGTACAAAGAAGGCGACCACCGCGGCGATCGCGCCGGTCATGTTTCGATTGGCCTTGCCGCGTTCTTCTCCGATGAGCCGCTGCACAGTTTCGTGGCCGATTCCGACCTTCTTCGGCGGTCCGCCGTCGGCGTTCGCTCCTGCCGCCGTGCTGGCGCCGGTCGCGGCGGCGTTCACAGCCGTCGAGGCGGCGGCTTCGGCGGTCTTGATGACGCGGGTCGCCGCGGTGTCTGCGACGCCGATCACCTTGGTTCTGGCGGCGAAACTTGCGGGCCGCGGCTGCACGTCGAAGGTGAACTTCGGACCTTTGGCGCCAAGTTCGATCGTGTCTTCGGGAAGAAGTTCGACCTCGCCGTTCACCCGCTCGCCATTGAGAAAGGTGCCATTGCTGCTGCCGGCGTCCGAGAGCTTGAAGGAGACATTGTCGCCTTCGCCCATGATGCGGATGAGCGCATGTTTGCGGCTGACGACGCTGTCGCCGACAGGATCGAAAGCGATCTTCGACGTTGGATCGCGGCCGATAGTGAATTCGCGCGAGTCGCCGACCGGCAGCTGTTCGATCTGATTGGCCTTGGAGCCCGACAGATGTCGTATGATGATACGCTCGATTGGAGTCGTCATTACTGCCCCCTGCGCCAAAAGCGCGCTCGTCTTCGCCGTTTGAAAATGCGCGAATTGCCCCAATTTCGAGGATAGACCCGACTTTCCTCGGGTGGCAAGGCCGCTTGGCCATGGCTGCGGCAGGCGCGCGCGCGCGTTTCCTTTGCGGCGGCGATCAAGCGGCTCAGACGCTGGGCGAGCGCTGTGCTATTTTTTCAAAGATATCTTGATGGTAGTCGCGCGCGTGTCGACTCGCACGGACACTGTCCGTTTGCGCAATCGGTTCTTTCACCGATTGAATATATTTGCGGCAACGGAGGCGCGCGGCCCTCTCGTCAACAGTTTCACCGTCGTGCCGGCGCTATGCGTCACCGAACATCACGGGTGGGCTGCGCGTCGAATTTTAAGGACGCCCGATTGGCGCCGCGAGCGGGATCGTCAAATCCGCTCGCGGCCGCCGTATGCGTCAGGCGTCGCCGCGCCGCCTAGATCGCCTGCATGGCTTCGGGCTTGCCGCGCGCGCGTTTCGCCATCAGCCGGTTCAGCGCCGAGACATAGGCGCGCGCCGAAGCGACGAGCGTGTCGGGATCGGCGCCGCGGCCGGTCACCGACTTGCCGTTCTCGCTCAGGCGCACGGAGACTTCCGCCTGCGCGTCGGTGCCTTCGGTGACGGCGTGGACCTGGAACAGCTCCAGTGTGGCGTCATGCGGCGCGAGCGCCTTGATGGCGTTGAAGATGGCGTCGACGGGGCCGTTGCCGGTCGCCTGATGCGTCAGCTTCTGTCCGTCGACGTCGAGCGTGAGCGCCGCCGATTGCGGGCCATGCGTGCCAGCCATCACCATCAAGGCCTCGACCTTGATATGATCATGGGCGTTGACGATCTCGTCGTCGACGAGCGCCACCAGATCTTCGTCGTAAACGAATTTCTTGCGGTCGGCCAAATCCTTGAAGCGATTGAACGCGTCGAGCAGCGCGTTCTCGCCGAGGTCATAGCCGAGCTCCTTCAGCTTTTCGCGAAACGCGTGGCGGCCCGAATGCTTGCCCATGACCAGCGAGGTCTTGGAGACCCCGACGCTTTCCGGCGTCATGATCTCATAGGTGTGCGCATTCTTGAGCATGCCGTCCTGATGGATGCCGCTCTCATGCGCGAATGCGTTCCGCCCGACGATCGCCTTGTTGTACTGCACCGGAAAGGACGTGACCGCCGAGACCAGCTTCGAGGCGCGGGTTAAGAGCTTGGCGTCGATATCGGTGAAGAACGGCAGCGCGTCGGCGCGCGTCTTCATCGACATCACGATTTCTTCGAGCGCCGCATTGCCGGCGCGCTCGCCGATGCCGTTGATGGTGCACTCCACCTGCCGCGCGCCGCCGCGCACGCCGGCGAGCGAATTGGCGACCGCCAGCCCCAGATCGTCGTGACAATGGACCGAGAAGATCGCCTTGTCGGAATTTGGCACCCGCTCGCGCACCGTGCGGAACAGCTGCTCATATTCCGTGGGCGTGATGTAGCCGACCGTATCGGGAATATTGATCGTGGTTGCGCCCGCCGTGATCGCGGCCTCCACGCAGCGGCAGAGAAAATCGAGCCCCGTGCGGGTGCCGTCCTCCGCCGACCATTCGACGTCGGCGACATGATTGCGCGCGCGCGTCACCGACGCGGAGACCATCTCCAAGACGCGCTCCGGCTCCAGCTGGAGCTTGTATTTCATATGCACCGGCGAGGTGGAGATGAAGGTGTGGATGCGCGGGCGCTTCGCCTCGCGCAGCGCTTCGGCGCAGCGGTCGATGTCCTTCTCGGACGCGCGCGCCAATCCTGCGACGGAGGCGTTCTTGACGCGCCGCGCCACTTCGCTGACGCTCTCGAAATCGCCGGGACTGGCGATCGGGAAACCGGCCTCGATAATATCAACGCCCAATTGGTCGAGGAGATCCGCGACCTCGAGCTTCTCTTCCAGGGTCATCGAGGCGCCGGGCGATTGCTCGCCGTCGCGCAGGGTGGTGTCGAAAATCAGGACGCGCGCGTCATTATCTGCGACGGCGCCGGGCTGTGACGTGTTGCTCATCGGTTTTGAAATCCTGCTGTGCCGCGCCCGCTGGGGGGGCTCTTGTCGTCTGACTGCATGACATGTCCCCTGAAGGCCTGGGCGCGAGCCCGTCGGGCGCTCAGGGGCGACTAAGAAGCAGCAGGCCGAAAAGCGGCAGGGAACGCGGCCGAGCGAATCCGTGTGCGCGCGCGGGCGTCACAGGGTCATTCGCAAAGGCGGTTGCGTGGGGCAACGATCTCGTCCCGTTCCGGCGGCGTTAGCCGCAATCGCCGGAAGAATAGCGCAAGAAGGCCCCGTGCCGCAAGCGCCGCGTCGCCGCGCGCCATCTCGCGCGACTCGCGAGCGTCATAAAGTGAAACAGGCAATGACGCCAAACGCCTAAGCGTCCCGGCGAGGAGAATTTTTACAGCTGAAACGCTTATGGCTCTTGCCGAAACGAACCGATGGGACCTAACATCAAAGGCATGGTCAAAACCGCATTCTCCATCCGTCATGCACGTCCCGGAGACGCAGAGCAGATCACGCGCGTTCACGACGCCTCGTGGCGCTACGCCTATCGCGGCGTCATACCCGGCGCCGAGCTTGAGCGGATGATCGCGCGCCGGGGTCCCAACTGGTGGCATTCGGCCATCGTGCGTGGCACCGGTCTTCTCGTGCTCGACTTCGATGACGCTATCGTCGGCTACTCGACTTATGGGCGAAACCGCGTACCATCGATGCCCTATTCCGGTGAGATCTTTGAAATCTATTTGGCGCCTGAGCAGCAAGGGCTTGGCTTGGGTCGCCGGCTGTTCAACGCCACCCGGCGCGAACTCGCCGAGCACGGCTATCTCTCCACCATCGTCTGGGCGCTCGCCGACAATGAGAAGGCGCTCGCCTTTTATCGCAGTCTCGGCGGCCAGACGGTTCGCCGCGCCGAGGAGCGGTTCGGCGCGGACATGCTGACGCGCGTCGCTTTCGGCTTCGTTTCCGCGCCGGTGCGGTAAATCAAATTTGGCGACATAACGCGAAGCACTGTGAAGATATGGACCGCGCAGCGCCGCGATCCCCGCAAGGTTTGTTGCGCGTCCTTCCTCAACGAAACCCATACTGCGCCGGCCGTTCACGCGGCGCCATCGATCTCAATCGGAGCACTTGAATGCGTCTCGACGCCATTCCCATCGGCGCGAACCCGCCGCACGAAGTCAATGTCATCGTCGAGGTGCCGCTTGGCGGCGAGCCGATCAAATATGAGCTCGACAAGGCCTCCGGCACGCTCTTCGTCGATCGGTTCCTGTATACGGCGATGCGCTATCCCGGCAATTACGGCTTCATTCCGCATACGCTTTCCGACGACGGCGATCCCTGCGACGTGCTCGTCGCCAACACCCGGCCTGTGGCGCCGGGCGCGGTTATCGCAGTCAGGCCGATCGGCGTGCTGCGCATGACGGACGAGGCTGGCGGCGACGAAAAGATCGTCGCCGTGCCGTCGGCGCGGCTCACGCAACGCTATGTCGACGTCGAGAATTACACCGACCTGCAGGAGATGACCTGGCGCCGGATTGAGCACTTCTTCGTGCATTATAAAGATCTCGAGCCGGGCAAATGGGCCAAAATCGCGGGCTGGGGCGACGCCGCCGAGGCGCGCGTGCTGATCTCGGCGGCGATCGAGCGGGCGCGAGCGGCGAAATAGCGTCAGAGCAGGTTCCGAAAAAACTGACCGACTTTTTCGATGAGAACCTGCTCGAGCATTTTGATTTTGAGCGAAGCGCCTTAGCGAAGCGGCGGCGTGCGCGACACCACGCCCTTCTTGAAGCACGCCGGCCTGTCTTTCCAGGCGACGATGCCATTGTCCGTCGCGGCGAAGCTTTGCGCCGAATCGATCAGCTCGTCGACATGGACACCGCGGTCGATATCGCCGATCACATAAGTCCATTTGCCGCCGCCGGCGAAGGCGACCGTCGCCGGGCGCTTGCACACCGCGAGGCATTCCACCGGTTCGACGGCGATATCGAGATTGCGCTCGTTCAGCCGCGTGCGCAGCGCCTCCAGCAAAAGCGCGCCGGGACGCATGTCGGCGTCGCCGTCGTCGCGGCAGGAGACGCAAACAAAGACCGTGACGCCCGGCGCAGCCATTTAGAACTCCTGTCTATGGACGCGCCTTCTCGGCCAAAGTCGCCCCAAAGACAAGTCGTGCCGGGGCGCAGCTCTTAGGGATTGAAGGCGCAGCGCGCCCCCCCGCCGGCCTTTTCCGCCACCTCGTCGGCGTCGACGATGCAGTCGAGTCCGGTGAGCGACGCATGCGAGGCGCCGGCGGCGCCGTCCAGGGCGACGCCATTCTCGATCAAGGTCGCATAGAGCTCATGCGCCTTGCGGCCGCGCAGTTCGATCTTCTTGGCGCCGAAGGTCAGCTCGCAGGCGCGTGACGTGATGTCGACATTACCGGCGCGGCAGTCGATCGCGTCAGCCTTGACCGCAATGCGCAGATCCTTGGCGTGCGGCGCGTCCGCCTTACCGCTGAAGAACGCCGCAAGAAGCTTTTTATTGGGGGCGCTCGTCTGGGGCGACAATTCGCCGACGATCGCCGCGAGCGCGAGCGCATTGGAGCCGTTGCTCGCCCCCGCTTGGGCAGCCGCGGGCGCGAGGACGAACAAAAAAAACAAGCCAACCGGTTTAATGGCGATCATGATGATTCCCCGACAAATGCATCTGCGCAATTGACCAAAAGCCGACGCCGAATTTGCGACGCAGGCGCGTTCAGTCTACGGCGACGAACATATCCGCCATTTCCGCGACCGTGAATGCGCGTCTGAAAATTAGAGCCGCAGGCGGACCGTCTACCGCTCGAGTGGCGGCCCTTGTTGAACTGCGAAATTTTGGCCCGCACATGGGGCTCAGCAGCCCTTACGGCGCTCCCACATTTGAAGCTGATTGACGCGGCTTTTCTCCCAACCGCTCAGCCGCCCGTAAGGTGGAAAACAGCCGGCTCCGAAGGCGGCCCGCCCTCGGTCGGTATTGAAGCAATGGCCGTTACGCGCGTATATCCGGTTGCGTGCGTACCAGAGATCCCCGCAAGACATGTAAGCCGGATCCTGCGCCGCCGCCGGAGTCGGCGTGACGACCCCCATCGATCCCGCGCCTATCGCGCCGATAAGGCTAAGCGCCGTGAAAATCTTTTGTGATTTCATAGGAATTCCCTCCTCTAATGGATGTTACGTACGATCCGCGCAGTTCTTTTCAATCGCTATGTTGTTATTTCTCTTCGCTGCCTGGCGATGTCTCGAAAAATTCGGGCCGGTATTCGAAATGCATCGTGTCAAAATGCCCCCATTTGCCGCCCCAGATGAACCCATGGCGTTCGAAAATCTCCACGATCTCGTAAGGAATCCGATTGCGGTAACCGCCTTTGCGCCAGAGCCAATAATCAGAGAAGGCGGTATTGAGATCAATCGCCGCGCCATAGGCGTGCATGCTGCGTTTGCCAGTGTCCTTCACAACGCGGCAATTGAAGGCGCCGGCGCTCGGATAAGCATGACGCTTAATGTCCTGTGGCAGACGATCGATTTCCGTGGCGACCGCGCGCAACCTTTCAGCGACGCCATTGATCGTGGTGACTCGCACCTTGCCGATGAACCAGGGAATATCGGTCAAATGCTTCTGGGTTTCGCCCTTGTCGCAATCCCCATACATTTTGTCGAAGAAGGCGGCGTTGCGGAAGCGTCCCGGATCGTCCTGCGGTCCGGGAGGCTGCGTCAGCGCGCCCTTGGGATAGGGAAGGCTCAACTGATCTAGGAGAGAGGCGTTTTTCAGTTTCTCGTCGAAGCTCTTGTCAGTCCTGCCGTCAGAGAGATTTTGTCTTGTTCCGTCGCGGAATATGATCCCGGCGTCGTCGCGACCGGCGATTTGATCTGGATAGGCGTGCGTCAACGCGTCGGGCGAAATCGCCTGCCCGCGAGCGGCGACGGAAAAGAAAAGCATCTCGACGCCCGCGAGGAGCAAGCCGATCTTTAGAGCGCGGCTCGCGAAAAAAGTGGAATCCGGCCTTTCGCGTCGAGCGCGCTCTAAGCTTTTGGAAGCGATCACGTCATTTGCATTATGGCGATTCCGCCAAAATGCAGCGTGATCTAGAATCGGCGCTGTCTTTTCATTCTTGTTGCCGTGAGAAGCCATTGCGCGCCGCCAATATTTCGCCGAACGCCATACTTTCCGACGCTTTCTTCGCGCCCCGGCGGCGAGGGCCAAAGCATTTCCGCTCTGCGCATACTTCTAGCGCCTCCGGCAAAGCCGGGGAATTCCCTCACAGCTTATAGCGCGCCTCGCGCGAAAAACCGGACTTCACTTTTATTCGCGAGCCGCGCTCTAAGCGGCGTCGTGCCGCTTCTCGATCTTGCGTCGCCCGAAAGCAAGGCGTGGCGGCCGACCCAGCCGGTCGCACTGATCCGCGAGATGCAGCACGCTTTCGACATGCACGTTGCGCGTCTCCGTGCGGACGCCATGGGCGCGGAGTTTGGCGAAAGCGCGCGATAGCGTCTCCTGCTTTACGCCGAGGCGCGCGGCGATCAGGCGCTTGTCATAGGGCAGGCGGAAGCGGCACCGGTCTTCGCCCGGCGGGCAGAGGCCGAGTAGGAAACTGGCAAGGCGCTGATCGGCGTTCTGGCTCTTGAGCGACTCAATCTCGCCGAGGAGACGCGCGATGCTCTCCTTGGAGTTTTGCATCACCGCGGCGCAGAGCGACGGCGACTCCTTGACGAGCCGAGCGAACAGCGCCGCCGGCAGCTTGAGCACGCGGGTCGCGCCTACCGCCTTGGCGGAGAGCGTGTGACTCTCATCGGCGTCGGTCGGGGCCTCGCCGATGATTTCGCCGTCCGAGCAAATGCCAATGAGCGTTTGGCGTCCCGAAGACGAAATGCGCAGCAGCTTCACATAGCCGCTCAAGACGAATGCGAGGTCCGTGACGACAGCGCCTTGATGGAAAAGCACATCGTCGTCCTGGAGGGACTCGATCCTGGCGTCCGCCGACAGACGCGACAATGTCGCTTCGTCGACCTCGGCGAAGAGCGGCGCGTTGCGCAGCTCCCCGGGGCCCGCCGGCTGCGGCGCGCACGGACCGGCGCGGCTCTTTTGCGAGACGCTGTCATAGCTTCGCACGGCGGGGCCGGTGTCGACTGTCAAGCTCGCGCCTCCTACCGAAGCGCGCGGAATTACGCGCGTCATCCAAGGGATGACGACGCATGAAGCGGAGGCGCCGCCGCTCCCTCCCGCGCATGATTCTCTTAATGCCGCCAAGGAGAAGGCTAACGCGAACCGTCAACCCGCGAAAGGCGACGAACGCGGGACAAACCGTCGCACGGGTCAGCGTCGTTGGTCGCCACGCTCCAGCAGAAACACAGCCTGTTCGCCGAAGAGATTCCAAACCCACCAAGGCGCGCTGAAGCGGATCGGCGCGCCGGCGCGATCAAAGGCGACGCCGCGCTCGATGTGCGCGCCGAGTTCGTCGACGATCTCGACGAAGTCACGGATAGTGCAAAGATGAATGTTCGGCGTGTCATGCCAGTGATAGTCGAGTCGCCCGGTGACCGGCATGCGGCCGCCAAAGGCGAGCTGCGCGCGCACGCGCCAATAGCCGAAATTGGGAAATGAGATGATGGCGCGCCGACCGATGCGCAGCATATTGGCGAGAGCCGCGCGCGGGCGCCTTGTCGCCTGCAGCGTCTGGGAAAGAATCACATAGTCGAATCCGTCGTCCGGATAATCGGAGAGGTCGGTGTCGGCGTCGCCTTGAATGACGGAAAGTCCTTTCGCTACGCATTCGTTGACGCCGCGCTGGGAGAGTTCGACGCCGCGGCCGTCAACGCCCTTCTTCTGCGCCAGGAGCTGCAGCAACGCGCCGTCGCCGCAGCCGACGTCGAGAACGCGCGCGCCGGGCGCGACCATCTCGGCGATGACGGCGAGATCGAGACGCGATTGCTCGAGCGGCTGCGCGGGCCGCTCAGGCGCGTCGGCCGCAGGCGTGTAGTTCATTTCGAGGTTCCGTCAGGCGCGAGGCCGCGCGCGTCTGCGGCTGAATCGAGAAAGCCGCGCGTCGTCGCAATGAACATCGGCTCGTGCAGCAGGAACGCGTCGTGCCCCTTGTCGGATTCGATTTCGACGAAAGACACCGAGGCGCCGCCGGCGTTGAGCGCGTGAACGATGGCGCGCGAGTCGGAGGTGGGATAGAGCCAGTCCGACGTGAAGGAGACGACGCAAAAGCGCGTCTTGGTGTCCTTGAAGGCCATGGCCAGCGAACCGCCATAGTCGGCGGCAAGATCAAAGTAGTCGCAGGCGCGGGTGACAAAGAGATAGGAATTGGCGTCGAAGCGCTCGACGAAGGCGAGGCCCTGGTAGCGCAGATAGTTCTCGACCTGAAAATCCGCGTCGAAGGAGAAGGTCGGCGCGCTGCGGTCCTGCAGCTTGCGGCCGAACTTACGCTGCAGCGCCGCTTCCGAGAGATAGGTGATATGCGCCGACATGCGCGCCACCGCGAGTCCCTTCTCGGGCCGCACGCCTTGCTCTTGATAGCGTCCCGAGCGCCAGTCCGGATCGGCCATCACCGCCTGTCGGCCGACTTCGTGGAAGGCGATGTTTTGGGCCGAATGTTTGGCGGCGGTGGCGATCGGCATGGCCGAGAAGACCCGCTCCGGATAGCTCGCCGCCCATTGCAGCACCTGCATGCCGCCCATCGAGCCGCCGGCGACGCAAAACAGCGTGTCGATGCCGAGATGATCGATGAGCATCGCCTGCGCGCGCACCATGTCGCGGATCGTGACGACGGGGAAATCGACGCCATAGGGCTTGCCGGTCGTTGGATTGATCGACGCCGGGCCGGTCGTGCCCATGCAGCCGCCGACGACATTCGAGCAGATCAGGAAATAGCGATCCGTGTCGAAGGGCTTGCCGGGTCCCACCATCGCCTCCCACCAGCCGGGCTTGCCGGTGACGGGATTTACGCCCGCGGCATATTGGTCGCCGGTGAGCGCATGGCACAGCAAAATGGCGTTGCTGCGCGCGGCGTTGAGCGTTCCACGGGTCTCGTAAGCGATCGTGAGCGGCGCGATGCGGCCGCCGCCGTCTGTCAGAAGCGGTCGGTCGGGCTGAAAGACGACGGTTTTCGGTGCGAAGCCCTCGCCGCAGGCCGGCCGCGCTTCTGACAATACGGACAAGCGATCATCCTAGCGTTCGATATGCCGAACAATTCGTTCGGCAACATCGATGCGCCCGGCGGAGGTGTCAAGCGCCGCGCGGCGGCGCACAAGGTTTCGAATCCAGATTATCGAGACGTCATCTCGCCGCGTCATCTCCCCCGTCATGGCCGCGCTTGTCGCGGCCATCCACGCGATGACGCGATCTAAATGTGACAACATGAGCCGAACATGCCGTCTCCGCGCGAGGCATTTCGCGATGTCCCGGCGTGGATGGCCGGGACAAGCCCGGCCATGACGGCTGAAGCTAGGCTGAAATTAACCCGAGGTCGAAGCCATGCGGCGGCGCCAGGGCCGGGCTGCCGCCGGCGGCGACGAAAAAGCTGCCCCGCTATCCCGTGCCGCCGGCCATGCTGATCGGCCTGCTCGCCGTCGCGACGAAACGCCAGGGACAGGGCCAAGGGCTTGAGCTTGGGCGCGCCCTCATCGCCGACGCCATCACCCGCACGGAAAGCCTTCGCGTCGGCGGTTATGCGCTGATCGTGGACGCCAAAGACGAACGCGCGAGCGCCTTTTACGCAGCGAACGGCTTCGCCTCAATTCCCGACGAAGCCCGGCGGATGTTTCTGCCAATGGCGACCGCGCTGCAGCTTCTGGAAAGCGAGCGGCGCGGGTGAGCCGCTGTCTTGCGAAAGCTCCAATCTTTATCAAAGGCGCGTAGCCCTGATCAGGGAACCGCTTAAGGCGAACCCGCCTTTTTGGCGTGAGTTAGAGCTGTTTACGGAAACTACCTGCGTGTGGAATAGAGCAATCGTCGAAATCTCCAAAAGACATAAAACGTGGGTGCTGTATCGATGTCTCGATTGTTCACTTACACGATCCGAATTGACGACGGGGCAGCACCTAATCCGTTTCATGGCATGTGTTCGCTGGCTATTTGTAAACCGAGGATTCGTAGCACGGCAAAAGAAGGTGACTGGGTTGCAGGTCTAGGTTCAAAATTCGCGCAAAGCGGAGATCTAAGCCAGCGCCTTGTGTACGCGATGCGCGTTGACGAGGTTTTGTCGTTGGAAGCCTATGACAGGCAAGCTCCCGCGAGATGGCCGCATCGAATACCAAATACAGGCAGCGCTGATTTATCAGAGCGGCTTGGCGATTGTATCCATGACTTTTCTCAGGGGAGACCCGTGCAGCGTTCCAGCGTTCATGGTCCACAAAACATGGAGATCGATCTGAGCGGAAAGAATGCCCTTGTTTCGTGCCATTTTTACTATTTCGGCAGTCGGGCCATCAGGGTACCTGATGACCTGCTGCCCATTTGTCATCAAAACCAAGGGCACAAGAGCGACAGTAACGCACCTTACTTTGATCAATTTGTGAGTTGGCTACACAAATTAAATCTATCGCATGGTCAACTCGGCTGGCCCGATCATATCGTTGACTGGACGGCAATTCCGTCCTGTGGGGGATGTATCGAGCGAAAGCTAGATGCTGAAAGTGACGAGACCTGTTGAAGTTCCTTGTTGGAGATCCTGCAAAATCCAGGACAGGAACATAGGCCTCCTCTCCTGACCAACGCCTCGACACCTCGGCGTGCTCCGGTCTTTTCGGGCTCGGTGCAATAGTCTGCATAGCAACGAGATAGGCTCTACGCGAACCCGCATCGATCCCTTGCGCCCCTCAATCGAAAAACGTCGGCGGCGGCTCGCCCGGCGGCGGGGCGCTCATCGTCTCCACCGCGGCGGCGAGCTGCGCGAGATCTTCGGGGCGGGACAGCCGATGATCGCCGTCAGCGATGAAGGTCAGCGTCACGGGATCGGCGTTCAGATGCTCGACGATCGTCAGCGCATGCCGCCAGGGCACGGCGTCATCGCGCATGCCCTGCAGAATATGCACGCGCGCATGGGCGCGCATGAGGCCGCCGAGCAGCAGATGATGGCGCCCCTCTTCGATCAGCCGCCTTGTGACCGGCCCGTGATCCGGCTCCTTGGCGGGCAATACGCCCTTTTCCATGAGTTCGCGGCGGGTCGCTTCGTCGAAACCTTCCCACATCAGCGCCTCGGTGAAGTCGACCGCCGGCGCGAGCAGGATCAGTCCGGCGAGCCGGGCGCTCTCGCCTCTCGCGGCGAGCCTGCGCGCCAGAAGCAGCGCGATCCAGCCGCCCATCGAACTGCCGAGGACGATCTGCGGCCCTTGCGTCGAGCGCTCGAAAACGGCGAGGCTCTGCTCCAGCCAGTCGCCAATGCAACCCTCCTCGAAACGTCCCGCCGAGCGGCCATGGCCCGAATAGTCGAAGCGCAGGAAGGCGCGCCCCCGCGCTTTTGCCCATTCGTCGAGAAAGCTCGCCTTGGTTCCGTCCATATCGGAGGCGAAGCCTCCAAGCCAGACGAGGCCCGGCGCGTTGCCGGCCTCGGCCGTCGCGGCGCGCCATCGCCGCGCGATGCGCCAGGCGCCGCCCGCAGGATTGGGAATGTCGAGGAAGTCGAGCGTGTCGGACAAGCTGGTTCACTCAGGTTCACTTGGGATCGAAGAGGCGACGCGATTGGAAATAGGCGGTTCGCTCATAGTTGGTAAAGGATCTCGCAACAGAATGCCGCAGCCGGACGCTTCTGTCCGAGGCGCGCGTTAGCCCAGCGATGTCGCAACAAACCGCCACGATCGCCGCCCCCGGCCAGCGACTCGCCGGACGAACGATCCTGCAGATCGTGCCCGATCTCCAGTCGGGCGGGGCGGAGCGCGCGACGGTGGACGTGGCCGAGGCTTTAAGCCGGGTCGGCGCCCGCTGTCTTGTGGCGTCGCGCGGCGGCCGCATGGTCAGCGAGTTGCAGTCGAAAGGCGGCGTCTGGGCGCCGTTTCCGGCGGCGACGAAAAATCCCTTCGCGATGGCGCTGAATTCGGTGCGGCTTGCGCGAATCATCCGCGACGAAGGCGTCGACATCGTGCATGCGCGCTCGCGCGCCCCCGCCTGGGTCGCCTATTACGCGACGCGTCAGACCGGCGCGAAGCTGGTCACCACCTATCACAGCGCCTATAGCGGCGCGTCGGCGATCAAGCAGCGCTACAACGCCATCATGTCGGCGGGCGATGCGGTGATCGCCATCTCGGAATTCGCCGCCCAGCGCATCCGGGAATTGCATCCGGAAAGCGCGGAGCGGATTGTGGTCATCCCGCGCGGCGCGGATCTGCGCGCCTTCGCGCCCGCCGCCGTCGACCGGCGCCGCGTCGAACGCCTGCGCGCGGCGTGGGGCGTCGCGGCGCATGATCGCGTCGTGCTGCTGCCGTCGCGGCTTTCGGCGCGCAAAGGCCATTCGGTTCTGGTCGAGGCGACCAAGCGGCTGATCAAGCAAGGAATCTGCGATCTGCGCGTCATTTTCGTCGGCGACCCGCACAGCGATTCCACGCGCCGCGCCCTCGATACGCAGATCGAGCACGCCGGCCTGAGCGACGTCGTTCGCAACGCCGGCTACTGCGAAGACATGCCCGCCGCCTATATGGCCGCGGCCGTCATTGTCGCGCCGGCGACGGAGCCGGAGGCGTTCGGGCGGATCGCTGTTGAAGCGCAGGCGATGGGGGCGCCGGTGATCATCTCCGATATCGGCGCCGCGCCGGAGATCGTCCTGGCGCCGCCGCAGACCCCGCGCCATCTTGCGACTGGATGGCGGACGCCGCCCGGCGATCCGGTCGCCTTGGCCGACGCCATCGCAGAGGCGCTGAGCCTGCAGGCCTCGGCGCATGACGACCTCGCGCTGCGGGCGCGCCGAAACGCGCAGGAGCGCTTCTCGGTGGAGGAGATGCAGCGCGCCACGCTGCAGGTCTATGAGCGTCTGCTCGGGCTCTAGTTGAAGTCATCAGCTCCGTTCGTGCTGACGGCAAACTCTACAACGCAGCAACGGCGACACCTGAGTTGCGACCGCCAATCATCCCTCGGGGAACAGCAACGGTTCATAGTTCATGGCGCCATGCAGCACATGGATCACATCAACCGTTTCAATCCCGACCCGATAGAAAATGAGATAATTGCCGTGGACGCGACGGCGGATCCCGGCGTGTTCATAGCGCGCCACGAGCGGAAATCGTTTCGACATGTCGCCCAGTCCCTCGCACGCCTCCCGGAGCTCCCGCACGAACGTCACGGCGCTCTCGGGGCTTTCTTGCGCAATATGATCGCCGATCGATTCAAGATCGGCTTCGGCCTCCTGGGTTATGACAACAATCATCGGCGACGGGCTTGCGCCTTGGCCTTGAATTTAGCCTCCAAGCGATCGAACACCGCCTTCGCGGGCTGGGCGCGTCCGGCGTCAGCGTCGGCGATGCCCCTCGCAATCGAGGCGTCCAGAGCGGCAAGACGGGCCTCGCGCTCCTGAATGAGGCGAACCCCCTCGCGCAAGACTTCGCTCTTTGAGTTGTAGCGGCCCGACGCCACCAGCTTGGCGACGAAGGCCTCGAGCTGGCTTCCCAAGTCTGCGCTGATGGCCATGACACGATCCTCCTTGTGGTTAACATGTCACGGACCAATAACTATTATCAACCGTCACTGCGGGCGCGAGACACCCGCCGAATCGGATAGAATCCCGTCGTCAAACGGACGATCTCGCGCGCAGCGCCATGGTCGCGCCAGTCGGGCTTCCCTAAGCTCGCCCGGCGGCGCGACTCTTGCTGTTTCGTCGCCGATCGCCGCGTGACCCATTTATCCTTCGCTAAGGACCAGCGCGCGAACGACGAGGCGGCATGACAGGCTCTTTGCATCTTGAATCCTATCGCGAGGCGCTGGTCTTTCTGGCCACGGCGGGGGTCGTCGTCCCGCTGTTTCATCGCATCAAGGTTTCGCCGGTGCTGGGCTTTCTCTTCGCCGGCGTCGTGCTTGGGCCGTTCGGACTCGGCCGCTTGGCGGGCGATCATGAATGGGCGCGCAATTTCACCATCACCAATGTCGAAGGCGTGTCCAATCTCGCCGAATTCGGGCTGGTCTTCCTGCTGTTCATGATCGGCCTCGAACTTTCCTGGGAGCGACTTGCCCGCATGCGGCGGCTCGTCTTCGGACTGGGCCTCGCGCAGGTCGTGGTGTGCGCAAGCGTGCTCGCGGCTGTGGGCTTCTATTATTTCCGCGTCGAACTCGGCCCCTCGATGTTGATGGGCATCGCCCTCGCCATGTCCTCGACGGCGGTGGTGCTGCCGGTGCTCGCCGAGGCGCGGCGCTTAAACAAGACGTCCGGCCGCGTCGCGTTCTCGGTGTTGTTGTTTCAGGACCTTGCCGTTGCGCCCGCGCTTTTTCTCGTTTCCGCGCTCGCCGAAGCCAAGAACGGCGGCTTCACGGGCGAACAGGCGGCGTGGGCGTTTGGGCGCGCCTTCCTCGCCATGGGCGCGCTGATCTTCATCGGACGGCTGCTGCTGCGTCCGCTGTTTCGCATGGTCGCGGCCGTGCAGCTGACCGAATTGTTCATGGCCGCCTGCCTACTCGTGGTCATCGGCGAGGCGGCGCTTTCGGCGGCCGCCGGATTCTCCATGGGCCTTGGCGCCTTCATCGCCGGGCTGCTGCTGGCGGAAACGGAGTTCAGGCGCGAGGTCGAGGTGACGATCGAGCCGTTCAAGGGCCTGTTGCTGGGGCTCTTCTTCGTTTCGGTCGGCGCCGGTCTCGATATGGGGGCCGTCGCCGCGGATCCCGTTCCGATCTTCATATACGCCGCCGGGCTGATCGCGGTTAAGGGCGCGATCATCTTCGTTCTCGCGCGGCTCTTTGGCGTCGAATGGCGCCCCTCAGCCGAGGCGTCGCTGCTGTTGGCGCCGGGCGGCGAATTCGCCTTCGCGCTGCTGACCTCGGCGATGGCCGTCGGCGTGCTGCCGGGTCACTATGGCGCCGACGCGATGATCGTCGTCACGATCAGCATTTTCGCCATTCCCCTTCTTGGCCGGATCGGCGCCGCTCTCGTCCCGCCGGCGACGGAAGCCGAGGACGAACAGCTTTATGCGGATCTCGCGCCGGCGGCCGAAGTCGCCGAGGACCGCGTCGTGGTCGTCGGGTATGGCAGAATCGGCAGCCTTGTCGGCGAAATGCTGAAGCGCCACGACATCCCGTTCGTCGCCGTCGAAAACGTCGTGTCGCTGGTGACCGCGGGGCGCGAGGACGGCGTCGAAATCTACTGGGGCAATGCGACGCGGCGCGAGTTCCTGATGCGTTGCGGCGTGGCGCAGGCCCGCGCGCTCGTCGTGACGATCGAGAATGTTCACGCGGCCGGAGAGATCGTCCGTCTGGCGCATGAAATCCGCGGCGATCTCACCATCGTCGCGCGGGCGCGCGACGCCGACCACGCCACCGAACTCTACAAACTCGGCGCAACCGACGCGATACCCGAAACGGTCGAAGCCAGCCTGCAGCTCGCCGAAACCGTGCTCGTCGATATCGGCGTGCCGATGGGCTTCGTCATCGCCTCGATCCACGAAAAGCGCGACGAGTTTCGCAAGCTGCTGCAGCCGTCCGACGACAAGACGCGCGCCCGGCACGCGGAGCGCAATCGAAAGATCAGGCGCGAGCATACGCGCCGGCGCATATCGGGACGCGCGGCGGAAGAGAGCGGGGAGGAGGCTTAGCGCTCCCTACAACCTCCACAGTCCGAGCGCGATCGTCGCGAGGGTCAGCGGCGCACCCACCTTGAAATAGGTCCAGAAGCCGATCGTGACGCCAAGCGCGCGCGCCCGCTCGACGACGATGAGATTGGCGATCGAGCCGACGAGCGTGAAATTGCCGGCGAGCGTCGAGGCCATCGCCACAATCAGCCAGGCGCGCCTCGGATCGCTCAGTCCGACGATGAACGGTTTTAGCGCGAGGACCGCCGGCACATTGCTGACGATGTTGGACAGCACGGCGGAGACGAGCGCGAGCGTCGATGCGTCATCGAGTCGGAGCCGCCCGACATCCGCGATTTCTCCTGGCGTCAGCACGACCTTGTCGAAGGCGCCGACGACAATGAAGAGTCCGGCGAACATCAGGAGCAGCGGCCAGTCGATTTCGCTGTAGATTTTCTTCGAGCCGATGCGTCGCGTGAGCAGCAGCAGCCCGCCGGCGACGATCGCCGCTTTGGCGGGCGGAACGCCGGCGAAAAAGAACCCGATCATCGCCGCGGTGATCAGCAGCGCTTTCGAGGCGAGCGCCGCATGAAAAGCGCGCGGCGCCGCGACGATCGGCGTCAGCTTCTCGCGCGAAAAGAATTCGCGCGGAAAAGCGATCGCCACCAGAAGGATCGTGAGCGCGACGCCGGCGAGGGCGATCGGCCAGAGCGCCTCAGCGAAGTCGCCGTAGGAAATGCCCGAGGCGGCAGCGATGATCATGTTTTGAGGATTGCCGGTGATCGTCGCGACGCTGCCGACATTGGAGGCGAGCGGGATCGACAGCACATAGGGCGTCGGATCGCGCTTCAGTCGCTGCGCCAAATCCACGACCAGCGGCGGCATGACGAGACAGATCGCGTCATTGACGAGAAAGGCGGAAAACAGCCCCGTCGCCGCGGCGACCGCCGCGAGCAGAAAAATCGGACGCCGCGCGACGTCCGCCAGCCAGTCGGCGGCGCGTCGGAAGAAGCCTGAAAGGCGCAGATTGGCGACGACGATCATCATGCCGAGCAGCAAAGTGATGGCGTCGAAATCGATGGACCGGTAGGCCTCGTCCAGCGTCAGAGCGCCGACGCCGATCATCAGGCTCGCGCCGAGCAGCGCGCCGCCGGCGCGGTCGAGCCGATAGTAGGGCAGCTTGCCGATCGCGAGCACGAGATAGGTCGCCGCGAAGATCGCTCCGACCGCCGCCGTCTGCGGCGTCGGCGTCGGCAGGCGGTTCACGAGCGACAGAAATTCGCCGAGGCCCAGGATCGCGACAGCGGCCAAGGCCGCGCTCCCCGCGACAATGATAGCGACGAGAATCCCAAGCCAGAGTGTGAGGAAAGGGCGGCGCGGGCGATTTGGCGCGGGCTCGGGCGAGGAAGACATGCAACCCGGCAAGTTAGAGCGCGCGGCGTGGAAGACGACGCAGTGAGAAGAGGGTTATGGCGCCTGGCCTTGCGCGCGCCAAGCCGACAGCGCCGATTTCCTATTGTGCGGCATAGTTAATAGATATATTCCTAGCTGCTAGGAAACTCTTCCGAACGCGGCCAGCCATGTCCGACATTCTCACCCATGCTCAGATCTGGGCGGCGATCGACGCGCTCGGCGAGCGATATGGCATGACGCCGTCGGGCCTGGCGCGCAAGGCCGGGCTCGATCCCACGACCTTCAATCGCTCCAAGCGCGAAACGACGAGCGGGCGCCAGCGCTGGCCTTCGACCGAATCGATCGCCAAAGTGTTGCAGGCGACCGGCGCCGGGCTCGACGAATTCATGTCGCTGGTGATGGCGAACAGCGCCGCCGGCCGCTGGCGCCATACGCGGCCGCTGATCGGCCTGGCGCAGGCGGGAGTCGGCGGCTTTTTCGACGATGCCGGCTTCGCCACCGGCGCGGGCTGGGACGAGATCGACGTGCTCGCCGAGGCCGACGAACATTCCTACGCGCTGGAGATTTCAGGCGACTCCATGGCGCCGCTGTATCGCGACGGCGATGTGGTCATCGTCTCGCCGGCGGCGCCGGTGCGGCGCGGCGACCGGGTGGTGGTGAAGACCACCTCGGGCGAGATCATGGCCAAGGAGCTGAAGCGCGAGACGGCGCGAACCATCGAACTGCGTTCGGTCAATCCGGCCTATCCCGACCGCACGATTCCGCGCGACGAGGTCAGCTGGATGGCCCGCATTCTCTGGGCGAGCCAATGACGTGTGACGCTTAGCCGCCGACCGACGCATCTAGCCTCGCGCCCATGCAGCTGTGGTATAAGCTTCAACCTCTTGCGCCGCTTCCATCCGGGTGAAATCCGCCATGCGTCTTTCTTCGATCGTCTCTCTTGTCGCGCTTCTTGTCGGCGGCCCCGCTTTTGCCGAAGCCGGCCTGCGGGACCGGGCGAAGGAATTGTTCGAGCCGATTCCCACGGCGCCGCCGGCGATTCCTGGAGAGACGGCGACGCCGGAAAAACTCGCGCTCGGCAAGATGCTGTATTTTGAGCCGCGACTTTCCGGAAGCGGCGATGTCAGCTGCGCCGACTGTCACAATCTGAGCATGGGCGGCGTCGACGGCGGCGCGCTGTCGGGCGGGCATAATGCGCAGCTCGCCGGCCGCGAAGTCCTCACGGTGTTGAACGCCATTTTCAACAAGGCCCAGTATTGGGATGGGCGCGCCGCCAATCTTTCGGACCAGGTGGTTAATTCGGTGATGGCCAATCCCAAGGCGATGTTGAAGACGCGCGGGGGGCCGATGCCGATCAATCCGACGGAGCACGCAATCGCAAAACAGCGCGCCGTCGAGCAATTCAAGAAAATCCCAGGTTACGTGGCGGCCTTCAAACAGGCCTTTCCCGAACAGAGCGATCCCGTCGCCTATGACAACATCGGTCGCGCCATCGCACTTTTCGAGGCGACGCTGATCACGCCGGACGCGCCGTTCGACCGCTGGCTCAAAGGCGACGATCAGGCGCTGTCCGACGCGCAGAAGGATGGTCTGAAGCTCTTCATCGAGAAGGGCTGCGTCACCTGCCACAACGGCGTCAATGTCGGCGGCGGCATGTATGCGCGTTTCGGCGTCGTCAAACAGCCGACCGCGGAATTTCTGCCGCCGGACGATTTGGGCCGCTTCGCGGTCACTAAGGCGGTCGCCGACAAATACGCCTTCAAGGTTCCCTCGCTGCGCAATGTCGAACTGACGGCGCCCTATTTCCACACGGGCGCGACCTTCGATCTGAAGAAGGCCGTGGCGGTGATGGGCGAAAGCCAGCTCGGCGTCGAACTCAGCGCCGACGAGACCGACAAGATCGTCGCCTTCCTCGATTCGCTGACCGGGCGCCAGCCTGAGGTGGTGCTGCCGATTCTACCGCCGCGCACCGCGCCGCCGGTCAGCCAGGCGCAGTGACGTCAGGCAGCGGCGGGCGTCCAGCGCAGCACCGGCTTTCTCGCCGCGAGCGCTTCATCGACGCGCCTACGCGGCGCCAATCGCGGCGCGGGGCCAAAGCGCGCGACCTCGCCGGCTTTGGCGCTCCGCGCGAGATCGCGCAGCGTTGCGATGAAGAGATCGAGCGAGGCTTTCGATTCCGATTCCGTCGGCTCGATGAGCATGGCGCCGTGGACGACGAGCGGGAAATAAATCGTCATCGGATGATAGCCTTCATCGATCATCGCCTTGGCGAAATCGAGCGTCGTCACGCCGGTGCCGCGCAGCCAGGCGTCGTCGAACAAAACTTCATGCATGCAGATGCGATCGCCGAACGGCTGAGTCATCACGTCACGTAGCGACGCGCGGACATAGTTCGCCGACAGCACGGCGTCTTTCGAGGCCTGGGCGACCCCGTCGGCGCCATGCGCCAGCATATAGGCGAGCGCCCGCACGAACATGCCCATCTGGCCGTGAAACGCGGTCAGGCGACCGAAGCTCTGCGTGCCCTCAGCCGCTTCGACGAGCTCCAGGGCGTCGCCGTTGCGGCGGATGAACGGAACCGGCGCGAAAGGCGCGAGACGCTCCGATAAGACGACCGGACCTGCGCCAGGTCCGCCGCCGCCATGCGGCGTCGAGAAGGTCTTGTGTAGATTGATGTGCATGGCGTCGATGCCGAAGTCGCCCGGACGCGCGACGCCGGCGATGGCGTTGAAATTCGCGCCGTCGCAATAGAAATAGCCGCCGGCCTCGTGCATCGCGTCGGCGATGTCAACGATCTCACGCTCGAACAGCCCGCAAGTGTTGGGGTTCGTCAGCATGATCGCCGCGACGTCGGGAGCGAGCGCCTCTTTGACAGCCTCGGCGCGCACGGTTCCGTCCGCCGCCGCCGGAACGACGCGAACCGAAAAGCCGAGCAGCGCCGCCGTCGCCGGATTGGTGCCGTGCGCCGACTGCGGAATGAGAACGACATTGCGCGTCGCGCTTTCGCCTCTGGCGGCGATCGCGGACTTGATCGCCATCATGCCGCAGAGTTCGCCATGCGCGCCGGCCTTCGGCGACATCGCCACCGCCTGCATATTGGTGAGCGTCATCAGCCAGTCGGCGAGAATCTGCATCAACTCCAGCGCGCCTTGCGCGGTCGATTGCGGCTGCAGCGGATGAAGATCCGCGAAGCCCTCGAAGCGCGCGATCTTTTCATTGCTGCGCGGATTATGCTTCATCGTGCAGGAGCCGAGCGGATAGAGCCCCGCGTCGATCGAATAATTCTTGCGCGACAGACGCACGTAATGGCGCATCGTCTCCGGTTCGGTGAGGCCCGGAAGACCGATGGGCGCATTGCGCTCCAGCGCGCCGAGCCGCGTCGCGATGGGCGCAGGATCGTCGATGTCGACGCCGGTCGCGTCAAGCCGACCGATCTCGAAGATCAGCGGCTCTTCCTGATCGAGCCCGCGATTGCCGGTGAAGGTCGCGGGCGTTTTGTCGTCATCGAGCGGTTCGACGACTGCGGGTCTGTCGAGCATCAGAGCGACTCCTTGAGCGCCGCGACGAACGCGTCGCGATCTTCTTGCGTATTCACTTCGGTGGTGGCGACGAGGAGAAGATCGTCAAGCCCGGCGCGCGGCAGAAGCCGCGAGACGGGAACCCCTGCGAGGACGCCGCGCGCCGCCATTTTCTCAACAAGCGCGGCGGCGTCGCCTTCGACGCGAAGCGTAAACTCGTTGAAAAAGGTCTCGTTGAGGACTTCGGCCTTTGGAACGTCTTTGAGCATTTGCGCCAGCAAGACCGCATTGGCGTGATTGATGCGCGCGAGCCGCGTCAATCCTGCTTCGCCAAGCAAGGTCAGATGAATCGTGAAGGCGAGCGCGCAGAGCCCCGAATTGGTGCAGATGTTCGATGTCGCCTTGTCGCGGCGGATATGCTGCTCGCGGGTCGACAGCGTTAGCACATAGGAGCGCCTGCCGTCGGCGTCGACGCTTTCGCCGGCGAGGCGGCCGGGCATCTGACGCAGGAATTCATGTCGCGTCGCGAAGAGACCGACATAAGGTCCGCCGAAATTGAGCGAATTGCCGATCGACTGGCCCTCGCCGACGACGATGTCGGCGCCCATCGCGCCAGGCGATTTGAGGAGACCAAGCGACACGGCTTCGGTGAAGACGGCGATGAGAAGCGCGCCGTTCCGGTGGCAGGCTTCCGCAATCTTCGTCAGATCGCGCAGATTGCCGAAAAAATCGGGCGTCTGCACGACGACGCAAGAAAGCGTGTCGTCGATGCGCGCAACGAGGTCTTCGGCGGCGCCAATGTCGGGCGCCATCGTCTCGACTTCATCTTCGGCAAGCCGCGAGATGGTGCGGACGACTTCGGCGTAATGCGGATGCAGCCCGCCGGACAGCAGCGCCTTGCGTCGCTTCGTCACACGATGCGCCATGAGCACGGCTTCGGCGGTCGCCGTTGAGCCGTCGTACATCGAGGCGTTGGCGACCTCCATGCCTGTGAGCAGAGCGACCTGGGTTTGGAATTCAAAGAGATATTGCAGCGTGCCCTGCGAGATCTCCGGTTGATAGGGCGTGTAGCTCGTCAAGAATTCCGAACGTTGAATGAGATGATCGACGCTAGCAGGAATGTGATGCTTGTAAGCGCCGGCGCCGACGAAGAACGGCGCGCGCGACGCAGGCATATTGCGGGCGGCAAGCCTTGCGAAGAAACGTTCGACGTCGAGCTCCGACTTGCCGGACGGCAGGTCGAGCGGCGTTTCTAGCAGCGTCGCGCGCGGCGCATCGGCATAGAGCGCTTCGATCGACGACACGCCGATCGTCGCGAGCATCGCGTTTCTGTCGGCCTCTGACAGCGGATGATAGCGCATCGTTCTTTTCCTTGCGCTTAAATCGTCTTCAGGAAGCTCGAATAGGCGGCGTCGTCCATCAGCGATGCGCATTCGCCAGGATCGCTGACTCTCACCTTGATGAGCCAACCGCGTCCAAGCGGATCGTCGTTGACGAGCGCCGGCGCTTCGCCGAGCTCGGGATTGACTTCGACGACTTCGCCGCTCACAGGCGAATAGACTTCGCTCGCGGCTTTTACGCTCTCGATGACCGCGATCTCTTTGCCCTTCGCGACCTTTTTGCCGACCTCAGGCAGTTCGATGAAGACGATGTCGCCGAGCTGCGACTGCGCATAGTCCGATATGCCCAGCGTCGCGAGATCGCCATCGAGCGCGACATATTCATGATCCTTCGAGTAGCGAAGATCGGTCATCTCGCATCCTTTCCATCCGGCGTTTTGAAGTAGCGGTGCGGGACGAAGGGCAGAGCCGCCACTGTGACGTCGACGCGTTTGTCGCGCAGCGGCGCCGAAAGCGTCGCGCCGAGGTTTGCGTGATTGCTGGCGACGTAGCCCATCGCGATCGGGCGTTGCAGCGTCGGCGAAAAGCCGCCCGACGTCACATGGCCAACAGCTTCGCCGTCGCGCGCCGAGAGCTCCGCGCCTTCGCGCAGCGGCGCCTTTGATTGCGGCTCGAGCCCGACGCGCCTGCGGGCAGGACCCTGCTCAAGCGCGATCCGAATGCGTTCGAAGCCGGGGAACCCGCCTTCGAGGCGCCGGCGTTTGCCGATCGACCAGCCGAGTCCGGCTTCGACGGGATCTGTGGTTTCGTCGAGGTCGTGGCCATAGAGGGGCAGGCCCGCCTCCAGCCGCAAGGCGTCGCGCGCGCCAAGGCCCGCCGGCGCGACGTCCTCATGCGACAGCAACAGGCGCGCGAGGTCTTCGGCATGCTCGGCGCGCAGCGACAGCTCAAATCCGTCTTCGCCCGTATAGCCGCTGCGCGACACGAAGAGCGGCGCGCCGCCGAAGTCGAAGGCGCGCCAGCCCATGAAAGGAAGGTCCTCGGCGCCGGGGAGGAGCGCGCCGAGGACCGAGGACGCGCGCGGGCCCTGAAGGGCGAGCAACGCGCGGTCCAATGGATTGAAGTCGAACTGGGGCAACGCCGCGCTGATAAGCGCGAAATCGGCCTGCTTGCGCGAGGCGTTGACCACAAGCAGCAGCCGCTCCTCGACGCCTGGCAGACGGGTGACGAGAAGATCGTCGAGTATGCCCCCGCTCTCATTGAGCAGCTGCGTATAACGCGTGCGCTCTGGCGAAAGCGACGCCAAATCGGCCGGCGTCAGACTTTCAAGCGCCCGTGCGGCGCGCGCGCCGGCGAGGATCGCCTGACCCATATGCGAAACATCGAACAGACTTGCCCGGCGTCGCGTATGGAGCGTTTCGGCGACGATGCCCTGCTCATATTGCAGCGGCATCTCGTAGCCAGCGAAAGGCGCCATGCGCGCGCCAAGCCGTCGATGAACGGCGTCGAGCGGAAGTTTGGCCAGCGCTGGAGGCGCGGCGGTCGCGACGTCGAGTTCGGTCACCATCAACTCCGCCAGGACATGGTTGGCGCAGCAAAGCCAAACTTCGCTACGCGCCCCCTCTGTCCGGTGACCTGAGAGATTTCCCTGCGCTAAAAGCGACAGGTTACGCCCTTCGGTGGGCGAAACGCTTGCGCGCTTCGCCGCTTTCCAGAGTTTCTACTTCGTCGCGGTCCTTTGGGCCTGAGCGTTTCCGGGGCGGTTTCGCCTTCGGCGCCGGCGCGAGCGCCGGTCTCTCCCGCGATGAAGTTCGACCTGCAACCAAAATGTGGTCGATTCGCGCGATCGTCAATCCCGGCGCTGCGGGTTTTTTTGCAATGCGGCAGCGCGCGGTCCGATCGGAAGCGCCGCTGCTCAGTGGCGCTTGGGCGCCCGCATGCGATAGACGCCGTCGTCATCGCGCTCAAAGGTCTCGTCGACCTGTGGATGGCGCACCGGCCTGTTGCTGTTGTCGGGCAGCAGATTTTGCTCCGACACATAGGCGACATATTCGGTTTCGGCGTTCTCGGCGAAGAGGTGATAAAAAGGCTGATCCTTGTTCGGACGCAGCTCTTCCGGAATTGAAAGCCACCACTCTTCAGTGTTGGCGAACACCGGATCAACGTCATAGATCACGCCGCGGAACGGATAGCGGCGATGCTTGACCACCTGTCCAATAGAAAATTTCGCGGAGTTTTCTCGCGGCATTCCAAGGCGCCTTTAACACGCTGTTTACTTGCCTTTTAGTAACGCAGCCGGGGCGCAGCCGTCAATCGGACGTCGCGCCACAGCCAAATCCCCTCAAAATCCGTAGATCCTGGCGAGGTCGGCGTCTTTGGCGGCGACTTGTTTGGCGAGGTCGACGACGACCTTGCACTGCTTCCAGGTGGCGTCGTCCTGCATTCGGCCGTCGATCATCACCGCGCCGGTGCCGTCCGGCATTGCGTCAAGCACCCGCTTGGCGAAGGCGACTTCTTGCGGATCGGGCGAAAAGACCTTCTTGGCGATGGCGATTTGCGACGGGTGCAGCGACCAGGCGCCGGCGCAGCCGAGCAGAAAGGCGTTGCGGAATTGCGCTTCGCAGGCGGGGGCGTCGGAGAAATCGCCGAAGGGTCCGTAGAAGGCCTTGATGCCGGCGGAAGCGCAGGCGTCGACCATCTTGGCGATGGTGTAATGCCAAAGGTCTTGCTGGAACGAGGCGCGCAGGCCCTGGCCGGGCTCGGCGTCGGCGATCACCTTATAATCCGGATGGCCGCCGCCGACCCGGGTCGTCTTCATGGCGCGAGAGGCGGCGAGATCGGCCGGTCCAAGCGAAATGCCATGCATGCGCGGCGAGGCCGAAGCGATGGCGTCGACATTCTTGACGCCTTCCGCCGTCTCCAGAATGGCGTGAATAAGGATCGGCTTCGTCACGCTATGCCGCGCTTCGAGCTGCGCCAGGAGCTGGTCGAGATAGGCGATGTCCCAGGGACCCTCGACCTTGGGCAGCATGACGACGTCAAGCTTGCTCCCGACCTCGCCGACGATCTCGATCATGTCGTCGAGCGCCCAGGGGCTGTTCAGCGCATTCATGCGCGTCCACAGGCCGGTCGAGCCGAAGTCGGTCGCCTTGGCCAGTTCAATAAAGCCGGCGCGAGCGGCTTCCTTGGCGTCGGCGGGAATCGCGTCTTCGAGATTGCCGAGCACGACGTCGACCTGTTTGACGAGCTCGGGAACTTTGGCGCGGAATTTTTCAAGATGCGGCGGCACGAAATGGATCATCCGCTCGACCTTGACGGGCGGTTCGCGCAGCGGCGCCGGGGCGCCGATGGCGAGCGGACGATAGAATTGATTGGGAAGTTTCATCTCGACGCAGCTCCAAAAAACTGCGTCGAGTTAAGCCAGATGCGTCGGCTTGGCAATGCTGAGCAGTTTGTCACAGCCGCAAAGGCTCAGCCCGCTACGGCGTCCCAGAGCAGCTTCAGGTTCAGCGCGATGATGACGACGGCGATGATCGCCGCAAGCGCGGTGGTGCGTCTGGGCGCGACGAGTTCTCCCATCACGCTGCGCTGCGCCGTGAAGGCTACGAGCGGCACGACGGCGAAGGGCAGCGTCACGCTCAGCGCCACCTGGCTCATGACGAGCAGCTGCGCCGTCGCCGACTCGCCCGCGTAAAGCGTCACGCCGATCGCCGGCGCGATCGCGATGCAGCGGGTGATGAGCCGACGCGTCGCCGGCTTCATCCGCAGCCGCACAAATCCCTCCATGACGATCTGTCCGGTGAGGGTGGCGGTCACGGTCGAATTGAGCCCGCAGGCGATGAGCGCGACGGCGAAGAGCGTCGCCGCGACCGGCTGCCCGAGCAAAGGCGCGATGAGCCTATAGGCCTCGCCAAGCTCAGCGACTTCCGTATGGCCGGTCGCGTGGAAGACCGCGGCGGCGAGAACGAGGATGGCGCCGTTGACGAACAGCGCGAGAAACAGCGCCAGCGTGCTGTCGATCACCGCGAAGCGAATCGCCTCGCGTTTCTTATCGAGCGGCTCGGCGACGGCGCGGGTTTGCACGACGAAGGAGTGCAGGAAGAGATTGTGCGGCATCACCGTCGCGCCGAGGATGCCGAGGCCGATGTAGAGCATCTCTGGGTCGGTGAAAAAGCGCCGCGTTGGAACCAGTCCTTGCGCGATCTGCGCCAGATCGGGGCGCGCCATGATGAGTTGCGCCAGGAACGAAAAGGCGATGAGCGCAAGCATCGCGACGACGAAAAGCTCGATCTTGCGAAAGCCGGCCCGCTCCAAAGCAAGGACCAGAAAGGTGTCGAGCACCGTGATGAAGATGCCGACCGCAAGCGGCAGGCCGAACAGCAATTGCAGCCCGATGGCGGTGCCGATCACTTCGGCGAGATCCGTGGCGAAAATGCCGATTTCCGCCAAGATCCAGAGCCCGACCGCGGCCGGGAAGGGATAATGCCGCCGGCAGGCCTGCGCCAGATCCAGCTCCGCGCCGACGCCGAGCCGCGCCGCAAGGGATTGCAGGACGATCGCCATCAAGCTCGACAGCACGGCGACGAAAAGCAGCGCCGTGCCGAATTTCGAGCCGCCGGCGAGCGCCGTCGCCCAGTTGCCGGGGTCCATATAGCCGGTAGCGACGAGATAGCCCGGACCCAGAAACACGAAGAGCCGCCGGAGAAACCTGCCGCCTTCGGGCACATGCACGGAGCGGCGCATATCGCCGCGTTGCGGAGCGGGCGCGTTGGCGGTCGTCGCTGGCGTCACATTTGTCTCCACGAGGCGCCGGCGGCGCCGGACACAGGATCTACTTGGCAAGGGCCGCTTCTTAGCAAGAAGTTTTCGCCTTAAGGCTTCCCTTTGTCACCAATGTAAATCGTGACGGGAGAATTTCACCTGCGGGCGAGCGCCGCCGCAGCCGCGCCTTGTCGCGCGCCGTTCGAGCAGGCATGCTCGCAAGCTGAGCCGTCGCGATTCAGAATCAGCCGATGTGCTTGTCATGCGACGAGAGATTGCGACACACAGTCAGAACAGCGGGGGCTGGTAATGTTCTCATTGACGATCCCGATAAGCTCGGAAGGCGGACACACGAGCTTCCATAATAATGTGCCCGATCCCGTGACCTCGGGCGCCGAGCTGCCGACGTTCAAGTTCGAGCTTGAAAAATCTCAAGGACGCGTCGACGGCGCCAGCTACGGCAAGGAAGCGACAGTCGCTCAGCTGCCGATCTCCAAGGACATCGCCGGCGTTTCAATGCGCATGGAGCAGGGCGTCATGCGCGAGCTTCACTGGCACGCGACCGCCGCCGAATGGGGCTTCGTCACCGAGGGTCGTGTGCGCACCACCGTCATCGATCCGGCGGGCTGCTCGGAGACCAACGACTTTGAGGCGGGCGATCTTTGGTATTTTCCGCGCGGCCATGGCCATGTCATCGAGACGCTGGGAAAAGACCTGTGTCATTTCATCCTCGTCTTCGACAATGGCTATTTCTCCGAATTCGGCACCTTCAGCATCAGCGACTGGCTCGGCCATGCGCCCAAGGAGCTGCTGGCGAAGAATTTCGGCGTCCCCGCGTCGACCTTCGACAGTTTCCCCAAGCAGGAAGTCTATTTCGCCAGGGGCAATAATCCGCCGGAGACCCCCGCGCGACCGTTGCAGGGATGGAAGCCGCCGCCGCTGACCCACAAATACAGCCTTCTGTCGCAAAAGCCCTATGAGACGTTTCCGGGCGGAATCGAGTGGCGCGTCGACGGATCGCAATTCCCGATTTCCACGACGATGACCGGCGTCGTTCTGGAAATGGAGCCCGGCGCGCTTCGCGAACTGCATTGGCACCCCAATGCTTCCGAATGGCAATATGTTCTGAGCGGACAGCTTAGCGTCACGCTGTTTGGGTCAAAGGGCCGCTGGCGCCAGGAGACGTTCTCGAAAGGCGACGTCGGCTATATTCCCCAGGGCATGGGTCATTCGCTCGAAAATGTCGGGACCGAGACGGTGCGCGTGCTCATCGTCTTCAACAACGCGCATTATCAGACGATCGACCTCTCGCAATGGATCGCCGGCAATCCGACCGACATTCTCGCGACGAATTTCGGGCAGGACCCCTCGGTCTTCGAGAAATTCCCGCGCAGGGACGTCTTCATGACGAAGTGAGTAATTACGAAATCCGTTTGAACGGCGCGGATGTCATTCCCGACGCGCGCAACGCGCGCGATCGGGAATCCAGAGCGCCGCCGCGATCCTTGTTGTGATTCTGGATTCCCGGTCAGGCCTTCGGCCTGCCGGGAATGACACTTCCGAGCAAACGGGTGAGCCGGTTTCCGTATAAGAGGCGCGTGCGAGCGCGCCTCGACCGCGCCCGTTACGTACTGACCTTTCGCAGCAGCGCCTCGAGCCCTTCGGGGAAAATCAGATCGTGCGAGACCGCGATCTCGTCCGCGCTCCACCAGCGCCAGCCGAGCACATGGATTTTTTCCTCCTGCGTCAGGTGGCGCGGCTCGATGGCGAAACGTTCGGTGCGGATGAGATAATAGCGCTCCACCGCCTGATGCCAGTCGTCGCCGATCTCCATCGGAAATTCGCGCGTCGCGACGACCGGACCGGGATCGAGAAGGGTGAGGCCCGTCTCTTCATAGACCTCCCGGCGCAGCGCCGACTCGAAGTCCTCGCCCTCCATGACCGCGCCGCCCGGCGTCGCCCAGAAGTGATGATGTCCGAGCGCCAGAAAATGCGGCGTGAGTCCGCCGGCGTAGCGCATCAGCAGGACGTCGTTATCCTGATCGACGATCAAGGCGCGCGCGGCTTCGCGACGTGGCAGTTCACGGCCGTCCCATGGCGCGGCGATTTCGGCGCGTCCCTCCGGCGTCGCCCAGTCGACGAGCGACCATTTCCCGTCCTCATAGGCGATCCAATTCGGCGTGGCGTTAAGCACCGGATGTTCGCGCTTTTCGTCGAGCCTCTTGCCGGCGGCGAGCCGCCAGGCGATGTCGAGCACGCCGGCATGGGCGACGACGAGCACGGTCTCGCCGGCGCTCTCCTTGGCGATCTGGGTCAAGGCCTTGCGCACCCGCGCGGCGAAATGTTCCAGGCTTTCGCCTTGCGGTGCGGCGAAATCCGGCCGGCGCGTCAGATAGTTCGGATAGATGTCGGCGTGCGTCGCCTGCACTTCCGCATGCGTGTGGCCCTGCCAAACGCCGTCGTCCTTCTCGCGCAGCGCCGGGGTCTTGGCGACGTCGAGGCCGCGTGCGCCGGCGATCGGCGTCGCTGTCGCGAGCGCGCGGCGCAGGTCGCTCGAATAGACTCTGTCGAAATGCGCGCCGGCGAGCTCCTTCGCCAGGGCGGCCGCCTGCGCGCGTCCGCGGGCGTTCAGCGCAATGTCGAACTGGCCCTGAAAGCGCCTTTCGATATTCCAGTTGGTCTCGCCGTGCCGTGCGAGACACAGAAGCGTGCGGGGCATGTCGTTTCGGATTTAAGGCGCAGGAGTCGCTGTGCAAAGCCGCCGGGCGTCTACGCCCGCGGCGTCCGGCGTTCTAGGGCCTTGCAGTGCAAAAGTCAGTCCGCATTCGCGGGGTCGCGGCGAATAACCGCAAGCGACTTGGCGCGCGCTGCGCAAAAGTGGCGGCGTTATGGGCGGAGAGAGCGCCCTAAACTTTGAGATTGATCCGCATTCGAGCGATTTTGCCCAAATGCAGTGCGATCTAATGTCTCAGGCCGGTGGTGAATTCGCCCGCCCGCAGCCTCGCGGGCAGCGTTTCGGCGAAGACCGCCACCGATTCCTCGCCATAGGTCGCCACCAGTTCGCGCAACGCCGCGCAGAGGGCGGCATGCGCGAAGGAATCGCTTTCGATCCCCGCGAGAATCGCCTCGGCGAAGGCCTCGGTGACATAGGCAAGGGCCGCTCGGTGCTGGTCCCCGCCCAAGTCGTAGAGCGAGGCGACGTTCAATTCGTTCATGACGCCACTGTAGAGAAGCCGCCCGCGCCGCGCGAGGCGACGCTCGCCGGAAGGTTAATTTCGCGAGTCCGCTTAGGGGTTTCCGTAGCGATAGGTGATGTCGCGGGTCAGCCGGGAGGCCTCCGCCAGATAGCGGGAGATCACCGTCTTGGCGTTGGGCGTGCAGGCGCGATAGGTCAGCTCATAGCCGCGAAATCCGTGGTTGAAGGACGCCATGAGCCTCTGGCGGCGCGCGCCGCTGGGGGCGTCGGCGTCGAGCAGCGCCGACATCTTCCCCCGCCACTCCTCGCCGTCGCCCGACCCGCAGAGGTCGCGCAGGAAGGCCAGCGCGCCGAGGACTTCCGAGAGCCGCGTGATCTGGGGATCATAGGGCGGCGGCGGCCCCTCCGGTCCGCTCGGCGCCGCCGGCGCTCCGGTCGTCCCTGGCGCGCCGGGCGCCCCGGGAGCCTGCTGATTTTGACCCTTCGTCTGGGTCTGCGCGGCGCCGTCCCGCTTGCGCGGCGGCGGACGCTCGGACCGTCTCGGCGCGCTGGGCGCGCGCCTGGCGCGGCGGGGGCCGTCGTAGCCGCCGCCGAAGAGGAAATCGAAAGGATCCTGCGCGGCGGCCTCGGCCGAAAAAAGCGCCGCGGCCGCCGCCACAGCGAGCGCCGCCGTCGCGCGCTTTGCTTGCCCTGTCATGGATAGAGCCGCTCCTTTTGCCAATCTTGACCCGGCTCGGCCCGGAAAAAGCGGACGCGGTCGTGGAGCCGGAACGGCCGATCGGACCAAAACTCCATCGCGACCGGCGCAATTCGAAAGCCGCGCCAATAAGGCGGGCGGGGAATGCCGCCCACCGCATATTTGGCGGCGAAGACGGCGACGGACTTTTCGAGCGCGAACCGGCTTTCCAGCGGACGCGACTGTTGGCTCGCCCACGCGCCGATGCGGGAATCGCGCGGCCGGCTGGCGAAATATTCGTCCGCCTCGGCGTCGCTGACGCGGCTGACGGGTCCGCGCAGCCGCACCTGCCGGCGAAGCGATTTCCAGTGAAAGAGCCCCGCCGCCTGCATGTTCGACTCGAGTTGGCGCCCCTTGGCGCTCTCGGCGTTGGTGTAGAATACGAAGCCCTCTGGCGTCCATTCCTTCAGGAGCACCATGCGCGCGTCGGGCAGGCCGTGCGCGTCGGCCGTCGCCAAGACCATCGCCTCGGGATCGTTCGGCTCCTTGAGTTGAGCCTCCTGGAACCATTGACCAAACAATGCGAAAGGTTCGGCGGCCTCGACAAAGTCACCCGACGTTAACGCGTTCAAGCGAGAATCCTTTCTCAAGCCGATTCAAAGATCGGCGCTTCAAAGGTGGCGCTTTGCAGTTCCAGTGCGTCAGACATACCGCCGCTTGCGTCATTGCTCAAATGTCGCGCGGCGCAAAGCTCATTGCCCTGACGGCGACGGCCGGCGGCCTCGCCGGCTGCTCGATCGCCGTTCCCATGGCCTCGGACCCTTCCGTCATGTGGAATTCGGAACGCGTCGCATCGGACGTCACAAGCGCGATTCCAAAGTCTCCTCCCAAACTGTCGGGCGCGCTCGATTCGGAAGATCAGCGCAGGGCGATCGCGGCGCTGAGCACCGCGCTCGATCCGCAAGGAAGCGGGACGAGCGTCAATTGGGACAATCCGCAGAGCGGCGCCAAGGGCTCCTTCACGCCGGTGGGCCAGCCCTATCCGCTGGAAGGCAGAATTTGCCGCGCCTTCCATGGCGACATCGTCGTCAGCGACACTCAGGAAAGCCTCCAGGGCGCGGCCTGTCGCGAAAAAACCGCTGAATGGGCGCTCACCGAGGTGAAGCGCTCCAAGAAAGGATGACATGTCGGCGCCCTTCGGCAAATGGCTCATTGTGGCGACAATCGCCGCCATCCTCGCGATTCCGGCGTTCTTTTTCGTCGCGCGCGCCATCATGGCCTGGCGGCAAGGCTACGACTGGGCGGAAATGGATTGGGACGACAAGGGCCATACGTCGATGGCGGATTTCCTGCGCGCCGCTGACGTCGGCAAGCGGCCGGTCGACGTCAATGGTCAGTCTTGCGTCGAATATTTCATCTACAGGGACGGGATCACAGTGAAGATCGTCTGCCCGCAACGCCGAAGCTAAAGCAACACGCCCGGATTGAGGATGCCGTTGGGGTCGAGCGCCGCCTTGATGGCGCGCATGGCGTCGAGCGCGACCGGGTCTTTCGTTTCGCGCAGGAGATCCCGCTTCAGCCGTCCGATCCCATGTTCGGCGGAAATCGATCCGCCGAACTCGTGCACGACGCCGTGCACGATGGCGTTGACCTCGGCCCAACGCGCGATGAATTCCGCCTTATCGACGCCGAGAGGCTGCGAGACATTATAATGGATGTTGCCGTCGCCCATATGGCCGAAGGGCACCGGCCGCGCCAGCGGGAAAGCGGCGCGCAGCCGTCGCCCAGCCTCCTCGATGAAGTTGGGAATGACATTCACGGGAACGGCGATGTCGTGCTTGATCGAGCCGCCTTCACGCTTCTGAGCTTCCGACATGCTTTCACGCAGCTTCCATAGCGCGCGCGCCTGATCCAGCGATTGCGCGAGCGTTGCATCTTGCGTCAAATCCGCGTCGATCGCGGCGGCGAGAATCTCGGCGGCGGCGCGCTCGGCGTCGCCATCGGCGAAGCCGGCAAGCTCGATCAGCGCATACCAATCGTGCGGCTGCGACAGAGGATCGCGCGTTCCGGGGATATGGCGCAGGACGAGCTCGAGGCCCTGCCGCGACACGAGCTCGAAGGCGTGGAGCATCGGACCCGCGCGGCCTTTGACGAAGTTCAGCAATTGCAGCGCCTGAGCGGGATCGCGAAGCCCGAGAAAGGCGACGGCGTGGGAGCGCGGTGAGGGGAAAAGCTTTAGCGTCGCGGCGGTGATGACGCCGAGCGTGCCTTCCGAACCGACAAAGAGGCGGGTCAGATCGTAGCCGGTGTTGTCCTTGCGCAGGGCGCCGATGGTCGAAAGCAGCCGGCCGTCGGCGAGCGCCACTTCGACGCCCAGCACAAGGTCGCGCATCGAGCCATAGGCGAGGACATGCACGCCGCCGGCGTTGGTCGCGAGATTGCCGCCGATGGTGCAACTTCCTTCGGACGCGAGCGAAAGCGGGAAATAGCGGTCGGCCGCCTGCGCGGCGTCTTGCGCCTGCGACAGCGTTACGCCGGCCTCGACCGTCATCGCGTCGGCCGTCGCGTCGACGGCGCGAATCTGATTGAGCTTTTCCAGCGAAAGCACGACGGACGCGCCGCTTCGGTCGGGGGTTTGTCCGCCGACGAGTCCGGTGTTGCCGCCTTGGGGCGTTACGGACGCGCCGGTTTCATTGCACAGCGCCAGGATGCCGGCGACTTCTTGTGGGGCGCTTGGCTTGAGAACGCAGAGCGCGCGGCCATGATAGAGGTCGCGAGGCTCAGCCAGGTAAGGGGACATCGCCGTCGCATCCGTTACGACGGCCGCCTCCCCGACAATGGCCGCGAGACGAGAAAGCAAAAGAGGCGCGTCAGACCGAATGGCTGTCACAGGCAGTAAGATGCGCCCTTTTTGTCGCGCTGTCCTTAGCGATAGTGACGGCGGCGATCATCTTTGCGGCGGGCATAGACATAAGCGCGCATGGCGACCGGCGCGCTTGCGAGGACGATACTGCATAATGTCGCGGCGATAAGCGCATTCATCATGACGTTCTCCTTCCAGACCTCGGAAATCATTGAATTTCCGGCTACGCTGGACCACTCGCAAATCCTATGCCTGATTTGGGCGGCCGGCAACTGCTCAGGGCGGAGCCGCTGCGTCGCAATGTCGCTTCTTGACGCTCCTGTGACATTCTTGGCACGCACGAGCGACGCAGGCGCCGACAATTTCATCCAAGCAGACGCCGTTTTGCGGATTTGCGTCCGCTCGACTTCTCGAAAACGGCCACGATCTCGACATGCGCCGCATAGCGGAACTGGTCGATGGGCGTGATTTCCCGGATGACGTACCCGCCTTTGAGCAAAATTGCGGCGTCACGGGCGAAACTTTGTGCATGGCAGGAGACGGCGACGACGATCGGAGCTTCCGATCGTGCGATTTCAGCCGCCTGCGCGGCGGCGCCGGCGCGCGGCGGATCGAACACGACGGCGTCGAACTCATTGAGTTCACAGGCGCTGAGCGGACGCGTGAAGAGATCGCGGGCGACGTCTTCGAGTGTGCGCAGGCCGGGCGTCGCATGCGCCGCGGCGCGCATCGCCGCGAGTGCGCCGGCGTCCATATCATAGGCTTTCACTTGCGCGCGCCGCGCCAGCCGAAGTGCGAAGGCGCCGACGCCGCAGAACAGGTCGGCGACGTTTTGCGCTTTCGCCGTCGCGCTTAAAACGCGGGCCGCGAGCGTTTCTTCGCCGGCTTGGGTGGCCTGCAGGAATGCGCCAGGCGGAAGCGTGAGCGTCGCTTCGCCGACTTGGATCTGTGGCGCGCGGCGGAGCGCGACAAGCTTGCCGTGATTCGTCAGCCGCGCGAGATCAAGCGCCTCAGCCGCGGCGAGCAGCGCGCCGGTTTCCGTCTCGGAGAGCGGCCCGCCGCCGCGTAACTCGACGTCCAAACCACCGAGGGTCGCCGTGACGGCGATGTCGAGCGGCTTGCCGCGCGGCGCGAGAATCGCCGCGATTGCGCGGGCGGCGGGCAGCGCTCCGGCAAGTTCGGGCGCGAGCACTGGACAGGTCTCGATCTCGACGATTCGATGCGAGCGCGCCGCCATATAGCCGACCCGCGCCTTGCCGGCATCGAACCGGGCGTGGAACGTCACGCGCCGCCGGCCGGCGCCATGCGCGTCGACGGTCGGCGCCACGTCGAGCGTCAGCCCTGCATTTGCGAGCGCCGTCTCGACGAGACTGCGCTTCCACGCCGCATAGCCGTCGGCGCGCAGCGTTTGAACGGCGCAGCCGCCACAATCCTCAAAGTGCGGACAGATCGGCGCGATACGCTGCGGCGACGCTTCGACGATGTCGACGAGGCGCGCGTGCTCGCCGTCGACCTCCGCCGTCACGGTCTCGCCGGATAGCGCATAGGGAATGAAGACGCGCCGCTCGCCAAGCAGCGCCACGCCCTCGCCGCGATTGCCGAGCCGCTCGATGACGAGGCGCTCAACGCTCATGATCGCGCCGCGTGAATCAAAAATTCGCGATTGCCGTCGCCGCCCTCGATCGGCGAAGGAATGTCGCCGCTTACACGCCAGCCGAGCGCTTCGATTTCGCCTTCGATGCGCGCGCAAACTTGTGCGTGAATCTTCTCGTCGCGCACCACGCCCTTCTTCACCGCGGCGCGCCCGGCTTCGAATTGCGGCTTGATCAGCGCGACAAGGTCGGCGCGCGGCCCCGCGAGCGAAAGAACATGCGGCAGCAGGACGCTAAGCGAAATGAAGCTCGCGTCGATCACGATCAGGCTCGGCGCCTCGGTCAGATGCGCCGCCGTCAGCGTGCGGGCGTCCTGCCCTTCGAGCGAGGTCACGCGCGGATCTCCGAGCAGCCGCGCATGCAGTTGTCCGTGACCGACGTCGGCCGCGACGACATGGCGCGCGCCGCGCGTCAGCAGAACGTCGGTGAAGCCTCCCGTCGAGGCGCCGACGTCGAGACAGAAGCGCCCGTCTGGATCGACGCCGAACTGGTCGAGCGCATGCGCCAGCTTCACGCCGCCCCGCGACACCCAGGGATAAGCCGCTTGCGCGACAATATGTGCGTCGGCGGCGATCGGCTCGGAGGGCTTTTTGACGATGCGTCCGTCGACGGTGACAAGCCCGGCTTCGATCGCCTCGCGCGCCTTGGCGCGACTCTCGAAAAGCCCTCGCGCGTGGAGAGCTGTGTCGGCGCGGCTCGCGGCCATCGTCATTCTCCCGTCTGCAGCAGCGTGCCGGCCCGCCGCGCGCTTTTCAGCAGCAGGCCGAACGCCGCCGATGCGGCCGCGAAGAGAAAAACGTCGATCGCGAAGCCCTGCGCCAGCAGATCCCAGCGGACGACGTGATCGATCAATACGGCGCGCAGACCTTCGAACACATAGGTCGGCGGCAGCATCCAGGAGATCGGCTGCAGCCAGTTGGGCAGCGTGGTCACAGGATAATAGACGGCGCCGAGCGGCTGCACGAAGAACATCAGCGACCAGACGAGGTTTTCCGCGCCAAGTCCATAACGCAGCAGAATGCCGGAGACGAAGAGACCGATGCTCCAGGCGAACAACATCAGCACCACAAAGAAGGCGGCGAAGGCGATCCCCAGCGCCCAGAGATTGAAACCGAAGAACAGGATCGCAAAAATCGTGACGGGAAGCACGCCGACAGCGAGTCGAATGAGGCTCAAGGCCACAAGCGCGCCGACGAACTCCGCCGGCCGCAGCGGGCTCATCAGAATGTTGGGGAGATTGCGCGACCACAACTCCTCGATGAAGGAGAAGCAGAAGCCCTGTTGTCCGCGCAGCAGAATGTCCCACAGAAGAATGGCGCCGATCAGCGTGCCGGCGGCCTGCGCCGCCCCGCCCGGCGCCGCGAGTGCGCCGGCGCGCACGAGATAGGTCTGCAGAAATCCCCAGGTGAGGAGCTGCACGGTCGGCCAATAGATGATGTCGAGCACGCGCGTGTAAGACGCGCGTAAGAGATAGGCGTAGCGCAGCACCATCGCGCCGATACGCTTGAAGGAAACATTCATGCCGGGGCTCCGTCGACGCGGCCGCGGGCGACGTCGAGAAACACTTCTTCGAGCGTGTCGCGGCCATAGCGCGCCAGGAGGCTTGCGGGCGAATCATCGTCGACGAGCGTCCCGTCCTTCAACATCAGCACGCGGTCGCACAGACGCTCGACCTCGCTCATATTGTGGGACGCGAGCAGGATGGCGCAATTATGCGTGCGTCGATGCGCTTCAAGTCGCGCGCGCACCCAGTCCGCCGTGTCGGGGTCGAGCGACGCGGTCGGTTCGTCCAGCAGCAAGAGCTGCGGGTCGTTGATCAGCGATTTGGCGATGGCGACGCGCGTTTTCTGGCCTGCGGACAGGCGTCCGGTCTGGCGGTCGAGAAAATCCCCAAGCGCCAGATCCTTCGCGAGCTGTTCGATCTTCGCGTCGAGATCCTCGACGTCGTAGAGCATGCCGAAGACGCGCAAATTCTGCCGCACGGTAAGGCGATGCGGCATGTCGACATAGGGACTTTCGAAGTTCATCCGGCCGAGCGCGCCATAGCGCTCGCGCGACATATCGCAGCCGAAAGCGTGGACCGAACCTTGCGTCGGCTCGATCAGCCCCATCACCATGCCGATCGTCGTGGTCTTGCCGGCGCCATTGCCGCCGAGCAGGCCGGTGACGGAGCCGGCCTCCAGCGAGAAGTCGAGCGGGCCGACCACTCTACGCTTGTCGTAACTCTTGGAAAGGCCGGCGACGACGAGCGTCGGCTTTGGCGCGACTGCATTTTGGGACATGGGGGTTATTAAGCTCGCCGCGCGTCGCCTCGCAAGGGCGTCACGTCTGGCACACAGGACAATAAAAGGTCGAGCGGCCGGATTGAACGACGCGCGTGATCGTTCCCTTGCAGCCCGGCGTTGGGCAGGCGGCGCCTTCGCGGTCGTAGACGCGGAAACTGTGCTGAAAATAGCCGAGCGAGCCGTCGATCTGGCGATGATCGCGCAGCGACGAGCCGCCCGCTTTCAGCGCATCCGTCAAGACATCCTTGATCGCCTCCGGCAGCCGCGCCAGCGCCGCCGTCGGCCGGCCGCTCGCCGTGACGAGCGATCCCGCCGCGCGCAGCGGCGAAATATGCGCCCGATGCAGCGCCTCGCAGACATAGATATTGCCGAGGCCGGCGATCAGGCGCTGGTCGAGCAGCAGCGCCTTCGCCGGCGCCGCGCGTCCGCGAAAGGCGCGGGCAAGGAACGCCGCGTCGAGCGCGCCATTCAAAGGTTCGACGCCGAGACCACGAAAGAGCTTGTCTTCATCGATCGCCTGCGTGGCGATGAGCAGCATGTAGCCGAAACGGCGCGGGTCGTTGTAGACGACGCGCCGCGCATGATCGAGATGCAGGACGACATGGTCATGCGCGGCGTTTTTGTCGCGCTTGTGGTGAAACGCGCCCGGCGTTTCTTCATCGATGCGAAACGAGCCGCTCATGCCAAGATGCATGATCAGCGAATGGCCGTCGTCGAGATCGGCGAGGAGATATTTCGCGCGCCGGCGAAGGTCGAGAACGCGCCGGTCCTGAAGACGCGCGGCAAAGCGTTCGGGGAAAGGAAAGCGCAGGTCATGGCGCCTCAGCTCAACGCGCTCGATCGTCGCGCCGACGAGCGCGGGCGCCAATCCCCGTCGCACAGTTTCGACTTCGGGCAGCTCTGGCATGAAGTGGGTTGATCCCGTCAAAGCGCCGGCGGGCTGGGGCGGCGCGGGCGTAGCCACCGGCTCGGCGACAGGCTATACCGTCCCCTTCCTTCCTCGTCACCCGAGCGCCTGATGATTGATCGAACTTCCGAGCGAGAGGGCTCGACCCATTTCGGCTATTCCGAGGTTCCCTTGAACGAGAAACAGGGCCTCGTCGACGACGTCTTCCATAAGGTTGCGCGGCGCTACGACATCATGAACGACCTCATGTCGGGCGGCATGCACCGGCTGTGGAAGGACACGCTCGTCGCCAAGGTCAATGCGCGGGGGCGCACGGGCTTTCGCCATCTCGACGTCGCGGGCGGCACGGGCGACGTCGCTTTTCGCATCGCCGCGAGCGCGGCGCATGACGCGGAAATCGTCGTGCTCGACATCAATGGCGACATGCTCGAAGTGGGCCGCGATCGCGCGCGCGAGCGCGGCGTTTCCGGAGTCGAATTCATACAGGCCAACGCCGAATCGCTGCCTTTTCCCGATGCGCATTTCGACAGCTACACGGTCGCTTTCGGCATTCGCAATGTGCCGCGCATCGACGTCGCCCTCGCCGAAGCCTATCGCGTGCTGAAGCCCGGCGGCCGCTTCCTGTGCCTTGAGTTTTCGCAGGTCGCCGTTCCGGGCCTCGACAAGCTCTACGAAGCCTATTCGTTCAACGTCATTCCGGCGATCGGCAAGCTTGTCGCGGGAGATTCCGAGCCCTACCGCTATCTCGTCGAATCGATCCGTAAATTCCCAAGCGCGGAAGAATTCGAACGGATGATCCGCAAGGCCGGCTTTCGGCGCACGGGTTTCGAGCGGTTGACGGGCGGCGTGGTGGCGATCCATTCCGGCTGGAAGAGCTGATCTCTAACGAGCGCGCTGCGAAAAATCGGGACCCGGTGACGCCGCGCTCTAATCTTTTGCATTCGAACACGCTAATTTGGGCGATTCCGCCCAAGTTCAGCGTGATCTAAAGAGCGGCGGCGTTCGTGATCCTTGGCGTCGGTCATTTCTATCGTCTGGCGCGCGCCGGCTACATCATGGCGCGCGAAGGCGTCTTTGCGCTCCTCGATCCGGCGCTTTTGCCGCCGGCCGCGGCGCCGCTCGTGCGCTTCGCCAATCTCTTCGCGGGCGGCAAGCGCGACGGCGCCGGGCGGGCGCTGGTGCGCGCGCTGGCGCAGATCGGCCCCTCCTATGTCAAGCTCGGGCAGTTTCTGGCGACGCGCCCCGACATCGTCGGGGGCGAGATCGCCGATGCGCTGACCGCGCTGCAGGACCGGATGGAGCCGTTCGGCCGCGACAAAGCGGTCGCGATCGTCGAAAAGGCGCTCGGCCGAAGCATCGACGAGCTGTTTGTGTCTTTCGGCGAGCCTGTCGCCGCCGCGTCCGTCGCGCAGGTGCATGTCGCCCAGGCGCAATACAAGGAGGGCGTGCGCAAGGTTGCGGTGAAAGTGCTGCGGCCGGGCATCGAAGGCCGATTCGCGCTCGATTTACGCGATATGTATCGCGTGGCGCGGCTGGCTGAGCGCTATTCTTCCGAAGCGCGCCGGCTGCGTATGATCGAGGTCGTCGATACGCTCGCGCGCACCGTCAGGCTTGAAACCGACTTTCGTCTCGAGGCGGCGGCCGCCTCCGAATTCGCCGACAATGTCGCCGGCGATCCCGAGATTCACGTGCCCAGCGTCGACTGGAGCCGCACCGATCGTGAAGTGCTGACGCTGGAATGGGTCGACGGCGTTCCTCTCTCGGATATCGAGCGGGTCGCCGCCGAGGGCTATGACCTCAAGGCGATCGGCCGCAACGTGCTGCAGTCATTTCTGCGCCATGCGATGCGCGACGGCTTTTTTCACGCCGATATGCATCAGGGCAATCTCTTCGTCGACAAGCGAGGCCGGCTCGTCGCCATCGACTTCGGCATCATGGGACGGCTGGGCCTGAAGGAGCGCCGGTTCCTCGCCGAAATTCTCTACGGCTTCATCATTCGCGACTATAAGCGCGTCGCTGAGGTTCATTTTGAGGCGGGCTATGTTCCCGCCAGCCATTCCATCGAAGAATTTTCGCAGGCGCTGCGCGCGATCGGCGAGCCGATGCATACGATCAACGCCGCCGATATTTCGATGGCGCGGCTGCTGACGCTGCTCTTCGAAGTGACGGCCCTCTTCGACATGCGCACGCGCACCGAGCTGGTGCTGCTACAAAAGACCATGGTCGTCGCCGAAGGCGTCGCCCGCGCCTATGATCCCAAGCTCGACATCTGGAAAACCTGCGATCCGGTGGTTCGCTCCTGGATCGAGGAGAATCTTGGCGTCAAGGCGAAGATCGAGGACGCGAGCAGAAGTCTCACGGAGCTGGCGAAGCTCGCGACGCGGCTGCCGCAGACATTGCAGGACGCCGAAACGGCGATTCAGCGGGTGAGCGAAATGTCAGAGCGCGGCGTCGATCTTTCGCCGCGCTCGATCGAGGCGCTGGGCGAGACGCGCCGCCGCTCCGACAGAACGCTGCTGATCGGACTCGCCTTAGTGCTCTTTGCCGCTATGTGGATATTCCATTGACGTAAGCTCAGGGCTTTGGCGTGATGCGCAGATTGGTGTCTGGTTGAGGAATCCTACCTGATCGGATGGTCGGCGAATCCCGCCACTGTGCGCCTATTTCCTGGATTTCCGCGGCGCGCGTCAGCATAGCGTTAAGAACTGCGGGCGTCTGCTCGTATTCCCGCGCAAGCGCGGGGTAGCGCTCCAGAAAACGACCGAAGGACTCCACAGTCGGGCCGCTACTCGTCTGCGCGATCCCTTCACACGAACGGGTGAGATCGTCGAGCGTCTGCTCCATGCGGGCCATGGCGACGAGGAAGCGGCGCCAACGAGGCGCGTCCATGTCGTCGCCGTCAAAATCCGCCAGCCGTTCGCCCGCTCTTTCGCCGAGCGCAACCAGCTTTCGGACAGTTTCCTCCGTCATTGCGATATTGAGGCCGCCCTCGTCGTCCGAAAGTCCGACATGGACGATACGCTCACGGTAGCCCGGCAGAACGCTCTGCAGATTATCCTGCCAGTCCTTCGCTGCATCGACGAGCCGGAACAGGAAGTCGCCGAAGCCCGAGAAAGGCAGAATGGGCAAGCTTGCCCCTTCGCGCGGATTGCGGAACATCCAGATGCGCCCGTCACCCCCCTCTGGATCATGCCGCTTCGGATCAAAGACATCGAGCGAGATGGCGAAGGTAGGCGTATTCGGCAGCAGCTTGTCGAAAAAATGGACTGGGAAGTTGCTCGAGAGCCCTCCGTCGCTAAAAAGGCAGCGTCTTAATGTCTGCTGATCGGGCTTCGAGGCATATTTGTAGTCGCGTCGCCAGAGCGGAACAGCGGAAATGAGCCCTGGGAAGCTGAGGCTCATGCGCGCGGCGACGACGATGGGCAAATCGTCCCGGTGGGGAAACGTATAAAATTCGCCGGGCTCCCCCTGCGACTGAAAATCTCGTTCGCAGACCTTGAGGAGGTGGTCGATGACCCGTGCGGGAAAGAGCCTCTTCCATTCTCCAATCTCAAAGACGAAACCAAAGGTGGCGTCACCCTCGCGTCCGCTATCGAGCGGCAGCGTATAGGGACGCTTCTCCATCAGACTCGTCGTCATCATCATCAGCGAGATCGGACGCCCGTCTTGCGGCGGCTTCTTGAGCTCGCCGAATGTCAGCGGCGCTGAGTCGGGCGCGCGGTCTGCCGCTTCGTCGATCAGCCGAGTGAGCCAGTCCGTAAAGCCTTCGTGTTCGCCTCCATCTTGTCGCAGGCCAGGGCATAGGCCGTAGTCGTTGTCGGGCAGCTCACGCTTGAACGCCACTATCAAACGCCAGACGAACGCGACGGCGACTCCAAGCGTAACAAGCAGAATAAAAAGGACAAGGCTCGGCCAGAAGGCGGCGCCCTGAGTGACGAGCAGCAACGCGAGGAAGAACCCAAGGCTTCCCCCGATGATCGCCTCCTTACGGTAGCCAAGAAAAGCTGCGCGCAGCACGCCGGCGACCTTCCCGAACGCCGATCTCGATTCGAGTAGCGCGATGAAAATATCGAACAGCGGTTTTAGCGCGGGCGTCGGTTGAAAGAGGCTCTTGAGATGTGGCCCGACTTCGTCGGGCACCGTCGCGAGCCTTACGAAGCCGCCTTTGTCGGACAAGCGCCCATATTCCGCGGCGGCCGCTGCTGCAGCGGCGATGGCGCCGGCGGACGTGCCGCCGATGTTCGAGAAACGATACTTCTTGGCGAGAGATGTCAGCGCTAGCGGATAAACGACGCCGGACGTGATGCCGCCCTTCATGACGATGTCGCAAAACTCTTGAGGCGCGGCGAACGCCGCCTGCGATTGATCGCTGCTCATAATGCATCCATAAAAATAAAAACGCCGCCCGCGTTAAATATGGCGGGCGGCGCTGGATTCCGTCAATGTGCGGCGCAGCGCTACTTCACCCCGACCAGCTCCACATCGAAGATCAGCCAGGCGTTCGGCGGAATGACGCCGCCGGCGCCGCGCGCGCCGTAGCCGAGTTCCGGCGGAATGACCAACGTGCGCTTGCCGCCGACCTTCATGCCTTCAACGCCTTCGTCCCAGCCCTTGATCACCTGACCCTGGCCCAGCCGGAATTCGAACGGTTGGCCGCGATCATGAGACGAGTCGAATTTCTTGCCCTTCTCGCCATTGTTGTAAAGCCAGCCGGTGTAATGCATGACCGCCGTCTGACCGATCTTGGGGGTCGCGCCGGTCCCGACCTTCGTGTCCTTGTGCTGAAGGCCGGTGAGGCTTTTCGTCATCTGCTCCTCCGTGCGCGCTTCAACGGTGAGCGCGAGACTCGCGACTGCGGCAAATGCGGCCAGAACCGCTTTGGAGACAAGGCGCATCTTTCGTTCCTCCAGCTTGTTTGAATCGCCGATCGAGCGCCTCTGGTCGAGGAAACCCGAACTTATTCCAGCACGCCAGTGTCACGGGCGAGTTGCAGCAAATCCTTCTGCGGCCGCGCGCCGACGTGAGAGATGATCTCCGCCGCGGCGAGCGCGCCGAGCATGGCGCTGCGTTCATGCGGCAAGTCCTGCGTGTAGCCGGCGAGAAAACCGGCGGCGAAGAGGTCGCCCGCGCCGGTCGTGTCGACGACCGCATCGACAGAACAGGCCGGCGCGGCGAGGGCGCTCGCGCCATTCGCCACGACGCAGCCCTTTTCCGACCGCGTGACGACGCCAAGAAGTCCGTCTTCGGCGCGCAGCGCCGCGAGCGCCGTCTCGAAATCGCCGGTTTGATAGAGCGCGTGCAATTCGCTTTCATTGGCGAAAACGATGTCGACCACCCGATCGCGGATGAGAGAGAGAAATTCGCCGCGATAGCGATCGACGCAGAAACTGTCGGAAAGGGTGATCGCCACCTTGCGTCCGTTGGCGCGCGAGATCTTCGCGGCCTTCAGGAAGGCCTCCTTGGCGCCGGGCGGGTCCCAGAGATAGCCCTCCATGTAGAGGACCTTCGCGCGCGCGACCGTCTCCTCGTCGATGTCCGTCGGGGCGAGCGCCTGACAGGCGCCGAGGAACGTGTTCATCGTGCGCTGGCCGTCCGGCGTCACGAAAATCAAGCAGCGCGCGGTCGCGGCGCCGTCGGCGGCCGCCGGCGTGTCGAAGGCGACTCCGGCCTTGCGGATGTCGTGCGCGAATTCGCGCCCCGCGTCGTCTTCCTTGACCTTGCCGACGAATCCCGCGGCGCGCCCCAGGCTCGCAAGGCCCGCCATGGTGTTGGCGGCCGAGCCGCCGGAAATAACCGTCGTCGGGCCCATCGCTGTATAAAGTTCAGCGGCCCGCGCTTCGTCGACAAGCGTCATCGAGCCTTTGCGCAGTCCGGCCTGCAGCAAATCGTCGTCCTCGGCGCGCGCGATCGTGTCGACGATGGCGTTGCCAATGCCCAGAACATCAAATGATAAGGTCATGAGCGTCGTTAATCCGTTTAGCGTAGGCAATCGGGCGTCTGCGCGCCGCTGGCGCGTTGTTTAGCATTGCGCCGCGGTTCCGTCGATCACATGCGAGGCATTCGCGAAATTCGCAAAACGAGGCGGCCGAGCGCCGCGCCGTCCGAATATGGATTTGCGTCTATCGGCTAATCGGCGACAGGATCACCTCGATGACGATGACGAACAGCGCCGCCGCGAAGAAGGCCGGCGCCGGGCGCAGCGACACGTGCCGGAACACGAAGGCGTACATGAACACCATCCAAATCAAAATCGGAAAGAGCAGAAAGCGCAGGAGCTTTTCGGTCGGCAAGGGCGGCGGCAGAGCAATGCCGAAGAGGAGGTGCAGGATAGTATAGACGAGCGCCGCAAGCCCGCTCATGATGGCGAGCGCCGTGGCGGTGCGCTGAAACTTTGCGTCCTCTTTCAAAACGCGCAGCAGGCCGTACGTTCCGCCGTAGAGAAGGACCACGCTCAGCACGCCGTAGATCAGGCTCCCGAGCAGCGAGTGGTTGAACGACTGCGCGATCGCCTGGAGCACGCCATAGGCGCCGAAAGCGCCCCACATCAATTCGCGCGAATCCGGCAGCGAGAGCTGCGACGCTTCGAGATTGATCATCTTGAGCACCGTCTGCGGCGTCTGCTGATTGAGAAGCGGAATATTGATCGGCATGGAGAGCGTTTCCGTTTTTGGCGTGGGAGAAGGCGAAGGCCTTACCCGCATTGGAAGCGAAAAGCCGTGCGGGCCCAGCGCGCCGCAAGAGCGCTGGCCAGGCCGCACGGCCAATTGGCGCCTCTCTAACACGCTTTGAGGGAGCGCGGAAATCCGGCGTTCTCATGGTGCAACGCAAACCAGCAGGCTACGGCAGGCGCCGGCTCCAGTCCTCACGCGCGACAACCTCGACGATGCGCCGCGCGGCGTCGCGCCAGGCGACGCGCAAGACCTGGTCCTGGTCGGCGACGCGGCGGCCGTCGAGAAAGTCGGCGATCGTCTCCGCCAGCGCTTTGGCGTTATTGACCTGAAAATAGAGCGCGCCAGCCCGTCCGACCTCGCGAAAGACCGGGATGTCGCTGCAGATGACCGGGCGGCCGCGGCGCGCCGCCTCGACGATCGGCAGGCCGAACCCTTCGGCATAGGAGGGGAAGATCAGCGCCGCCGCGTGGTCGTAGAGAAACGAAAGCTCGTCGTCGTCCGCGTCGTCGAACCAGAACAGCCGACGGCCGAATTCCTTATGTCCGAGAATTTCGCTTGCCACCGCTTCTTCAAACCAGCCGCGCCGGCCGACGAAGACGATCCGGACATCGCGGCCACTCGCCCAGAGGTCTTCACAGGCGCGAAGGGCGACGCGCTGACCCTTGCGCGGTTCGATCGTGCCGACGGCGAGAAAGACCGGCGCATCCCCGGCGACCGCCGCTTTGACCTTGTCGCGCGGCGCGGCGTCTGCGCGCAGCGCAAGATCGGAGCCGCAGTGAAACCAGCCGATCTTGAGACCAGGACGATGCGGCAGCCCTTGCGCGGCGACATAGTCGGCGAGTTCATCGGCGACGGTTCGCGAAATCGCCAGGAAACTGTCGCTCTCGAGGAGCGCCTTGCGCAGCCAGGCGCGATAGCGCGGCACCGTCACTTCGTGGCAGGCGTGCGGATAAAGCTCCGGAATGAGATCGAAGATGCAGGTGACGACCTCGCCGCCCGCGTCCCGAATCCTCGCAAAAACCGGCGCGAGTTCGTCGAAGGCGTTCCAGCTGTCAGAAAGCATCAGAAAGCGGTCGCCTCCGGCGATCGCGATCTCGGAGTCGGGCGCGGCTTCGCCGCCGACAAGTTCGGCGATGAAGCCATTGGCGGTCAGCAGCCGACCGTCCTCGCAGCGTGCCGCCAGAACCGGCAGGTCGAAGCTTTCGCCGCTATAGAGGCCGCGCGTCACTTCCTTGACGACGCGCTGAATGCCGGTGCCGGCGTCGCGCTTGATCGTTCCCGTCACATCGACCAGCAGCCTTCGCGCCGGCAGCGGCGCGCCGCGAGCGGCCGGCGCGCCCTCACCGGACGCCGACGGCCTCGTCGCGTCGGGCGGCGGGCGAAAACGCGCGACGACAGCGTTGGCGGCGTCGGCGAGAAACGCTTCGACCGGCCGAAGAAAGCGATAGATGTGGCCGGAGACCGAATAGATCAGCCGATGGCGCTCGTGGGTCAGATGCAGGAGTTCGGCGCGCAAATAATCGAGCTGGAATTCGAGCAGGCGGATGCGTTCGCGGTCCTGCTCGGGCTCTCGGTTTTGCCGCTCGCTCATGACCGCTTGCTCATGACGGCGCCGTTGTGGCCTGCGCTTGGGCGGCGCGGGCGTCGTCGAGGAGCGCCTGCAGCATGTCGTCGATGTCGTGGCGGGGGCGCCAGCCGGTCGCTTCGGTCAGTCTCGTCGCGTCGCAGGCGACGCTGGCGATGTCGCTTTCAGGGCGCAGCAGCGCCGGATCGACCTCGATCTCAAATTGCGCCCTTGCCTGTCCGCGCAGCCGCTCGAGCAGCGCCTCCATGCGATGCGCCCTTCCGGACGCGATGTTGAAGATCGAGACGGAAGCGGGCAGATCCCGCGCACTTGCGATCAGCCGCAAATAGGCGTCGATGACGTCGCGCACGTCGAGGAAATCGCGGGCCTTGGAGAGATCGCCGACCCTGAGGCGGGGCTCGGCGCGCCCCGCCTCGATCGCGGCGATCTGCGCGGCGAAGGAGGCGAGCGCGAAGTTGCGATTGCGCTGGCCCGGTCCTGAATGATTGACCGGCCGCGCCACGATGAGTCGCCCTTTGGGAGCCAAGAGATCCGAAAGCGCGCTCTCGGCGGCGACCTTCGAGCGGCTGTAGACGTCCACCGGCCGCAACGGGGCGTCCTCGTTCAAGACCCCGTCGCGAAAGCTTGCGCCATAGGCCGCCGCGGTTGAGGCGAAGAGAAACGCCGCGGTTGGGCAGTGCCGGGCGACCGCCGCCCCAAGCGCGAAAGAACCATGAAAATTCACCCGCCAAGTCATTTCGGCGGCGTGCAGCGCCTGCGCGATCGACGACTGACCCGCGAGATGGACGACGAGATCGGGACGCATGCGCGCAATCAGCGAATCGATCGCGGCTTCGTCGACAAGATCGGCGACGGCTGCGGCGAAAGCCTCATGGCCGCCGCGTTCGCCGGGACGCAGCAGCAGCGACCGCGTCGCCTGCGGATAGGCCTCGGCCAGGGCGGCGCAGAGGTGGCCGCCGACAAATCCGGCGCCGCCCGTCACCAAGATGCGCTCGAAGGCGGCCATCGCGGGCGCCCTTTTTCGGGTTAGGCCGACTCGCGCCGCAGCCGCTCGAGATCGGCGTCGACCATCTCGCAAATCATTTCGCGAAGATCGATCTCCGGCTTCCAGCCGAGAACCTGCCGGGCCTTGCTGGAATCGCCAAGCAAAACGTCCACCTCGGCCGGGCGGTAGAACGCTGGATCGATGATGACGAATTTCTCCATGTCGAGGCCGGCGTGCTCGAAAGCGATGTGGCACATGTCACGCACCGTGGTGGTGACGCCGGTCGCCACGACGTAATCGTCAGGCTTCTCCTGCTGCAGCATCAGCCACATGGCGCGCACGTAATCCTTGGCGTGCCCCCAGTCGCGCTTGGCGTCGATATTGCCGAGCCGCAACTCCGTGGCGAGGCCGAGTTTGATCGCGGCGACGCCGGTCGTGACCTTGCGGGTGACGAATTCGACGCCGCGCAGCGGACTTTCGTGATTGAAGAGAATGCCCGAGGACGCGTGAAGGCCGAAGCTCTCGCGATAGTTCACCGTGATCCAATGGCCGTAGAGTTTCGCCACGGCATAGGGGCTGCGCGGATAGAAGGGCGTCTTCTCGCTTTGCATCGGCTCCTGGATGAGCCCGTACATTTCGGAGGAGGACGCCTGGTAGAAGCGCGCTTTGGGCGCGCCGAGCCGCATCGCCTCAAGCACGTTGGTGACGCCGACGCCGGTGACGTTCGCGGTGAGGATCGGCTGGCGCCAGGAGGACGCGACATAGGATTGCGCCGCCAGATTGTAGATTTCGTCGGGCTGGATGGCCTGAACGGTGCGCAGCAGGCTTGAAAGATCTGCAAGATCGGCGTCGTGCAAATTCAGCTTGCCGCTGATGCCGAGCCAGCGCAGGCGATGGTCCTCGACGCCCCGATGCGACGAGCGCCGCACCACGCCATGCACTTCATAGCCCTTGTCGAGGAGAAACTGGGAGAGATAGGCGCCGTCCTGTCCTGTAACCCCGGTCACCAGCGCGCGCTTGGTCATTAATGGTCCTATTCAAATTGGCCGGCGGTCGTGGCGAAGGCGAAACCCCCGCAGCGGCGCGGCCTCAGGGCGTTCCGCGCCCTGGCGCGGGCGCAAAGGGCGCGCGCGAGGGAATTACAGAATCAGGGCGCGTGAAGCAAGAGCGTGGGCGGGGAACAGGCCGGACGGCGGCGCGCGCCGCCGTCGGCAGTGTCGAGAATTGGCGTTGGAGCGCTTACGCCGGCTTGTCGGGCGGCGGCAGCTTGCCTTCCGGCGTCGCCTTGTCGATCACTTCCGGCAAATACTGAGCGAGAAGCGCTTTCGCCTTGTCGATGTCGATGCCGGCGTTCTTGGCGATTTCCATCAGCTTATCGGCGTTGACCACCTTGCCAATGTCCATCTCGCTGATCTTTTCATTGGGACCGAGGCCGACCCAGGAGTGGATCTGCTTCCCCAGTCCGGAGTTCTCGAAATTCTTGACGACGCCGTCGAGGCCGCCCTGCTTCTCCACATAATCCTTAATAAGGGTCAGGGCTTCAGCCCCGATCACGCCGCCAGCGATCGCTTTGAGCCAACTCATGAGTATTCTCCCTTTTTAAAAAAGCGCGCGCTTTGCGCCGCGCTAGCTGAGATAAGGCGGGGCATAGGCTTTACAATGGCAGGGGATCGGGCAGGATCGGGCGGGCGATCGCCGGCACAGCCTAAGGCCTTCATTCAAATAGGAGATCCTCCTTGCGTTCGCCCCAGCGTCGGATTTCTTCCCAAATGTCAGGGGCGGTTTCGGCGTAGCGGAAAATATCCCGGTCCTGTGGAGCGATGACGCCCTCGTCGACCAGAAAGTCGACGTCAAAGGCGCGTCGCCAATAGCTTTCGCCGACGAGGATGATCGGGATCGGCTTGACCTTGCCGGTCTGCACCAGCGTGAGCGTCTCGAACAATTCGTCGAACGTGCCAAAGCCCCCCGGAAAGGCGACCAGCGCTCGCGCCCGCAGCATGAAATGCATTTTGCGCAGCGCGAAATAGCGGAAGCGCAGGCAAAGCGATGGCGTGACATAGCTGTTGGGCAGCTGCTCGTGCGGGAGGGTGATGTTGAGCCCCACCGTCTCGGCGCCGGCCTCGAAGGCGCCGCGGTTCGCCGCCTCCATAATGCCCGGTCCGCCGCCGGTGACGATCGCGAGGCGCGGCCGGTCTCCGCTCTCGCGGGCGGCGCCGACGAGCGCGCCGAACTCGCGCGCGATCTGATAATAGCGCGAATTATCGCGGGCGCGTTTCGCCGCCGCGAGCTGTCTGGCGAGAGCCGCGTCATTGGGATTGGCTGTCGCGCGCGCCTGCGATTCGGCGAGGCGGCTTTCCGCTAAAGCGGGCTCGACGATGCGAGTCGAACCGAAAACGACGACCGTATCGGTGACGCCATGGCGTCGCAGCAGCAGTTCGGCCTTGAGGTATTCGAGCTCCAGTCGGGGACCGCGCGCTTCGGCCGACGTCAGGAAATGAATGTCCTCGTCGGCCTTGCGATAGGACGGACTGGAGAGGATCGCCTGCAGCCGCTTGGCGGCGGCGAGGTCCGGGATATGCGGCGCCGGGAGTGCGGACGGGGCCGGCCCGTCGGGCTCAGGCCGAGAATTTCGCTCTTCATCGCTTGCGCTCAATCATACTCTCCTTTGGCGCCCATACTCTCCTTGGCGCTTTTCTTTATTTCCGGATACGTCCGGCGTATATGACCCGCCGGACGCCGGACGGCGAAGATTGATCGAGGAGCAGGGCGGGAGCGCATGGCCGGGCATAGTCAATTCAAGAACATCATGCACAAGAAGGGCAAGCAGGACGCGATCCGCTCCAAGCTGTTTTCAAAGCTCGCCCGAGAAATCACCGTCGCCGCCAAGATGGGCATGCCCGACCCGAATATGAACGCGCGGCTGCGCGCCGCCGTTCTCGCCGCTCGGGCGGAGAACATGCCAAAGGACAACATCGAACGCGCGATCAAGAAGGCCTCGGGCGCCGACGCCGAAAATTACGATGAAGTGCGTTACGAGGGCTACGCGCCGGGCGGCGTCGCCGTGATCGTCGAGGCCCTGACGGACAATCGCAACCGCACGGCCGGCGAGGTGCGCTCCTATTTCACCAAGGCTGGCGGCGCGCTCGCCGAGACCGGCGCCGTGTCCTTCATGTTCGACCGCGTCGGGCTCATCGAATTCGATAAGAAGGCGGCGACTGAAGATGCGATGATGGAGGCGGCGATCGACGCCGGCGCCGACGACGTTTCGACGACCGACGAGACGCATGAAGTGATCACGTCCGTCGAATCGCTGCGCGACGTCGCCAAGGCTCTCGAGGAGAAATTCGGCGAGCCGCGCAAGGCGGCGCTCGTCTGGCGCCCGCAGAACACGATCAAGGTCGACGATGATTCGGGCGAGAAGATCCTCAAGCTCGTCGGCTTGCTCGAGGACAATGACGACGTTCAGACCGTCTACGCCAATTTCGAGGTCTCCGACGCGCTGGTCGCCAAGCTCTCGGGATAACCCGGCGACGGGGCGATGACGCCGATCCGCGCCGGGGTGAGAGATGCACAATAAGCGAGGCTATCACCACGGTTCGCTCAAACAGGCGCTGATCGACGCCGCTTTGGACATTCTCGCCGAAGGCGGACCATCGGCGCTGACGCTCACCGAGGCGGCGCGCCGCGCCGGTGTTTCGCCCGCCGCCCCCTACCGTCACTTCAGCGGACGCGACGCGCTGATGAGCGAGCTGGCGCGCCGCGGTTTTGAGACCTTTGGCGCACGAATTGAAACGGCGTGGGACGAAGGCCGACCTGACGCCAAGAGCGCGATGCGGGCGATGTGCGCCGCCTATCTCAAATTCGCGCGGGACGAACCGGGGCTTTACGCAGCCATGTTCGGGCAGGCGAAGACGCTTGCCGACCCCGGCGCCGGCGGCGCCGCCGACCATGCGCTCGAAATCCTTTGGCGCGCCGTGGTGGCCTGGCTGCAGCAGGCGGGCGCGCCGGCGCAGGGCGCGCGCTACGCGGCGCTGCAAATCTGGTCGCTCGCCCATGGCGTCGCGATGCTGACCATCTCGGGCCATTTCGATCCCGTCAAAAGCGCGGATCCGGCGCTGGTGCTCGAGAGCGCCGCGCAAGGCGTCATGGAGAGCGCTGCTGCGCGCGCGAAAGCCGCGCCAGCTTAATCTCTTAATAAAGCGCGACCGGGCGCCAAATTACGCGCGCGCTTTAATCCTTCATTAACGTTAACGCCCTCAAATGACGCAAATCCTAATTGCGTGAGGGCTCCCGTGACGCAAGCGTCATCCCGACACATCCGCTTCAGAGGCAGGTCCTTTCCCGTCCTGACGCTGGAGCCCGAGCAGCCGATCGAAGGCTGGTTCGAGCAGCTCGACGCGCTGCTTGAGCAGTCGCCCGCCTTTTTCAGCCGGAAGTCGATCGTCATCGACCTCGCCAAACTGACGATTGAGCGGCCACAACTCACCGAGCTCCTCGAAAATCTCACCCGGCGCGGCATACGCCTCATGGGATTGTCGGGAGTCGACCCGTCATGGGCCAGCGACGATCTGCCGCCGATTCTGGCTGGCGGTCGCGCCACCCCGCAACCGCCGCCGGACGTCAGCGCAACGCGCGCCAAAGACGCAAGCCCTGGAACGCTGTCCCCAAGCGAAGAAGCAGCCTTCGAGGATATCGCCAACGCGCTCGGCGCCGGCGGCGCGCAGTCCGTCGATCCCAAATCGTCCGAGCCGGCCCCCACGGCTGCGCCGCTGATCCTGCTGGAGCCGGTGCGCTCCGGGCAGTCGATTTATCACCCGGACGGCGACGTGACGGTCATCGGCTCCGTCGCGTCGGGCGCGGAAATCATGGCGGGCGGCTCCGTGCATATCTACGGAACGCTGCGCGGCCGCGCGATGGCCGGCGCCTATGGCGAAAAACGCGCGCGAATTTTCTGCCGCAAGCTCGAAGCCGAGCTGCTCTCGGTTTGCGGCGTTTATCTCACCGCCGACGAGATCTCGGCGAATGTTCAGAGCCAATCCATCCAGGCCTGGCTCGAAAACGAGACGGTCAAGATCGCGCGGCTCGATTAAGAGAGGACGAACAATGGCCAAGACTTTGGTGGTGACCTCCGGCAAAGGAGGCGTCGGAAAGACAACGTCGACCGCGGCTCTCGGCGCCGCGCTGGCGCAACAGGGTCACAAGGTCGCGGTCGTCGACTTCGACGTCGGCCTGCGCAACCTCGATCTCGTTATGGGCGCCGAGCGGCGCGTCGTCTTTGATCTCATCAACGTCGCCCAGGGCGACGCGAAGCTGCATCAGGCGCTCATCCGCGACAAGCGCTTGAACAATCTCTATCTGCTGCCCGCGTCGCAGACGCGCGACAAGGACGCCTTGACCGAAGAGGGCGTGCAGCGCGTCATCAATGAATTGCGCGAGAAGTTCGACTGGATCGTCTGCGACAGTCCCGCCGGCATCGAACGCGGCGCGACGCTCGCGATGCGCTTCGCCGACGTCGCGGTGGTCGTCGCCAATCCGGAAGTCTCCTCGGTGCGCGATTCCGATCGCATCATCGGATTGCTCGACGCCAAGACCGAACGCGCCGAAAAGGGCGAACGCGTCGAGAAGCATCTGCTGCTGACGCGCTATGACGCGCAGCGCGCCGGCCGCGGCGAGATGCTCAGCGTCGACGACGTGCTCGAAATTCTCTCGATACCGCTGCTTGGGATCGTGCCGGAGAGCGAAGACGTTCTGCGCGCGTCGAACGTCGGCGCGCCTATCATTCTTCACAACGCCATGAGCCCTGCGGCGCGCGCCTATTCGGAAGCGGCGAAGAGGCTGTGCGGCGAAAAACTGCCGGTGAATATTCCCGCGGACAAGCGGGGACTCTTCGTTCGGCTCTTTGGTCGGAGGGCGGCATGAATATTTTCGGATTGTTCGGGCGTCGCGGCGCCACCGCGCCGGTTGCGCGCGAGCGCCTGCAGATCCTTCTCGCGCATGAACGCAAATCGGCGCGCGATTCGGATCTGATCGCCGTGCTGCACAAGGAAGTCCTCATCGCGATCTCCAAGCACATCAACGTCGACCCCGAAAAGGTCATGGTGAAGATGCATCGCAAGGAAGACATGTCGCTGCTCGAAATCGACATTGAAATCGAGCCGGCGGCGACGCTCGAAAGCGCCGCGGCCTTCGCGGATGACGCCGTGCTTGAAGAGGATCTGAGCGGCAAGGCGGCCTGATGCGCGCGCCGCGAAACGCCTGAAGGCGCCGCGCCAATTTTTTGGCGCGGCGCTTTCCCTTGCGCCAATGTTAATGCATATTACATTGGTGTCGGCCCCGCTTTGCGGCGGGCGGCCGTTGACAAACTGGAGCCCATCATGAGCTGCCATCGTTATTCTCGCATGTCGTCATCCGCAGAGGGCGGCACGCCCTGGGGGCATCACGGACGAATGTCCTGGAGGCCCTACGAGATCGCGGCGGTGATCCTTGGCTTTTTGATCTTCTGGCCGCTCGGCCTCGGCATACTGGTCTGGAAGCTTTGGCAGCGCAGCCAGGGCTTTGAGGGCGACTTCTTCGCCTTCGCCCAGGAGCAGGGCGCGCGGGTGAGGGACGCCGTGAGCGGCGTCGCTCGAGAGGGTTCGGCTGCCTGGGGCGGTCCCTCCTTCATGCGCTCCACCGGCAATGTCGCCTTTGATGAGTGGCGCGAAGGCGAACTCGCGCGTCTTGAGGAAGATCGTCGCAAGGTCGCCGAAGCGGAGCGCGACTTCGCCGAACATATCGACCAGCTGCGCCGCGCCCGCGACCGCGAAGAGTTCGAATCCTTTATGCGCGGCCGCAAGGGCGAGGATAAAGGCGCATAACGCCGGTTAAGGCTGCGCAGGCGCTGACCTGAACAGAAGAGGCGCAAATCGGCGATGTCCGATTTGCGCCTTTATTTTTTGCGGCTTCGGGGCCGAATTTTCTCGGCTCGCACGCCCGTTCTTAACGGGGAATGACGGACCGTTGGCGCGTCAAAAGACCCCCTCTGACGAATCCGGTCTTGCCCTGATAGGAGACGCGGCACCAGCCCCTGCCGAGTCCATTTCTACAGCGAAGGACGTCGACCTTTTTGCCGCCGGGAATGACCTCGATAACCGAGGAAAACATGCTCGCGCGCCGCTTGAGACTGGCGGCGTCAGTTGTCACGACTGGCGCAACGATGACCTGCGATCCGGACGTCCCGAGCGCAGGAGCGTTCACCCACCCCGTCTTCGAACCGTAGCGGACTTGGCACCAGCTGTGGCGCCAGCCAGGGTTGCAGCTCAAGACCTGCACATCAGATCCGGCCGGGATCTGGCCGATTCTACGCCACGACGTCCCCGGTCCAGAGCGTAGCGTCGCCGGACTTTGGGCGGTGGCCGCCTTGGCGATGTCCTGGACAAGAAAAACGACGAGGCCGACCGTCGCTGCAGCGAGCATGTTTCGCATGACTAAAATCTCCCAAGTGAACGACAATGGACTTCTGGTTTCTCGCGTTGCGCCGACATATCCGGCGGGCGAATGAGGGTTTTGCTGATCCGTTTAGAGGGTCTTTCAGCAACGCTCCGAGTCGTTCGTTGTTGGAAGAAGACAAATCGCAGCGCTTGATCGTCTTTCAGTTGGGATAGACCTGAAGCTTTTCTAGAGGGGCTGCACAACATTCTGAGATCGGAGCGCGCAACCCCATAGCCGCAGCATGCGTCTGCAAGCTGACTGATCGGCTCAAAATGGAATGTGAGCGCCCCACGTCCTGGCGAAAGACGAATTTTAAGTTCCGTCCCCTTTGCGCCATCAGTGGGCCATTACGATGACTTCTTGCGGCTTTTCCGTTATAGGTAGCAAATGTCCTTCGTCGCAGACGCTTGGACTGAGCGTCATGCCCAGGCGTTTTCTCAATACTCAATTACGCTTGTGCCGAGGCGGGTCTTTCGAGCGACCTTCCTTGCCATATACGTCAACAGAAAGATCTTCAGCTTCAATGCGCCAGCCCACTCGTCCGTTCATCACGGCATATAAAGGTCGGTCTCCCAAATCTCGCACTTCGAATCCGTGGAAGATCGACGAGCCTGAAAATGCGAGTGGGAGTCCATCGCTTAATGGCTCCGGCGCTTCGGCCGCCCCTGAGGTCGAACGTGACGCCTCCTATTTGGCGGCTCTAAACGCGGCGGACGCGGTTTTCGGCGCCAAAGCGGCTGAACGTCCCCAGATTCTCTCGCCATCGACGGGCCTGCCGGGGCGGGTGCTCCCGAACCTGTTGCAGGACGACGCCATAAGCGATCCTCCGGCGCGAGGCGCATCAGTTCGGACGCGTCGTGTGCGTCAGCCGGCCAAAGTTAAAGAGGCTGTTCCTGCGGAACCAAAAAAGGTGAAGCCGCAGATCGCGCCGCAGACAGCAGCGACCCCGATTTTCACGGCGCAGCGCGCAAAAGAACCGGAACCGGAAGTCATTCTCAAGACATCGTCGCGGGCGATCAGGACGATTCGACGGAAATGGGTTTTGAAGACTGAACTCAAAGCCGGCGAAACATGGAAGCGGCGCTTGAGCAGATTTGCGCGCTGATCACGCTTCTTTTGCCGCCGCGCTCATGCGCAGCGCATCCCGTGCAACTTGCGCGGGCGTGTGGATCGCCCGCCACAGTCCTCAAATATTTGAGCATTAACCACAATTCTCGACCCTGAATTAACGGCCCGGCGCCCATCCTCGCGGCATGGTCCGCCGCGCCCATAAATTGTTGCTCGTGCCGGCGCTTGTCGCGGCGACGCTTTCCGCTTGCTCGATCGGGCAGAAGCCGCAGCGGCCGGCCTGGCGTACCCAGGCTGAAAACGCCTGTCTCGCGGAAAGGCGCGTCAACCCTTCCGACTACATCGCGCTCGCGCCCGAAGTCGACGGTCCGGGCATTTGCGGCCTGACGAGGCCGTTCAAAGTGACGGCGCTGCAGGGCGGGGCCGTTTCGTTCAACGCGACCGCCACGCTCGACTGCTCGATGGTGGCCGAACTCGACGCCTGGCTCGCCGACACCGTCCAGCCCGCCGCGCAGGCGCGCTTCGGACAGCAGGTGGTTCAGATCAATTCAATGGGCTCTTACGCCTGCCGCGGCATGAACAATCAGCGCGGCGCGCAGCTTTCTGAACATTCCTTCGGCAATGCGCTGGACATCGGCGGCTTCGTGCTCGCCAACGGTCGCGAGATCACGCTCGTGAGAGACTGGCGCAATGGCGACGAACAGACGCGCGCCTTCCTGATGGACGTGCATCGCGGCTCGTGCGGGCATTTCTCGACGGTGCTGTCGCCAGGCTCCAACGCCTTTCACTACAACCATATTCACGTCGATCTCGCCCTGCACGGCCGCTCGGGGCGCAGCATCTGCAAGCCCGCGCCGCAAGAGACGCTGCCGCCGCCCGACCCGTCGCCGCTGATCGCGCAGGGGCGCGCGCCGCCTGCGCCGGATGACGAGACCGACAATGACACGACGGGCAAGCCGCCGCTCGCCGCGTTCGAAGGACCTGGAGTCGGCGCGCGGGACGGGTTCGGCCCCGTCGCCGGACCTGAGGCCTATGCGCCGCCGCCGCCGCTTCCGCCGCGCCGGGACGGCATCGGCCAGCTCATCGAAGATCCGGATCAGACGTCAAGCATCGACCGGCGCCGAAGACTATAAATCTTCCCGCGTCAGTCCTGTTCGTTTGGCTATCCTCGCCAACATTCGTGGCCCGATCTCCTCGCCATCGTGAAACGCAAATATGAAATCAGGAAACCCACTTTTGGCATACGTCCGGTGAGAGCCGGCGGATCGCTTTTCCGTCCAACCTTTTCTTTCCAGCGCCGCACGAAGACGCTTCGCCTTTACGCTCGGCCATGGCGTCATGCAGCCGCGAAAGTAATATGAATCGGCTCAGTCGGGCGTTCGCCATGTTCGATGCGGTCTGCGATGACGCGTAGGGCCAGCGCCTCCACCTGAGCGATGGCCGCCTCGCGGGTCGTCGCGTATTTCAACGCGCCCGGAATTTCCAGGATTTCGGCGATCCAGCGGCCGTCCACCTCCTGCTCGGTCTCCACAGTCAGCTTCATCGCCCTTCCTCAGCGCTTGCTCGCGCCCACATTGACGAGTCGCAGAACGAGCCACGCCGGCACGACGAAAATGGCGCCGGCGAGCACATAGCTGACAAGCTCACGCACCGCGCCAAATCCCAGCTGATAGATGCGGTCGAAGAAGGCCTGCACGCCGCGAAAAATATCGATCGGCCGCAGTTCCAGCCACATCAGCAGGGCGCCGACGACGAGCGAAATGACGAACAACCGCGCGAGAGTGTTGAGGGGCGAGCCGCCGAGGAAATTTTCAAGCGTGTTGTTCGACGCCATCTGCTTGGTTTCCTGTGAAATTTTGTCGGAGCTCGGCAGGAGCAGCACGTCGTGGGCGGTCTCTGACCGCTCAGGCCGGGGCGGCTTGTCGAGATGCGGCCAATTGGCGAAGGGTCCCTGATCAGCCACCGGGGCGCTCCCGCGGACACGTCGTCGCTTTGGTCCTCACAGAGCGCCTCCAGGCGAGGTCTCTTCGCGGAACAGGCGCATTATGCGGCGCAGAAAGCGCTCGGTAAAGGAGAGCGCGCGCTCGAACTCCTCTTCGCTCGGCGCCATGTTCGGCCTGGCCGCCGGGGGGACGGGCGCAGCTTCGGCGCGCGCTTTGAGCGCGGCGTTCTCCTTGCGCAGACGCTCGATCTCCGCCTCAAACGCGGCGCGCTCCTCGGCGCCGAGCCGACACGCCGTGACGCCGTCCTTGGCCGAACAATAGGACAGGGCGCCGGTCTCCTTGTTCAGCCGGACATAGCCGCCCTCGGCAGGGGTGAGCGTGAAGCGTTCGCCGTCCGGCGCGATGATTGGCGGCGGCGTTTCGGCGACCGCCGGCGCCCCGAAGGACGCGGCAAGGACAATCGCGAGGAAGAGATGCTTTGCTTTGCCCATGGTCGCCGCTCTTAAGGGGAAGCTTGCTCGCACATGGGCGTTTGTCGTTCGCGCGTCAATGGCGGGCGCGCGCATCGGCCGCGCTTGAATGGCTCGGCCGGCTCGGCCATATAGCTGGAGCCGGAGCGCTTCACGGGCTCTGGCCGAAGAGGCGCCAACAGGGCTTCAACGACATGTCGCGTCCGCCGCTCAATTCGCCGTTCCTGCTCGGCTTCGATGAGATCGAAAGGGCGCTCGACCGCGTCGCCCGCACCGCCTCCGACGGCTACCCGCCCTATAATATCGAGCGCATTCCGCGCGTCGAGAGCGCGCCAGAGCGGCTTCGGATCACACTGGCCGTCGCGGGCTTCACCCGCGACCAGCTCGACGTCTCCCTCGAAGAGAATCAGCTTGTCATCCGCGGGCGCCAAACCGAGGATCGAGAGCGGCATTTCCTGCATCGCGGCATCGCCGCGCGGCAGTTTCAGCGCGCCTTTCTCCTGGCCGAAGGGATGCAGGTGCTGGGGGCCGATCTCGTCAACGGGCTGCTCTCGATCGATCTGGCGCGGCCCGAGCCGGCGCGGGTCATCAAAAAGATCGAAATCGCGGCTCGCGACTGAGCGCTTCCGGATCACACATGGAATCCTGTGATGTAGATTTCGGATCGGTCGATTGCCCGCCTTCTCGCCGGGATCGACGCCCAGGATCAACGCCCAGTTGCGACAAATGTCGTCGCCGTCAACGCTTGCCGGCGCCATTTGCTTGAGAGCCTGCGCAGAAAGCCCTATCAGGTGTCATGTTCGAGCTAGCCGTCGCGCTTGTGTTGATAGTCATCAACGGGATTTTCTCGTTGTCCGAACTCGCCATCGTTTCGTCGCGCAAAGTGCGGCTGAAGACTTTGGCCTCCGAAGGTCGCCGCGGCGCCGCCGCCGCCCTGGCGCTGGCGGAAAATCCGGGACGCTTCCTCTCCACCGTTCAGATCGGGATCACGCTCGTTGGAGTCCTCGCGGGCGCCTTTTCAGGCGCCGCGCTCGGTCAGCGGCTTTCGCAAGAGCTGCGCGCGCTTGGTCTATCGGACAGTGCGGCGGACTGGATCGGCTATGGCGGCGTCATCGGCGTCATCACCTATCTTTCCGTCGTGATCGGCGAATTGCTGCCCAAGAACATCGCGCTGCGCCATGCGGAAGCCATCGCCTGCCGCATGGCCGCGCCGATGGCGTTGCTTTCCACTCTGGTCACGCCGGTGGTCTGGCTGCTCGATGAGTCGACGAAGCTCATCTTGCTGTTCGTCGGCCAGGCCAACGAGCTTCAGTCCTGGGTCACCGATGAAGAAATCAAGACCTTTGTCGCCGAGGCGCATTCGGCTGGGGCGATCGAGGCCGACGAACAGCAGATGATCGCGGGCGTGCTGCGGCTGGGCGACCGCGCCGCGCGTGCGCTGATGACCCCGCGCACGGAGGTGGACTGGCTCAATCTCGGCGAGCCCGAAAACCTTTTGCGCGAGAAGCTCATCGAGACGTCCCATGCGCGCCTGCCGGTCAGTCGGGGCGATATGGACGACATGATCGGCGTCCTGCTGATCCGAGACCTGCTTGGACCCGCGCTGCGCGGCGAGCCGCTCGACCTCGAATCCCATGTCCGGTCGGCGCCGGTGGTGCCCGATTCGATCGACGCGCTCGACGCGCTGAATGTTCTGCGCGAAGCCGAGACGCCGATGGCGCTCGTGCACGACGAATATGGCCATTTCGAAGGCGTGGTGACGCCCGCCGATATACTCGACGCCATCGCCGGCGCGTTCAGATCCGACGAGGGGCACGAAGAGCCGGAGGCGCTTCAGCGCGAAGACGGCAGCTGGCTGCTGGCCGGCTGGATGCCGGTCGATGAAATGGCCGAGCTTTTGCACGTTGCCCTGCCCGAGAACAGGAGCTTTGAAACGGTGGCCGGCCTCGTCCTCGACGGGCTTATCCGCTTCCCGACCCTCGGCGAAACGGTGGAGAAGCTCGGATGGCGCTTCGAAGTCATCGACCTCGACGGACGCCGGCTTGACAAGGTGCTGGCGTCAAAGCTGACCGTCGACAACCTTAACGGCGCACGTTCGAGAGACGCTAACGGCTGAGTTGCGGGAAGATCTTCGCCCCAAGCGCTTAACCTTTGCCCGGGCGGCAGGCGCGCCGACGGCGCGCCCCTTACTGGGACGGTTAGTGCAGGCTCACCATCTGCAGATGATTTTCACGAGCGTTGCCGATGCAGCCTTCTTCCGAATCCGCAAGCACGATCGGCGCGCCATCCGCACCGAAAAGCGCAAAGATCGTCAGCCCTGGCGCAATCTGCGGCGCCTGCGGGTAAAGCCGGTTGACGTCTTCCGAACTCATCGATCGCACATAAGCGATGAGGCCATCGCCAAGTTGCGCGAACTGCTCGGGCGTCAGCGGAGACTCTCTGGTTTCGGTGGCGGTTTTCATTTCCATCTCTACCTCCAAGGCGGTCCTTTCGTCCCCGCCGACGGCCCCATTGGCGGGCGCGCCGTCTGAAATAAGATGTGTAGCCTTTGGAGATTTTGAAGGGGTCGCGGCTACAGGCCGAGCGCCAGCCGTGCAGGATCTTCGAGCAACTCTTTGACGCGCACCAGGAAAGTCACGGCTTCCTTCCCGTCGACGACACGGTGATCGTAAGAAAGCGCCAGATACATCATCGGCCGCGCTTCGATCTTACCGTCGACGACCACAGGACGTTCCTGAATCTTGTGCATGCCGAGAATGCCCGATTGCGGCGCATTCAGGATCGGCGTGGACATCAGCGAACCATAGACGCCGCCGTTGGAAATCGTGAAGGTGCCGCCCTGCAGATCGGCGATGTCGAGCGCGCCCTCGCGCGCTTTGCGCCCAAGTTCGGCGATGGTTTTTTCGATCTCGGCGAGCGACAGACGGTCGGCGTCGCGCACCACCGGCACGACGAGTCCCTTCTCCGTGCCGACGGCGACTCCGACGTGGCAGAAGCGCTTGTAGATGATGTCCGTCCCGTCGATCTCCGCATTGACGGCAGGGATCTCTTCCAGCGCCTGGCAACAGGCGTTCACGAAGAAGCCCATGAAGCCAAGCTTCACGCCGTGCCGCTTCTCGAACGCCTCCTTGTAGCGTTTGCGCAATTCGATGAGCGCCGACATGTCGACTTCGTTGAACGTCGTCAGCATGGCGGCGGTGTTTTGCGCCTCTTTCAGCCGGCGCGCGATCGTCTGACGCAAGCGCGTCATCCTCACCCGCTCTTCGCGGCGGGCGTCGTCCTGCGGAACGGGGACGCGGGGCGGCGGCGCCTCGACTCGCGCTTCCTGGGCGGGAAGCTCCTGGACGCGGCCTTCTTGCGCGGGCTGCGGGGCGGCCGCCTGACGCGCGGCGAATTGAACGACGTCCGATTTCAGCGCCTGGCCGCGCTTGCCGCTGCCGGGAACCTGAGCAATGTCGATCCCTTGCTCGACGGCGATCTTGGCGGCCGATGGCGCGGGCGGCATCTGGGTCGCGGCGGGCGCAGCCGGCGCCGGAGCCGGAGTGGATTTGGGCGCAGGCGCTGCGGGGGCGGGCGCCGGCTTAGGCGCGGGACTCTTGCCGGCGGTCTCGCCGCTCTTCCCCGGCGCGGCGGCGCCCTCGGCGATTTGCCCGAGCAGCGCGCCAGGACCGACAGTTTCGCCCTCCTTGGCGACGATCTCGGCGAGCACGCCGGCGGCGGGGGCGTTGACTTCGAGCGTGACTTTGTCGGTCTCGAGCTCGGCGAGCGCCTCGTCGGCGCGCACCGCGTCGCCCGCCTTCTTGAACCAGCGGCCGATCGTCGCTTCAGTCACCGATTCGCCCAAGGTCGGCACGCGTATTTCAGCCATCGGCTCTCTCTTCGCTCGCGTTGCGTCTTACGGCGCGAACGCTTCTTCCAGGAACAATTTCAGCTGTGCAAGGTGCCGGGACATGGTGCCCGTGGCCGTCGACGCCGAGGCGGCGCGTCCAACGTAGCGGGCGCGCTTCGACTTGCCGCCGATCTGCGTCAGCACCCATTCGAGATAGGAGTCGACGAAGGACCAGGCGCCCATGTTCTTGGGCTCTTCCTGGCACCATACGACGTCCGCGTCCCTGAAGCGCCCAAGCGCCGCGACGAGACCCTTGAGCGGAAAAGGATAGAGCTGCTCGACCCGCAGCAGATACACGTCGTCGACGCCGCGTTTCTCGCGTTCGTCGAGGAGGTCGTAATAGACCTTGCCCGAACACAAAATGACCCGGCGAATGTTTTCGTCGGCTTTGAGGACGAACGTCTCCGTCGGCGACGTTTCAGCGTCGTCGAGGAGCAGCCGCTGAAAGCTCGAGGCCATGCCCATTTCGCCGAGCCGCGAGACGGCGCGCTTATGGCGCAGCAGCGATTTCGGGGTCATCAGCACCAGCGGCTTGCGGAAGCTTCTGTGCAGCTGACGGCGAAGGATATGGAAGTAGTTCGCAGGCGTCGTGCAATTGGCCACCTGCATATTGTCTTCGGCGCACAGCTGCAGATAGCGCTCAAGCCGCGCGGAGGAATGTTCCGGACCCTGGCCTTCGTAGCCATGCGGCAAGAGGCAAACGAGGCCCGACATGCGCAGCCATTTGCGTTCGGCCGATGAAATGAACTGGTCGAAGACGACCTGCGCGCCATTGGCGAAATCGCCGAACTGCGCCTCCCACAACACCAGCGCGTCGGGCTCGGCCAGCGAATAGCCATATTCGAAGCCGAGCACAGCCTCTTCGGAGAGCATCGAATTGACGACTTCGTAGCGGCCCTGGCCTTCGGCGATGTGATTGAAGGGCAGATAACGCGCTTCATTCTCCTGATCGATGAGCACGCTGTGACGCTGCGAAAAGGTGCCGCGCTCGCTGTCCTGCCCGGAGAGCCGCACATTGTAGCCTTCATAGAGCAGCGAACTGATCGCCAGCGCTTCGGCCGTCGCCCAGTCGATCGGCCCGCCATGTTCGATGGCCGCCTTGCGATTGTCGAGAAAACGCTGGATCGTGCGGTGGGCGTGAAAATCGGGCGGCGTCGAGGTGATCTCGGCGCCGATGTGCTGCAGCGTCTCGAGCGCCACGCCGGTCTGTCCGCGCCGCTCGTTCTCCGAGAGTTGCCAGCCCGATTTCTTTCCCGCCCAGCGGCCGTCGAGCCAATCCGCCTTGTTGGGCTTGTAGCTCTGGCCCGCTTCGAACTCTTCGTTGAGCCGCGTGCGCCAGTCTTCCTTCATGCGATCGACGTCTTCGCGAGTCGTCACGCCTTCCGCGATCAGACGGTCCGCATAGATATCGAGCGCCGTGCGGTGCGCCCGGATTTTCTTATACATCAGCGGCTGGGTGAATCCCGGCTCGTCGCCCTCATTATGGCCGAAGCGGCGATAGCACCACATGTCGATGACGACGGGCTTTTGGAACTGCTGACGGAACTCGGCGGCGACGCGGGCGGCGAAGACGACGGCTTCTGGGTCGTCGCCGTTCACGTGAAGAATCGGCGCCTCGACCATCTTCGCGACATCGGACGGATAGGGCGAGGATCGCGAGTAGCGCGGGTAGGTGGTGAAGCCGATCTGATTGTTGATGATGAAGTGGATCGAGCCGCCGGTGCGATGCCCCTTCAATCCGGAAAGGCCGAAACATTCCGCGACGACGCCCTGGCCGGCGAAGGCCGCGTCGCCGTGGATGAGGAGCGGCATCACCGAGCGGCGGTCGCCATCGGCGCAATGATGCTGATCCTGCTTGGCGCGCACTTTGCCGAGCACGACCGGATCGACAATCTCGAGATGCGACGGATTGGCGGTGAGCGAGAGATGCACCTTGTTGTCGTCGAACACGCGATCCGATGACGCGCCGAGGTGATATTTGACGTCGCCGGAGCCTTCGACTTCATCCGGCAGGAAGGAGCCGCCCTTGAATTCGTGAAACAGCGCCCGATGCGGCTTGGCCATCACTTGCGAAAGCAGGTTGAGACGGCCGCGGTGGGCCATGCCAAGAACGATTTCCTGCACGCCGAGCGCGCCGCCGCGCTTGATGATCTGCTCCAGCGCCGGAACAATGGATTCAGCGCCGTCGAGACCGAAGCGCTTCGTGCCGGTGTATTTGACGTCGAGGAACTTCTCGAAACCTTCCGCCTCGACGAGCTTGTTGAGAATGGCGCGCTTGCCTTCCTGCGTGAAGACGATCTCCTTCTTCGGGCCTTCGATGCGCGCCTGCAGCCAGGCTTTCTCCTCCGGATTGGAGATATGCATGAATTCGAAGCCGATCGTTCCGCAATAGGTGCGGCGCAGGATCGTGACCATTTCAAAGAGCGTGGCGTATCGCATCCCCAACACGCCATCGAGGAAGATTTTGCGCTCGTAGTCCTCGTCGGTGAACCCGTAGGTCTGCGGATTGAGCTCGCCGTGATCGTAGCGCTGCTCCAGTCCGAGCGGATCGAGATTGGCGTGCAGATGGCCGCGCATGCGATAGGCGCGGATCATCATCAGGGCGCGCACGGAATCGCGCGTCGCCCGCAACACGTCCTCGCCGCCGGGCGTCGGCGGGGCGACGGGAACGATTGGCGATTTCACAGGCGCCGGCGCCTCGCCAATGATCGCGCTCACCCATTCGCCGTTCGGCTGCGGCCAGTCGCGCCGCGCCCAGCTCGGGCCGTGGGCGACGACCTGCTCCTGCGGTCTGACGCCCATCTCGGCGAAGAAATTGCGCCAGTCGGCGCTGACCGAGGAGGGATCGGCCTCATAGGCCGCAAGCAGGCCCTCGAGATAGCCCGCGTTCGCCCCCTGCAGAAACGATGTCGAAGCAAGAAAGTCATTTTGCGGCGAGCGCGCGCCCACCGGCGCGGCGGGTCCGGCGCCGCCATTGGTTTCAAAACGCGCCATCTCAATCTTTCCCAAAAGCGCCGGCGCTCAAAGCCCCCGACGAAGCGATGAGCGGGCCAGCGCTAGCCCTTCAGCGCTTCGACCAAGGTCTTTCCCAGCCTCGCAGGCGAGGGCGACACTTTGATGCCCGCGGACTCCATGGCTGCGATTTTACTTTCGGCGTCGCCTTTGCCGCCCGAGACGATCGCGCCCGCGTGGCCCATACGGCGGCCGGGAGGCGCGGTGCGGCCCGCGATGAACCCGACCATTGGCTTCTTGCGGCCGCGCTTAGCTTCGTCTTTCAAGAATTGGGCCGCGTCTTCCTCCGCCGCCCCGCCGATCTCGCCGATCATGATGATGGACTTAGTTGCCTCGTCTGCGAGAAACAACTCCAGCACTTCAATAAAATCCGTGCCTTTGACGGGATCGCCGCCGATGCCGACGGCCGTCGTCTGACCTAAGCCTTCGCGCGTCGTCTGGAACACCGCCTCATAGGTGAGCGTGCCGGAGCGCGACACCACGCCGACCGAGCCGCGTGAGAAAATATTGCCAGGCATGATGCCGATCTTGCTCTCGCCGGCGGTGACGACGCCCGGGCAGTTCGGCCCGATGAGGCGGGACTTGGAGCCGCAGAGCGCGCGCTTGACGCGGATCATGTCCTGGACTGGCACGCCCTCGGTGATGCAGACGATGAGCGGGATCTCCGCCTCGATCGCCTCGCAGATGGCGTCGGCGGCGCCTGGCGGGGGCACATAGACCACGGACGCGTCGGCGCCGGTCTTTTCGCGCGCCTCGAGCACCGTGTCGAAAACCGGAAGATCGAGGTGGACCGAGCCGCCTTTGCCCGGCGAGACGCCGCCGACCATTTTGGTCCCATAGTCGAGGGCCTGGACGGAGTGGAAGGTGGCGGTCTTGCCGGTGAAGCCTTGGGTGATGACTTTGGTGTTCTTGTCGATCAGCACGGACATGAAGCGCAAATCCCGAAACAAGCGAAAACGGCGCGCGCGCCTTTGAATAAGCGAAAAACCGGAGCCGCCGCCCGTCGTCGCCCGCGCGGAACCTATTGACAAAAGCTCAGCCGCACAAGGCGGAGAAGGCCCCTGCGACAGGGGGCCGCGTCGCGCTCTCACCGTCTGTTTTGGCGCGGCGAGTCTTTACGTTGGATGAACCAAAACAAAAAGCCGGCGGTCACCCGCCGGCTTTTTTGTCGAAAGAACTTGTCTCAGTGCGGGGCGGCGCCCAGGCTCGATACGTCGACCTTCACCCCCGGCCCCTGCGTGGAGCTGAGCGCGACGCGCTGAATATAAGTGCCTTTGGCGCCCTGCGGCTTCGCCTTGGCCACGGCGTCGACGAAGGCCTTGATGTTCTCGACGAGCTTGCCGTCGTCGAACGAGGCCTTGCCGATCGTTCCCTGCACGATGCCGGCCTTTTCGACGCGAAACTCGACCGCGCCGCCCTTTGAGGCCTTCACCGCGCCGGCGACGTCCATCGTCACCGTGCCGACCTTCGGATTCGGCATCAGGCCGCGCGGGCCGAGCACCTTGCCGAGACGGCCGACGAGCGGCATCATGTCGGGCGTTGCGATGCAGCGGTCGAAGTCGATCGTTCCGCCCTGCACCGTCGTCACGAGATCCTCGGCGCCGACGACGTCGGCGCCCGCCGCCGTGGCTTCATCAGCCTTGGCGCCGCGCGCGAAAACCGCGACGCGCAGAACGCGGCCGGTGCCGTTCGGCAGATTGACCACGCCGCGCACCATCTGGTCGGCGTGTTTGGGGTCGACGCCGAGATTCATGGCGATTTCGACAGACTCGTCGAACTTGGCCTTGGCGCGCTCGCGCACGAGCTTCACCGCCTCGTCGATCGCATAGAGCTTCGTGCGTTCGATGCCCTCGCGGGACTTGGCAATACGTTTTCCGACATGCGCCATGGTCTTACTCCACCACCTCAAGGCCCATCGCGCGGGCGGAGCCGGCGATCATCGACATCGCGGATTCAATCGAAGCGCAGTTGAGATCGACGATCTTCTTTTCCGCGATGTCGCGGATCTGCGCCTGCGTGATCTTTCCGACGACGTTGCGGCCCGGCAATTTGGAGCCGGAGGCCGGCTTCTTGCCGATCTTGAGGCCCACGGCCTTCTTGAGGAAGAAGCTGACCGGCGGCTGCTTCATTTCGAAGGTGAAGGAGCGGTCCTGATAGGCGGTGATGACGACGGGGATGGGCGTCCCCTTCTCGATCTGTCCCGTCTTGGCGTTGAACGCCTTGCAGAACTCCATGATGTTGAGGCCGCGCTGGCCGAGCGCGGGACCGATCGGCGGCGACGGATTGGCCGCGCCGGCCGGCACTTGCAGTTTGATATAGCCGGCGATTTTCTTCGCCATTTGCTTTCTCCAACGTTTGACGCCCGCCGCGATTTTTCACGCGTCGGCGCCGGTTGCAGTTCGTGGTCCGGTCTGGAGCTCCCCGATGGCGTCGGGGCAGACCCGCCACGTATGATTTTCGCTTCCTTTGGAAGGAACGAAAAAAGCCCTCGGCGAGAGGGCTTGCGACTTATACTGACGAGATCGGGAAAAGCAACTGATTGCTGCTGATGCGAGCCTCAATGCCCCTCGGGCGTGAGGCCGACATGCTCTTCGAGCCTGCGTAAGCGCTCTTCGAATTCGGTCAGCAGAACGCCGTGGCCGATGGCGGATGAGTGATATTCCATCACCGAGCGGCGCAGGCCGGAAATCTGGTCGCTCAGGCGCTTCTCCTGCTCCTTGATCTGCTTTTCCAAATTCATGATGTCTGAGCCGACATCCGCGCGCAGCGAATGGACCTCGGAGCGGACGTCAGCGACGTCGCTCTTCGTCGCCATCTCTTCGCGAAGGCCGTCCACCTTCGCGTCGATCTTGCGCAGCAGCGCCAGCGTGAAATTCTCGGGCTCGTCGCTCATCGCGGCTTCCATCGACTGCGGCAATCCGCCGACCCAACATAGCGTCGCATTGCGCCTTTGTCTCCGGCTTCCCACCTCCATCGAGGAAAGGAAGCCTGCATGTCAGATTACGCAAAGCGCCTCGCCTTCATGGCCGCCGGACTCGCGGCGATGATCTTCTCCAATTTATACATGGGAGAGACGCTGCTCGGCTGGGCTGGCCTGCTCGCGGGGATCGGCTTCTATTATTACGGATGGCGTGGCGTTTGCCCGGCGTGCCGAGCTCAGCGTTGCGCCGTCGCGCCCCCTGAGCGGAAAGATGCGACCGCGGACGGCGGCGCCAAGGGAGAAAGCGGGCCGGATAGATCGCCCGCGCGTTAGGCCTTAAACCTTCTCGACCTGCGCGAACTCCAGTTCGACCGGCGTCGGCCGGCCGAAGATCGACACGGCGACCTTGAGGCGCGAACGCGCCTCGTCGATCTCCTCGACGAGGCCGTTGAAAGAGGCGAAAGGCCCGTCGGCGACGCGCACCGTCTCGCCCACCTCGAACATGATCGTCGGCTTTGGCCGCTCGACGCCATCGGCGACCTGGCCCTTGATGCGCAGGGCCTCTTCCTCGCTGATCGGCATCGGCTTGTTGTCGGCGCCGAGAAAGCCCGTGACCTTCGGCGTATTCTTGATGAGCGAGAACACCTGATCGGTGAGTTCGCATTTCACCAGCACATAGCCGGGGAAGAATTTGCGCTCGGCGGAGACCTTGCGTCCGCGCCGCACTTCCATGACCTGTTCGGTCGGGACCAGAATCTCTTCGAATTGGTCGGCGAGTCCGCGCTGCGCCGCGCCCTCGCGGATCGCCTCGGCGACCTTCTTTTCGAAGTTCGAATAGGCGTGAACGATGTACCAGCGCATGCTCATAGCGGCGCGACTAGCTCCAATTGTCTATCGACCGACGCCCAGCATCAACCCGACGCCGAAACGCAGCGCCGAATCGACGACGACGAAAAACAAGCTTGCGAATAGCACCATCAGGATGACGAGGCCGGTCGTGATGAGCGTCTCGCGCCGCGAAGGCCAGGTGACCTTGCCCGCTTCGGCGCGGACTTCCTGCAGGAATTGAAACGGATTGACCATTCGGCTACCGGGCTGTGCGGGGCGCGCGATCCACCCCTCTGAACTCACGTCGCAAAGGACTCGCGCCGTAAAACGATCGCGGCGCGGGACCTGCCGGCCGCGCGCCACGAATTCAAGCGGCTTATAGCCCCTTAGCGCCGCGCCGCCAAGCGAAAAACGCGGGAGCCCTGACCCGTCGACGCCGGGTCGTCCTGCCGCTCACGGCGTCGCGTCGGCAGTATGGCCGGCGGCGCTGGCCTTCGCCAGCTCGACGAGATCGGGCGGCAGCAATCGGGCCTCCTCTTCGGTGATGGACGCCACCCTCCCCGCGAGGTTCGACCCGAGGCGCGCCATCGCCTCTTTCAGGTTTGGAGGATCGTAACGACTACTGGCGCCATAGATGTTGCAGCTGCGGCCGAGCTTCGCCAGCACGCTCCAATGGACCTTCTCATTGACCTGTTCCTCGGCGGGATCGCCGCTGGAGCTGAAAAAACTGTTGGCGGGCGCCCCGGCCGGAAACATCTCGCGGCTGCGCGGAAAATTCCTGTCGATCGGATATTTCTCGGCGGAATCGGGGATGTTTCCGTCGATGTTCGGCGTCAACGTGCGCTTGATCGCCGCTTCGTCGAATGAGAGACCGGTGAGCGCCTGCGTGCGCGCAATCATCCAGATCAAAGCGATGTCCGAAAGCCCCGATTCCGGATAGCCGCCACCGACGTTGCAGTGGACGCCCGGAAACCAGTTCTGCTGGATGTTCGAGGGACGCGGCGCCCCCTTCTTCACCGTCCAGAAAGTCGGCGTAAACGGACGCCGGCGCTCGTCGACGCCGATCGCGTGCAGCGCGTGGTCGACATGCGGACCGAGCTGCGTGTCCTCAAAACCGCCGAACACCGCCAGCGTGACGTAGCGGCCGAGCGGCGCAAGCCCGCTGAAACCGGCAGGCACGCCATAGGAGCCGACGGTGTCGAAAACGCCGAGCAGCTTGATGCGATTGTTCGCCTGAACGTCGGGACCGCTCGGCGGCGCGCCGAGCCGCGACGCCTTCTTCGCGCTCTTATTGGCGCGCGCGATGTCGAAGATGCTTTTGTCTGTCGTCTTTCGGATGCCGCAGTCGCCAATCAGGCCGGCCAAGGCGCGGGCGGCATAGGCGCCGCGCGAAAATCCATAGATATACAGCTCCTGATCGTCCCGATAATTGTCGACGACCCAATTGTAGGCGTCCTGCGCGATGGTCCGCAGGCCGAGGCCGGCGGCGCCGCCGACGATCTTGAATCCTTCGGCGCCGACGCCGGAAAAGTAGCGGACGTTCTGCTCGACGTCGTCTGCGCCTTTCGGCGGGATGAGCTTTTCGGAGACTTTCTCGTCCCAGGACTTCTTGCAGATGCTGGTGAAATCGCGCGGCGTATTCCATGTGCCGTCGAGCAGGACAATGTTGCGAATCATTTTTTCCTCCAACAGCTTAAGCAACTGCGGACAAGGGGCGTCAGGGCGCTTTGCGATGCTGACGCGGTTTGGCGGCCCGGGCAAGCAAGTGGAAAATACTTGGCCAGGAAGGGCGCTCGCCATTATGAAAGGAAAACCTCAGCCAAGCATTGGAGAAACGGATGCGCGCAGGTTGGCTTTTCATGGCCGCATTTGCCGCGGCTGGCCTCGCCGGCTGCAACGCCGCGCGCCAACCGCAGGTCGTTCCTCCCGGACCAGCGGGCCCGCCGCCGGCGCGTATGGTCGAAGCGCCTCCGCCGGACGCCCCGGGCTGCGCCGGCGCCGTCGCGCGCTATCGCTCCGTCATCGACAATGATCTCGCGATGGGCCACGTCAACCGGAGCGTCCATGCCCAAATCTCGAAAGAGATCGGCGAGGCGGCGTCAGCCTGCTCCAGCGGTCAGGACGGCCGCGCGATATCGCTCCTGCGCGCCTCGAAATCGCGGCACGGCTATCCAGGGTGAGGCGCGCGCGCCTGCGACATCAGCTTGGAAGCGCTCCAGACTAGATTGATTGACCTCATGTTTTGGCCTTCTTACTTTCGATGCGGACGCGGCGAGACCGTCGGGGCTCAGCGAACTCGGGAGATGCGGTTTTTGAAGCGCGACCATTTTCTGGGGGTCCTCGTGGCCTCGGTCTTGGGCATTTCCGCCGCCGCTGCGGCTGAGAACGCCTTCACGCTCACGATCAAGGATCATCGCTTCGATCCGGCCGAACTTCGCGTTCCAGCCAATCAGCCGGCGACGCTGACCGTGAAGAATCTCGACGCCACGCCCGAAGAGTTTGAAAGCAAGAGCCTGCGGATCGAGAAAGTGATCCCCGGCAACAGCGAGGCGACCTTTACGCTTCGGCCGCTGAAAGCCGGCCGCTACAAATTCGAGGGCGAGTTTCACGATAATACGGCCAAGGGCGAGGTCATCGCGGAATAGCCATGCTCGGCGCGCTCATCATCGTCTTCCGCGAGGCCATCGAGGCCGGCCTCATCATTGGCATCGTTCTCGCCGTGACTCGCGGCGTCGCCGGCTCTCGCGGCTTCGTCGCGGCCGGCGTCGGAATCGGCGCGCTGGGCGCGATTGTCGTCGCCGCTTTCGCCGACCGGCTCTCGCAAGCTTTCGCCGGCAGCGGGCAGGAGCTCTTTAACGCCTCGATCCTCGCGATCGCCGTCGTCATGCTCGTCTGGCACAACATCTGGATGGCGCAGCATGGGCGCGAGCTGGCGCAGAATCTTTCGGACGTCGGGCGGGCGGTGGCGCGCGGCGACGAGACGCTCTTCGCGCTGACCGCCGTCGTCGGCCTCGCCGTGCTGCGCGAAGGCGCCGAGGTGGCGCTGTTTCTTTACGGCATTCTCGCCTCTGGCGAATCCGGCTGGGACGTCTTCGCCGGGGGACTCGCCGGACTGGCGCTCGGCGCGTTGACGAGCGTCGCGACATTCTATGGACTCGTCGCGATCCCCCCGCGGCGCTTGTTCGCCGTAACGACATGGCTCATCACGCTGCTCGCCGCCGGCCTTGCGGCGCAATGCGTCGCTTTTCTGCAGCAGGCGGGCTTCGTGACGGCGCTCTCCGACACCGCCTGGGACTCGTCATGGATTTTATCGGATAAGAGCATCGTCGGCCGTGTGCTGCACACGCTGATCGGCTATGCCGACCAGCCTTCCGCCATGCAGGTCGCTGTGTATCTCGCGACGCTCGTCGTCATCGTCGCGGCGACCAGATTTTTTGCCGCGCGGCCGCCTTCGGCCTCGGTGGGCGCTCCGGCGGAGTAGCGTTTGGCTGGTCGCGCGCGCGCGGCGATCGACCGCTGCCTCAGCCGCCGCCGAAGAGATCCTCGAATATGCTTCTATCCGGCGCCCCGCGCCTCTGCCGCGGCCGTTCGATCGAGCCGACCGTCGGTATGTCTTCCGGCGGCAGAAGATCGTCGATCGCGCGCGGCGGCTGCGACCTGGGCGGAGCGTCGCGTGGCGCGGGCGACGCCTCCGCTACGGGCGGTTGGTCGGGCGAGTCGCCGGGGATATGGGCGGGCGGTCGCGGCGCCGGCGCCGTTCTCGAGGATAGCGGTCGGGGCGCAGGCCTCGACTCCCCGGTGAACAAGCCGATGAGGTCATCCATCGGCTTGGCGATCTCCTCGGGGAGCGCAATGTTCTCCGACCGCCAGGCGCCCGCGGGCAGTCCGGCGACGGGCTGGCCCTTCAAGGCGACGCTCATGAAGCGGCTCCAGATTTCGACCGGCAGATTGCCCCCGGAAGCCTTTTTCGTCGGCGAGTTGTCGTCATTGCCGAGCCAGACGCCCGCGACCAGCCGGCCCGTGTAGCCGACGAACCAGGCGTCGCGGAAATCCTGACTCGTGCCGGTTTTGCCGGCGGCGTTCCATCCCGGAAGCTCGGCCTTGCGGGCGGTGCCGGTGAGCAGCGTCTCCCGCATCATGTCGTTCATCATCGCCACATATTGCGGCGCGATGACGCGGCCGAGCGACGCATTCTTGCGCTGATAGAGAGTCTTGCCGGCGGCGGTCTTCACCTTGAGAATGACATGCGGTTGGACGCCGATCCCGCCATTGGCGAAAGGCGTATAGGCGGCGACGAGCTCGAGCGGCGTCACCTCCGACGTGCCGAGCGCGATCGAGGCGTTCGCCTGCAGGTCGGACTGGACGCCGAGGCGATGCGCAGTCTTCGCCACGGCCTTGGGGCCGACTTCGAGGCCCACACGCACGGCGACGGTGTTGAGCGACAGCGACAGCGCCTTGGTGAGGGTGACGGGTCCGAGATATTGACGGCTGTAGTTTTCGGGCCGCCAGCCTTTGACGTCGAGCGGACCATCCTCGCGCACGGACTCAGGGGTAAGTCCCTGTTCGAGCCCCGTCAGATAGACAAAGGGTTTGAAGGCGGAGCCGGGTTGGCGTTTCGCCGAGACCGCGCGATTGAACTGGCTGGCCGAATAGTCGCGTCCGCCGACGAGCGCCCGGATCGCGCCGGTGGGATCGAGGGCGACGATCGCGCCCTGGGCTACGCCGAATTTGGCGCCTTTCTCGTCGAGCTCCTGCTTGAGCGCGCCTTCCGCCGCCATCTCCATGCGCGCGTCGATCGTGGTCGTCACGACGATGTCCTGGTCGATCGCGCCGATCGTGTCGTCGAGCATGTCCATGACATAGTCGGCGGCGTAATTGATCGACCCCGCGCCGATGTCGCTTCGGGCGCGTGCGGAATGCGACAGCGCCGTCGTCGCCGTCGACTCGCTGATATGGCCTTCCTGCGCCATGGCGGCGATCACCTGCGCCGCGCGCTCGGCCGCTCCCTCCGGATTGCGATCCGGCGCAAGCTTGCTCGGCGCCTTCATCAGTCCGGCGAGGACGGCGGCTTCAGACAAAGTGATGGTTTTCGCGCCATGGCCGAAGTAGCGCTCGGCCGCCGCTTCGACGCCATAGGCGCCGGAGCCGAAATAGACGCGGTTGAGATAGAGTTCGAGAATCTGGTCCTTGGAATATTTATGCTCGAGCCAGAGCGCGAGGATCGCCTCCTGGATCTTGCGCGAGATGGTGCGCTCCTGGGTCAGAAACAGGTTTTTGGCGAGCTGCTGCGTCAGGGTCGAACCGCCCTGCATGCCGCCGCGTCCCGTGACGTTGCGGACAATGGCGCGGCCGATGCCGATCGGATCGACGCCCCAATGCGAGTAGAAGCGGCGATCCTCGATGGCGATGAAGGCTTTGGGGACATAGGGCGGGAGGTCCGCGAGCCGGATCGCCGCGCCGCCGGTGTCTCCCCGGTTGGCGAGGAGTTCGCCGTTCACGTCGAGGATGGCGATATTGGGCGGGCGTTTGGGCACCGCCAGCTGGTCGATCGGCGGCAGCCGCGCGCCGTAATAGACGGCGAGGCCGCCCCCCGCGATGGCCCCCCAGAGCGCCAGCGTGAAGCTCCAATAGATGAGCGCGCCAAAGAGCGAGCGCGAGCGGCGCGGCGTTTTGCGGGCGCGCGGGCGGGGCGGCGGACGGCGCTCGGCGCGCAATTCGCCGTCATCGTCGTCGTCGAACCGCGGTTCGCGACGCTTGTCGCTGCGCGCCATCGGATACTCGCCTGTCGCCGCCGCACGGGGCCGAAGTGCCTGATGAAGCGTAACGAAGGCCGTTTAAGGGCCGGTTAAGGGGCGGCGTCCTTATGCCATCCAGCATTTGATTGAGCGCAGTCAGGCTGTGGCCAAACCGACACAGGTAAGTAAAATTGAAGCAATCATCTTACGCCGCGCTGGACGCAGGCGCCTCTCCTGCTAACGTTAAGCTAACTTACTAAAGAGTGCATACTCTGCGGCTCGCGCCCAGAGCCAAGCTCTGGGGGGGATCGCCGATGCGCCACATGCGCCGAACGCCAGCTATTTTCGGTCTCCTCTTCCTCAGCGGCGTCTGGGCGTCCGTCGCGCTCGCCCAACAGGCGCTGCCGACGATCGAGGTCGGCGGCGCTCGGCGGCAGGCAAGCGCTGCGCGGCCGGGCCCACCCAGTCCAGGCCGCGCGCTCGCGCCCGCGCCTGCGCAACAACCGTCCTCGACGCTGCTTGCCTTGCGCGACGCTCCGCGCGTTCCGAGCGCCATGCAGCCGGCGCCGGGCGCTGAGATCGCAACCCTCTCTCGCGCGCAAATCGATAAATCGGTCAATTCGCTGACGACCATGGGCGTGGTGAAATATATGCCGAGCGTCACCGTGCGCGAGCGCTTCATCGGCGACCGCAACGGCATACTGTCCCTGCGAACGAACAGCACGCTCGCTGGCGCGCAGACCATGGTGTTCGCCGACAACGTGCTGCTGTCGAACTATCTCGGCAACAGCCCCAGCTTTCCGCCGCGCTGGGGGATGGTTTCGCCTGCGGAAATCGAGCGTGTGGACATCATGTATGGGCCGTTTTCGGCGGCCTACCCGGGCAATTCAATCAGCGGCGTTATGACGATCACGACGCGGATGCCGGAGAAATTCGAGGTCCATTATCAGGGCGACGGCGCGTTTCAGAACTTCGGCATCTTTGGCGCCAAGGAGAACAACCTCTCAGGTCATATGAATTTGTTGATTGGCGATAAGATTAACAATTTGAGATATTGGGTCGGTTACGACTGGCTCGACGCGCGCGGTCAGTCTGCTGATTTTACGGTCGCCAACCCAACGGTAGGGAGCGGCGGAACGCCCGTCATCGCCAAGGGATGGTTCGACGTTGACCCGCAAGGGCGCCCGCGCCTCATTGCCGCGCTGAACGGTCGCGACCATTCGCAGCAACATCTTGGCAAGGTCAAACTCGATTACGAGTTCCTACCCAATGTGCACGCCAAATATCAGACGGGCTTGTGGTCTTTCGTCTCCGACGCGGTTGTGACTCCCTTCCTGCGTCGCGCCGACAATGGCGCCGAATTCTATAATTCTCCAAGTAACGCCGTGCAGTTCGGCCCTTGGCGTTTCAATCTGCCGGCCACAAATCCGGCGCACGCCAACGCCAGCCATCTGATGCAGGCGGCGTCGTTGGTAAAGAAGGATGGCGGCGTTTTCGATTTCGACATCACCGGCACGTCCTATATTTTTCTCCGGGACTATCGCCACGCCGCCGTTCGCTATGGCGTGCAGCCGGGCGGCACGAATGTCGTGCAAACCGGCACATATTGGCGCACGCTTGACGCGCGCGGCACGTGGCGTCCCGAATGGGATCTTTTCGGCAAGCATGAAGTGTCGATGGGCGGCCATTGGGATGTCTATTCGCTGGCCTCGACGCAGACCAATACGCCAGTCTTCACCGACACGTTCTTCACCTCGATTCAGGCGGTTAACACCGGCAAGACGTCAACTAAGGGCGTCTATGTCCAGGACGCATGGCGTGTTCATCCCGACTGGCTGATCAGCGCCGGAGGGCGCGGTGACTTCTGGGAAGCCTTCAACGGCATGAACCAGACGCTGACGGGCTTCAACACCTTTGGCGTTGGAGCGGCGCCGACCTTCTTCACCAATCGTTACAAGCAGTCCTTCTCGCCGAGCGGCGGACTTGTATGGAATGTGTCGCGGGATTTTGTGATGCGCGGCGCGATCGGACGGGCCTACCGCTATCCGACGGTCAATGAATTGTTCCAAAACCTCGTGACCCCGAACGCCATCACCATCGCCAATCCCGATCTTCAGCCCGAGATTTCGACGGTCTATGAACTGAGCGGAGAATATACGCTTGAGAACCTGTGGGGTTCGATCGGCTGGGCGCGGCCGCGCGTCACCCTGTTCATGGACGACCGCTGGAACTCCATCGCCAACCTCATCGATCCGGCTCTTCGAACCAGCGCCAATGTCAATGTCGACAAGGTGCGTTTCCGCGGCGTCGAGGGCGCGATCGACATGAAGGACTTCTTGACGGAACGCCTTGACATCAATGGCAGCGTGACCTTCACCGACGCGAAAACCCTGTCCAATTGGCGCCAGCCCAATACACAGGGCATGCAGTTCCTGCGCATTCCGCGCATCCGCCTGCGCGGTTTTGCTGTCTATACGCCGCCGTGGGAGCCCAATCTCATCCTCTCGGCGGGCGTGCGATACCAAACCGCCGCCTTCAACAACCTCGACAATTCTGACTTCAACCATGACGTGCTTGCCGGCGGCTCCAGTTCGTTCCTGTTTTTCGACGCCAAGGCGAGCTACCGGCTTACGCCCGAGTGGACGCTCGCGGCGGGCGTCGACAATATCGGCCGCTATAAGGCCTATGCCTTTCATCCCTATCCGCAGCGCACCTATTATCTGAGCTTGCGATACGACTTCGCCGAAAAGACTCCAGGCGGTTTCATGCGATCCCTGCCGGGTCTAAATGCTTTGTGATGACGCCATCGCGCGGCGCCCGGCCGAAATTCGTGGACGAACCCCCGGCGGCGCGTCACCCGCCCTTGCGCTTCGCGTCCTGCCGCGCCAAAGTCTTCGCCCCCGGCGCGGCGGCCTGCCGCGCCGCAATCATATGCGGATTTTCCGGCGATGAAGGTCACCATCGAGAGAGCGGCGCTGTTGCGGGCGCTCGGCCATGTTCACCGCGTGGTGGAGCGACGCACGACCATTCCGATCCTGGCGAATGTGCTGCTGTCCGCCAAGGACGGCGCGCTGACGCTCAAGGCCACTGATCTCGATCTTGAGATTACCGAGAAGACCGCGGCGGAGGTCTCCCAACCCGGGGCGACGACGCTGCCGGCGCATACGCTCTACGACATCGTGCGCAAACTGCCGGAGGGCGCGCAGGTCTCTCTGGAAGCCACCGGAGACGCCGGACAGCTGACGCTGCGTTCGGGACGTTCGCGATTCAACCTCTCGAGTCTTCCCGAGAGCGACTTTCCCGACGTCACCTCCGGCGACTTCAGCCATAAGTTCGCGCTCGCGCCGGCGGATCTCAAGCGGCTGATAGAAAAAACGCAATTCGCCATCTCTTCCGAAGAGACGCGCTATTACCTCAACGGCATCTATCTCCATACGCTTGATGTTGAGGGCCGGCCGATGCTCCGGGCCGTCGCGACCGACGGCCATCGTCTGGCGCGGCTGGAGCTTCCCGCGCCTGAAGGCAGCGCGGGCATGCCGGGCGTCATCCTGCCGCGCAAGGCCGTCACCGAAGTAATGCGTCTCATCGAGGATGCGCAGGGAGACGTTTCAGTCGAGCTTTCGATCAACAAGATGCGCTTCACCTTCGGCGACGCGCTGCTGACGACCAAACTGATCGACGGCACGTTCCCCGATTACGGGCGCGTCATTCCCGCCGGCAACGACAAGCGGCTCACTGTCGAGCGCGACGTCTTCGCCAAGGCGGTCGATCGCGTCTCGACGATTTCCTCCGAGCGCGGCCGCGCCGTCAAACTCTCGCTCTCCGACAGCAAGCTCGTGCTGTCCGTCACCAATCCAGACCAGGGCTCGGCGGTCGAGGAGCTCGAAGCCGACTATGACGGGCCGCCGCTCGATATCGGCTTCAACGCCCGCTACCTCCTGGACATCACCCAGCAGCTCGACAGCGACACGGCGCTCTTCAAACTCGCCGACCCCGGCTCGCCGACGCTGGTGCAGGACCGTGACGGGGCCACGGCGCTCTACGTCTTGATGCCGATGCGCGTTTAAAGCTTTAAGCTTTCTCGAAGTAGCGGCTCCCAGGCTTTAATAATCTGTGCTAAATCTATGCGAAGTGCCGGATATTACATTTTTGAAAAACAAATAAAGCCAGAGACATGGAGTCCGGCCGGTATATTATTTTTCGATGGAAGTTCCGCAACGATCGTTAGTTCTTGGAAAAATTTTTCTTCCGGGACCGAAGCTCAGGTTATTGCTGCTGCAATGCGCTATTTCAGCTCTATGGATATCTTGGACGATCAGATTAGGCTCACGTGGTCTTCCTTCACACCAGGTCAATATTACCACAAGGTGGCCCGGCCTGTGGTCAGTTCGCATTGGCAAAACACGAATCACATGCTGCCTTTGCGTCATGACGCACAGCCTGAGGTGCTAACTCATCAAACACACTTAAGAACCCTAATTGGATTGTTGGATAGAATACTGTTGGTCGTTTACCCTTCACGAGACACTCTCTCTACCTACGGCTACGAAATTAGAAACCTATTAATTCTTGCTTGCACCGAGTGCGAAACGCAGTGGCGTGCCGTCCTGCAGGCCAACGGTTATGTAAAGGAACATTACTCGACCAACGACTATGTGCGGCTTGAACGGGTTCTACGACTTCGGGAGTATGAAGTCGCCTTGACCCGCTACCCTTCATTCGAACCGATACGTCCTTTCGGTTCTTGGCATGCGGCGGGAAATCCGACCCAGGATCTGGGTTGGTATAACGCCTACAACGCCACCAAGCACAACCGAAATGAGAATATACCCAAGGCGAGCTTGGGCAATGCTATGACGGCGCTGTGCGCATGTTGGGCAGTGTTAGTAGCTCAATACGGCGGCCCCGTTCTGGGTGACGCTCAGGATATTCGCGAATATTTTGACTTAAAGGCAAAACCGAAATGGGACTTGTCAGAATCCTATATTTTCCACGTGTGTGACGAACATTTTAGGACCTGGAACGCTGTAAGCTGTCCTTTTTAGCTCGCCTCGCAAAGCGCGAGCGTGAGCTGACCCCGGCTCGCCGGCGCTGGTCCAGGACCGTGACGGGGCCACTGCGCTCTACGTCTTGATGCCGATGCGCGTTTAGGTCTTGGAGAGACGCGTTCGTCCCGTTAGGGTCGGCGCGTGCTTGTTGAATTCCCTCGCCTCTGGCCGTGGCTTCTCGCCTGTTTCGCCATCGGCGCCGCCGCCGGGGCATTGACCGGGCGCGCGCCTGAAAATGGCCTCGTCGCCCGCTGGCTGGTGTGGACCGCGCTCGCTTTCGGCGTCGGCCTCCTTCTCGTCCGGCTCGGCGCGCTCGACGCCGCCGCGCCCTTGGTCGAGGGCGCGCTCGCGGCCTATGCCGTCTTGATTGTTGGCGCCGCGCTCTGCGCCTTGGCGCGGCATCGGTCGATCTGGGCGCATGAGGGCTGGGCCGTAGGGCTGGTCGCCGCCTCGCTCCTCTGGGTCGGAGCGGTCGTGATCGGCCAGTCCGACGGCGAAGAGGGTCGCCGCTTTGCCGCGTCGACAAAAAGCGCGGGCGCCGACATGCCGCCCGCGACGTCGCCGCCTGCCGACGAAACACCCACCGCCGGCGCGACCATATCGCCCGTCCACGCGCAAGGGCCGAGCGCGCCAGCCGCGGCCGTATCCGGCGTCATGACGCTCGTCGACTGCCAGACGGCGCTTGAAGCCTCTTCGACGCCCGGCGCACTGGTCTTTCGCAAAGGCAGCGCGCAACTCACGCCGTCAGCAACGCGCGCGCTCGACAAGGCGGCGGCGATCATTCGCCGGTGCCCGGAAAGCGCGACGATCGCGGTCAGGGGCCATGTTCGCGGTTCGGGCGCGAAAGCGCCCAATGACGCGCTGGCGCAGAGGCGGGCGGAGGCGGCGAGGGGCTATATCGAGGGTCAGGGCGTCGGCGGGCGCCGCCTCGTCGCATCCCCCGGCGAAGCGGATCAGGCGGAAAACCGCGCCCTCACCTTTGAGGTTCGATGAGCAGCGCTCGGCGCCGCAACTTCAGGCGCCGGCGCGGCCCGGTGGCGCCAAATTCCAATTCTACTTAAAACAGCGGCCGCTAAGACTGTCTGCCGGGAGCCTTGTCCGTCGCGAAAGGATCGCCTTGAACGCTTTTGACCCGCCCAAGGCCGCCCATAAGGCCGTCGTCGCCGCGCTGCGCGACGACGTGCAGCGGCGTCTCACTTACACGGTCGGCAAGGACAATGCCGACGCAAGTCCGCGCGACTGGTTCGTCGCGACCGCGCTTGCGACCCGCGACCGGCTCGTTCCTTCTTGGCTCGCGTCGACGAAGCGCAATTATCAGGAAGACCGGCGTCGCGTTTATTATCTCTCTCTCGAATTTCTCATCGGCCGTCTGCTCATCGACACGCTGACCAATCTCGGCCTGACCCAGGCGATGCGCGACGCGCTCGCCGAACTTGGCGTCGATCTCGATATGCTGCGCGTGCTGGAGCCTGATGCGGCGCTCGGCAATGGCGGGCTCGGGCGCCTCGCCGCCTGTTTCATGGACAGCATGGCGACTCTCGAAATCGCCGCCATGGGATACGGCATTCGTTACGACCACGGCCTGTTTCGCCAGACGCTCAAGGACGGCTGGCAGCATGAATATCCCGAAGACTGGCTCTCCTTCGGCAATTCCTGGCAATTCCCGCGGCCGGAAATCACCTATGACGTCGGCTTCTTCGGCCATGTCGAAAGTTCGCGCCTCGCCGACGGCATGCTCGCGCATGTCTGGCGCCCCGGCGAAACCATCGTCGCCGTCGCCTATGACACGCCTGTCGTCGGGTGGCGCGGCAAACACGTCAACACGCTGCGCCTGTGGTCGGCGAGAGCGCCTGACGCGCTGCGCCTCGACGCCTTCAATCAGGGCGATCACGTCGGCGCGCAATCGGAGCAGGCGCGCGCCGAAGCGATCTCCAAAGTTCTTTATCCAAGCGATTCGACGCCCGCGGGACAGGAGCTGCGGCTGCGGCAGGAATATTTCTTCGCCTCGGCCTCTCTGCAGGATCTGATCCGCCGTCACCTGAGGCAGACCGGCGACATCCACAAGCTCGCCGACAAGGTGGCGATCCAGCTCAACGACACGCATCCGGCGATCGGGGTCGCCGAGCTAATGCGGCTTCTCGTCGACGTCCACGGCGTTGAATGGAAGGAGGCCTGGCGCATCACCCAGGCGACTTTCTCTTACACCAATCACACGCTCTTGCCGGAAGCGCTCGAAACCTGGCCGGTGCAGCTGATGGAGCGGCTGCTGCCGCGCCACATGCAGATCATCTATCTCATCAACGCCATGCATCTCGACTGCCTGCGCGCCAAGGGCGAGAGCGACCCGGCGACGCTCTCCTCCGTGTCGCTCATCGACGAACGTAACGGACGGCATGTGCGCATGGGCCATCTGGCGTTTCTGGGTTCGCACAAGGTGAATGGCGTCTCGGCGTTGCATAGCGCGCTGGTCAAGGAGACGGTGTTCAAGGATTTCCATCGGCTCTACCCCGATCGCATCGTCAACAAGACCAATGGCGTCACCTTCCGCCGCTGGCTGCTCGAGGCCAATCCGCCGCTGTCGCGATTGCTCGCCGACACGATTGGCGCGGGCGTTTTCGATGAGCCGGAGCGACTGATCGAGCTTGAGAAATTCGCCGAAGACGTCGAGTTCCAGAACCGATTTGCGGCTGCCAAGCGCGAAAACAAGGCGCGCCTGGCGACGACGATCTTCGAGCGCGTCGGCGTCAGAGTCGATCCTGCCGCACTCTTCGACGCGCAGATCAAGCGCATTCACGAATATAAGCGCCAGCTTTTGAACGTGCTTGAAGCCGTCGCGCTCTATCAGGACATCGTCGCGCAGCCCGCCCGCGAATTTGCGCCGCGGGTGAAGATCTTCGCCGGCAAGGCCGCCGCGAGTTATCATCAGGCGAAGCTCATCATCAAGCTCGCGAACGATGTGGCGAAGGTCGTGAACGCCGATCCGGCGACGCGCGAGCTTTTGAAGATCGTGTTCCTGCCGAACTACAATGTGAGCCTCGCCGAGACGATCATTCCGGCGGCCGATCTTTCCGAGCAGATTTCGACCGCCGGCATGGAGGCGTCGGGCACCGGCAATATGAAATTCGCGCTCAACGGCGCGCTCACCATCGGCACGCTGGACGGTGCCAATGTCGAAATCAGAGAGCGCGTCGGCGACGACAACATCTTCATCTTCGGCCTTACGGCGCAGGAGGTGGAGCAAAGCCGCGCGAAGGGCATCGACGCGCGCGAGACGATCGCCGCGAGTCCCCGTCTCGCCGAGGCGCTGCGGGCCATCGCCGCCGGCGTCTTTTCGCCCGACGATCCGCACCGCTACGCGCAGCTTGTCGATACGCTGACCTATTACGATCACTTTCTGGTCGCGAAGGACTTCGACGCCTATTGGGAGGCGCAGCGCCGCGTCGACGCCCGCTGGCGGGACCAGAAGGCGTGGCGGCGGTCGAGCATTTTGAATACGGCGCGGGTTGCATGGTTTTCCTCCGACCGCACGATCCGCGAATATGCGCAAGAGATCTGGAATGTCGCGATGTGAGTAAGACTGGGTCATTGCGAGCGAAGCGAAGCAATCCAGCGTCGTTCGATCATATCTAGTTTGCTTCGTCGCTTCGCTCCTCGCAATGACGATGCGGCTTCAAGGACGATAGAGTGACAAAAGCCGACTGGCGCGCTTCCGCAAACGACATCGACGCCATCATCGGCGCGCGCCATGGCGACCCCTTCGCGGCGCTCGGCCTGCATGAAACGCCCGCGGGCTATGTCATACGCGCGTTCGTTCCAGGCGCGACGAGAGTGGAGGCGGTTGCGCCGGACGGCGCCACGATCGCGCCGCTAGGTCGCGTTCACGCCGAAGGCTTCTTCGAAGGGCTGACGCCGCTGAAGGCGCGCGCGCCATATCGCCTGCGCGCTTCGAACGACTCCGCGCAATGGGAATTCGCCGACCCTTACGCATTTTCCCCCGTGCTCGGTCCCACAGACGATCATCTGCTCGTCGAAGGCGCGCATCAGAAGCTCTATGACAAGCTCGGCGCGCATGTGCTGACGCATGAGAGCGTCGAAGGAACGCATTTCGCCGTCTGGGCGCCGAACGCCAGACGCGTCTCCGTCGTCGGCGACTTCAACCAGTGGGACGGGCGCCGCGAGCAGATGCGCAAGCGGATCGACAGCGGCGTCTGGGAGATCTTCATTCCCGGTGTCGGCGCCGGCGCCAATTACAAATATGAAATCATCGGGCGGCACGGCGAGCTCTTGCCGCTCAAAGCCGACCCGCTCGGCTTCGAAGCGGAGCTGCGCCCCTCGACGGCGTCCGCCGTCGCCTCGAAGGCGCCCTATCACTGGGGCGATGAGAGTCACATGCGCGCGCGCGCCGAAGTTGATCCGCGACGTTCGCCCATCTCGGTCTATGAAGTGCATCTACCGTCGTGGCGGCGCGGCGAGGATGGGCGCTTTCTGACCTATGACGAACTCGCCGATCAGCTCGTGCCCTATGTCGCCGATCTCGGCTTCACCCATATCGAGCTGATGCCGATCAACGAGCATCCGCTCGACGCCTCCTGGGGCTATCAGCCGATCGGGCTTTTTGCGCCGACGCGGCGGCACGGCGACTCATATGGCTTTCGCCGCTTCGTCGACCGCGCGCATCAGGCGGGATTAGGCGTCATTCTCGACTGGGTTCCGGCGCATTTTCCGACCGATGAACATGGCCTCGCGCAATTCGACGGCGGGCCGCTCTATGAGCATTCCGATCCCAAGCGCGGTTTTCATCCCGACTGGAACACCGCGATCTATGATTATGGGCGGCGCGAAGTGGCGAATTTCCTCATCGCCAGCGCGCTATATTGGCTCGACCGCTTCCACGTCGACGGGCTGCGCGTCGACGCCGTCGCCTCCATGCTCTATCTCGACTATTCGCGAAAGCCGGGCGAATGGTCGCCCAATCCCGACGGCTCCAACGACAATCGCGACGCCGTCGCCTTTCTTCAAAGGTTCAATGAACGCGTCTACGCGCTTTATCCCGGCGTCGTGACGATCGCCGAAGAATCCACCGCCTGGGGCGGCGTGACGCGGCCGACATATGCGGGCGGACTCGGCTTCGGCTTCAAATGGAACATGGGGTGGATGAACGATACGCTGCGCTATCTTTCGTCCGAACCAGTCCATCGCAAATGGCGCCATAGCGAGCTGACCTTCGGCCTGCTCTACGCCTTCACCGAAAACTTCGTGTTGCCCATCTCTCATGACGAGGTCGTGCACGGCAAGGGCTCGGTCATCGGTAAAATTCCCGGCGACGAATGGCGCCGTTTCGCGACCGCGCGCGCCTATTTCGGATTTATGTGGGGCCATCCCGGCAAGAAGCTCCTGTTCATGGGTCAGGAGTTTGGTCAGACAGGCGAGTGGAATTTCGCGAGCAGCCTCGACTGGTGGCTGCTCGATTTTCCTCCGCATCGCGGACTTCAGGCGTTCATCCGCGATCTCAACCGCCTCTATCGCGATCACGAGGCGCTCTATGCGCGCGACTGCGAGGCCGAAGGCTTCCAGTGGATCGTCGCGGACGACGCGGAGAGTTCGGTATTCGCCTTCGCGCGTTTTGGCGCGGATCGTTCCCGCGCGATCGTCGTCGTATCGAATTTCACGCCGGTGACGCGAAGCGCCTATAGGCTCGGCTTGCCGCGGGCGGGACGCTGGCGCGAACTCGTCAATTCCGACGCGGCGATCTATGGCGGCTCGGGACTTGGCAATCTCGGCGCCATTCACGCGCGCGCCGAGGTGTTCCGCGACTTTCCCGCGAGCGCCGATATTCTTCTGCCGCCGCTTTCGACTCTCTTCTTCGCATTCGAAAGCGATGAATTAGAATGAAGATCGAATCGAGCAGGGCGATGAAGATGTCCGCTTCAAGAGATCGGGACAAAGATTTCCTCATCCTGAAGAGGCCCGAAAGGGCCGTCTCGAAGGACGAGGAAACCCTTAAGAGCGACATTCCTCGCCCTCGCGCTTCGAGACGCCTGTTGCGCAGGCTCCTCAGCATGAGGGCGAAGGCGCCCCATTTGGGGGATTCCCGCGTCATCGATCTGATGGGAACTGGCGATGTCCGCCTTTGAAAATCCGCCCCTCGCGCGCCACGCCATGGCCTATGTCCTTGCCGGCGGCCGCGGCGCGCGGCTGATGGAATTGACCGACAGGCGCGCCAAGCCCGCGGTTTATTTCGGCGGCAAGTCGCGCATCATCGACTTCGCGCTCTCCAATGCGCTCAACTCCGGCATCAGGCGCATCTGCGTCGCGACGCAGTACAAGGCGCATAGCCTCATCCGCCATTTGCAGCGCGGCTGGAGCTTTTTTCGTACCGAGCGTAACGAGAGCTTCGACATTCTGCCGGCGAGCCAGCGCGTGTCCGAAGACCATTGGTATCTCGGCACGGCGGACGCGGTCTATCAGAACCTCGACATCGTCGAGAGCTATGATCCAAAATATATCGTGCTGCTCGCGGGCGATCACGTCTACAAGATGGACTACGAGCCCATGCTGCAGCAGCATGTGGATTCCGGCGCCGATGTGACGATCGGCTGTTTCGAGGTGCTGCGCGCCGAGGCGTCCGGTTTCGGCGTCATGCATGTCGACGAAAACGACCGCATCATCTCCTTCATCGAAAAGCCGCGCGATCCGCCGGCGATGCCGGGACATCCGGACCGTGCGCTCGTCAGCATGGGCATCTATGTTTTCGAGGCGAAGTTTCTCTACGAGCAATTGCGCCGCGACGCCGCTGAGACGCTCTCGACGCATGATTTCGGCAAGGATTTGATCCCCTACATCGTCTCGCACGGCAAGGCGGTCGCGCATCATTTCGAGCGCTCCTGCGTGCGCGCGGCGAGCGAGCCCAACGCCTATTGGCGCGACGTCGGCACGGTCGACGCCTATTGGGCGGCCAATATCGATCTCACCGACTTCACGCCGCAGCTCGATCTTTACGATCGCAACTGGCCAATCTGGACATATGCCGAAATCACCCCTCCGGCGAAATTCGTGCACGACCAGGTCGGACGGCGCGGACAGGCGCTGTCCTCGCTCGTCTCGGGCGGCTGCATCGTTTCCGGCTCAACGCTGCGCCGAACGCTGCTCTTTACCGGCGTGCGCGTGAATTCCTACGCGACCGTCGAGAACGCCGTCGTCCTACCCTATGTCGACGTCGGCCGCTCGGCGCGGCTCACCAATGTCGTCGTCGACCGCGGCGTGCAAATCCCACAGGGCCTCGTCGTCGGGGAGGACCCGGCGTTCGACGCCGCGCGCTTCCGTCGCACCGAGGGCGGGGTCTGTCTCATTACCCAGCCGATGATCGACAGGCTCGGCGCATGAGTTCGCTGCGCGCGCTCGCCATCGCTTCGGAGATGGCGCCTTTGGTCAAGACCGGCGGACTCGCCGATGTCGTCGGTGCGCTGCCGCATGCGCTCGCCGCCGAAAACATCGAGCTGCGCACGCTCATTCCGGGTTATCCGGACGTTCTAAACGCGTTGCGCGCCGGGGAAACGGTTTTTGAGTTTGACGACCTTTTCGGTGGCCCGGCCTGGATTCACGCCGCGCGCCATAACGGAGCCGCGATCTATACGCTCGTCGCGCCGCATCTTTATGCGCGTGAAGGCGGACTCTATACGGGACCGGATGGCGCCGATTATCCCGACAACGCCTTCCGCTTCGCGGCGCTCGCCTGGGCCGGCGCGCAGATCGGGCTCGGCGCGCTAGATGGATTTACGCCCGAAGTCGTGCATGCGCATGACTGGCAGGCGGCGCTCGCGCCGGCCTATATGCATTATGCGGACAGGCCGCGCCCGGCGACGATTGTCAGCATCCACAACATCGCCTTCCAGGGACAATTCCCCAAAGAACTGCTGCAGCCGTTGCGACTGCCGACGCGCGCGTTCGATATCGACGGCGTCGAATATTACGGCGCGATCGGCTTCTTGAAGGCTGGTTTGCAACTCGCCGACCGCATCACGACGGTGTCGCCAAGCTATGCGCGCGAGATCGAGACGCCGGAATTCGGCATGGGCCTCGAGGGCCTGTTGCGCGCGCGCGCGGATCGCGTGAGCGGCATATTGAACGGCGTCGATGAAGAGACGTGGGATCCGGCGACCGATGCGCATCTTGGAACGCGCTACGATCATTGGAGCCTGCCGTCGCGCGCCAGGAACAAGGCGGCTTTGCAGAAACGTCTGCGACTGCGCGTCGATCCCGACGCCTTTCTCATCGGCGTCGTCAGCCGGCTGTCCTGGCAGAAGGGGCTCGATCTGCTGCTCGACGTTTTGCCGCAGCTGATGCGCGGCCGCGCGCAACTCGCGCTGCTCGGCGCTGGAGATAAGACGCTTGAAGAAGGATTTGCGGCCGCGGAGGCGGCGCATCCCGGCCGTGTCGGCGTCCATATCGGCTATAGCGAAGAACTCGCGCATATGATCCAAGCGGGCGCCGACGCCTTCCTCGTTCCGTCGCGCTTCGAGCCATGCGGACTGACGCAACTTTGTGCGCTGCGTTATGGGGCCGTGCCGATCGTTTCGCGCGTCGGCGGGCTGAAAGATACGATCATCGACGCCAACGAGATGGCGCTGCAGGCCGACGTCGCCACCGGCCTGCAATTTTCGCCGACGACCGCCGAGGCGCTCGCCCTCGCGCTGCGCGAAGCCGAACGCCTTTTCGAGGACGCCGAGACGTGGCGCAAGATTCAAGTCAATGGCATGAGAACGGATGTCTCCTGGCGCAATCCGGCGCGCCGTTACGCGAAGCTCTTTCGGGACGCGGCCGCCGCGAACGTCGGGTGACTGTTTCGGCAACAAAGCCCCCTCCCTGTCCCTCCCCCGCTTTGGCGGGAGAGGGGACCCCAACGATCGGCGTAGCGCGCGGTGTGCAACATGCGCCGCGTCTTCCTCCCTCTCCCGCAAGCGAAGCGCAGCGGGGGAGGGTTGGGGAGGGGGTATGATCGGCCGCCTCACCGATGGCGCGCCGGAGCCGCTTGGCGTCACGCCGGACGCGAGCGGCGCGAATGTCGCGGTGTTTTCGGCTCACGCCGAGGCGATCGAACTTTGTCTCTTCGATGACGCTGACGAAGAAATCGCCCGTATAAAATTGCCCGCGCGCAGCGGCGACGTTTTTCACGGCTATGTCGAGGGCCTCACTGAAGGCCAGCGCTACGGCTTTCGCGCCTACGGACCCGACGCGCCAAACACCAGCCATCGCTTCAATCCGGCGAAACTGCTCGTCGATCCTTATGCGCTGGCGCTTGATCGCGCCTTCACGCTGCATCCGTCGCTCTTCGCCTATGGCGACGCCGCGCACGCTGATAGCGCCGTGCATCTGCCGAAATCCATTTTCACGAAGCCAGTCCCCGCGGAGCCGCTGCGGCCAAAGCATCCCTGGCGCCATACGATCATCTATGAGCTTCACGTCAAGGGCTTCACCGCGACGCATCCCGACATCCCGCCACATCTGCGCGGGACTTTCGCCGGTCTCGCGCATGACGCTCCGATTGCACATCTGACGCGACTCGGCGTCACGACGCTCGAACTTTTGCCGTGCGCTGCCTGGATCGACGAGCGCCATCTGCCGCCGCTCGGGCTTTCCAACTACTGGGGCTATAATCCCATCGCCATGATGGCGCCCGACCCGCGTCTCGCGCCGGGCGGATGGCGTGAAGTTCGGGAAGCCGTCGCCAGACTTCACGGGGCCGGGCTCGAAGTCATTCTCGACGTCGTCTTCAACCATACCGGCGAGAGCGACGAATTCGGTCCGACGGTTTCTTTCCGAGGATTGGACAACGCCAGCTATTATCGGCTCGCCGATGATCCCGCGCGCTATGTGAACGACTCCGGCTGCGGCAATATTCTCGACTGCGAGCGCGCGCCTGTGGTGCGGCTCATCATGGATGCGCTGCGCGCCTGGGCGCTCTATGGCGGCGTCGATGGCTTTCGCTTCGATCTCGCGACGACGCTCGCGCGTCGCCCCTCGGGGTTCGATCGCGACGCGCCATTGCTTTCGGCGATCTTGCAGGACCCCGTGCTGCGGGACTTAAAGCTCATCGCCGAACCTTGGGACATGGGCCCGGGCGGCTATCGGCTTGGCGATTTTCCCGAGCCCTTCGCCGAATGGAACGATCGCTATCGCGACAGCGCGCGCGGTTTCTGGCGCGGCGACTCCTGCGGCGTCGCCGAACTCGCGACGCGCTTTTCCGGCTCGCAAGATGTGTTTTCGGGCAGGCGTCCGTCGCGCAGCGTCAATTTCATTACGGCGCATGACGGCTTCACGTTGCGCGATCTCGTTTCTTACGCGCATAAACACAATGAAGCGAACGGCGAAGAGAACCGCGACGGCGCCGACCATAATCTTTCGTGGAACAATGGCGTCGAAGGCGAAAGCGACGACGCCGCGATCCATGCGGCGCGCGCGCGGGATGCGCGCAATCTGCTCGCCACGCTGCTTTTCTCTCGCGGAACGCCGATGCTGGCGATGGGCGCGGAGTTGGGTAAGACGCAGTCCGGCAATAATAACGCCTATGCGCAGGACAATGCCCTCTCATGGATCGATTGGGCGCGCGCCGACGAAGGACTGATCGCGACGACGGCGAAGCTCATCGCGCTGCGCAAGCGACACGCGGCATTACACGAAGACCGTTTTCTCGACGGCGCGCCGCATGATGCTTCGCTCATCCCCGACGTCGAATGGTTGTGTCCCGACGGCGCGCCGATGCGCGAAGACGACTGGCGCGACGGCGAGGCGCAAACGCTTGTCGCCGCGCTTTATGCCGAAGACGATCGCGTCATCGTCATTCTGCATCGTGGGCCTGACGAAATTGTCGTGCGGCCGCCGCCCGCCCGGGACAATCGCGGCTGGAGATTGGCGTTCAATTCGGCGAAGGACGGCGCAAGCGGAGACGTTGAAGAAAGCATTTCCGTCGCGCCGCGCTCCGTGACGCTTCTGATCGAGGAAAGCTACGCGCGGCGCCGGTCTACTGCGCCCGCTTCGGAAGAAATGTTGTCGCGTCTCGCCGCAGCGGCGGGCGTTGAACGACAATGGCGAGATGTGGAAGGCGCGCAACACGACGTCCCGCGCGAGACGGTTTGCGCGCTGCTGGCGCAATTGGGCTTTCCGGCCGGAACGCTCAACGACGCGCGCGAGAGTCTCGCGCGGCTTTCCGACTTTCGCGACAGACGCGTGCCGCCAGCGAGTCTGTCGGCGCAGGAAGGCAAGCCCTTCACGCTTCGGCTCGCCGCGCGCAACGGCCGCACGCCGGGCTGGATCGTCGTCACGCAGGAAGACGGAAGCTGTTCGCGCATCGCCCTGCGCGCGGAGAACGCCGCGCCGGTCACATGGCGCGGATTGGATGGCCGGCGCTGCGACGGCGTCGAAACGCGACTGCCGCCGATGCCCTCCGGTCGTCATCATTTGTCGATCGAGGGCGGCGAAGACTGTGCGCTCACTGTCGCGCCGCCGGGCTGCTATCTGCCTCACGACGCGCGCCGCGAATTTGGTCTCTCCGCACAGCTCTATTCCGTTCGCCGCGAGGGCGATCAGGGGATCGGCGACTTCTCGACTCTCGCCGAGTTCGCGCGCGCCGGCGCCAGGGCCGGCGCTGCGCTCATCGCGATCAATCCGCTGCACGCCTTGTTTGCGCAAGACCGCACGCGCGTCAGCCCGTATTATCCGTCCGACCGGCGGTTTCTCGATCCGCTCTATATTGATGTCTCCGGATTGGGGCGCATGCTCGGCGCGCCGATTGATTTCGACGCGAGCGCCGCGGCCGCTCTCAGCGCCGCCGCCGATGTCGACTATCCCGGCGTTCATGCGCTGAAGATGGCCGCGCTCGAACGCGCTTTTGAAGTCTTCCTCGATCTCTCGCGCCGCCAGCCCGACGCCGCGCTTGTCGTTTCATTCGCACGCTTTATTGCACAAGGCGGCGCGGCGCTCGCGCGTTTCTGCCTCTTCGAGGCGATCAGCGAGGCGCGCAACGGTCAAAGCTGGCGGATCTGGCCGCAAGAGCTGCGCGAAGGACGCGCCGCGGCGTTGACCGCCTTCGCGCGCGAACATGCGACGCGCGTCCAATTCCACCAATTTCTGCAATGGCTCGCCGATGCGCAATTTTCACATGCGGCGCAAGATGCGCGCGCCGCCGGCCTGTCGCTCGGCTTCTGCCGCGATCTCGCCATCGGCGCAGCGCCCGACGGCGCCGAGAACTGGAGCCGCGCGGGAAGTTTCGTCGACGGCTTCTCGGTCGGCGCGCCGCCCGACGCCTTCAGTCGGGAGGGCCAGAATTGGGGATTGCCGCCGCCAAATCCGATCGAAATGGAAAAAGGCGGCGGCGACGATTTCGCGGAGCTGCTGCGCGCCAACATGCGCCATGCGGGCGCGCTGCGCATCGACCACGTCATGGGCCTGGCGCGGCTTTTCGTCATTCCGGACGGCGAAAATCCTGCGGCCGGCGCTTACGTCAATTACCCGTTGGAGACCTTGCTGGGTCAGCTCGCGCTCGAAAGCAAACGCGCGCAATGCGTCGTCGTTGGTGAAGATCTCGGCACGGCGCCATGGGGATTCCGCGAGCGCATCGAACGCGCCGACGTGCTGAGCTACCGGGTTCTATGGTTCGAACGTTCGGGAGAGGGCTTCGCGTCGCCGACGCACTATCCGAAGAAGGCCATGGCCTGCGTTTCAACGCATGACTTGCCGACGCTCGAAGGCTGGTGGGCGGCGGCGGACATCGCCGAGAAGCAAGCCCTGGGGCTGATCGCGCGCGACACGGCCGAAGCGGCCCGCGCCGCGCGCCGCGCGGAAAAGGACGCGCTTCTCGACGCGCTTCGCGCACAGGCGCTGATCGACGGCGCGCATCACCCATCAAGCGTCTTCGACGACGCCTTGGCTCGGGCGCTCCATGCCTTCATCGCGCGCACGCCATCCTTACTCGCCATGGCGCAACTCGATGACCTTGCGGGCGAAACGCAGGCGATCAACTTGCCCGGCACCGATTGCGAACGCTTGAACTGGCGACGCAGACGGCCAGAATCGATCGACGCGCTCTTTGATTCGCGCCGCGCCCGCGCGATCCTCGCCGGGCTTTGCCGCAATGTGGACGCGATTCCCGGCGCATATCGGCCTCCGGGCGACATTGATGCCGCGGACGGACATGAGCGTTTCGAGCATGGCGGGTAACGAAGCCACGGAGCGCGGGCTCATCTCTGCGGCGCTCTTTGCGATTTCTGTCGCATTTTCCGCGCATGCCGAACAACAAGGTCCTGACGCAAAGGACATCTCGTCAAAGCAACAAGAATTGCGCGGCGTCGAAGACACGATGGGCGCCGCCCAGGAGCGCGCGCGTCGACTTGAAGAGCAGCTTGTCGATCACGCCGCCGCGCGCGAACGACTGAATGGCGCGCTCATCGAATCGACGCTGCGGCTGCAGGAGACGGAAGGGCGCGCGGCCGAGATCGAAGAGCGGCTTTCGACGCTTACCGAGAGCGAGCGCAAGATCGTCGCTTCGCTCGAGAGCCGCCGCGGATTGATCATGGAGATCCTTACCGTCCTGCAACGGATGGGCCGTAAGCCGCCGCCGGCGCTGATCGCGCGCCCGAACGAGATTCTCGAGGCCGTCCGGGCGTCGCTCGCGCTCGGCGCCCTGTTGCCGCAAATGCGCGCCGAAGCGCGCCAGCTGCAGCGCGATCTGTCGGAACTGGAGCAGGTGCGCGATGGCGTTCGGCGCGAGCGTGAACGCCTCGCGGAGCAGCAAGCGAGTCTCACCGCTCAGCGCGAAAGGCTCGCGCCGATGATTGGGGAACGTCAGGAGGCGCTTTCCACCGCGCAAAGCGCCTTGCAGGCGGAGACGGAGCGCGCGCGCACGCTGGCGCAGCGCGCCACCAGCCTCAAGGACCTGATCTCGCGCATGGAGGCGGACAGCGCGGCGGCGCGGCGCGCGGCGGAGTCGGCGCGCAAGGCCGACGACGAGCGCGCCAAAGCTCAAGCGATGCTTTCCGAGCGGGAGCGGCTCAAAGCGTTGTCTGCGCCGTTCAAGGATCCGGCGCGACTTGCGCCCGCCGTCGCTTTCATTGATCTTAAAGGCCGGCTGCCGGCCCCGGCCTCGGGATCGGTCGTGCGGCGTTTCGGCGCGCCCGACGGTTTTGGCGGCAAGGAGAAGGGCCTGTCGATCGCGGCGCGCGAGAATGGGGTGGTTATCGCCCCTTGCGACGGATGGATCGCTTTTTCAGGGCCTTACCGAAGTTACGGACAACTCTTGATCATTAATGCCGGCGGCGGTTATTATGTGGTCCTGGCCGGCATGAGTCGCACCAATGTGAACGTGGGACAGTTCGTTCTCGCAGGTGAGCCGGTTGCCAGCATGGGAGACGGAGCCGCGCAAACCGCGGCGACCATCGCAATCGGCGCGAAACAACCCATTCTTTATGTTGAGTTCCGCAAGGACGGAGCGTCAATCGACTCGGGCCCATGGTGGGCAAAGTCAGACAGTCGGAAGGTCGGCGGATGATTCGCAAAACAGCCCTTATCGCCACAGGAATCGCAATTGGAGCGGGATGCGCCACGCTTGGCCAGCAGGCGCGCGCCGTCATCGGCGCTCCGGCTCAAGCCGCTTCCGCCGACACCTACAAGAACCTCAGCCTGTTTGGCGACGTGTTCGACAAGGTGCGCGCCGACTATGTCGAAAAGCCCGATGAGCAGAAGCTCGTCGAAAACGCCATCAACGGCATGCTGACCTCGCTCGATCCGCATTCGAGCTACCTTGACGCCAAGGCCTTCAAGGACATGCGGACGCAGACCGAGGGCAAATTCGGCGGCCTCGGCATCGAGGTCACCCAGGAAGACGGGCTCGTGAAGGTCGTCACGCCGATCGACGACACGCCGGCGTCGCGCGCCGGGATCATGTCCGGCGATCTGATCGGCGCCATCGACGACGAGACCGTGCAGGGCATGACCCTCAATCAGGCCGTCGACAAAATGCGCGGCGCGATCAACACGCCAGTCAAGCTGACGCTGTTCCGCGGCAAGAACAAGGATAAGGTCGAGGTCAAGCTGGTCCGCGCCGAGATCCACATCAAATCCGTGCGCTCGCGTAAACAGGGCGACGACATCGCCTATGTCCGCATTTCGCAGTTCAATGAAGAGACCGCGGAAGGCCTGCGCACCGCCATGGCCAAGGCGCAGCAGGACATCCCGGCCGACAAGTTCAAAGGCTACATCCTCGATCTGCGCAACAATCCGGGCGGCTTGCTGGATCAGTCGATCCAGGTCGTCAACTCCTTCATCGACAAGGGCGAGATCGTGTCGACGCGCGGCCGCAACGCCGACGAAACCCAGCGTTACAACGCCCGCGGCTCCGGCGATCTGTCGAAGGGCAAGCCTGTCGTCGTGCTGATCAACGGCGGTTCGGCCTCGGCGTCCGAAATCGTCGCCGGCGCTTTGCAGGATCATAAGCGCGCGACGCTGATCGGGACGCGGTCCTTCGGCAAGGGCTCGGTGCAGACGATCATTCCGCTTGGCGGTTCGAGCGGCGCGCTGCGGCTGACGACGGCGCGCTATTACACGCCGTCCGGCCGCACAATCCAGGCCAAGGGCATTGATCCCGACATGATCATCCTGCAGGACGTGCCGGACGAGCTTAAGGGCAAGGACGACACCAAGGGCGAAGCGTCGCTGAAGGGCCATCTCAAGACTGGCGACGAGGAAAAGACCGGCTCGCAAGCCTATGTCCCGCCGGATGAGGCGAAGGACAAGCAGCTCACGGCCGCGGTCGAGCTTCTGCACGGCAAGCCGAGGGCGCAGATCCTCGCCGAACAGTCCAAGGAAGTCGCCAAGGACACGACCAAGCCGCCGTCCAAGGCCGCCAATTGACGGTGATGGCCGTGCGGCTTAGACGGTCGGCGGGAGTTTCCGGCGGTCGATGACCTTTCTGTCCACTTACGCTAATCCAACGCGCTTTCTGCGTTTCGCAGAACGCGCGTTGCCGTGGCTCTCAAGCGCCACGGCGCTTCTGCTCGCGATCGGGCTCTACGGCGCCTTCACGGCGCCGCCCGACTATCAGCAGGGCGAAACCGTGAGGATCATGTACATCCATGTTCCGTCCGCCTGGCTTGCGATCTTCGCCTATATCGTGATGACCTCGGCGTCGCTCGGCGTTCTGGTGTGGCGTCATCCCCTCGCCGACGCGGCGCAGAAAACCGCCGCCAGCCTCGGCGCCGCTTTCACCTTCATCTGCCTCGTCACGGGCTCGCTGTGGGGCAAGCCGATGTGGGGGACGTTCTGGGTGTGGGACGCGCGCCTCACCTCGATGCTGGTTCTTTTTCTTCTCTATCTCGGCCTCATCGCCGTCAGGCAGACGATGGACGACACGCCCCGCGGCGCGCGCATCGCGGCGATCATGACGCTCGTCGGGGCGATCGACATTCCGATCATCAAATATTCGGTCGACTGGTGGAATACGCTGCACCAACCGGCCTCGGTGTTTCGCATTGACGGACCGGCGATCTCCGGATCGATGCTGTGGCCGCTTATCGTCATGGCGCTCGCCGCGACGCTGCTGTTTTCGACGCTGCATATCATGGCGATCCGCAACGAGATCCTGCGGCGACGCCTCGCGCGCCTTTCGATGCAGGCCGTCCGCGCCGGCGAAATCGCCGCCGACGAAAGCATGGAGGCCGCCGAGTGAGCGATCACTGGTTCTATATCGCCGCCGCCTATGGCGTGACGGCCGCGACGCTCGGCGTCGTGACCTTGCGCATCGTCCTTGAGCATCGCCGCCTGCGCGCAGCGCTGGCGCGCTTTGGCGCGGCTGGCGCGCGCGATGAAGGAGAGGGCGCGTGAGCGACGCCGTCGCGCCGCGCTCTGCGCTGCGCTTTCTGCCGCTGGCGCTCTTCGCGTTGCTGGCCCTCGTCTTCCTTGTGCGGCTCTTCTCGGGCGACGCTTCGCGCATTCCCTCGGCGCTGATCGGCAAGCCGGCGCCGGCTTTCGATCTGCCGGCGCTTGAAGGACTGGCCGGCGTTCCCGGTCTCTCGACCGAAGATTTGCGCAAGGGTCACGTGAGTCTTGTCAATGTCTTCGCCAGCTGGTGCGGGCCCTGCCGACAGGAGCATTCGGCGCTCATGGCGATCGCCGGCGACGAAGCGCTCAAGGCCAAAGGCGTCGAGCTTTACGGGCTCTCCTACAAGGATGAAACGACCAAGGCCTTAGGTTTCCTTGAGGAGGGCGGCAATCCTTTCGCGCGCGTCGGCGTCGATCCTGCCGGCCGCACGGCGATCGACTTCGGGGTCTACGGCGTGCCCGAGACTTTCGTAATCAAGGGCGACGGCACGATCGCCTATAAGTTCGTCGGACCGCTGACGCCTTCCGCCATTGCGACGACCCTCATTCCGGAAATTGAAAAAGCGATGGCGGGCGGAGCGGCCACGACGCGCTGAACGCGTCGAGCCGGGATTATGGCGCTCTGAGGAAGAGGCCGACGGTCAGCGCCGCGCCGACCACGACGATGAAGATGCGCAGGATTTTTTCGTCGATGTGATGGATCAGGCGGGCGCCGGCGACGCCGCCGATCGTCGCGCCCACGCTCGTCACCAGCGCCTGCGGCCAGTGCAGATCCGGCGAGAACAGGAAGATCGTGACGGCGGAGGCGTTCATGACGCCGGCCAAAACATTTTTGGTGGCGCTGGCGACGCGCACGCCCTGTCCGGCCATGGTCAGCGCGGCGACCATGAGGAAGCCGATGCCGCCGCCGAAATAGCCGCCGTAAACCGAAATCAGAAATTGCGCGAGGGCCGCGCGCGGCCTGCCGAGATGGCTATGCGTTTCGACGGGCTTGCGGAAGAAACTTCCCCAGGCGAAGACCACCGTCGCAAAGAGCACGAGCCATGGCACGAGGCGCGCGAAGAGTCCGCGCGGCGTGCCAAGCAACACCGCCGCGCCGACGGCGCCGCCGACGATGCTGATGACGAACAGCGTGCGCAGCGAAAGCCCGTTGGCGCCCCTCGCCAGTTTGCGGCCGGTCCAGCCGGTCGCGACCTGCGCCGGAAACAGCGCCGCACATGACGTGATATTGGCGGCCAGCGCGTCCATGCCCGTGAACATCAGGGCGGGAAGCGTGAGGAACGAGCCGCCGCCGGCAAGCGCATTCTGCGCGCCCGCCCAGGTCGCTACCGCAAACAGCAGAATGAAAGCCATGCGCGCCTATGTCAGCTCGCGCGGCTCAAATCAAGCGGGCCGACTCCATCATCAGTCCCGCCGCGAGAAGTCGTATCAGCACGCCGAGTTGCTCATCCAGCAACTTTGGCGGGGTCTCAGCGATCTTCTCCTCGAGCCCTAGCGCGATGACTCCATGCACGGCCGAAAACAGCGTGTGCGCGAGTGCGGCGCGCGCCGTCGCGTCCTTGCCTGGCAGCAGTTGCGCAAGCGGCGCGTCCAACCGGCTGAACAGGCGGTTGCGATCGTCCGCATACCAGGCCGGCACGGGCGCGCCAGGGGGCAATCGGTGCTCGAACAGCGCGCGCCAGCTCGGCTCCTCTTTTCTCGCAAAGCTCAGATAGGCCCGCGCCATGGCTTCGAGCGCCTGCTCCGCCTCAGCGTCCACGAAGGCCGCGTCGAGCGCGAGCTCCAGGCGCGCCAGCGTGCGCGCGTTAACCCGCAGGATCAGCTCGTCGAGGTCATGAAAAGCGGTATAGATCGCGCCGAGAGCGCAACCGGCCGCGGCGGCGAGATCGCGCGCCTTAAGTCCGTCGAGGCCCTGCGCCGCCACCGTTTCCTGCGCGATGTCGATAAGCCGGTCACGCAATTGCGTCCGGCGGTCGGCTCCCGCGTCGGCGTTCTTCTCGTTCAAAGGCGTCTCCCAATTCGGCATGAACACCGTTCATTTTCTTGTTGACGGCAGAGCAAAAGCGCTGCAGTCTCCATATTGAACATAGTTCATGGCGAAAGGCTGACCTTCGACCCGATTGCAACGCCGATCGCCACGCCCATTGCAACGCGTCCGGTTTGACCGATCCTTAAGGGTGATCGGCGAAAGTCACGACGCACCTCCCGGAAGCTTCGACATGACGCATTCGCTTCTCGCTTCTCGGCGTTTCGCGCCATTGTTCTGGCGTCAGTTCTTCGCCGCCTTCAACGACAATTTCCTGAAGAACGCCCTGGTTCTCTTGATACTGGCGCATGCGGCCGAGAGCGGCGCGTCGCTCGTTACGCTCGCCGGCGCGGCCTTCATCGCGCCGTTCTTTCTTCTGTCGGCGATCGGCGGCGAATTCGCCGACAAATACGACAAGGCGCGCGTCGTGCGCTGGCTCAGCGTCGCGGAGATCGCCGTCGCAGCATTGTCCGCGACCGGCTTTCTGTTCGCCAATATCCCCACGCTCTTTGGCGCGCTCATTCTCTTCGGCGCCACCGGCGCGCTGTTCGGCCCCGTCAAATACGGCATCTTGCCCGACCATCTGACGCGCGAGGAACTTCCGGCGGGCAATGCGCTCGTCGAGAGCGCGACATTTTTCGCGATTCTCAGCGGCACGGTCGCTGGCGGCATGGCGTTGCATGTCGGCGACGGAGTGATCCTCGCCGCGGGAGTCATGGGCGTCGCGGCGCTGGCGCTTGGCGCGGCGTGGCTGATTCCCCCAACGAGGCGCGCCGATCCCGATCTTGCGATCGACGCCAACGTCTTCCGCTCAACCTTCAAATTGCTGCGGCATTTGCGCGGTCAACGAGAGCTGCGGCGGCTGGCCGTGGTGACGAGCCTCTTCTGGCTGTTCGGCTCCGTCGCCATGTCCTTGACGCCCTCGCTCATCACCCAGACGTTGCATGGCGCGGAGATCCTCGTCAGCATTCATCTGGCGCTGTTCGCCGTGGGCATCGCCATCGGATCGGGGCTCGCCGCCTTCCTGCTTAAGGGCAAGATCGTGCTGCTGCCCTCTGCCGTCGGCGCGGCGCTCGTCGCTTTTGCGTCCGCGGACCTCGGCCTCGCGCTGCTGCTTTCGAATGCGCCCGCCGCAGCGACGGCGCTGTCGACGCAGGCCTATTTTGCTCAGCCGCTCGCCTGGCGCGCCGCGATCGATCTTTCACTGCTCGCGCTCGCGGGCGGACTGATGATCGTGCCGTCCTTCGCCGCCATTCAGGCGCAGAGCGCGCCTCAGCAGCGCGCCCGCACCATCGCCGCCGTGAATGTGCAGAACGCCGCCTTCATGGCGCTCGGCGGCGTCGGGGTTGCGGGTCTGCAGAGCTTGGGCGTCTCTTTCGCGGCGCTCCTGATTGGCCTGGCCGTCGTCGCGCTCGTCGCTTCGATCTGGATCGTCAAGGCGGTCGTCGCGTCGCCTTTGCAGGATCTGCTCTCGATCTATTTTCGCGCCTTCTACCGTCTCGAGGTTAAGGGACTCGAGAATTTCGAGAAGGCGGGGTCCAATCCGATCGTCGCGCTCAACCATGTGAGCTTTCTCGACGCCGCGGCGATTTTCGCCGTCATGCCAAAGCAGCCGGTCTTCGCCGTTGACCGCGCGATCTCGAAGACATGGTGGGCGAAGCCGTTTCTGAAACTCATGCGCGTGATCCCGCTCGATCCAGCCAATCCGCTTGGCGCGCGCGCGCTCATCAATGCGGTCAAGGACGGAAACCCGCTCGTCATCTTCCCGGAAGGCCGGCTTACGGTCACCGGCAGTCTGATGAAAGTCTATGACGGCGCGGGGCTGATCGCGGAAAAATCCGGCGCGATGGTCGTCCCGGTGCACATCGACGGCGCCGAGGCGACGATGTTCTCGCGGCTGACGCGCGAACAGGCGCGCCGGCGCTGGTTTCCGAAATTCACGCTCACCGTGCTCGAACCGATCCGCCTCACGGTCGATGACGCGCTGAAAGGCAAGGCGCGGCGGATGGCGGCCGGCGCGGCGCTCTATCAGATCATGTCGGATCTCGTCTTCCGCGCGACCAACGCCGATCGCACGCTTTTTGAAGCCGTCGTTGAAGCCGCGCGCACGCATGGGCTGTCGCGCGTCGCACTCGAAGATCCGGTCGCCGGCAAGCTCAGCTATCGCAGGCTGCTGATCGGAACGCGCGCGCTCGCCGGCAAGATTGCGCGCATTGGAAGGCCGGGCGACGCGATCGGACTGATGCTGCCGAACGCCAATGGCGCGGGAATAGCGTTCCTCGCGGTCATTTCGGCCGGCCGCACGCCGGCGATGATCAACTTCACCGCCGGCGCCGCCAATATTCTGGCGGGCTGCGAGGCGGCGCAGGCGAGGACGATTCTGACGTCGCGCGGCTTCATCGAGAAAGCCAAGCTCGAAAAGCTCGTCGCTGCGATCGAAGAGAAAGTAGCGCTCGTCTATCTCGAAGACATGCGCGCGCGCATCTCCTTTGCCGACAGGCTGGACGCGTTCCGACGCTTCCGCAAACCCGTCGCCCCGCGCAAGGCCGAGGAGATGGCGGCGATACTTTTCACCTCGGGGTCGGAAGGCGCGCCAAAGGGCGTGGCGTTGTCGCATCGAAACATGCTCGCCAATGCGGCCCAAGCCGCGGCGCGCATCGACTTCGGACGCACGGATAAGGTCTTCAACGTGCTGCCGATGTTCCATTCCTTCGGTCTGACGATCGGCTTCACGCTGCCGCTGATCTCCGGCGTTCCGATCTATCTTTATCCCTCGCCCTTGCATTATCGCATCGTGCCGGAACTCGTTTACGGCTCAAACGCCACGATTCTTTTCGGCACGGACACTTTTCTCGCCGGTTACGCCCGTGCGGCGCACGCTTATGACTTCCGGTCGATTCGTTATGTCGTCGCCGGCGCCGAGCCGGTGAAGCAATCGACGCGCGATCTGTGGATGGAGAAGTTCGGCGTCCGCATCCTTGAAGGCTATGGCGTGACGGAAGCGTCGCCGGTCCTCGCGCTCAACACGCCGATGTTCAACAGATTCGGCTCCGTCGGACGCCTGATGCCGGGCGTCGAACATCGGCTTGAGCCCGTTCCAGGCGTGGAGGACGGCGGCAGGCTCTTGGTGCGGGGTCCCAATGTGATGATGGGCTATCTCAAGACCGACAAGCCCGGGGTGGTGCAGCCGACGGAGAACGGCTGGCATGACACGGGCGATATCGTCACCATCGACGCGCAGGGATATGTGACGATCAAGGGTCGCGCCAAGCGCTTCGCCAAGGTCGGCGGCGAGATGGTGTCGCTCGCGGCGATTGAACAGCTGGCGGCGGAACTTTGGCCAAACGCGCTGTCGGCGGCGGCGACCGAGATCGATCCGCGCAAGGGCGAGAGAATCACTCTTATCACGCAGCAGAAGGACGCGACGCGCGCCGATTTCCAGGCCTTCGCCAAGTCGAAGGGCGCCTCCGACCTGATGATTCCAGCGGAAATCATGCTTGTGGAGCAGGTGCCGCTTCTGGGCTCCGGCAAGCTCGATTTCGCGGCGGTGACAAAAATGGTGCGCGAGCGCGGGCGCTACATTCTACCCAATCCGCGCCTGCCCAACGGCCTGCAGGGACGCATCGACGGAAACGCCGCGATCTTGGTTTGAGGTGCGGCCGCCACCACCGTCGAGATAATGAGCGAGCGCGCTTGGCGTCGCGGCCCTCGTCCTTCGAGACGCCGCCATTCGGCGGCTCCTCAGGATGAGGACCGCTTATGGCGCGCTAATTGATGCGCTCCAACTTGGGGCGCCTGCCAATATGTCGTTTGCGCAACCCACGGCCCCTCATCCTGAGGAGGCCTCGAAGAGGCCGTCTCGAAGGACGAAGGGCCGCTGGCGTCACGGCGTGTTCGTGGAGCGCTGAAGATTACGTCCAAAACGGCGCAAGCTTCTTGAGCCGCTTCTCGCTCTTTTTGGCGTGATCGCCGCCTTGGCGCGCCGCGTGCGCCAACCAGCCGCGAATAAAGCCCGAAGCTCGGGCGGCCGCCGGATTCTCCGCATCGATCCGGTCCAGCAGGCCGTTAGCGACCTCCATATCGTTGAAGACGCCCAGCTGGTCCTGCATGTCGCCGAGCGCGCGCAAATAAGCGCGGGCGGCTTTGCGGTCTTCAAAAAGGCTTTCGAAAAAGTCTGCGCCATAGCGCGCCTTCTTGAGCGCGATGCGGACTTTATGACGCTCTTCGGCCGAGAGCGTCGCCAACGCTTTGCTTTTCTTCAGCAGCCGCTTCCGCAGCCGAGTCAAGGCATGCGCGGCGAATGTGCATGCGGAGACACGCGCGCGCATCTCAGGCTGGACCTCCCAGTCGCGCCGTTCGAGCGTCAGGCGCAAGTCTTCAATGAACTGCGCCGTCTCGTCCAAAGAAACCGCTTCATGCGCCGCGCGATAGGCCTTGTCGCGAAACGCCTCGACGGAGTCAGTTAGCGCGTGAAAGCTCGGATCGTCGCCAAGCGCCTCTCGTGGATCGGCGTTCAAGGCAGCGGCGAAGACGTCCCAATCGCGCGCCCCGCCGAGGACGGACGCAAGAGTTTTGGCGCGTTCGCCCGCGGTTTCGAGCGAAGGTCCGCCGAGCGCCGGCCGCAGCAGGCCGATCGCCGCCCGCAGGCGGCGCAAGGCGACGCGCATCTGATGCACGCTCTCTCGCGCGCTCGATGTTTGCAGAAGCGGAACATTGGCCAGGAAATGTTGCAGCGAAGCGGAGAAAATTTCGACCGCGGCGTCCTCGAGCGTTTCATCGTCCGAGAGCTCGATCGGCTGCGCCTTGATCGCCGCTGGCGCATTGGTGGAATCGGACTCCCGCGCGCTGTCGCGCGCGGATGTTCTCGCTGGTTCTGTCGAACGCTCCATACAGACGCTCTACTGCAGATTTATCTCACACATAGGGTCCGGCGCGGGCGGCGCCACATTAAGCGCGCCGGCGGCGCTTGCTCAAGCTCTTGATTAATACGTCCACGCTTGCTTTATCGCAGCGCAATAACTTTCTCGGGAGCTGCGCCTCATGTCGACTTGGCCAAACTACGGCAAAATCACCGGTCCGATCGTGCTGATCGGCTTCGGCTCCATCGGCCGAGGCATTTTGCCGCTGATTGAGCGCCATTTCGATTTCGACAAATCGCGCTTCACCGTCATCGACCCGGTCGATACGCATCGCCGTCTGCTCGACGAGCGCGGCATCGCTTTTCTCAAAACCAAACTCACGCCGGAGAACTATCGCGAAGTCTTGACCCCGCTGCTGACGAAGGGCGAAGGCCAGGGCTTTATCGTCAATCTCTCGGTCGATGTTTCCTCGCTTGCGATCATCAAACTCGCGCGCGAATTGAACGCGCTGTGCGTCGACACGGTGGTGGAGCCATGGCCGGGCTTCTACTTCGACAAGACCATGTCCAATGAAGCGCGCACCAATTATGCGCTGCGCGAGACGGTGCTCGAGGAGCGTCGCAAAAATCCCGGCGGATCGACGGCGGTTTCCTGCGTCGGCGCCAATCCCGGCATGGTGTCCTGGTTCGTGAAGCAGGCGCTCGTCGATATCGCGCGCGACACGGGCGCTTTCGACAAGGAGCCGGCGACGCGCGCCGAATGGGGCGCGCTCGCCCAAAAGCTCGGCGTCAAGGGCGTTCACATCGCCGAACGCGACACCCAGCGCGCGCGCAATCCGAAGCCGCGTAATGTTTTCGTCAACACCTGGTCGGTCGAAGGCTTCGTTTCCGAGGGCCTGCAGCCCGCCGAACTCGGCTGGGGCACGCATGAAAAATCTTTGCCCGACATCGGCCGCACGCATCCCTCCGGCTGCGGCGCGGCGATCTATCTGCTGTCGCCCGGCGCCAATACGCGCGTGCGCTCATGGTGCCCGACCCCTGGGGCGCAATATGGCTTCCTCGTCACTCACAATGAGTCGATCTCGATCGCGGATTATCTCACCCTGCGCGACGATAAGGGTCAGGCGATCTATCGTCCGACCTGTCACTACGCCTATCATCCAGCCGACGACGCCGTGCTTTCTCTGCACGAGATGTTCGGCGCCGCCGGGAAGATGCAGGAGAGCTGGACGATCCTCGACGAACACGAGATCGTCGATGGAATCGACGAGCTCGGCGTGCTGCTCTACGGCCACGCCAAGAACGCCTATTGGTATGGTTCGCAACTCTCGATCGAGGAGACGCGCGATCTCGCGCCCTATCAGAACGCGACCGGCCTGCAGGTGAGTTCGGCGGCGCTCGCCGGCATGGTCTGGGCGCTGGAGAACCCGCAGGCGGGAATCGTCGAAGCCGACGAGGTCGACTACAAGCGCTGCCTCGAAGTGCAACTGCCCTATCTCGGCCCGGTGAAGGGCTACTACACGGATTGGACGCCGCTCGAAGGGCGTCCCGGATTGTTCCCGGAAGACATCGACGAAAGCGATCCGTGGCAGTTCAAAAATATTCTGGTGCGCTAGGGCGCGCGCCCCAACATGCGCGCGGAGCTCTCGGCGCGCTTTTTCGTTAGATAGCCGCTTGCCTCACTTTAATGTTCTCTATATGTTCTGACTTAGCGTCAGTTCTGAGCGGTCGTCACGGCGATGCTCGGGGCGACTCTGGGCAGAGGTTGCGGACATGGGGCGTGCGGCTCAGGCATCGGTAGAAATCAAAGGCGCGCCGCAGCCGATCGACGCTGCGGCCCTCATCGACGCCGATCGCCGGCGCGGACGCGGCGTGTTGTCGAAGCGCAGCGGCCGTTTCGAAAAGGAGACTCGCGAGGAGGCCGACGACGGTTGGGGCTCGCTCGAGAGCCTTGCGGCGCTCAAGACGAATTTCCACGTCGAGAAGCCGCGCACGATCATCACCAGAAATGATTCGCCGGACATTTCCTTTGATCGCTCGATCAACCCCTATCGTGGCTGCGAGCATGGCTGCGTCTATTGTTTCGCGCGGCCGACGCACGCCTATATGGGCTTTTCGCCCGGCCTTGATTTCGAGACCGAGATCTTCGTCAAGGAAGGCGCGGCGCAGCTTCTCGAACGCGAATTGTCGGCGCCGCGCTACGTTCCCAAGACGATCGCCATCGGCACCAACACCGATCCCTATCAGCCCGCCGAGAAGAGCCATCGCGTGATGCGTTCGATCCTCGAAGTGCTGGCGCGCGCCAATCATCCGGTCGGCATCGTGACGAAGTCCGCGCTCGTCCTGCGCGACCTCGATCTGCTCGCGCCAATGGCGGCCAAGGGCCTCGCGAAGGTCGCGATCTCGGTGACGACGCTCGACCGAAAGCTCGCGCGCCTGATGGAGCCGCGCGCCGCAACGCCGGAACTGCGGCTTGATGCGCTGGAGAAGCTCAGCGCCGCCGGCGTGCCGACGGCGGTGATGACGGCGCCGATCATTCCCGCCATCAATGACGACGAGATCGAGCGGATTTTGACGCGGGCGCACGCCGCCGGCGCTCGCGAGGCTGGCTATGTGCTGCTGCGCCTGCCGCTCGAATTGCGCGATCTCTTCACCGAATGGCTGGCGACGCATTTTCCTGACCGGGCCCGCCGAGCCCTCGCGCTCGTGCGCTCGACGCGAGACGGCAAGCTTTACGATGCGTCCTTCGGTACCCGCATGAAAGGCGAGGGGCCCTACGCCTGGATGATCGGCCGGCGTTTTGAGCTCGCGGCCGCCCGGCTCGGTTTTGCGCAGAAAACAAGATTGCGAACGGATCTGTTCGAGCCGCCGCGTCGCGCGCCGCAACAGCTGAGCCTCTTCTGAGCCCATCTTAGGCTGGTCTCCGGCGAGCTTATCGCGTTCGCGTGGGCCGAGAATTCTTTGGAAGCCGCCGCAAACGCCGTCTTTCCGGTTGCCAGCCGCCCGCCCGCCGCGCTTTATTCGCTGTGCGGTCCTGCGCTGACGCCACTGTCGTGCAGAACCCTAGCGATTCGCCCCGGGGGAGCGTTTGTGACGGCCAAGGGGCCCCATTTTCGACTGGAAGCCCAGCTGCGCCGCAAAGGCGTCTGGCCGATCGCCGGCGTCGACGAGGTTGGACGCGGGCCGCTCGCGGGTCCGGTGGCGGCGGCGGCGGTGATTCTCGATCCCGAACGACGGCCGCGGGGCCTCGATGATTCGAAGGCGCTGAACCAGGCGCAGCGCGAAGAAGCGTTTGAGCGCATCATGGCGAGCGCGCTCGCCGTGAGCGTCGCCTTCGTCGCCCCCGCCGAGATCGATCGCATCAATATCCGTCAGGCGTCGCTCGCGGCGATGGCGCGGGCCGTCGCCGGCCTTTCCCAGACGCCGGCCTATCTTCTCATCGACGGCAACGACCGGCCGCCGGTCAACTGCCCCTGCCAGCTGATCATCAAGGGCGACGCGACGGCGCTCAGCATCGCCGCCGCCTCGATCGTCGCCAAGGTCGCGCGCGACGCCATGATGCGCCGCCTCGCCGTCCATTATCCGCACTATGGTTTTGAGACCAATGTCGGCTACGCCGTGCAGCGTCACCTCGATGCGCTGGCGCTGCACGGCGCGAGCCCGGCGCACCGCGTCAGCTTCGCGCCCGTCCGCGAAGCGTGAGGCCTCGTCAACTATTCGCTAACCTTTTTACTTCTTTAACACTTCCGTTCGAAAAAGAGACGTCTGCGTTTTGCCAATCTAAACGCCCCCTTTACCTCCCTGCTTCACTATCTCGCATGTTGGTTGCGTTGATGGTGTTCAGTTCATGCGTAGCGCGCGCGTCGGGGCGGCTCGCCTCAAAGCCCGAAATCAGGTCACGCGTATCGGGCGCACAAATGAAGGGCCGCTCCGCGCGACGGCGCGCAACGAAATCCTGTGCGGCGACTGCGTCGCATCCATGGAGCGACTGGCGCAGGAGAGCGTCGATCTCGTCTTCGCCGATCCGCCCTATAATCTGCAGCTTGCCAATCGTTTGCATCGCCCGGATCAAAGTCTCGTCGATGCGGTCGATAATGACTGGGACAAATTCGCCAATTTCGCCGCCTATGACGCCTTCACGCGCGATTGGCTCGCGCAGGCGCGCCGGGTGATGAAGCCGTCGGCGACGATTTTCGTCATCGGCTCCTACCACAATATTTTCCGCGTCGGCGCGATCATGCAGGATCTCGGGTTCTGGATCCTGAACGACATCGTCTGGCGCAAAAATAATCCGATGCCGAACTTTCGCGGCCGTCGCTTCACCAACGCCCATGAGACGATGATCTGGGCGGCGCGCGACCAAAGCGCCAAGAACTACACCTTCAATTACGAGGCGCTGAAGGCGGCGAACGAAGATTGCCAGATGCGGTCCGACTGGCTCCTGCCGATCTGCGGCGGGACCGAGCGTCTCAAGGATGACGCGGGCCGCAAGACCCATCCCACGCAAAAGCCGGAAGCGCTGCTCGCGCGCGTCATTCTCGCCGCGTCAAAACCCGGCGATCTAGTGCTCGATCCCTTCTTTGGCACGGGAACGACGGGCGCCGTCGCCAAGCGCTTAGGCCGCGATTGGCTCGGCATCGAGCGCGACGGCGACTACAGAGCCGCGGCGCGGGCGCGGATCGCGGCGATCGAACCCTTGCCGCATGAAACGCTCGCGACGGCCCCGTCGAAGCGCACGGAGCCGCGCATCGCGTTTGCTAGCCTCGTCGAAGCGGGGCTCATCGCGCCGGGCGCGACGCTCGTTGACGCGAAGCGGCGCCATCGCGCGGTCGTGCGGGCCGACGGCGCGCTGTCGCTTTCGGGCTTCGTCGGCTCGATCCACAAGACCGGGGCGCTGGCGCAAGGCCTGCCGGCCTGCAACGGCTGGACCTTCTGGCATTATGAAGAAAAGGGCGCACTCGCGCCGATCGACGATCTGCGGGCCGAGGCGCGCGAGCGTTTGCGCATCGCGGCGGAGTGACCTGCTCTCTTCCATGAGGAAGGGTAGAGCGCCTCAAACTATTTCGGTCTGAACCTTCTCACGTCATTCCCGACGCGCGAAGCGCGATCGGGAATCCAGAGCAGACCAGCACTCCTGTATCGGCTCTGGATTCCCGATCAGGCCTTCGCCTGTCGGGAATGACACCCAGCGCAGGGGTCGACGGATTTCGTATCAGACCAAAAAGCCTGCGTAGAAGCCGACGAGCAGCACGATTCCGATGAATGCGCGGTAGAAGACGAAGGGCCAGGCGGAGAAGCGTTCGAGAATCCGCAACAAGCCCCAGATCGCGACAAAGGCGGAGATCGAAGCGACGAAAAGCCCGAGCGTCAGCACCGCCCAGCCGTGGAAATCGAGCTGCGCCTTATGCAGCTCCCACAGCTCCTTCAGGCCCGCAAGGGCGATCGCCGGCAGGCCAAGCAGGAAGGAAAAGCGCGCCGCTTCCTCCCGCTTCAGGTCGAGAAACATCGCCGCCGTTAGAGTCGAGCCGGAACGCGAGACGCCCGGAATGAGCGCGCCGACCTGCGCGAAGCCGACGATCATCGCGTCCTTCAGGCTGACATGCTCGAGCGTGCGCTTGTGATTGCAATAGAGTTCGGCGATGGCGAGCAGAGCCGCCATCACGATGCAGGAAATGCCGATCACCGGTAGCGTGCGCAGCGGCGAGCCGCAGGTGTTGAGCGTATGCGACAGCGCGAGGCCGGCGATGCCGATCGGGACGGTCGCGAGCGCGATCCAGACCACGAAGCGAAACGTCCAGTCGTTGAAGTCGCGCCGCACGAGCGCGCGAACGGACCCCTCGGCAAGCGCGCGAATGTCGGTCCAGAAATAGCTGACGACGGCGGCGAGCGCCGCGAGCTGCATCGCCGCGGAGAAGGCGGAGCCAGGGTCCTTCCAGCCGAGCAGCGCCGGCACGATGCGCATATGCGCGGTGGAGGAGATCGGCAGAAGCTCGGTGATGCCCTGCACCACGCCAAGAACGGCGACTTTCATATAGCCGAGATCGACAAAACCGGTGTCGAGCCCATTCGTGCAAGCGGTCGCCATAGAGGCCCTCGTCTCGTTTGTCGGCCCCGCGACGAATCACGAAGGCGCCAAGCGACTCCGACTTCTGGCAAACAAGCCAGCCACGATCAAGGCGAGGCGCAGATCGGCGTCCGTTTAGCCTTGGGCGAGAGCGGATCTTGACTGTGGCTGAGGCGCCACACTCGGCTCCGAAAGAACTTCCGACCAGCAAAAGCCATAGTCACGGTAAGTGGCCGTATGTGAATGTTTATTCATTCTACCGATCGGCAATGTCGGACCAGGGCGGCCGCATGGGAAATCCTTTTCCTGGAAGATGGATTATTTATCCGGCCGCAATCATCGCTGCCGCGATCAGCGCTTCGGCATACGCTCAGAGCTTGAGTTCGTTGCCGCTGCCCCCCGGGCAGATCGTCTCCGGTCCTGTCGCCTATGGTCAGTCGCTTTGGAAGGCGAATTGCCCGCCAAATCAGACGGTGACGAAATGTCAGGGCCAGGTGTACCCGTCGATTACGAACGGGCACGACGCCGACACGTACCTGTTGCCCTATACGGCGCCATCGACGACGACGCCGCCATTCGTCGATTCAACGTTCGCCGCCGCAGCCGTGGTTTGGACCTCAACGCCAACGCAGTATGTGCGTTTTTACGACGCTACGAGCAATCCGGCAGGGGGCTGGGTTGTGCCGTCCAACCAAGTGCGGGGGTTGACCGCGGAGCAAATCAAAGACGTTTTGGCTCTGCCCACAACTCCGACAATGCAGACCATTGCATTGCTGCCCGCCCACACTTGTATGATCCTCGGCCAAGCGGGTCCCATTACGAACTCGCAACAAGTCCAACCATTGGGCTTCTGGGGAAATGGCGGCGCGATTCAAGGCTTCTTAATTGGACAAAGCCCAAGCGGATGTGGGCCGGGTTCCGATCCAAGGTATGTAGACCAAAACAACTTCGTCAATCGGCAATTCATCGGACTTTTCGCGCTGGCTTATGGTCCTCGTGCGGGAGACGGCAATCCTGGGGCGGTCGCCTTCGCCCTCGACCACGCGATTTTTCCCGCGCAGTTCACCGATATGGATGGCGTTTATAACTCGCTCGATCTCCTCAACTACGGCGATTCGGGCGCCTTGCGTTATGCCTTGAGGCAGTTGGACGGTGAGGTTTACGCTAACGTCGCGTCGGTTGTGATGGGGGCCGGACGCATGTTTGCTCAGGTTGTGCGAGATCAAACGCATTTGGCGCGTGTCCCAACGGTTCCGCGCTTACCAAATGGTTGGCGGCCCTGGATCAGCGGGTTTGGAGGAGCGGCCTCGCTCTACGGAAGCCAAGATTTTGAAGGAGTGCGCTTCTCCGGCGGTGGAGTGGCGGTAGGAGCGGATTACCTTTTCAGTCCGGCGCTTCTGTTTGGTCTGAGCGCAGCCTACTCACGTAGCGCATTTGCTGTGAGTGGTGTTTCCGGCTCGGGAAATCTTGATAGCTATTCCATAGGGTCTTATGCGGGATATGCCTCAGGCAATGTCTATATCGACGCGGCTTTGGGATACTCCTACAATCAAACAGGGGTTGGCCGCAGCATTGCTTTCCCTGGGCTCGCGCGAGCGGCGTCCGCGAGCTTTAACAACGATTCTCTGCTTTCCACGGCGGAAGTCGGCTATAATTTTCAGTTGAGCGATAGGCTGAGAGCCACGCCTTTTGCTTCGTTCCAAAGCATCGTGGTTTTCGCGAGACGTTTTTCGGAGCAGGGAGCTGGGGCTGTCAGCCTTAATGTCTCTGGTCGAACGGCTGCTACGGCAATGAGCGCTTTGGGCGCTGAGCTATCCTATGATCTGCCGCTAGGCTGGAGCGCTCCCTTGACTCTCTCTGGGCGAGCGGGTTGGGCGCATGATTTCGCTGATGTGAACCGGAGGGCCGCGCAAAATTTCCAGGGCGCGCTGCGCACCAATTTTTGGGTTGAGGGCGCGCGCTGGCCGCGTAATGCCGCGGCAGTTGGGGCCAAGCTAACCCTCCCTGTGGCTCAAGCCGATCTCTTTATTCGCTACGATGGCCTGTTTTCGAATAATGCGGACATCTTTAGCGCGACAGGCGGCGTGTCAGTAAGATTTTGAAGGCGCTTACGCCTTAAGGCGCTGTTCCGCGCAAAATCAGTGAAACAGCGTGGCGGTTTTGAGCAGGGTGATCCAGACGCCCCAGGCAAGCGGCGCGCCGACGGCGGCCCAGGCGAAAACCAGCAGCAACGCTCCGCCCTTTGAGCCGGGCGGCGCGCGCCCGGCGGCAGGCGGAATGGCGTCGGTCGGGGCGGGGTCCAACCCTTCTTCGACAAAATCCTCGAAGTCTGCGTGGGTTTCGTCTTCTTCCTTGACGACCTCTGCGACCGTGACGTGTTTCTGCGCCGCGACCTCTTCGTCGCTCATGTAATATTTCTCGGCGCAGGGCCGCACGAGCAGATTGCAAACGAGACCGCAGAGAAGCAGGCCTGCGAGCACATACATCGTTTGGTTATAAACCGCCTCGCGCGGCGCGCCGACGCTCAGCTGATATTCGCGAATGTAATTGACAAGCACGGGTCCGAGCACGCCCGCCGTCGACCAGGCGGTCAGCAGCCGGCCGTGGATGGCGCCGACATGATGCGTGCCGAAAATGTCGGCGAGATAAGCGGGGATCGTGGAAAAGCCGCCGCCATACATGGTGATGATGACCGCAAAGAGCAGGACGAAGACGCCGACCATGCCGCCCTTCGCCGCGAAGGGTTCGGCCGAATACAGCGCGATGCCGACGACAAAAAAAATCGCGTAAGTGAGCTTGCGGCCAAACTTGTCGGACGCCGAGGCCCAGCCGATGCGCCCGCCGATGTTGCACAGGCTCAAGAGGCCGGTGAAGCCCGCCGCGATCGCCGCGATCTGCTTTTTCTGATCGGCGTTGAGTTGATCGAACCCCATGTCCAGGCCGATCAGCCTGCCGCCGAAGACTTCCTGCAGCATCGGCGAGGCCATGCCCAGAACGCCGATGCCGGCGGAGACGTTGAGACAGAGCACGGCCCAGAGCAGCCAGAATTGCGGCGTCTTCCATGCGACGTCGAGATGCACATGACGATGCGTCACCATGGCGTTCTTGGCCGCCGTGGGCGGCGTGAATCCTTCCGGCGCCCAACCTTCGGGCGGCACCCGATAGCTGAGCGCGCCGGCAACCATGAAGGCGAAATAAATCGCCGCGAGCGTGACGAAGGTCTGCCAGACGCCCGGCGAAGCCGGCGTCGCGTAGACGCCCATCAGCCGGTCGGCGAGCGGCGCGCCGATCATCGCGCCGCCGCCAAAGCCCATGATGGCGAGACCGGTCGCGAGGCCGCGCCGGTCGGGAAACCATTTGAGGAGCGTCGAAACCGGCGAGATATATCCAAGCCCCAAGCCGATGCCGCCGATCACGCCGGAGCCGATCCAGAGCATCCAGATCTGGTGGAGATAGACGCCGAGCGCCGAGATGAGCAGGCCGCCGCACCAGCAGCAGGCCGCCGCGAGACCGGCCTTGCGGGGGCCGGCTGTTTCGAGCCAATGGCCGAAGACCGCCGCCGAGGAGCCCAAAAACACAAAGAACAGCGTGAACGTCCACCCGAGCCAGCTGATCTTCCAGTCGCAGTCAGTGGCGACGAGCGTCGCGAAAAGACCGAGCGATTCTGCGCATTCCTTCGGCTGCGCGCCGCCAATGATCCGCGACAGCGGCAGCCAGAAGACCGAAAAGCCATAGGCCATGCCGATGCACAGATGAATGGCGAGCGCCGCCGGCGGAACGAGCCAGCGATTGAAGGCGGGAGAAGCAATGGTTCGAGCCCGGCTAAAGAAATCGGGTCGGGTGATGGCGTCGGCAGTCATTAAACTTCCGGGCTGGTTTTTGTAGGTCGGTTATTGCGCATGCGCGGCTCGCGGCACAAGCCCAAGCCGTCCGAAGCAATCCTCATCCTGAGGAGCCGCCGAAGGTGGCGTCTCGAAGGACGAGGATTGCGATGCCGACGGCTCGCGATTTCGGGAAACGGTCCCTCGTCCTTCGAGATGCGTGCTCCGCACGCTCCTCAGGATGAGGGACCTTCCATTGCTCCCTCTCCGGCATAGCGGGGAAGCAGGAGAAATGCCTGCACCTGAGATTACAACAGCCGCAACCTCGGGTGCGCCGTCATGGCCGGGCTTGTCCCGGCCATCCACGAAGTTGACCGCGCTTATGCGGTAGCCCGACCAAATGGCGGAGCGTGGATGCCCGCGACAAGCGCGGGCATGACGCGGAAAGGTAAGCGCCTGCTCAGATCGCCGCCTTCTCGATGATATGCGCGAGATCGGTCATGATGGCGTTGAGGTCGTAGTTCTTCGGCGTGTAGACCGCCGCGACGCCCGCTTCGCGCAGGAGCTTCTCGTCGGCCGGCGGGATGATGCCGCCGACGACCAGCGGCGCGTCCACGCCCTCCTGCTTCATCAGCTTGATCACTTCATGCGCCAGCGTCACATGCGAACCGGAGAGAATGGAGAGACCGATGCAATGCGCGCCTTCCTTCTTCGCGGCCTCGACGAGTTCAGCCGGCGTCGAGCGGATGCCGGCGTAGATCACGTCGAAGCCGGCGTCGCGGGCGCGCACCGCGATCTGCTCGGCGCCGTTGGAATGGCCATCGAGGCCCGGCTTGCCGACCAGGAATTTCGCCCGCTTGCCGAGTTTTTGCGACACGCGCTCGACCTCGCCGCGCACGGCGTCGAGCGCGCCGCCGACCTGACGGGCCGTCGAGGAGACGCCCGTCGGCGCGCGGTATTCCCCAAATACGCCGCGTAAGACATTGCCCCATTCGCCGGTGGTGACGCCCGCCTTCGCCGCGGCGATGGACGGTTCGACCATGTTGCGGCCTTCCTTGGCGGCGCGCGCCAGCTCTTCGATGGCGGCCTGGGCGGCCTTCTGGTCGCGGGCTTCGCGCCAGGCCTTCAGCCGCGAAATCTGCTCGGCTTCGACATGTTCGGGCACGACCATGATCTGGTCGTCGCCCGAGGCGAGCGGCGACGGCTCGCCGCCGGTGAATTTGTTGACGCCGACGACGATCTGCTCGCCGGCCTCGATCGACTCGAGACGCGCCGTATTGGCTTCGACGAGCTTGCCCTTCATATAGCCGATCTCGACCGCCGCAGCGGCGCCGCCGAGGTCTTCGATCTTCTTGAGTTCGGCCTTCGCCTCCGCCTTCAATTCGGCGACCTTGCGGGCGATCTCGGGATTGCCGTCGAAAATGTCGCCATATTCCAGGAGGTCGGTCTCATAGGCCATGATCTGCTGCATGCGCAGCGACCATTGCTGGTCGAAGGGGCGGGGCAGGCCGAGCGCCTCGTTCCAGGCAGGAAGCTGCACGGCGCGGGCGCGGGCGTTCTTGGAGAGAACGACGGCGAGCATCTCGATCAGGATGCGATAGACGTTGTTTTCCGGCTGCTGCTCGGTCAGTCCGAGCGAATTGACCTGCACGCCGTATCGGAAGCGGCGGAGCTTCTCGTCCTTCACGCCGTAGCGCTCGCGCGTGATCTCCTCCCAAAGCTCCGCGAACGCCCGCATTTTGCACAGTTCGGTGACGAAGCGCATGCCGGCGTTGACGAAGAAGGAGATGCGGCCGACGACCTGAGCGAAGTCTTCCTCAGGCATTCCCGCGGCTTTCACGCCGTCGAGAATGGCGACGGCGGTCGCGAGCGCATAGGCCAATTCCTGCGACGGCGTCGCGCCCGCTTCCTGCAGATGGTAGGAGCAGACGTTCATCGGATTGAACTTGGGGCATTCCTTCGTGGTGAAGAGAATGAGGTCTTGCGTGAGGCGCAGCGACTGCGTCGGCGGAAACACATAGGAGCCGCGTGACAGATATTCCTTGATGATGTCGTTTTGCGTCGTGCCCTGCAGTTTTGCGCGCGGCGCGCCCTGTTCCTCGGCGGCGGCGATATAGAGCGCCATCAGCCACACGGCGGTGGCGTTGATGGTCATCGACGTGTTCATCTCGCCGATCGGAATGCCGTCGAAGAGCGCGCGCATGTCGCCAAGATGCGAGACCGGCACGCCGACCTTGCCGACCTCGCCGCGCGACAGAATGTGGTCGCAGTCGTAGCCCGTCTGCGTCGGCAGATCGAAGGCGATGGAGAGACCCGTCTGGCCCTTGGCGAGATTGGAGCGATAGAGCTTATTGGACTCGCTGGCCGTCGAATGGCCGGCGTAAGTGCGAAACATCCAGGGCTTGTCGCGGCGCGGGGCAGTCGTCTCGGTCATTATTGCGTCTCCTCCGCTGTTGCGCTTAGCATGAGGGGCGCGGGTGCGGAAGAGACGGGCGCTGCGCGGCGGCGAAGGTCAATGCCTACTGTATTGGACCTTTTATTACCGTCGCGCCTTCGTCAAAACGCGAAAAATAGGTCGCCGACTGCGGCAGGCGCGCTTTTAAGGGCTTCTCGGTTGGAGGGGGCCGATCGGCGGAACGTCGATGGGCGGACGACGACGCGCAGCAAGCGTCCCCCAACGATATTCCCAATCGAACTTGTCGTCTCCGTTGACGTCGCGGAAGGAAATGAACGCCGTGCCGGTCCCGTTCGGGCGCACGCTGATCTGCTGAAGGTGGTGATCATCGCCGGAAAAATTGAACCGGAAGCCGCGAATGACGGGCTGACCGGCCGGCATCGAAGCCAGGACACGGTCGTTCGCGCCAGAACCGCTCAGCACGCCAATGTCGGCGAACTTGTCGCGGGGGACATAAGCATATTGCAGACTCCAGATAAAAGTATCCTCGGGCGGATCGAAGTGCTTGTCACGAAACGTGACCTGTAGCTGGCCATTATCTTCCAGCAGGGAAACTTCCTTGAGATGGTGATCGAAGCCGCCCCGGAACGACAATTGAAAGCCCGTCAGGACAAAAACGAAGTCGCCCGCCGGCTTCTCCAAAGTTGCCGAACAGGAGCCGTTTTCGCTGCATATGTCGAGATTGCGAGAGATCCGCCGTATACGGCTGTCCGAAATATCCTGGTGTGAAATGTTGAAACAGTAGCTGTCGTCGTCGTCGGGGTTCTTGTCCATGAAACCCAGTCTCATCATTCCCGACGGTAGCCCCGGACCTATAAGAATTTGCTGGATATGATGGTCAACGCCAGGATTGAAAGCGAAGCCGAAACGGGACAGCAACGGAACGCTCGTGGGAGAAAACGGCACATCAACCAGGCCGCTACCTGTCTTGCCTACATCGACGCAACCGTTCGCTTCCTGGGCGTTTGCGCTCGTCGTAATCAATCCGGCGGCAAAGATCGAGATAATAAAAAGATTTCGCATCAGTGCCTCCTAAAATTGAATGCACGAAGCTGACGTAGGGCAATAAAAGCGAAAGACAAACACAGGCGTTTTCAGTTGCGCTTGATGATGACGGATTTCGACAAAAACAGGATTGCGCCCAGAATCACGTGAGCCGGCCCGATCTTCGTTCGGCTCGAGTCTGAGGGATCGCGCGTCAAAGATAGACGACTTGCATTCTATCAGGCGCGTTCGGGACGAAGCTTTGCGCTAATTTTTCTTCAGCGCCTTCGGCTTGTGGATCGCGCGGGCGCCCGTCTTGCCGCTTTCGACCAGATATTGTGGATCGTCCGGGCTCGCCTCGGCGACATGGCCTTTCACGCGCGCCCGCGCCGTGACCTTCTTGACGACCTTGCCGGTCGTCACTCCCTGGGATGTCTTCCAGCTGACAGGATCGCCGGGCTTGAACTTATGCGGCATGGCGCTGCCTCCGGCCAGAGAACCCCGCTTCCAGGCCTTCCTGAGTTTCAGGTCCTGGGGCCGCGCCTATTGCGAGGTGGGGCGCGGCGCCATTTCGTTCAGCGACTGCACGCGCCTGGCCTGCGGACCCTCCCGGCCTTGGCCTTCCAGAAACGCCACCCGCTCGCCGATTTCGAGCGCGTCAAAGCCGGGTTCGGCCACGCTATTGCGGTGAAAATAAATCTCGCGTCCATCCTCGCTTTCGAGGAAGCCGAAGCCGTCGGCGCGAAAGACGCTTTTCACTACGGCCGTCGGCGCCGTCTCGTGATGCTTGACCTTGCCGCGTATCTGGCGCGATTGATCGCGCAACTGCCGCCGCGCCCGCCTGAAGGCGTCGTTGAGCGCGAACTCGGCGTCCATGAAGCGCTCGTCGGCGTCGGGCGTGCGCTCGACTGACACTTCCCGACCGTCGGGGAGCGCGATGTAGATCGTGAAATGATGCTGGCCGCCCGTCCGATGATGGCCGCTCGGCCCCTTGGCGACGACGCGGCAGGCGGTCATGCGCCCATAAACCTTCTCCAGCTGCGCCAGCTTGGCGACGATCTTGGCGCCCAACTCGGGGCGCGGCTCCATGTCGATGAAATCAATCTCGGGCGCGGTTTCCATCGGGTCTCTTTCTGCCCCCAGGCGCAGATAAATAATGCGCCGGCGCTGAAAGGCTTCCTGCAGCTATCGAGAAACACTTGCCGATCCATAGGAATTTCGCGCTATGAAGCGCGCCGTCGCCCTATTATAAGCTCCGCCGGAACTTTATCGGCGCAAGATTCAAAGTCGGAGGGAACGAAACCTTGAGCGAGAAGAAAGACCTCTATGAGATGGGCGAGATTCCGCCGCTCGGGCATGTTCCCAAGAACATGTACGCCTGGGCGATCCGCAAGGAGCGGCATGGGCCGCCGGAAACCGCCATGCAGCTCGAGGTCTTGCCGACCTGGGAGCTCGACAGTCACGACGTGCTAGTGCTCGTGATGGCGGCTGGCGTCAATTACAACGGCGTCTGGGCGTCGCTGGGCGAGCCGGTGTCGACCCTCGACGTCCACAAGAATCCCTATCATGTCGCCGGCTCCGACGCCTCGGGCATCGTCTGGGCGGTCGGTTCCAAGGTGAAGCGCTGGAAGGTCGGCGACGAGGTCATCATCCACTGCAACCAGGATGATGGGGACGACGAAGAGTGCAACGGCGGCGATCCGATGTTCTCGCCCTCGCAGCGCATCTGGGGCTATGAGACGCCGGACGGGTCCTTCGCCCAGTTCTGCCGCGTCCAGGACCGCCAGCTCATGGAGCGGCCGAAGCATCTCACCTGGGAGGAGGCGGCCTGCTACACCTTAACGCTCGCCACCGCCTATCGCATGCTCTTCGGCCATGCGCCGCACCAGTTGAAGCCCGGCGACAATGTGCTCGTCTGGGGCGCCTCTGGCGGTCTTGGCGTCTTCGCCGTGCAGCTCTGCGCCGCCTCGGGCGCCAACGCCATCGGCGTCATCTCGGATGAGAGTAAGCGCGACTACGTGCTCTCGCTCGGCGCCAAGGGCGTCATCAACCGCAAGGACTTCAAGTGCTGGGGCCAGTTGCCGAAGGTCAACACGCCCGAGTTCAACGAATGGACAAAGAACGCCCGCGCCTTCGGCAAGGCGATCTGGGACATCACCGGCAAGAAGGACGTCGACATCGTCTTTGAGCATCCGGGCGAACAGACGTTCCCGGTCTCCTGCCTCGTGGTGAAGCGCGGCGGCATGGTGGTGTTCTGCGCCGGCACGACCGGCTTCAACCTCACCTTCGACGCCCGCTATGTCTGGATGCGCCAGAAGCGCATCCAGGGTTCGCATTTCGCGCATCTGAAGCAGGCGTCGGCCGCCAATCGCTTCGTGCTGGACCGGCGCGTCGACCCCTGCATGTCGGAAGTCTTCTCCTGGGAGAAGATTCCTCTCGCCCACACCAAGATGTGGAAGAACGAACATGCGCCGGGCAATATGGCGGTGCTGGTGATGTCGCCAAAGCCCGGCTTGCGCACGGTCGAGGATGTGACGGACGCCTATAAGCAGAAGTAGGCTTTTCGGCCTGGAGAAAATTCGCGGCGCGTCGGGAAACCGGCGCGCCGTTTTCGTCATATTCGGATGCGGCGAAAAGCATCCGAAAGGGGCTGCCTTTGAACGGGCGGGCCGACCATGGCGTATCGGGCTCTCGTCCCGATCCTTGCGTCAGGCCGCAGATGGCGGCGAGAAGAAGTGACGCGTCGCCCGCGCGCTTGACCGCCCTGACGCAATGATGCAGATTTGAGGCAGAAATCATACTTGACGCTGGCGCGGGGCCACACGCGCCGGCAGCGAGCCGTAAGGCGGATGCGGCCATGCTCGAAGCGTGCAATCTCACCAAGCGTTACGACGGCGCGGACTCGCCGGCGCTCGATCGTCTCAATCTGACCGTGCCGGCGGGCGAGGTGTTTTGCCTGCTCGGTCCGAACGGCGCCGGCAAGACGACGACCGTCAATCTCTTCTTGAATTTCATCGCGCCGACCGCAGGTCAGGCGCTCGTCTGCGGCGTCGACGCCGCGGTTGATCCCTCCGCGGCGCGCGCGCTTCTCGCCTATATCCCGGAGCAGGTGATGCTCTACGGCGCGCTGACGGGCCTCGAGAATCTGCAATATTTCACGGAAATCTCCGGCGCCGAGGCGCCGCACGAGACGCTTCGCTCCTTGCTCGCCGCCGCCGGACTGCCCCGCGACGCCTTCGATCGTCCCGTGCGCGGCTATTCCAAGGGCATGCGCCAGAAGGTCGGCGTCGCCATCGCGCTCGCGCGCCGCGCGCAGGCGCTGGTGCTTGATGAGCCGACCTCCGGCCTCGATCCGCTCGCGGCGAATGAGTTCGCCGCGCTGATCGAGCGGCTGCGCAAGGACGGCATGGCGGTGCTGATGGTCACGCATGACCTCTTCCTCGCCAAGCAATGCGGCACGAAGATCGGCATCATGGCGCAGGGCCGGCTCGCGTCGGTCTTTGGCGCCGATGACGTCGACCATCTCGGGCTGGAGCGCGCCTATCTCGATCTCTTCGCGAGCGCGGCGGCGTGAGCGATCTCGCCCTCGCCCCGCTCGCCGCGACTGCGCCGGCGAAGAGCCGCTGGCGCGTCGTGCGCGCCGTCGCCGCCAAGGAATGGCTGGAGCTGTTCCGCGACCGGCGCCTCGTCTGGCTTTGCGCCTTCATTATGGCGCTGATGCTCGCCGCGCTCGCCTTCGGCTATGTCGAGAACGCCCGCATCCTGCGCGAGCGCGACGCGGCGGCGCAGGCCGATCGCGAGCTTTGGGTCGGACAGAGCGCCAAGAATCCGCACGCCGCCGCGCATTTCGGCCAATACGCTTTCAAGCCCTTAAGCCCGCTGGCGCTCGCCGATCCCGGCGTCGACGCCTATGTCGGCTCGGCGGTGTGGCTCGAGGCGCATAAGCAGAACGAGACCCAGTTCAAACAGGCGCGCGACGGCGGCGTCGGCGCGCGGCTCGGCTCGCTATCGCTCGCCTTCATCCTGCAGACGATCGCGCCGCTCATCGTCATCTTGATGGGCTTTGCAAGCTTCTCGGGCGAGCGCGAAAGCGGCACGCTGAAACAGCTGCTCAGCGTCGGCGCGCGGCCGCGCGACATTCTGGCCGGCAAGGCGCTCGCGCTCATCGGCGCCATTTTCGCGCTGCTCGCGCCGGCCTTCATCGGCGCGGCGCTCGCGCTTTTCTTCTTCGTCGATCGCGAACGCCTGTCGCTCGCCGATCAATTCCTTCGTCTCGGCGCGCTCGGCGCCGCCTATGCCGCCTATCTCGCGGGCTTCGCTTTTCTCGCGCTCGGCGTTTCGGCTTTGGCGAGAAACTCCCGCGCGGCGCTCGTCACGCTGCTCGCCTTCTGGCTGGCCAATTCCTTTCTCGCGCCGCGGCTTGCGACCGACGCGGCGCGCGCCTTCGCGCCGACGCCGACATGGCAAGAATTTCGCTCCGGTATCGCGCAGGACAAGGCGAAGACATTCGGCCATGACGAAAGTCATCCGGCCTTCGTCGCCTTCCGCGACGAGACGCTGAAGAAATATGGCGTGTCGCGGATCGAGGATTTGCCGGTCAGCTTCCGCGGCCTCTCGCTGCGCAAGGACGACGAGGCCGGCTATGCGATCTTCGATCGCCACTTCGGCGCGCTGCAGTCGGCCTTCGACCGTCAGGACGCGCTGCGCGCCGCGCCCGGCTTTCTGTTTCCGCTGCTGGCGCTGCGGCCGATCTCGATGGCCTTCGCCGGCGTCGACAGCCGCAGCCAGTTCGATTTCGCCACGGCGGCCGAGGCGCACCGGCGCGACATTCAAAATCAGGTCAGCGACAACATCATCCATTTCGCCCACGACAATCGTTACGTCGCGGGGCCGGAGCTGTGGCGAAAGATCGCCTCCTTCGCCTATCGTGCGCCCGGCGCGGTCTTCGCCCTCGGCTACAGCGCGCTCCCCATTATCGGCCTGTTAGCCTGGCTCGCGCTCGCTTGCGCTTTCGCGCTCTTCGCGGCGCGGCGTCTGCGGCCGGTATGAGCGCGCCCGTGTCTTCCGCTTTCCTCGCTGGCTTGCGGTTCGAGGCGCGCATGATGCGCCGCGACGGCGCCATATGGTTCGCGCTGCTGGCGCTGGCGGGCGTCGCGCTTTTTGCGCTGGCAATGGGCGCCTCGCGCGTCGTGTCGCAACAGGCGGCGATCGCGGGCGCCCGCGCCGACGAGACGCAGCGCCTGACAAACCTCCAGAAGACGCTGGCGCAATTGCAGCAGGGCGAGACGCAGGGAAAGCCGGCGCCGGAGCCGCCCCCCTATCGTGATCCGCGCAACGCCGCCTTCATGGGCGGCGGGCCTGCCGCGGCGGTCGCCGCGCTCGCGCCCGCGCCCTTGGCGCTCGTCGCCACAGGGCAGAGCGATCTTCTGCCACCCGCCGTCCGGGTGACGACCGGCTCGAAAGACAGTTTTCTCTTCGCCGACGAGATCGACAATCCGGCGAATCTGATGTCGGGGGCGACCGATCTCGCCTTTGTCGTCGTCTTCGTCTATCCGCTCGTCATTCTGGCGATGGCCTTCAATCTGCTCGCCGGCGAGCGCGAGCAGGGAACGCTGGCGATGAATCTGGCCTCGGCGCGCCGGCCCAGCGCCGCGCTCGCCGGCAAGCTGACGGCGCGCATCGCCGCGCCGGTCCTCGCCACGCTTCTCGCGGTCGCGGCAGGCGTATGGATATTCGCCGGCTGGGAGCGGCTCGCGACGCCCGGCTTCGCCGTGCTGCTCGTTGTCGTGCTGCTCTACGGTCTCTTCTGGGCGGCGTTGGCGGCCGCGGTCGACGGGCTGGGCCGGAGCTCCGCCTTCAACGCGCTGACGCTGATCGGCGCCTGGGTGGCGATCACCATGATCCTGCCAGCCGCGATCAACAGCCTCGCCGCTTTCGCCCATCCCGCGCCCTCGCGAACCGACATGGTGCTCGCGGCCCGGGCGGCCTCGATCGACGCCGACCGCGCCCGCGACGCCTCGCTCGCGCGCTACGCCCAGGAACATGGCGACGCGGAAAAGCCAGCCGGCGGTCCGCAGGAGATGACGCTGCGGCGTCTGGCGACGCAGGAGGCGGCCTTTCAGCGCGTCGAGGCGATCGTCGCCGAGCATGACGCGCAGCTTGCGCGCCAGCGCGACATGGTGGACAGGCTCGGCTATCTCTCGCCGGCCTACCTAACCTATCAGGCGCTCGCCGACATCGCGGGTTCGGGGGAAACGCGCTATCGCGCCTTTCTCGATCGCATCCGCGACTTCCACGTCAATTGGCGTGAGTTCTTCCTTTCGCGCGCCAAGGCCGGCGCGTCGCTGACGGCGCAGGATTACGCGGCGATGCCGAAATTTACGCAGGCGGATGAAGAGTTGATGGGGCCTGCGCCGACCGGACATGCCGGCGCGCTCATCGGCGTCGCGCTGCCGGCGCTGCTGCTCGCGGCGCTCGCCTTGCGCGGCTATCGGCGCGCCGCGCCGCGATAAAGCGCCCGACCCCATCGAGTTCGAATGCTGCGCATCTTGTGACGCGCATATCGTAGATCGTTCAGTGGGGCACGCGCTGACGGGCTGCGAGGTCCTACCGCGGCGAGGAAGAAGCTTCTACCCCATGCGGGTGATCTTATCGCCCATCTTCCCTTCGCCGACGCATGGTCTGGCCTTGTCGGTTCAATACTTGGCGCGCGCTCGCATGTTCAAGGACGCCACCGTTGGTGACGTCGCTTATGTCAATGGGGAAATAAACTGGCGTAAAGCCACATTCGTCGTTCGGATATCGACCACCCAATCCGGCGATTTTGTTCCCCGAGCGCCTGGCTCCGCAACCCCGGCCAGCTCCGCCAGGTGCCCAGCCGCTGGTCCGAATGCCGTTCTTAAACTAACATTCGAATTGGATCACCCGATGGGGCCGGCCAATGAAATTGAATGCGACCCTGCCTGATAATGAAAGTGCTGGCCTTCGCCGGGATCGTAAAGGTTACAGGACGACCGCTGACGCTACCGCTGAAATGGCGGCCGCTACCAGGTCGTAACGTTGAACCTATTGTCTGTGACGTTCAATTGAACGTGGCTAGCCAATCAATTTGAACGACGACGATGCCCGTTACTTCCGCAGCAAACACCGTCTGATTGACAGTCCCGACCTGTGTGGGTCGGACAAAGTTGATCGCCGCAACCCGTGCATTTCCATTCCATTTTGTGTTCACACCATTTTTGCCCCCGATGCACCGGACATGACGCCAAGACCGGAGAAGATGCCATTCCAATGGTCACGAACAAAATAAGTTTTATCCCGCGCATATCGTTTTCCCAAAAATGTGAACGCACGTTATGATACTATTGATTGAGGAAAGAGCCAATTATTGGTGGCCTTAGGCTACGTGAGCCACGGCGATGAAGCTGCCGTCCGTTACAGTTAGACACGAAGGCCCGCTGAAGGCGCTTTGCAGACTGCCGCGAGTGACCGTCTGTGACCCATTTCAGACATTCCCGATGCGCGACGATTGTTAGCTTGCATTTCGCACGGCTACAATGAGCGCTTGGGCGATCAGGTGCGTGAGCAACGAACCCCGAACTATCTAGAGGTTGGTGACGGATAGGGCGTTTCATACGGGGTGGGATAGGGCGTTTCATACGGGGTGGGATAGGGCGTTTCATACGGGGTGGGATATGGAGTAGAATAAGGTGTGGAATACGGAAAGCTTTTTCGCGCTTCCAACGTTGGCGACGACGCGAGCTGACTGCGAGTTTCGACGAAGAAGTGTTGCTCGTTAGCAGGCCTGATAGCGTGAGATAGTTCCGGTCGCTCAGAAGATCGCGCGGAACTGGCACAACTATCGAGATAGTTGCGTTCCGCAATGTCTGCACAAATTCGTTCAATACGGCTCAAATCACCATTTGCGTAAAGAGTGATAAGCGACGACAGTTTTTGATAGCATGCGTCACGTGTTGCGCCTTCGAGACGGCGACAAATTTGAAATGGGGCGTTAGACCGATCGCCTAAGGCGAATGCCGCCTCTGCGTTGATAATCAAGCAGTCCTGCTTCCACTGGCCTGTGGATGCCATTGCGCAGAGGCGGAATGCCTCATCAGCGCTGCCGCCTGTCAGCGGCTGTATTTGCCGTGCCAAACCATTTAAGCAAAATTCCTTGTTGGCAACCTCCGGCAAAGAAAAGCATTTTTGAGCAATCTTGGCCAAATCTCCGTGGAATGCTTCGTATAGAATAGAAACTTGGTTTCCCCAGCATGCTGGCAAATATTTCATCTTGATCCGATTGTCATTGCACGGATAGTCGAGATCTTTTGCGTCTGCTAAGCTATGGCTTACCAAGTGATTACTGCGTCGATTCGTTTGAATGTCTGCTGTGCGGGCAGCTAAATGCCCATGGTCATGTCCATGCGCCCCCCATACATTTTCCATGAAAACCCCATCATAACAATTGAAAGAAGCAAAATCGCTAATGCCCGCCATCGAATCGCAGGCTTGCAAAGCTTCGGGAATCGAATAGTTATTCCAGATGAGGAGACCATGGCCTGCGCCATGTGCGCACTGACGCGTGACTTCTGGCCCGCCTTCGCGGCATTGTTGCCATGCATCGGAAATGCTTTTCGGGCCGTGTTCAGCAACTGCAGCAATAAGAAAACCGTGATAGCAGGCACCAAGGAAATGTGGGCGACAGCGTGACACACCATTGCTTCCAAATTTTTCGTAAATCAAACTTCCTACAGTGTGAATAACGAGATGGGTTTCGCCGGTAAACGGTAGTCCCGAACGATATATCTCGTCCTGTGCTGTTTCAGGACCCAATCTCAACACCAGCTTTTGAATCAACGCTTGTTGAGCCATGCGGTGGTTTCAGACCGCAGCGCTTTTATCTCTGGATGTATTGGTTGGGGAGCAATTTTATCGGAAACGTCGCTGGCTACGGCATGAAATGAGACAAATTGGAATGCGATGAAGCCGATGAGAAGGTGTTTCCAAAAAACGTCTGGTATCATCATTCCCCTCCCAAAACTTTCAAATCCTATAATTACGTATGCGCGCCAGCATAGGATACAATCGCAAACACATGGTGCAATTCGCGTAAAGGGATGTCCGCTCATGGCGCGAAGCGCCCTCCCGCCCGCCAGCGAAAGGTTTTCATTTTTCACTCAAAGCCAAAATTGAAACTGGGACACTACCCCGCGGCCCGGGGCGGTTGCGCGGCGGGCCAAATGGCGGCATGTAAGGCGCAAATTCGCCCAGCGCCCCAAGGCGCCTTGACTTCCGGAAAGAGAGAATGACCGCAGCCGTCGCGACGAAACTTGAAGCCGCCGATTGGACGAGTGACGCGAAAGAGGCGCTCGCCGCCGTCGAGGCGCTCTACAAGGACGCGCTGGCGAGCGTGCGCGCCCGCGTCACCAAGGACGGCAAGCTTTCCAGCGAGCTGATTGAGGCCGATCAGCACGCGGCCCACGGGCTCGCCTGGCTCGCGACCTATATTCAGGGCCTGCGCGAACTCATCGACTATGCCGAACGCCTCTCGGCGGAAGGCGCATATGGCGAAACCGAAGAGCTTTTGAACCAGATCGGCTTCGCCGAATTCCTCGCCCAGGTCTATGGCGGCATTCCGATGAGCCAGGGCGAGATCGTCCGGCTCTCGGATTTCGGGCTTTCAAGCCAGCAGATCGTCGCGCGGCGCCCCGCCTCCATCGACCGGCTGATCCTCACCGGAAACACGCCGGCGAACCGCGCCCGCCTCGCCGAACTCATCGATCACCACGCGGCGGCCGAAACCATCGGCGCCTCCGGCCTCGACGAGACGCTGGAGGCGATCCGCAGCGAGATGCGCAAATTCGCCTCGGCGAATGTCACGCCCTATGCGCACGACTGGCACTCGAAAAATGACTACATCCCGCTGGACGTCATCTCCGGCCTCGCCGAACTCGGCGTCTTCGGCCTGACGATTCCGGAGGAGTTTGGCGGCTCCGGCATGGGCAAGATCGCCATGTGCGTCGTCTCCGAGGAGCTGTCGCGCGCTTACATCGGCGTCGGTTCGCTCGGCACGCGTTCGGAGATCGCGGCGGAACTGATCCTGGTCGGCGGGACAGAGGCGCAGAAGGAGAAATATCTCCCCAAGATCGCCGCTGGCGACATCCTACCGACCGCCGTCTTCACCGAGCCCAACAACGGCTCCGATCTCGCGGGGCTGCGGACTCGCGCCACGCTCGAGGGCGGCGTCTACAAGGTGTTCGGCAACAAGACCTGGATCACCCATCCGGTGCGCGCCGATGTCATGACGCTGCTCGTGCGCACCAATCCGAATGAGAAGGGCTATAAGGGCCTGTCGATGCTGCTCGCCGAGAAGCCGCGCGGCACGGACGAGAATCCGTTTCCCGCCAAGGGCATGACCGGCGGCGAGATTGAAGTGCTCGGCTATCGCGGCATGAAGGAGTTCGAAATCGGCTTCGACAATTTCGAAGTGCCGGCGGAAAATCTTCTCGGCGGCGAGGAGGGCAAGGGCTTCAAGCAGCTCATGGAGACCTTCGAGTCGGCGCGCATCCAGACGGCGGCGCGCGCGCTCGGCGTCGCCCAATGCGCCCTCGACCTCGGATTGAAATACGCCAAGGAGCGCATTCAGTTCGGCAAGCCGCTGTTCTCCTTCCCTCGCGTCTTCAACAAGATCGTTTCGATGGCGATCGAGATTCATGTCGCCCGCCAGATCACCTATTTCGCCGCGCGCGAGAAGGACGAGGGCAAGCGCTGCGATCTCGAGGCGGGCATGGCGAAGCTGCTTGGCGCCCGCGTCGCCTGGGCGGCGGCGGACAACGCCCTGCAGATCCACGGCGGCAACGGCTTCGCGCTCGAATATCCGGTCTCGCGCGTTCTCTGCGACGCCCGCATCCTCAACATTTTTGAAGGCGCCGCGGAAATTCAGGCGCAGGTCATCGCGCGCCGGTTGCTGGAAGGGTAAGGGCGAGCGCCGCGCACAGTGGATGGCCGGGACAAGCCCGGCCATGACGGTGAAAAATTTCGCCGCCATGAACGCGCGACGACTTAAACGTTGAACCGCAGCTTCTCCGCGTCATACCCGGGCTTGTCGCGGGCATCCACGCTCTCATGAGCTGCCGGCTCAGAGACTGAAGCTTCTCGTCACCCCTGCGCCAAAATCGCGATCAGCGCGCCCATCGCGAGCATTGAGATCGCTTGCGCGAAGTAAAAGGCGAAGCGGACCGAGGCGACGACATTCGTCTGCTCGAAGAGCAGATGAACCGCGCTCTGGCAGATCCTCGCGATAAGGATGATGATCGCCAGCGCATCGAGGATCGGGCTCGCGACGCGCGCGGCGAGCATCGCGACGACAATCGCGCCGTAGACGGGCAGGTTCTCGACGCAGTTCATATGGGCGCGCACAGCGCGGCGATACCATTCGCCGCCTTGCGGCTCGTCGGCGCGCCAGTCGGAGATCGCCGTGCGACCGGTCAAGATCCGGCTCCAGCGATAAACGCCGACGGTCGTGAAGAGCAGCAGCAGAGTTCAGAGCGCGAACCCGAGCAGGACCCAGACAGGGATGGGCATCGGAGCCTCCATGAGCCGGCCGTGGAGCGAATGCACGTGTTATGGGCACTCGGATTTTATGCGATCGTCCGAACAGTTTTGATTATGACATTCGTCAGCGCTCTGGAATAAACAGGCGGCCGCGCGCATAATGTAGCCATGCGCGAAATAGATCTGTTTACATCCAGAATCGAGCCTGACCCACTCTACGCTGAGCGGTTCCGTTGGACTGTCTGCGAGGGGTCACAGATTCATCTGCGGTCGCCACATTCCTACGCGACCAAGCGCGAGGCTGAGCAGGAAGCGGATAAGGCTCTGCAAAAGCTGGCGTCCACATGGACGGGCAAGCGCTGACCAGCCATCGCGCCCACGCGACCTCGACGAATGGTAAATCGCGTTCGACATCGCCCAGGGGCGCTCTCGAAGACCCATAGGCGCGGCGGCGTTATCTCGGTTCGCCAGCCTTTCTTGCGTGCATCCGGCGCCTTACCTTCCGCTCATGAGCAAGCGCGTCTATCACCTCGTTGACGGCTCACGCGGGCCGCGGCGGGATTTCCGCATCACCGTCGGGCTGCGCGAGGGCTGGGAGGCGGAGGGCCGCGTCTATGACGTTTCCGAAGCGGTGCGCTGCGCGCACGCCTGGATGCGCCGCCGCGTCGAAGCGGGCCAGCCCGCGCTCTCAGGCATGTTCACCCGCGGCGAGGTGACCTACGCCTGGCCCAGGGACGACGGCACGGTCGGTTCCGACCGCGAGCCGGTCGCGATCCTCACCGGGGAAGCGGTGCACGCCTATCTCGGCGGCCTTCCCGACGCGCAGATCGAGGCGATGCTGAACGAACTGGCCGGCGAGCTCGGGGCGGCGCTCGGGCAGGAGCGCCTCTATGTCGCCTTCTGCGACAAAACCTGGATTCTCGACTGCGGCGAGGGGTAGACGCGACCCTCACGCGGGCCGCCGCCCTATTCTAAGAGCGACGCCCTCAACCGGAGGCCCTCATGCTCACGCTCTACTATCATACAGGCGCGTGTTCGCTCGCGCCGCATATCGCGCTCGAATGGATTGGCGAACCCTACGAAACCAAGCCGGTCGAGTTCGGCGATAAGGAATATTTGAAGATCAATCCGGCAGGCGCAGTGCCCGCGCTCGACACCGGCGAAGGCTGGATCCTGACCCAGGCCGCGGCCGTGCTGCGCTATCTCGCCGACCGCTTCCCGCAGGCGGGGATCGCCCCCGACGGGTCGCCGCGCGACGAGGCCGAGGCCGATCGCTGGTCCTCCTTCATTACCGGCGATCTCCACCCGGCCTTTTTCCCGCTGTTTTTGCCGGACCGCTATACGCGCGCTCGGGAGAAGGAGCAGTTCGACAATGTGCGCGAAGCCGCAAAGGCCCTGGTGCGCAAGAAATTCGATATTGTCGAAGCGCATCTTGCGGGTCGCCGCTTCATGGCCGGCGACAAGTTGAGCTATCTCGACGCCTATGTCTTCCCGATGGAGCGCTGGGGCGCGTCGCTGCTGGAGGACGGCTTGTCGAAATACCCCAACATTCAGAAACACCATGACATGATGGCGGCGGACGAAGGCGTAAAGCGCGTGCTCGCCGCCGAAGGCGCGTGACCGCCTCGAATTATCGCCTCTTACGAGCTTGACCGCGACGGCGTCGGGTGAAAGCTTCCGCTCAGGCGCGGAGGGGTTCATGGCACGATTTGATGGGAAAGTTGCGCTCGTTACTGGCGCAGCGAGAGGTCTTGGCCGGGTCACGGCGCTCGCCTTCGCCCGCGAGGGGGCGAGGGTCGCGCTTGCCGATATCGACGAGGCTGGCGGGCGCGAGACTCTCGACATGATCCGCGCGGCAGGCGGCGAGGGGCTCTTCACGCTCGCAGATATGCGGATCGAGCGGGACGTCGAAGCCATGGTCGCGGAGACGGTCAAGGCCTATGGCCGCCTCGACTGCGCGGTGAACAACGCCGGCGTCGTACGCTTCAAGCCCATCGTCGAGGAGACGGAAGAGGGCTTCAATTTCCACATCGACGTCAATCTGCGCGGCGTGTTCTTCTGCATGAAGCATGAGATCCGCCAGATGCGCCAAAACGGCGGCGGCGCCATCGTTAACCAGTCGTCGATCACCGGCAGCCTCACCGGCAACCCTGCAGAGGGCGCCTATGCCGCCTCCAAGGGCGGCGTCGACGGCCTGACCAAGACGGTCGCGCTCGAGGTCGCCAAGGACAATATCAGCGTCAACGCCATTTGCGCCTGCGGGATCGACGCCCCTGGCGACGTCTTCCACCAATGGATGGAGAAGGAGCACATCAGCCCCGAGGAGGCTGGGAAGCTGTTTCCGATCGGGCGGATGGGCAAGGCCGAGGAGCTGACCGAGGCCGTGCTGTTCCTGTGCTCCGAACAGGCGCGCTTCATCGTTGGCCACCTCCTCGTCGTCGACGGCGGATGGATCGCCCGCTGAAGAGTCACTCTCCGCCCTTGATTCTCCGCCGCGCCTCCCGTAACGTCGGCTGTGAACAAAAGGGCGGAACGCGGAATGCGCGCAATTCTCGTATTTGAAGCGCCAAGGATGGAGCTGGGCTAGGCCCGGCCTCCGCCAGTGGCGCTTGACCCAAGGCCCCAAGAGGGCCTTTTTTGTTGCCCGAAGACAAAAAACATCCTAGTCGCCCGCCGCGAAAAGCAAGACGGAAAATGATGATGTCGAAGGAAATGTCCGGCGCCGAAATGGTGGTCGAAGCCCTGAAGGATCAGGGCGTGGAGATTCTTTTCGGCTATCCGGGCGGCGCCGTCCTTCCGATCTATGACGTGCTCTTCCAGCAAGAGAAGGTGCAGCACATTCTCGTGCGCCATGAGCAGGGGGCCGCCCATGCCGCGGAAGGCTATGCGCGCTCCTCGGGCAAGGTCGGCGTGCTGCTCGTCACCTCGGGACCGGGCGCCACCAATACGGTGACGGGCCTCACCGACGCGCTGATGGATTCGATCCCGCTCGTCTGCATCACCGGGCAGGTGCCGACGCATCTCATCGGCTCCGACGCCTTTCAGGAATGCGACACGGTCGGCATCACCCGCCATTGCACGAAGCACAATTATCTCGTCAAGAACATCGCCGATCTGCCGCGCGTGCTGCATGAAGCCTTTTATGTGGCTTCGTCCGGCCGGCCGGGACCGGTGGTCATCGACATCCCCAAGGACGTGCAGTTCGCGCGCGGCGTCTACGCCCCGCCGCGCAGCGCCGCGCACAAGACCTATCATCCCAAGCTCGACGCCGACATGGAGGCGATGCAGCAGGCCGTGCGCATGATGGCGGCGGCGAAGCGTCCGATCTTTTACACCGGCGGCGGCGTCATTAATTCAGGACCCGCAGCCTCGACCCTGCTGCGCGAACTCGTCGGCCTGACGGGCTTTCCCATCACCTCGACGCTGATGGGGCTCGGCGCCTATCCGGGGTCGGGCGAAAACTGGCTCGGCATGCTGGGCATGCACGGCACCTGGGAAGCCAATCACGCCATGCACGACTGCGATCTGATGATCGCGGTCGGCGCGCGTTTCGACGACCGCATCACCGGACGTCTCGACGCCTTTTCGCCGGGCTCGAAAAAGATCCACATCGACATCGATCGTTCGTCCATCAACAAGAACGTCAAGGTCGATCTCGCCATCGTCGGCGATTGCGCCCATGTGCTCGAAGCCATGGTGCGCCTGTGGCGCGCCGAGGCGATGAGCGCCGACAAGCAGCCGCTCGACCATTGGTGGGCGATGATCAACGAGTGGCGGGCGCGCAAGTCACTGGCGTTCCGCAATTCGGACGCGGCGATCAAGCCGCAGCATGCGGTGCAACGGCTCTATGCGCTGACCAAGGATCGCGACGTCTACGTCACGACAGAAGTCGGGCAGCATCAGATGTGGGCCGCCCAGCATTATCATTTTGAAGAGCCGAACCGCTGGATGACCTCGGGCGGACTCGGCACCATGGGCTACGGCCTGCCGGCGGCGATCGGCGCGCAGCTCGCGCACCCCGGTTCGCTGGTGATCGACATCGCCGGCGAAGCCTCCATTCTGATGTGCATTCAGGAAATGTCGACGGCGATCCAATATCGCCTGCCGGTGAAGATCTTCATCCTCAACAACGAATATATGGGCATGGTGCGCCAGTGGCAGGAGCTGCTGCATGGCGGGCGCTATTCCCATAGCTACTCCGAGGCGCTGCCCGATTTCGTCAAGCTTGCTGAGGCGTTCGGCGCCAAGGGCATCCGCTGCTCTGATCCCGCCTCGCTCGACGCCGCGATCCAGGAGATGCTCGACTATGACGGACCGGTGATCTTCGACTGCGTCGTCGACAAGGTCGAGAATTGCTTCCCGATGATCCCCTCCGGCAAGGCGCATAACGACATGCTGCTCGCCGATCTTTCCGACGACGCCGGGATAGAGATCGGCGCGGTCATCGACGAAAAAGGAAAGATGCTTGTTTAGACGGTCGGGTTTCGGCGATCGGCAGTCGCAGCGCTGCAATCGACTGCCGACCGCCGATCTGCCGACCGCTCAGGAAAAAAGATGAACGCTCCTGCTTCTCCGCCTTCTCCCTATTCCGCCGCCGCGCCGAACGCCAAGGTCGAGTCGCATACGCTGTCCGTGCTCGTCGACAATGAGCCGGGCGTATTGGCGCGCGTCGTCGGCCTGTTTTCCGGCCGCGGCTACAATATCGAGAGCCTCACGGTCGCCGAGGTCGCCCACGCCGAACATCTCTCGCGGATCACCATATTGACCTCCGGCGCGCCGGAGACGATCGACCAGATCCATCATCAGCTCGAGCGACTCGTCCCCGTGCATCAGGTGACCGACCTCACCATGTCGATGCGTTCGCTCGAACGCGAACTCGCCATGGTCAAGGTCAAAGGTCGCGGCGAGCACCGCACCTTCGCGCTACAGCTCGCCGAAGCCTTTCGCGCCCGTATCGTCGACGCGACGACCGAGAGCTTTATTTTCGAATTGACCGGCAAACCGCAGAAGATTGATGAATTTATCGACCTGATGCGTCCGATCGGGCTCGTCGAGGTCTCCCGCACAGGCGTCGCCGCCATCTCGCGCGGGCCCGATCCGATCTAAGGCTCGAGAATTTTGACCTTGCCGGGCGGCCCGCGTAGAAGGAGCCCGCCAGCGAATTCGACGGCGCGCGGGGCGCGCCGTTCCCCCAAGAGCGCACGCACATCAAGGAAGCAGAGCACATGCGCGTTTATTACGATCGGGACGCCGACATCAATTTGATCAAAGGCAAGAAAGTCGCCATCGTCGGCTACGGCAGCCAGGGCTTCGCGCATGCGCTAAATCTCAAGGAGTCCGGCGTCGCGGAGGTCGCGGTCGCGCTGCGCCCCGGCTCCGCCTCGGCCGCCAAGGCGGAGGGCGCCGGCCTGAAGGTCATGACCGTCACGGAGGCCTCCAAATGGGCCGACGTCATCATGATGCTGACGCCCGACGAACTGCAGGGCGAGATCTACGCCAATGAGATGGCGCCGAACCTGAAGCCGGGAGCGCTGCTGCTCTTCGCCCACGGCCTCAACATCCATTTCAACCTGATTGAGCCGCGCAAGGATATCGACGTCGCCATGATCGCGCCGAAAGGCCCGGGCCATACGGTGCGCGGCGAATATCTCAAGGGCGGCGGCGTGCCCTGCCTGATCGCTGTGCATCAGGACGCTTCCGGCAACGCCAAGCAGATCGCGCTGTCCTATGCTGCGGCGATCGGCGGCGGCCGCGCCGGCATCATCGAAACGACCTTTCGCGAAGAATGCGAAACGGATCTTTTCGGCGAGCAGGTCGTGCTCTGCGGTGGTCTCGTGGAATTGATCCGCGCCGGATTCGAGACGCTGGTCGAAGCCGGCTATGCGCCGGAAATGGCGTATTTTGAATGTCTTCATGAAGTGAAGCTGATTGTCGACCTCATCTATGAGGGCGGCATCTCCAACATGAACTATTCGGTTTCGAACACGGCCGAGTATGGCGAATATGTCACCGGTCCGCGCATCATCACCAAGGACACTAAGGCGGAGATGAAGCGTGTGCTTGACGATATTCAAGCGGGCAAATTCACGCGCGATTGGATGCTGGAGAACAAAGTCGGCCAGACCTCCTTTAAGGCCACTCGCGCGCGAAATAACGCGCATCCAATCGAAGAGGTCGGCCTTCGCTTGCGCGGCATGATGCCCTGGATCGGCAAGAATAAGTTGGTCGACAAGGACCGCAATTAGCGCATAATGATTTCCCAAAAAGGCGAGCGCGCACTCGGGTTTGGGGCGTTACCGAGGCGCAATCGGCGCATCACGCATCGACAAATGCATCGCCATAGCGGGGGATGAATGCACGGGCCGGGCGGGCGGTCGAGTCATATTATCGAGAGCGAAACGCGTCGGCGCGTACATGAGATTGTACGGAGCCGCATGACGTACGACGTCTCGACATTGATCGAACATTTCGTCGAAGACGTCGAGTTGAACTACAGCTGCTCCCGACTTGGCGTGCTTCCGCCGGGACAATGGCGCGGGCGCGATGCGCTTCGCGCCCATTTGCGTCGCGTCGACGTCGATTATGAACCGCTCGACGCGGAAGTTCTCTCGGTTCTTGTCGAAGGCGACAATACCGTGGTGCGATGGATCAGCCGGTGGCGCCACCGCGCCACCGGCCATATCCACAGCATGGACATGGCGCATTTTCTGCGCTGGCGGAACGGACTCGTTTCGGAAATGTACGAGTTCCGGGATCATCGTTGCGTCGCGCGCGGCGCCGATTTCCTGCCGCAAAGCCTCGACGACATTCTCAATCCCCGCAGCCCGGGACTCTCGCGCGATGAAATGGCGCGCCGGTTGATCGCCATGGGCAGTTTCTCGTGCGCGCCCGACATCGCGCTGTTCCGTGAGCTGTGTTCGCCTGACGTCGTGTGCGAATTCGTTGGCGACCGCGCGACGGTTTCGCACGCCGGGCGACATCGCGGCATAGAGGCGCTGATCAACATCGTGCGCAGCATCGAGGTCGAGTTCGAGCAACTCGGACTCGCCATGCCCGAGGTCATCGTCGACGGCGGCGCCGCCGCTGCGCGTCGGATCGTCGAGTGGCGTCATCGCGGCACAGGCCGTTGCGGCCAAGTTCAGCTTGCCGACTTCGTGCGCTTCGAGGACGGCCGCATTGTCGAGATCGTCGAATTTCGCGACAGCACGGCGCTTTTGCAGATGCAGGCGTAACAAAGCGCGTGACGTGTGCGATGCGATTCAGTCAGTCCAATCGACATCCGGCAATCATCGCGCGCAGTCGCGTCGAGTACGGATGTGACGGCCCGGCGCGTCGTTGCCGCCAAGGAGCGGTCCGCCCGTGACTCTCGAGATTGTGGAGTTCGATCGGCTCGAGTGTCGCTTTGTCGACCATCGCTGGGGCTTCGTTGAGGAGCGGGCCGTCGACATCGAGCGCCATTGGGAGGAGCGTCGCCGCGCCAATCCGGCGCTCTACGACGGCTCTGTGCTGCTCGCCTGTCGCGTCGAGCGGGCGATCGGCGAAGACGGCGCGCGCATCTTGCGGATGGCGTTCTTCAAGACGCCTTTCTCGAGCTTTCTTGCCTGGCGAGAATTCGGCTGGCCGGACGAAGCCGTATACAATTGCTTCTCGATGCCGGCGGCGCGCGCGCGCGACGGCGCCTATCTCCTCGGGGAAATGGGGCCAAGCCACTCATTCGCCGGCCAGCTCTATTTTCCCTGCGGAACCCCCGACCCTTCCGACGTCGTCTCGGGCGGTCGCGTTGATCTTGCCGGCAGTCTTGTGCGCGAACTCGCAGAAGAGACGGGCCTCGCCGCTTCGGAGGCGCATGCGTCGGCCGGCTGGACGGCGATATTCGATCGCCAGCATGTCGCCTGCGTCAAGAGGCTGGATTTCGATGCGCCGTCGCACGCCCTCCTCGCCAGGGTGAAGGCCTTTATCGCGACCGAAAGCGCGCCCGAACTCGCGGACGCGCATATGGTTTCGAGCTTGACGGCGCTTTCCGACCCGCGCCTGCCCGCCTTCATGGTCGCGTATCTTTCGCGCGTCCTCGCCGGCGCGGATGAAATTCCGCGTCGCGCGGGTTAGATTTGCGCCAATGACTCGACCGCAACACTCCGGCGTCGTCCTTCCAGCTCCGCAAGCGTCCAGTGACGAGCGCGCTTTGGCCGTGCGCGCCGCCCTGAACGGCAGGGTTATCGTGCTTGTCGGAATGATGGGCTCCGGCAAAAGCGCCATCGGCCAGAGGCTGGCCGCACGTCTCGGCCTGCCTTTCGTCGATGCGGACGCTGAGATCGTCGCCGCGGCGGCCGGCATGTCCATTCCCGAGATTTTCGCCAAATATGGCGAACGCTATTTTCGCGACGGCGAGAGGCGCGTGATCATGCGGCTTCTGAACGGCGGCCCGGTCGTGCTCGCCACCGGCGGCGGCGCGTTTCTCGACCCGCGCACGCGCGACCGCATCGCCGAACGGGGCGTATCGGTGTGGCTAGACGCGGATCTGAAGACCTTGCTGAAACGCGTGCGCCGCAAGAATGATCGTCCCCTGCTGCAGACGGAAGATCCGGAGGAGACGCTGCGCCAGTTGCTGGACGCGCGACGCCCCCTATACGAACTCGCCGATCTTCGCGTCGAGTCGCGCGAAATCCCGCAGGATGCGATGGTGGATGATACGCTCGGGGTTCTCGCCGCAGGCTTGCCGATGTTGGAAGACTTGCGGCAGCGGGCGCAAAGCAAAGGTTTCGCCAAAGCCATGACGCATCTCTATCCCGCGCGCGCTGAAGGCGACGCCCGGCGCCAGGAAATCGTTCGGGTCGCGCTCGGCGGGCGCTCCTACGACATCATCATCGGCGACGGGCTGCTGCAGCGCGCCGGCGATTATATCGCGGAGATCGCGCCCGGCGCCGCATGCGCCGTCATCACGGACGAGAATGTCGCCAGACTGCACCTTCCGACGGTTGAGCAGAGTCTGAAGGACGCCGGCCTGCGTGTGACGACCATCATCGTTCCGCCTGGCGAGGCGTCAAAATCGCTGTCGGTCTATGGCCGCGTCTGTGACGACGTGCTGACCGCAAGAATCGAACGGCGCGATCTGATCGTCGCGCTTGGCGGCGGCGTCGTTGGCGACCTCGCCGGATTTGTGGCCGCGAGCGTGCGGCGCGGCTCGCGCTTCGTGCAGATTCCGACGACGTTGCTGTCGCAGGTCGATTCTTCGGTCGGCGGCAAGACGGGGATCAATTCGCGTCACGGCAAGAATTTGATCGGCGCCTTTCACCAGCCCTCGCTGGTTCTGGCCGACGTCGACACACTGCGCACGTTGCCGCTGCGCGAGTTCCGCGCCGGCTACGCCGAAGTGGTGAAATACGGTCTGATCGGCGACGCCCGCTTCTTCGATTGGCTCGACGCCGACTCGGAAGCGGTGTTCCACAGTCAGGCGGAACAGATTTGCGCCGTGGCGGTGAGCTGCGAGACCAAGGCGACGATCGTCGCGCGCGATGAAACGGAGCAGGGCGAACGGGCGTTGCTCAACCTCGGTCACACATTCGGCCACGCCTTCGAGCGCCTGACCGATTACAACAGCGCGCGCCTGGTTCACGGCGAGGGCGTTGCGATCGGCATGGCTTGCGCCGCGCGCTTCTCCGTGCGCCGCGGTCTGTGCCCCGAGGCGGCGGCGGAGCGCGTCGAACGCCATCTGAAGGCCGTCGGTCTGCCGACGAAGATCCGCGACATTCCGGATTGGCGCGACGACGCCCAGGCCATTCTCGACGCCATGTATCAGGACAAGAAGGTCGAGCGCGGCGCGCTGACTTTCATTCTCTTGCGCGGCATCGGCCAGGCGTTTATCGCAAAATCCGTCGACGCCAATGAGGTGCTTGGCTTTCTTAAAGACGAGCTAAAGCGGACATAGCGCCATGCATGGGCTCGAATCCAGCGCGCCGCAGGTCGACATATGGACTGCGGTCGGCATCGTCATCGTCTGCGTATTCCTGTCGGCGGTCTTTGCGGGGTCGGAGACGGCGCTCACCGCCGCGTCGCACGCCCGGATGCATTCGCTGGAAAAAGAGGGCGATAAGCGCGCCGCCGCCGTCAATCGGCTGCTGCGCCAGCGTAACCGCATGATCGCCGCGCTGTTGCTTGGCGGCACCCTGGTCAACATCGGCGGCTCCGCTTTCACCACGAGCGTGCTGGTCGTTGTCGCGGCTGACAATGGCGCGGTGTATGCGACCGTCATCATGACCGTGTTGCTGCTTGTCTTCGCCGAGGTTCTGCCGAAAACGCTGGCGATCAATCATCCCGACGAAACATCGCTGCGGGTCGCGAAGTTTATTGCGCCCTTCGTGCGAGTCGTCGGGCCGCTCCTCGCGGGCGTCGAATATATCGTGCGCACGGTGCTCGCGTTGGCGGGCGTCGAGGTTGGCCAAGGACGAACAGTTCGCTCGCCCTATGACGAATTAAAGAGCGCCGTCGATATTTTGCATGACGAGGGCAATGTCGAGCGCGCCGCGCGCGACATGTTCGGCGGCGTCCTAGATTTGCAGGTGCTGCATGTTTCGGACGTGATGATCCACCGCACCAAAATGCGCACGATCGACGCGGATCTGCCGCCGGACCAGATCGTGCGCGAGGTGCTGTCGTCGCCCTTCACCCGCATGCCGCTCTGGCGCGAGCGACCGGACAATTTCGTCGGGGTCCTGCATTCGAAGGACATACTGCGGGCGCTGAACGCCGCAGGCGGCGACGCCTCCAAGCTCGACGTCGGCGAGGTGATGTTCGCCCCGTGGTTTGTCCCCGAGGCGACGACGCTCGAGGATCAGCTCGAAGCCTTCCTGAAGCGTAAGACGCATTTCGCTTTGGTCGTCGACGAATATGGCGAGGTGATGGGACTCGTCACGCTCGAAGATATCCTCGAGGAAATCGTCGGCGACATTCGTGACGAACATGATCTCGCGGTGCAGGGCGTGCGTCCGCAGCCCGACGGGTCGGTGCTGGTCGACGGCGCCGTGCCGGTGCGCGATCTCAATCGCGTCATGGCGTGGGAGCTGCCCGATGAGGAAGCGACAACGATCGCGGGACTGGTGATCCACGAGGCGGGCGCGATTCCGGAAGCCGGGCAGGTCTTCACCTATCACGGTTTCCGTTTCGAGGTGATGCGCAAGATCAGGAATCGCGTCACCGCCTTGCGGGTGACGCCGCAGCAAGCCGTATGACGACGCACGCAGAGGATCTTCTCTTAAATTTCAGCGGATAATTCGACTTGCAGGCCTTCGGCGCGATACGAGAGCCTGACGTCTCCGCCCATCTGGCGCGCGAGCACATTGGTGATCAGGAAATGCCCGACTCCGGTTTGCTCCGGGTGTTCGACCTTTGGCCCCCCCGTCTCCGTCCAATTCAAGATGAGACGTGGACGATCTTCTTCGCGATCGATACGCCAGCTGATCGCTATCCGACCGTCGTCGTCTGAGAGCGCTCCGTGCTGCTCGGCGTTGGCAAGCAGTTCGTTGATGGTCAGACCCAAGGCGGAGGCGACCGCGGAGCGCAATTCCACGTCTTCGCCCGACAGTGAGATACGCTCGGCGTAGTCGTGGCTGCCACAAGACAGCGCGATCATGAGCAGGTCTCTGAGCGGCGTTCGTTCCCAGGAGGTCTGCACGAGCAGCGTGGAGATGCGGCTCAGACACTGGACGCGGTGGGAGAAGCCTTGCTGAAAGCTCGAAAAGTCCTGCGCCGTGCGCGCGGTGATATTGGCGATTCCCTGGATCATCGCGAGCGAATTGTTCACCCGGTGATGCAGCTCGCGGTTCATCATCTGATTGTGCATCTCCGCGTTTTTGATCTCGTCGACGTCGGTGATGGCGACGATCGCGCCGATAACGGCCCCCTTGTCGTCGCGGATCGGCGCGCCGACGATGTTGATCCAGACGTAGGCGCCGTCGCCGCGCTCGATCTTGCACTCGAGCTGCGGATGGTTCTCCCCAGCAAGGGCGCGCGCGAGCGGGTATTCCTCATTCGCGACCGGGTGGCCGTCCTGATGAATGGCGTTCCATTTGGAATAGGCTTGCGTGCTTTCCGAGTAGCGAACAGGGCGACGGAAGATCGCTTCAATGACGTGATTGCCCTCGACGATTCGTCCGCTCGGGGCTTCGGCGATGATGATTCCGACCGGCACGGCGTCAAGCAGCGCGCGCAGTTGCAGATTCGCCCCCGCGCGGCTGACGATCGACGAGCTTTTCATCAGTAGATCGTTCAGCTCGGACAGCCTCTTGCGCTTTTCGCGCAGGCGCTCGTCCATGTCCTGAAGGCTATGCGCGATCGCATCGACCTCAGGAACGCCGGTGTCGCTCCAATGCGAGGCGCCGCGCGCTTCCACGGCCAGACTCAATTCGGCGAGTTCATGTTGCGCCCTTTGCGTCTCCCCGCGCTGCCTCACCAGTAAAAAAATCACGGCGATCGTCGTCGCCAGCGCGAGCGTGAGCGCGCCAACGATCAGGCGCCAGACCTCGATCATGTTTGCCGCGCCTTCCGCGGCGCGGGCGGCAGACGTCATCGCCAGCAGGAACGCCAGCGCAGCGCGCGGCGCGGCGACCCCCGGCGCCCGCGGGTATGGTTTGGCCGTCGCCGACACGGGCGGCGACCGCCGGGCTGATCGACCGTTATGGCCTTCCGTCATTACGCTGCCAAAATTTTCGGGACCCTGCCGGGCGTAACCGTCAGATAGCGCGAAATCTTGATCGCGCATCCCACGCGAAGGCTTGGCTGTCAAACGGCGCGGGAGGGTCGCCGGGCCGCGAGGTCCGAGACGGTGGGATCGGTGTCGATGTCGCTCGTGTTGAGCAGGCCCAGATGCTGCGCAAGTTTGGCGCGGGCGCGATTCAACCGGCTCTTGACCGTGCCAATGGCCACGCCGCAGACCTCCGCCGCTTCGTCGTAGGAGAGTTCGGTGATCCCGATCAGCAGCAGAATTTCCTTGTGTTCGGGGGCAAGCTTATCAAGCGCCGCCTGAACGTCGGTCAGGGTGAGCGCCGACTCCTGGCCACCCTTCACGGGGATCTGCTGGGCCAGGAGATTGTCGCTGTCCTGAACTTCGCGCGAGCGTTTCCGATAGCTCGAAAAATAAGTGTTGCGCAAAATGGTGACGAGCCAGGCGCGCAGATTGGTGTTTTGCTGAAAGGAATCGGCGTGCGACCAGGCTTTGACCAGAGTGTCCTGAACCAGGTCGTCGGCGAGGCTATGCGATCCGCACAGCGAAATGGCGAAGGCGCGCAGATAGGGCATCTGCGCCACCATCTGATCTCCGAAGGCCTCGTAGCTCATTTCTTTTCGCGCTGTTTGGCTTCCAGCTTGGCCAGCAGCACAGTGAATTTGTCAGGAATAGGTTGGTGGATCAGATCGTCGCAATAGGCGCGAAAAACGCGCCCGAGCTGAGCTTGGACCTTCGGGTCCAGCGCAACGCCATCTGCTTGTGCCCCGTCAGCATCCTGGAAGCTGTCAGCATCAGCCTCCTCCGGACCACCAGTCTTATTGTTCAAGTTCGGTTCCGCGTCGCGGGAGGGGCCGTCGTTGTCGTGAGGATTTTCGCGTTGGCTCATTCTCGACCCCGAGTTCGCCCCGAGACTGGCCGCCTCTACCCGGGGCGGCCGAGCGACGACCTCCCTTGATGGAACGCGTAAGAACACTAATTGTTCCGTCATTGCAAGCAAGGAACACTGTGACATATCAGCGGGCGCTTGAATTGACTTGGGCGCTGGGCGGCATAGGATGAAACTATGAACCTCTCCCGAGAAATTGCGGTGCACCTGCCTTACCTCCGCCGGTTTGCGAGGGCGCTTTGCGGCTCGCAAAAGAGCGGCGACGCTTATGTTGTCGCCACGCTCGAGGCGCTGGTGGTGGATCCGGATGCGTTTCCATCAAATATGTCGCCCAAGGTCGGGCTTTACCACCTCTTCATGACGTCCTGGTCGTCGATCCGGTTGAACACCGAAGCAGCGCCCGATGACGAGATATCCGCGGCACAGCGGAATATCAGCTTGCTGACGCCGCGGTCGCGACAGGCCTTTTTGCTGCGCACGGTCGAAGGGTTTTCGGTCGCTGACGCCGCCGCAATACTGGGCGCGACCGAAGAAGAGGTCGAAGCGCTGGTAACGGAGGCAGGCCGGGAAATCGCCGAACGCGTCGCGACGGACGTGCTCATCATCGAGGATGAATCGCTCATTGCGCAGGACATCGAGTTCATCGCGCGCGATCTGGGCCATCGCATCATCGGCGTCGCCCGCACCCATCAAGAAGCCGTGGAACTCGCGGCGCGCAAGCGGCCGGGGTTGATTCTCGCGGACATTCAGCTTGCCGACGGCAGCTCTGGTCTGAACGCCGTCAACGAAATGCTCGAAAGTTTCGACGCGCCAGTGATTTTCATAACTGCATTTCCCGAACGCCTGCTGACCGGCGAGCGGCCCGAGCCGGCGTTTCTCATCAGCAAGCCCTACAAGGTCGACACGGTCAAGGCGACGATCAGCCAGGCGCTGTTCTTCGAGCGCAAGGCGTCTCGCGCGGCCTAGCGGCTCGTGGCGGAATATCCCCATCAACGCCGCCCAAGTTTCACGAAAAGGCCGCTTCAAAGCTGTAGTCTAGCTGTTTCGGCGCGCCATATAAGATACGCGCATTACGGCTCCGCTGAGCCGCTCGAGAAGAGCCTTCGTCGCTTTCGGCGCGCTCGAGCCGAGGGGGCTCTTGGACTGTGAATAGTCAAGCTATAGCGGCAAACGTAGCTGCAGAGGCGGCGCGGCCTGCTCGAGCGCGTTGGCGGGAGTTCTGCGCGCTTGCTCTGGGATTCTGGGCCAGCGAGCCGAGCCGACGGGCATGGAGTCTGACGGGGTTAGTCGCCCTGTGCATCGCGCTGCAGCTTGGGGCGCAGCTCAGCATCAACGAATGGAACCGCAAGTTTTTCGACGCGCTCGAAAGCAAGAACGTCGAAGCGTTGAGTTGGGCGACGCTGCTGTTGCCCGCCCTCGTCGCGTTCAGCGGCCTCGCCATTAGCGGAACGCTTGTCGCGCGCATGACTTTGCAGATGCGCTGGCGAGAATGGCTCACTGAGAAACTCGCCGGCTGGTGGCTCGAGGACCAACGCTACTACCGTCTCGAGATCGCCGCAGCCGAGCAAACCTCGCCGGAATACCGGATCGCCAAGGACGTGCAACTTGCCGTCGAGCCGCTGGTGGAATTCGCCGTCGGCTTTTTGACGGCGCTGGCGACGGCATTGGCCTTCGTCGGGGTTCTATGGACCGTTGGCGGCGCGCTGGAGCTCAATCTGCTTGGCGCGCGCCTCGTGTTGCCGGGATATCTCGGCTTCGCCGCGGTGGTTTATGCGACGATCGCCGGCGGCCTCGCCTACTTCGCCGGCCGTCCGCTGGTTCCGGCCGTTGCGCAGAAGAATGAAGCTGAAGCGCAGTTCCTCTCTGAACTCACACGGCTGAAGGAAAACGCGGAAAGCATTGCGCTCATTCGCGGCGACGCAGACGAACTGAGTTCTGTCCTGCAGAACTATCGACGCGTCGTCACGGCCTGGATTCGCCAGATCCATCGCAACGGGGTCATCGCCACCGTGCAGAGCGCCAATGGCGCGCTCGTGCCGCTAATTCCGCTCGTGCTCGTCGCGCCCAAATATCTCTCGGGCGCGCTCACGCTCGGCGCGGTCATGCAGCTTACCGCCGCCTTCGTCTCGGTACAGATCGCCTTCAACTGGTTCATCGACAATTCGGTGCGCGTCGCGGAGTGGATGGCCTCGGCCAACCGGGTCGACGAACTCGCAGAAGCGCTCGAGAGTTTGGATATCGCCGTCATCATGGAGGAGAAAGAGTTCATCGATTTCGGCGTCAGCGACGACGACACGATTCACCTAGAAGATCTCGCGGTCGCGCATCGCAATGGCCGAATCGTGATTGCTGGCGCGAACGTTGTCATTCCCAACGGCGAAAAGCTGCTGGTGGCGGGGCCGAGCGGCACGGGAAAGAGCACGCTTGTTCGCGCCCTCGCCGGGTTATGGCCGTGGGGCTCCGGGCGTATCCTCTTGCCTAAAGACGCCCACATCGCCTTTGTGCCGCAGAAGCCGTACATCCCCTTGGGCACGCTTCGTCAGGCCATGCTCTATTCAATATCCGACAAGGACATCACCGACGACATGCTCGAAGGCGCGATGCGGCGATGCGGCCTGGGTTATCTCGTCAAGCATCTCGACGAAGAGCAGCGCTGGGACCAAACGCTTTCCGGCGGCGAGCGGCAGCGAACGGCTTTTGTTCGGCTCTTGCTGGAAAGGCCGCAGATCATCATCATGGATGAGGCGACGTCGGCGCTCGATGAAGAGAGTCAGGTTTCGATGCTGCGCCTGTTCAATGAAGATCTCGCCGGCGCGACGGTGATCAGCGTCGGCCATCGCGTTGGCATGGAAGATTTTCACGACAAGAAACTCGTTCTTGAGCGTCGCCCCGCCGGCGCGCATATTACGAGCCGTAAGCTGCAAAAATCCCTGTGGCACTTGTTCGACGACGCCGCGCTTCATTGATTTGTTGGCGCTAGGGCAGGCTCCGAAAAAGTTGACAGGCTTTTTCGATGAGAACCTGCTCGAACATTTTGATGTTGAGCGATTCCCTACCGATCACCTGATTCCATGTGATCGGTAAAGCGCGCCAGGCGTTCGCCGCGCATGTATCCTCAACTGTGCCCAACGATCCATATATCGGACTTCCCGAAGGACATATCGTTTGCTCTGCGTCGATGAGCAAACGCGACATTGCATTTGAGCGGCGCAGATTTCTTTGACCCTTTGGGAGGATCAGATATGCAAATGGCTTACAACGGAGCAACGCCGTCGGTCGCGCCGATGGGCGTGACCATGGATCAGATGTTTGCGCCGCAGGGCTTTATCGGCGGCGCGCTCGGCAGCGCGCTGGGCGGATTAGGCGGCGGCGCGATTGGCCGCGCCTTCGGCAACCAGAATCTCGGTCGGCAGATCGGCAACATCGCGGGCGGCGTGCTTGGCGGCTTGCTGCCGTTTGAGGCCGGCCCGCAGGCCTACGCCGGGACCTATTACGTCCCGCAAACGGCTGCGCCCGGCTTTGCGCCTCAGGGAATCGTCGGCGACGCGCTCGGCGCGATCGGGGCGCCGCTCGGCGGCTTCATCGGCGGCCGGTTCGGCAACGCCGGTCTCGGCCAGACGATCGGCGGCACGGTGGGCGGTCTTGCCCAGCGCTTCCTGCCGTTCGACGCCGGCCCGCAGCCCTACGCCGGGACCTATTACGTCCCGCAGACGGCTGCGCCCGGCTTTGCGCCGCAGGGGATCGTCGGCGATGCGCTCGGCGCCATCGGTGCGCCGCTCGGCGGCTTCATTGGCGGCCGCTTCGGCAACGCCGGACTCGGCCAGACGATCGGCGGCACGGTGGGCGGTCTCGCTCAGCGTTTCCTGCCGTTCGACGCCGCGCCGCAGCAAGCCTACGCCGGGACCTATTACGTCCCGCAGACGGCTGCGCCCGGCTTTGCGCCTCAGGGGATCGTCGGCGACGCGCTCGGCGCAATCGGCGCGCCGCTCGGCGGCTTCATTGGCGGCCGTTTCGGCAACGCCGGACTCGGCCAGACGATCGGCGGCACGGTGGGCGGTCTCGCTCAGCGCTTTCTGCCGTTCGAGGCGGAGCCGGTTTTCGTTCCGCAGGGCTTCATCGGCGATGCGCTCGGCGCGGTCGGGGGCCGGGTTGGCAACTGGATCGGCGGACGCTTCGGCAACGCCGGCGCTGGCCAGACGGTTGGCAATGTGGTGGGCGGACTTGCCCAGCGCTTCCTGCCGTTCGAAGCTGGCCCACAGGCTGGAACTTATTATGTCCCCCAGACGGCTGCGCCTGTGTTTGCGCCGCAGGGCATCGTCGGCGATGCGCTTGGCGCGATCGGCGCGCCGCTCGGCGGTTTCATCGGCGGGCGCTTCGGCAATGCGGGACTCGGTCAGACGATCGGCGGCACGGTGGGCGGACTGGCCCAGCGCTTCCTGCCCTTCGACGCCGCGCCGCAGCCCGTCTACTACGTGCCGCAGATGCAGGCGCCGATGTACGGCTGACGTCTGAGCGACGCAATCGACGCGGCGCATGAAGGATGATCTGCTGCCGCTTCCGGGCCGATTCATCGGCCCGGAAGCCCTCAAGAGATCAGGATCGCGAAATCATGAGCGCAACGAACGGCATCGATCAATTTCTGGTGGCGCCCCGCAACGCGGCGAGCACAGGGGATTTGGCCGCTTTCGAACAGGCGATGCAGTCTGTTCCCGGCGCCGCAATTCTTCAGCGCGCCGGCAAGGCTGGTCAACCAAGGCTGGTCGTCGCTTTGCCTGCGGCGAGCGCAAGTCACTTGCGCGAACAATTTGGCGCGACCCTGATCATCGAACCAAACGCTCCGCTGAAACCATTTTAGCGCCGGCGCGCGTCCTTCATGGCGATGCGCAGGCTGGCCCGAATTTATTAGGAGAGTCGAAATGGCTGGTCCCGACAATAGTACTCCTGCGCCGAATGGCCACAACCCAGAGCCGTCCCCGCCGTCAGCAAATGGCGCTGAAGCGCGGGTCGAGCCGATGGCGATAGCCCCCACCGAGCGCTTCATGATCGCCTCGCGGCGCGTGCCAGGATTCGCGCCTGCTTCCGCCATGGATCTGGCCAATGCGCTCCCCGACGTAAAGATTGTGCGGCGGATTCAGCCGCGCGGGCTCACCGCTTTTTCCGCTGGCGGTTCCTCTTCGCAGTCGCCGGAAATTCTCGTCGCCGAGATGGACCCTGGGCGCGGCGCAGCGCTGCAGGCCTCGGCGCCGCCCAACGTCATCGTGGAGCGCGACGCCTTTCTACGCGCCTCGGACGACTTCCGTCCTTTCGACTTCAACGGAGCCATGCCGATTGCGGCGGGCGTCGGAGTCGACGTGCAGCTGCGCGTCGTCGGCGCTGGTGGCAAGCCGCTGCCCAAGGCCACCGTCTATGTCTATGGCCAGGGCTTTCCGGGCCAAGGCGTCACGAATGAGCGCGGCGAAGTCGTCGTGACCGTGTTCGGCGGTCCGATCGAGACCATCCAGGCGATTTACGTCAAACCTGCCGCCGATCATTGGGATCGTATGCTCCGCGGGCCAGCGCTTCAGGCCGGCGCCGTGAACACGGTGCAATTGCGTCCGCTGACCGAACGCTTCAACGGCTTTCCTCAAAACGGCATGATTGGCTGGGGCCAGCGGCTCATGAAGCTCGACCGGCTCGATCCTTCATTCACCGGCGCCGGCGTCAAGATCGGCATCATCGATTCAGGTTGCGACAGCGCGCACCCGCAATTGCGCCATGTGACGCGGGGCGCCGATCTCACCAATGGCGGCGACAAGACGAGTTGGTCGAACGATCAAATCGGCCATGGAACGCATTGCGCCGGAATCATTACGGCCGCCTCCGATGGCGTCGCCGGCATTCGCGGCTTTGCGCCGAGGGCGGAAGTTCACGCGCTGAAAGTATTTCCCGGCGGACGGTTCAGCGATCTTATCGACGCGCTCGACGAATGCATCGAACGGCAGCTCGACGTCGTCAATATGAGCCTTGGCAGCGGCGATCCTTCCGAACTCGTCGCCCAGAAAATCGCCGAAGCGCGCCAGAGCGGCGTCGCCTGCATCGTCGCCGCCGGAAACTCCAGCGGACCCGTGCAATTTCCCGGCATGCTGCCGACGGTGCTGACGGTCGCCGCGATGGGCAAACTCGACGAGTTTCCTTCTGACAGCTACCATGCTCAGACCGTCGTTCCGCAACTTGTCGCGGGGACGATGTTCTCGCCGAAATTCACGTGCTTTGGGCCGCAGATCACTGTCGCGGCGCCTGGCGTTGCAATTGTCTCCACTGTGCCTGGCGGGGGCTATGCGGCGTGGGACGGCACCTCGATGGCGACGCCTCACGTCACCGGCATGGCGGCGCTGCTTCTCGCGCACCATGCGCTCCTCGCTGGGGCGCGGACGGCGCGCAATGAGCAACGCGTCGCGCAACTCTTCTCGTTGTTGGCCGCGTCGGGCGTCCGCTATCTCGGCGACTCCACGCGCGAAGGAGCCGGCGCGCCGGATTTTGAGCGCACGCCCAGTCTCGCCGCGGCTCAGCCTTTGGGCGCGACTGCGCCGGCGAACGCGGGACTGGCGCCCGCGCGCGTGATGATCGACGGATTTGCTCCGCTGAGCGCGCCAGCGCCTTGGGCCGTCGATCCTGCGATGATGCAAAGGGTCAATCCAGCGATCATCCAGCGCATGATGCAGTTGCGGGCCGCGGGACTTATTTAGTCGCAAGCACGAGCGGTCCCCGATTGATCGGCGAATGAAGCGCTTCTCCGTCATGTGCGGGGGAGCGCTTTCGCATCGAGTGCGCCGCTTCGCCACGGCCGCGCACTTGCAGCTTCTGCAGAACATTGTGCACGTGATTCTTCACCGTGCCGAGTTCGATGCGTAACCGACGGGCGATCTCCTTATTGGGCAGCCCGCGCTCGATCAGTTCAAGTATTTCCCGCTCGCGCGCGGTAAGCGCGTCCTCTGCGTCCGCGCCGGACGAGAGCGCCTCCTTGCCGATAGGCCGACGCTCGTCGACGGGATGAATCGCGGGCGCCGCTGTCAATCGTGCGAGCAGTTCGACAACGTCTTCAATTGACCCTTCGCGAGGAATGACGCCGACGATCGATGGACAGGCGGCCGCCAATGCTGGGCTAGCCGACGCCGGCGCGCCGATGGCGACGATTCGCAAATCGGGATGCTGCGCAGCGAGACCTTGCGCGATCGCAAGGCCTTCCAACTCGCCGACGTCGAGCAGAGCAATATCAGGTTCCAAATCAGCCGCTACCGCCAGCGCGGCGTCACACTCGACGACGCCGACGACGGACATTCCCTCGTGCTGCCCAAGACGCAAGCCAAGCGCCTCGCTGAACAGGCGCATGTCGCTGACGATCAAGATGCGCGCGTTTCGCGGCGGATTTGCCGATCTAGGAACAAACGCGCTCTGCGCTGACAGACCGGGGTCCAGGGCGGAATCGTCTCGGAAGGCCGCAAACCGAGGCATGGAACTACTCCTGAGCGCTATGTCTGAGTGGGCGCCTAATACATTGGCGCGTTTTGAAAGGCGTGACGCCTGGGCGTCATCGCCTGCAATTTTTCGGTTTCAGCGTCATGGCCGTTGTTAAACCGCATCGACATTGAGCCATCATGACGCCTCCAGAAGGCGTATGGGGCGACAGTCAACATGGGGTTTCATAAGCGCGCTTTCGCGAGCTTTGTCCTCCTGCAAATGAATGGTTTGGAAAGCCTCGACAGCTGTTTGCGTTCGAGGCTGCTTTCAAGACGCCAAGGCGCAGTTTGCGATGAGCGATGTAGATTGGCGTCTGCTATTTCTTCGTCGGATGGAGAATGACATGCTCCTGTTCGTCGCCGTCATTGCGGGCGACGATGGCGATCGCTGCTTCGCTGTCGCTCAAGTTTACGGGCTGATGCAGCACGTCAGGAGGAATGAAGATAAAATCGCCAGCGACGTTCACGACGCTCTTTTCCAGGTTTTCTCCGTACCGCGTCTCGACACGGCCTTGCAGCAGATAAATTGCGGACTCATGGCCCTTATGGGTGTGAGCTTGCGCCTTGCCGCCGGGAGGAATGACGACCTTTAGCAGCGACAATCCCTTTGCGCCGGCGGTCTTTGTAGAAATTCCAGGGAAGATCGGGAGCGACTGCTTCGATTGTGACGCTTCGCCGACACGCACCGTCACGATATCCTTCCCATCCTTGTTGCCTATGATCGACGTCTCTGACGCCGCCGTCGACACAAGGGCTGCGAAGATCAAGGAAAGAAGCAATGGGTTGCGCATGGCGTTCACTCCAGAGGTTTGAGGTGCGAGACTATAGCGCAGGCGCGAGAGGCGTCGACGAGCGGCGGGTTGGTCTATGAGCGACGTTTCTCTGATGATCCATGGCGGCGCCGGCGGGATTCGCGATCCGCATCGTTATGAGGCTTCCTTGCGCGCGATCGTTGAATCGGGCGCCAGTCTTCTTGCAAAGGGGTCGCCGGCGTTAGAGGCGGTCCTTCACTGCGTCGCGCTGCTCGAAGACGATCCGCTTTTCAACGCCGGTCGGGGTTCCGTGCTCAACGCCGAAGGCGACGCTTTGTGCGACGCGTCGATCATGGACGGCCGCACCCTTAAGGCAGGCGCCGTCGCCGCCATACGCGGCGTCAGAAATCCGGTGCGTCTCGCGTATGAGGTGATGGGGAAGAGCGGCCATGTGCTGCTTGTTGGCGCGGGAGCCGAGCGCTTCGCGAGAGAGCAGCATCTGGCGATCGAAAGCGACGACTACTTCAGGACCGAAGAACGCGTCGCGCAGCTCGCCAAGGCGAAGCGAAAGCACGAGATCGCGCTCGATCATTCTGACGCGACCGATGCGAAGCTCGGCACGGTGGGCGCCGTCGCGCGCGATCGCAACGGCGATCTTGCAGCAGCGACGTCGACCGGCGGCGTCGTGAACCAGCGCGCCGGCCGCGTCGGCGATTCGCCGCTCATCGGCGCGGGAACATTCGCCGATAATGCCAGTTGCGCGGTGTCCTGCACCGGCGTCGGCGAGGATTTCATCCGCACGACGTTGGCGCGCACCGCCGCCTGCTTCGTCGAATTTCGCTCGATGCAGGCTCAAGAAGCGGCCCGCGCCGCGATACGCTATCTCGTCGACAGAGTGGACGGCCGCGGCGGCCTCATTCTCGTCGATCGCGAGGGGAGATGCGGACGGGCGCACTCGACCCCGGGCATGCTGACGGCGACATTCGCCGAGGGCGTCGTTCGGGTGGAGACAACATAGAGCGCTTACCGATCACATGGAGTCGTGTGATCGATAGGAATCGCTCAAAAGCAAAATGGTTGGAGCAGGTTCTCATCGAAAAAGTCTGTCAACTTTTTCGGAACCTGCTCTAGGCGCGGTCGTCTCAGGCCGTCCCCGTGCGCGGCGCATGCCGTCGATGCTCGGCAAGTCGCTGCGCCAGAGGGTGCCTCCGATCGAGCGCAAGTTGCGTCAAGGGCGCGACGAAACTTAGGGCGTCGATTTCGCCAGCGATCTCGAAGCGGCACATCAGACCCTGCGTTTCGCCCGCATCGAAGATGTCGACGACGACGAGCCGCGGCGCGCTTCGCCCGATTGCGCCGCGCGCGCGCAGAAATGCAAGGAGCGCCGGCCGGGGGCGAGCGGAGAGGGGCAGGGCGTCGCGAAGATGGTGGACAAGACTTTCCCGATTGACGCGATCAGAATCCATTTGCCGCTCCATCAATAAACAAAAATTCGATGCAATCTCAGGCGTTTAGGCAGTCTTCAAAAAGGAGACGCGGCTTTGCGCAATCCGTCAAGCTGAGCGGCGTTCCTTTCCTGTGCATAGACGGCGTCGCCAAGCCGTCGGCGCCGATCGACAAAACGCCAATAGCGATCGCTTAGCGGTGTTTGGAGATGAGATCCTGACGGAGAGCAAAAATCCGCGCGCGCTCAGAAGTCAGCCATTGAATGCTATCCGATCTGCTCATGAAAAAACGCCAGACTCGGTCAGTCCAGTTCGAACATTTCTTTATAATCGTGCTTCAGCGATGCGTCCTGATCGTCTTTGCGCAAATAACAATCGCCGATCACCAGCGTATCCATCTCCGTGCCCATGAAGCAACCGAAGGCGTCCTCTGGGGTGCAGACGATGGGTTCGCCGCGTACATTGAAGCTCGTATTGACGAGCACGGGGCAGGCGGTCATTCGCTTGAACGCCGAAAGCAGCGCGTGATAGCGCGGATTCGTCTCCTGATGCACGGTCTGTATCCGCGCGGAATAGTCGACGTGGGTCACGGCCGGAATGGAGCTGCGCGGAACATTGAGCTTGTCGATGCCGAACAGATTTTGCTGCTCGGCCGTCATTGCATGACGATGTTTTGCGGCGACGTCGGCGACGAGCAGCATGTACGGGGAGTCGCCTTCGAGCTCGAACCACTCGGCGACATCCTCACGCAGCACCGACGGCGCGAAGGGCCGAAACGACTCGCGATATTTGATCTTGAGATTGAGCGTTTTCTGCATCGTGTCGGAACGCGGATCGCCCAGGATCGACCGCCCGCCAAGCGCGCGCGGCCCAAATTCCATGCGGCCTTGAAACCAGCCTACCGCCTTTTCGTCGGCAAGGTCCCGCGCCGCCGCTTCGATAAGATCGCCTTCCGCCATCGGCTCGAATCTGGCGCCTACGGCATGCAGCCGGCGCTCGATCTCGGCTTGCGGGAACGAAGGACCGAGATAGGAGCCGCGCATGGCGTCGCCGCCGCCGTTGAGGCTTCGGGGATTTTGTTTGTAGTGATAGTAGCCGGCGAGCGCTGCGCCGAGCGCGCCGCCAGCGTCGCCGGCCGCCGGCTGAATCCAAATCTGGTCAAAGCTGCCGTCGCGCAGCAGTTTTCCATTCGCGACGCAATTTAGCGCCACGCCGCCGGCGAGACAGAGATTGCGTGCGCCGGTCTCTTTGGCGAGCGCGCGAGTTAGCCTGAGGACGATCTCCTCGGTGACCGCCTGTATCGAGGCGGCGAGATCCATGTGCCGCTGCGTCAGGAGTTCTTCGGGCTTGCGCGCCGGTCCGCCGAACAGTTCGTCGAACTTGGCGTTGGTCATTCGCAGTCCGGTGCAATAATCGAAATACGACTGATCGAGTCGGAAGGTGCCGTCCTGCTTCAGGTCAATTAAATTATCCAGGATCACGTCGGCGTATTTCGGCTCGCCATAGGGGGCAAGGCCCATCAACTTGTATTCGCCAGAGTTCACCTTGAACCCGGTGTAATATGTGAAAGCCGAATACAGCAGGCCTAGCGAATGCGGGAAGCGCAATTCGCGCTGCATGGTCAGTTGATTGTCACTGCCGAAAGCGACCGACGTCGTCGCCCACTCGCCGACCCCATCCATCGTCAGAACGATCGCGTCCTTGAACGGAGAGGGGTAGAAGGCGCTGGCGGCGTGGCTGAAGTGATGCTCGGCGAACAACAGCCTTTTCGACCAGTCAACATCCGCCGAATAGGCCTTCATCTCTTTCAACAGCAGCGACTTTTGAAAGAGCTTTTCGCGCAGCCACAGAGGCAGCGACATCTTGAACGACTGGAATCCGCGCGGCGCAAAGGCGATATAGGTTTCGAGCAGCCGCTCGAATTTGATGAACGGCTTGTCGTAGAAGGCGACGAAATCTATGTCTTGAGGCGTGGCGCCGGCCGCTTCAAGACAATAGTCGATCGCGTGACGCGGAAATCGCGAGTCGTGCTTTTTGCGCGAGAATCGCTCTTCCTGAGCGGCGGCGATAATTTCGCCATCCTCCACCACGGCGGCTGCGCTGTCGTGGTAGAAGGCGGAGATGCCAAGTATCCGCATCGCGCTTAAAAGAGCGTGTAGATGAACGGAGCGACCGCGGTGCCTTGCAGAACGATCAGCGCGCCAATCAGCAGCATGATGACCAGAACCGGCGCCATCCAATATTTCTTACTGGTTTTGAGATAATCCCAAAGTTCGAGCAGGAAACTCATTTTATCTCTCCCTCAGAATTGCTTGCTCATGTCGCTCGTCCCTTCGGGGGTATTGCGCATGGTCCAGTAAGAAGTCGCGTTCTTGTCGAACGAAAGTTTGAGCGGATCGGCGCGGCGCAGTCGGAAAATCACCGCGATCGGGAGGATCACTCCAAAGAACAGGACGCCCATGATGATCGGGTTGGTGATTTTGTGCAGCGCCAAGCCCAGCTGGTGCCACAGTCGGTTAAGCGGCCGCAGTTTGGCTGGCGCGACGAACGCCGCCGCGGCGAAACCAAGCGCTGCGGCGAGCCCCCAGAAGTGAGGCGCCTCGCCGTGCCGAAGCGGCAGCATGCTGATGACCGTGATCGCCGCGGCGATCACCAGGCCGAACGATCGATCGGACCCCATGGCGGCGGAACGGTCTCTCGAATAGTCCTCATGCGACATTCAGACGGGACCCCCCCAGGTCGCCTCACCATCTCTGCGGCTCGCGAACAGCAAACCTTCGCGATGCTTCACCAAATTCCAAATCGTCTCATTTCAAGGCGCAAATTAAGGGATATCGCCGGGCGTATCAAGCTGCCGGTCCGCCGCGCCGGGCCTGGGGAGCGTCACTCCCATCGCGTTATTTCCGCAGGTTGCAAAGGCGTCGCGGGCCGGTCGCGCGCTTATTCGTAATTCTTGATGAGTTGGCGCGCCAGGAGTTCGTTGCCCCGGACGTTGAAGTGAAAGTCTCCCCAGAAATACAGCGATTTGAGGAAATCAGCGTTCTGCGCCTTGTATTGAAAAAAGTCGGGGAAGTGATCGAAATATCTCCTGCATTTGCCCGCGCACCAGTCGCGCCACAGCCGAGCTTGCCGCGAGTTCTCGCTGTCGTAGAGAAGCTGTTGCGGCCAGGGATAGACGCCAACCGAAAGCGCGACGCCGCGTGACGACAGAAGTTCATGCAGGCGATCCATCTGCTTTTTGGCTTTGTCGATTGACGCTTCGATCCCCAGAGCGCCATAGCAGCTGGAATCGTCGCTATAGGTCCAACTTGGGCGCGCGTAGTCACGACTATAAACGCTGCGCGGTTTCGCGAAGTCCTCGAAGCTCGCCTGTTCGATCGCTCTCCCCAACTGCGCCGAATAGCGCATCTGGCCGAGGAACTCCCCGACATAGGAGACTTTCTCCCACCACCGCTTCTCCGGGCGCGGCAGCGGCGGACGCGGCACCGGCGAACATTCCTCAGAGCCGGTCTGAAACAAGCCCATCCGCAATACGCCATTCTGATCATACGAATAGAGAATGGCTTCGTCCTGTATGTCGGAGATGTCGATATAGACGATGGCCTCGTCGAAGGTGAGCCCAGAGTCGAGAAAATATTTGAGCTTCTCGTAATAGACGGACGGCGCATAACTCGAGACGCCGGCGTTCAGAACGTCGATCGCGGGAAACGCCTGAGCGAAGAGGCCGACGAAAGACTGTTCGTAAGGTACGCCAAGGCTTTCGGTGAAGGAATCGCCGATAAAGACGACGCGCTTGCGGTCCGCCGTCATCGGCACGCTGCGTACGGCGGCGTCTCTAAACCCCAGTGAATTGGTGAAGATGGGAAATTTATTGGAGCCCCAGGCGTCGAAGCCGTGGAAATTGGGCTTGAGGCCATGGGTGTAATGCGGATCGCTTACCCTCAATTCGTTTCTCGCGGGCGCCAGAAACGGATTGCCGCCCCTGTAGACGAGATGAAGAACAATCTCCGCAACGACGACGAGACTGAGGAGCAGGCCAAAGTTGATGAAAAGAATGCGAAACAGCTTGTATGTTGAGTTTTTGCGCGACGACATCGACATTGGCCAAAATCTGGCTTCCCCGGGATTGTGAGCGCCACTCTTGTCATAGATCGACTGAAATGAGCAAGCTTCCTTTGCAAAAAATCATTTTGCGGCGTCGAATGCTGTACGGCCGTTGCGGTTCGCTAAGAAGCCGCAATAAATCGCGTCTCGGAGCTGCTCATGACCTCGCGTCTCAGTCGTTCGCTTACTGAAATCCTGCTGGGCTCTGCGTCGTTGCGGATGTTCTGCACGGCCCTCGCCGTCGCATGGGGCGGCTCCGCAGTCCATGCGCGCGATATGTCAAGCGCCGCCGCCGTGAGCGACACGTCCGCGGCGCTGGAAGCCCTGCGCGACAATGGCGCCGCTCTGCGCAGCTTCCTTGTCGAAATGCCGAAAGGCGCCGATTTGCACAATCACCTTGCGGGCGCCGTCTATGCGGAGAGCGCATTGGCTTGGGCGCGCGCGGAGGGGTGGTGTTTCGACGTCAAGAGCAAGGCCGCGCTGCCGCCGCCTTGCGACGCCGCATCCAAGCCGCCTCTGGACGAAGCGTTGCGCTCGACGCAGGCCTACCGAGACGCGGTCAACGCTTGGTCGATGCGCGACGTTATCACCGCGCGCGTGAGCGGCCATGATCAGTTCTTCAACAGCTTTTTCCGCTTTTCAGACGTGACGGGAAACAATATCGGCGCCGCCCTCGCGGAGGTTGTCGAGCGCGCCGCTTCGCAAAACGTCTTGTATCTCGAGTTGATGATAAGTCCGCTGATGGGCGAGGCGCGCGATCTTGGCGAGCAGATCGGCTGGAAGGCCGATCCCGACGCAATGCTTGCGGCGCTCGACGCCAAAGGTCTCGGCGACCTCGTCAAGCGTGCGGCGGAGAGCCTCGTCGCCGTCGTCGCCGACAAGGACCGGCGGCTCGCCTGCAGCGACACGGTTCATCGTCGGCCCGGATGCGACGTCGCGGTACGGTTTCTCGCCCAGGTCTATCGCAATGTCGACCGCGCGAAATTGTTTGCGCAGACGGCGCTTGCGGCGCGTCTCGCCTCGCGCGACGGGCCGGTCGTCGGATTGAACCTTGTCGCAGCGGAGGACGATGAAATCACGCTGGGAAATTATAGCGATCAGATGCGGATCGTCGGCGACATCGGGCGCCGACACCCGAAGGCGCGGATCAGTCTCCATGCCGGGGAGCTGACAATGGGGCTCGTGCCTCCCAAGGACCTGACCTTCCATATCCGCGAGGCGGTCGAGGTCGCCGGCGCGGGGCGGATCGGCCATGGCGTCGACATCGGCTTCGAGCGCGACGCCAAAGGTCTGATGGCGCGAATGGCGCGCGATGGAATAATGGTCGAGATCAATCTCACGTCCAATGCGCAAATTCTCGGCGTCGAAGGCGCGAACCATCCATTCCCGCTTTATCGCAACGCGGGCGTGCCGACGGCCCTATCGACCGACGACGAGGGCGTATCGCGAATCGATCTCACGCACGAATATCAGCGCGCCGCGTGCGTCTACCACCTTTCCTACCGCGACTTGAAACAGCTCTCTCGAAACAGCCTGAGTTACGCTTTTCTTCCCGGCGAGAGCCTGTGGCGCGACCCTGCGGCCGCGCGACCCGTTTCGCCTTGCCTCAACGCACAGCTTGGCGGGACTTCGCCTTCCGCCGAGTGTCGTCGTTTCTTGGCCGGTTCCGAAAAAGCCAGACTGCAATGGGCGCTTGAGACGCGCTTCGTGCGCTTCGAGTCGACATGGAGCGGGGATGGGGGAAAGCCAGCGAACAGCGTTGCGCTCGCTTCCCCGCCTTCGCCGGCCTCTAAACGCGAGCGTTCTGCGCGCGGCGTTCGCTAAAGAATGCTGCGGCCCTGAATGACGCGCAGAATGATCACGATGATGGCGATGACAAGCAGAATGTGGATAAAGCCGCCGAGCGTATATGAGGAGACCAGCCCGAGCAGCCACATGATGATTAGGATGACCGCGATTGTTTCAAGCATTGTTCAGCCTTCCATTGGGTCCGCAACGTAGTTTACAACTTTTTGCCAAGCGACTTTGCGTCGGTCTCGACCTTTTTCCAAGCGCCCTTGAGCTTGCTCCAAAAGGACTCTTGCGGCGCCTTCTTGCAATCATCGATGATTATAGGAATGACCTTCTCCGTTCCTTCGATATCGACGTCCGTTGCGAGCGGCTTGCCTTTCTTGCTCTGCGCAGAAGACCAGTAGATCACCTTGGGTTGAAATTGGTCGTCGACCGCCAGGAAATCCTCGCACGTCCACTTGGACGTCGGCTTCTTTGTTTCGGCGAGCGCGTTCGTCGCAAAAAAAGATAATGCGGCCGCGGCAATGAAATAAACTGGCTTCATAGGATGCTCCTTCGAGTCCACGCCTTCTGCGAAAAGCGCCGACGAGAGACTATTGCGGAATTGCGCCGGTATCCAGTTGGAGCTGGCGCCGTCGGCAGACCCGCTATTCCACCGCCAAAATGACGTCCGCAGCGTCGAAGGTCGCCAGCGCCGCGTCCCCTTCTTTCAGTCCCATGTCTTCAACAAGGTGGCGCGGCGTCACCGCAGTCATCGTCTTTCCGAAACCGACGTCGAGCAGGATTTCGCTATTGCGTTCGGCGTCGATCCGCTGCGTGACCACGCCCCGGAAGCAATTGCGCTGCAGCGGCGTCGCGTCCCCCGCTGGCGCCAGATTGACGAAGGACGCCTTGATCAGCGCCAGCGCCTTGCGCCCGCGAGAAAGTCCCAGCCGCTCGGCTGATTCATTGGTGACGATTGCCAGGATCGTATCCTTTTCCGACACGCGCAGCGTCACTTCGACGTCGACCGGCCACTTCTTGACCTGAGTCACTTCGGCGCGAAAAACATTGCGCGCGGAAATTGTCATGCCCGTGGTCCACAGCAGAAAATCCTCGGCGCCCGCGAGACCTTCTTCGGCGATCGTCTCGGAGATGCGCGCAAGTTTCTCTTCGAGGCGGTGGAAGGTGGCGATCAGCCGGCGTCCTTCTTCCGTCACTTCGGCGCCGCCGCCGCTGCGGCCTCCAGCCTTGGTGATGAAGGCGGGCGTCGGCAAGAGATTGTTGATCGCGTTCACCGCGTCCCATGCGGCCTTGTAGCTGAAGCCGACGGCCTTGGCGGCCTTGGTAATGCTGCCGTGAAGGGCGACGGCCTCGAGAAGCTTCACGCGGTCGCGCCCAACGAGGAGTCGGCCCTCGCTCCGCAGCGCCAGTGAAGCATCGATCTTGCCTTCGGCCATGTCCTGCGTCCCGCCTCATCGCCCGGATACAGGGCAAGACGGCCGGAGGCAACCGCGGCTAAGATGAATGTTCGGTTAGTGGAGCGTTACTCTAGTCTGCGATGGTCTCCGTCCCCTCCCGCGACTCAGCGATCGCCCTGACCACCGCCTCGGCAATGGCGCGGCCGCGTTCGTCGGTTCCGGTCCAGTTCGAGGCGCGTCCGCGCGGATCGATTTCCACGAGCTTGACGCCCCGCGCTGCATGCACCCCGTCGCGCGCGATCCCGCGCAGAAAGCCGTCCATCGGCGCCTGGATGGGAAGGCCGTCGAGTCGGCCGAGGAGATAATCCCTGAAAACTCGGGCCCCTATGTCGAGCGGCGTGCGCCAGACGCCGTCTCGCGCCGCATAGACGAAACGCTCCTTGCCGACGCCGCCGAGCACGCGCGCGACGCCGTCTGAAGGCAGCGTCGCGCCATTTTCTAGCAATTCGCCCGTATGCGCCGGATGAGTCTCGATCGCCACGTCGCAGTTCCAGCCCGCCGTGAAGTTTGGACCCATCCCGATCACGAGACCTGCGATCCCGCGCAGATCCGGCGTGACGCGGTGCTTTTGCATGCGGGCGTCGATCAGAACGTCGGGCGCGCGCAGAGGGATGAGATCCGTCAAGGGCAGAGGCGAAACGGCGACATGTCCCGGCCGGGACAAGACGTCGACCACATCCAGCGTCGTTTGCGTCAGATCGGCGACCACGCCGTCGACTTCGGCGCGATCTCCATAAAGCGCGTCGTGGAAGGCCATGCCCCGTCGGATGACCGGCGGGTGTGCGTCATGGCTGAGAACCACGCGGCGCCGCTCCCATGTCAGTCGAGCCGCGACCGCAGAGGCTATCTCGTTGGTGCCGAGGATGATGACGAAATGCTCGCTGCAGTCGGAGAGGAATTCTTTTGCTGAAAAGCCTGGCATGGGGCGCCCTCCGGCGCCCTTTCAGCAAATGACGCGCCAAGTCGCACCCCTTTGCGTTGCAGGGAATTCGGCGCCGGCCAGGCGGCGGAGAATCCTCGTTTCGCGCATTTTGTATTGAAGCCGACAATACGAACAAACAGCAAACGGCGCTGAAATTTGTCCGGTTATCATCTTGATATATATAACTATTTTTGTCGAACATCGCTATGTTATCTGAAAACATATCAATAACGATATGTCCATACAGTTTTGCACATGTACTGATCATACGCTGCTTAAAGTTCTAACATTGACTTTTGTACCGCTCGTTTGTAGTCAATCACTATGTAAGCTATCTACATAACGGTTATCGATCACATGATCCGCGCTGTCGCCGTCGCTGCATTCGCAAGCTTTTTCAACCTTCTCTGCGCTGCGCAGTCCGGCGCCTCGGCCAATGAGACGATCACCGTCGTCACGAGCTTTCCTGAAGAACTGACGACCCGTTGCGAGCGGGAGTTCGAGCGCGGCCATCCGCAAATCCACGTTCAGTTCGTCTGGAAGCAGTCCCGCGACGCGCTTGTCGAACTCGCCAAGCCCGGACAAGGGGGCGCGGATGTCTATTGGGCGCCGGCGCCGGCGAATTTCGCGCTGCTTCGCGACCGTGGCGCGTTTCGCAAAATATCAGTCGACCGCGCTGCGCTTCCCGGCCGGCTGGGCGCGCAACAATTGTCCGATCCCGCTGGCCTCTACGAAGCCTATGATGTCGCCGGCTATGGGGTCGTCTCGAATCCAAGCGCGCTGGCGGCGGCCGGCCTTTCCGCGCCGCGACGCTGGCGCGACCTCGCGTCGCCCGAATATGCGCGCCAGCTCGCCATGCCGATCGCTTCAAAGGTCGGCTTCTCGCCTGCGCTCTATGACATCGTTCTGCAGAGCGAAGGTTGGGACGCTGGTTGGCGTCTCCTCAGTGAGATAGCCGGCGAAGCGACGCTGCTCGATTCCGGATTCGCGCCGACGGCCTCTGTGCGCGAAGGCAAAGCGGCGCTCGCGCTGACGATCGATTTCTTCGCCGAGATCGCCAGAGCCAATGGCGCGGCGGTCGAGATGATCTATCCAGAGCGCAGGGCGTTCCTGCCCGCCCATGTCGCGATGACCGCCGGCTCCGAGCATGTCGCCGCCGCACAGGCCTTCATCGACTTCCTGCTGTCGACGGACGGCCAGAGACTGATGATGGAGCGCGACAGCCGCCGGCATCCGGCGCGACCCGACGCCTATCAGAGCGCGTCGAAGGGCTTTGCGAATCCCTTTGCGCTGCCGGCGTCAACGCTCCTCGACTACGATTCGGAGATCGGCCGCCGCCGGCCGCCGCTGATCACGCTTCTCTTCGATCTGGCGATCGTCGAAGGCCATGCCGAGAGCGCCGAACTGTGGCGCACGATTCACGACGCCGAGAAAAAATTCGCCGGCAATGCGAAAGGCATGGCGCCGCTGGGCGAAGCGAAGAGACTCGCCGGCTTCATTCCGGTGTCCGAAAGCGACGCGGGCACAAGAACCTTCCTCGATCGCTTCGCGCGTCGCGACGCCATCGATGCGCAGCAAATCGCACGATGGCGCGAGGAGATCGGCGCGGCGCGGCGACAGGCGCGTGACCTCGTCAAAGGCCTGGAGCCCGCGCCATGAAACGCTTCGGCGTCCTTCTATGCGCAGTGCTGCTGTCAGGCGCCGCGCGCTATGAGACGAGCGGTTCCGATACCGAAGCCTTTACCCGGCCAATTGACGGACTGGACGGCGAACATGCCGCAAGCTTTCGCAAGGGCAGCGGCATCTTCCGCCAGGCCTGGGTCATCGGTCCTTCGCAGGACCATCCAGACTTTGTCGGTCTTGGTCCGTTCTACAACCGGCTTTCCTGCATCGCCTGCCACGTCAAGAATGGTCGGGGCGCCGCGCCAGACAGCGAAAATGGCGTCGCGCGCACGATGGCGGCGAGGCTGAGCGTCGAGGGAAAGGACGCGCATGGCGGACCGCGCGTTCATCCTGATTACGGCGCTCAGCTCAATCCTGAAGGCGTTCCCGGCGTTGCTGGCGAAGGCCAGGCCGTCGTCGACTACGCCGAATTTGATGTGGCGCTCTCCGATGGCGCGATAGTAAGGCTTCGTCGGCCGACGCTCGCCTTCCGCAATCTCGCTTACGGTCCGCTCGGACCCGAGACAAAGACATCGCTGCGCAATGCGCCGCCGGTCTTCGGCCTGGGTTTGCTGGAGTCGGTGGCCGAAGCCGAAATTCTCGCCGGCGCGGGCAGACCGAATTTCGTCTTCAGCGTCGAGACCGGCCAGAGAACGCTCGGCCGCTTCGGACTCAAAGCCAATCAGCCAAATCTCAAGCAGCAGATCGCCAACGCCTTCGTCGAAGACATCGGCATCACCTCGTCGCTGTTTCCTGCCGAGAGCTGCGCGCCGTCTCACAGCGAATGCCGTCGCGGCGCTTCGACGCCGGAATTGACCGACGCCCAACTCGACGCGGTCGTCAGCTACATCCGTGCGCTTGCGCCGCCGGCCAGGCGCAATCTCGACGACCCGCGCGTCAAGGACGGCGAAATTCTGTTCCGTGAGATCGGCTGTTCGGACTGCCATCGCGATGCGCTGCATGTTGCGGACTTCCCGCTGCAGCCCGCGCTCAACGGCGTCGAGATCCATCCCTACACCGACCTTCTGCTGCACGACATGGGCGATGGGCTCGCCGACGGCCGCGAAGATTTCGAGGCTGGTCCAAGAGACTGGCGAACGCCGCCGCTCTGGGGATTGGGCCTCGCGGGCAAAGGCGGAGACGGCGCCGATTTTCTGCACGACGGCAGGGCGCGCACACCCGCTGAGGCGATCCTCTGGCACGGCGGCGAAGCGAAACCGTCTGCCGATGCGTTCCGCAATCTTCCCGAACCCCAGCGCGACGCGCTGCTCGCTTTCCTCAACTCTCTCTGATGTCCATGGGGGCAATGATGACCAGGCTGCTGACGACAACGGCGATTTCAGGCGGCGTTCTTCTCGCGCTATCAACTCCTGTGGACGCGCAGACGCCGCTGCCGCCGATCGAAGTGAACGCGCCCAAAGCCTTCGAACTCGGCCAGATCAAAGTCGGCGCACGCCGGCTCGGAGTCCCGACACGCGCTGCAGAGCCCGGCGACGGCGCAGGCGAACCGCGCTCGGCGCAAGCGGTTCCGTCGGAAAAGGTCGACAATGGTCCGACGCCCAGTCAGCACACCGACGCCTTTGGCGGCTACACCATCACCAACAGACAGATGGAGACCTTTGCGCGGCCAACGCTCGACAGCGCTGTCAATATCGCGCCGGGCGTCAACAGTCAGATCTCCGGCAATTCACGCAATGAGCAAAATATTTATGTGCGCGGTTTCGATCGCTGGCAGGTGCCGCTCACCGTCGACGGCGTTCGCGTTTATCTCCCGGTCGACAACAGACTCGATTTCGCGCGCTTTCTCACCGCCGACATCGCCGAAGTGCAAATCGCCAAGGGCTATGTCTCGGTGCTCGACGGTCCGGGCGGCATGGGCGGTCAGATCAATCTGGTGACGCGCAGACCCACCCGAGAGATTGAAGCCGAATGGCGCACGCGATTCGACTTTGGTCGCGACGGCACATTCCTGGGGCCGATGACCTACGGTTTCGTCGGCACGAAAAAAGACATGTATTATGCGCAGCTCAGCGGCACCTTCCAGAACTACGACGGCTGGATGCTGCCCGCGAGCTATCGCTCGACGCTCGCTCAGGGACCGGGATTTCGCGGTCAATCCTATACGCAAGACTACAATATCAATGCGCGCGTGGGCGTGACGCCCAACGCGACCGACGAATATTCCCTAAGCTTCAGCCGCCAAGAGGGACAAAAAGGATCGCCGCTGCATACGACCGATCCGTTGACCGGATCGAGCGGTCAGCGCTATTGGCGTTGGCCATATTGGCGGGTCCAGAACCTCTATTTATTGTCCAAGACTCAGCTCAATGACGCCGCCTATGTGAAGACGCGCGGCTATTGGAGCAAATTCGACAATTCGCTCGTCAGCTACGACGATCCTTCCTTCATCAGCCAGTCTCTGCCGAAATCTTTCAACAGCGCATATGCAGATTATGCGCTCGGCGCAGAGGTTGAGGCGGGCACGCAGATCGGCGACATCGACACGCTGAAAGCGCTGTTCTTCTATCGCCTCGACAATCATTCCGAGTGGCAGGAGAATTTCGGTCAGAATTTTCGTGGCACGCGCTCGGGCTGCGTGACCAGCGTGCCGTGCTTCACTCAGCCGCTGATCTCCAGCATCGAAGATACCTATTCGGCGGCCGTGGAGAACACATTCCATCCGAGGCAGGACATCGATATCGTGGCCGGCTTCAGCTACGACTGGCGGCATCTGCGCCAAGCGCAAGGCTTTGCCGTTCCGCAGGGCGTCATCAACTATCAGCCCATCGACGTGCAGGCGCCGAATTATCAGGGCGCGGCCATCTGGCGCTACACCGACACGGACCGCATTTACTTCAACGGTTCGAGCCGAACCCGCTATCCGACGCTTTTCGAGCGTTTCAGCACGCGCTTTGGCGGCGCGACGTCCAATCCCACGCTCATGCCCGAACGCGCCACTAATTTCGATCTCGGCTGGTCCAGTCTTCTTGCGCCGGGAATGCGGGTGTCGGTCGACGTCTTCTACAGCCTTGTCGACAAACTCATCCAAAGCGTGCCTGCGCCGCAGTTCGGCGCCAATGTCACGCAGTCGCAGAATGTCGGCGGCGGGAGGTTCTGGGGCGCGGAAATCTCGGCCGACTATTTCGTACGCGAGGATTTTTCGCTCGGCGGCAATGTCACCTTCATTCGGCGCCGGGTCTATTCGCCTTCGATCCTCAATTTTCAGCCGACGGGCGTGCCCGACTTTAAAATGTTTCTTTACGCCGGATACCGCCCCATTCCCCAGCTGACTTTGACGCCAAGCCTGGAAGTCGCGGACGCTCGCTGGACGACCATTACAAACGGCAATTGGTATTATCGGACCGGCGCTTATTGTCTGACGAACTTCAACGCCGATTATACGCCGGGCGACAACATCAAATTCTCGGCGGGCGTGCGCAACGCCTTCGATGACTACTATGTGCTCGCCGACGGCTATCCTTCTCCGGGCCGCACATTCTATCTCGCGTCGAAAGTGAACTTTTGAACGCGCTTGCCGCTGTGACGTACCGCGAGACCCGCTGCGCTCGCGCGGCGCAGCGGGATCGTCTATTTCAGCTTCGCGTCCCATGTCGGCGAATCCGGCGCGCGAAAATCAAAGTCCCAGGCAAATCTCCGGATGAGATTGTAGCCGATCAGGAAAGAAACATCGCGGCCAAGCGCGGCGCGCAAGGCGCCGAAGTCATAGGAGATCGCATAGAGGTCGCGCAGGACGCGATCTTCGCCGAGGTCAAGCGACTTGATCTTGTAGACTTGCAAGGAAATGCGTTTTCCGCCGACGCCGCTTGCGCGGGCTTTGGCCTTCACCGCCGTGAACAGCCCCTTGTGCTTGCGTATGAACTGCTGATCGACGGCCGAGACTTCCGCGCCCGAGTCGAACAGGCCGACCGCAGCCGTGGCGCCGAGGCGCAGGTCGACACCGACAAGACGCCCATCGGGTCCCAGCCGCCGAAACGGCTTCGGGCGGCCGCTCGCCGTCGCGTCTCCGAAGAAGACGAGTTCGCGGCGATCGATATCGAGGCTGAATCGTGCGCCTTTGAAAAAGTCCAACCCCAAAAGGTCGTCAGCGTCGCCAGGCGGACATCGCGTGAGTTGATATTTCGCTCGCGCGACGTTGTTTCCTTGATCGGCGACGAGTTCGACATTCTGCGCTTCCACATCGTCACAGCGCATTGTCGCGCCGGACGCCCCGGTGGAGAGGCTTGCGCCGAGCACCGGCAGGTCCTTGTTCCAGGGCGCCAGCCTGATGCGCGTGCTCGAGGCCCCCGTGTCAAGGCGCATGTTTCCCATGACATTGCCGATGCGGACCGGCAGGTAGATGCGCCCGCCGGAATATTGATCTTCGGTCACTGTCAGCGGAATGACGGAACGGCTCCTCTCGGCGCCAACGGCGGCGACCGAAAACAACAGCGCTGCAAAGAGCACGAACGCCGTCGCTCGAAAAAATTTCATGAACTGCTTCCTGCTGCCGAACACGCTTTCAGCCGCTAAGAAACGCGTCCTGAGCCTCCCGCGCAAGCTCCACGCCTTGTGAAGCAAGGCGAGTAATGGAAGGTCACGAGCCGCTTCACGCCGGCAAGTCGCGCGATCGCCCTTGCCGCGCGGACCAGAACGCCGCGAACCGTCAAATCGTTCGGTCACAATTATCGGCGTGCTATTTGCGAATCAGCAGAGACCCGGCTTTCCTCGCCATGGAAGCCTTGGATGCAGCGACAGTTTGACTTTCGTTTCAGGAATCCGCTGGATGCGATCAAGCTGTTTGGCCTGAATGGTCTGAGCATCGAAGCCGAAATCCGTCGCGTAGAGACGGAATTCGATGTCGATTTTGGCCATCGCAGATCAGATAGTCGGGAGGACCAGCACTTTTATCCGCAATTTCCGCTCAAGCTTCGTGCCCAAGCCGAGGCGAATCCGACTGCATCTGGCTCTGCGCGATTGGTTTCGTCAAATGAGCTAGTCTTTACGCGGGTCCTGCGTGGCTAAGAGCCTCGTCAAGGTCGAGCTTGTGAGGGGTTAGATGTCTGCGAAGTCACTGCGTCGGTACACCAACCTCGCCGCAACGATTCATTTGCTCTCGCACCGTAAAATAACCCTTCTCGACCCAACAAATTGGGATGATAGGAACGATGCGTTCTTTTTGGCGGAATACAAAAGACAAAAGAAAGCAAATACCGTGCTCGCGCTTTGCTTTGCCGAAGCGCCTGAGACATACCATCACTGGCGGGTATTTTCACATGGCTGCGACGGAGTCTGCATCGAGTTTGACAAAAAAGCTTTGACCGACGCTTTCAGCGGTGATGGGCGCGTTACGGCAGACTTTGTGAGCTATAAAAAATTGACCGATTTGAATTCGCTTATGTCAGACGTATCAGTTGATCATCTTCCGTTCCTGAAGAGATATCCTTTCAAAGATGAGCATGAATTCAGGGTAGTGTTCACAGACGAGCGCGCGAGAGACGAACTAAAGCAATATGAAATCGCCCTGGAGGGCATAAAACGCATCACTCTCAGCCCTTGGATGCCAAAGCCATTCATTGAGCCCGTAAAGGACACACTTCGTAATCTCGCTGGCCAAGAACGCATCGAAATCTACCGATCAACACTTATTGAAAACGAAAAGTGGAAGAGTTTGGCTTCTCAAATAGGAAGTTGATTCGATCTCTTGCGGGTCTGAGATATCTCGCGACGTCTAAGTATTTGATTTTGCTGGTACCGCCACCCCGGCTCGAACGGGGGACCCCCAGATCCACAATCTGGTGCTCTAACCAACTGAGCTATGGCGGCATGAAGCGGAGTTTACCTAAAAGCAAGCGATCGCGATTGCAAGCCTTCGCAAGGGCGGATCGGGGCGCCCGTCAAGCGTCGCCGGGCGCGCCGCTCGGGCCAGCGAGCGCACGTTCGCCGAGCCGGATAAGCGCGTCGCGCAGGCCTTCCTCGGCGACGCCCTCGGCGGCCGCGATGGCGCGCGCGCGCGCCGCCGCGTCAGGCTTGGGCGCCCGGCCAAGGCTCGGCCGAGACGCTGTTGTGGGGGTTATGGCTTCTTGTCGTAGCGCGATCCGCGCGACGCAGCGCCAGCCGAGATGGGCATTGACCCGATCGATAATGGTCGGGGCGAGATGCTGCGCCTCAAGTCCAAAGCCCGGGTCCACCCGCAGCACGAGTGTCGCCGGCTCTCGCGGCGTCTTTTCGCGGCGCTTGCTCGGCGACGGGTCGGCCGGCTTCGCTCGCCGCAGCGGCGGCCACTGCAGCGAGGCGGGCGCGCAGATACGCGCGATTCGCGCCCCGACGATCTCGCGCCAGCATAAGAGCAGCGAGGCTTCGCCAAAGCCGCGCGCGGCGATGAGCGGGTCGAGTTCGCGCGCAACGTAATCCGCGAGCGAGCGCGCTTTGAAGCCTTTGGCGCGCATGGGGACGCTCATTGGACTTGCGGCGACGCCGCCCTCCTTGCCGGGGCGAGGCTTCGCCCTCTATCAATCGCTTTCATGATAAAGCCTCGCGCGAGATCGACCAAACCGGGCGCGGCGCTGCTCGCCTGGTATGACGCCCATCGGCGCGACCTGCCCTGGCGCGCGCGGGCGGGCGAAGCGCCGGACCCCTATCGGATTTGGCTTTCCGAAATCATGTTGCAGCAGACGACCGTCGCGACGGTGAAGGAGCGTTATGCGGCCTTCCTGACGCGCTGGCCGGCGATCGATGATCTGGCGCGCGCGCCGCTCGATGACGTTCTCGCGCAATGGGCGGGGCTCGGCTACTACGCCCGGGCGCGCAATCTGCACGCCTGCGCCCGTGCGGTGGTTGAAGGGCATCAGGGGCGCTTTCCGCGCGACGAAGCGGCGCTGCGCCGGCTTCCCGGCGTCGGTCCCTATACGGCGGCGGCGATCGCCGCCATCGCTTTCGATCAGCTCTGCGTCGCCGTCGACGGCAATGTCGAGCGCGTCGTCGCGCGTCTTCACGCGATGGAGACGCCGCCGCGCAAGATTGCGCCGCAAATTCGCGAAAAGGCCGCGGCGCTCATGAGCCCCGCGCGCCCCGGCGATTCCGTTCAGGCGCTGATGGAGCTCGGCGCGCTTGTTTGCGCGCCGCGAACGCCGGACTGCCCGGCCTGTCCGCTGTCGTCTTTCTGCGCCGCGCGGCGCCTCGGCGCGCAGAGCGACTACCCGGCGCGCGAGCTCAAGCGGCCGAAGCCCAGACGCCGCGGCGCGATCTTTATTCTGCGGCGCGGCGACGAGGCGTTGCTCCTGCGCCGGCCGCCGCGCGGGCTCTTTGGCGGCATGAACGCCTTTCCGTCGACGCCTTTGACGCAGGACATCGCCGCCGCGGATTTCTCGGGTTTCGCGCCCTGCGCGGCGCGGTGGCGCGCGCTTGAAGAGCCGGTGACGCATGTGTTCACCCATTTCGCCCTGGAGGCGACGGTGTTCGTTGCGCATACGCGGGCCAAAGCGGCGCCCTCAGATTGCCGCTGGGCGGCGCGCGCCAATCTGGGTAAAGAAGGACTGCCCACCCTCATGCGCAAGGCCGCCGCTCGCGCCGGACTTCTCGACGCATGAGAGCTGCAAGGCTGGAGGGAGCGATGGCGCGACGCGCAGGCGGCTATCAGGTCGAAGTGACGGAGGGCGCGATTCGCGTGCGCCGCGCCGGGAAAACGCTCACCATCCCCGCCGCGCCGCCGGACGGCGAATCAGAAGAGGACGCCGATTTCATCGTGCGTCTCGACGACCTCGAACATTGGGACGCGCCCGACGATGAAACGCCGATCGGCATCGAGGAGCTGCAGAAAATTCTCGACGCGGTCGAAAAGCAGCTCGAAAAACACGGTTTGAGCGCGGATTTCGAATAGCGGCGCAAGTCTCAAACTTGTCAGACCGCCCAGCCGAGCGAACGCTCGACGGCCTTTTCCCAGGATGCGATCAGGCGCGCTCGCTCCTGCGGCGTCATATCGGGCATAAAGCGACGTGATTGTCGCGTCTGCGCGGCGATGTCATCCAGGCCTTTGTAAACGCCGACGGCGAGGCCCGCCGCATAGGCGGCGCCGACCGCCGTCAACTCCAACTGGCTGGGGCGGACGACCGGCGCGTCGATGAGGTCGGCCTGAAACTGCATCAACAAATCGCTCCCCGCCATGCCGCCATCGACCTTCAGCGCGCTGATCTCAACGCCCGCGTCGGCGATCATCGCCGCCAGGACTTCGCGGGTCTGAAACGCCGCGGCTTCGAGCGCCGCGCGGGCGATATGGCCCTTGTTGGAGAAACGCGTCAGCCCGGCGATGATCCCGCGGGCGTCGCCACGCCATCGCGGCGCAAAAAGACCAGAGAAGGCCGGCACGAAATAGACGTCGCCATTGTCCGGCACGCTCCTCGCCAGCGCCTCGATCTCGCGGCTCTCTTTAATGATCCCGAGATTGTCGCGTAGCCACTGCACCAGAGCGCCGGCGATCGCGATCGAGCCTTCCAGCGCGTAGCACGGTTTTGCGTCGCCAAGCTGATAGGCGAGCGTCGTCAGCAGGCCTTTGGTCGATATGCGCGGCGTCTCGCCGACGTTCATCAGCAGAAAACAGCCGGTGCCATAAGTGTTCTTGGCGTCGCCAACATCGACGCAGGCTTGCCCGAGCAGCGCGGCATGCTGGTCGCCAAGCGCGCCGGCGAGCGGAACGCCGGCGAGCGCGCCGACGCATTCCCCATACACCTCGCTCGACGAGCATATTTTCGGCAGGCAGGCTGGGGGAATGTCGAAGATCCGCAGCAGCTCTTCGTCCCAGTTCAGGGTTTCGAGATTCATCAGCTGCGTGCGCGAGGCGTTGGTCGCGTCGATGAGATGGCGGCCGCCGCCGGGGCCGCCGGTCAGATTCCAGATGATCCAGGAATCGATCGTGCCGAACAGCGCCGCGCCCTGCGCCGCCCTCGCTCGGGCGCCGGGGATTTCATCGAGAAGCCAGGCGAGCTTGAGCGCGGAAAAATAGCTCGCGAGCGGCAGACCTGTTTTTGCGCGGACCAGATTGCCCAAATCTTGCGCCGCGATCCGGTCGACGGCGGCTTGCGTGCGCGTATCCATCCAGACGATCGCGTGATGAAGCGGCGCGCCGGTCGCCGCATCCCACAAGACCGTCGTCTCGCGCTGGTTGGTGACGCCGACGGCCGAGAGGTCGCTGGCCGAGACGTTGGCCTCGGCCAGCGCCGTTTCGATCACGGCCTGCGCGTTGCGCCAAATCTCGGCGGCGTCATGTTCGACCCATCCGGGGCGGGGATAGATTTGCCGGTGCTCGCGCTGCGCCTGGGCAATGATCCCGCCATGACTGCGCATGACGATAAAGCGCGTGCTCGTCGTGCCCTGATCGAGCGCGCCCAGGAGTTTGGACATTCATAACCCTCTGATGAACGGAAGTTTCAGCCTCGGTTCAGCGCGTTCGCCGCAAATTGAAAACGGTTCCATCATTTCTCAAGAGGAGGATGCTCCATGAGATCGGCAGCCGTCAAAACCCTATCGGCGCCAATCAAGCCGGCCCTCGCCGCGCTTCTTTTCGTTCTCGCTTCGAACGCACTCGCGCCGGAGGCTGCCGCGCTGCCGGGGATTGATCGCGCGCCCGCGGCTCAGCTGGGCCCCGGCGTCGAGAAGGCGCGCTGGGTGTGCGGACCCTACCGGTGCTGGTGGCAGCCCGGCTATGGCTGGGGCGGCGGCTACGGCTGGGGTGGTCCCCGCTGGGGCGGCGGCTATGGTTGGCGACGCCCAGGCTGGGGCGGACCAGGCTGGGGCGGACACGGCGGCTGGGGCGGCGGCGGCTGGGGCGGCGGCGGGCACCGTCACTGGTAGGAAAGATTTACCCCAAGATTAGCCCCGAGATCAGGAGCCGCGGACGTCGTTCGCGGCTCCTTTTTTGACACTTGCCGGGAGACCGATCCGTCCAAAATGTATTTGATAAACCGGCATGGTCCTTGCCAATCAGAGTTCATCGGCGCGGGTCTGTCCGAAAGGCGACACGCGGGAGTTGGCAAACGGAAGGAGATGTTGTAACCTACTGATACGAAAGGTAGTTTGCAATCTTTCCAAAGAAGGGAAATTTGCAACCTTTCCAGAAAGTAGTTTGCAACCTTTCCAAACTAGGCTAAGCAATGATCGTCTGTTCGTGCAACGTCCTGTCGGACCGCGATGTGCGCGATACGCTTGGGCCACGCGGTGACCGGCCTTCGGTTTCAGCTGTGTTCCGGCATATGGGCTGCGAGGCGAAATGCGGGCGATGCGTGCGCAGCATTGTCGCCATCGTCGACCAGCACGCCGCGAGAGGATTGGATGAGTGCTCGGGGAGCGGCGATTGTGAAGGCTGTCGCGCCGACGAACTGGCGGCGTAAGTCTATTTTCATGGAAAGGATGCGGACATGCGCGGTGACGCGAAGGTCATCGATTATCTCAATCGCGGGTTGCGCGCAGAATTGACCGCGGTCAATCAATACTGGCTGCACTACCGCATATTCCACAATTGGGGTTTTCTCGAACTCGCCAAGAAATGGCGGGAAGAGTCGATCGAGGAGATGCGTCACGCGGATCATTTCGCTGAGCGTATCCTCTTCCTTGAGGGCTTCCCGAATATGCAGGTGCTCGATCCGCTGCGTATCGGCCAATCCGTCGAGGAGATCATCAAGGCGGACCTAGAGACCGAGTTCGCCGCCCGCGAGCTGTATCTCGAAGCCGCGGCCTATTGTCTCTCGATCAACGATCGCGTTTCCGAGCAGCTTTTCGAAGGCGTGGTGAAGAGCGAGGAAAAACACATCGACTTCCTCGAGACGCAGCTTGAGTTGATCAAGCAGCTCGGCGTCCAGCTTTACTCGCAAAAGCACGTCGGCGAGTTGCACTCCTCCTGACGGAGGGCCGCCATCGACCGCCGCAGGACGCTTGCGCGTCCGCGGCGGCGGCGGGTCATTCCATCACCGCCGCCTTCAGAATGCACACCATCGTCGCCTGCGCCGGCGTTTTGCCGAGGTTGCGGATAATGTGCGGCCGGTCGCAGCGATAGCGCAGGGTTTCCCCAGCTTTCACGCTCGACTTCGCTCCGGCGACCTCGACCTCAAGCTCACCGTCGCGTACCGACAGGCTCTCGACCGAGCCGCGCTGATGCGCCTCGGATTCCAATACGCCTCCAGGCGCGGCGGCGAATTCATAGCACTGCAGCCACTCGACCGTCTTGATCCAGCCGATGATCTCGAGCCGGCATTTGCCGTCGTCGGACACCAGGATGGGCGTGTCCGCTTTGCTGGTTTTCTCGAGGAAGGGTCCGTCTTCCGTCGTCTGCAAAACCCGCTCGATCGAGACGTCGAGCGCCTGCGCGAGACGCCAGATGGTGGCGAGCGTCGGATTGGTTTCATTGCGCTCGATCTGGCTGATGATCGACTTGGCGACTCCAGACTGCGAAGAGAGTTCGGAAAGCGACAAATTATAGGCTTTCCGCAGCCGCTGCACGGTCGCGCCGAGCTGACCGGAAAGCGCAAGCGCGCCCGCCTCCAACATTTTTTGCTTGTCCTGACCTTCGACGCCCATCATCCCCAGCGCTTCAGCTGCGCCCGTACGTTCAGAATCGATCGGCAAGATAGCCGACTGCGTTCGAAATATCGAACAGCAACCCCCGCGCTTGCGTCTGCTCGAGCCCGAGACGGCCATGTCATCTGGCTGTGATCCGAATCTGGTCAATCAGGCCAAGCGGCGAAGGCGAGAGGCGAACAGCTCATGCTCGACAGAAACGCCAGGGTGAATGTCTCCCAAGCGGTGCGCAACACAGCGCAGATGTCGGATCCGGCAAGTGAATATGCAGTGAAGCGCTATCGGACGCTGTTTTTGTCCGATCTGCATCTGGGCGCACGCGGCGCCCAGGCTGAACTGCTGGTCGATTTCCTCAAACATAACGACGCCGACACGTTCTATCTTGTCGGCGACATCGTCGACGGCTGGCGGCTGAAAAACGGCTGGTATTGGCCGCAGGCGCATAACGACGTGATTCAAAAGCTGTTGCGCAAGGCTCGAAAGGGCGCGCATGTCATATACGTGCCGGGCAATCACGACGAATTCGCCCGCGAATACACCGGCCTCAACTTCGGCGGCGTCGATGTCGTCGACCACGCGCTGCATAAAACCGCCGACGGCAAGACCATGCTGGTCATCCACGGCGATCAGTTCGACATCGTCGTGCGCAACGCCCGCTGGCTCGCCTTCTTCGGCGACTGGGCCTATGATTTTGCGATCGTCGTCAACACTTGGTTCAACCGTGCGCGCCGCATGTTCGGAGTCGGCTATTGGTCGCTTTCCGCCTGGGCGAAGCTGAAGGTCAAAAACGCCGTCAATTTCATCGGCGATTTCGAGAACGCTCTCGCGTCCGAGGCGGCCCGCCGCAACGTTGACGGCGTGATCTGCGGACATATCCATCACGCGACGATCAAGACGATCAGCGGCAAGCTCTACGTCAATACCGGAGATTTTGTCGAAAGCTGCACCGCGATCGCCGAGCATGACGACGGCGCATTTGAGATTTTGCGGTGGCACAAGACGGCGGCCGAACGCGACGCCGCTGACGCGGCCGAGCGCGCCAGGGCCTTGCCGGACCAGAGAGCGGCGGCGGCTTGATGCGAATATTGGTTGCGACGGACGCCTGGCGTCCGCAGGTCAATGGCGTCGTCCGATCGCTCGAGACCATGGCGCAGTCGGCGCGCGCGCTGGGCGCCGAGATCGACTTTTTGACCCCGCGCGACTTCAATTCGCTGCCCATGCCGACCTATCCAGAGATCGCGCTGGCGCTCGCTTCGCCGCGCGCCGTTCGCCGGCGGCTCGAAGATGGTTATGACCACGTCCATATCGCGACGGAAGGGCCCATCGGCCTTGTGACCCGCGCGGTCCTGCTGCGGGCGCGCCGCTCTTTCACCACGAGCTTCCACACGCGGTTCCCCGAATATATCCAGGCGCGTTTTGGGCTTCCCGTCGGGGTCGCCTATGCGGCGTTGCGCCGCTTCCATAACGCCGGCGCCGGCGTGATGGTGTCGACGCCGAGTTTGTCGCGCGAATTGTCGGAGCGGGGATTTCGGCGGGTCCTGCGCTGGTCGCGCGGCGTGGACCACGCGTTGTTTACCCCCGATGCGGCGACGCCACTCCCCTATGAACGGCCGATTTTCCTTTACGCCGGGCGCCTCGCCGTAGAGAAAAACATCGAGGCGTTTTTGTCGCTCGATCTGCCGGGCACGAAGCTTGTCGCCGGCGACGGACCGGCGCGCGCGGGGCTTGAAGCCAAATTTCCGCAGGCGAAATTCCTCGGCGTCAAAACGAGCGCCGAACTTGCGGCGCTCTACGCCGCATCTGACGTCTTCGTTTTTCCGAGCCGCACCGACACGTTCGGCATCGTGCTTCTCGAAGCCATGGCCTGCGGCCTGCCGGTCGCAGCCTATCCGGTCACGGGACCGCTCGACGTCATCGGGTCGAGCGGCGCGGGCGCGCTGAACGAAGATCTCCAGACCGCCGCGCTGGCGGCGCTCGACATCAGCAGGGAGGCGGCGCGCGCGCATGCGCTGACCTTTACCTGGGAGAATTGCGCGCGACAGTTCCTCGACAATATCGCTTATGCGCGCGGCGCGGCCGCGCTCGGCGGCGTCGGCCTCGAGGCGTTGCGCGAAACGAGCCAGGCGTCCGCCGAGGACCGTCGATCGGTGAAAAAGCGGCAGCCTGTCCAACCCTGACCCTCGTCATTTCAGCGTTTGCAGTTGTCATCGCTGGAGACAAGAGAGCGAAGCCGCTATGGTCGCGCCGCCGCAATCCCGCACGGCGCCGGAGCGTCTTCTTGAGCCTTTCGCCTGAAGAAATCGAACGCTACGCGAGGCATCTCGTGCTGCGCGACATCGGCGGGCCGGGCCAGGGCAAGCTCAAGGATGCGCGGGTTCTCGTCGTCGGCGCTGGCGGCCTCGGCGCGCCGCTGCTGCAATATCTCGCCGCGGCCGGCGTCGGCGCGCTCGGCGTCGTCGACGACGACGCGGTTTCACTGTCCAACTTACAACGCCAGGTGATCCATGCGACGCAAGACGTCGGCCGCGCCAAGGTCGAAAGCGCGCGGGACGCTATCGCACGCCTCAATCCGCATGTCGTCGTCGAGCCGCATGCGCTGCGACTCGATGAGACGAACGCCCGGGCGCTGATCGGGCGCTACGATGTCGTGGCCGACGGTTCGGACAATTTCGCGACGCGCTATCTCGTATCGGACGCCTGCTATTACGAAAGAAAGCCGCTCGTGACGGCCGCGCTCGGCGGTTTCGACGCGTCGCTGACGACGCTGCGGCCCTTCGAGCGCGGCCCCGACGGGCCTAATCCAACCTATCGCTGTCTGTTTCCGACGCCGCCGCAGCCGGGCGAAATCCCGACCTGCGAAGAGGCGGGCGTTCTCGGCGCGCTTGCCGGCGTCGTCGGCGCGATGATGGCGCTCGAAGTGGTGCGCGAGATCGTCGGCTTCGGCGAGGGGCTAGTCGGCCGGCTGCTGCTCATCGACGCCCGCGACATGCGCTTCGAAACCTTGCGCTACGCCTTCGATCCGCAAAACCCGCTGAGCGGCGCCGGTGCGCATCAATAAATGCGCGCCTTTTTTGGTGGCGCATTTTCAGCGCCGTACCGACGTCCCCTTCGAAGGAAAATGCGCTAAAGCGCCGCGATGACGGCGATCTCGACCTTGTAGGCCGGCGCCACGAGTTTCGCTTCGACGGTGGCGCGCGCGGGCGGATTGGCCTTGTCGACCCATTCGTCCCAAACGCCGTTCATCTCGGCGAATGTCGCGATGTCGGCAAGGTAAATCGTCGCCGACAGGATATTGGCCTTGGCGCTGCCGGCTTCCGCGAGAAGCGCGTCGATCTGCGCGAGGATTTCGCGAGTCTGATCGGCGACTGATCCGCCCTTGGTCTTGTCGGCCACCTGGCCGGCCGTGTAAACGGCGTTGCCGCGAACGACGGCTTGGCTCATACGCGGCCCCGCGCCGATCCTTCTAATGTTGCTCATCTCGCCTCCATGCGTGCCGCGCCGGTCTAGGCGAAGCGCGTGTCGCGGGCAAGCGGGTTAGATAATGCCGAGCGCGGCGAACCTACCGCTCCGCGCCGCTGGACGCGCCGCACCCGGCCCGGGCAGACTTGCAGGATCGCGAACCGCCTCCGCCACGTCAGTGAACGAGTGGCGGGACAATCGATGTAACCTAGGAGGCAACGTTGCGAAGCGAGCCTGCGTGATTGTCGCAGTTACGTTTCCGTTTGCCGAACAGACTGACGAAATTTTTCGCGGTCAAAGCAAAACCCGCCTCCTCGCCGTTAGAAAACGCTCCCCGCCTTCAGCTTGGTTCGTCGGTCATTTCACTCGTTGCATGTCCGCGCAGAGATCGCTCTGCAATCCTATCATTGCGGAGAAAAGCGCGTCGAAGCGCGAGTTAGGAGAAGAATTTGCCGCGCAAGAACCGCTCGCCGATGAGACCGAGCGTGAGGCTGATCCCGCCGACCCACAGAATCAGGGACTTGTTGATGAGCTCGGAATCGTAGCTCGTATAATAAGCGGAGCGCAGCCATTCAACGAGCTGCAGCAGAGGGTTATAGGCCATGTATTCCCGAAGATTTTCGGGCATCGCGGCTGGTGGCAAATAGACGCCCGCAAAAATATAAAGCGCAACCATGACAAGAATAAAAAATATTAAGAAGAACTGTCCCACGAGCGCGCACATAACCACGTTGAAAACACCGAGTCCGATGCCGAGAAATACTGCGGCGCCGATCGCTTTGGAAGCTTCAGTAGTGTCGGCGGGCCAGATGTCAACATCGAACAAGCTGACGACTGACATGAAGAGTGCAAGCACAATCACGGCGTTCAAGGTTTCAAGGATGCAACGGCCAAAAATGAGATGGAATGGTTGGATGAGGGGAATATTCAATAACTGGCGATTCTGCGGAATCACCGTTGCTAACACGCGGCCGGGATAAAGGCATAGGATGTAGGGCACAACGCCCGTTCCCACAAACATGGTTGGGCTGTCGCCGACAGGTGCGACTGCGACCTTTAACAGATACGCTAGCGTAATCACTCCGATGTGCGACAGGGGCCAAGCGATTGCGATCAAATAGCCGAGATGGCTATGCCCGAAGCGGGAGCGCATGTCCTGGATCAGAACCGCGCCAAGGATGCGGCGAAACTCCGCGAGCTGGCCGCCGAGCCTCGTATAGTAACCCCGTCCGAGCGATTCAAGGGCTAGACTCAACATTTTACTCCAACGTGCGCACGAAGTACGAAATCTCATAAGAGCCAGGCGGAATGATGAAGCCGATGCTGCGCTGCGCCGCATTGGCTAGACCCCCAGCATCCCGTTCGCCTCAAGATAGGCGATGATCTGATCGGCGATGGCTTCGGCGGAGCGTTCGGCTGAACTCACCTTCAATTCGGGAAACTCCGGCGCTTCATAGGGCTGATCGACGCCGGTAAAATTCTTGATCTCGCCCGCGAGCGCGCGCTTATACAATCCCTTGGGATCGCGCTCCTTGCACACATCGAGCGGCGCGTCGATGAAGATCTCGATGAATTCCTGTTCGCCGACCAGCGTTCGCACCATCCGCCGCTCGGCGCGGAAGGGGGAAATGAAGGCGCAAAGCACGATCAAGCCCGCGTCGACCATCAGTTTCGCGACTTCTCCCACACGACGGATGTTTTCGACGCGGTCGGCTTCGGTAAAGCCGAGGTCCTTGTTGAGGCCGTGCCGCACATTGTCGCCGTCGAGCATCAGCGTATGGGCGTGACGTTCGACAAGCTTGGATTCGACGAGATTGGCGATCGTTGATTTTCCCGCGCCGGAAAGCCCGGTAAACCATAGGACCGCGGGCGTCTGATGTTTGAGACGCGCGCGCGTCGCCTTGGAGACGGATTGCTCCTGAAGATGGATATTCGTGGCGCGTCGCAGCGGAAAGGCGATGATCCCTGCGGCGGCGGTCGCATTGCTGAAGCGATCGATCAGGATAAAGGCGCCCGTCGTGCGGTTTTCATCGTAAGAATCAAAAGCGACGGGCGCGGCGGTCGCGACGTTGCAAAAGCCGATCTCATTGAGGCTCAGCGTCTTGGCGGCGCTCTTTGCGCCAGTATCGACGTCGAGCTTGTGTTTGATGTCTGTCACGCTCGCGGCAAGAGACCGGCCGTTGATCTTCATCAAATATGAACGGCCAGGCAGAAGGCTCTCGTCGCTCATCCAAATGAGATGCGCGGCGAATTGGTCGGCGACGTTCGGGCGGTTCGTCGGATGGCAGAGAACGTCGCCGCGAGACGCGTCGATTTCGTCGGCGAAGGTCACCATGACCGAGTCCGGCGCGGCGGCGCTGAACAGGTCCCCGCCCATGGCGACGATACGCGCGATTGTGGTTTTCCGTCCGGAGGCGGCCGCCACGATTTCATCGCCGACCTGAAGGCGGCCGGAAGCGATGGCGCCGGCGAAGCCGCGGAAGGCGTCGCTTCGACGATTCACCCATTGCACCGGCAGCCGCAGCGGCGCATCGCCGCCATCAGTCTCGACGTCGGCGTTTTCGAGATAGGTCAAGAGACTGGGTCCGTCACGCCAGGGCATATTCGCCGAGTCGGCGACGACATTGTCCCCATCGCGGGCGGAGATGGGGATTGCTTCGACGGAGCGAAAGGCGAGCGATGCGGCGACGCTTTCAAATTCGCCGACAATTCTTTCAAACACGGCTTCGTCGTAATCGACAAGATCCATTTTGTTGACGGCCAGCACGATGTGCCGGACGCCAAGGAGAGAGGCGATCGTCGCATGTCGCCGCGTCTGAGTCAGCAGACCCTTGCGCGCGTCGACGAGCAGTATGGCCAACTCGGCGTTCGACGCTCCCGTCGCCATGTTGCGCGTATATTGCTCATGACCGGGCGCGTCGGCCAAGATGAACGAACGCGCCGGGGTGGAGAAATAGCGGTAAGCGACATCGATCGTGATGCCTTGCTCGCGTTCGGCCTCAAGTCCGTCGACAAGCAAAGCGAAATCGATCTCCTCGCCTAAAGTGCCGTGCCGCAGCGAGTCGCTGCGCAGAGCGGCAAGTTGATCGTCGAAGATCAGCTGACGTTCATAGAGCAGACGCCCGACGAGCGTCGACTTGCCGTCATCGACCGATCCGCAGGTCAAGACCCGCAAAGTGGGCCGCGGCCGGCTTGGCTGGGCTTTTGCGAGGGTTTCCGCATCTGCGATAAAGGGAGCGGTCATCAGAAATAGCCCTCGCGCTTCTTTCGCTCCATCGACGCAGACTCATCGAAATCGATCAGCCTGCCTTGACGTTCAGAGGTCGAGGCCTGTCGCATTTCCGCGATGATCGCCTCCAGCGTATCCGCCTCGGATTCGATCGCTCCCGTCAGCGGGTAGCAACCAAGCGTTCGAAAGCGCACTCGCCGCGATTCGACCACTTCATCTGGCGCCAGTGGAAACCTTTCATCGTCGACCATGATGTAAGCGCCGTTGCGTCGAACGACGGGCCGTTCCTTTGCGAGATAAAGAGGCACGACCGGGATGTTTTCCGCGGCGATGTAGTCCCAGACGTCGGTCTCGGTCCAATTCGACAGCGGAAAGATCCGCATGGTCTCGCCGGCTCCCAAACGAGTGTTGAAAATCCGCCAAAGTTCGGGGCGCTGAGTCTTGGGATCCCATCCGTGCGAAGCGGTTCGATGCGAGAAGATGCGCTCCTTCGCCCGACTTTTCTCCTCGTCGCGTCGCGCGCCGCCGAAGGCCGCGTCGAATCCGCCTTCGTTCAGCGCCTGTCTGAGCGCCTCGGTTTTCATTGCTTGCGTGTATGCGGATGAGGAGCATGTGAAAGGCGAGACGCCGCGCTTTCGCCCGTCTTCATTCGTATGAACGATTAATTCCATTTCGACGCGCGCCGCGGTTTGGTCGCGGAACGCAATCATTTCGCGAAACTTCCACGTGGTGTCGACATGCAACAGCGGGAAGGGCGGCTTGGCTGGGTAGAAGGCCTTGAGCGCGAGATGCAACATCACGCTCGAATCCTTGCCGATGGAATAGAGCATCACCGGACGCCGGAACTCGGCCACCGCTTCGCGCAAAATGAAAACCGCTTCGGCTTCGAGCCGGCGTAGATGGGGCGTGAGGGGCATTCTTCCTCAAAATTAGCAATGATCTCATCATGTTGGTCGTCAAAGGAGTCGAAAATATGATTAGATTGGCTTGGCAAAAGGCTTGCCTGATCGGCCTCAACGCGTTCCCGAGACGCGCCAGCTCTGCGCTCGTCAGCGAACAGTTCGCGCCATTCTCAGCATAGCGCTCTAATCCTCAAAGGGTTGAGCGACCGGGGGGAGGACCGGGGGGAGGACCGGGGGGCGCCGTTCGAGCCGGGGTGGCGGGGTACCATGTCCTCAGCCCAGCAATGTGGCGGGCCGCTTCCGGCATGATCCGGTCGCCGCGGATTTTTCAAGTCAGCCGGCGCCGCCGATCTATGTCGTGCGCTTCAGCCTACTGATTGGCGAGCACGCCCTTCCCCAAAAGGGGTGGCGGGAGCCGTGTTCGGCTCCGGCCGGATTACGGCGACCAACCCGCCGATTGAGGCTGACGGGCGCTCACGCGCCCGTCCAGACGCTTAAAGCAGAGCGCCTTCCGAGATCGCCCGAAGGCCAAAGCCGAGAGCGATGATTCCCCATCCTTTGAACAGCAAATCGATGCCCAGGAAGGTGCCGATCGCCCACAGCCCGGTGAACGGCCAGCCGGTCACCAACAGCGCGCCCAGCAGCAGCGCGACGCCGCCCTGCAGGAGATACATCCACAGACCGTCGATCTGGGAGGTCAGCGCAAAACCGATGACGAGTATGCCTTCGGCGATGAAATAGAAGGCGATGAGAAGCGTGATCGCCTCGGCGCTGATCGCCGGGCGCGTCAGCAGCATGATTCCGACGATCGCCAGAAGAACCGCCCAGATGACGTGGACGAAGAAGTCTGTCCACAGGCCCGCGGCCGAAAAGGCGAAGATGAGAACCGACACCGCGCTGACGATGAGCAGCGCGCCAAGAAAGCCGACCGCGATGAACGTCGCCATTCTGGCTCGGATGATTGCGAGGATTCCAAGCGCCCCGACCAATATTCCAAGGGCTATGACCCAGCCCCAGTGAACGGCGAGAACATCGGGGGCGCCTGAAACGAAAGAGTCAAACTGTCGCTGCATCTAAGGCTTCCATGGTGAGATGAGGAAAGCGGGATCTTTGCCGATTAGGCGCAAATAGCAAGCCGATAATTGTGACCAAACGATTTGACCGACAGCGGCGTTCGGGTCCGCGCCGAAATCTCGATTAGCGGGACTTGGCTCTCGTCTCAGCCGGCATCCGCGCGCTGCCCCGTCCTGAGCGGCCCTTTCAACGCCGTTCGCTGTCGAGATGCGCCATCTGCGCCAGCGCGTAGCGCGCTCCGGAGACGGAAGACGCGAGATTCTCCAAAGCGGCCAGGTCCTCGCGATCGAGCGTCAACGCGAGCGCCCCGATCGATTCGGCGAGCCTGTCGCGCCGCCGCGCGCCGATGAGCGGCACGATGTCGTCGCCGCGCGAGAAAACCCAGGCGATGGCGACCTGCGCGACGGTCGCGCCTCTGGCGTGGGCGATGCGCTTGATTTCCTCGACGAGCGCCAGATTCTTTTCAAGGTTTTCGCCCTGAAAGCGCGGAATGCTCGCGCGAAAATCTCCTCTTCCTGTTTGCGCGCCGTCTTGCCAGTGGCCGCTGATCAGTCCGCGCGACAGGACGCCATAGGCGGTGAGGCCAATCCCGAGCGCGCGGCACGTCGGAAGGATCGAGCTTTCGATCCCCCGCGAAACCAGCGAATATTCAATCTGCAGATCGGCGATTGGATGTACGGCGGCCGCGCGACGGATCGTCTCCGGTCCGACTTCCGAGAGTCCGATAAACCGCACATGGCCCGCCTTGACCATGTCGGCGATGGCGCCGACAGTCTCCTCGATCGGCACGTTCGATCGAGTCGCGCCGGGCGATAAATGTCGAGATAATTGACCCCAAGTCTCTTCAGACTGTAGGCGAGCGCCGTCTTCACGGCGGACGGCCGCCCATCAAAGCCGATCCAGTTCCCGTCCGGATCGCGCTGGGCGCCGAATTTGACGCTGAGGATGACGCGGTCGCGCGGGCGGCCCCGCAGCGCCTCCGCGATCAGCATCTCATTGTCGCCCATGCCGTAGAAGTCGCCGGTGTCGAGCAAGGTGACGCCAGCGTCCAGAGCGGCGTGAATGGTGGCGACGCCTTCCGCGCGATCCGAAGCGCCGTAAAGGTCCGACATGCCCATGCAGCCAAGCCCGATGGCTGATGCAATGGGGCCGTTCGCGCCAAGCTGGCGAGTGATCATCGAAGACCTCTTAAGAATTCCATGTCGAGCGACTGCGGTTAGGCGCGCGCTGAACTGCGATCCGCCAATGCCGGACTTCACAGTAGAACGAATGAAACTCAACCCACGCCAAAAATTTTGGGACTAAACGGCTGGGCCGCCTGATCTGTCGCGTTACAGTTCGCGTAACGGTCTCGCCACCCTAGCGGGTCTGGACAAGTCGTTGCGCGCTTTCTATAAGCCCGACACATCGCGTCCGCGCGAGCCCAGGTAGCTCAGTTGGTAGAGCATGCGACTGAAAATCGCAGTGTCGGTGGTTCGATCCCGCCCCTGGGCACCAGAATACTATGTTAAATCAACTATTTAAGGCAGATTGCGAATTTCTCGCGGCTTAACCGCGTTGAGCTGCGCACTCTAAAGCGTTTCCTCGAGATCTAGGTTCGCGAGCGCGGCGGAAATATTCGTGTCGCAACTGAAGCAGTGTCAGCCAATTTCCGCGCATCCTCATCAATTTGCATGATCACAACCGCGCTGAGCGAACTATGATTTGTCAGTAGCTCACGAGCGGCGTGCAAATGAGAGGACGAGGGATCATGACGCAGGTCGCAGTAAATTTGAAAACCATCGACCTCCGGAAGGCCGAACTGCATTCAATTGAAGGTGACGACATCAAGACGCTGCAGGCGCTGCTGAATGTCTTCCTCACCGCCGGCGATGTCGGCGAGGATGGCAGTCCGATTTCGCCCCTGATTCTGGACGGGACCGCCGGCGCGAATACCAAGCAGGCGCTGCTCGCCTTCCAAACGGCGGCCCATCTCGCCAAGGACGCCATCATCGGCCCGCTGACTTGGAGGAAGCTCATCGAGCAGGATTTCTAAACGTGAGGGGCCGATGAACGAAGGGAGACTCGACATGCCGGCGACGATCAAGCTAGGCGATACCGGAGATGACGTGAAGCGACTCCAACGAGTCTTCGCGCGCAACAAGGTCTTGGGACCAGACGAGGTCGACGGAGTCTTCGGACCGCGCACGGAACAGGCGGTGAAGGACTTCCAGCAATCGAACGGACTGGTCGCGGACGGCGTCGTCGGGCCGATCACGTGGAGCCACGTGCACCCGTACCGCGAGGCGTCACCGACGCTTCAGGCCGGGTCCCTAGGGCCGGTGGTGGCCATGCTGCAAGGCGTGCTCAAGACGGGCTTTGGTTACACCGGCGCGATCGACGGCATTTTCGGCCCCACGACCGAGAACGTCGTCCGTAAATACCAGACTAACGCCGGTCTCTCAGGCACCGGCGTGATGGACGAACGGACATGGATGGCTCCCGCGGGCGCCGCCGGAGCAACGCTCGAGAGCCTCTCTGGTCTTATACTTTAAACGCCGCTCATGTCGCGTATTCGGAGCGCGGCTTCCGTCGATCGCGACCATCTTCAAGCTGGGCTCATAATTTTTATTCCATGAATTGCGGGGAGGCGTAAATGTCTGGCAGCATTAGCCCTTGGCCAGTGGTCAAGACCGGCTCTAGCGAACATCCCATCAAGACACTGCAATATCTGCTGAGGGCGCGCGGACATAGCGCCGTCGTGGATGGTCTGTTCGGTCCGCAAACCGACGCGGCGGTAAAGGCATTTCAAGCAAGCCAGGGATTAACGGCGGATGGGATTGTCGGCCCAACCACTTGGACGGCCCTTGTCGTGCAGGTCAAAAAAGGAAGCCAAGGCGACGCGGTTAGGGGAGTGCAGGAGGAGTTTCAGTTTCGCAATCTGTCTGGCGATCCCAGCAAGGGACCGCAGGTCGATGGAATCTTCGGACCAGTGACAGACGCATCGGTGCGTGGTTTTCAGCAAGCGCTTTCACTCGACATCCCTTCCGTGAAAGTGGACGGAATTGTCGGTCCGGTTACTTGGCAGGCTCTGGTGAGCGGCATGCTTTCTTTTTAGCGTCGGCTTCAAAGGGGTCCGGAGGCCAACCGGGCTCATGTTTTTTGACAGGATGGCACGCCATGGCGGAACCGATATTGAAGCAAGGATCTAGGGATCCCGCCGTGCGGGACCTACAAGAGGCCCTTAAATCTCTCGGATTCGATGTCGGCCCCGTTGATGGAGAGTTCGGGGCGAAAACTGAGAGCGCAGTTAAGAAATTTCAGCAGGCGCGGGAGATCGCGGTTGATGGCGTGGTGGGCCGAGTTACGTGGATCAACATTGACGAAGCTGATCAAAGCCACCCCGTGCTGAAGATCGGCTCGACGGGCCTACCCGTTCGTCGTCTGCAGAGCCGAATGAGCGCTGTCGGTTTCAACACCGGCGGAGTCGACGGGCGCTTCGGCGCCATGACTGAAGCGGCAGTCAAGAAGTTGCAGCACGATTATCACCTAGACAGTGACGGCATCGTTGGTCTGAAGACTTGGCAAGTCGTTGACGCCCTCGAGAATGAGGGAGGCGTAAGCTAATCTGATCACGATTTAGCAGCCATGTTGCGCTTCCGACCTCGCCATCCCCCGCGCCGATCCCCACCGGGCGAATTGGTTAACGGCGCGGATATAGCTATATTGAGGGGACGCAGCCGAGGACGGTGATCGCCCATGCCTCCCAGAATCCGACAAATCCTGATCATATTTGCCTCAGCAGCGGCTGGGGCCGGCCTTGCTGGATGCGCCAGCACGCAGACGCCTGCGACGCTGAGCGCCTCCGCCGTTGCGCCGACGCCTCGCAGCGATCCTGCCGCGCCGGGGGGCCGCATCGACGCCGTCGCCGTCCAAAGCGGCAATCTCTACGGCGAGATGAAGGACGCCGGCTTCATCGTTCCGGCGGTCAGACCCGGCCTCGTCGATGCAGCATTCCATCGCGCCAACGTCGCCTATTCGACCAGAGAAACTCCAGGGACGATCGTGGTCGATCCCGCCGGACACTATCTCTATTACGTCGAAGCGGGCGGCCGGGCGACCCGCTACGGCATCGGCGTTGGTCGCGACGGTTTCGCCTGGTCGGGGGAAGCGACGATCAAGAGCAAGCAGGAATGGCCGGACTGGTATCCGCCAAAGGAAATGATCGAACGCAGGCCCGACCTTAAAAAACAGCTGGTTGAGCTGCAAAGCGGTCTTGGCATGCATGGCGGTCCTGGAAATCCGTTGGGAGCCCGGGCGATGTATCTCTGGCAAGGGGATCGAGATACGCTCTTTCGCATCCACGGCACGAATGAGCCATGGACCATCGGGAAGAGCCAATCGTCTGGCTGCATCCGGATGATCAATCAGGACGCGATGGATCTCTACCAAAAAACGACCCCTGGAACCCGAGTCGTCGTTCTTCCCGCCAAAGTGGCGCGCCGGTAGCCCCGGCTAAAGCCGTTCTAGCCAGCCGGTTGCGGATGGGATTTCGGCGGCGCCCCTGATGATCTCGCGCGTTAGCCTGCTATCCGCCTGACGCTCACGCCTGCAACGGAAATCCCGCGGGCGGGCTAACTCCGCTCATGCCGCCAGAGCAGGTTTACGAAAAAGTTGACGAACTTTTTCGATGAGAACCTGCTGCGTCATTTTGATTTCGAGCGATTCCGTATCGATCACGTGATTTCATGCGATCGGGAAGCGCTCATGGCCGGATAGTCCGTGTAACCCTCCGGACCTTTCGTATAAAAGGTCGCCGGCTGAGGTTCATTCAACGCCGCATGCCTGCGAAGACGCTCGGGCAGGTCCGGATTGGCGATGTAGAGCTTGCCAAACGCCGCCGCGTCGGCGTCGCCCGCGGCGATCGCGGCTTCGGCAGCTTGAGCATCATAGCCCTCATTAACAATGTAGGCGCCGCCGAATTCCTCCTTGAGAACGCGTCCGAGCGCGTCGGGTCCCGCATGTTCGCGGGCGCAGATGAAGGCGACGCCGCGCTTGCCGAGTTCACGCGCGACATAGCCGAACGTCGCCGCGGGGTCGGAATCGCCCATCGAGTGGGAATCGCCGCGCGGCGCCAGATGCATGCCGACGCGGCCTGGCCCCCAGACGGCGATAGCGGCGTCGGTCGCTTCAAGCATGAGGCGCGCGCGGTTTTCGACCGAGCCGCCATAGCGATCCGTTCGCGTGTTCGCGCTGTCCTGGAGAAACTGGTCGAGCAGATAGCCATTGGCGCCGTGCAACTCCACGCCGTCGAAACCGGCCGCCTTGGCGTTTTCAGCGCCGCGCCGATAGGCCTCGACGATTTCCGCGATCTCGGAAAGCGCGAGGGCGCGGGGTATCGGATAGGGCTGGTAGGGGCGCAACAGGCTCACATGTCCGGCGGTCGCGATCGCGCTCGGCCCGACAGGAGGCGCGCCGTTGAGGTAGATGGGATGCGAGACGCGGCCGACATGCCAGAGCTGCAGCATGATCCGTCCGCCAGCATCGTGCACCGCCTCCGTGATCCGTCTCCATCCTTCGGTCTGCGCCTCCGACCAAATCCCCGGCGTGTCGGGATAGCCGACGCCCATCGGCATGATCGATGTTGCTTCAGTGAGGATGAGCCCAGCGGAAGCGCGCTGCACATAATAATCCCTCATGAGCGCGTTGGGGACACGCCCTTCGCTGGCGCGGCAGCGGGTGAGAGGCGCCATGATGATGCGGTTCGGCAATTCCATCTCGCCGATGCGCACGGGTTGAAACAAGATCGACATTGGGATGCTCTGCCTATGTGAGGACCTAATTTTCAGGGAAGGAGTTCTCGTGCTCGGCTCCGCGCGCCGAGCTTTACAAACGCCAAGCATCGTCTCAGCCTGGCTATTGAACCGTTGAGACACCCTGAAAGCTTCTACGGGATTTTCCGAGACTGACAATGCCGCGCGAGGCGTCTGATGCGAACATCGAAAGACTGGAGTGAAAGATGAGCAAGACCCTTCTCAGCGACTGGACCCTCGTCGCGTTCAAACAAAGAGAGGAAGAGCGTCGTGGAGAAGAAAATCGTCGCGTAACAGAGCAGGCTCATGCGGCCTCGTTCGCGCCAGCCGAGGCGCCGCCGCGTGACAGTGAGATGCTGCGCAGCGAATGGACCATCGCGGCTTTGCAGAAAAGATTTGCCGCTCTGGAGCAAAGACTCGCCGCTGTGGAACAAAGTGAAGAAGAACGCCGGCGATCTGAACTCGTCGAGGCCGCGGCGCGCGCCCGGCGAGAGGAAGAGCAGGAACAGATCGTTTTGGGGACCTCGACTGACACAGCTCCTGATCAGAGTCAGGCGCACTGGCAGGAGGTCGAACAACCGCAATTTGTTCAGGCCGAGGTTGAACCGCGAGAGGCAGAAGCGATCTTACACGCCCACGAGCAAGTATTTGAGCAAAAAGCCCCCGAAATTGTCAGAGACAGTCAAGGATACAAAAGCCGTTTCGAAGTCCATCCTGCTCCCCGTCGCGGGATCGTTCGGACGATCGCGTACAGGTTCGTTTCTGTCGTCATCACGGCTTTGATCGCCGCAGCGATAGGTTTCGGGATCGCCGTTTTCACCGTGCCGATCGAGAAAGCGACGGAGTTCCATACTTACGTAAATCGCGCGCTCGCCGGTTTGCACGGCAAATACCGAGTCGAGCGGCGCACGCCTCCCGCTACTCCACCCGATCAGGGACGTTCGTCATCCCCTGATGGATCTCGCTGAGAGGGGCAAGAACGTAGATAAGAGTAATGCTACATGCAGGAATTGCGTCAGCGTGCGAATTTCGCGCCGCCTTAGTCGGCCGCTTGAAGCAATGCAGCTTCAAGCGCGGCGTCGAGATATCGGCCGACCTCAGTTACGCGTTCATCGTCGAACTGCCCGAAGAGCGTGACGGCTGGTCATATTCAAAGACCGACTTTCCATCTTCATCTTCGAACAGCACGCCAGAGCAGGGCTTTCGGCGTCGTAGTTCCGACTGGATCGTCGGGCGGCTAGTTCGTGCAGCGTTCGGACAGAAACTTCGCGTCGATCGTGAAGCCTGAGCGAGTCCCCTTCGCCGTTGCCTTGGACTGCGCGCGATACCAGTTTTTGAAGTCGCCGGTGAACAGCAGACTCGTGACGTCGCGCGCGTCCTTCGGGCCGCATTCGATCGTGACGATGATCTGATCATTCGCGTGCGTAACTGAAGGCTTCGCGCAACTTTCGTCCTGGGCGCCGATGATGCTGTCGCCCCCTTCGATGCAGACGTCATTGGTCTGCAGCCCGATCTCCGGCGAAATCGTCGAAATGCGCCAAAGGCCCGGCCGGCGCTTCGGCAGTTCAGCGTCACCTGCAAATGCAGGCGAATGCGCGCCCGCCAAAATCAAGAGAGCGACGACGAGACCGGAGGAAATAAGTTGTGCGCGTTGCATCTCCCTTCCTTATCGCGAAAGCGCATGGCGATCTACGTGCTGCCGGCGCCGTGGCCGATGGCTGCCCTTCTTTCCCCGCGCGCCCGGGAAATTGTCCTGTTGCGTCTTCTGCACCGCCGTACATACCTTTGCGAAGCCATGTGCCGGGGATTTGCGGGATGAGTTCGCCCAATCTGATGCGAGTCGGTCGCGAACTTTTATTTGTCGCGACCGCGCTTCTTTTCGCCGCCGCGCCCTTGTGCGCCTTAGCTGCGGAGATGACTCGCGCCGACATCGAACGTAAGGTCGCCGAAGCGCAGGGTAAGCCGATCGATCTTTCAAATCTCGATCTTTCAGGCCTCGATCTTTCCGGCCTTAACCTGCATGGCGCAGACTTTTTCTCCACCAAGCTCGCGGGCGCGAAGCTGGCGAAGGCCGATCTGTCGGGTGCGAATTTCACGCGCGCCGATTTGCAGAACGCCGACCTCTCGGGCGCTCAGATGAAGGCCGCGACGCTTTACGCCGCGATTCTCGATGGCGCCAGTTTTGCCGATGCCGACCTCTCGAATGCGCGCATCATCGGCGGCGGAAAGGGCGTCAACTTTCGCAATGCGAAGCTGATCGGCGCGGATCTCGGCGCCGATCCGGCCAATCAGGGCATGGTTCCCGTGCGCGCCGAACTCCCCGACGCCAATTTCGAGGGGGCGGACCTTACGCGCGCCAATCTCACCCATGCAGTTCTAACCGGCGCCAATTTCACCGCGGCGATCGTGACCGGCGCACGTTTCGACTATGCCGTCCTCGACGGCTCGAACCTTTCTCTCGGGCGCTGACTCCTGCGGCGTCATGCCAAAAATTCCTGTGCTGCTAGGGAATATTTCCGCGAGACGCAAAGAGAAGGTTGCATTAAGTGCGCCGTATCCGACACCAACGCATCCGCATCATGAGCGCCAAAGGACCGCCATCGTGTCTGGCTATGCCAGTCGTTCTGCTCGCGTTCTGCCTGGTCGTTCCTATAGCCCATGCTGGCGATATCGAACGCGGCCGCTATCTCGTCGAAGCGCTGACGGCCTGCGACAACTGCCATACGCCGCGCGGCGCAGCAGGCTATGATCTCTCCAGTCGCTTGAGCGGCGGCGCGCAGACATTCTCCGACAAATCCTATGTCGTGCGCGGTCCCAACATCTCTCCAGACAGAGAGACCGGCGTCGGCGCGTGGACCGATGAAGAATTGCGCGCCGCGATCGTCGACGGAGTCGGCCGGGATGGCCGCCTTGCGCCTGTCATGCCGTCGGACTCCTACAAGCCCCTGACGCCGAGCGATCTCGACGCGATCATCGCCTTTCTGCGCTCGGCGACGCCAATCCACGCGCCGCTTCAGTCGCCGCAGCAGCGCAGCGGCGAATGGACGCCTCGCCTGATGCCCGGAGCGGCGGCGGCCTTTGATGACGCGTCTCTTGCCGACAAAAACACGCGCGGCCTCTATGTCGCGTCGCTCGCCCGTTGCCTGTCGTGTCACAGCGAGGAGGTCGACGGCGCGCCTGATTATCAAAATCGTCTCGGCGCGGGCGGAAAAACCTTCCGCAACGCCGCCGGCGTCGTCGTCGCCTCCAACATCACGTCGCATCCGGCAAAGGGCGTCGGCGCCTGGTCGGACGATGACTTGAAGCGCGCGATCACACAGGGCGTGGCGCGCGACGGCGCGCCGCTGAAGCCGCCCATGTCGACGCTCTCCAAAGCGCATTTTTCGAAGATGTCGCCCGATGATCTCGACACGCTCGTCGCCTGGGTGCGAACGATTCCGCCAAAGGAATGAGCTAACGCGGCTTTGACGCCGCGTCGCGGATCGCCTCGGCGAGTTCGCCTTCGAAAAGCATCGCAGAACCATAATGCGTCTCGATATCGAAGGGCCGTTTCTGATTCATGTCGAGCGAAGCGCTATGCATGGCGATCAGGCGGCCGTCTTCGGTGAAAAGGCCGGAACCCGAGCCGCCATAGCCGTCATTGCAGTCGTGACGCACGCGACGAATGTGACCTTCGGTGGGTTCATCGACGCGATAAACATCGCATGATTCAATACTGGCCACGAGGCGTGTGTTGGAATGTCCGGCCGGCGAGACCATCACGACCTTGAAGCGCGCGCCGGTGGCGACATCGCTGACGTCCGGCGAAGGCTGGGGTTTCACGGTTTCAGGCGTGGGCTGAAGCAGACGCAGCAAGGCCCAGTCGTCTGTGATGTGCAGAGCTTTCGAATCGACGGACGCGCCGATGCGAAGGCTGTTCTCATCGAAATAATAGTCGCCGCCAGCGATCCTGAAGAAGCAATTCGTCACCGGATGGGTTGGGACGAGACGCCGGTCGACGAAATTATGCGCATTCATCACGACGAGATCATGCGAACCGACGAGCCAGGCGGCCGCCGCGCGCTCCAGCGTTCCGAAATCTGAGTAGCACATGAGCACGCCGGCGCCGGCGAAGCGATTGGCGTCCGCCTCCGTCATCGCTTGCCGCCGGTCGTCGGGGTAAAGCGCGGCGTGGGCTGTTTGCGCGCCGATGCGCGCAAACGTCACGCCGAGCAGCATGAGCATGACCAGGGCGACCGGAAAAGCGGGGGAGCGCAGATTCGCCGGAGGGAACACGCGATGGCGGCGCGCGGGCGAATTCATGGGCCCGACAGGTTTTGGCATTCGATGCTTCTGATGAGGAGGAGAGGATCGTCCCTCAACAAAAGCTGTGCGCGATTTTGCGTCAAGCGCCACGACATCGGGAAGTATGGAGAGCAAACATGCCGATCTTTCCCGAGATACATTACCGATAAATCGTGAAGACTCGGCCTTGCGCATAAACTTATATGCCGGCGGATCGTCTCTCGAATTTGCGCGCGAACGCGCAGCGAGAATAAGCGACCGTCAATGAACCACGGCGGCTGCATTTTGCCGTCTATTTGCGGGGCGACGTCGCCGTCGAAGACGCCATGAAGGCGTCCGGGCGAGGTTGCAGGAGGACTCGTCGATGAGGAAACTGCTGAATTCCGTGTCCCTGTTGTCCGTGCTGATCGCGGCGCCGATGGTGACGATGTCCGCTGCGACTGCCGAGGATAAGCTCGAAGCTCTGACGAAGAGCGAAGACAACTGGGCCATGCAGGGCAAGAACTACAGCTCCAACCACTACAGCACGCTGACCCAGGTCAACGCCGATAACGTCAAGAACCTCAAGGTCGCCTGGTCGTTCTCGACCGGTCTGCTCAGCGGCCACGAAGGTTCGCCGATCGTCATCGACGGCAAAATGTATATTCACACGTCTTTTCCCAATAATACGTTCGCGCTCAACCTCGACGACCCGACCCGCATTCTCTGGCAGCATAAGCCCAAGCAGAACGCCGCGGCGCGCGCCGTCGCCTGTTGCGACATCGTCAATCGTGGTCTCGCCTACTGGCCCGGCGACGGCAAGGCACCCGCGCTGATCGTGAAGACGCTGCTCGACGGCCATGTCGTCGCGCTGAACGCCAGCACCGGCGAGGAATACTGGAAGATCGAAAACTCCGACTTCAAGGTCGGCTCCACGCTGACCGTCGCGCCGCACATCTATAAGGACATTGTGCTCATCGGCAGCTCGGGCGCCGAACTGGGCGTGCGCGGCTACATGACCGCTTATGACGTGCGCACCGGCGAGCAGAAGTGGCGCGCCTACGCGACCGGTCCGGATTCGGACGTGCTGATCGGCGACGACTTCAACAAGGCCAATCCGCATTATGGTCAGAAGGGCCTCGGCACAGCGACCTGGGAAGGCGACGCCTGGAAGATCGGCGGCGGCACCAATTGGGGCTGGTTCGCTTACGATTCGGGCACCAACCTCGTTTACTACGGCAGCGGCAATCCGGCGCCGTGGAACGAGACGATGCGTCCTGGCGACAACAAGTGGACGATGACCATTTGGGGCCGCGACCTCAACACGGGCGAGGCGAAGTTCGGCTATCAGAAGACGCCGCACGATGAATGGGACTACGCCGGCATCAACTTCATGATGCTCAGCGAGCAGAAGGACAAGGACGGCAAGCTGCGCAAGCTGCTGACCCATCCTGACCGCAACGGCATCGTCTATACGCTCGACCGTACCGACGGCACGCTGGTCTCCGCCGACAAGATCGACGACACGGTCAATGTGTTCAAGAAGGTCGATCTGAAGAGCGGCCTGCCGGTGCGCGATCCGGAATATGGCACGCGGATGGACCATCTCGCCAAGGATATCTGTCCCTCGGCGATGGGCTATCACAACCAGGGCCTCGACTCCTACGATCCCAATAAGGAGTTGTTCTTCCTCGGCGTGAACCACATCTGCATGGACTGGGAGCCCTTCATGCTTCCCTATCGCGCGGGTCAGTTCTTCGTCGGCGCGACGCTCAACATGTTTCCGGGTCCGAAGGGTGATCGTCAGAAGGCTGAAGGCCTCGGCCAGATCAAGGCCTACAACGCCATCACCGGCAAGTTCAAATGGGAGAAGATGGAGCGCTTCGCTGTTTGGGGCGGCACCGCCGCCACCGCCGGCAACGTCGTCTTCTACGGAACGCTCGACGGCTTCATCAAGGCCCGTCACAGCGACACCGGCGAACTGCTGTGGAAGTTCAAGCTGCCGTCCGGCGTCATCGGACATCCGATCGTCTATCAGCACAACGGCGTTGAATATCTCGCCATCATGTATGGCGTCGGCGGTTGGCCGGGCGTTGGCCTCGTGTTCGATCTCCAGGATCCGACAGCCGGTCTCGGCGCGGTTGGCGCCTTCAAGCAGCTCGCCAACTACACGCAGATGGGCGGCGGCGTGATGGTGTTCTCGCTCGACGGCAAAGGCCCCTACGACGATCTGAGCGTGGGCGAATACAAGGCGAACTAATCGCCGCTCGTTCCATCGATCTCTTCCGCCTGAGGCGGTTACGAGACGCCTGTTCGGACGCGCCCCCATGCGTCCGAGCAGGCGATCGAAATGATCACGGAAAGAAAGCCATGTCGCGATTCACTCGCTTGCCCGTCGGCGCATGCTGTGCGCTCTTCGTCGCTCTTGCGGCCATGAGCGCAGAAGGCGCTTCGCTTGGCGTTTCTGGCGACGCCGTCTCGAACGCCGCGACCGCTTCGACGGCAGAGCCGTCAGAGCCCAATACGCTTCGCATCTGCGCGGCGAAGAACCAGCCGCCGCTCTCGATGGAAGACGGCTCGGGACTTGAGAACAAGATCGGCGTTGCGCTCGCCGACGCCATGAAACGTAAGGCCCAATTCGTCTGGTCGCAGCAGCCGGCGATCTATCTCGTGCGGGATTCTCTCGACAAGAAGCTCTGCGACGTCGTCATCGGTCTTGATACCGGCGATCCACGCGTCGCGACGTCGAAACCGTACTATCGCACCGGCTATGTCTTCGTCAGCCGCGCCGATCGCGACCTCGACATCAAATCATGGTCCGACGCACGTCTGAAGAAGCTCGACCACATCGCCGTCGCGTTCGGCTCTCCGGGCGAAACGCTGCTCAAGGATATGGGCAAGTACGAAGACAATATGGCCTATCTCTATTCGCTGGTGAATTTCAAATCGGCGCGCAACCAATACACGCAGATTGATCCCGCCCGCATGGTTGGCGAGGTGGTCAGCGGCGCCGCCGATGTCGCGGTCGGCTTCGCGCCCGACGTCGCGCGTTACGTCAAAGCGTCATTGACGCCGCTGCGGATGACGCTGATCGAAGACGATGCGGCGAAGAGCAATGGCGAAAAAGTGCCGCAGCGCTTCGATCAATCGGTCGCGGTGCGGCGCGACGACAAAGCCTTGCTGACTGAAATCGATCAGGCGCTCGTCGCCGCTCGGCCAAAGATCGATGACATCCTCAAAGCGGAAGGCGTTCCTCTTCTTCCCGTCACCCAATGATGCGCCGCGCGCAAACGAAAAGCAGGACGAAATACGTGTCGAATAGCAAAAGAAGCGTTTCCCTGTCCCTCATCGGCGCCGCGGCCTGTTTGGTTGCGCTCGGCGCCATCGCGCAGACCGCAGGGATCACATTCCGCAACACGATCACGGGCGAGGTGCTGAACTTTGATGACGCGCTGCCGGAGGGAAAGGACACCGCGGGCGTCAAGGAATTCATGACGTCGGGCAAGAATCCCTATAACGAGGATGCAAGCTGTCTGAAGCTGGGCGAACAGCTCTTTCTTTCCGCCTGCTCCGGCTGTCACGGCCACCTCGCCGAAGGAAAGATCGGCCCCGGCCTCAACGACGCCTATTGGACCTATCCGCAGAACGAAACCGACGAAGGCCTGTTCTCGACGATCTATGGCGGCGGGCAGGCGTCGATGGGGCCGCAGTACCAGAACCTCACGCTCGATGAGATGCTGAAGGTCATGGCCTGGATCCGACATCTCTTCAAGGAAGCGCCGGAGAAGGCGAGCTGGCTGACGGACGCTCAGCGCAAGTCTTTCAAACCCTACGCGGGTCACGAAGCCCTGCCGGACAGCCCGCCTGGAAAGTGCCAGGAGAAGGCGAAGTAGGTTCTACGACGCCGTCGCCGGAGGCGCAAACACCGAGGCGCAAGCCTCGCAAAAAGGAGGAAACAGGGATGCGTAAGATGCATTTCGCCGCGGCGCTCACCGTCGGCATTCTATTTAGCGCCGGGAGCGCGCTCGCCTATGACGGCACCAAGTGCAAGGCGCCCGGAAATTGCTGGGAACCCAAGCCCGGCTTCCCGGACAAGGTCGAGGGGTCGAAATACGATCCCAAGCACGACCCCAAGGAAATCGCCAAACAGCAGGCGTCCGTTCAGGCCATGGAAGAACGCAACAAGAAGCGGGTCGAGAACTTCAAGAAGACCGGCAAGTGGGAATATGACGTGAGCAAGATTGCTCAATAAGTTTCATCGCGACAAAAGCGCGATGATCTAGCGGCCACGATCTGGAGCCGGCGTATTCGACAACAGCGCATCGGCTCTATTCCCGAGATCGTGGCCGCCTCTTTATGTTTGGCGCGCGCTAGGTCAGGCCTTGAACGAAACTCTGCACGTCGTCCAGAAGCTCTCCGATTGGCGCGCGCGCGCCCTCGAGTTTGAACAGGAAATTCAAAAGGCGGTCATCGGGCAAGCGCGCGTTGTCAGGCTCGTGACGATCTGCATTTTTGCGCGCGGTCATGTGCTGATCGAAGGCGATGTCGGAGTCGGCAAGACCACGCTGCTGCGTTCCCTGTCGCGCGCGCTTGGCGGCGACTTCGCTCGCGTCGAAGGCACGGTCGACATGATGCCGAGCGACATTCTTTATCATACCTATTTGGGCGATGACGGTCGCCCCCGCGTCGATCCATCCGAGCTTCTCCGCCATGCGGAGACGCTGCCGGTCTTCTTCTTCAATGAGATCAACCGCGCGCGCCCGCAAGTTCATTCTCTGTTGTTGCGGCTGATGGCCGAGCGCAGCGTGTCGGCGTTCAATCGCGTGCATCACTTCCCCTATCTCAATGTGTTCGCTGATCGAAACATGGTGGAGCGGGAAGAAACCTTCGAACTGCCGGCGGCCGCGCGCGACAGATTTTTCATGGAAATTCTTATGGCTGCGCCGGATGATGAGGAGGCGCGCCGCCGGCTGGTTTTCGATCCAGCGTTCCATGATACGGAAATGCTTCTCGAGCGGGTGAGCTCCGGTACGCTGGACTATCGCGAGACGCCTGCTGTTGCGCGCGCGATCCAGACACATGTGAGATCGAGCGAAGCGCTTGAACGCTACGTGCTGAACCTCTGGCGGGCTCTTGTCGACCCAAGTTCCGCCGGCGTGTCGCCGCCGGACGTCGACCTCGACAGTCTCGTCAAGGGCGGCGCGAGTCCACGCGGACTGGCGGCGCTGGTGCGCGCCGCGCGGGTGCGCGCCTGGCTCGAAGGGCGTGATTATCTCATCCCGGAAGATGTGCGCGATGTCTTTATTGAAGTCATGGCGCACCGCATCTTTGTCGATCCGATCCACGCTTTGCGCAGCGACGACATCGTCAAGCGACTGTGCCGCGCGGCTTTCGACGCGACGCCCGTTCCATGAATACGATCGTCGATATCCTGTATCGACCGCGCGGTCGCTTTGCCGCCAACCACGTCGGCGCCCACACGTCGAGCGAGGTCGGCGGCTTTGGAGTCTTTCGCGACCAGGCGCCTTTCATGCGCTATCCGGACGCCCGCCGCATCGACCTCCGCGCGACGCTGCGCGATCCGTTCGGCGTAACCTATGTGCGTCGCTTCGAGCAAAGGGCGGCGATCGACGTTTACGCGCTCGTGGACCTTTCCGCCTCGATGGGCTTCGCCGGAGCCGTCAACAGATTTCAGGTCGCCGTCGATCTTTGCGGCGCGCTGGCGTATTCGGCGACACGCAACGGCGATCGCTTCGGCGTGTACGCTTTTAAAGAGGTGTTGATTGATCGGGCGACGTTGCCGGCGACGCGTTCGAGAAGGGCGGCGCTCGCCGCCGTCGAAAGGATCGGCGTCGAAACGCCCAGCGGATCGAGCGCCAAAGGCATGCTCGACGCCGCGGCGGCGCTCGGCGCCACGCGCAAGTTGGTGTTTCTCATTTCCGATTTTCGCTGGCCCGTGCAATTGATTGAGCAGGCGTTCGAGGCGCTTTCACTGCATGACGTCGCGCCGCTCGTTCTGATCGATTCACTCGAAGCCGCGCCGCCAAAATGGGGCGTGCTGGAGCTTTGCGACAGCGAGAGCGGCCGCCGTCAGCCCCTGTTGATGAGGCCCGCGCTTCAGCGGCGCTGGGTCGAAGCCGAGCAGTCCCGTCGCAAAAATCTCGCCCGCGCGTCTTCAAGACGCAGCCGTGCGCCGATTTTCATTCAGGACGGTTTCGACGCCAGCGATCTCAGCATGCGGCTGACGGCGGCGTGAGGCCTGCGATGCGCATGGCATGTATCGCCCTCATGCTGGCCGCGACGCTTCCTGCATGTGCGCAGGAAACGACGGTGCGCATCCACTCGGCGCGCCCGTTCGGCTATTTCGTGGGCGATCTCATTCATGCGCGCATCGACGTCTCCGCGCCCGCGGACGCCGTGCTTTCGCGCGCCTCCTTGCCCAGTCCCGGTCCGCTCAGCGGTTCGCTCGATCTCCGGGACATCAAACTTAGCGAGACGTCAGAAAACGGCGCGCGTCTATGGCGTCTCGACCTCACATATCAGAATTTCTATGTGGCGCTCGATGCGCGTGACATCGAGGTTCCTGGGTTCGAACTCTCCATTTCGACTGCAATAGGCGCGCAGGCCGTCGCCGTTCCCGCATGGAGGATTGGCGTTTCTCCTTTGCGGGAGGTTGCGCCGCAGAAGCAAGAGCAGGCGACGGATTATCTGCGTCCCGACGGTTCGTCGGCATTCGTTGACGAAGCCACGCTGCGCAATCTGGCGTTCGGCGCAGGCGCCGGCGCCCTGCTGGCGCTCGCTCTTGTCGCGCGAGATCGCGCCTGGCCGCCCTTCCAGCAACGGCAGGCGCGAGTCTTCTCGGCGCTCGCGCGTGAAATTTCGAGGCGGCGCGGCGCTGGTGACGCACATTTCGCCGCGTCGATTCAATCGGTGCATCGGGCGCTCGATCGGGCCAATGGCGCAATTCTGCTGTCAGGCGACCTTCCGGAGTTTCTCCGCAGACGTCCGGAATTCGAGCCGCTGCAGGTCGACTTCGAGCGATTCTTCGAAACCTCGAAGCAGCTTTTTTTTGGCGGCGAAAGCTCGAAGGACGACTATGCCGCCGAGCAGCTCGCGCAATTTGTCAGCAGGCTCGCCAGGCAGGAGCGTGCAGGATGAGCGGCTTCGGCTTTGAGCACATCGAGCCGCTGTTCCTAGCGCCTCTGGCGCTGCTTCCACTGTTGCGGTCCGTCTTGCGCGGCGCGACGATACCCTCGCTCCTCGCAGCGCCCGTCGACGGCCTTTCGATCGTCGCCGGCATTCTTCTGAAGTTCTGCGGCGTCGTGGCCATCGGCGCCAGCCTACTCGGCGCCGCCAGCCCCTATGTTGCAGGCGCGGACGTCGAGCGCTTTTCCGAGGGCGCGCAGATCGTCATGCTGATCGACCGCAGCGGCAGCATGAACGAGACCTTCGCGGGGCGAACGCCGTCTGGGGACGAAGAGTCGAAAGCCGCGGCGGCAAGGCGCATTCTCAAGCGCTTTGTCGAAGCGCGCCGTCACGATCTCGTGGGCGTCGCGGCATTTTCGACGGCGCCGATGCTGGTGACGCCGATTTCGGATCATATCGGCGCCACCGAAGCCGCCATCGACGCGATCGACCGTCCGGGCCTCGACTATACGAATATTGCGCGTGGGCTCGCCATGGCGCTCTCGATGTTCAAGACGAGCCAGGCTGATCTGTCGCGCGCGGTCCTGCTGATATCCGACGGCGCCGGCGTCATTGATCCAAAGCTGCGCGATGATTTAAAGGCGGAATTCCGCAAGACGAACGTCAGCCTTTACTGGCTGTTCCTGCGCACCCAAGGCAGCAGAGGCATCTCCGATCAGCCGGCGGGCGACGATGAGTCGCCACAGGCCGCGCCAGAACGTCATCTCGATCTCTTCTTCAAATCGCTCGGCGTTCCATACCAAGCCTTCGAGGCTGAAGGCGTCGAGGCGACGGAGGAGGCCCTAAAACAAATCGACAGGCTCGAACGCCATCCCGTCCGATATGTCGAAAAATTGCCACGCACGGATCTGAGCGCATGGGCCTTCACGCTCGCGCTCGCCGCCATGGCGCTGCTTCTTGCGGCGAAGCTAGCAGAGGTCAGGCTGAGCGTTGTGGACAACGCGCGATGATGGCCTTCGAGACGAGAATCACGATCCTGCGCAACAAGGCGCGCGCGCTTTGGCGTGAAGCAAAATCGTCGATTCTGGTCGCGCTCCTTCTCGCGCTTATCCTGACGACGGCTGCATTGCTTAGCCAATGGCGCGGCGCCGTCGTCGCCAACGATGCGATCGAAGCGATGCGCGAGGGCCGCGACGTCGCCGTCGACGCGAACGACAGGCCGGAAACGATTCTCGCGCGCGTCGCCTTTCTTGCGGCGCGAAGCGACATCGATCGCGCCCGAGCCTTGGTGGAGACGCTCGATCGTAGCGGGAGCATCGAAACGCGCGCGCGGGGACATTATCTCCTGGCGAACGCGCTGCTGCGCAAGGCGTTCGATCATGTCGAACGATCGCAACTCGAAGCGGCCAATCCGTTCGTCAATCTCGCCAAGCGCGAATATCGACGTGCGCTGCAGCTCGCGCCCGACTATTGGGACGCGAAATTCAATCTCGACGTCGCGGCGCGGCTCGTCCGGGATTTTCCGGATTTTGAGAGAAAGAGCGGCGACGAACTGAGCGCCGATCCCAAGAAGCTCTGGACCGATATTCCCGGCAAACCGAAAGGACTGCCGTGATGCGCCCGGATGTGCGCGATCCCCGCGTCGCTCTTCTCGCGCTAGCGACGCTGTCGCTCGCAGCCACTTTCTTCACGCCAAAGATTATGATCCGGCGTCCGTCATTCGATTTTCTCGCCATCGTCGACATCACCGGCAGCATGAACGTTCGCGATTACGCCGCCTCCGGTCGGCCGGTCAGCCGTCTCGACGCCGTGAAAGCCGCGCTTCGCGCCATGCTCGCGGAATTGCCCTGTCCGTCGCATGTCGCTCTCGGCGTTTTTACCGAACGCAGGCCATTCCTGCTGTTCGAACCGATCGACGTCTGCGCAGACTTCACGCCTCTACAAGCTTCGATTGAGGCGCTCGACTGGCGCATGGCATGGGAAGGCGACAGCCGGATATCCGCAGGCTTTTTCCGCGCGATCGATATGGCGAGAGAATTGAAAAGCGACCTGCTGTTTTTCAGCGATGGCCAGGAAGCGCCGCCGCTTCCCGCGCGTGGCGCGCCGACATTCGAAGGGCGTGCGGGCGAGGTGCGCGGCCTTGTCGTTGGCGTCGGCGGCTTTGAGCTTTCGCCCATCCCGAAATTTGACGATAGGGGCCGCGAGGTTGGATTCCTCGGCGCCGACGACGTTCCGCACGAGAGCCGCTTCGGCTTGCCGCCTGAAGGCGCGGAGCGGCGCGAGGGCTACAACGCCCGCAACGCGCCCTTCGGCGCGAGTGCGGCGATCGGCGTCGAGCATCTGTCTTCCGTAAAGGAAGACTACTTGCGTTCGCTCGCCGAAAAGACCGGGCTTTCCTACGCCCATCTCGAAGACGGCAAGCGACTGTGGAAGGACTATGCCGCGGTCGCGTCCGTTCGACCGCGTGACGCAGCGCTCGACCTGCGCCCGTTCTTTGGCGTGACGGCTGCGCTTCTCACATTCATGGCCGTCGCCGCAACGTTTTTCGCGCAGGCTTTCATTCAAATGCGCCGCGCCGCGCCGTTTTACCGCTTTCCCCAACCAAGGAGATCAAAATGAGGAAGCTGCTGGGGCTCTTCGCCCTTCTGATTTGCGCGCCTGCGCTCGCGCACGGACCGACGCCGATTAAGGTCGACGAGTCGATCGTCATCGCCGCCGATCCCAAGGCCGTATGGGCTCTGGCCGGTAAATTCGACGGGCTCGCGAACTGGCACCCTGACGTTCAGAGCGTGACGGCCAAGGGCGGAGACGCCGCCGGCGCGGAGCGCGAAATAATCCTCAAGAAGGGCGGCGTTCTGAAGGAAGGGCTCGATGAATATGACGCTTCGGCGTTCAAGCTTTCCTGGCGCATGTCTGATCCAAATCTCGATGTGCTGCCCGTAAGTTCCTACACTGTCACCTTCACGATCGAACCTGCGTCGGCGGGTGGGAGTTTGGTGAAATGGTATGGCCGTCTCTATCGCGGCGACACGAGCAATGAGCCGCCGGAAAACCTCAACGATGACGCCGCGCGCGCGGCGATGGCGAGCTACTTGCGCGACGGTCTTCAGGGCCTGAAGAAGAAAGTGGAAGGGAAATAGCTCGGCGATGCGCTTTCGCGAAGCGATCATTCTTGCAGGCGTCTGCGCGCTCTTCGCCTCATGCGGCGAAGAGCGGCGCGCCGCCGAGCAGGACGATTTGATCGAGTCTGGGACCCTTAAGGGCGCTGACGTTTGGTTGCGCGCCACCGATCGCACTGAACCTGCACTCTGGCTCGCTCAACGCGAAGCCGGCGGCGCCGTCGGCATGCGTGAACTTGCGGTCGAGCGCATACGCGCGGCTCTGCTCTCGGCGCAGCCGCATTTCCTCGAGTCCGACCGCATGCTCGCGAATCGCACCGCTCAGGTCGGGCAGATGCTCGCGGCCGACGGCCATGCCGAGGACTTCGCGCAGCTGATCAACTCGCTTGCAGAAGTTGCCGCGATCGCCGGCCAAAAGCAGACCTATGGCGAGGTTTGCCAGCACTATTACAATCTGCGCCATAGCGGAGTTGAACGGGAAGAGGCGCTGCGGATGCTCGCCGCCCGTTATCGAACGCAGAAGCAATTCAGATAGCGGCGCCTAAAGCGCTTCCCGATCACATGGAATCATGTGATCGAAGGAATCGCTGTTGGAGCAGGCATCGAAAAAGTCTGTCAACTTTTTCGGAACCTGCTTTAAGCAAGTTTCATTGCAACCTTGTTTTCGACGGCGATACGCAGAAGATCCGCTTTCGAACGCGCGCCGAGCTTGCGCTTCAGCAGGATGCAATTGTTCGCGACGGTCTTGTAGGAGACCTTAAGAATATGCGCGATTTCCGTCATATCCTTGCCGTCGGCGAGATTGCGCAGGATCTCGATTTCCCGGCCGTTCAGCGCGTCGAGGGGGTTGCTTGCGCGGCTCTGGTCGGCGAAGGCGAGCTTGAGCGCGAGAGTGTTCGACAGATAGCGCTCGCCCGCCGCGACGGCGCGGATCGCCTTGATAAAGACGCGTGGGTCCTCGTTCTTCGCGACATAGCCGCGCGCGCCGCCCTCGATCGCCCGCGCGGCGAAAACCGGATCGTCGTTCATGGTGAAAACGATGATTTGAGCGTTCGCGTCCCGCTTCAAGATGCGGCGCAGCAGTTCGAAGCCGGAGACGCCGGGTAGATTGATGTCGAGCACCACGACGTCGGGCGCTGCGGACGCGTAGGAGTCAAGCGCCTCATTGGCGTCATGCGCCTCGAGCACTTCGATGTCTTTTTGTCCCGAAAGCATGCCGCGGCAGCCCTCGATCACCATGGGGTGGTCGTCGACGATGAGAATGCGCATCCTTGTTCGCTTGTTTGAGAGCCTGAACTTATGTTGTGAAAACCGCTAGTCTTGTCAATCGACTGTAAATGGACGTCAACGGTTAAGCATGGAGACGAGGGCGTTCATCATGCGCGGGGTTTCGCTTAAAGTCAGACTGGGCGGATTGATCGGCGTCGTGCTCATCGCGACGTTGCTGATCAATCTTGCAATCCAGCTTCTTCACGCCGGCCCGCGCGTGCGCGCGGAAGCGGGAAGCAATCTCAGATTGATGCGGGAAGTTGTCCTGGCCACGATTGCAAATCTTCCCGAAAACGAAGATCCGCTTCCTGCATTGCGGCGTCTCTACGCGTCGCTGGGCAACCTTCGCCATGCTGATGTTGAGATCCTCGCCGCTAACGAGATCGCGCCTCGCGACTGGCTAGAGAAGATCCGCCATTCCGGTCAGGACGTGCCGGAATGGTTTGTGAAGCTCGTCGGCGCCTCGCCGCGCGTGTTGACGATTCCCGTGATGGTCGGCGGGCGCGCCTACAGCAATATTGTGGTGATTTCGAACCCCTTCGACGAACTCGAAGAGATCTGGTCCGACATGCTATGGCTTGCGGCGATCAGCCTCGCCGTCACGATCATCTTCCTGACGCTCGTGCTGCTGTTCCTTCGCTCCTCGCTTGCGCCTTTCAATGCGCTGAAGTTCGGCCTGGCGCAATTGGAGGCTGGCAGGAGCGGCGTGCGCCTGTCGGTCAGCGGCGCGACGGAATTTCGATCGATCGCCGCCGCCCTGAATTCGCTCGGGGCGACGCTTGATCGCGTCAAGCAGGAGAATCGCGATCTCGTCGATAGGCTTTTTCAGGTGCAGGAAGGCGAGCGCAAGGACATCGCACGCGATCTGCACGATGAAGCCGGTCCATGTCTCTTTTCCATACGCGCCACGTCGGCGACGCTACAGGAGCTTCTCTCGCATCCCGCTCCCGATCTGGGCCGACTGAGACAGATGAGCGTAACGATCGACAAGGCGAGCGAGTCGCTTCAATCGCTGTTCAGAGGTCTGCTCGGACGGCTGCGGCCGAAAGGCCTCGAGGAACTTGGTCTGGAACCAGCGCTGAAGGCGCTCTTCGCCTCATGGGCGCTCACCCATCCCGAGGTGGATCTGCGGCTCGTCGCGCGCCACGATCTCTCGTCCCTCGACGAGGAGACGGCGCTGACGGCCTACCGTGTGGTGCAGGAGGGCGTAACCAATATCTTCCGCCACTCTGGCGCGGATAAGGGCGAGGTCACGCTGGAATTTGGCTTGGACGCGTCATCAAACTTCTCGGAGCTCGACGCAGAAGCGCCGCCGCAATTGAAGATCACGATCGAGGACAATGGCGTCGGCATTTCAGATGGCTTTGCTCCGGGCATGGGTCTGCTTGGCATGAACGAGCGTGTCCGCGCGCTTGGCGGCGCGCAGCGGATCGAGAAGCGGGAGTCCGGCGGCACGCGGATCACGGTGTCGCTTCCGCTACTGGACGATGTCGAATGACTGAGACAAGGAGCTGTTCTTCCGACCTCCGTCCGGAGCGGGAAATTTTGGAAGCGTGGATGGCGAAATTTTGAAGGTGTAACGATATGCGCCCTTCATTATTCTCCACCGGAGCCGTCGTGTCGGGCGGACTATAAAAAACAGAGGAGCAACGCCATGGTCTGGTCGCAACCGATCATCGTCGAAATCTGCGTCGGTATGGAAATCACCAGCTACGAATCGGCTGAGATCTGATCAGCCCGTCGCGGCCGGCCACGGCTGGCCAACCGAGTAAACATGAGCTGGCGCCGTCGCTTGCGACGGCGCTGCTGTTTTTGCGCGCCTTCCGCGTGCAGAGTTTTTTCTGAGCTGCGCCGGCGCTGAAGAGCGCATTTTTGGCACTCACCTACGGCTGCTGATAGCATATTGTTTTTTCAGGCCTTTGCCATTCCTGGCGCTTGCTCTCCGAAGATTTGCTCCTAATCTGAAAGGAATCAGATCGTCAAGGAGCATGCCATGGCGTCCAGCGGCTTCCGTTTGCAGCTTCAAGGCTATGGCCTGACGACGGCGAATATTCTTTATCGTCTGCCGGATTATCCGAAGATCATCCAATCCTACATCTGGCAGGAATATGATCTTCATCCCGAGTTTCCGGAGCTGCGCAAATTTCTCGATTTCTGGATGCGCAGCCTCGACGGCCCGCTGCATTCCGTCACCGTCGCGCATTCGAACCTCATCAAACCGGCTGAGTTGAAGCTACTTGATAAGGAATTCAAACTGCACTGAAAAACTCCTATGACCGCCACCTTGCGCAACGCGCTTCGCCGAGACAAAATTGACGCGGGCTGGAGCGAGGGCTGCCGTGAGGGACGAGGGCGATACGAAGTCATGGATGGGAATCTGGGAAGCAGCCGCGCTGATCGTCATCGTGGCGACGGCTTTCCTTCTCGCGAGGCAATATCGGGAAAGCCTTAATATCGATGAGCCGCCGGAGCCTCTCTCGCTGGCTTTGGAGCGAGAAGCGGCGGAGGTGAATGCGACGCTGCCAGAGATGGTCAGCGAGGGCGTTCGTCTCGACAAGGCGACGGCGGGTCCGGGCAACGCGTTCAATTACAGCTATACGATCGTCGACGATGAAACAGCGCGAACTCTGATCGGCAACGCCAAGAAGCTCGCCGCATTGAGGACCCAGCTGCAGGAGCGCGTGTGTCTGACGATGCCGAATCATCGCACGAGCGGCGCCATCATCCGATATTCGCTGAAGGACAATAAGGGCGAGGTGATCGCCGACGTCTCAATTGATGCGGGCGACTGCTAAGAAGGGTGGGCGCGCCGGCTTCGGCGCTCGGCGCGCGCTGGGGACGACGCCGACGTCACGCCACGAATGGCCGCCTGTCGGCAAATCGCCGAGCTCTTCGCCAGCGCGCAGGAACTCAGAACTTCTTTACCTCGACGCCATGTTTTTGCAGCGCGTAGCCAATCTGACGAGGAGTTAGTCCAAGCAGCCGGGCCGCCTTCGCCTTGACCCAGCCCGCGCGCTCCATGGCGTCCACCAAACGTTCGCGATCGGAAGGGCCGTCACGCTCCACGGCGGTGCAGTTTTCGGCGCCGGGACAGGTCTCGGGCGAAGGGTCGGCGTTAGGGCGCTCACTCGTCGTCGCCGGCGGCGGCGCAGGCTGACGCTCGCGCGGCGGCGCCAGGGTCGGCAACGCGACGGGTGGAGGAGGCGCCGAACGCTCCAATGAGCCGCTCCAAAGCACCGAAGAGAGACAGCCGTCGTTGCGACAGGAGAAATCCTTGTCGGTGATGACATTCCCTTGCGCCAAAGTCGCTGTCCGAAACACGCAGTTTTCCAGCTCTCGGATGTTGCCCGGAAAGGCGCAGGCGGTGAGCACGTGCAGAGCTGACTCCGAAAAGCTCAGCCTTCCGCCTTGCTCCGCATTGAAGCGACGGAGAAATTCATTGGCGAGAGGTTCGAGATCGCCCTTGCGGTCGCGCAGCGGCGGCACGAAGATGGGCACGACGCTGATCCGATAGTACAAATCGGCGCGAAATTCGTTGCGCTTGACTGCCTCCTCGAGATTTTTGTTCGTCGCGCACACGAGTCGAACGTCGACCTTCTGCGTGCGCGTGCCGCCCACCCGTTCGAATTCGCCTTCCTGTAAAACGCGCAGCAGCTTTGCCTGAAACGCCGGCGTGATTTCGCCGATCTCGTCCAGAAACAATGTGCCGCCGTCGGCCAGTTCGAAACGGCCCTTGCGCATGTTCACTGCGCCGGTGAAAGCGCCGCGCTCATGGCCGAAGAGCTCCGATTCCAGCACGCTCTCGGGGAGAGCCGCGCAATTCAGCTTGATGAAGGGTTTCGAGCGGCGCGGCGAGAGATTGTGTATCGCCGCGGCAAACAGCTCTTTGCCAGTGCCCGATTCGCCGCGCAGAAGGACGGTGGACTTGGCCTTGGCGACGACGCGAATCTTGTCGATCACCGCGCGCAGCGCCGGGCTGCTGCCGACAACGCCATTGATGCCGCTGTTCTTTGTTTCGATCTGCGGAAGGCGGTCGCCTTTTTCGAGCCAGGCCTTTTCCTGCATCAAACGTTCGCGATCGCGGGCGATGAGCTTGTGCAGTCGAAGGGTCTGGCCGACGAGATTGGCGATCATCGTCAGGAAGCGCACGTCATGGTCGAACAGCGTCACTGAACGATCGTCATAGACGCGATCCACCGTCAGCGTGCCGACGACGGCGTCGCCCTCCTTGATCGGGACGCCGATGAGCGAGAATGGCCGGCCGTCGGTCGGTCCCCATTCGGAAAAGTCGGAACCTTGGAAGAGCGGTGAAGCTGCGACGTTCTCGACGACGAGCGGCATTTTCGTCGCGACGATCTGCCCCACGGCGCGTTCGGGAAGCCGGTCGAAGAAACGCTTGGCGGAATCTTCGCTCCAGCCCGATCCGACCACAACCTCGGGCCCGCCCGCCGCGTCGAGCAGCGCGACCAAGCCATGGCGCATATCAAGAAAGCTCGAAAGCAGCGCAAGCACGCCCGCAAGCGTGGTTTCCAGACGGTTTGGCGACGCCAGGAGCTTCGATATTTCGTAGATGCCGACGAGAGCGGTGTCTCTCACATCGAATTCGCGCGCCTTCGGCGCGCACGCGCCGCCTGCCAGCTGCAAACCCATACTATTTAGCCTCACGACATGCGTGGGTATTTTCACTGGTTTTGACGCAAGCATTGTGCCATACCGCCTTTTTTGCTCTTAGCATCACAAAAACAACGGTCTGCAATGGCCTCGACATCGGCGTTGGCGCGCTTTCTTGATCAACTCTTGCGCCTTCTGCCGTCTCCTCCGGCGCCGCCGCCCGATTGATCGGCGACCGGCTCCATCCAACCGTTCTCTCGCCGCAACCGACATGGATGTCGTCTTCCGACTCCGGCGCGAAGAATTGCGATGCGCTTAGCGCCACGCGCATCGTAACCAGTCGATAGCTGATTTACAGGCGCTTCCATGCCTTATGCGGCATTTCGCCGCCATGGGGCTTCTGTCGCGCTTAACGCTTTCCGCGCTCCCGATCCGCCGCGCAGCGGCGTGACCTATTGAGCGCAATCTTTGACGATCTGGCGGAGAGCCGAGCGCGTCGATCTACATGTACGCAGATTCTTCCTTACCATGGCGTTCGAGCGATCGACGCAATGACGACCGACTGCGCGTGATCCACGCGGCGCTCAGCGGCCGGCGGCAAGCCGCTTGGTTGGATGCAGTCGAAGCTGACCCGGGGATCTGACGTGAAGGGCATCATCGCGCTGCTGCCTAGATTTGTAACAGACTGGATAGTTATTGGTCGTTTATGCAGAAGTCGTTTGGTATGCGACGCGCGTCGCCGATGATATAGACGCGATCGTGCAGTCCCATTTCATCGAAGGAAACCCGGCTAGAGCGGCTGACTATTATGCCGCAGCCGTCGCGACGTCGGGCGCCGTCGAGGGGAGGCCATAGCGATAACACTTTATCTTAGGAGCCGACGGCATGAAGATTTCCGCGCGTAACAGCCTTCCCGGGACGGTCAAACACATCCAGAAGGGCGCAACCACGGCGCATGTGACGATCGACGTCAACGGATTGACCGTCACAGCTGCAATCACCAATGAATCCGTCGATGAGCTTGGACTCCGCGAAGGGTCCAAGGTCAACGCGGTCATCAAGTCGTCGGATGTGATGATCGCGGTCGACTAACGCTCGTGGGCGGCCGATGGACGCTATGGCGCTGGAACGCGCGACGGCTTTCCATCGGCGCCGACGAAGGGGAACAGCCCAGACTGGAAACATTGCGTCATGTGGGCGGCTTTGGCGATCGCCTGCTCGGCCTGCGTCTTCGGCAGCGCTTCATTGGCGCTCTCGCTAAAGAGTTCGAGCCAGCGCGTAAAATGCTGAGGCTCAATCGGTAAATTGATATGCGCGGCGAAGGGCTGGCCCTGATAGCGCTCCGTGCCGAGCAAGGTCTTGGACCAGAAATTCGCGACGATCCCCATATGCTGGTCGAGACCGTCAATCGCCATAAAGACAGGACCCAACAATGGATCTTCGGCGCCCTTGGCGTAGAAGCGACGCACGCAATCGTCGATTGCGATCTCTAACTTGTCGCGTTCGGCGCCGTCCTCGATCGGCGGAATGACGGGCTCCATGGCGACCTCCCTGCATATTTGTCGATTGGCGGCTGTTCCGGCGCTAGCGCAGGTTCAGAACGGCCCGCGGGGTCGTTCCGGACTTTTTCCTGGCGCTCAGCAGCGCGTCGACCTTATCGCGCAGCAGTCCAATTTGCAGCGGCTTCGCCAAAAAGCCGTGCGCGCCCTCAGCGACGCACTCCTGGCCGAATCCGCTCGATATCTGATCAACGATGACGATGATTTTGGTTTCGGGAACCCGCGCCAGAAACTCCTGAATGAGATCCAGCCCGTTGACGCGGATGACGCCTTCGGCAAGCACCAGTAAGTCCGGCCTTATTTGCTCCGCTTTTGCGAGCGTTTCGGACGCGCTCGCAAGTTCATGCGCCTCATATTCGTCATGGAGCATGAACTCGATCGCCGCGCGAAAGCTTTCATTGTCGTCCACGACGAAAACGCGCCTGCGTTCGATGGCTTTCGCCACCTTTACGCTGATCTGCATGGCAGCCTCGCGCGGTGATTGACTCACGATAGCAAAGCAAGTCGCGTGCCGCGCCAAATGCTGCAGCGTCGCGCTGCGCGACTCCGACGGCTTTCAACAGGATTGCGTCGGCGCACCTGCGTCAGCAGCATAGCGGCGCCCGACTGGTGGGGGGCGCCAATCGTTAGGCTCGGCCAAACCGAACTCTTGCGCCGCAACGCTACGGCGCGCGCGGCTCTGCGCTGGGATCAAGAACAAATATTTTCGCAGGAAAATTACTGCCGCGTAGTTTGGAATTAAAGCGTTTCCAAACTAGCGTGTGGCCGAAAGGTAACAATTGTCCAAAAAATTGTTGTATCTGTCTGAAACTATACAGATTACAATACTTCCATTCAACAGTTTATCAGTTGACCGTGGCCGCCGCCAAATTTAGCTTTAATCAACTTCTTCGCACGAGGCGAAAGTAGACAACGCACAACCCTCCCTGGCGGTTCCCGATGAGCGACGTAAAAACTCCAATTTCTCTACGAATGCTGACTCAGTCGCTTCCGCGGACTCGTGCAGGAGACCTGACGTCGGTGAAGGCGCTGAGCGTTGCTGCGGCGCTTGCATCGAGCGTCAGCGCTTCGGCTCTGGCGCAATCCGCTTCGACGACGCTGCCGCCCGTTAAAGTCGACGCGCCGCAGGAGAAGCCACGCGCGGCGGCGCCGGCGAAACCCAAGCCCATCGCCGCCGCTCAGCCGCATCCGGCGCGTCATGCAGCCGCCAATCAGGCCTCGGGGCAGCGGCGCGGCGCGCCGGGCGCTTCAAGCGCCGGCGGCCAAGGCGCAGGCAGCGGAGGCCTTCCGATCTTCGCTGCGGCGCCCAACGCCAATCCTTACGCCGATCCGGTTGCGCCCTATAAGGTTGACCGCCTGTCTTCGCCGAAATTCACCGAGCCCGTGCTCAACACGCCGCGCACGATCACGGTGCTGACCAAGGAAGTGCTCGACGACAAGAACGCCTTCACGCTGCGCGAAATCGGTCGCAGCACGGCGGGCGTGACGCTGGGAACGGGCGAAGGCGGCAACGCGTTCGGCGATCGCTTCTTCATTCGCGGCTTCGACGTTCGCAACGACATCTTCGTCGACGGCGTGCGCGATCCTGGCGTCAGCATTCGCGAGAACTTCTATACCGAGCAGGTCGAAATTCTGCGCGGGCCGGGATCGACTTTCGCCGGTCGTGGCACTGCGGGCGGCGCGATCAACATCGTAACGAAACAAGCGACCGATCGCGATTTCGTCGAACTCAAAGCGATTGGCGGCTTTTCCGACCACATGAAGCGGGTGACAGCTGACGTCAACAAAGTGATCAGCCCGATCCTCGCGGTGCGCGTCAATGGTCTTTATCATGACTCGAATGTCGCGGGCCGCAGCTTTGTCACCGACTATCGCGACGGCGTCGCCGGCTCAGTGGTGTTCAAGCCGCTCGAGGACCTGACGCTGACCGCTCAATACACGCATGTCTATCAGAATGGCCTGCCGGACTTCGGCGTGCCGTATAACCGGATCTGGAATAGGCCGTTCCCCGAAGGCGTCATTCCTCGCTCCAACTGGTACGGTTTCCTCGACCGCGATTTCCAAGTTGCGATGCAGAATTTCGGCACCTTCACTGCCCACTATCGCTACAACGACAATCTCGTATTCGACAATCGGTTCCGACAGAGCCGCTCCGTTCTGGACTATATCGGATCGCTGACGGGGAGCGCGGATCTATTCGCTTCGACAGTGAGAATCGGCGCGCAAAGCCGCTACCAGGTGGTGAACACGCTCGACAACCAGACAGAGGCGACGCTCAAAGTCGATACGGGACCGGTCAAGCATGCGCTCGTCGCCGGCGTGGAATTCGCCCGCGAAGGCGTAACGCGCACCAATTATCAGGGCCTCGCTTCCGAGTTGAACGGAATACCGACCGGCAACAACGTTACGTGTAACCTCTATCTTCCGTGCACCTATCTGCCGTTCCTCAACACGCCCTACCGCAATACCAATCCCACGCGGATCGCCGTCGATACGAAATCAGGCTATCTGATCGAAACTGCGAACTATCAGGACGTCGTGATCGTGAACGGCGGCGCGCGCTTTGACGATTACAACATCACGAACCGCACTGAGACTCTTTCGACTTTCGCCAAGAGCCATTCTGGGCTGTTCAATTGGAACGCCGGCGTCGTTTTCAAGCCCTTGCCGAACGTCAGCGCCTACGCCGCCTACGCCACCTCGGCGACGCCCGTCGGAGCCGAGCTTGACGGCGGCGCGGCAAATTACGGCGGCTTGACGACGGCGTCGCAAATCTTTGCTCCCCAACTCAACAAGGCGGCGGAGGTCGGCCTGAAATGGGAGCTGTTCGACAGACACCTGCTCGCGACAGCCGCCTTCTTCAAGACGGATGTGAGCGGCGCTAGGGAAGTGAACTCCGGCACCACCACGGGCGACGCGTCCTATTACGTCCAGGGCGTCGATCTCGAGGTTGCGGGCAATATCACGGATAAGTGGATGGTCCTTGGCGGCATCGTGCTGATGGACTCGCGGGTGACCAGCTCCTACGCGCGAACGAATATCGGTCTTCAACTCGCCAATATCGCGCATGAGTCCTTCAGCCTGCTCTCGAAGTACAAATTCGGCGACCTTATCGGCCTCGCTCCGAACGCGCTCGAATTTGGCGGCCAGGCCATCTACCGTTCCAGGATCTATGGCGGCAACAATATCGTCGCCAATGGCGGCACATCGTTCAACGCGTTTGGCTTGCCCACTCCGACCGCGACGAATTTTCTGAACGTTCCGACGATCCTGCCTTCGTACTGGCGCTTCGATGTTTTTGCTGAGGCCAAGATCGGTCAAAACATCACGATGAAGTTCTCGGTCAACAATCTCTTCGACCGCACAATCTATGACGCCTTCTATCAGACGTCGACGCCCTTCGCGCAGATGTCGCCCGGCCGCTCGGTCTATCTCGAAACGAGCATTTTGTTCTAGGGGAGCGCTTCGAATGCTTGCTCACATACAAGGCGCGCTTGATAGGAAGGAGGTCAACGTCCTTCGCGAGGCGATGGCGCAGGCGGCGTGGGAGGACGGCGCCTCCACCGCCGGGGCGAACGCCGGCGAAGCGAAGCGCAACGAGCAACTCCCGCCTGACTCTGAAATCTCGCGCGCGCTCGGCAAGCGGCTGCTCTCGTCGCTCCTCGCCAATGCCGCTTTCGTTTCAACGGCTGTCCCGCTGCGCATCTATCCGCCGTTGTTCAACCGCTACGGCGTCGGCGACCACTTCGATCCGCATGTCGACAATGCGATACGCGGCGACGCCCTGACCGGCGCGCGTATCCGCGTTGACCTCGCCGCGACTGTGCTTCTTTCTGATCCCGGCGAATATGAGGGCGGCGAACTGATCGTTGAAGACATCTATGGTTCAAGGCGCTTCAAGCCGCCGGCTGGCGACCTCATTCTTTATTCGGCCGGCAGTCTGCATATGGTGACCCCCGTCACCAGCGGCCTACGTCTCGCCTCATTTTTGTGGCTGCAAAGCATGATCCGCGCCGACGAGGCGCGCAGCCTCGTTTGCGATCTCGACGAATCGATACAAGAGCTCGCGCCGCGCGTGGGCGCGGACGATCCGGATCTGCGCAAGCTGGTGACCGTGTACCACAATCTCATCCGCTACTGGGGAGAAGCATAGCGCTGATGCTTATTTGCATACCCGAAGTTCTTTCCAAGCAGCAGGTGGCCTTTTTTCGCGCGGCCATGGACCGGGCGGCGTGGGAGGACGGCCGAGCCACCGCTGGTTCGCAGTCCTCTCTGGTGAAGAACAATCTTCAACTGCCGCAAGCCGGCGACGTCGCGCGCGAACTTGGCGAACATGTGCTTGAGGCGCTTGCGCAGTCGTCGATGTTCGTCTCGGCGGCGTTGCCGCACAAGATTTTTCCGCCGCTCTTCAATCGCTATGGCGTTGGGCACGACTTCGGATTGCACGTCGATAATGCGATCCGCGGCATTCCCGGAACGCCGATTCGCATTCGCACGGATCTTTCTTGCACGTTGTTCCTCTCGGAGGCGGACGAGTACGATGGCGGTGAATTAGTGATTGAGGATCGGGTCGGACAGCAGGAAGTGAAACTTCCCGCAGGCGATCTCGTGCTTTATCCTTCAACGAGTCTTCATCTTGTCAAAGGCGTCACGCGTGGCGAGCGCATCGCCTCGTTTTTTTGGATGCAGAGCATGATTCGAGACAATGTGGCGCGCGCTTTGCTCTTCGATCTCGACCAGGCCATCCAATCCCTGACGACTCGGCTGGGCGCCGGCGATCCTGCCTGCGTCAAAATGTCGGGCGTTTATCACAATCTGATCCGAACATGGGCTGAAGCATGAAACGTTCTTTGCAGTTTCTCGTGATCTCAATCATCGCGCTTCTCGCTGCGCAGAGCGTCGCAGCCGCACCAGGGTCGCCAGCGCTCGACGCAGCGATAGCGGCCACTAAACCGCATGATCTTTCTGTGTGGACGATGTTCGTCAACGCCGACATCGTCGTGAAGATCGTGATGATCGGCTTGTTGTTGGCGTCCGTCGCGACATGGACGATCCTCATCGCCAAAACGATCGAATTGAAACGGTCGCGCGAGCGCGTGACGACGGCGATACGCCGCCTCTCCGAGGCGCGCGGCCTCTCCGAGGCGCGACTGGCGCTTGGCGGCGGCGACCGTTTGACGCAGGCGCTGCTTGGCGAGGCGACGCGGGAATTGAAGCTTTCGTCCGATATTCTTGCGGCGCCGGGCGTCAAGGAGCGCATTGCAGCGTGCTTCGCCGAAATCGAACGCGCCGAAGCGCTTTCGATCAAGCGCGGCACCGGACTGCTCGCCTCCGTCGGATCGACGGGCCCCTTCATCGGACTGTTCGGCACCGTCTGGGGCATCATGAACAGCTTCATCGGCATTTCCAAAGCGCAGACCACCAATCTGGCCGTCGTCGCGCCCGGCATCGCCGAAGCGCTGCTCGCGACGGCGATCGGCCTCTTCGCCGCCATCCCGGCGGTGCTCATCTACAATCATCTTGCGCGCCAGGCGACGTCCTATCTGGAACTCGTCTCTAATCTCGCCGGCGAGTTGCTTCGCATCGTCTCGCGCGACCTCGATCGCGCCGGACAAGCCTCCACAAACAAGATTCATGCGGCGGAGTAGATCATGGCCGTTCATCTCAAAAGCGATCTTCAGGAAACGCACGAAATCAACGTCACGCCGTTTATCGACGTGATGCTCGTGCTGCTCATCATCTTCATGGTGGCGGCCCCCCTCGCCACTGTCGATCTTCCGGTCGATCTACCGGCTTCCAACGCCGCGCCGCATGAAAAACCCGACAAGCCGATTTACGTGACGATCCAGGGCGACCTCGCGCTCGCCCTGGGCGAGACGCCCGTCAAACGCAACGATCTCGTTTCGGCACTCGACGGGCTCCTGGGCGACAAGTCGAAACGCATCTTTTTGCGAGCCGACACCAGCGTGCCCTATGGCGAGATGATGGCGATCTTGGAGCGTCTGCGCGCTGGCGGTTATCTGCGCGTGGCGCTCGTCGCGCTCGACGCCGGCGGCAAGGAGCAGGCCCCGCAATGAGCGCCGCCGCCGCTCTCCAGAAGCCGCAGTCGAACGGCAAGCTTTGGGGCGCCGCAGTCGCCCTGGCGCTGTTTCTGCACGTCGGCGGCGCCGTCGCCGCGCTGGTGACCTTACGGGGCGACTTCGACGAGGACGCGTCCGGCGCTCCAGCGATTGAATTGTCTCTCGAGCCCGCCGCGCCGCGAGACGCCGAGGCCGCGGATCTGCCGCCTGGACCGCTCTCTGACGAAGCGGCCGCCGCTGCGCCTTCCGTCGCCGCATCAGAGGCGAAGGAGACGAACGAAGAGCGGATCACCCACGCCGAGTCGGAAGACGCCGAGTTCACGCACAACGTTCGTCCGGAGAAGCCGATCGAGGAGGAGAAGAAACATCAGGCGCAGCCGGTCGTCTCGGCCGAGTCTGCCGCCTCCGAGGCGACTGCGCCGCCCAAGTCCGACGCCGACCGGCAATCCGACAGGCCCATGGCGCCTGTTCAAGGGGCTGACGCCGTCGCCAACGCCGTGAAGCTGACGTGGCAAAAGGCCTTGCTCTCGCATCTCAACCGACACAAGCGCTATCCAGCCGCCGCCGGTCGTCGATCCGCCGAAGCGAGCGTTTCGTTCACGCTCGACAGGCACGGCCATGTCGTCAGCTACAGCATCAAGCGTTCTGCGGGACATCCACTCTTCGACGACGCTGCGCTCGCGATGATGAAGCGGGCCGACCCCGTTCCGCCGCCGCCGCCGGTGATCGCAGACGAGGGGCTGACCTTCGAAGTGCCCGTGCAATTTCGCATTGGCAAGAAATAGCTGCGGCTGGATCGAACGGCGGCGGTTCGAGAGCCGGAGGCTTCCGACCCGCCGCTAAGAAAAATCCAGCTGCGACTGAACCTTGTGAAGGTTAGTTTGGGGTTCTCCACAGCGCTTATTTGCGGCTAAGCTTTTCTATTCCTTAAAATATTTGGAGCATGGTCGGAACAGATTTTCGAATCGGCGCTTCATTCCCCGTGTGGAGAGCTGCTCATGCCGCCACATGAAAACCGAGCGAGACTGACAGAGACGACCATGAGAGGAAATCGACACCTACGCGATGCTGTTGATGCGGAGCCGAGCGTGAAGCGGCTCGGTGAGCAGCTTAGGCGCCAATTTTCCGATATTGCTTCGGAGCCGCTGCCTGACGACATGCTGGCCCTTCTGGAAGAGCTTAACCAGATAAGCGCGGTCGAGTGACGCGCAGAGAGATTTCTCGAATCTCAGCGCATCTTTTTCGGACGATCCCCGAAGTCCAGTTTGATCAGGAGATCTTTGAGGTCCTCTGGCGCCGGCCTCATGATCAAGTCGAGATATAAAAGTGAGAAGCGCCTTCCGAGCGCCTCGCTTATGGAGCGCCGAAGCAGCGCTCTCTTGCCCTGTCTAAGAGCGAGCTTCGAAGACGCGGCAGTCATGGCGAACGCGCCTCCTGCTTGAACAGCGACTGCCAAGCAGAGAGTTCATCGCGCATGTGCTTGCGCGCGGGCATACGTTCGGCTGATCGATCCGAAAAGCGGAACGCGCCGCCGCCACGGGAAGCGTGCGATTTGCCGCGTTTCGGTCGATATTCGACGGTGAACGGGCGAACAGTTTTCTTCATCGACAGACCTTCGTCTTGGGAGAGCGTCTATAAAACCTCGGGGCCAAGCCAGATGTTCCGGCGCTCTAAAGGCTGGACGCAATTTCGCGAACATTGCTCGCGCGCGGTTTGACCGCATTTCAAAATGAAAACGCCGGCGAAGGTATCTCGCCGGCGTCTTGCAATGATGGGCTGGAGTTAGTGGCGCGACATCCAGCTGTCGACCTGTTCCTTGGCCTTGTCCTTGGCGACGCCGTAGCGCTCCTGGATCATGCCTTCGAGCTGCTCGCGGTTCCCGTTGATGCGCGTAATGTCATCGTCGGTGAGCTTGCCCCACTGCTCCTTCACGTTTCCGGTGAACTTCTTCCAGTTGCCTTCGATCATGTCCCAGTTCATGAATTCCTCCTGGTCAGAAGGCGGCCGCAGTCGCGGCGATGCCTTTGGAAAGCCGAGCCCGGGCCTAGCTTTCACGAGCATTAGAACTTTTCACCGGCCTAGATGTTCCCTGTCGACTTCCGCTCCCGCTATAAATTAGCAGTCTAGCCCATGTCTGGAGCGATCGCTTCTCGCTCGCCAAGCTTGAGAGTTCTGGCCTGTGCCTGCGCTATATTGAAAGGGTCGCGCACGCACATAGGAAGCGGCGCCACCGCATCTCGATTTCACGGTCGCGGCCGCGTCCTCGCCAAAGGCGACAAATTGCGTCAACCCGTCATCGTGAGGCGCTTGAGCAGCGCGTCACGCGCCTCGACGATGCGACGGTATTGTTCGTCGCTGCCGCCTGCATCGGGATGTGCGGTCTTGGCCAACTGACGGAAGGCGGCGTTGATCTCGGACAGATTGAGCAGGCCCTCGAATGGCAGCCCGAGAATTTCCCGATGATCATGGTCATCGTCGATATCCATCCGAAACAATAGCGTGCGGCGCTTTTCTCGCGCCTCGAGACGCAGATCGAGCTGATCCTCTTGCCATCGCTGGCGCGACATAACCAGACATTCGCCAAAGGCGATCCGGCCCAGCGTTTCAAGTTCGTCAAGACTGAAGGGCCCCACGACGCCATAGGGCGGCGCCAGAGACGCCTTCCTGCCGGTCTCGTCATGCTGGATATCGCCGATGGTCGCCATATCCAATATTCCCATCGAGCCGTTCCAGACGACCCATTCCTCTTTGTCCGCCATACGGAGCGCTCATGCGTGACCCGACCCCGCGCTTCGCCTTTTTTGAACAAAAGCGTTCACGAGAGCTGTACTGAGAGCCATGCATGTTCAGAGCCAAAGGCGCATGCTGCGTGAGAAGCCGAGCCGCGGCGTCGACAAACGCATGATGTCTACTTCCGCGCCGCCCGCGGGCTTGGCTTGAGCCTTGCATGTTAGGGGCTAACGGGAGCAGGACTCGGTGCTTGACGCTACACAGACACGCAGCCTCACGACAGAGAAGGACCTCGAACATCCGATCGAGGCGGTTTGGCGCGCGATGACAGATTCGGAGTGGCTGGCCGTTTGGTTCTTTCCAAATGACGTTGAGCCGGTTGTCGGCCACAAGTTCACGATCTGGAGCCGCCCGATCGAGCGTTGGGACGGCGAGTTCAAGTGCCAGGTTCTCGCTGTGGAGCCCGGTCGTATGTTGCGTTTCAGCTGGTCGGGCGGTGATGACGAGCTGAAGGGTTTTGGCCGATACATCGACACGACAGTTACGTGGACGATCTCGCAGCTGCCGGATGGCGGCACGCATTTTGTTTTTATGCAGGAAGGAATCGACGCTGCCCCTACGGCGGACGCGGTCTACGACGTCATGCTCAAAGGCTCGCAGAGCGTGTTGAACTCTCTTGCCAAAAGACTCCCTGACCTCATCGAACACGGCGCCTGAAACGCCGCGCTTGCCCGAGCTTATCGGAGCGGCGACCAGGCGAGCTCAGAGCAACATGTCAGCCACATTCTCAGATTCGACGAGCGAGCCTAACGCGCCCATCACACCCGCCGTCGACGACGACACATGCGTCGCGGCCGCGCCGCTCGACTTTTCCGGCGCATCGCTCTTCTTTCCGGAGAATTTTGCAGGATCAACGCTTCGCACGGATGCGCCGATAGGTTCGCCGCAATCAGCGGCGGAAGTCGCGGCGCTCTCGGATGCTTTATGCGCGAAGATTTCGCCCGTTTCTTTTGGCGACCACGTGTTTTTGCGTCCCTCCGAGTCCGATGCCTGGCGTGCCGCCGTCGAAATGGTTCGGCGCTACCATCGCCTCGTCGGTCGCCCCAAGCGCCGACGGTTCATTGTCTGCGTCGGGCCTGCTGATGCAACGGCCAGTCTTCCGCCCGGCCTTGAGGGCGACGACGAGATCGTCACTCTCCGAACCGACGATCATGCCGCATTGCAGGCGGAAGTCGATGTGAGGACCGCGGCAATTCTGATCGCGCCGGTTAGGACGCAAGCCGGTTTTGAGGTCGTCTCAGGAAGCGTCCTCGCCAGACTGCGCGAGACCGCAGACGAATATGGGCTCATACTCGGTTTCGACGAAACCTTTTGCGGCCTCGGCCGCTCAGGCATGCTTTGGGCGCACGAATGGACCGGCGTCACCCCGGACCTGATGGTCGCCCGTCATTCGCCTGCGGACGCCCCGCCGCTGGCTGCGCTCGTCGTTACGCAAAGACTGGCGCGAGGGGCGCTCGGCGGCTCGACGCTCGCTGACGGGGCCGCGCTTCTAGCCGGGCACGCCCTTGTCGACGCTCTCTCGACGCCAGGCTTTCAGGAGCGCGTGCAGAACCGAAGCTGGTATCTCGAAGACCAGCTGTCCGCGTTGTTTTATCGGCGTCGTGCAGCCTTTACGGCGCTGGATGGCCTTGGCCTGATGCAGGCGCTAACGCTCGCGGGAGACGCGGAGCCCATGCGCGCGAAATTGGCCGTGCAGGGGCTCCTCACGCGCGCGATGGGGTCGGTTCTGGGTTTATTTCCGCCGCTCTCAGTTGAGGAAAGCGACATCGATGCGGCGGTATCCTGCATCGAAATCGTTTGCGCGCAGGAGGAACGATGAGCGCGCGAGGCGTTTGCTTCCGCCTCACTGACGCATTCCCTCAAATCGCGGACCGTTCAACATCATGATCGAGATAAATTCGGCTGATCCAAATTTGCGAGTCATCGGGCGAGACCCTGTTCCCCCCGCGCTGCGGCGATTCATCTGGGACATTCAGTCCATGGTCGAACTTGCCGAAAGCGAGCGGGAGATTTTGCTGATCGGCCGCGATCTCATGGCCCGACTCTTTACGACTGATGATTGGCTGCCAACGGTCTTCGCCGTCCCAAATCCCGCCGGAGGCCAGCAATTCCAGATTTATCGCGACGGGCTAGATCGCTTTTCCGTCGTGAGCACAATTCTGTCGGGCGGCGCCTGTGTGACAATCTCTCAGCCTTCGGTTTGGGAGATTGCGGGCGTGTTGCGCGGCGCAATCAACCGCCAGCAACTCGATGGTTCTCCGACGAACAGCGCGCAGGCCGGCGCGTCCCGTCTATTGCAAGCGAGCGCCGTGGAAGCCGCCCGGTCGACCGCGAGCGGGGAGGTCTTCGAGCTTCGCAACGCGCTGGATGATCAAACATCCATCATTTTCCATGTTTGTGGGGGCGACATCGGCCGGATCAGCCGCCGATCTGGCGCATCAGGCGGAAGCGGCGACGCGCCGCCATTGGGCTACGCCAATTCGGACAACGATCCTCCCTACGATATCTTTTCAATTTAGAACGAGATCCGGGATTGAGGCGGGAACTCTGAAGGTTCTCGCCATCGGTGCTCTCTAGACGCTGCAACGCACGGTGGCCACGCGCGTCAGATTTAATCCTTGCAGAGAGGGCAATTTCTATGAGGGATCGAAATATTCGATTTTTTGGCCTGGATCTCTATTCGGGCAGGGGATTTCCTTGAACAGCACTTCGGCGAAGGCCTTCAGGCCGGTGTTCGTGCGCAGAGACAGGCGATTGGGGTCGGACGTCCAGCTTTGATAAGTGACGATCCCACGGGTGATGCTGATCACCGTGTACTTTTCCGAGTTGATTTCGCCGCCCTTCGTTCGATAGCACTTCCCGGGCAGAACGCTTTCTTCCTTCATCGGCATGGATGCTCACCCTGCATCTTGGCGCTGCGTGCATGGCCGTTGAGCAAGTTCCAGACCATATAGCGTTTCCGCGCGAACGTTCGCTGCAACCATCGACGTTCGAAACCGTGTGGGCGAATCAAAAGCCGGTCGCATCCTCCGGGGCGATGCGGATCGCCATCCCGTCGAAAATGTCATCGAACCTGATTTGACAGGCGAGACGCGAATTGAGTTTGCGATGGCTGGCTGTCGCAAGCATCCGGTTTTCTCCGGGTCCAGAGTCGGCCATTTCAATCCCCTGAGGCAAGGTGAGATAGACATGGCAGGTCGCACAAGCGCAACTGCCGCCGCATTGCGCGACCAGCTCTTCGACGCCGGCGCGCCGGATCAATTTCATCAGCGAGACGCCATTCTTGCCGGTGATTTCCTGTCTGGCGCCGTCTCTGGTTTCAAGAGTGAACGTGGCCATCTTTCTCCATCCGCCCGAAGTCGTCAGCGATATTTTTCCTTTTCGGAGGGAGCGCGGAGCGCGTCACGATCCCAAATTCAGCGATGCAAAATCAGGGCTAACCGCGTGGCGACTATCCGCAGGACCCTCTCGCCCGATGAGCGTCGTCGCAAGGCCTGCCGACTGGGCGGCGTCCAATTCCTCCGCATCGCCCGACAGCGTCAGCACCGATCCTGAAGGCAAATCGAGACGCTCACAGATCGCACGGTAGGAGGCGGGTTCGATTTTCTGACCGATGGACGTGTCGAAGAACTCCTCGAACAAGCCTGTGAGGTCGCCCGAGGCGCTGTGGCTCAGCAAGAGTTGCTGCGCCAATCTCGAATTGGACGAGTAAACAAACAGGCGACGGCCCGATGAGACCCATGATTTCAGCGATTCCGCAACGTCGGGATAAAGCTCGCCTTTGATCGCGCCTGCCTCAAAACTCTCGCGCCAGATCAGGCCCTGGATCGTCTTCAGCGGGGTCGCCTTGCGGTTCTGCTTCATCCAGCGCAGCAACAGCGCTTCGGCTTCCTCGAGCTTCAAGTCGAATCCGCCAAGGAGACGCCCCGTTTCCTCCAAGGCGTCTTCCACATCCGGGTCAGAGGCATGTTCCGCGATGAAGGCGCCAAGCCGCGCCTCCGCGAGCGGCATGAGAGTCCCGGTCGCGAAAGCCATCGGAACGGCGGCGCCTTCGAGCTCGATCAGGACGGCGCGCACCGGTTCACTCATCGCGGCTCCGTTTGGTGTAGAATTGTCGCAGCCGTGGCGCCGGCCGCCTGTGCTTCAGCCGCTCCCAAAGTTGGCTCTGGCAAGCATCATATGTGCCGTATCCTCCCGCGCGAGGCTCCAAGGCGATCGTGTCGCTCCCTGCGCCACATCGACGAGGAGCGAACCCAGCGGGGCAGAGCGACGTGTTTGCGGCGTCGGCGATAGCGAGACGATTGTTCGGAGGCCCCACAATGGCTGCAAGCGCGGACGAGTTGAAAGCGGTCACGGGCGGCACGCTGCAACATTACAATCAGCGCGCCGAGTGGTTCTGGGAGGGAACGCGCAGCCACGACGTCACACAAAATATCGCGGCGATGCTCAGCCACATTCGCGGCGAGCCTCCTTTCACCTTGCTCGATTTCGGTTGCGGGCCAGGACGCGATTTGAAGGCGCTCGCCGAACTCGGCCATGTCGTGATCGGGCTTGATGGAGCGCCGCGCTTCGTCGAAATGGCGCGCATTCACAGCGGTTGCGAGGTGTGGCTGCAGGATTTTCTCGCGCTCGATTTGCCTGAACGCCACTTTGACGGAGTCTTCGCCAATGCGTCGCTGTTTCATGTGCCGCGCAGCGAATTGCCACGCATCCTGCGCGCGCTCCACGCCTCTCTGAAGCCCGGAGGCATTCTGTTCAGCTCCATTCCGCATGGCGCGGATCAAGAAGGATGGAGCAATGGACGCTATGGCGTGTTTCACGCCCCTGAAAGCTGGCGCGCTTTCGGGTCGGCGGCCGGCTTCGGCGAGGTCGAGCACTATTACAGGCCCAGCGGGGCGCCGCCGGGCGAACAGCCATGGCTGGCGAGCGTATGGCGGCGCGAATAGGCGGCGTCGGATGCGGGAAGCGAGTCACGTCTCGCGCAGAGCCGCCGCGAGCGCATCGGGTTCGACGATCGGCAGCGAGCAGACCATTCCCCGGCAGACATAGGCCGTGGCGCGATCGCCCAGCAAGGTTTTGCCGAAAGCCGGATGCACGCGAGGCAGCGCGGCGCCCGGCGCGATGACGCTCAAAACCCGACCGGGCCGACTGACGCCGTAAATCACGCGCTTCAGCGCCGCCGTATCCGCGGCGTCTGTTTCGCCAATCACGACGATCTGCAACGCCTCTCGCAGCATTTCGATGCCGTTCAGCAATGACGAAAAACCAAGAACGCGCTCGCGAATTGTTCCGGCAAAGTCCTTCGCGATCGCCTCGGCGCGTTCGCGGTAGATGCTCTCGCCCGTCAGATAATAGAGCTGCGCCAGCACCTGCAGCATCATGCCATTGCCGGAGGGAAGGGGGGAGTCCTCGGCGATTTTCACGCGCGCGATCAGCGTATCAGCGTCGTCGGCGGCATAAAAATAGCCGCCAGTTCGATCGCGATAATGATGCTCCACATGCTCGACCCAGCGTCGCCCGCATTCGAGATAGGACGGCGCGCCGGTGGCTTCGTAGAGCGCCAGCGCCGCTCGGCACATTGCGCCGTAGTCGTCGAGGACGGCCATATGACGTGGGCGCCCGCATCGCCAGGAATGGAGCAGACGACCATCGTCCGTCGTCATCGCGCTCTTGACGAAATCGAAGGCTTCGATGGCGATATCGAGCCAGTCCCCACGTTCAAACACGCATGCCGCCTTCGCGATGGCCGCGATCGTCAATCCATTCCAATCCGCCAGGACCTTATCGTCGCACCCCGGCCTGACGCGGCGCTCGCGCACCAAGAACAAGGCGGCGCGGTCTCGCGCCAGCGCCGCCTCGGTCTCCTCATCCAGCAGCTCGATTGAGCCGAGGCGATTGAGGACGGACTTGCCGTGTTCCCAGTTGCCTTCGCGGCTGACGCCATAGGCGCGTTCGAAGAACGGCGCGCGCGCGCCCAGCGCTTCCCGTACTTCTGCTTCGCTCCAACTGTAGAACTTGCCTTCTTCGCCTTCGCTGTCGGCGTCGAGACTGCTGGCGAACCCGCCGCCTGGCGCGCGCATCTCGCGCGTCATCCACTCGATCGTCTCTGTCACGCGCAGGCGATACAGTTCGCGACGTTCGTCTTGCCAGACCTCCGTCAGCAGTTCGACCAGCTGCGCGTTGTCGTAGAGCATCTTTTCAAAATGCGGCACCAGCCATCGATTGTCGGTCGAGTAGCGTGCAAAGCCGCCGCCCAAATGATCGTAGACGCCGCCCTGCGAAATATGATCGAGCGTCAAAACGACGGCTTGCCGCAATGAGTCGCGGCCCGTTCGCTTCCAGGCCCTCCAGAGAAAGTCGAGGCTGGTCGCCTGCGGGAATTTTGGCGCCGCCCCGAAGCCGCCGTCGACGTGGTCGAGCCGTTGCTCCAACTGCGCGCAAATGCTCTCGACGAGGTCTGGAGAGACCGGCTCTCCGGGAGTCGTTTCGGACAGGCTGGCCAGTCCTGCGCTGAGCTCGGCGACATTATGTTCGATCGCATTGGCGCGCGTGCGCCAAAGTTCCGCGATGGTTTTTAGAAGCTCGGCGAAGCCGGGTCTCCCGCCCTGCGCAGAAGGGGGGAAATATGTTCCGCCCCAGAAGGGCTGGCCCTCCGGCGTCAGAAACATTGTCAAAGGCCAACCGCCGCGCTGACCCATCATCATCAAAGCTTGCTGATACAGATAGTCGACGTCTGGCCGCTCTTCGCGATCCACCTTCACATTGATGAAAAATTCGTTCATCAACGCCGCGATTTTAGGGTCCTCGAATGATTCATGGGCCATCACATGGCACCAATGACAGGCGGCGTAGCCAGAGGAGAGCAATATCGGTTTGCCCGTCTGCTTGGCGAGCGCGAGCATGTCCGCGGTCCATGCCTGCCAGTGCACCGGGTTGTGCTGGTGCTGTAACAAATAGGGGCTGGTCTCTTGACCGAGCCGGTTGCTCTCGACGCTCATGGAGCCGTCCTCCCTGTGCGGATTACATACGGCTGCCGGACGTCAAGCGCCATTCGCTGCTGGCGGATTTCGCCGATGCGCCGCAGGCGAGAAAACTCGCGGGGCGCAAAGAGCAGAGGGGCGGCTGGGAAGAGGCGTTTCCGGGGAGAGAGTCGCGCGCGGCGCTTGGGTCCGCCTTGATGGTTCGCTGGCGCCGCGCGATGGTTAATGTGGGGCGGCTTCGTTGCTCGGGAGCACGTCGCGGATGCGCTTGCCTTCCACCCAGACGAAAGCCCCGTCGGGTTCGGCGCATGCGATGTCCTGTTCGGCGATCAGCTTGTCGCAGAGCATGATGCAAATGGCGTCGATCGGCGCGTCTCTGTCGTTTTCCTCGGTCATGCGGTCGATCGAGATTTCACCCATCTCCTCGTCGTCGACCAAATGGATAATAAACACTTCCTCATGGCCGGGAGAGCCATGCGCGTTCACCCGGAAGGTTTCCCCCTTGTAGCGGAATTCGCGTATCATTCCTGGCCCTTTTTTCATTTGCTTGGTTGTGTCCGCGATTGCGCGCCTCTTGGCGTTCGGCGGCTCCCGCGTGCCCGGCGCGCACGCAAACTGCGTGCCATTTGTGCGTCGTGGACCTTGGTTTTGTACGAACATGCACTGAATTGCTTTTGAAGGAGGCAAGAGGCGCTTGGGAGATCGGAAAAGCGCCATGCCGGCCCGTCCTCGTCGAGCGTCATTTCCGTCTCCTACTCAGCCGTCTCGATAGCGAGCGCAAAAAAATCTCGCCAGGCGTTTTGCGAATGAGGTCCACGACAACTTCCATATTGGCTCAGTGATTGCTTTGAGCCGACCATGAACACTTCGCGCGCCGACGCTGACGTCGTGAACTTCGGCGAACTCGACCCAAAGACCAACGAACTCCTGCAGCAGGGCGTCGTCGCCTATCGTACTGACCGTGAGAAGGCCGACAGCCTGTTCAAGCAGGCCTTGGCGCTGACGCCGCAGGAGCTGGCGCCCTATTACTGCCTCTACAAAATCCACACCTACATGGGCAGTCTCGACTACGCCGCTGACGTCGCCGCGCAAGGCATGAAGGAGGCCACGCGTCAGGCGGGTTGGCCAAGCGATCCTATGGCGTGGCCGGCGACGGCCGAGGCGCATGACGGGCCGGCGCGCTTCGCCCTCTATACGCTGAAGGCGCTAAGCTTCATCGAATTGAAGCGCGGTCGCAACGAAACCGCAAAGGAATATCTCGATATCCTCTCCCGCGCCGATCCGCAGGGCAGCGTCGGCTGGAAGGTGATCGAGGAATTGGCGCAGGGCAGCGTGTGATCGATGCGCGTGACACGGCCATGTCGTAACCCCAACAAAACTCCGCGCGAATGTCACGCTTCGGCCGATATCGCGCCGCGCTTGTCGCAAAACCGACATTGCGCGCTGCGCTTGGGCGACGGGGCGTTGCTTTGCGTGGTTCTTGCATAAAACAAACTATGAACCGCGTGAGACGATCGGAATCGATCCTCGCATGTGCGAACGGAAACCGTGGCTTCGTGCTAACGGCGGCTGTTCGAGGAAGGCGGCCATGGACGACGTAGCCACTTCACGCTCTATGCTCACAGAAGGCATGGCGGCAAAATCGCCGCGGGCGAGACCCCCGTCCGCCGATACGGCGCTGCTCGGCATTTATGAAATCTCAAAAATCCTGACCGCGCCGGCCCGCCTCGAGCAGACGCTGGGCAATGTCGTCGCCGTGCTCAGCTCCTTCCTCGACATGAAATTGGGGATGATCACGATCCTCGATCAGCAGGGCAATCCGGAGATCGTCGCGACCTCGGGTTGGACCAGCCGCGACGGCAGCAAGCCGATTGACACGCTGCCGGCCAAGGTGATCGACCGGCTTGTCGCCACCGCCATGCCCGTCATTGTCGAGGACGTGTCCCGCGACGCTTTGTTCGCGACGGCCGCGGAGACGATCACCCGGGCGGTCGGCGCGAAAGTCTCCTTCCTCGCCGTGGCGATCAAGAGCGATAGCCGCGTCGTCGGGACGTTGTCGATCAATCGCTCGTCAGAAGATTGGATCTCCTACGCTTTCGACGCCGATCTGCGTTTATTGACGATGATCGCCAATCTGATCGGCCAAACGGTGAAGCTGCACCGCATGTTTTCGGCCGACCGGCAGCGGTTGCTGAACGAATGCAGCACGCTGGAGAAGGCGCTGGTCTCCTGCCTGCCGAAGGAGATTCGTGGAGAGCGGCCCGACGTCGCCGGCATCATCGGCGAGAGCCCGGCGATCATGGAAGTGCTCGACACCATCGCCATCGTCGCGAAGTCCAATTCGACCGTGCTGCTGCGCGGCGAGAGCGGCACAGGCAAGGAGCTTTTTGCACGCGCGGTGCACGACCTGTCGCGCCGCAGCGCCAAGCCCTTCGTCAAGCTGAACTGCGCCGCGCTGCCGGAAAGCGTTCTTGAATCGGAGCTGTTCGGTCATGAACGCGGCGCCTTCACGGGCGCTGTCGCACAGCGTGCGGGTCGCTTCGAACTGGCCAACGGCGGCACGCTGCTGCTCGACGAAATCGGCGAAATATCGCCCGCCTTCCAGGCGAAGCTGCTGCGTGTGCTGCAGGAAGGCGAATTCGAGCGGGTTGGCGGTTCCAAGACCTTGAAAGTCAACGTCCGTTTCGTTTTCGCCACCAACAAAAATCTCGAAGAGGCCGTTGAGAAGGGCGAGTTCCGCGCCGACCTCTATTACCGCATCAGCGTCGTGCCGGTGTTTCTGCCGCCGTTGCGCGAGCGGCCTGGCGACGTTTCGCTGTTGGCGCAGAATTTCATTGAGACGTTCAACAGCGAAAACGATCAAAAGCACGAACTCTCGGCGAGCGCCATTGAGACGCTGCAACGCTGCTACTTCCCGGGCAACGTGCGCGAACTGGAAAATTGCGTGCGCCGCACGGCGACTTTGGCGCGCGACGAAACCATCGTCGATCACGATTTCGCCTGCGCCTCCGGCAAATGTCTCTCGGCCTTGCTATGGACCAGCAGCGCCAGCGGCGCCTATCCGCATGCGCATCCCGAACCGGCCGGCATGCGCGCCCCCGCTCCGCCTGAGGAGATCGGATCGGCGAGCCGCGGCGCGGCTGCGTCGGTTCCGACCTTCGTCAAGGAGAACTCGTCGCCGCTGGACGCCGCCGGGGCGGAGGAGAGCGACGGTTTCGCATCCTCCCGCAAGATGATCGATCGCGAGCGCCTCATCGAAGGCATGGAGAAGGCCGCCTGGGTCCAGGCCAAGGCTGCCCGTCTGCTCGGTCTGTCGCTGCGCCAGGTCAATTATGCGCTGAAGAAATACAACATAGAAATAAAGCGCATCTGACCGTATCCGGCGATTGTCGCTTTTAGAACATTTGTTCAGTTCATGCGGCCAAGCGGGCTGTTCGTTCCACCCGAAGGGGGTGAGCGAACGCGCCTGGAAGCGAACGGACTAAACCGGGCGGACGGTCCAAACCGACCTTGGCCCGCGAGTTTTCAGGCGGCACGCGATCGTCGGCTTTCGTTCCGCGGCTTGCCGCTGGCGGCAAACAGGCGTGGTTTGCGACTGGCATGCGATTTGAAAGGAGGGGAAAAGCTTGCAGTGAATCCATGAGGAATCGCGACATGGCGTACAAAATCATCGCCTCACAATGCACAGTGTGCGGCGCTTGCGAATTCGAATGTCCGAATGCGGCGATCCGCCTCAAGAACGACATGTACATCATCGACCCGAAGAAATGCACCGAGTGCGAGGGGCATTTCGACAAGCCGCAGTGTGCGGTCGTGTGCCCTGTCGAAAACACATGCGTGCCGGCCTAGCGCTATAAGTGCGGCCGAGCGGGGCGATGCATCGCATGGATCGCATGGACGCCGTCGACTGGCTTGGAAACTTCCTATCCTGCCGCGATTGTCCTCACGGGGAGATTCGCGAGAAAGGCCTTTGCGATCTCGGCCAGGTTTGCGTGCGCGACCGAAGGGCCCGCCGCATTGACAGGTTCTTCGCCGCGAGTCCGCAAGAAGCTACGAAATATCTCGACCATCCCTATTTTGAACTGCGCGTCGGCGCGGTCAAATATGCGAGCGTCTTTCAGTTGCGCGCGCTGATCGACGACGAGGAGCCGGACGTCAGAGCCATGGTGGCGCAACGTCTGCCGTTGCGTCTCGCTGAAAAATTGATCGGCGACTCCGACCGCAAAGTGCGCATGGCGATGGCCCAGCGAGTCGAGGGCGCGGGCCTCGTGAAGCTGCTCTTCGACGAAGACAGCGGCGTCCGCCTGATTGCCGCGCGTCGCGCGCCGCCCGATATCCTCGCCGGCGCGACCAACGATGACGACTCGCAGGTGCGATGCGAAGCGGCGCGCCGGATCGCCCTCGACAGACTTCCGGCCATGGCGCGCGATCCCGAACCCCGCGTGCGCATGATTATTGCAGAGCGGTTGGCGCCGGCACAATTGGGACTGCTTGTCGCCGACGAAGATTTACGAGTCCGCTTCCTGGTGGCGGAGCGATGCGGGACGGAATTGCTGGCGCGTCTGCGCGACGATCCTGATCCGGAAGTGAGGCGCCTCGTCCAGGCGCGCCTGGACGAAGCGCAACAGTGAACGGAGAGCGAAATGGCGGCGGTGCAAGAGACAGTTGAACAGGTTCGTCGTGTCGGCGCTGATCAATATAAATATGGTTTCATCACCGACATCGAATCCGATCTCGCTCCAAAGGGTCTTTCCGAAGAGGTGATCCGCTTCATTTCTGCGAAGAAGGGCGAGCCCGAATGGATGCTCGAATGGCGGCTGGAGGCCTATCGCCGCTGGCTGACGATGACCGAGCCGAAATGGGCGCGCGTTGACTACCCGGCGATCGATTATCAGGATCTCTATTATTACGCGGCGCCGAAATCGACGGCTGGTCCGAAATCGCTTGACGAAGTGGACCCGGAGTTGCTGCGCACATACGAAAAACTCGGCATTCCGCTGCATGAGCGCGAAATTCTTGCCGGCGTCGAACGGCCGGAGGGCGAAGAGCGCCCGCGCGTCGCGGTCGATGCGGTATTCGACTCGGTCTCCGTCGCAACGACGTTCAAAGAGGAGCTGAAGAAGTCGGGCGTGATCTTCTGCCCGATCTCCGAGGCGCTGCGCGAGCACCCCGAACTGGTGCGCAAATATCTCGGGACCGTGGTGCCGACCTCCGACAACTACTTTGCGACGCTGAACAGCGCGGTGTTTTCGGACGGCTCTTTCGTCTACATCCCGCCGGGCGTGCGCTGCCCGATGGAATTGTCGACCTATTTCCGAATCAACGAAAAAAACACCGGGCAGTTCGAGCGGACGCTCATCATCGCCGACAAAGGTTCCTACGTCAGTTATCTCGAAGGCTGCACCGCGCCCAAGCGCGACGAGAATCAGTTGCACGCGGCGGTGGTCGAACTCGTGACGCTCGACGACGCCGAAATCAAATATTCGACCGTGCAGAATTGGTATCCGGGCGACGAGAACGGCAAGGGCGGAATCTATAATTTCGTCACAAAGCGCGGCGATTGCCGCGGCGCCAATTCGAAGATCAGCTGGACCCAGGTCGAAACCGGTTCGGCGATCACCTGGAAATATCCGAGCTGCGTGTTGCGCGGCGATAATTCGCGCGGCGAATTCTACTCGATCGCGATCTCCAACGGTCGCCAGCAAGTCGACTCCGGCACCAAGATGATCCATCTCGGCAAGGGCACGACGAGCCGCATCATCTCGAAGGGCATTTCGGCCGGCCGCTCGTCAAACGCCTATCGGGGCCTCGTCTCGGCGCATCGCAAGGCGGAGGGCGCCCGCAATTTCACGAATTGCGACTCGCTGCTCATCGGCGACGCCTGCAGCGCGCACACAATCCCCTACATCGAAGCGAAGAACCCGTCCTGCGTGTTCGAACACGAGGCGACGACTTCAAAGATCTCGGAGGACGTCTTGTTCTACTGCATGCAACGTGGCCTATCGCAGGAAGATGCGACCGCGCTGGTGGTCAATGGGTTCGTGCGCGACGTGTTGCAGCAACTGCCGATGGAATTCGCGGTCGAAGCGCAAAAGCTGATCTCGGTCAGTCTCGAAGGCAGCGTCGGCTGACGCCTCGATAGAGTGGGAGTGGTGGAATGACGGCGCTACTGGAAATTCGCGACCTCAAGGCCGAGATTGCCGGCAAGCAGATCCTGAATGGCTATGACCTCACCGTGAAGGCGGGCGAGGTGCATGCGATCATGGGTCCCAACGGCTCGGGCAAATCGACGCTGTCCTATGTGCTCTCCGGCCGGCCCGGCTATAAAATCACCGAGGGACAGGCGCTGCTCGCCGGCGCCGATCTGTCGCAGATGAGCGTCGACGAACGCGCTGCGGCGGGGCTGTTCCTCGCGTTTCAATATCCGCTGGAGGTGCCGGGCGTCGCAACGATGACTTTTTTGCGCGCCGCGCTCAACGCGCAGCGCAAGAAGCGCGGCGAGGAGGAAATGTCTTCGCCCGATCTGATCAAGCGCGTCAAGGAACTCGCCAAGATCCTCGACATGGACATGGAGATGCTGCGGCGTCCGGTGAACGTCGGCTTCTCGGGCGGAGAGAAAAAGCGCGCCGAGACGCTGCAGATGATGCTGCTCGAACCCAAGCTGTGCATCCTCGACGAGACCGACTCGGGACTCGACATCGACGCGCTGAAAGTCGTCTCCAACGGCGTCAATCAATTGCGCTCGAAGGACCGCGGCATCGTTGTGATCACCCATTATCAGCGGCTGCTCGATTACATCACGCCGGACGTCGTTCATGTGCAGTCTGCCGGCCGCATCGTGCGGACCGGCGGGAAGGAGCTTGCTCTGGAGCTCGAGGAAACGGGCTACGCGCGCTACCAAAGCGAGGCGGCATAAGTCATGGGCAACGCACCGACCACTCGCAAACTCACCGACGCCGAGGCTCGGCTGGCGGAAATCTTCGCCATGCAGCAAAGCGATGGCGCGCCGCAGCTTGCGAAGCTGCGCACCGCCGCCTTCGACGCGTTTTCGAAGACCGGCCTCCCCAACCGACGCGACGAGGCGTGGAAATACACGGATTTGCGCGCCCTGCTGCGCGACGTGAAGCCCCTGGCGGCGCCGCCGGAAGATAGCGCGAAGGAAAGCGCGCGGAGTGCGGCAGTTCTTGAGGGCGTCGCGGCGCGGCGGCTCGTCTTCGTCGGCGGCTATTTCGTCCCGGAGCTTTCCGATCTTGGCGATTTGGAAGCAGGGTTGAGCGTCGTGTCGCTGTCGGAGGCCTTAGCCAAGGGCGACGCCGGGACGACGGCACAGATCGGGAATGTGGGCGAGGTCGACGATCCGGCCTTTGCGCTCAACACCGCCTTCATGGGCGAAGGCGTCGTTATTCGGGTCGGCGCCGGCGTATGCGTGGACAGGCCGATACAATTGGTTTTCGTGGCGGGCGCGCAGCCGGCGACCTATTTCCTGCGCTCGCTTGTCATCGTGGAAAAAGGCGCGCGGGCGACTCTGATCGAGAGCTTTGAGGGCGAAACGGCGCAGGAATACCATGTGAACGCCGCGACCGAAATTGTGCTGGAAGAGGGCGCGTCCCTCGAGCGACTCAAGATCAGTCGCGAAGGCGCCGCCGCCATGCATGTCTCGACATTCGTCGCCTCACTCGCCGCCGATGCCCAGCTGAGCGATTTCGGGTTCAATCTCGGCGGAGCCGTGTTGCGCAACCAGTCCTTCATCAACATTAACGGGCAGGGCGCCCATGCCGGCCTGCGCGGGGCCAACATATTGAAGGGCAAGGAGCACGCCGACGCGACCTTGTTCCTCGATCATGCGGCGGAACGTTCGGAAAGCAAGGCGCTGTTCAAATCCGTGCTGGATGACTCGTCGCAGGCGGTGTTTCAGGGGAAGATCCTGGTTCGGCCCGGCGCGCAAAAGACCGATGCGCGCATGATGGCCCGCACGCTATTATTGTCCGAAGGGGCGCAGGCCAACTGTAAGCCTGAGCTAGAAATCTTTGCTGACGACGTGCAATGCGCGCATGGGTCGACCGTCGGTGCTTTGGACGAGAACTTGATTTTCTATTTGATGGCGCGGGGGATTCCCCAGGCGGAAGCCCAATCGCTGCTGACGGAAGCCTTCGTCGGGGAAGTGATCGACGTCGTGGCGAATCGCAGCCTGCGAGAGGCTCTCACCGGCCTCGTTTCCGAGCGGCTGAGAACGCGATAAAGATTCCAAACCTGTGAACGACGCATCATATGACGTCGCGCGGTTTCGTCGTGACGTTCCGATTTGAACGTAAAAATCCACGGTAGCCGCGAGTCGACCTCGACAACGCGGCGTCGGCGAAAATGCCTCGACATGGATAATGCGGCAGACGCTCGTCCGAGCGGATGAGCCGCCCTGCGTCGCCGAACCTGTCGACGATGTTGAATCTGTAACAAGTGTCGTCACACGGATTGTAGGGACGTGTTTGAATATTTACATTGTTGGATCGCCATACAGCTTTGAAATATAACGTAAAATGTTAGTTCAGGCGCTGGCATGGTTGTTGCGATCCCTCCGGCAAACTGATGCATCGCTCCGTCTCAGCCGAGAGTCGGCAAAGACGACTTTGCAGCGACAGAAGGAAGCAAAGCCATGACGTCTCTGGATGTTGGAACGGCGGAGGCAGCTGAAGGGGTGAACGCGGCGGTCGCCATGGGCGACGTGATGCAGAAGATCGCCGAGCACAAGGGGTGCGGCACGTCGGGCGGCAGCGGAAAGGCGAGCTGCGGTTCGGGCGCCGGTGAGGGCGACCTCCCGACGGAGATTTGGGAGAAGGTCAAGAACCACCCCTGCTACAGCGAAGAGGCGCACCACCATTATGCGCGCATGCATGTCGCCGTCGCGCCCGCTTGCAACATCCAGTGCAACTATTGCAACCGCAAATATGATTGCGCCAATGAATCGCGCCCCGGCGTCGTCAGCGAGAAGCTGACCCCGGAGCAGGCCGCGAAGAAAGTTTTGGCCGTCGCCTCCACCATTCCGCAAATGACGGTTTTGGGCATCGCCGGCCCGGGCGATCCACTCGCCAATCCAGAAAAAACCTTCAAGACATTCGATCTGATCTCGCGCACCGCGCCGGATATCAAGCTCTGCCTGTCGACAAATGGCCTGGCGTTGCCGGATCACGTCGACACGATCGCTGGTTACAACGTCGATCACGTCACGATCACCATCAACATGGTCGATCCGGAAGTCGGCGCGAAGATCTATCCTTGGGTGTTCTGGAAGCATAAGCGCTACACCGGCGTCGAAGCGGCGAAGCTTCTCACCGACCGCCAGCTGCAGGGCCTGGAAATGCTCACCGAGCGCGGCATTCTGTGCAAGGTGAATTCGGTGATGATCCCGGGGGTCAACGACAAGCACCTCGTCGAAGTGAACAAGGCCGTCAAATCTCGCGGCGCGTTCCTGCACAACATCATGCCGCTGATCTCGGCTCCGGAGCACGGCACGGTGTTTGGCCTTAACGGTCAGCGCGGTCCGTCGGCGCAAGAGCTGAAGGCGCTGCAGGACAGCTGTGAAGGCGAGATGAACATGATGCGCCACTGTCGCCAGTGCCGCGCCGACGCGGTCGGCCTGCTCGGCGAAGATCGCAGCGCTGAGTTCACGACCGAAAAGATCATGGCGATGGAGGTCGACTACGATCTTGAGTCCCGCAAGGCCTATCAAGAGAAGGTCGAAGAAGAGCGCGTCGCCAAGGTGGCCGCGAAACAGGAAGAGCTGGCGACGTTGGCCGGCGCGGCGAGCGACATCAAGTTGTTGATCGCGGTGGCGACGAAGGGTTCGGGCCTCATCAACGAACATTTCGGTCACGCCAAAGAGTTCCAGGTTTACGAACTCTCGACCTCGGGCGCGAAATTCGTCGGACATCGCCGCGTCGATCTCTACTGCCAGGGCGGATATGGCGACGAGGACAGTCTGGAGACGGTTATCCGCGCCATCAACGACTGCCATGCGGTGTTCGTCGCGAAGATCGGCGGTTGCCCGAAGAACGACCTGATCAAGGCCGGGATCGAGCCCGTCGATCAATTCGCCCATGAGTTCATCGAGAAGTCGGCGATCGCCTGGTTCAAGGCCTATCTCGACAAGGTGAACAGCGGCGAAATCGAACATCAGGAGCGCGGCGACGCCGAAATCCGACAGGGCGCGCTCATCAACGCGGCTTGAGACATGCGTCAAGGAACCAGCTAGGGAGCAAGACATGACGCTTAAGATCATTTCCTCGCAGTGCACGAGTTGTTCGGCCTGCGAGCCGGAATGCCCGAATGTGGCGATCACCGAGAAGAACGGCACATTCGTCATCGATCCGAAGAAATGCACGGAGTGCATCGGCCATTTCGACGCGCCGCAGTGCGCGGCGGTCTGTCCGGTCGACAACACCTGCGTGATCGACAACGCCTATCCCCGTTACCAAGCACCGGCTTGAGGAGGCCGCAATGAAATTTACGCTTACGCCGGCCGCACAAAAATTCATCCGGCGAATGATTCAGTTCAGCGCCAACCCAGGCGGAGGCTTTCGCTTGATGGTGTCGCCGGGCGGGTGCTCCGGGCTCAGCGCGCTGTTTGACGTCGAAGCCGCGCCGCGCGCCGGCGATCAGGAGTTCATCGTCGAAGGCGTGAAGTTTTTCCTGCCGGCCGAAAGCCGCCTGCTGCTTGATGGCGTCACGATTGACTTCGCCGATTCCTCTTCAAGCGGGGGGCTCGTCTTTCACGATCCAAAGAACACGGGATCGTGCAAGAGCACCGGCGGGCCCGTCATGGAGCATGTGCATTAAAGGCGCGCGTCATGGTGAATGGCGAGCACGCCACTCTAAGCCCCGACGAGAAGGAACTTCTCGCCGGGGCGCTGCTTGGCGAGGGCCTGCCATCGGAGGCCGAAGAATTTCTCCATCTCGCCAGCGAAACCTACGCTGACTCTGAAACGGCTGAGCGTTACTTACGCCAGGCCCAGCAATGGGCCCCGGATCACGCGGCGGTGCTGATCGGCTTCTATCGCTTTTACTTTTACAAAGGCAGATTGCGAGAAGCATTGGAGATCGCCAATCGCTGTCTCGAAAAAGCGGCGCGCGAAAACAACATGCCGCGGGACTGGCGACGCGCCTCGGCGCAGGACGCGGTTTTTGACCGCTACGACGAAATTCTGCCGCGCTTCTTTCTCTTTACGTTGAAGGGCTACGCCTATTTGCAGATGCGCCTTGGCGAGTTCGACGAAAGCCGGGTCGCCATCGCCAAGCTTCTCGAGCTCGACCCAACGGACAAGATCGGCGCCAAGGTTCTTCTTGGCGTTCTAGACAGAATCGGCTTTGACGATGACGCGTGAGATCGACGAAGCGCGCGACTGGCGCGGTCTGGATATCGATTGTGCGAACTGCGCGCATCGGGACCTGCTGGCCGCGGGGCGGTGCGAATTGCGCAAAGCCTGCGTGCACGACCGATATGCGCGGCGCATCGATCGCTTCTTCAATTGGAATCCCGAACTCGCCGACGGCTATCTCGCGCATCCCCATTTCGAAGTGCGCGCCATAGCGGCGAAATTCGCCAATCCGTTTCTCTTGCCGCGCTTATTGTCGGATCCCGATGAAACCGTGCGCTGGGAAGCGGTGCGCCGATTGCCTGCGCGTTATCAATGCGAATTGCGCAACGATCCGCATCGCGAGGTGCGCATCCGCGTCGCCACTCTGCTTGATGATCCAGACCTTCTGCCGATGATGCAGGATGAGGATTATTACGTGCGGATCGTGATCGCGCGGAAGGTGGCGCCGGCGCTGCTGGTGATGATGTTCGATGATCCGGAAGTGGAAGTCCGGCGTATTGTCGCGCAACGGATCGACGCCCAGTGGCTCGGGCGCGTGTGTCGAGATTCGAACGCCGATGTGCGCCTTGAGGCGGCGCAAAGGCTGACGCCGGAACAATTGTTGGATTTGAGAGATGACGTCGATTGGCGCGTGCGCCATTACGTCGCGACGAGACTGAACGTGGATGAAATCGGACATTTGATCAACGACAGCGATCCGCTCGTCGCGGAGGCCGCCCGCGAACGTCTCGCGGGCGAGGCATTGAAGGGATGAAAGCCTGCCGACGACGTTGCGCCATTGGCGCCGCCGCGTCGCCGCATCAGCCTTAAGCCGGCTTCAACTCGCAGCCCGCCCCACGACGAAATCCAAAGACGCGCCGCCAGCAGTCAGGACTGTTCCGGCCGCCAAAGCGTCGGCAAGCCTGTCCAGGCGGATCAACGCGAGGCCCCTATCGCCGCTGTGTGAGCCGACCACGCCGATTTCGATCTCGCCCGCCATGACTTTTGTTCCGGGCGCCGGAGCCTCGCCGTCCACGTGGTAAGGCGTCACGCGCTTGCGCACGAGGTTGCGATGTTTCGTGCGTGAGACCACTTCCTGGCCGATATAGCACCCCTTGGTGAAATCGACGCCGGCGAGCAGGTCCATGTTCGCTTCGTGCGGAAATGCGGCGCCATAGGCGAAATCAACCCCGCCTTGCGGAACGCCGGCGGCGATGCGCGCCGCTTCATAATCTTCGCGAGCGTCTTCCACCTTCGCGCCGCGCGGCGCGATCAAACGCCAGCCGAGCGTCTCGGAGCGCGGGTCCCGCGCCATCGCCAGCGCAGGAATTTCCGGTCGCGCCTCCCCGAGAACGGCGAAGGCTGCGAATTCGTCGCTTTTGGATGTGACGCTCACCGACGCGCGCAATTTGTACATGCCGAGACGGCGCAGGAGATCCGGCTCCAAGCTGCTCGGGCAATCAAGTAAATAGCGGCGCATTTCGCCGTCGCCTTCCACAAAGACAAGGAAGTCGACCAATATCTTTCCCTGCGGCGCCAGCAGCGCGCAGAAGCGGGCTTCGCCCGGGACGAGCTTGGAGATGTCGTTGGTGACGAGATTATGCAAGAATTTCGTCGCGTCGGCCCCGGCAATTTGGACGATGCCGCGATCCTGGAGGCTGATGACTGCTGACATTGTGTCTTATGCTCCAACCGCGTCTGTAAGCCGCCGCGGTTTGTCGTAAGCGCGCGACTCGCCGGATCGATTCTGAAAGCAATGATCCTGCCATGGCTGCAATCCATGCCGGAAAGCGCGGCGTGCGTCACGCACCGGGCTCGCCATCGCGCCGCCGCCTCTTCCAAGGAAGCGGACCTTTCAAAACCACCCGTGCGCGGCGAAAAAGCGCCCAAAAACTTTCGACCGCGTCGGCAATAACTTTGTCGCCCACATCACATGGTTGTTAGCTTTTTGACATCGAACAACCGGTCGTCGCTCATTCACAAATGATTGATTCAAAGCCATGTTCATTCGGCGGTCGCACTCCGCAAGCGCTGGCATGGACATTGCGAAAGAGGGACCGGCTCGACAGAATCGAGGGCCGTCGCAGAGAACCTCTTACTGGGAGTCCTTCTCTAACTCGGCAGCGAAGCAAGGCGCCGCGAGAGAGCTGCGGCAATGAGTAGGGGCCCAAGAGGAGATAGACATGTCGTCACTACGGCAAATCGCATTTTATGGCAAAGGGGGCATCGGCAAGTCGACGACGTCCCAGAACACGCTCGCCGCTCTGGCTGAGATGGGTCATCGCATTTTGATCGTCGGCTGCGATCCGAAGGCTGACTCGACGCGCCTCATCCTGCACGCCAAGGCGCAGGACACCATCCTGAGCCTCGCCGCCAATGCAGGCAGCGTCGAGGATCTCGAAATCGAAGAAGTGATGAAGGTCGGCTATCTCAACATTCGTTGCGTCGAGTCGGGCGGACCGGAGCCTGGAGTTGGCTGCGCGGGCCGCGGCGTCATCACCTCGATCAACTTCCTCGAGGAAAACGGCGCGTACGAAGACATCGACTATGTGTCCTACGACGTGCTCGGCGACGTGGTCTGCGGCGGCTTCGCCATGCCGATCCGCGAGAACAAGGCGCAGGAAATCTACATCGTCATGTCCGGCGAGATGATGGCGATGTATGCCGGCAACAACATCTCCAAGGGCATTTTGAAATATGCCAATTCCGGCGGCGTGCGCCTGGGCGGTCTGGTCTGCAACGAGCGTCAGACCGACAAGGAGCTCGAGCTTGCGGAAGCTCTGGCGAAGAAGCTCGGCACGACGCTGATCTACTTCGTGCCGCGCGACAATATCGTGCAGCACGCGGAGCTGCGCCGCATGACGGTTCTGGAATATGCGCCGCAGTCCGAGCAGGCGAATCATTACCGCAATCTCGCGGTGAAGATCCACGCCAACCAGGGCAAGGGCATCATTCCGACGCCGATCACGATGGACGAGCTCGAAGACATGCTGATGGAGCACGGCATCATGAAGGCGGTCGATGAGAGCCAGATCGGCAAGACCGCAGCCGAACTCCAGGCGATCGCCTAACCCGTCAACGCATGAGCGTCGACCTCCCGCACGCGGGAGGTCGAGCTGAAATCCAGAAAGCATTAAAGGAGACATCAAATGAGTGTTTCGCCCACATTGAGCGTTGCGGAGATCAAGGACCGCAACAAAGCGCTCATCGAAGAAGTTCTGAAGGTTTATCCCGAGAAGACCGCCAAGCGCCGCGCCAAGCACCTCAACGTGCATCAGGAAGGCAAGCCGGATTGCGGCGTGAAGTCGAACATCAAGTCGATCCCCGGCGTGATGACCATTCGCGGCTGCGCTTACGCCGGCTCGAAGGGCGTTGTCTGGGGCCCGATCAAGGACATGATCCACATCAGCCATGGCCCGGTGGGCTGCGGCCAATATTCCTGGGCGGCGCGCCGTAACTATTACATCGGCACGACCGGCATCGACACTTTCGTCACGATGCAGTTCACGTCCGACTTCCAAGAGAAGGATATCGTCTTCGGCGGCGATAAGAAGCTCGCGAAGATCATGGACGAGATCCAGGAGCTGTTCCCGCTGAACAACGGCATCACCGTTCAGTCGGAATGCCCGATCGGCCTCATTGGCGACGATATCGAAGCGGTGTCGAAGGCCAAGTCGAAGGAATATGACGGCAAGACCATCGTCCCGGTGCGTTGCGAAGGCTTCCGCGGCGTTTCTCAGTCGCTCGGCCATCACATCGCCAACGACGCGATCCGTGATTGGGTGTTTGACAAGATTGCTCCCGACGCCGCGCCGCGTTTCGAGCCGACGCCTTATGACGTCGCCATCATCGGCGACTACAACATCGGCGGCGACGCCTGGTCGTCGCGCATCCTGCTTGAGGAAATGGGCCTGCGCGTGATCGCGCAATGGTCGGGCGACGGCAGCCTCGCCGAACTGGAAGCGACGCCGAAGGCGAAGCTGAACGTTCTGCATTGCTACCGTTCGATGAACTACATTTCGCGCCACATGGAAGAGAAGTACGGTATTCCGTGGTGCGAATATAACTTCTTCGGCCCGAGCAAGATCGCCGAATCGCTGCGCAAGATCGCCAGCTATTTCGACGACAAGATCAAGGAAGGCGCCGAGCAGGTCATCGCGAAATATCAGCCCCTGATGGACGCGGTGATCGCCAAATACCGTCCGCGTCTGGAAGGCAAGACGGTCATGCTGTTCGTCGGCGGCCTCCGCCCGCGTCACGTGATCGGCGCTTACGAAGACCTCGGCATGGAAGTCGTCGGCACGGGCTATGAGTTCGGCCACAACGACGACTATCAGCGCACCGCCCAGCATTACGTTAAGGACGGAACGCTGATCTACGACGACGTGACCGGCTACGAATTCGAAAAATTCGTCGAGAAGATCCAGCCCGATCTCGTCGGCTCCGGCATCAAGGAAAAATACGTCTTCCAAAAGATGGGCGTGCCTTTCCGCCAGATGCACAGCTGGGACTATTCGGGCCCCTACCATGGCTATGACGGTTTCGCGATCTTCGCGCGGGACATGGACATGGCGATCAACTCGCCGGTCTGGAAAATGACCAAGGCGCCTTGGAAGACCGAGGAACTGCCGCTGCTCCAGGCCGCGGAATAAATCAGCGCCGGCGCGTCGCGAAGGCGCGCGCCGGCTCCCCCCAATGCATGACGCGAGGGTTCGACCATGCCGCAGAGCGCAGAACACGTCCTAGACCATTTCGACCTCTTCAGAGGTCCCGAGTACCAGCAGATGCTGGCGAACAAGAAGAAGATGTTCGAAAACCCGCGCGATCCGGCCGAGGTGGAACGCGTGCGGGAATGGGCCAAGACCCCCGAATATCGCGAGAAGAACTTCGCTCGTGAGGCGTTGACGGTCAATCCGGCCAAGGCCTGCCAGCCGCTCGGCGCGGTCTTCGCCGCCGTCGGTTTCGAGCAAACGATTCCCTTCGTTCATGGATCGCAGGGCTGCGTCGCCTATTACCGCAGCCATCTGTCGAGACACTTCAAGGAGCCGAGCTCCTGCGTGTCCTCGTCGATGACGGAGGACGCGGCGGTGTTCGGCGGCCTCAACAACATGATCGACGGCCTGGCCAACACCTACAACATGTACAAGCCGAAGATGATCGCCGTCTCGACCACCTGCATGGCGGAAGTCATCGGCGACGATCTGAACGCCTTCATCAAGACCTCGAAGGAAAAGGGCTCGGTTCCGGCGGAATACGACGTTCCCTTCGCTCACACTCCGGCCTTCGTTGGCAGCCACGTCACCGGCTACGACAATGCGCTGAAGGGCATCATCGAGCACTTCTGGGACGGCAAGGCCGGCACGACGGCCAAGCTCGAGCGCAAGCCGAATGACAAGATCAACTTCATCGGCGGCTTCGACGGCTACACGGTTGGCAACATGCGCGAAGTCAAGCGCATCTTCGGCTTGATGGGCATCGACTACACAATCCTCGCCGACAACAGCGAAGTCTTCGACACGCCGACGGACGGCGAGTTCCGCATGTATGACGGCGGCACGACGCTGGAAGAGGCTGCCGATGCGATCAACGCCAAGGCGACGATCTCGATGCAGGAATATTGCACCGAGAAGACGCTGCCGCTGATCGCCGCGCATGGACAGGAAGTCGCCGCCTTCAATCACCCGATTGGCGTCTCGGCGACCGACAAGTTTCTCATGACCCTGTCGCGCATCACCGGCAAGCCGATCCCTGAAGAGCTGGCGCGCGAGCGTGGTCGTCTTGTTGACGCTGTGGCCGATTCAAGCGCCCACATTCACGGCAAGAAATTCGCGATCTACGGCGATCCGGATCTGTGCCTCGGCCTCGCCGGGTTCCTGCTGGAGCTTGGGGCCGAACCGACGCACGTGCTCGCCACGAATGGCGGCAAGGCTTGGGCGGCAAAAGTGCAGGCGCTGTTCGACTCCTCGCCGTTCGGCCAGAATTGCCACGTCTATGCCGGCAAAGATCTTTGGCATATGCGTTCGCTGCTGTTCACCGAGCCGGTGGATTTCCTGATCGGCAACACCTACGGGAAATATCTCGAGCGCGACACCGGCACGCCGCTGATCCGCATCGGCTTCCCGATCTTCGATCGCCATCACCATCACCGCTATCCAGTGTGGGGCTATCAGGGCGGCTTGAACGTTCTGGTGTGGGTGCTCGATCGCATTTTCGAATCGATCGACGCCACCACCAACGTGCCGGCGAAGAGCGACTATAGCTTCGACATCATCCGCTAAGACGATGTGGCTCCCGCCCCGAGCGGCGGGAGCCACAACTTGCTCGCAGTAACGCTGTCGCAACGTGAAGGAGAAGAGGCATGAGTTCGCTTTCGGCCACGATCCAGGACGTTTTCAACGAGCCGGGCTGCGGTAAGAACGCGAACAAATCAGAAGCCGAACGCAAGAAGGGGTGCACCAAGCAATTGCAGCCCGGCGGCGCGGCTGGCGGTTGCGCCTTCGATGGCGCCAAGATCGCCCTTCAACCACTCACGGACGTCGCCCACCTCGTGCATGGCCCGATCGCCTGCGAGGGCAATAGCTGGGACAATCGCGGCGCGAAGTCTTCCGGCTCCAATCTGTGGCGCACCGGCTTCACGACCGACATCAACGAGACCGACGTGGTCTTCGGCGGCGAGAAGCGGCTGTTCAAATCCATCCGCGAGATCATCGAAAAATACGATCCGCCCGCGATCTTCGTCTATCAGACCTGCGTTCCCGCGATGATCGGCGATGATATCGACGCTGTATGCAAAGCGGCGCGCGAGAAATTCAACAAGCCGGTCATTCCGATCAACTCCCCGGGCTTCGTGGGGCCGAAAAATCTCGGCAACAAGCTTGCGGGCGAGGCGCTGCTGCAACATGTGATCGGCACGGAAGAGCCGGAGTATACGACGCCCTACGACCTCAATATCATTGGCGAATACAATCTGTCCGGAGAATTGTGGCAGGTGAAGCCGCTGCTCGACGAGCTCGGCATTCGCATCATGGCCTGCATCTCCGGCGACGGAAAATATAAGGAGGTCGCCTCCTCACATCGCGCCAAGGCCGCGATGATGGTGTGCTCCAAGGCGATGATCAATGTTGCGCGCAAGATGGAGGAGCGCTACGGCATCCCCTTCTTCGAAGGCTCCTTCTACGGCATCGAGGATAGCAGCGACTCGCTGCGCGAGATCGCGCGCATGCTGATCGAACGCGGCGCGCCCGCTGAATTGATGGATCGAACCGAGGCGCTGATCGCGCGGGAAGAGGCCAAGGCCTGGGCGGCGATCGCCAAATACAAGCCGCGCTTCGAAGGCAAAAAGGTGCTGCTGATCACCGGCGGGGTCAAATCCTGGTCGGTCGTCGCCGCGCTGCAAGAGGCGGGTCTCGAACTTGTCGGCACGTCCGTCAAGAAGTCGACGAAGGAAGACAAGGAGCGCATCAAGGAGCTGATGGGCCAGGACGCCCATATGATCGAGGATATGACGCCGCGCGAAATGTACAAGATGCTCAAGGATGCGCGCGCCGACATCATGCTCTCGGGCGGCCGCTCGCAGTTCATCGCGCTGAAAGCCTCGATGCCCTGGCTCGACATCAACCAGGAGCGACATCACGCCTATATGGGCTATGTCGGCATGGTGAAGCTCGTCGAAGAGATCGACAAGGCGCTTTACAATCCCGTTTGGGCGCAGGTGCGCAAGCCGGCGCCTTGGGAAAAGGCCGGAGAAAATTGGCAAAGCCGCGCGATGGCGCAGGCGGAAGCCGAGGCGGCGGCGCTCGCCGCCGATCCCGTGAAGGCGGAAGAGGCTCGCCGCGCGAAAAAGATCTGCAATTGCAAGAGCGTCGAACTCGGGGTGATCGAGGATGCGATCCTCGCGAACAATCTCTCGACGGTCGAGGGCGTGCGCGAGAAGACGAACGCCTCTGGCGGCTGCGGCGCCTGCGCCGTGCGCATCGAGGAAATTCTCGCGCAGATGGTCTCGGCCTCTCACGCGATCGCGGCGGAGTAACGCAATGGCGACCGTCTCCGTCAGCAAGAAGGCCTGCTCGGTCAATCCGCTCAAGATGAGCCAGCCGATCGGCGGCGCCTTGGCCTTCATGGGCTTGCGGGGCGCCATGCCGCTCCTGCATGGCTCGCAAGGCTGCACGTCTTTTGGCCTGGTGCTGTTCACACGGCACTTCAAAGAAGCCATTCCGATGCAGACGACCGCGATGAGCGAAGTCGCGACGGTCCTCGGCGGTTACGACAATGTCGAGCAAGCGGTGCTCAACATCTACAACCGAACGAAGCCCGAGATCATCGGCATTTGCTCGACGGGGGTCACCGAGACGAAGGGCGACGACGTCGACGGCTACATCAAGCTCATTCGCGAGAAGAACGCGGCGGTCGCGCATCTGCCGATCGTCTATGTGTCGACGCCTGACTTTAAAGACGCCTTCCAGGATGGCTGGGAAAAGACGGTGACGCGCATCGTCGAAACGATGGTCGAGGCGCCAAAGAGCGCCTCACGCCGCGATCCGACAAAAATCAATGTGCTGCCAGGCTGCCATCTGACGCCGGGCGACCTCGATGAATTGCGCACGATCATCGAGGATTTCGGCTTGGAGCCGACTTTCCTGCCCGATCTCGCCGGTTCGCTTGACGGCCACATACCGGATGATTTCACCCCGACGACGATCGGCGGCGTCGGCGTCGAAGAAATTTCGATGATGGGTCAGGCCGGCTGGACGATTGCCATTGGCGCGCAAATGCGGCGGGCCGCCGAAGCCATGCAAAAGAAGACCGGCGTTCCGTTCCGGATGTTCGAGCGGCTTTGCGGGCTTGAGGCCAATGACGCGCTCATGGCGTTCCTGACGGACATCAGCGGCCGCCCGGCGCCGATGAAATATCGTCGCCAGCGCGGCCAGCTTGTCGACGCGATGCTGGACGGTCATTTCCACATTGGCGGCCGCAAACTTGCGGTCGGCGCCGAACCGGATCTGCTCAACGAGATCGGCGGTCTGCTGACCGAAATGGGCGCGCAACTTCTTGTCGCGGTGACGACCACGCAATCGCCGGTGCTCGAACGACTGCCGACCGAAGAGGTGCTGATCGGCGATCTCGAAGACCTCGAGAATTTGGCGAAGGCCAAGGACTGCGATCTGATGGTCACCCATTCGCACGGCAGGCAAGCGGCCTCTCGCTTGAAGATTCCCTTCTTTCGCATGGGTATTCCGATGTTCGACCGCCTCGGCGGCGGGCATCAGTTGATGGTCGGCTATCGCGGCGGTCGCGATTTGATCTTTGACATCAGCAATCTGTTGATGGCCGATCACGAAGACAACCACGAACCGACACCTGACAGCTGGCGCGATGGCGTCGGCCCGTCACACGCCGCAACCTCGCACTAGGGGCGAAAAAGGAGGCGCTATGAAAGTCGCATTCGCAACCCAGGATTTGAAACGCGTCGACGCGCATTTCGGCTGGGCCAAGAACATCGCGATCTACGAGATCGGACCGGAAGGTCACGAATTCGTCGAGGCCATCCAATTTGACGGCGATCTCAAGGAAGATGGCAATGAGGACAAGCTCGCGCCGAAGATCGACGCGATCAAGAATTGCGCCATTCTTTACGTCGCTGCGATCGGCGGCTCTGGCGCGGCGCGAGTCGTCGCCAACAACATTCATCCGATGAAGGTCAATCAGCCGGAAGCCATCTCAGACCTCCTGGACAAGCTCCAGGAAGTGTTGAGAGGCGTGCCGCCGCCATGGCTGCGCAAAGCATTGACCAAGGGAAAAGAGCGCGTGCTCGATTTCGAAGAGTGAGGAATGCTCATGACTGAACCTACCGCCGTGCTCGAAAAAACTCCGGTCTCCGAGCTTCCGTTCATGAAGGAGCTCATCAAGGTCTGGCGCGCCCAGGACACGCACGGGACCTGGGAGACGAAGGGCGACCTCGAACTCTTGGCTCCCTATGTCCTCGACAAAGAGGCGCGCCGCGCGCTGCCGATCATCGGCGATCCCGACCCCGAGACGATCTGGCGCATGGAGCTCTTCTTCAACGCCATCGCTCTCTCCATCGAACGCGCCACGGGCGTCATGATCTCGCCCATGCTGAAGATGAGCCACGAGGGGTTCGGCCGCATGGTGCTGATCGGCGGACGTTTGATCGTCGTGAACAAGCAACTGCGCGACGTGCATCGCTTCGGATTCGACAGTTTCGAGAAGCTCGCGTCAGAAGGCGACAAATATGTTCAGTCCGGCGTCGAGATGATCGAAAAATACCCTGACGTCGCAAAATACTGAGGTCAGTGATGAGCGAGATCGACGATCTGAAGCAGGAAATCAAAAAGCTTTCAGCAAAGGCCATGCAGGCCAAAATGGATCTGCATGATCTTTCGGAAGAGCTGCCGATCAATTGGCCCGCGATCCCCGAGATTGCGCAAAAGGCGCATGAAGCTTTCGCGGAGCTGGAGAAGAAGCGCGCGAAGTTGAAGTCCCTGGAGACGGTCTAACTCGAGAAAAGAAAGTATACGGCCATGTCACAAGCGACGCGCGATGGGCGCGATTGGTGTCCAGAATACCTTGTTGCGATCGATCCCGGTAAATGCATCGGTTGCGGACGCTGTTTCAAGGTGTGCGGTCGCGACGTGATGACGCTTAAAGGTTTGAACGAGGACGGCGAACTGGTTGCGCTGGACGACGATGAGGACGAAGAAGTCGAAAAGAAAATTATGGTGATGAATGATACCGGCGCCTGCATCGGCTGCGGCGCCTGCGCGCGCGTGTGTCCGACCAATTGTCAAACGCATGCAGCGGAAGATGTCGCGCTGGTTTGAGTAGAAAAAATGCGAGCCTCCGTCCAGGAGGCTCGCAACGCCAAGCCTGAATTATGCTACTCGATGCCCTGTTCGCGCGCCTTCCACATGGCGGCGATGCGAAAGCGCTCAGCGATCGCGATTGGATCGGCCAGCATCATCGCCTGAGCGTCGGCGAGCGCTTTCCTGACGGTTGCGGTCTCTTCCGCGTTCAGCGCCACGCGGCCGGCGACATGCGTCGCGTCCGGCATGATCGACCAGATTTTTCGCTTCGCGGGGTGCATCTTCACCTCGGTGAGATCGACCGCTTCGAGAGCGCCGTCAAGATAGAGCGCAAAGCCTTTCACTTCGAGTTTTCGTCCATCTTCAGTGATCTTCACGAGAGTCGTCATCGTCACTCTTCCTGTTGCGCGAGCCAGCCATAGCCGCCCTGATCCCAAAGTTGGGCGAGCAGCTTATCTGCATTCCAATCGGGAAACTGGAGCTTCAATTCGTCGTAATCCTTGAGAAAGCGCGCGGCGTCGTCGCCGTGCAATTCAGCGATCATTCCGTCGGCTTTGTTGTGGAGCGTGAAGCGCGTCCGATCGGCCGCGGTGGAGAGAGCATATTCGTCTCCCGTTTCGAGCTCATGGTCATCGCGAACGCTCACGCGCTGCACTCCTTCTTAAGCCGCCACCGCCGCTTGTTCGGCGCGCTCCCACTCCGCCCACGATCCGTCGTAGACGGCGACATCGCCCCGTCCGAGGAGATAGAGCGCCAGGGCGTCCATGCAGGACGTCATGCCCGAAGCACAGGTGGCCACGATCGGCTTGCTCAGATCGACGCCGGCTGCTTCGAACCGCGCGCGCAGCCCTTTGGAATCTACGAGCACGCCTGTCTGCGGATCGACCAGATCGGCCCAAGGCACGTTCACGGCGCCCGGAATATGTCCGAGTTTCTTGAAGGCAAAGACGTCGGTTTGCGAGCCGTCGAATTTGCCCGGCCCGCGTCCGTCGACAATCTGCTCGCCGCCGTTCGCGACAGCGCCTTTCATTTGATCGAAATTGCGGACGAGTTCCGGCCTGAAGTTCGGCGTGAAGGTCCTGGGCTGCGGACGTACCGGCGACATTTCGGTTGGATGTTTGGCGGCGACCCATTGGTTGAATCCGCCGTCGAGCATCGCGACGTTGTCGTGACCGAAAACACGGAACATCCACCACACACGCGCCGCCGCCGAACCGCCGAAGAGCCGGTCGTAGACGATCACGCGGTCGCCGTCTCCAATCCCGAGCAGTCCGACTTTTTTGGCGAAGTCCGCCGCATCCGGCAACATGTGCGGCAGATCGGAATTCGGATCGGCGATGTGATCGACGTCGAAATGAACGGAGCCCGGCAAATGCCGGCCGCGATATTGATTGCGGCCGTCGAGATTGGTGCTCGGATGATGCCAGGTGCAGTCGAGAATGCGAATGTCGCCGTCGCTCAGATGCTCGGCTAGCCATGCCGCGCTGACGAGCGCGCCGGTCAGGGTTTCAGCCATCGGTCGGACCTCTTGTCTGCAAGTTCACAATAGTCGCGCGTCGCCAAGCGTCACGGAGCGACGGGAAGCGGATAGCCGGAGCGGGGACGCGTGCCGTAATAGTCGGGCCGCTCCGGCCAGTCGCCCTGCTTGATGGTGAATTTGACAACCTTCACCGGAGCGCCGGGCGAGCAGGAGACCTCGGCGAATTTGATTTCACGATCGCCGCTGCCTGCGGAAAAATCCGCGACCACCGTGCCGTCGGCCTTGCGTGCGCGCGCAAATCCGGGCGTGCCGGTCGTGGACGCCGGAACGGAATCGGCGACGAACAAGGGCGTCTCAACGCCGTCGGTGGAGGGACCAAACGCCGGCGAGGCGAACGTAAAGGCCGCCAGCACGCCACTGCGGTCGACCGCTATGTTCGCCGTCGCGGGGCGCGCGACGGAGTAGACGGTCAACGTGCCGCCGCTCAGCAATTCCTTCAACTCGTCCGGCGAGCAGTTAGCGAATTCGGTGGCCAGATTCATCTTCGACTCCTTAGCTGTGCAACTCCAGCCGGGAGGTTCAAGTTTCGTGCCATGACGTCCGATAGATCAGCCGTTCGCGCGTCGCCGAGAATCTTGCACACAAATTGCTATCCCTGCATCGAACAGGGAGCGGACGACGCAACATGTTGGACGTGGCGATCATCGGCGGCGGGTTATGCGGTTTGGCGCTGGCGCGAAAGCTCCACCTGCGCGGACAAGACATTGCGATCTTCGAGGCGCGCGATCGCCTTGGGGGACGCATTCTCACGGCGCCGCGCGGCGACGGCGGCGGTTTGGACCTTGGCCCAACTTGGTTTTGGCCGAAAACGCAGCCGCTGATCGCGCAACTCGTCAAAGAACTGGCGCTGCCTGACTTCGCCCAGCACGACGAAGGCGCCGTGCTGCATTTGCGCGAAGGCGAAAAAAGCGCCGAGCGCATCGAAGACAAGCGCCTTTACGACGACGCGCGGCGTTTGCACGGCGGGATGACGGTCTTGGTGGAGGCTTTGGCCCGCGCACTGCCGGCGGCGTCAATGCATCTCGGTCACGAGCTGGCGAGCCTGCGCGACTGCGGCGACCACGTGATGCTCGCATTCAAGACCGGCGAAGAACCCATGGAGATTGCGGCGCGCCGCGTCGTTCTCGCTCTGCCGCCGCGCTTGCTGTGCGAGGCCGTTCTCTTCACGCCGCCTTTGGACGAGGCGACGGACCAAGCCATGCTTGGCGCCGAGACCTGGATGGCGGCGCAGGCGAAGGTCGCAATGGAATATCGCGACGCCTTTTGGCGCGAGCAGAATCTCTCCGGTTCCGCCTTCGTCACGCATGAGCAAGCCGTGATCGGCGAAATCTTCGACGCCTGCGACATGGCGGCGGGTCTTCATGCGCTCGGCGGCTTTCTTGCCCTCAACGCCGACTTGCGCGAGTCCTTCGGCGTGGGTCTGCCGGTGTTGCTTGAGAGCCAAATCTGCAATGTGTTCGGCCTTAATGTCGAACCACTGCACATTCACTATCAGGATTGGGCGAAAGAGCGACTGACGTGCAGCGCGGCCGACCGCGCGCAGCAGGGCGGCGACGGTTCGCACGATGTGGCGAACCCTCTATTGCGCCAAGCGCTGTGGGATAAGAAACTGTTTCTCGGCGGCTCGGAAACCGCGGCGCGCAACGCCGGCTATCTGGAAGGCGCTTTGGACGCCGCGAGACGCATCGAGCGGGTCTTGGCGGTGCTCGAGGCGAAAAAGGCGACCTCCGGCGACGCCCTCTTCGACGATATGCCGGTGAACGAGGCGAGTCTCGCGCGTTTCTCCGCTTGGGTGGACGCGCGCGCCGACGATGTTTTCGAAAATTATCGCCGGCGGCTCAATCGCGCCCTGGCGTTGCAAGAGCGCGACAATCTCACGCAGGTGGCTGTGCTCGGGGCGATGGAGGAGGTGTTCCAACAGGCGCTGAGCCAGTTGGCGACGCTGCCCTTCGACATGGACGACGTCGCGATCGAACGCGGCCGCACCGCGCTGACGCCGCGCATCCAAAAACCTTTTGGCGACTTGCTGCAGTCGATCATGGACGACGTGGTCGCCTTCAACCAGACGTCCTGCGCCCTTTCCAACTTCCCGGACGAACATAAATTGTCTCAAGAGTACACCCGGGTCATCATGCAGGACATCGCGGCGGCCTGGCGGGAATTTTCGCTTGCGGCGAATGGACTGTTGCTGGCGAAGCGGCGCGAAGCGCAGGAGCAGGAGATGTCGCGATGAGCGAGCAGGGAACGACGATCGAGCAGGACGATGCGGCGCCGGAAGTGGTCGTCTACGCCTTTTGTGCGATGAGCGACATTCCGAGCCAGAAGGCGCGCGGCTTCAACCTCGTGCGGCTCGACGACAATGGCGAAGAGAAGCCGTTTCCGATCGTCGTCGTGCGCTGGGGCAAGCAAGTGTTCGGCTATCTGAACAAATGCCCGCACGACGGCGTCAATCTCGACTGGGAGCGAAATACGTTTCTCGAGCCCAATTACGGGCTGCGCCTAATGTGCGGCAAGCACGGCGCGCTGTTCGAGCTCGGCACCGGCATGTGCATTGAGGGCCCGTGCAAGGGACGCGGCCTCGTTCCGGTGCCTCTCGCGATCATCGACAATGACATCTGCGTCGTCGGCGTCAAACTGGCGGAAGATGTCGACGAAGACGCCGAAGAAGGGGAATGCGCCGGCGAATGAAGCGGACGCGATCCGCTTCCGCCTCGCCCTTCCGACTCAGCGGAAAGTTCGCGCGGAAGCTGTGGGCTTGCGGAGGTAAAGATCGGACGTCCGCGGCGTTGTCCCTCAAATAGCATCGCGATTGAACCGCTCTCTAGAGCGCGCTCCAATTCCATCTCTTGGCGCGCTCTAGAGCAGGGGCAGTGGCGGTCAAATCCGATATACGGCCGACCTCACCGGATCAAACCGGCCGGTTTTCGTTGCGGTTCTTGACGGGCTCCATGCGCTCGACGCCCTGTTGATACGCGATGACTTCGTAGGCGTCGTTGAACTTCTGCGCGGTGTCGAGAAGAACGTCGAGCTTGCCGCCGGTGTCGAGCTTCTTGATGTCATTCTTGTCGACCATGGCGAGATCCATCATCTCCTTCCAAACGGTCGATTCATCGCAGGGCAGCACGTTGTAAGTGATCTCGCCGAGCTTGACGCGGAATTTCGCGAGCAGGTCGATATTGTTGCAGAACATGAAGTAGGCGCCCGTGGGCGAGAGAAGGTCGCCGATCACTTCATGGGCCGCTTCGAGATAGGCGAAATTGTGCAGGTAGCCGGCGAGAATCGGGATCGTCGCTTCGCCTTCGTTCGCGTAGGTGAGCACCTGCTCGATGCTAAACTCCGGCGGCCGCTTCTCGTCGGCCAGCTGCGCCTGGAATTTTAGCGCGATATCGCCCCGAAAACCGAAACGTCCCGGCTTGCCGGTCGGCCCCTTAAGCACTGCGTTGAGCAGGCGGCCCTCCCGATCCAGCCGAGCAAGGGCAGTCTTCTCAATTTGAGTCATCGACAGTTCTCCGCTTTGCAATCCGTACGCAGCATCCGCGCGGGGGATCCTTCGTTACGCCGCGCCCCATGCAAAAACTTCGCCGCAGTTTCGAAGCCTCGATGGTGGGATCGGCGCGACGGAACCGACACGGAGCGGTTGGCAATGTACGAAACAAGACAAAACCTCCCGAAATTCCGGGCTCCCGCGCTGTTTAGCCCGCAATTGTCGCGGCACATGAATTGCTTTGAGTGAGGCAGCCGCATTTGGATACTGGAAGAGCGACATGATCAACCTGACCGACAGCGCCCTGAATGCAGTGCAGACGGCTATTTCCAGCGCCGCCGATCCCGTCGATGGGCTAAGGATCATGGTGGAGGCCGGCGGCTGTGCTGGCTATCAGTACAAAATGGGTCTTGTGCGCGAAGCCAGTCCCGACGACACGGTGATTGAGCGCAGCGGGGTCAAGGTGTTCATCGACAACACCAGCCACGAACTCCTGACAGGCACCACCATCGACTATGTCGTCGCGGTGCAGGGCTCGGGGTTCACCTTCGACAATCCGAACGCGCAATCGAGCTGCTCCTGCGGCAAGTCTTTCGGATAAGCCCGACTTCACAATTCATGCGAGCGCGTCCGCGGGACTGCGTTGCGGAGGACGAAGCTATGTTGCACGACAACCAGAAGAACGAAGAGGCTGGCCAGATCGAAACGGCTCCGTCGCCGGAGCGCGAGCAGGTCATTCGCGCCGTCATCGACGAGATTCGCCCCAATCTGCGCCGCGACGGCGGCGACTGTGAACTCATCGAAATCTGCGGCAACAAAATCATGGTGCGACTCACCGGGGCTTGCGTGCTCTGCAAGTTGAGCAGCGCCACGCTCGAAGGAATCCAGGCCAAGCTGATCGAAGAGCTCGGCGAGTTCGTGCGGCTGGTGCCCGTGCCGGGTGCTGCGGCGCGTCTTTGAGCGAGAGTGTCGATGCGGCGCGTCTATCTCGACAATAACGCGACGACGCGCACCGACCCTGAGGTCGTGGCGAAGATGCTGCCGTTTTTCAGCGAGGAATTCGGCAACGCCTCGTCATCACACGGCTTCGGCGTCGAGGTCTCGGGCGCGGTTCGAGAGGCGCGGCGCAGCGTGCAGGCGCTGCTCGGCGCGGCGCATGATCACGAGATCGTGTTCACCTCAGGCGGTACGGAATCGGACAATGCGGCGATCTTGGCCGGGCTCGCGGCGCGCGAGGGTCGCGACGAGATCGTGACCACTGCCGTCGAGCACCCCGCCATCCTGTCGCTCGTCGAACATCTACAAAAGACGCGTGGCGTCGCCGTTCATCTCATTGGCGTCGACACGCGCGGGCGCATCGATCTCGACGCTTTTCGCGCCGCGGTGGGGCCGAAGACGGCGATCGTCTCGGCAATGTGGGCGAACAACGAAACCGGCACGCTGTTTCCTGTCGAAGAACTGGCGCATCTCGCGCATGAGGCAGGCGCGTTGTTTCATACCGACGCTGTGCAGGCGGTCGGCAAGATTCCGATCGATCTGAAAGCGACGCAGATCGATTTCCTTTCGCTTTCCGGACATAAGCTGCACGGCCCGAAGGGAATCGGCGCGCTCTATGTGCGTAAGGGAACGAAATTCGCCCCTTTCCTTCGCGGCGGCCATCAGGAACGGGCGCGTCGCGGCGGGACGGAGAATACGCCGGGGATCGTCGGACTTGGCGCCGCCGCCGAATTGGCGCGATTGCGCCTGCAAGAAGACGCCGTCCATATCGCGGCCTTGCGTGACAGGCTCGAAGCCGGCGTGACGCAGCGGATCGGCGAATGTCAGATTTCCGGCGACGTCGACAATCGGCTCGTCAACACGTCCAACATCGCCTTTTCCGACATAGAGGGCGAAGCGATATTGACCCATTTGGATCGCGCCGGCATCGCCGCCTCAACCGGTTCGGCCTGCACGGCGGGATCGACCGAGCCTTCGCATGTGCTGCGCGCGATGAACGTGCCGGAGGAGGCGTTGCATGGCGCGATACGCTTCTCCCTGTCGCGAGAAAACACGATTAATGAGATCGACGATGTGCTGGAGACGCTGCCCGGCATCGTCGCCAAGTTGAGGGAAATCGCGCGGGCGTCGCGCCACACGGAAGCGCAGCTGCTCACGAACTAGCGCGGGCGCGATGACCGCGCCAAAGGAGTCAATGTAATGAAGATCATGATCCGCCGTTCGCCAGAGACCGGCCTGTCGATCTACGTCCCCAAAAAGGACCTGGAAGAGCCGATCGTTGAAACCGAGCACGAGAGTTTGTGGGGCGGCTGGATCAAGATCGCCAACGGCTGGGTTCTCGATCTGCCCGAGATGGCGGCCGGCACTTCGCTTCCGATCACAGTCAATGCGCGCAAGCGCGGCGAAGGGGAGTGAACGCGATGAACGCGCCATTTGACAGCTATGTCCTCCTTGAAGGCGAGAAGGCCGAGGAAGCGCTCGGCAAAATCGCCGCTGAGCTGAAGACGGGGACCGTGATTCCCTATATCGGTCCTGGGTTGACGCAGCTCTCGCCAACCGAGGTGCCGATGACGCCCGAGGCGCTCGCCGCGTTTTTCGGGACCAAGGTGGCGCTGCCAAAACGCGCCAAAGGCAACTGCTGGGCAAGCGCGCAGCACATCGAGAACATGAAGCATCGTTCGACCGTCTCGACGTTAATGTCGCAGGCCTTCAACGACAGCATCGCGCCGACGCAGCTGCATTTCTACCTTGCATCGCTGCAGCTGCCGATGATCGTTGACAGCTGGTACGACGCGACGATGCGTTCGGCCCTCGAAGGGCGTAGCGACTGGGGCGAGATCCAGGGCATCACCCGCGCCGGCATCGGCGAGGACCGCTGGTACCGGTTCTACGAAGCGGACGGAACGGAAACCACCAAGGAAAAAGCCGACGCCTGGAAGACCGTCCTCTACAAGCCGCATGGCAGCATCGCCCCCGCCAAGAATTTTCTGATTTCTGACGCGGACTACGTCGAGGTGCTGACTGAGATCGACATTCAGACGCCCTTGCCGGAGGCGGTAAAGAATCGCCGGTCCGAGCGCAGCTTCCTGTTTGTCGGCTGTCGCTTCCACGATCAGTTGTTGCGCACGTACGCCCGGCAGATCATGAAGCGTTCGACGACGACGCATCACGCCATCGTCGATCCGGCGGTGCTGACGAAAAACGAGCTGAAGTTTCTCACCATCCAGGGCATCATACCGATCGCGCTTCCCATCGATCGCGCTTGCGAGATCCTGATCCGCTAAGAGATCGCTACTTTACTTTCGCGCCTGGCGCGGCGGCGGGCGAGCTGACCAAAGCGCTCGGTGATTCTGCGCGTCGGCGGAAGATGCATGGCCGAAACTGTCGTCGCGCCTTCAACGCAGAAGCGTAGCCAAACATTTTCGACCGATGTTGCTTTTTTTACATTCATTCTTGACTGCCATGTCTCGCTTGTCGGCAAAGGTACAAGCCCGCCCCCCTGTTTCGCTCGGCCTCTTTACTGCGCAGCGTGGCACGCATGTTGCCTCTTGTCCGGCGAAGCGAAAAACGGGGCTTTGCGGTTCCGTCACGCAGTTCGACGGCGCCGACTCAGGTCGATGACGAGAAGATTCCCGGCGGCTTGAGCAGCGCGCAACTGCAGGCCGACACCATGGAAGAAGACAGCGATGAGCAACATCGTTCGCGACAGTGAAGTTTGTGAACTGACTGCGCCGCCCGTCTTTTCCTTCGGCGAGAAAGTGAAGGCGAAGCGTACGATCCGCAATGACGGGACATACGCCGGTAAGGAGATCGGCGAGGTTCTCGCCAAGAAAGGCGAGGAAGGCTACGTCGTGAGCATCGGCACCTTTCTCCAACAATTCTATATCTACGGGATTGAGTTCACCGAAAGCGGCAATCGCGTCGGCATGAAGCGCAAGGAACTCGAGTCGGCTAATCCGCGCGATGACGTCGATCTCCCGCTGCCTTGAGGAGTGTGAACGTGTTCGAACCACGAATGCCGAAATATCAATGGGGTCAGCGAGTGAAGACGCTCGTCGATCTGGTCAACGATGGGAGTTATCCCGACGAGAAACCGGAGGCGCTGCTCGTCGCCAACGGCGGTTTGGGCGAAATCGTGCAGGTCGGATCGCATACTGATACGAATACGCCGATCTATCTCGTTGAATTTCCCGACGGCCGTGTCGTCGGTTGTCTCGAGGAAGAGATCGCGCCCTTGTAAGAGGAGCGATGGCGAGCATGCGATCGACGGTCACGACACTCGGTGGGGCCGCGTCGGCTCAGCCGAATGAATTCGACTACAAGCGCATCGTGCGCGCCTTGGAACAACGGCGTCGCTATCGCTATGTCACGCCAGTCGTGACGAAAACTGCGAACGGCTATCGCATTCAGAGCCCGTGTTGTTCGCGGAACGTCGATCCGGACGGCGGCGTCATCGATATCGCCTTAGTGCTCTTCGACGAGCGCAAAGGCAATTGGCGCCTTCTTCGCAAGGACCATGCAATCGGCGTGTGGGAGCTGGACAGCGAGTTTTCACGTCTTGCCGAGTTGCTCGACCATCTCAAGGAAGACGCCGAGCGGCGCTTCTGGCAGTGAGTTTGATCTCGACAGAGGATAGATGATGGCGATCAGCGACGTGGAACTGACGGAGATCGAAAGACTGCTCGGGGCCGAGGCGACGCCGGCGCTTTCGGAGCTGCGCGCGAAATTCTCACATCTCTCCTGGACGCGCTGCGACGTGTCGGACGTGATCGAAACGCCTTTCCGCAGCTTTACGACCTGCGACGTGCATTTGCTCGACGGCGCCGATCATTGCGTGACGGTTACCGACGATCCGGCGCGCGCCACTGGCGTTATCGTCGCCTTTCGGGGGAGTTTGCGATGAATGCGCGGGCCGAAGTGAACGATAAATTCGAAGCAAAGCCGCCTGCGCCCGGTGAGGCGTTGGGCGGGGATCTCATTCCGCTCTCTGACCCCGACATCACGCTCGACGACATTGCCGCGGTCGAGGCGGTGCTGCGCTCCAGCCGCTTGTCCAGCGGCCCGGTGATGGAGGCTTTCGAAGCCGCCTTCGCCGCCTATCTCGGGCGCAAATACGCGGTGGCTGCGCCGAGCGGCACGATGGGGCTGCTGCTCGCGCTCGCCGCGTACGAGATCGGTCCGGGCGATGAAGTGATCGCCTCTCCGCATTCCTTCCGCGAAACCGTGCATGCGATCGCACTTGCCGGCGCCAAGCCGGTGTTCGCCGACATCGACTATTGGTCTGGCGTCATCGCGAGCGGAAAGATCGAGGCGCTGATCACCGACAAAACGCGCGCGATCGTGGCGAGCAACACCAACGGCCATCCGGCGCAATGGGCGGAGCTGCGCGACATCGCAACTAAGCATCGGCTCATCCTGCTCGAAGATTCCACCGAAGCAATCGGCTCCAAATACAAGGGCGTGCTTGTCGGCACCTTCGGCGACGCGTCGGTGTTCGATTTCTCGCAGCCCGGGCCGCTGGTCTGCGGCGAAGGCGGGATGGTGGTCACCGACGACATCGACGTCGCGGTGGCGATGCGGCGCTTTCGCGCGCATAGACCGAGCGAGCGAGCATCGGTCGTGGTTGGCTCCAGCGCGCCCTATCAGGCGGCGATGAGCGACATGAGCGCGGCGCTGGGCATGGCGCAGCTGCGAAGGCTCGAAGAAATTCTCGAGAAGCGTAAGCTCATCGAGCACTACTACTTCAAGCACGTCAAATCCTTCGAAGGCATCAAGGATCCCTTCATCGGGCCAGAAGTCGACGAGGTGCACTGGTTTCTTTACGTCGTTCATCTCGGCACACGCTTCAGCAAATCCAGCCGCGACTCGATCGTCGAGGATTTGCTGGTCGAAAAGGTGGAAGCCGCCGCTTACAGCAATCCCTTGCATACGCAGCGGCGCTATTTCGATTACGGCTATCGTCGCGGCAGTTTTCTCGTCGCCGAAAAGGTTTCGGACCGCGCCGTCGCAATGCCTTTCCACGTCCATCTGCAAGAGCGCCAAATCGCATTCATCGTGCAGACGATGAAGGAGGCGTCGATCAATGTCGGCGCGGGCGCCGCCATTTACTAATCGACTAGATCCCAACCAGGAGTATCGAAATGCCGACCGTAACCATCATGCCCTCCGGAAAGACGGTGGACGCCGCCGAGGGCGCGACCTTGCTGCAGATCATCATGTCGAGCGGCGAGGAGATCAATCACAAGTGCGAAGGAAAAGCGCAGTGCGGCTCTTGTCACATCTACGTGCATGAAGGCCGCAAGGGCATTTCGAAGATCGCGCGCGAAGAGAACGAAAGGCTCGACACCATCGTCGGCATCGGCTCGAAGTCGCGCCTGGCGTGCCAGGCGAAGATTCTCGGCACGGAAAACGTCAAGATCGAACTGCTCGGCTTCGCGTCGGGCTTATAAGGGAGGAGGGAGAAATGTCTTCCGACATCGTCATGCTTCATGTCCGCTTTGCGCCTGACGGCGGCGTCGTTGAAATCAGCGAGCGGCCGACGCCGAATTCTGCGCAGGCCTGGTTCGACTGGGTCAGTCTGAACGCGCCCGACGCCTATCAGGCGCTTTCCGGCGGTCGTGGCGTTTTCCGCATTACCCGCGACAAGCTCGAAGAACTGCGCGCGAGCATCGCCGCCAACACTGCGGCGGCCTGATCCGGCCGATCGCGTCGCGTAAAAGGATCCCTTCCGCGAAGCACGCATTGCGGAAGGGAAGCTTGGTTTCAGGTCAGGAAAGTTTCGGCGAAACGGGCGCGTTTTTCGGCCGTATCGAGCCCATTCGCGATGGGCCATTTGTTGTCGTAAAATAGTGAATTGACGGCGCGGCTGACTTCCTTGCCGCGCAAATACCAGCGCACCACGCCATCGGGAAAAATCACCGCGGGTCCGTCTTCGCGATGCACGATGCCGTCTTCGACGCTGATGTGCGTTCCCGCGTAGAGATAGCAGCCGGCAAGGCGCGAAAGATCGTCTTGATTGCGTTCGTCAACCTGGAGCATGACCACTTTTCGCCTCCGCGGATAGCCATCGATTCCCACGACGAAGCAATAATCGCGCTTGGCGCAGGGTTCGGCAAGAATAATGCTTGTTCGCGCCCTGGACGCTGCGCGAGGAAGATTGTTGTCTTTCAGACACTGTCGCGCGCCGAAATTTCCGCTCTCGCGCGCGATGCGCCTACGCGAGAGCGGATAGACGACGACGGGGATTTTGGCATGCAGGGCGATGTGAGTCTCTACGTCATTTGCGCGCTCGACAGTCTGGAGCGCGGCCAAGCGGCGCCCTTCAGTCTGTCGCGCGTCACGGATGAAGGAGAAACGCGCCCCTTTTCGATTTTCGTCGTTCGGACCGAAAACGATCAATGTGTGGGCTATGTAAACATCTGCCCGCACCAAGGCTCCTGGCTCAACATCGGCGACGGCAAATTTTTTAGCGAGGACGGTCAAAGATTGCGTTGCGGCAGGCACAAGGCCGAATTCGACATAGAAACGGGTGTGTGCGTCACGGGACCCTGCGCGGATAAAATGATCGAGCCCGTCGCGCTCGTCGTCATGGATGGCGACGTGTGCCTGTGCGGCGTCAAACTCGCCGAAGAAGAGATTTCCGACGACGACGATCTGGACGAAACGATGGAGATCATGATCCATCCAGGCTGAGTGGCGCAGCGGATGGCACGTATGAAAGGCGCACGATGACCGTGGCTGAATTGATCGTGAAATTGGCGGAGTTGCCACAGGAGGCCGTTGTGCTGATCGACAGCGACGGCGGGCTTTCTCGCGTCAGCGGATTGGACTTCGTCGAAAGCCAGGGGCCAGGCGCGCCGGCGGAAGTCATCCTCGCGCCGAGTCTCGACGAATGAAGTTTGGCCTCCCGGCTGTCGCCTGAGGTTTCACTCGGGGGCCGCTGAAGTTTGTCCGTGCAGCGGTATCCCAAAGAATGCCTCGTCGTCGCCGCCCCATGCCTTATGCAGCGCGAAAGCTTCGCGCCACCGGATCTGCTCGGCTTCCGTCGCCGCGCGATGCGTCACTTTCCCGGCCGGCTTTTCGGCGAGTAGAAACGCCTTACCGTTGCGCAAGAATCGATTGAGATCCTTGGTGTCGATCGGGCGGACTACGCAGCGCGGGTCTTCATCGATTAGAATGGTCGTCGGCAGCATGAGCGCAGCTCCCGTTGCGATGGATCAAAAGCCTTCCGCCTTGCTTCCCCAGGGATGCGAACCGGGGACCAGCGACGCCTTGATGCCGGCTTTTTCAATGTCGGCGAGGGTTTTGTAATAGGTGCCTTCATGCATGAGCGCGCCGCTCTTGGTCATGATCGCCACATAGCGCGCTACTGTATCGGCTTCGCATAAATAGCCGCCGCCTGGATCGCTCGTGCTGCGCGCGTTGCCGTCCCAGTCGATAAAAAAGCCTTCGACAGCCATGTTCCCTCTCGCGTTGATGTTTGAATTCTCACACTGGAGGGCAGCAAGTTTCTTGCCAATGCCTTCGGCGCTGCAGCGGGAACGAGACTTGCTTCCAAGAAGGCAATGTTCGCGCGCAATGCACGCAAGCGCGCAATCGAAGGAGAAACCGGTGGCTGACCTCGCGCATAGAAGTGCGTCGCTTGACGACATGAAAGACCTTTGGGCCTTGATGCGGCAGACGGCTGCCGACATTCCGTGTTCGATCGAAAGCGAAAGCGATCAGGAGCGGGCGCTGACGGAAATCATGAAGTGCTGCACGGCCGAATTCTCGCCGGTTGTTCTCGATGCGAAGCGCAATGTCGTCGGCGCGTTGTTGGCGCGTCGCGATGAACTCGATTGGGGTCTGCGGAACATTGAAACGATTAACGTGTCGCTGGCGGCGGTGTCCGCCGACCATCGCGGCAATGGCGCATTCAAAGTGCTGATCGATGCGATATTGAAGCGCAATGCGCCGGTCTATGTCGAAGTGAAGGCCGGTGAGGCGCAGGGGTTAGCTGCGGAACTCAAAGGCTGCGGTTTCTCCTTGACGAAGACGGAAGACGGCGCAGAACTCTACAAATGGGAGCCGGCGGCGGAAGCCAAAGCCGCCTGAGATTGCTTTCAAAGCGTGGTGCGGGCGCGTCTCGCGCCGCGCTTCAGGCGCTCTCGTCTTGCGCTCCATAATCGGCGTAGGCTTTTTCCAGCAAGGCGACACAGGTCTTCAGACGCTGATACTCCGCCTTGTCGACTAGGACATTCTCCGCATCCGACGCTGGGCCGGGCGTTGGCGGCTTGGCGGCCTGGATCGCCTCGAACATGGCGGCTTGCAGGCGGAAGATGCGCTCGCTGGCGCGTTCGAGATAGGGCAGCGGATTCGCGCGAATATTCGCCTCATGCAGCGCGTCGAGTTCCAGCAATTGGCCGAAGCGCCGCTCCGTGAGGCGGTTTGACAAGCCGAAATCATGTTCGATGACGCTCATGATCGTCGCTCCTTGTTGGCCGGATCTTTTGGCCAGAAGTTCTGATGGGCTTCAATCCTTGCATCACAGCGCGCAACGCATGGCTCGTCAATTGCACGGGCAGGGCGCGTCGCTGAGACAGCGTGGTTTTGCAAGGCGCGCGCCAAATGAGGAGCCGGCGGATGAACGAACTCTATGCGATTTGTCAGACGGGGGAGATCGAGGACGGCGACGCCACCGGCTTCATTCTGATGCGGATCGAGGAGACTGGCGAGCCAAAGCCCTGGCCGATCCTGATCACGCGCAAAGGAAATAATTTCTATGGTTTCGAGAACGCCTGTCCGCATAAGGGCGAGCGTCTCGACGCGGAGGCAGGGCATTTTCTCGATGAAGAGGGGAATTTCCTCACCTGCGGCCATCACCAGGCGCAGTTCGATCTCGACACGGGACATTGCTTCATCGGTCCCTGCCAGGGCAAGAAGTTGCAATCCATTCAAATCGTGATTGACGACGGCGACGTTTGCCTTACCGGCGTGGAGCTCGCGGAGGAGGATGGGCTGGGTCTCGAAGAGCCGGACGAGGCTCCCGAAGTCATGATCACGTCTGACTGAGGCAAGACCGCCAGCTTCGATCATGTGTCTTGACGGAGCCTTCGAAAAGGCGCCGGCTTCCTGACTCACATCGGGGACAATGCGCGGAGGTTTGCGATGTTTCAAACCAACCGCGCAACGATGAACCCTTCGTCGCCAATCTCGAAATCAAAAGCTTGTCTGACGCTGGACGTTGGACAATGGCGCCGCATGCGCCAAGGCGCGTGCGGCGAAGCGCGTCCTCACGCGTCCGGCGGACCCATGTCGTCGCCGCTCTTCTTCTTTTTCTTGTCGACCTTGGCCTGCGCATAGGAGCCGGAGTTCTTCAGCGCGATCGGCTTCTGACCCTCGACATATTGCGAGATCCAAAACAAAGTGCGCTCGCGCGCCGATTGCGCGGCGGCTTCGTTGAAACTTTCCGCGGCATCGAAATTGAAGCCGTTGCGGGCTTCGGGATAGGAGAAGGCGCTTACGTCGGGTCGTTGGGCGCGGAATTGGACGATTTCTTCCATCGGCAACGACGGATCATTCTCAGGCAGGTGCAGCAGCGTCGGAATTTTCCGCTTCACCCAGCGTTCCTCTGAAATTCCGGCCGGATAATAGCTGATCGCACAGGCGACGTCGCTGAGGCTATTGGCCGAAACATAGGCGAGATAGCCGCCCCAATCATAGCCGACGATCGCCACCTTGCCGACGCCCTTGACGGCGTCGACAGTAGCCTGAATGTCCTGCAGGGCCGTCGTGACGGAAGGACCGTCGCTCTCGCCTTCCTGAGACGCAAGCGCTGGCGCGATCGCGACATAACCCTCAGCCGCGAAGCTTTCGACTTCCTTTTGCAGATGTGGCGTGACGCCGTAGACGTCCGGCAGCACAACGACGGCGCCCTTGGGAGCCTCAGTGGGTTCGGCTCGATAGGCGGAAAAACTGCGTCCGTCTCCGGAAGTAAGTTCGATCATGACGGCCTCGATGTGCAGGAAGATTACGGAAGCTCTCGAAGAGAGACGGCGGAATCATCTCGCGCCTGCACATCCCATTGCGAATATCATGCCTGCATGACGCGACGCATCGTTCAACGTTTAGGCAAGCGACTCTCGACTTAGGAGTCGAAAAATCCCAGTTCCAGCTTGGCTTCGTCGCTCATCATGCTCTGATGCCACGGCGGATCGAACACGAGATTGATTTTTACGCTCGCGACTCCATCGACCGCGTCGACAGCCTTCTTCGTCATCCCGACCATTTCGCCGGCGACGGGGCAACCTGGCGCCGTCAACGTCATGTCGATGTCGATATCGCGTCGATCGATAACGTCGATGCGATAGATTAGTCCCAGATCGTATATGTTCACCGGAATTTCCGGGTCGAACACGGTCCGCAGCGCAAGGACGACTTCTTCATAGAGCGCTTGCGCCTCGGGCGAGGAATCGGTGCGGCCGCCGCGACTGTTCGGCTCCGAGACCTGTGTCATGTCGCTTCGTGGTTCCATCTGAGTATCCTGCATGGCGAGAGTCGAATTCTCCACTGCTCGTAGTCGACCAGCAAGTAAGGCGCCATTCATCTTTGCTGAGGCTGGACTGAAATTTGCAATCATTCCACGTCCACGGTCCGCGGCGTCATGGTTGAGCGCCTTCGTTTACGAAGCGCATTTCTCACAGAGCGCCGTGTTACAATCCTCACAAAGGCTCGGTACAGTATGTCGGAAGCGCCTGAAGAAGAATTTGAGCTACCTCAACTTTACAAGCGACATGTCTTTGCTTGTTTCACGCAGCGGCCGCCGAACCATCCGCGCGGCAGCTGCGGCTCGCTCGGCGCGCAGCCGCTTTGGGATCGGCTCGGCAAGCGCGTCGAAGCGGACGGCGGCGGTGAGATCGGTTTCACCTCCGCGGGGTGCATGGGCTTTTGCTCGGCGGGGCCCCTGATGGTGGTTTACCCCGAGGGCGTCTGGTATCGGCCGACGACGGCCGAAGACATTGACGAGATTTACGACTCGCATCTCAAAGGCGGCAAACGCGTCGACCGCCTGGTGATGATCTTGTCGCGCTGAGCATTGCCGAGCATTCAAGACACCGCGCTGGAGGCCGCGAGCAACTCGCGCGCCTCCGCGTGGATGCGTCCCACCATCGACTTGAAACCGTTGGAGCGCTGCGGCGTCAGATGTTCGCGTAGGCCAAGACGCTCGAATAGCGCGACAGGATCCGCCTTCAAGATTTCCGCGCCGGTCTTGCCGGAGCAGAGCGCCAGCAAGATTGCAACGAGGCCGCGGACAATATGCGCGTCGCTGTCGCCGCGGATCATCAACGCCGGTTCGCCGCCGTTAGCGTCGGAAATCGTCGTCGCCAGCCAGACTTGGCTGGCGCAGCCCGAGACTTTATTCTGATCGTTCTTCAACGCATCGGGAAGCGGCTCGAGCATTTTGCCGAGCTCGATGACATAGCGGTAGCGGTCCTCCCAATCGTCGAGCAGGGAGAAATTTTCGATGATGTCGTCGATCGTCGTCATGTTTCGACCATTCCTTCAGCTTTGAGCCGCTCGCGGCGCTGGCGCGACGCGACGCGCAAGACTTGGAGGCATTCGACGTTAGACGCCAGATCAAGCGCCGAAAATCCATCGACGTTCTCTTCCAGGGGATCTGCGCCAAGCGCCAGCAAGAGCGTCACGACCGCAGTCTTGCCCGCCGACGCCGCATAGATCAGCGCCGTCGAGCCGTCGGGATTGCGATGGTGAAGGTTGGCCCCGGCGGCGGAGAGCAAGTCGATGGCCTCCACGCTGTCCTGCTTGCACGCCAACCAAACCGCGTTGTTGCCGTCGCGCGTCAGGGCGTCGAGATCCCCGCCCTCAGCAATGATTTCGCGCAACGCCTCGACGTTCGCCTCTGCCGCCGCTCGAAGAAGCGGCGTGAGGCCGTCGGCGCCGACGGCGGTCACGCCTTTCGCCGGAAAGCCTTGCGTCGTCAACCATTGCGTCAACTGCGGGGTGATGCCGTCGCTCCATCGCAGCGCCGACGAGACGTCGGCGTTTATTGAATTTAAAGTAGCCCCAACTGCACGAGCGGCTTGGCGCCGCCGCGCCCGAGGACAGTGTCAACCTTCTGCCGCACATTCTCGATCTTCAGCGGTTTCACTAATATTCCATGCGCGCCGTGTTTCATGGCGTCGACCGCGAGCGCCTCGTCGGCTTTATCGCAGACGATTAATATGCGCACGCCGGCGAAACGCTCCGCCAATTCCTTAAGGACCGAGACGCCATTGCTCTTTAGAAAAGAAGCCCCGAGCAGAACGACATCGGGCTTCAGCCAGCCGACGCCCTTTTCATAGGCTTCTTGGATGCTGGCGATTTCATGGGTCTCGATCTCGTCGTGCAGCATGAACTGGAGCGCGGCGCGCACGATCTCGTCTTCGTCGAGGACGAACACCCGCCGTTGATCGACCGCCTTCGCGGTTTCGACGCCAATCTGCATCCCTGCTCCTTTCGAATACGCCGCTAAATGCCGTGCGGATATAATGAAGCAAGCTCTGTTCCAAATGTCGGGGATCAACGACGGCGTGCGATGTTCTGTTCACAACAAATGTCGTGACTGTCGGCTTCCCTCACATAAGCGGCCGATGTGGGCTGCGCTCATCGATTGATCAAATCACAAGAAAACAATCGACTAGCAACAATTGCCGCACTGGCATGACGGTTGCTAACAGTTGAGCGCGAGTGAGGGCTGAACGCACGCCTACGTTACGCCGAGCGATGTGTTCCTTCCCTTAACCCGCGACCAGTTTCTGATGCATAGGAACTGCCCAGTAACTCTGGGTAGCTGTCGAAGGGCTCAAGAGGAGACAGACATGTCGTCACTACGGCAAATCGCATTTTATGGCAAAGGGGGCATCGGCAAGTCGACGACGTCCCAGAACACGCTCGCCGCTCTGGCTGAGATGGGTCATCGCATTTTGATCGTCGGCTGCGATCCGAAGGCTGACTCGACGCGCCTCATCCTGCACGCCAAGGCGCAGGACACCATCCTGAGCCTCGCCGCCAATGCAGGCAGCGTCGAGGATCTCGAAATCGAAGAAGTGATGAAGGTCGGCTATCTCAACATTCGTTGCGTCGAGTCGGGCGGACCGGAGCCTGGAGTTGGCTGCGCGGGCCGCGGCGTCATCACCTCGATCAACTTCCTCGAGGAAAACGGCGCGTACGAAGACATCGACTATGTGTCCTACGACGTGCTCGGCGACGTGGTCTGCGGCGGCTTCGCCATGCCGATCCGCGAGAACAAGGCGCAGGAAATCTACATCGTCATGTCCGGCGAGATGATGGCGATGTATGCCGGCAACAACATCTCCAAGGGCATTTTGAAATATGCCAATTCCGGCGGCGTGCGCTTGGGCGGTCTGGTCTGCAACGAGCGTCAGACCGACAAGGAGCTCGAGCTTGCGGAAGCTCTGGCGAAGAAGCTCGGCACGACGCTGATCTACTTCGTGCCGCGCGACAATATCGTGCAGCACGCGGAGCTGCGCCGCATGACGGTTCTGGAATATGCGCCGCAGTCCGAGCAGGCGAATCATTACCGCAATCTTGCGGTGAAGATCCACGCCAACCAGGGCAAGGGCATCATTCCGACGCCGATCACGATGGACGAGCTCGAAGACATGCTGATGGAGCACGGCATCATGAAGGCGGTCGATGAGAGCCAGATCGGCAAGACCGCAGCCGAACTCCAGGCGATCGCCTAACCCGTCAACGCATGAGCGTCGACCTCCCGCACGCGGGAGGTCGACGTTATGTTGTCAGCGGAGCGTGACGTGATGGTGCACGCCTTCCCCAATATCGAGAGCGGCGGCGCCGTATCCACGGCGACGGAGAACGGGCCAGGCGTTCGTGACGCTGAGAGCGCCTATCGCGAGCTGACTGGCGTTTTGCCCGAAGCGGCGAATATCGACGCCGATGCGCATTTCGACCGCCACGTTCTGGCGTCGATCCTCGCCTTAGCGTCGAGCGAGGGCGGAAGTCTCGCGGCGCAAGCCGGTCTGACGGACACTGAACTCGGTGATCTCTTTTCTCACTACTTCGCTGCGCGAAGCATCGAATCCTCCGGCGACCGCGAGACGAGTCTCGTCGACGCGGACGAAATAGAAATCGTGCGGGATCTCCTTCTCGAGAATCGCTCCAGCGATGGCGAATTAGGACGCTGGCTCGCCGCCATGATCGCGCGCCGCGCCATGGAACCCAACCATCTGTGGGAGGACCTCGGTCTTCGCGACAGATCCGAATTGACGCGGCTAATCGCGCGCCATTTCGCGCCGCTCGCCCGACGCAACGACAAGAACATGCGCTGGAAGCGGTTCATCTACCGCATGATGTGCGAGAACGACGGTTTCGTCATGTGCAGCACGCCCGTGTGCTCGAACTGCGCCGATTACGCGCTCTGCTATGGCGCGGAAACCGGGACGAGCCGCGTCGCATCGGCGGCGCAAGCGCCCGCGACGCCCGCCGAACAGACAGTGTAAGTTCATTCGAACAACTTTTGTCGAGTTTTCGACAATCTCACAATTTGCTGGTCGGACTGGCGGTTTTTGCCCGCACTGGGGATGGCATGTCGATTGCTTGATACAGGCATAGGCAAGTTCATCTCGGAGGCTCCAGTATGATCACGGTCTCGCAGGCAGCCGTCGCCGCGGTAAAGGATGCGATGGCGCGGGCCTCTCAACGAGAGGGTGGTCTGCGCATTCTGGTCAAGGAAGGCGGCTGCGCCGGCTACGAGTATGTCGTCGATCTCGATCCGCAGCAGAAAAACGACGACATCGTCGTCGAGGCGGACGGCATACGCGTGCTGATTGATCCGGCCTCGCGTCCGCGCCTTGAAGGCATGACGCTCGGCTTTCGCCAGGATCTCGCCGGATCCGGATTCACCTTTGAGAATCCCAACGCAAGCTCCACCTGCGGCTGTCAAAAATCCTTCAACTGAAGGAGAGCCCGGATGTGTGAAGCGTTTGTGCGGTTGTTCCTTGGTTGCATGGAAGCGGGCGCCTCGAGCGTTCGTATGAGTCGATGACGACATATGCGCCCCGAAAGAGTTCGCTTCCTCCCGTCGCTTCGCTGACGCAAAGAGCGCTGGATGTGGTGTTGAACGACACCACGCTTCGGGACGGCGAACAGGCCCCGGGCGTCGCTTTCACCTGCGAAGAAAAACTCGAAATCGCACGCGCCTTGGCGCGCGCCGGCGTTACTGAACTCGAGGCCGGAACGCCGGCGATGGGCGGCGTGGAGATCGCGATGATTCGAGCGATCGTCGACGTCCAATTGCCGTTGCGCGCGATCGCCTGGTGCCGGATGCGCGTCGAGGACGTCGATGCGGCGCTGGCGTCGGGCGTCTCCATGGTCAATCTCTCTGTGCCCGTCTCCGAGACTCAAATCAGAGCGAAATTGCGCGGCGGGCGCGCCCAGGCGCTGGAGATGACGCGGCGCGTCGTCGCTTACGCGCGCGACAAGGGTCTCGACGTCGCGGTCGGCGGCGAAGACTCTTCGCGGGCCGAACCCGAATTCCTGATGGAGACGATGGCGGTCGCGCAAGCCGCCGGCGCTCGCCGATTCCGGGTCGCCGATACGTTGAGCGTGCTTGATCCTTTCGCCGCGTTCGATCTGATCGCTAAACTGCGCGCGCAGAGCGATCTCGAAATCGAAATCCACTGTCACGACGATCTGGGCCTCGCCACCGCCAATACCCTGGCGGGCATCAAGGCAGGCGCGACGCATGCTTCGGTCACCGTGATGGGTCTCGGAGAGCGCGCCGGCAATGCGCCGCTCGAAGAAGTCGCGGTGGCGGCGCGTCAGTTGCACGGATATGAAACCGGCATTGTGCTCACCGAATTGCGGAACGTCGCGGCGCTCGTCTCCGCAGCGGCGCGCCGGCCGATCCCGCTCAACAAATCCATCGTCGGCGAGCACGTCTTCACACATGAATCCGGCATTCACGTCGACGGTCTGCTCAAGGACCCGCGTACCTATGAAGCCTTCGATCCGAGCATGCTCGGCCGCGCGCATGAGATCGTGATCGGCAAACATTCCGGTTCAGCGGCCGTCACCGCGATGCTGCGGCGACTGGATCTGTCGGTCAGCGTCGAGGAGCTCGGCGAGATCGTCTCCTGCGTGCGCGCACATGCGCTTGATCACAAGGGACCGGTCAGCGGCGAAGCCTTGACTTCGATCTGGCGCAATGTCTGCGCGAGCACTCATGCGAGAGGCATGTGAGCGTCATGCTCGAACGAGTCGCCACGATGACGAACCAGGCAGCGCAGCCCAAGGCAGCGACTGCGGCGCCTGCGCCGACGCGGTTGCAACTGATCCGCGAGGATCTGGCGTGCGTGGCGACGCGCGATCCCGCCGCCCGCGGACGTTTCGAGACGCTGCTGACATATCCCGGGCTGCACGCCGTCATCTGGCACCGCCTCGCCAATTGGCTGTGGATCAGTGATCATCGCTTCTGGGCGCGCCTGCTCTCCTGGTTCGCGCGCTTTCTGACCAATGTGGACATTCATCCCGGCGCGACGATTGGCCGACGCTTTTTTATCGACCATGGCGCCGGCGTCGTCATCGGCGAGACGGCGGTCGTCGGCGACGACGTGACGCTCTATCACGGCGTGACGCTCGGCGGCGTCTCCTGGTCGCCGGGCAAGCGCCATCCGACTCTCGAGGACGAAGTCATCGTCGGCGCCGGCGCAAAGATTCTCGGTCCGATCACGATCGGCCGCAATGCGCGTGTCGGCGCCAATTCCGTCGTGATCGAAAGTGTGATGCGCGACGCGACGGTGGTCGGAATCCCGGCGAAGATCGTGCACCGCGACGTCGGCCGTTGCACATTCGATGGCCGCATCAACCTCAATCACCATCTGATGCCGGATCCGGTCGGTGAGGCATTCTCGGTCCTGCTCGATCGCGTCGAGTTCTTGGAGACGCGCGTATCGCATCTGCAAAGGCGTCTGCGGGAACGACAATCGACCATCAAGGCCCCTGATGGCGCCGCGCCAAAGGCGGAGCCGGCGGAAATCACATGAAGGAGACCAAAATGTCGGAGCCCGCCGTTCTGGAGCAATTGAAAAAGGCGTCCTGCGCCGAAGAGTTCTTCTCGCTGCTTGGCGTCGAATATGATCCGAAAGTGGTCAATGTCGCGCGCCTGCATATTCTGCGGCGCATGGGACAATATCTCTTCAGCGAGGATCTAGCCGAGCTGGACGACGCGGCGGTGACTGAGCGCTGCAAGGATTTTTTGGAGCGCGCCTATCAAGACTTCCTGAAATCGACGCCGATCGACGAGCGCCTGTTCAAAGTTCACAAAGACGCCGTCAAGCCGGCGGCGCCGCCGTCATTGGTGCAGCTCAACGTTCTGAAGTGAACGCTTAAGGATCAACGGGGACAACTCGAATGCATATCGTCGTCTGCATGAAGCAAGTGCCCGACTCGGCGCAGATCCGCGTTCACCCGGTGACCAACACGATCATGCGCCAGGGCGTTCCGACGATCATCAATCCATATGATCTGTTCGCGATCGAAGAAGCGTTGCGGCTGCGCCAAAAATTCGGCGGCGCGGTCACCATCCTCACCATGGGTCCGCCTTCCGCCGAGGACAGTCTGCGCAAGGCGCTGACCTTTGGCGCCGATCGCGCGGTGCTGTTGACCGACCGCTTCTTCGCCGGCGCCGACACGCTCGCGACGACATATGCGCTGGCGACGGCGATCCGCAAGATCGGCGTGGAGTTTGGTCCGCCTCACGTCGTCTTCACCGGCAAGCAGACGATCGACGGCGACACCGCGCAGGTCGGCCCCGGCGTCGCCAAGCGGCTCGGGCTGATGCAGCTCACTTATGTCTCGCATATCGACAACGTCGACCTTGAGGCGGGAACGATCGACGTCGAGCGGCGCAGCGAAGGCGGCGTTCAGAAACTGCGCAGTAAGATGCCCTGCCTGATTTCCGTCCTCGAAGGCGTCAACGAGATGCGCATTGGTTCGCTGAGCGACGCGTTGGCGGCGGCGCGCGCGACGATCATCAAATGGAGCGCGCAGGACGCCGGCGTCGAGGACATCACCAAATGCGGACTGCGCGGTTCGCCGACGATCGTCAAGCGCGTCTTCGCGCCGAAGCCGCGTGCGGAAAAGGCCCAGTTCATTGAACTCGGCGACAAGCCGGGGGACGCCTTCGTCGACGAATTGTTCAAGCGCCGGCCGAAACTGGAATCCGAGCTCGAACAATTGACGCGCGGTTATTGATCTTGAAACAGGAGCGCGACACATGAACGATACGGCAAAGGCTCCTGCTGCGGCGGGGCGCGCGGCGGCGAAAAAAGAGCTGCCCGAACATCTCAAAGCCTACAAACACGTCTGGGTCTTCATCGAGCAGGAGCGGGGACAAGCGCACCCCGTGTCTTGGGAGCTCATGGGCGCGGGGCGGATTCTCGCCGATAAGCTCGGCGTCAATCTCGCCGCGGTCGTCGTCGGCGCGCGCAACGAGGCGACGCAGGCGGTCGTGCGCGAAAGCTTCAACTATGGCGCAGATCTCGCCTATCTTGTCGCGGACGACATCCTCACGGATTACCGCAATGAGAGCTACACCAAGGCGATGACCGATCTCGTCAACGCCTATCAGCCGGAAATCCTGCTGCTGGGCGCGACGATTTTGGGTCGCGATCTTGCCGGCTCGGTGGCGACGACGCTGCTGACCGGTCTCACCGCCGATTGTACGGAACTCGACGTCGATGCGGAAGGTTCGCTCGCCGCGACGCGTCCGACGTTTGGCGGCTCGCTGCTCTGCACGATCTTCACGCTGAACTATCGCCCGCAGATGGCGACCGTGCGCCCGCGCGTGATGCCGATGCCGGAGCGCGTCGAAAAGCCGATCGGCCGCGTGATCGAACATCCGCTCGGCCTTGTGGAAGACGACATTGTCACGAAAGTATTGTCGTTTCTGCCCGATCGCGATTCGACAAAGTCCAACCTGGCTTTCGCCGACGTGGTCGTCGCGGGCGGCCTCGGCCTCGGCTCTCCGGAAAACTTCCAGCTCATCCGTCAGCTGGCGAGCACGATCGGCGCGGAATTCGGCTGTTCGCGCCCGCTGGTGCAAAAGGGATGGGTCAGCTCTGACCGGCAAATCGGCCAGACTGGTAAGACCATCCGACCCAAGCTTTATATCGCCGCGGGCATTTCCGGCGCGATCCAGCATCGCGTCGGCGTCGAGGGCGCGGATTACATCGTCGCGATCAACACCGACAAGAATGCGCCAATCTTCGATTTCGCGCATGTTGGAATCGTCACCGACGCGGTACGGCTTTTGCCTGCACTCACGGAAGCGTTCTCGAAACGATTGTCTCCGCATCAGCGCGACCGTCTAGCGAGCTAGGGGAGATAGGCATGATCGAAGAAAGATTCGACGCGATCGTAGTTGGCGCCGGCATGGCCGGCAACGCCGCCGCCCTGACCCTGGCGCGCAAGGGCCTCAAAGTCCTGCAGTTGGAGCGCGGCGAATATTCCGGCTCCAAGAATGTGCAGGGCGCGATCCTCTATTCCGACATGCTCGAGAAGCTTGTCCCGGATTTCCGTGAGGACGCGCCGCTTGAGCGTCATCTCGTCGAGCAGCGCTTTTGGATGATGGACGACAACTCCCATACGGGACTCCATTATCGCTCGGACGAATTCAACGAGGAGCGTCCCAACCGCTACACGATCATCCGCGCGCAATTCGACAAATGGTTCTCCAAGAAGGTTCAGGAGGCCGGCGCGGTCGTGCTGTGCGAAACCACGGTCCTGGAGTTGCTGCAGGACGCCTATGGAAAAGTCATCGGCGTGCGCACGGACCGCAAGAACGGACAGGTCGGCGCTGATGTCGTCGTGCTGGCGGAAGGCGTGAGCGGGCTGCTCGGCACAAGAGCCGGCCTGCGCAAGACGCCCGACAAGAGTAATGTCGCTCTGGCGGTGAAGGAAATGCACTTCCTCCCGCAGGAAACTCTGGAAGCCCGCTTCAATCTGCGCGGCGACGAAGGCGCGGTCATCGAGGCGGTCGGCACCATCTCGCAAGGCATGACCGGGATGGGCTTCATTTACACCAACAAGGAGTCGATCTCGCTTGGCATCGGCTGTCTCGTCGCGGACTTCGAGAAAACGGGACAGACGCCGTACGGACTGTTGGAAAAGTTCAAGCAGCATCCATCGGTGGCGGCGCTCATCGCAGGCTCGGAAGTCAAGGAATACGCCGCGCATCTGATCCCCGAAGGCGGCTTCAAGGCGATCCCACAGCTTTATGGCGACGGCTGGGTCGTCGTTGGCGACGCCGCGCAGTTGAACAACGCCATACATCGCGAAGGCTCAAATCTGGCGATGACCTCCGGACGGATCGCCGCGGAAGCGATCTTCCAAATCAAATCGCGCCGCGATCCGATGACGAAGGAGAATCTGGCGCTCTACAAGAAGATGCTCGACGAGTCCTTCGTCATGAAGGATTTGAAGAAATATCGCGACATGCCGGATCTGCTTCACATTCAGGCGCAGAACTTCTTCCTGACCTATCCGCAGCTTGTCTCGAAGGCGATGACGAATTTCCTGCGCGTCGACGGCACGCCGAAGCGGGAAAAAGAGAAGACCACGTTCCGCTCCTTCCTGGCGGCGCGTTCGCTGACCGGACTGGTCGGCGACGCCTTTCGGCTGGCGCGCGCGTGGAGGTAGTTGGGCGCGATGCCCTCTAGCAACGGAGTAGGACAATGAGCGCAGAAGCAGCGGTCCGGGTGGAGGACAAGCTTTACCTCAATCGCTATCTCGTCGACGCCGGCCGCGCCCACATCAAGGTGCGTCCGCACACCACGCCTTCGCCGCAACTGCTCAGTCTGGTGAACGTCTGTCCGGCGCACTGCTATGAAATGAACTCGACCGGGCAAGTCGAGATCACGACCGACGGCTGCGTCGAATGCGGCACGTGCCGGATCATCGCCGAGCCGAGCGGCGACATCGAATGGAACTATCCGCGCGGCGGTTACGGCGTGCTGTTCAAATTCGGCTAAATCAATCGACGCCGATCAGCTGCGCAAGGCGAGCCGGGAATGAAATTCTACATGACGCCCGGATCCTGCTCCACGGGCATACACATCCTGCTCGAAGAGATCGGGCTGGTTTTCGAGGCTTATATCGTCAATCTGGTCAAGGGCGATCACCTCAAGCCGGACTATCTGGCGATCAACCCGAATGGGACGATTCCGACTCTGTTGCGCGACGACGGCGTCGCGCTGACAGATTTTTACTCCATCGCCCTATGGCTTGCGCAGACCTATCCGCGCCGCAAGCTCCTGCCGGAGAGCGCGGATGCGCGCGAGTCGGCGCTGGCCGCGATGCATTTTTGCGTTCAGCATATTCACGGCGAAGGCTTTCGACGCGTGTTCACGCCGGAGCGCTACGCCGGGCGGCAAGCCGACGTCGAGGCGATCAAGGCCGAAGGACGCGAAATCGTCGTGGCGGCGCTGATCGCGATCGATACGGAACTTGCGGGCAAGGACTATGTCGCCGGCGGCTTTTCGATCGCCGACGCGGCGCTGTTCTATGTGGAGTTTTGGGCCGACAAGACGGGCATGACGCTGCCGCGCAATTGCCAGGCGCATTACGCGCTTATGAAAACGCGCCCGGCCGTGCGTCAGGTGCTCGCTGAAGAAGGCTATCGCAGCTGATTCGAGGCGCGCGCTTCAGCCGATAGGCCGGATGAGAGGCGCGTAAGCGCATCGGCCTCAACATTGACGGATGCGCCACTCCGCGCTCAATGGCGCTTATCATGCGCATTATCCGGATCATTGCGCATCCAATCGGCCAGCTTTGCGAGATTTTCGCGCAGGCTTTCGCGTATGCCGACGTCTTCGATCGTCGCATCCAGCGCGCCGTTGATGCACAGCATCCAGGCGTCGCGCTCGGCCGGACCGATGCGCAAATGGCCATGCCGCATGCGCAGGCGCGGATGCCCCTTCTTGGCGGAATAATCCTTGGGGCCGCCGAGCCATTCGGCCAGATACACCTTCAAAATGGCGCGCGTCGGTCCAAGATCGTCCGCGTGAACGGCGCGTATGCCGCGCGCTTCCGGTAGTTCGTCCATGTTGCGGTAGAAGGTTTCGACGAGCCGGTCGACCGTGTCGAAGCCGCCGATGCGATCGTATATGGATACGGTATAGTCGATAGTGGTCGTCGTCACGGACTCGAGCCTCAGTGATAACTTACGGTAATGGGCCGCGCCCAATGGCGTGCGTGAGCCGCTTTGGCGATCACGCGATAGGCCGCGTCCGCTATGGCGCGCCCATATTCGTCGGTGCCTGTCCAAGTCGAGGCGCGCCCGCGCGGATCGACCTCGACGAGTTTCACATTTTGCGGCACGACGACCCCGTCGCGCGCAATGCCGCGCAGGAAGCCGTCCATCGGCGAAAGGACGCGGTGACCGTCGAGGAGGCCAAGGAGGTAATCCTTGAAGATTCTGGCGCCAACGTCGAGCGGCGTGCGCCAAACGCCATCTCGGGCGGAATAAACGAAACGGCCGCGGCCAACGCCGCCAAGATAGCGTGGAACATGGTCGTTGGGCCGAGTTTCGCCGGTTTCGACGAGGTCGCCGGCGTGGTCGGGATGCGTCTCGATGGCGATGTCGCAGTTCAAGCCGGCGGCGAAATGCGGGCCGAGGCCGATGGCGAGATTGGCGATCTTGCGCAGATTGGTCGTCATGCGGTTCTTTTGCATTCGCGCGTCGATCAACACGTCAGGCGTGCGGAGCGCGAGGAGATCGGTCAGTTGCAGCGAGGTCACCGCGACGACGCCGGTTACCGTCAACACCCGTACGATTTCCAGCGCAGTCTCGCTGCGGTAGCCCTGAATGCCGTCGACCTCGGCGCGATCTTGGAATAGAGCGTCGTGGAACGACATGCCGCGCCGAATGACCGGCGGGTAAGGGTCGTGACTGAGCACGACGCGGTAGCCCTCCCGCGTCAGACGCGCCGCAACTGCCGAAGCAATCTCATTCGCGCCCAAAACGATCACGAAGGGGGCGCTTCGCTTGGACAGAAATTCGCAGAATCGCACGTGTGTCATCGTCCCCCCGCGCCCCAGCGAAAGCAAGACGCACGCCAGCGACTGAAGCGACGCGCGTCTTCGCTGCGTCGCCGAATGCGCTACAAAGCCACGTAAACGAACTTCCCCGCCTTCAGTCCGGGATAATTCTCGCGCAAGGCGTTCGCGATCTTTCCGACGAGCGTCTTGTCGGCGGCGGCCGAGGCGCCGACGAAATCAGTTCCCTGCATCCAGGTTTCGAAGAAACAATGCAGCGTCTCGTCATAATCGGCGCCGGTGGGATTGGCGGTCTTGTCGCTAAGATCGGCGACTCCCGCGGCGCTGACCTCGAGGCGCCAGTCGCGGTCGTCTTCGACGGACCCCATCAGCCTGGCGAGATCTTCATTCGTCCACTCGGTCTTCAGATCCACCGCCATGCTCGCCCACCTTCCTTGCGTGATCGCGGTCTCGCAATATGCGGACCAGCGTTGTTCAGGGTTCTGCGAAGATCGGCGCGACGCCTTCGGCGTCGATATAGACGACGCCGTCTTCGATCCGCACCGGATATTCGGCGAGCGGCGTCGCATGCTCGTGGGTGGGTTGACCGCTGTTCATGTCCCACGACCAGAAATGCAGCGGACAGGTCAGCGTCGTCCCATCGAAATCGGCGTCCGCCAAGGGAACGTTGGTGTGCGGACAGACTCCCTGAAACGCCTTTACGACGCCGTCTTCCGGCCAGGCGAGAACGATGAGTTGCGCGTCGGCGATGACCACGCGCATTCCGCCCTCCATGAGGGTGTCTTCCTTGCAGACGCGAACAAACATGAAGGCGCTCCGTGCTGCTGGCTGCGAATTTGCATCGACGGCGAGCAAGATTCGAGCCGTGACCGACGGGAGGCGACGCCGTGCATAACAAGCGCTTGGAGGCGTTTCGCAATGATCCGGGCGGCGCCTGGACGCCCGCCGATTTTGAAATCACCGCCTCGCAATATGCGATCAAGTTCCGCAAGGTGACGGGAACGCATGTCGTGTTCACGCATCCTTCCGTGCCCAATTGCGTCGCCATCCCCATGAAGGCGAAGGTGAGAAGCGTTCACGTGAAGGCCTTCGTCGCGATGGTGGACCTCATGGATGAGTTAGACAAATGAGCGAGGCGCCCGTCTATCGAACCGAGCTGGGCCGCGGACCGCCAGAGGAGGGCGGCTATTACGTGCTGTCGTATCCAGAGATTCCCGGCTGCTTTGGCGTCGGCGGCACCGAGGCGGAGGCGGTGGAGGATGGGCGCCGGGCGCTGATCGCCGTGCTCGATGCGCTAAAGGCCGTCGACCGGCCGCCGCCCGAGGCGCGGGGGGAGAGCGCGTGAGGACGGAAAATCATGGTTCCGACACGGCGGCGCTGCAGGAGTCTGCGGGATGCGTCAACGCTGTGCCGGCGCTTTCCGTTCCGATGGGGTTCCGGCTTTTGGCGCTGCGTTGCTATCACAATGATCCTGATCCGCCTGCCTTCGCCTGGCTCAATCAGCGCATCTTTCGCACGCCCGACCGCATGGGTCGGCACGGGCTGTTCTTTGGCGCCGCCTTTCGGCCGGAGATCATGGATTGGCTGATTGCGCGCGTCGGCCGGCCGTCGTCGCGCGAGAGCGGCAAGCCGCAGCGCAATCCCGACTGGCCAAACATCATCTGGCGTAGCACGGAACGGGCGTGGCCCGACGACACGCGCACCACGGAATGGTCGATCGAGGTCGTCTTTGCGAGCGCGGATGTGGCGAACGCCTTTCGCGAGCGCTGGCGCGAGCGACTGTCCGGCGGATTCGACGACTGAATCTGCTACGCCGCATGCGCCGTGTCGAGGCCGCGGAAGATCGCGCAGCGGCGGAAAACGGCGACGCTCGGCGGCACATTCTTCTGGTGGCAGAACTTCGCCGTGAGCTTCGCCAACCCCTTTATGTCGCGGCCCGTGGCGGCGGGGAAAATCTCGACGAGGTCGTCGATGAGCGCGTCATCGACTTTGAGCGCGAATTGCTCGGTCATCACGCGCCAGATCCGGCGCTTCGCGTCAGCGTCGGGCGGGTTGTATTTGATCAGCGCGATGCAGCGCGAGACGATCGCCTCGTCGATGTCGTCGACGCGGTTCGTCGTCAGGAAGAGCAGACCATTAAAATATTCGAGCACGCGCAGGAAAACGCCGACGACGGCGTTCATGGCGATGTTGTCGTCGCGGCGCTTGATGTAGACGTCCGCCTCGTCGATCAGCATCACCGCTCCCCAGCGCTGAGCGCGCGTCAAAATCTCTTTTAGCGCCGTCTCCATCGTCCCGACATTGAGGCCCAGTTGCCCCGAATGCACGCGGTACAAGGGACGCTGGATGATTTCTGAATAGACTTCCGCCGTCAGCGTTTTGCCAACGCCGGGCGGGCCGGCGCAAAGCACCGTGGTGCCGCCGGATTTGCCCTGGACGATGTCATCCATCAGCACGTCCATTTCGGCGGTCAGAATGTCGATGAGATCCGTCTGCTCCTCCGGCAGCACCAGCTTGCTCTTCAATTCGGGCTGATAGCGATATAGCCGCATCTCGTCGACATGCACCCAGACGTGATGATGCAGATCGAGATGAAACATCAGAATGTAGGGATGCACGGGAACTTGCGTGAAGAGTCCCGGCGGAATTTGTTCGCGCAGCTCGGCGATTTCGTCCTCGCCGGAGAAATTGTTGCTCTTTCCCGCCTTGCGCAGGAAGTGCCCGAGCACGTCGCCTGGCGCCTCCAGCGTCAGGTTGCGCGCCGAGAGCACCGCCTCGTCGTTGACGAGGCGCGCCTCGCCGCCGCTCGTCGAGAGCACGATGACGTCCTTGCGCGTCCAGTCCGTGTCGCGATGCGTGGCGTTGGGGTCTTCGGCGTGAAAGCCGGAGCCCTTGCCGGAAAATTGCGCGCCATAGCGGCCGCGCCAATCGAAATAGGTCTCGCTCGCCGCGTCGAAGGCCTCGATCAAGGCCGGCGTTTCGCGCAGAAAGCCTTTGGCGGCGAGGATTTCGCTGATTGTTTGGCCGACGATGTCGGGCGCCATGATGCGCATGAGATTGGTTTGCAGCGTGCCCTTGGCGTTGGCCTTCAGTTCCACCAGGATCTTGCCGGCCTCGTCGTTGGAAGTCGGCACATAGTCGAAACGCGTCACGACATAGGGCAGCGCCTTGGCGGCGACGCTGGCTGTGAACAGCCAGCCGCGTAGCGCGTCGGTCGTCATGTATTTGACCAGCGCCGGCAATACGTCTTCGAGATCGCCGGCTTCGAAGCGCTTGCCCTGCGACTCCAGCGCCGAGCGCAGCGTCGCAAGCTGCGCGGCTCTGGCGCGCAATTCGGGACCCGATTGCTGATACAGCTCCTCGAGGAAATCGAATTCGGCGCCGGAGAGATGCGCAAGATCGAGTTCAACTCTGTCGCCGAAGCGCAGTTGCGACGAGAGCCCCGAATGGGCGGGAAAGCGCGCAATCAGCGCCTCGACATGCGGTCTTTCGATTTGGATGTTCATGTTCGCTCGCGCATCTCTTCGGGGTAGGCGGGGAGCGTCAGCATGCGCGGGTCTTCCAGCGCGGCGCCGACGGTGAAGTGGTAGACGTCCTGAAAGGCGTATTGCTCTGGCGACAGACCGAGCATCGCGTGGATCTCGTCGTCGAAGAAGCAACCGATCCCCGTGCCGGAGAGGCCGATGGCGCTGGCCCAGAGATAGAGCGCCTGGCCGATCGCGCCGGCCTCCCAGTGCAACCGGCGATAGCCGAAGCCGCCGTCCTCCTGAAGCGTGCGATCGAAATCGGCGATCATCGCGACGGCGAAACAGCCCTTGCCGGCGATCGCCTGTCGGCAGGCGTTCATGCTCGCCTCGCGTTCGACGGCGCCGCGCCGCAGACGAAAAAGTTTAAGCGGCCCGATCTCGATCGGCGTCCAAAGCAACGCCAGCGCCGACATCTCGCGCAGCCGCGCCGTTGTTTCGGCGTCGCGCTGCAGCAGATAGAGACCCGGCTCCACGCCCTCGACGCGATGCACGAAGAGCAGCAGATTCAGGCGCGGCGGCCAGGGGTAAGGCGCCAGGCAAGGCTCGGCGCCGGGAAGCGTCGACGTCAGCATCGCGCAAAACGCCTCCTGCGAGAGGCGGGCGATCCCGTCCATGCGTTGCGCGCTGCGCCGACGCCGCACCACGCGCCCGATGTCCGGCAGCGGGAACGGGAAGGCGGGTTTCGGCGCCATCCGTGACAAGGGCTCCACTGTCGGCGTGTGCGGCTTGACGCAGAACCGCGCCGCCCGGTCAACGAGCGGCCAGCCGTCGTGATCTTCGCTCAAGCGATTGGCCGCGCCCGTCCACGTTCGCGGCGCGCGCGCAAGGTTGGAGACGTCGATGGCGGGGGGGGCGTTCCCATCAGCGGCGATCCACAAGAGCGCATCAGGATGTTCTTCTTCGCGCCGATGAGAAGCGTCCGGCCGATCGAGTCCGAGCAGCGCCGCGACGTCGGCGTCGCCCGGTTCGCACAAAAGATGCGCGCGCCAGCCCAGCGCGGCGGCGGCCTGAGCGGCGGCGCCGATCGCATGGCCGACATCGAGTTGGCAATAGCGAAACGCCCGCTCGCCATATTTCCAGCTCTCGCGCCAGGGGACGGAACTCAGACCAAGCAGAAAGCCGCCCTCGGGCAGAACCAGCGGCGTTTCAAAATCAGCGCGCCGCTCCAGCGCATGATCTTCCTGCGCGTAGTGATAAAGCGCGGCGGTCTCGCCGAGTCCCTCGGCGGCGTTGGCGAGGAGATAGGTTTCGGTCGGATGCAGATTGCCGGACGACGGATTGTTGCGAAGCGCCCACGTCGAGCCTTCGTAACTTTTCCAGGCGCTGATCCCGAAGCCGAGCTCCAGGAACAGGCCGAGCGCCATGCGGTCGAGCGGCGCGGATCGCAGCGCCGGGCCGGGGAAAGGCGCGGTCTCTTCGCGATCGCGTAACGGCAGTTCGATCCGCGGCGCGCCGTCGAAGCGCCGGAAAGGCGAAGGCTGCGAGGTCCAGTCGAGAAAGGCCGGCCCAAGCGCATAGCGCGTCGGGGCATGTTTCGTGCGCCGGTGATAGCCGCGGATGTCGCTTGGCAGAGCGTCGGCGTCCTGCGGGCGTTCTTTCAGGCTCTGAATTTCGGTTTCGGCGTCAGCCATGCGGCCTCCTCGTCGACTTCTTAATTCAAGAAGGGCGCCCAGTTTTGTGGGTTGAGAATAGCCAACGAGATCAATGACCTCTACAGGCCCGGGAAGGAGTGCGCCCAGATAGCGAGGAAGAATGTCGCACAAGACCGCGACGACAGTGGAGACGCAACGCGGGGCTTTTGGCCGATAGGTGACATTGTCGGTTCGCCGCGGCTCGGGTCTGCGGCGACCCCAAGGGTATGCTTCTTGCTACTTTCTGCGCTCTGTTCCGCATCTTGATCGGACGACGCGATGGACGAAACTCTGCGTGAAGTGATTGTGGCCAAGAAGAGCGAGGAGGCCCACAATATGGCCTCGTTCGAACTGGTCGATCCCACCGGTGCTGAACTGCCGACCTTCTCGCCTGGCGCGCATGTCGACGTCACGCTTCCCGGCGGTTTGGTGCGGCAATATTCCTTGTGCAACAGCGCCACGGAACGCCATCGCTACGTCATTGGCGTGTGGAACGACGCCAACAGTCGCGGCGGCTCCAAGGCGCTGCATACGCAGGTGAATGTCGGCGACAAATTGCAGGTGGGCTTGCCGAGAAATCGGTTTCGCGTGCCGCGGCAAACGAAGCGCGCGATCTTGATGGCGCGAGGCATCGGCGTGACGCCGATCCTGAGCATCGCCGACCATCTCAAGCGCCAGGACATTCCCTTCGATCTGCACTACGTCTACGCAATGATGTCGCCGGGTTCATTCAGCGAGATGATCGCGACATCGAATTTCGCGGAGAATTCGAAATTTTATTTTGAGGCGAGCGAGCTCAATCAGCTGCTCAATCCAGTGACACTTCTGCAGGACCAACCAGAAGAGACGCAGCTCTTCATCTGCGGCGTGGATTGGTGGCAGGATCCGATCATCCACCTCGCCGAGCAGAAAGGTTGGGCGAAGGAGCGGATTCACGTCGAAAGATTCACCGCGAAAGTGCCGCCCGCTGTGCTCGACAAGGTCTTCGAAGTCAAGATCGCCAGCACCGGCGCCGTTTATAAAGTCCCCGGTGACAAGACCGTCACGGCTTTCCTCGAGGAGCAGGGCGTGAAGATTCCGACGTCCTGCGAACAGGGCATGTGCGGAACCTGCAAGATCCAGGTCATCGAAGGCGAGGCGGACCATCGCGACAAGCGTCTCTCGGATCAGGAAAAGGCGGACGGCTTTTTCCTGGCCTGCGTCTCGCGCGCCAAGAGCGACCTGCTGGTGCTGAATTTGTAAGGCTGCCGGCGGGCGCTCTATGGCGTAGACGCGGCCCATCGCACACCCTTGATCGTTGCGCCTGACCGCGCTAGTGTCTACTTATGTTGACACTAGCTGAGCGACCCCGCTTGGCGGCGGCCACCGGGAGGAAGCCCCGCGCCGTCGTGATCGGCAGCGGCTTTGGGGGCCTTGCCGCCGCGATCCGGCTGGGCGCGCGCGGCTACAGCGTCACCGTTCTGGAAAAGCGCGATGCCCCCGGCGGCCGCGCCTCTGTCTATCGTCAAGATGGATTTACGTTCGACGCCGGGCCGACGATCATCACGGCGCCCTTCCTTTTCGAAGAGCTTTGGACGCTCTGCGGGCGCCAGATGGCCGACGATATCGAATTGCGGCCGATGTCGCCCTTTTATCGCATCCGTTTCGACGACGGCGCCTGCTTCAACTACAGCGGCGATATGGATGCGATGCGGGCCGAGGTCGCCCGCTTCTCGCCGCAGGACGTCGACGGCTTCACGCGCTTCATGGACAAAAGCCGAGAGATCTGTCGCATCGGTTTCGAAGAGCTTGGCGATGTTCCGTTCTCGTCGCCGCTCGACATGGCGCGCATCGCCGGCGATCTCATCCGCCTTCAGGGCTACCGCAGTGTCTATGGGCTCGTGTCGCAATTCTTTCGCGACGAGCGGTTGCGCACAATCTTCAGCTTCCATCCGCTGCTCATCGGCGGCAGCCCGTTCCGCGCCAGCGCGATTTATTGTCTGATCGCGGCGCTGGAAAAGCGTTGGGGCGTGCATTTCGCGATGGGCGGCACGGGCAGTCTGGTCTCTGGTCTCGTCGGTCTTATTGATCGCCAGGGCGGCGAGATGCGCTGTAATGCGGAGGTCGGCTCCATCATCGTCGAGAAGGGCGTCGCCAAGGGCGTGCAACTGGCGTCTGGCGAGCGCATCGACTCCGACATCGTGGTTTCGAACGCCGACTCAGCCTGGACCTATCGCTATCTTTTGCCTGCTTCCGCTCGGCGTCGGTGGAGCGATCGCAAGCTCGATCGCGCCAGCTATTCGATGGGACTCTTCCTCTGGTATTTCGGCGTGCGGCGCAGATATGAGGACGTCGCGCATCATACGATTCTGCTCGGGCCGCGTTATCGCGAGCTGCTGAAGGACATCTTTCACCACAAGACCCTCTCCGAAGATTTCAGCCTGTATCTGCATCGGCCAACGGCGACCGATCCGTCGCTGGCGCCGCCTGGCTGCGATACGTTTTACGTTCTTTCGCCCGTGCCCAATCTCGAAGGCGGCCAGGACTGGTCAGCGCTCGCGGAGCGCTATCGCCAGAACATCGCGCAGGCGCTCGAAGCGACGATCCTTCCGGGTCTCACTTCGGACATCGTGACGTCGCGCGTTGCGACTCCGCTGAGTTTCGAAGCGGAGCTCAACGCCTTCCACGGCGCAGCCTTCGGACTGGAGCCGATACTGACGCAAAGCGCTTGGTTCCGCCCGCATAATGCGAGCGAGGACGTGCGCAATCTTTTCTTGGTCGGGGCGGGCACGCACCCCGGCGCCGGACTGCCGGGCGTTCTGTCGTCGGCGCGGATACTCGACAAGGTGGCGCCCGATGCTTCCGTCTTCGCCTGACCCCGCGCTTGCTGCGCGAGAGGATTATGCCGCCTGTCGTGAAGCGATCAGACAGGGGTCGCGTTCTTTCTTTGCGGCCTCGTTGATCTTGCCGAGCCGCGTGCGCGCGCCGGCCTATGGTCTTTACGCCTTCTGTCGTCTCTCGGACGACGCCGTCGATGTCGAAGGCGGCTCCTTTTCCGCCTTGGAACGGCTGCGGGAGAGATTGGCAGGCGCCTATGAGGGCCGTCCCAATCCCGTCGCCGCGGACCGCGCTATGGCGGATCTCGTGCGCCGTTACGCCATTCCGCGCGCCGTGCCGGAGGCGCTGCTTGATGGCCTCGCATGGGACGCCGAAGGGCGCCGCTATGAGACGCTCGATGAACTCTTCGATTACGCCGCGCGCGTCGCCGGTACCGTCGGCGTGATGATGACGTTGATGATGGGCGTGCGCGAACCGCAGACATTGGCTCGGGCGTGCGATCTCGGGATCGCCATGCAACTGACCAACATCGCGCGCGACGCCGGCGAGGACGCGCGCGCCGGCCGGCTCTATCTGCCGCTTTGCTGGCTGCGCGAGGCGGGCGTCGATCCTGAAGGGTTCCTCGCGCGCCCAAACGCAACGCCGGCGCTCAAAGGCGTCGTCGCGCGGCTGCTATGCGAAGCCGACGCGCTCTATGCGCGCGCGCGGCGCGGCATTGCGCAACTTCCGCTTCCATGCCGGCCCGCCATTCTCGCCGCCGCGCTGCTTTACGCCGAAATCGGGCGCGAACTCACGTCGCGCTACGCGCTCGATTCGATCACGCATCGCGCGCGCGTCGGCGGCGCTCGAAAGCTTGCGCTGGTTGCGAGGGCCAGCATCGCATCGCCCTGGCTTTCAGACGGTGCGCCATTAGCGCCGCTCGACGCCGCGATGTTTTTGATCGAAGCAGTTGCGCGGCATCCGGTCCGCCCGCTGCGCGAGGCGGACGACGGCGCCCTGCCGCAGTTTCTGCGCGTGCTCGAAATGTTTGAACGTTTGGAGCGGGCCGAACGCTATGGCGACTAGCAGATGTTTGATGACTACTTCGGTGTGGTCGAACTGGTATTTTCTTTCGGCGTAGTGATCGGCCTCTGCGTCTGGCAATTGTGGTCGCTGGAGAAGGCAAGAAAGCGCCTGCGCGACGAACAGTCGAAGCCTGACGAGAGAGGCTGATCTTGCGCGGCGTCAGGCGCGGCGCGGCATCCGGAACGGCAGCATCAGCCGGATGAGCGGATTCGCGAAGCGATCGAGCGACAGGCTCTCGTTCACCCAATGGATCGTTTCGCCCCGAAACTTCGCCGCAACAAGCGAGCGGGAATAGAAGGGCGCGTCCTCGAAGCTGCGCAGCGCCTGCGCGACTCCATCATCGGCGCGCGTGCGGCGTTGGACGCGCCATTTCGTCAAAGGCAGCGGCGCGAGGGGCGGAGGGTCGAGCGTCTCCATCTCGCCCGATGCGCTGAATCGCAAGGCGAGCGACAGCGGAGCTTCGCGGCGTCGCTCGGCGTCGTAGAGGATTGCGGCGTCGTCGCCGATATTGGCGCGCGACCATGTCCAAAAAGCAAAGGCCCTTTCGAGCGGCTCGTCGCCGGCGTTCGTGTCGAAATAGCCGTGGCCTTTCCAGCGCAGGTCTGGCGCATCGAGATCAAGCGACACGCGCGCAACGGGCGCGATCGGCCGCCAGATATGATTGCCCTTGCTCTCCAGCGAGAATTCCTTCGTGTTGATCGCCAGAGGCTTCACAACAATTTCGCCGCGGATCGGTTTGGGCAGGGGCGCCGCAATCTCGTTGACGCGAATTGTCAGCGCGCCGTCGCGCCATTCCAGCGAGCTCGGTCCGATCAAGAGAACGTCGCGCGTGCGTTTGAGACTTTTGCGGCCACGTTCGGTCATCGCCCAGCGCGCGCCGCGCGGGCCATAAAGCGCGACATTGACGGCGCAATGATTGAAGGGGTCGGCCCATCCCGACCAGGCGTAATAGGGCGAGAAGACGCTGCCGATGAAGGCGATGACTGTCACACCGTATTCGCCATCATCGCTCAGCGCATCGACATACCACCAGCGATAGCCGCTCGGCGCAACGGCCGCGTCGAAGCAAGGTCCGCCATCAGACTCTTCGCAGCGAGACGACCCGAGATCGCCGCCATCGGCACGCCCGGGCCCGGATGCGCGCTGCCGCCCGCGAGATATAGACCCGGAAGAAGCGTGCGCGACCCCGGCCGCGTGAAGGAGGCCATCCAGCCGTGCGACGCCTGGCCGTAGATCGCTCCGCCAGTCGCCGGGAAGAGCTGCGCGAAATCCCTGGGCGCCGTGCGCGTGATCGCCTGCCGCGGCGCCTGGATGTCGAGACCACAGTGGGCGAGAAATCGAAAGGTCCTTTCCTCGCATTGGCGTAACTCCTCAGTCGAAAGTTCTCCTGCGCCATCGACGGCGGGCGCGTTGACAAGCGCGAACAACCTTTCAGCGCCTGGACGTGAGTCGTCGTCGCCGCGATCCTGCGCGCACACATAGACCGTCGGCGCGCGGGGCAGTCGTCGATCGCGGAAGATGTCGTCGAATTCGGCGCGGTAGTCGCGCGAGAAGAACACATTGTGATGGGCGAGGGGAAAGCCGCGAACCCGCGCACGCATGGCGAATGTCACGGCCGAAAGCGACGGCTGCGCGCGCGTCGCGCTGTTCAGCGCGGCGATCGCGGGCGCGCCGAGAAGTCCCGCGCGCAGCGCGCCGGCGTCGCCGTTCATCACCACCGCATCGGCGCTGATGATCTCGCCCTGGTCGGTCTCGACGCCCGTGGCGCGCCCGCCCTCGACGAGAATGCGTTTTGCGCTTTGTCCATAGAAAATCCGCGCGCCGCGGTCGCGAGCGAGATCGGCAAGCGCGACGGCGAGTCGATGCATGCCGCCTTCGACGCGCCAGACGCCGTCCATCTCGACATGCGCGACGAGCATCAGAGTCGCCGGCGCCAAAAACGGCGACGAGCCGCAATAGGTCGCGTAGCGCCCGAACAGCTGGCGCAGCCGCGGATCGCCAAAATATTTGCCGAGTTCATCCCACATCGACGCAAAGGGCGAAATGCGCGTGAGATTGGCAAGGCCGGAGACGCCGGCGCGGCGCACGAGATCGATTGGGCTCGGCCGTTGCGCGAGAATGAAGGAGTCGCGCAGCGTCTCGTAGATGCCGCGCGCGCGCGCGCAGAAGCGCGCGAAACCTTCGGCTTCTCTTTTGCCGGCGAAAGCGTGGATGGCGTCGAAACTGCGCGCCGGATCGGCGAAGAGATCCAGCCTTTCGCTTTGGCTCCAAGCGTGGCGCGCAAGCGTCTCCAGGCGAAGCAGCTTTACGCGATCGGAAAAATCGGCGTCGGCGTCATCAAAGATTTGATCGAAGACCCATCGCATTGTCATGACCGTGGGCCCAGCGTCGAGCGCTACGCCGCCCGCTTCGATCTCCCGCATCTTGCCGCCGGGAGACTGCGCGCGCTCGAGCACGGTGACGTCGAAACCGCGCGCCGAGAGCAACAGCGCGGAAACGAGCCCGCCGATGCCAGCGCCGATGACGACGACGCGATGCGTTCTCATTCGATTCCATCCTGACCGCAGACAGCTGCGCACGAGCGTCGCGCCACTGCATCGCCACGTCGGAAAAAGAGTTGATCGAACTTCCAGCTTGTGTCAATCTATATTGACATAAATGAAGACCACGAAACATTACATAGCGGAGGCGGGCCATGCAAATTGCCGACCGTATCGAACAGGCGCTCGACCGCGCCGTGGCGCTGGCGCAAGGTCCCGGCGCCCCGCCGCTGCTGGCGTCGGCGCTGCGCTACGCCGTATTTCCCGCAGGCCACCGCATCCGCCCTCAGCTTTGCCTTGCCGTGGCCGGCGCCTGCGGCGACGCCGATCCGGAGTCGGCCGACGCCGCCGCGGCGGCGATCGAACTTTTGCACTGCGCCTCGCTCGTCCACGATGATCTGCCCTGTTTCGACGATTCCGCCCTGCGTCGCGGCAAGGCCTCTGTCCACGCCGAATATGGCGCGCCCCTCGCAGTGCTGACCGGCGACGCGCTCATCGTTCACGCCTTTGCGACGCTTCGGCCGGTCGCGGCGCGCGACCCCGCCCGGATGGCGACGCTTCTCGGCATCGTCACGGAGGCGGTCGGATCGCCCGGCGGCATCGTCGCCGGGCAGGCCTGGGAATGCGAAGTCGCCGTGCCGCTCGCCGATTACCAGCGCGCGAAGACTGGCGCGCTGTTCGTCGCCGCGACGCGTGCCGGCGCGGCCGCCGCCGGCGTTGACGCCGAGCCCTGGCGCATGCTCGGCGACAAACTCGGCGAGGCCTATCAGGTCGCGGACGATCTGCGCGACGTGCTGTGCGACGCTGACGAACTCGGCAAGCCCATCGGCCAGGACGCCGTGCGCCTGCGCCCCAACGCGGCGGCGCAGCTCGGCGTCGGCGGCGCCAAGGCGAGGCTCGAGGAGCTGGTCAGGGCCGCAGTGGAGTCGATTCCCGATTGCCCCGGGGCCGCGGATCTCCGCATGCTGATCAAGGCGCAAACGGCGCTGTTCTTTCCCAAACAGCTCGCCCGCGAGGCCGCCTGAGCGGCCCGCCGATGTCGGCCGCATTGCATCCTGCGCCTGGCGGTCGTGCCGCCTGGCGCGAACGCTGGCTCAACTGGCGCAACGGCCTCGTCGCCGACCCGCGATTCCAGCGCTGGGCGGCGGTCTCGCCGTTCACGCGTTTCATCGCCCAGCGCCGCGCCAAGGCGCTCTTCGACCTTTGCGCCGGCTTCGTCTATTCGCAGATCCTGCTCGCCTGCGTGCGGCTGCGCCTCTTTGAGACGCTCGCGGCCGGCCCGCAGGATGTAAGCGAGATCGCTTCGCGGCTCCCTCTCTCGCCCGAGGCCGCGCATCGGCTGCTGCGCGCCGCGGCGTCCCTCAAGCTCTTGCGCGCGCTGCCTGGTGATCGCTTCGCCCTCGATGATCTTGGCGCCTCGATGCTCGGCAATCCTTCGGTCGCCGTCTTTGTCGAGCATCACACGCTGCTTTACGACGATCTGCGCGACCCGGTCGCGCTGCTGCGCGGCGAAACGGCGACGCGGCTCTCGGCATTCTGGCCCTACGCCCAAGGCGCCGCCGGGGATGAGGCGGCGTGCGGCGCCTATAGCGAGCTGATGGCGCGCTCGCAAAAGCTCATCGCGCAAGACGTGCTCGACACCTATCCGCTCGGCCGCCACCGATGTCTGCTCGACATCGGCGGCGGCGAGGGCGCCTTCCTCTCCGTCGTCGCCGCCCGCCACCCGGCGCTGCAGCTGAAGCTCTTCGATCTGCCGCCGGTGGCTGCGCGAGCGCGCCGCCTGCTTGCGTCGCAAGGGCTGTCGCGGGTCGAAATCCACGCCGGCAGCTTTCTCGAAGCGCCGCCGCCTCAAGGCGCCGACGTCGTCACGCTCATTCGCGTCCTGCATGATCACGACGACGACAAAGCCCTTGCCGCGCTGCGCGCCGCCTACGCGGCGCTGCCGCCGGGCGGAACGCTGCTCGTCGCCGAACCTATGGCGCAGACGCCCGGTGCCGAAGCGATCGGCGACGCCTATTTCGGGTTCTATTTGCTGGCGATGGGCAGCGGCCGCCCCCGCCGCCGCGCTGAAATGATTCAGCTTCTCCAAGCCTCTGGTTTTGAACGCATTCGCCTCCTCAAATCGCCGCGTCCGCTCTTTGCCAGCGTTCTGACCGCGCGCCGAGTGTAATATTTACTTGACGTTTTATTCTGTCTTTATAAACTGACAGAATGTCGGGGTAGGTTTACGTCGCCCCAAGCGCATGCCGCGAAAGGCCGATGAAATTGGAAGCGCTCGCCATCGTCCTTGAAGAGCCCGGAAGGCTGGCGCTCAGCCGCTTACCGCTCGACGCGCCCGGCGCCGATGACGTCGTGGTCGAAACCGCCTGGAGCGGAATCAGCACCGGCACCGAGCGGCTCCTCTATAGCGGGCGCATGCCCGACTTCCCGGGGATGGGCTATCCGCTCGTCCCCGGCTACGAGACCGTCGGCGAAATCGTCGAAGCGGGTCCTGACAGCGGCTATAGCGTCGGTCAGCGCGTCTTTGCGCCGGGAGCGACCTGCTACGGCGCCGTTCGCGGACTGTTTGGCGGCGCCGCCTCGCATCTTGTCGTTAAAGGCGCTCGCGTCGCCGCTATTCCCAGAGAGCTTGGCGACAGAGGCGTGCTGCTTGCGCTCGCAGCGACCGCGCAACACGCGCGCGGCGACGTCGCGGCGCAAGGCGCCGAGCTCATTGTCGGACACGGGGTCCTTGGACGGTTGCTCGCGCGTCTTTCCGTCGCCGCCGGCGGCGCGCCGACCGTGTGGGAGCGCGACCCGCAACGCGCCGAAGACGCAGAAGCCTATCTCGTGACGACGCCCGAGGAAGATGCGCGCCGCGACTATCGCGTGATCTATGACGTCAGCGGCGATCCGACGATCCTCGATGCTCTCATCGCGCGTCTCGCGCCTGGCGGCGAAATCGTTCTCGCCGGCTTTTATGAGCGTCCCCTCGCTTTCGCCTTTCCGCCCGCCTTCATGCGCGAGGCGCGCCTGCGGGTCGCGGCCCAGTGGCGCCCCGGCGACCTCAAGACCGTCATTGATCTCGTCGAAGACGGACGCCTTTCGCTCGAAGGGCTGATCACGCATCGACGCTTCGCGCTGCAGGCGCGAGACGCCTATCCGATCGCCTTCGACGATCCGCGCTGTCTGAAAATGGTTCTCGATTGGAGAGCGGTAGCATGAATGACGCGCAAGGCTTTCTCACCGCCGACGAACTCGCCAATCCGCCCGCGCATCTTCTGCGCGAGGAAGCCGCAATAGAACCAGATCCGGCGCCGACGACCGCGACCAAAGACACACAAATCATCGCGATCTACGGCAAGGGCGGCATCGGCAAGAGCTTCACCCTCGCCAATCTCTCCTACATGATGGCGCAGCAGGGAAAGAAAGTGCTGCTCATCGGCTGTGATCCAAAGAGCGACACGACCTCGCTGCTGTTTGGCGGACGCGCCTGCCCAACGATCATCGAAACATCGACAAAGAAAAAGCTCGCAGGCGATCAGGTCGCGATCGGCGACGTCTGCTTCAAGCGCGACGGCGTCTTCGCCATGGAGCTCGGCGGGCCGGAGGTCGGACGCGGTTGTGGCGGACGCGGCATCATTCACGGTTTCGAGCTTTTGGAAAAGCTCGGCTTCCATGAATGGGGATTTGACTACGTTCTGCTGGACTTCCTCGGCGACGTGGTCTGCGGCGGCTTCGGCCTGCCGATCGCGCGCGACATGTGCCAGAAGGTCATCGTCGTCGGCTCGAATGATCTGCAGTCGCTCTATGTCGCCAACAATGTCTGCTCGGCGGTGGAATATTTCCATAAGCTCGGCGGCAATGTCGGCGTCGGCGGCCTCGTCATCAACAAGGACGACGGCACCGGCGAAGCGCAGGCCTTTGCAAAAGCCGCCGGCATTCCGATTCTGGCGTCAATCCCGGCCGACGACGACATCCGCCGCAAGAGCGCGAATTACGAAATCATCGGCCGTCCCGATGGACGCTGGGGCGCGCTGTTCGCCGAACTCGCCGCAAATGTCGCAGACGCGAAGGCGCATCGTCCGACGCCGCTGACGCAGGACGAACTGCTCGGCCTTTTCTCCGGCGAAGCCGTCGGACGCGACGTCGTGCTCGAGCCTGCGACGCCGCAGGACATGTGCGGCGGAACGCTGACGCAAAAACCCTCTCTCGAAGTCGTCTACGAAGCGATCTGAGGGAAGCGAACGATGGATAATCTCGGCTCCAACACGGTCGCTCTCGACACGGCGAATGATGTCGCCGCCGCGGCGCTGCAGACGGATGGGCTCGGCTGTCATGCAGGCAAGGAGAGGCTGCGTTCCGCCGCCGAAGCCGCCGGCATGAGTGACACGCTCGGTCAATATGCGAAAGACTATCCGCAAGGCCCGCATGATCAGCCGCAGAGCATGTGTCCCGCCTTCGGATCGCTCCGCGTCGGCCTGCGCATGCGCCGCACGGCGATGGTGCTTTCAGGCTCGGCCTGCTGCGTTTACGGCCTCACCTTTACGTCGCATTTCTATGGCGCGAAACGGACCGTCGGCTATGTGCCGTTCAATTCCGAGACGCTCGTCACCGGCAAACTGTTCGAGGACATTCGCGACGCGGTTCACGCCCTCGCCGATCCTGAGACGTATGACGCAATCGTCGTCATCAATCTCTGCGTGCCGACGGCGTCGGGCGTGCCGCTGCGCCTCCTGCCGAAAGAGATCAACGGCGTGCGCGTTATCGGCATTGACGTGCCGGGCTTTGGCGTGCCGACGCATGCCGAGGCAAAGGATGTGCTCGCCGGCGCCATGTTGCGTTTCGCGCGGCTCGAGGCGGAGCAGGGACCCGTTCAGGCGCCTCGCGCGCCTCGCGCGGGCAAGCCGACCATCTCCTTGCTCGGCGAAATGTTCCCCGCCGATCCGATGCAGATCGGCGCGATGCTGGATCTCATGGGCCTCGCCGCCGGCCCGGTGACGCCGACGCGCGAATGGCGCGAACTTTATGGCGCGCTGGATTGCGCCGCGGTCGCCGCGATTCATCCGTTCTATGCCTCCTGCGTGCGCGAATTCGAAGCCGCCGGGCGCGCCGTGGTGGGCTCGGCGCCCGTCGGTCACGACGGAACGGCCGCCTGGCTCGAGGCGATCGGCGCAGCTTGCAACGTCGCGCGCGAAACAATCGACGCGGCGAAGAACCGTCTGCTGCCCGCAATAAAAGGCGCCCTGTCAGCGGCCCCGATCTCCGGACGCGTGACGCTCTCCGGCTATGAAGGCTCCGAGCTGCTCGTCGGACGCCTGCTCGTCGAATCCGGCGCCGATCTTCGCTATGTCGGCACGGCCTGTGCGCGCACGCGCTTTTCCGAGGCCGACCGCGACTGGCTCGAAGCGAAAGGCGTGCATGTGCAGTTTCGCGCCTCGCTCGAACAGGACTTCGCCGCCTTCGACGAATTCAAGCCCGATCTCGCCATCGGAACGACGCCGGTGGTGCAGAAGGCGAAGCAGAATGCGACGCCGGCGCTCTATTTCACCAATCTCATCTCCGCACGCCCGTTAATGGGAGTCGCCGGCGCCGGTTCGCTTGCAAAAGTCGTCAACACGGCGATCGCAAATCGGGCGCGCTTCGACGAAATGAATGACTTCTTCGAAGGCGTGGGCAAGGGATTCGCGGCCGGAGTCTGGCAGGACGTTCCGCGGGACCGTCCCGAGTTCGCTAAGAAGCAGCGCGCGAAAACCGCGGCGAAGCCCATCGAGGAGATGGGCGCATGCTAGTCCTCGATCACGATCGCGCCGGCGGCTATTGGGGCGCCGTCTATGTCTTCACGGCGATCAAAGGCCTGCAGGTCGTCATCGACGGTCCTGTCGGCTGTGAAAATCTGCCCGTCACCTCGGTGCTGCATTACACCGACGCCCTGCCGCCGCATGAGCTTCCGATCGTCGTCACCGGACTGTCCGAAGAAGAACTCGGGCGCCACGGCACCGAGGGCGCGATGAAACGCGCCCACGCGACGCTTGATCCCGATTTGCCGAGCGTCGTCGTCACCGGCTCGATCGCCGAAATGATCGGCGGCGGCGTGACGCCCGAAGGCACCGGCATTCAGCGCTTTCTGCCGCGCACGATCGACGAGGATCAGTGGCAGTGCGCCAATCGCGCGATGAGCTGGCTCTGGAGCGAATATGGCCCGAAGAAAGGCAAGGCTCCGAAGCGCAAAGCGCGCGCAGCCGGCGAGAAGCCCCGCGTCAACATCATCGGCCCCTGCTACGGCGTCTTCAACATGCCGTCCGATCTTGCGGAAATGAAGCGGCTCGTCGAAGGGATCGGCGCCGAGATCAACATGGTCTTTCCGCTTGGCAGCCATATCGCCGACACGCCGAAACTCGCGGACGCCGACGTCAACATCTGCATGTATCGCGAGTTCGGCCGCCATCTTTGCGAGGCGCTGGAGCGTCCATATCTCCAGGCGCCGATCGGGCTGCACAGCACGACGAAATTTCTGCGCACGCTCGGGCAGGAACTGGGTCTCGATCCCGAGCCGTTCATCGAACGCGAGAAACACACGACGATCAAGCCGCTGTGGGATCTGTGGCGATCGGTGACGCAGGATTTCTTCGGCGCCGCCACATTCGGCATCGTCGCGAAAGAGACCTATGCGCGCGGCGTGCGGCATTTCCTCGAAGATGAAATGGGTCTGCCCTGCGCCTTCGCCGTCAGCCGGCGCCCGGGCGAGAAGACCGACAACGCGGCGGTGCGCAAGGCGGTGAAGGAGACGCCGCCGCTCGTTCTCTTCGGCAGCTACAATGAGCGCATGTATGCGGCGGAAGCCGGCGGACGCTCAATCTATATTCCGGCGTCCTTCCCCGGCGCGATCATCCGGCGCCATGCCGGCACGCCCTTCATGGGTTATTCGGGCGCCGTCTATCTCGTGCAGGAAGTCTGCAACGCGCTGTTCGATGCGCTCTTCAACATTCTGCCGCTCGGGACTGAGCTCGACAAAGTCGAGCCGACTCCCGCGCGGCTGCATCGCGAAATCGCCTGGGATGACGCCGCGAAATCGATGCTTGACGATCTCGTGGAAGCGACGCCGCTGCTGGTGCGCATCTCTGCGGCCAAACGCCTGCGCGACGCCGCCGAACGCGCGGCGCGCAGCGCCGGCGACGACATGGTGACGGCGGCGCGCGTCGAACGCGCCCGCGATTTGGTGATGGAAGGGCGGGGCGCATGACGCAGCGCAGACCGACGCCGGTGAAAACTCTCGTTCTCGCATGGAAGGAGAAGCCATGAGTTCCGCGATCTATTCGACGCCCGATTTTCGCGCGACCGAATTCAAATTCCAGCTGCTGCTCGGCGTGCTGTTCCCGGCGTTCCTTGTCGCGACGGCGGCGCAGCGCCTTTTGCAGCGCGCGCGCAGCCATGGCGAAGCGCCGCACCCATCGACCGCGTCGGTCGTCGCCGAAGCGCGCGAGAACATGCTGATCGTGATCTCCTACGCCTTGATCGCGCGCGCCATGTTGCAGAGCTTCGCCCGGGAAAGCCGGGCGGAACGCCTGTCGTGACTTTCGGGTTGCGATGCTACCGCCGCGTAAGGCGTGCGCGGCAATTCTAACGGAGGTCAATAGATGGCCATCGAGAGAGAAAGGAGTTCTCTGTCAGGTCTGACAGAGCCGGAGGCTATGGAATTTCATAGCCTCTTCGTCAGGAGCTTCCTGATCTTCACCTTCATCGCGATCATCGCGCATGTGCTGGTGTGGTTCTGGCGGCCCTGGTTGCCGGGTCCGAAGGGCTACGCTCTGCTCGACGGCGTGACGAACGCCGCTCATGCGGCGCTGTCGCTCCTCGGCTGATAGGAGATCGGCATGCACAAAGTATGGCTGCTTTTCGATCCGCGTCGCACGCTGGTCGCGCTCTTTACCTTCCTGTTCACGCTGGCGCTGCTGATTCATTTCATTCTGCTCAGCACCGACCGCTTCAACTGGCTGGAAGGACCGCGTCCCGCGCGCACAGGACAGATCGAACAGACGATTCCCGGCGGCCCGCCCGCCGCATTCGGCTGATCGGTTCGACGCACATCACGCGCTGCGGACGGACGCGTTTCGCTTCCGCCCGCGGACGCAGACAATTTGACTGGCATCCGAGGGAGGCGCGGCCATGGCCCTGCTGAGTTTCGAGCGAAAATATCGCGTGCGCGGCGGCACGCTCATCGGCGGCGACCTCTTCGATTTCTGGGTCGGCCCGTTTTACGTCGGCTTTTTCGGCGTGACGACGATCATCCTCTCGGCGCTGGGCACGGCGCTGATCATCTGGGGCGCGGCGATGGGCCCGACCTGGAACATCTGGCAGATCAACATCGCCCCGCCCGATCTTAAATATGGTCTGGCGCTCGCGCCGCTGAAGGAAGGCGGGCTCTGGCAGATCATCACCTTCTGCGCAACCGGCGCTTTCATTTCATGGGCGCTGCGCCAGGTCGAAATCTGTCGCAAGCTCGGCATGAACTATCACGTGCCCATCGCATTCGGCTTCGCGATCTTCGCCTATGTGTCGCTCGTCGTGATTCGTCCGCTACTGCTGGGCGCCTGGGGCTTCGGCTTCCCCTACGGCATCATCAGTCATCTCGATTGGGTGTCGAACACCGGCTACCAGTATCTGCATTTTCACTACAATCCCGCGCATATGATCGCGGTGTCGTTCTTCTTCGCGACATGTTTCGCCTTGTCGCTGCACGGCGCGCTGGTGCTATCGGCGACCAATCCCGGCAAGGGCGAGGCCGTGAAGACGCCCGAACACGAAGACACCTTCTTCCGCGACTCGATCGGCTACTCCATCGGCACGCTCGGCATTCATCGGCTCGGCCTGTTTCTGGCGGTGTCCTCCGCATTCTGGAGCGCGGTGTGCATGATCATCAGCGGCCCGTTCTGGACTCGCGGCTGGCCCGAGTGGTGGAACTGGTGGCTCAATCTTCCCGTCTGGCGCTAACGCGTAGGGAGACGAACCGTGGCCTATTATCAGAACATTTTTACGCAGGTTCAGGTCCGCGCCGATGCGCCGCACCCCGGCGTTCCCGTTCCGGGAATGAAGCGAACGAGTTGGGCGACGTTTTCCCATCTTCTCGGTCGCATCGGCAATGCGCAGATCGGGCCGATCTATCTCGGCTATCTCGGCACGCTGTCGCTTGTCTTCGGATTCATCGCCTTCGAAATCATCGGCCTCAACATGTGGGCGTCGGTGAATTGGGATCCGGTGCAATTCGTGCGGCAATTGCCGTGGCTGGCGCTTGAACCGCCCAAGCCGCAATATGGAATCAAGATCTTTCCGCCGCTCAGCGAGGGCGGGTGGTGGCTGTTCGCCGGCTTCTTCCTAACGTCATCCGTGTTGCTGTGGTGGTGGCGCATGTATCGCCGGGCGCGGGCCTTGGGTCTCGGCACGCACACCGCATGGGCCTTTCTTTCAGCGATCTGGCTCTATCTGGTGCTGGGCTTCATTCGTCCGCTGCTGATGGGCAGCTGGAGTGAGGCGGTGCCGTTCGGCATTTTCCCGCATCTGGATTGGACCGCGGCCTTTTCAATCCGCTACGGCAATCTCTTCTACAATCCGTTCCACATGCTCTCGATCGCCTTCCTCTATGGATCGGCGCTGCTTTTCGCCATGCATGGCGCGACGATTCTGGCGGTCGGGCGCTTCGGCGGCGAGCGCGAGATCGAGCAGATCATCGATCGCGGCACCGCCTCAGAGCGTGCGGCGCTGTTCTGGCGCTGGACGATGGGCTTCAACGCAACGATGGAGTCGATCCACCGCTGGGCCTGGTGGTTCGCCGTGCTGTGCCCGTTGAGCGGCGGCATTGGCATTCTCCTTACCGGCACCGTCGTCGACAATTGGTATCTCTGGGGCGTGCTGCATGGCATTGCGCCGGAATATCCGCATGTCTTCGCGCCGGTCGTCGATCCTGCGCTCACCACGGGAGGCGCGCCATGAGACTGGCTTTCTCTCTCCTCGGCATCGTCGTGGCGACGTTGCTCACGGTCGCCATGCTGTTCACCCCCGGATGGGTTCGCCCGCCGATCATCAGCACACAAACCGGCTACCGCGGCACGGGCCAGGAGCAGCTCATCAGCGCTCAGAACAAGCGCATTCTGGAAGCGGCCAACGCTTTGCCGGCGCCGATCGACAAGGCGTCGCCCTCGGGCGAGCGCGCGACCAGCGCCTACAAGAACGTGAAAGTGCTGACCGACCTCAGCACGGATGAGTTCAACCGTCTGATGGTCGCCATCACGCAATGGGTGTCGCCCGACCAGGGCTGCGCCTATTGCCACACCGACGATCTCGCCGACGACGGGATTTACACCAAGATCGTTGCCCGGCGCATGATTGCAATGACGCGTGACATCAACAAGGAATGGACGTCGCATGTCGGCGATGTCGGCGTAACCTGTTACACCTGTCATCGCGGCCAGCCTGTGCCCAAAAACGTCTGGTACGAAAATCCGGGCGCGCGGCACGCTGGCGGCATGGCGGCGCATAACTATGGTTTCGGCCATCCATCGACGTCGAATGGAACGACGGCGCTTCCCGTCGATCCGTTCACGCCGCATCTGCTCGGCGACGATAATATTCGCGTCGTGGGCAAAACCGCCTTGCCGACCACGCAGGGCGCCTCCATCCAGCAAACCGAGCAGAGCTACGCGCTGATGATGCACATGTCACAAGCGCTCGGCGTTAATTGCACCTTCTGTCACAATAGCCGCGCATTCCTGGATTGGTCGCAGAGCGCGCCGCAGCGCACGGCCGCCTGGAACGGCTTGCAGATGATGCGCGAGGTGAACGCGGTCTATCTCGAAACGCTAAAATCGCTCTATCCCGCCAATAGGTTAGGCCCGCTTGGTGACAGCCCGAAGGCGAATTGCGGGACCTGTCATCAGGGCGTGAGCAAACCGCTTTATGGTCAGAGCCTGTTGAAAGACTTCCCCGAGCTCGGCGGCAAAGCCGCGCGCTGACCGTCGGCTTTCGCCCGGCCGACGGCCACATCGGCCGGGCGCTTTTTAGCCATTTTTGACAACGATGGTCGCGCACGTCTCAATACCGGCAGTTTGGTGCTTTGCTTTCGTTTCGCTGGGCGCAAAGCAGGGAGGATGACGCCGTGTGCACAGTGGAAAGCGCGCTTCAAGATGATTGCGTCAGCGTCGTTCAAAGGCAAGACGACGAAGGCGCCTATATGATTCGCATCGGAACGCTCGAGACCGTCGTCACCATTCGATTGCGGCGGACCTGGGGATCGCGGACAGCGTTTCGCCTGAGCCACGCGATTAAAACGCCGCGTCAGCCGAGCCCCTTTTGGAGCTGCGCGTCGGAGGCGGATACCCCAGGCGACGCATTGCGGAAAGCGATCAGCGGCTTCACGATGCATTATCGCAAGGCGGTGGGCGAAGGCTATGCGCCAGCCGAAGACTGGCTCGTGCCGGCCGGGAGCTAAAAGCGCGCCGCCATTGCGAGGAGCGTAAGCGACGAAGCCATCCAGGGCAGAGCGGCTAATGGATTGGTTCGGTTCGCTCGCCAAGCGGGAGGCGCTTACCAGCGCGCCTCGAAGACGCAGGCCGCGGCGCCCGTCGCCGCGCATTCTGTTTCCGTGACTCTCAGTGAAGGCCCGAGCATTTCACCGAACACACGCTCAAAGGTCGCGGCGAAATAGGTGCAGGCCGGCGCCTCTGTGCAAAGCCCTTTGCAGATCGGCGAACGGGCGATGCGTAAGCGCAGATGCGGCGCGAATTTATAGGAGAATTCGCCGCTGCCTGAAAACGTCCAGGCATGGCGCGCGATCGCCGCGACGAGAATGCGCGCCGCGAGCGGACGCGGCGTGATCTTCAGAACGCGTTGGGCCAATGCGGGAATGCGGTTGGCGAGAAGATAATCGCCGGTGCGCCGTCCCGCCTCGCGCGAGATCTCGGCGGCTTTCGTTTCGCCGAGACGGTCAATCGCCGCCCGATGCAGCCGCGCGACGTCGTCTTCGGAAATCATTTGCGTCGGCGGCGCGCAGAGATAGCGCGCAAGTCCCGCGTCTTCAAAAATGTCGCGGCGCAGCGGCGCGCCGCATGCGTTGGACAGCGCCGCCGCCATTTGCGTGATGGCGTTCGGTCCGATCAGACCGAGGCGCGCCGTCTCGCCTTCAGCGCGCGCGATGCTCATGCGGCGTCGCCGATTCGCGCATGATGGCCGGCTCGAACGGCGCGTCGTCCGCCTGCTCGACGAGCTGTTCCTTGCCGCCGCCGCAGGCCATGGCCTGCGCCGCCTCATGCATCGTGCTGGCGGGGCGCTTATGCGTGACCTGCCACTCGACGTCCTCGTCGGCGGCGCGCCGGCGCGTCGCGTCGAAGTTGAACTTCACTTTGGAGCGCGACTGCGGTCCCCAATAGTCGACTTTGCCGAGATCATAGAATTTGCGCTCAAAGCCGGCCTTGAGGAAGGCCTTGAGGCAGCCGAGGAGATAGCGTCGTCGCTGTCCGCTGCCCGCCCATGGATAGGAGAACAGCGCCTTCTTCATGTAGAAGCGACGATAATTGTTCATCACCCGATCGAGCAGTTCGCCGCGGTCCATCGCCTGCGGTTTGATGATCGGCGTGACGAAATTGTATTTTTCATAATCGAAGATTTCGACCTTGTCCCCAAGCTCCTTGAAGAGATCGGAGAACGGCCAGGGCGTATACATCGACCAGTTGGCGAGGTCCGGCTTCCAGTCCCGCGCCATCTGATAGGTTTCTTCCAGCGTTTCCGCCGTCTCGTTTTCGAGGCCGACGATGAATTGCGCCTCGACGACGATGCCGGCGCTGCGCAGCAGCTCGATCGCCTTCTTATTCTGCGCGACGGTCGTTTCCTTGTTGAAGAGATCGAGCTTTAGTTGCGCCGCCGCCTCGGTGCCAAGCGAAACATGGATCAATCCCGCTTTGCGGTAGAAGGGCAGGAGCGCTTCATCGCGCAAAATGTCGGTGACGCGGGTGTTGATACCCCAGAGAATATTGAGCTTGCGGTCGATCAGCTCCTGACAGAAGGCGACGAATTTCTTCTTGTTGATCGTCGGCTCCTCGTCGGCGAGGATGAAGAAGCCGACGCCGTGATCGCGCATCAGCGTCTCGATCTCATCGACGACTTTCTTCGGGTCGCGAATGCGGTAATCCCGCCAGAACTTCCACTGGCTGCAGAAGCTGCAGGTAAAGGGACAGCCACGCGCCATATTGGGAATGGCGACCTTCACGCCGAGCGGGATGTAACTGTATTTGTCCCAATTCAGCAGGCTCCAGTCGGCGACGATGGAATCGATGTCCTTCACCGTCGGCGCCGCGGCGGTCGCGACCGCCTTGCCGTCCTGTGCATATGCGATGCCCTTGATGGCGTCGCGTTGTGCAGGCCAGCCGCCTTCGTCGATCGTGCGCACAAGATCGACGATGATTTCCTCGCCTTCGCCGCGCACGATCGCGTCGATCCACGGCGCCTCGGCGAGCACCTGACCGTACATGAAGGTCGCATGGACGCCGCCGAGCACGGCGATGGCTCCGGGCGAGGCCTCCTTGGCGATCTGCAGCACGCGCTCCGCCTTGTAGATCGACGGCGTGATCGAGGTGACGCCGACGATATCGGGCGCATAGTCAGAGATCTCTCTGCGCAAATCCTCTTCGCCGATGTCGAAGGTCATCGCATCGATGAATTTGATGTCGGCGTAGCCGGCCTTCTTGAGTGCGCCGGAAAGATAGGCCACCCAAGCCGGCGGCCAATTGCCGGCGATCTCGGCGCCGCCGGAATGATAATTCGGATGAATGAAAAGGATGCGCATGCTTTCCCTTTCCGACGTTCAATTGCACTGATCGTAAATCATACTTGACGTTTTGCAACGGGGATTGACATTTCAGGGCGCCATGAACGCGCGACGGATCGCCTCACGGCGTGACGGTGGCCGGTTCTTCGCAGTGACGGCGCTGCGCGGCGTCCCAGAGGTCAAAAATCAATCTCGCGTGCAGGTCGGGGGCTTCCTCATGCGCCAAATGGCCGAGGTCCCTAATCTCCTGGACGCGCGAAGTGGGCAGGCGCGCGGCGATGTTGCGCGCGCTCTGCGGCCGCACGGTGCGGTCATTGGCGGCGACGATGAGCGCAAGCGGCGTGGCGAGGCGCGGCAGGTCGCGATTGAGCGCATGCAGATCCCAATGCGCCATCATGGCGAGCGCGCCTTCGACATGCGCCGGATTGCGCATCAGTCTGGCGTAAAGATCGACGCCGCGCGCGTCGAGCGTCGAGCCGGTGCCGGCGAGAAGTCGCGCCACCGCGGCGCGGTCCGCCGACCAGGCGAAATAGCGCGGCGCGAAAGGGTTGAGGAACAGGGCCTTGGCGATCGACGGCAGCACGTGGCTGGCGACGCCGCCGAATGGCGCGAACGCGCCGTTGAGCGCGACGATGAGTTGCGGCGCGATCGCCTTGTCGAGTTCGAGGCGCGCCGACACGGCGGCGCCGGCGGAGTGGCCGACGACGATCTCCGGCGCGGCCCCGAGCGCGCGCAGCAAGGCGGCGAGCGCTTTCGCCATGCCAGGCAGCGATTGCGTATGCGCGCCCGGCGACGTCGAGAAGCCGTGGCCGGGAAGGTCGGGGGCGATGACGCGAAAACGTGACGCAAGCAACGGCGCGAGGTCGCGATAGGAGTGCGCCGATGCGCCTGCCCCATGCAAGAGAAGCAGCGGCGGTCCCTCGCCCATGAGCTGCACGTGCCAGCAGACGCCGCCGGCTTCGAGCATGCGGCTGGCGTGCCGGTTCGGCCAGTCTGCGCCGTCCCTCTCAAGATCAAGGCGGACGACGGGCGCGAAGAGAAACGGGAGGATCACGGCGCCGGCGCGGCTGCGCGCACCGCCTGCGAGAGAGTCGCCGCGTCGGCGAATGGCATTTTGAGATAGCGGCCGTTCATCGCCTCGGCGATTTTGCGCGTCGGGGCGTCTGCGCCCGCCGCGGCTGCAGGCGAAGAGTCGATGGCGAGCGCCGCGAGACCCGGCGCGCGCAAACGCCGCGCCGCATCGAGCGCGTCGTCTAGCGCTTTGGCGCGATCGGGCGCGCCCTTGCGGTCGATATTGCCGCGCCCGTCGGTCAGCAAAATCAGAAGCGGCGTCTGGCCCTTGCGTTTGACGCTTTCCGCCAGCGCGCCGGCGGCGTCGAGCCCGTGCGCCAGCGGCGTGCCGCCGCCGCCCGGCAGCGCCGCGAGCAGCCGCTTGGCGCGCGCCAGCGATCGGGTCGGCGGCAGCAGGATTTCCGCGCTCTTGCCGCGGAAGGCGACGAGGGCGACGCTATCGCGCCGCACATAGCAATCGGCGAGCAGCAGTTCGATCGCGCCCTTCACCTCGCCGAGACGCTGCATGGCTGAGGAGCCCGAGGCGTCCACGACAAAGATGGCGGTGGTTTCGCGACGCTCGCGGAAACGCGTGACGCGAAAATCGTCGGCGCGCACGCGCACGGCGAGCCCCGCGTTGTCAGCCGCATGCGCGCGTCGCAGCGGCTGCCAGGGCGCGGCGGCCCGCAAGGTTTCGATGATGCAAAGGCGCCCCTCGCGCAGCGCGCCGCGCCTGGCGCCCATCGGGCGGCCGCGCCGGGCGGAGACGAGAGCGGCGCCAGACTTTCCGCCGCGCACGGAGGGCGCGCGCGTTCGTGCGTCGGTTGCGAGCCGCGCCAAAACATCGGCCGGAATGGCGGCGCGCGCGGCGGCGACGATGAGATCGTCTGGCGCCGGCGCTTCGCGCGGTTGCGCATTGTCATTCTTGGGGTCGGCGTCATTTTTCGCTGAGCCGGGCTCGTCACCCGCCTCTTCGGGAGGGACGTCGCTCTCTTCGATCGGCGGCGCGCATGTCGCGCGCGGCGCCAGCGCCAGGCAGGCGGCGACCGCGAGGTCTTCGTCGTCGACGACATCCGCGCAGCGGAGGGCGCAAGACGCGCGGGCGACGCGCAGCGCCAGCAGCGGCGCGCGCAAGGAGTCGATGCCGAGCCGCGCGGCGGCGGCGACGAGCGCTTCGATCGCCTTTGCGGGCGCGACGACCAACGGGAGGCGCGCGCGCGCCGCCGCCACCTGCGCGGCGCTTGCGTGACGCTCTTTGACGGCGCGATGGCTCACCTCCGCGAGGTCGAGATGGAACGCGAGGCGGTCGAGCAGCGCCGCCGGCGGCCGCTCGTCATCGTCATGCCCTTCATCCAGGGCGACGACCCCAATGCGCGCGTGCTGGCGGGCCGAAACACCGTCGCGCGCGAATTCGATCTCGCCTGAGTCGAGCGCCGCCGCGATACGCGCCGCCGTCGCGCCGCCAAGGCGCTCCGCCATCGTCAGCACGAGGACTCCGCCGTCGGCTTGCGCGAGCAGGCCCGTTTCGGCGACGGGCCGTCCCGCGCGCAACGTGGCGGCGAGATCCAGTCCGCCCAGCAAGCGATCGTCGGAGATGGAGAGCGGGGCGCGGCGCATCGGCGCGCCGCTCGGGAGGTAGTCGCGCAGCAGCGCGACCCAGGCGTCGCGCGCGGGCCCCGGCGGGGCTCTCAGCGAGACTCCCGAACCCAAAGGGTCAACCGCAAACAGCGCGGCGGCGTGGCTCGCGCGCGCCCAGGCGGCGGCCTCGCCGTCGCCGCTCATGCGCCGAAAATCTCCTCGATGGCGCGCGCGACGCGCGTCCCCGAGCCGATATCGTCGAGCGGATTGCGCCGCAGCCGGTGGCCGAGCGCGAAGGGCGCGACGCGCCGCAGCTGCGCGTCGCCGACGCGCTCCACGCCCTCAAAACTCGCGAGCGCGCGGGCGGCGCGCAACAGCGTCAGTTCCCCGCGCAGGCCATCGGCGCCGAGCGCGACGCATAGCATTGCGGCCTTCTCCAGCGCTTTGTCCGGCGCCGCGACGGCGCCGAGGCGTTCGCGCCCCGTCGCAATCCTGCGTCGCAGCTTGTGCTCTTCGACCGACCAGGCCTTGGCGAAGCGCGCCGGATCGCGCTCGAATGCGTCGCGCCGGCGCACGACTTCTATCCGAGTCGGGATGTCGGTCGGCGTCTTCACGTCGACGGCGAGGCCGAAGCGGTCGAGGAGCTGTGGACGCAGCTCGCCCTCTTCGGGGTTGCCGCTGCCGATCAGCACGAAGCGCGCCGGATGGCGCACGCTCAATCCCTCGCGTTCGACGACATTTTCGCCGGACGCGGCGACGTCGAGCAAGAGGTCGACGAGATGATCCTCGAGAAGATTGGCTTCGTCGATGTAGAGAAAGCCACGGTTCGCCTTGGCGAGCAGGCCGGGCTCGAACGACTTCTGGCCTTGCGTCAGCGCCCGTTCGAGATCGAGCGCGCCGACGACGCGATCCTCCGTGGCGCCGAGAGGCAGATCGACGACCGGCGCGGCGCGCAGCGTCGTTTTGAGCCCGCCCTGCGCGGCGCGTTTTTTACAGCCGTCGCAAAGCGCGGCGGTCGCTGCGGGATCGCAATTATAGGCGCAGCCGACGACCGAACGCATGGGCGGCAGCAGGCGGGCCAGCGCGCGCACCGCCGTCGATTTTCCCGTCCCGCGATCGCCGAAGACGAGCACGCCGCCGACGGAAGGATCAATCGCGGCGATCACGAAGGCGAGCTTCATGTCGTCCTGGCCGACGATCGCGGTGAAGGGAAATGGCGCGAGCGAGTCGGGCGGCGAGAAATTCTGCGCCGCGAGCGCGCCTTCAGCTTGCATGCGGCGCGCCTCGATCGCGCGCGTCGTTGTTCGTGAAAGCTTGACCGGAAGCGGCGACATGCACGGTCCTCTCGGCTTGGCGCGAAGTAAACTTACACGCCATGTGTCATTTTAAATTGACACCTTTAGCCGCTCCGCGCAAGCTCGCGTGACAGATTTAGTCAATAATCGGCCGAAATTGACGGCTGTGGCGTAGCAATTTCCTCCAACAGGGTCCATTCACTGATGTGGGCTGAATGAAACCGGGGGTCTGTTCATGTCTGCTGGCGTCAACGCCGGACGCCTTGAGGGGCTGTGGGACGCCTTAGCCGGGTCCACCGTCCGCCCGTTGGGGATCGGCTATGCCCGATAGGTCCGACACGCGCCCCGAACTGACGCTGACGCTCGACAAAGACGGCGTCATCCAGAATGTCGTGCGAGCGAAATCACTGGCGAAGGAGCCGCTCGACGCGTGGCTCGGCCGGCGCTGGGGCGAGATGATGGAGCCGGCGATCGACGACGGCGCGCTGCAGAAGATCGAAGATGTGCGCTTGCGTGGCGACTCCTCTTGTTTTCAGGTGCGTCAGCGGTTTCCAAGCGGCCGCGAACTGGCGATGGAATATACGACCTTCAGTCTTGGCAAGAAGGCGGGTTTTGTCGCGATCGGTCGTAGTCTCGAGGCGATCAGCGAACTGCAGTCGCGTCTTCAGCTCGCCCAGGAAGCGCGCGAGCGAGACTACTGGAAAATGCGCGAAATCGAGACGCGCTACCGCACGCTGTTTGATGCGACGAGCGAGGCCGTGGCTCTGGTCGGCGTCTCCGATCTGCGCGTCGTCGAGGCCAATCTCTGCGCAACCAAGAATCTTGATCTCGCCCCCGGCGCGCCCTTCCTGGCGCGGCTCGACGAGCGCGACCGGCGCGTCCTCGACGAAATGCTGGCGAAGACCCGCGAAGAAGGCCGCGCGCCGGGCGTCGTGCTGCGCGCGACGCCATTCGGCCAACTATGGAGCTTGCGCGCGTCCTTGATGAATGCGGAGTCGGGCGCGCTTTATCTTTGCCAGCTCGCGCCGATGCGTGATCAGGGCCCCGCAGCCGATAAGGCCGATGGCTTTTCGATGAGAACCTTCGTCGATCGGATGCCCGACGCCTTTGTCGTCGTCGACCGCGACGGCGTCGTACAGGCCGCAAATGACGCTTTCCTTGATCTCGTGCAGATCGGTTCGGAAGCGGCGGCGATCGGCCGTAAATTGACGCGATGGCTCTCAAACCCAGGCGCCGACGCCAATCTGGTGATTGCGCTCGTTCAAAAACACGGCGATGTGCGGCGCTTTCAGACCGCGATTGACGGAGAGCTTGGCCAATCGACCGGCGTCGAGATTTCCGCTATCGGCGACGACGCCTCGCAGCCGAGCTACTTCGGGCTGCTCATCCGCGATTCGGGTCATCGCCGTGCGACCGCAGAGGCGCCGCCACGAGCGGTCGATAATGCATCGGTTGCGGTCGACGATTTTGACAATCGAACGCTGGAGCAGATCGTCAAGATGACCACGGAAACGATCGAGCGCAAAGCCATTGCGCGTGCGCTTGAACGGTTCCGTGGCAATCGCACGGTCGCCGCCCGCCATCTGGGTTTGAGTCGGCAGAGCCTGCATGCGAAACTAAAAAAATACAAACGAGAATAGGTTACAAAAGCCATTCCATTCGCAGGCAGGGGAAGCTAAGCCGTGACCCTCGATCCCGCCGCCCCGCCAGCCTTCGGTCAGGCGAATCTTTCGAACTGCGAACGCGAGCAGATTCATTTCGCCGGGTCGGTTCAGCCGCACGGCGCGCTTCTGGCGGTTCGTGAGTCGGACGGCGTCATCGTGCAGGAGAGCGGCAACGCAGCTTCCTTTCTTGGCTACGACGAACCCTTGCGCGGCGCGCATCTGCGCAAGCTTGGCGGCGACCTCTGGAGCCGCAGCCGCCTTTACCTTGACCGTCCGGTAGACGCCATCCCCGTGGCCCTGCGGTGCGCCGCCGGCGCCCGGGCAGAGCCGCTCAATGCGCTCTTACATCGTGCGCCCCGTGGCGGCCTCATCGTCGAACTGGAATATGCAGGCCCGCCCGTGGACTATACGCTCGCAATTCAGCGGGGCGTTGACACGATCCTCTCATCCTCGAACCTGCGTGGGCTTTGCGACGCCTGCGCCGCGATGTTTCGCGAGTTGACCGGCTATGACCGTGTCATGATTTATCGCTTCGATGATGAAGGGCATGGCGAGGTCTTCTCAGAAACAAAGCGCCCGGAACTCGAAGCCTTTCTTGGCAACCGCTATCCCGCCTCCGACATTCCGCAAATCGCGCGACGTCTCTACGAGCGCAACCGCGTGCGGCTGCTCGCAGACGTGGACTACACGCCGTCGGCGCTCGAACCGCGACTTTCGCCGCTCACGGGCGAAGAGCTTGACATGTCGATGTGCTTCCTGCGCAGCGTGTCGCCCATCCATCTTCAATATTTGAAAAACATGGGCGTGGCTGGGACGCTCGTCGTGTCGCTCATGGTTGGCGGAGAACTGTGGGGCTTGATCTCCTGTCATCATTACGCGCCACGCCTTATCCAGTTCGAAATGCGCGCCGTCTGCGAATTGCTGGCTGAGGTCATGGGAACGCGCATCGCGGCGCTGGAGAGTTTCGCACAGGGCCAGGCCGACCTTTCCGTGCGCCGCCTGGAGCAGCGCATGATCGAAAGCGTGACGCGCGAGGGAGACTGGCGCGGCGCGCTGTTCGACAGAGCGCGCTCCCTGTTGCTGCCGCTCAACGCCAGCGGCGCCGCGCTGCTGTTTGAAGGCAAGACGCAAACCGTCGGCGACGTTCCTGGGTCCGAAGACATCCGCGCTCTCGGCCAGTGGCTGCAAAAGCGCCTCAACGACGGCGTCTTCGCAACGTCCGCGCTCTCGTCGCAAGAGCCCGCCTTCGCGCCTTTGACAGGGCTCGCCAGCGGAGTGATCGCGACGCGCATTTCCAGCGAGCCGGACGAACTGCTGATCTGGTTTCGCAAGGAGCGCGTGCGAACCGTGACGTGGGGCGGCAATCCATTTAAAGCGCCGTCCGACGGGGACGATCCAAACGAGCTCTCGCCCCGCCGCTCCTTCGCCCAGTGGCACCAGGTCGTCGAGGGCACCTCCGATCCTTGGACCGCCGCGGATCGCGCGGCTGCGCGGTTGATCGGCGAGAGCGTCACCGACGTGGTCGTGCAGTTTCGCTCTCTGCGAATTCTCGTCGCGCAAGATCAACTCGAACACGTCTTGCGCCAGGTTCATGCCTCCAGCCAGCAGATCGTCGTAGCGGCCGCCGACGGCGCTGTGCTCGAAGCGAATTCGGCGCTCAATCTCCTGCTTGGACTGCCGCGACCGCTTCGTCATCTCGATGAATTAAGCGCCCATTTCGCTGATCCCGACGAGGTGGAGAAAAGGTTGCGTGCGCTGCGCGACAGCCGCACGCCCTGGCGCGGCGAAGCGCTGCTCGTTGATCGAATGGGGGGAACGCGGCCGATCGCCGTACGCGCCGATCCCGTGCTGGCGTCGCGCGACCGTATATTAGGCTATGTCATTCTCTTCACCGACCTTGCCGAGCGCAGGGCGGCGGAGGCGGCGCGCCGGAATTTTCGCGACAATCTCCTCTTGAGCCAACGGCGGCTGATGCGCCGCATCGACTCGAGCGCCGCGCTCGCCATCGAGAATGTAATGTCGAGCATCATCGACAATGCGCAGCTCGCCGCGCTGGAAATCGCCGACGGTCTGGACACCGCCGGCATTCCGGACACGCTGGAGAGCGTCCGGGCTTCGGTCGCGCGCGCCGCGGAAGTGCTCGAACATATTTCGGTCGGCGGCGCCTCGACGGCGGACGGGCGCTCGGCTTCGAAAAGCTACGGCGGAAAAAAATGACCGGGCGCGCGTCCGTTCGCGAGGCGCTGCGCGCCGCGACTCGAGAGACGCATCAGCGTTTGCATCGCCATGCCGGACTTTCGGCGGCGGCGCGCGGTGCGATCGGCCTTGACGATTACCGTCAATTGCTGATGCGGCTCTATGGTTTTCACCTGGCCTTCGAGGACGCTCACGCAAGCGCCATGCAGAAGCTCGGATTGCTCACGAACTCGCGCGCTGAGCTTATTGCATTGGATCTTGCCGCGCTCGGGATCATGCGCTTCGATGTTTGCCGCCTGCCGCGGTGCGCGGCGCTGCGTGAGCCTTCGAGCGAGGCTTGCGCGCTCGGCGCGCTCTATGTCGTCGAAGGCTCTTCGCTTGGCGGCGCGCTGATCGCGACAGCGCTGGCGCCGATCGTTGGCGACGCGCGCCGGTTTTTTCTCGGCGGCCCGTCAGGCCGCGAGGTCTGGCCAAGCCTGCTAGCGCGCGTCGAGACCCTGGCGCCTGGCGTGCAACAAGCGCGCGCAATCGACGCTGCGGTTGAAACCTTTCGGATCTTCGAAGAGTGGATGTTCGATTGGCGCGCCGCCCCGTCTTGCCTCGATCGCTTGGCGGTCAGCTCCGGCAGCGAAAACTAAAGGCGGCGTTCCGTCCTAGCCTGGCGCGTCGACGCGCACGGCTGACGCAGGACCAGCTTTTTCGCCAGAATCGTCGCTGTCGCCGCATCAGACGCGGTGGCGTCCGCGCCGACCTGCGCAACGAGATTGGGATTGCGTTTGAAGAGGGGCCCCCCGACCATCACGCCGACGTCGGCGTTCGCGGAGGATTCGCGCACTGCCCGAATGGTGCGCGCCAGCGTCTCCAACTCCGACTCGGCGCTCAGCGTTATTCCGAAGACGCCAAACCAACCGCTCGCCGAAACGTCGGCGACGCCGTCGGCGTCGAGGTCCCTCTCGACGCGTACGTCCCAGGAGGCGTTGCGCATGAACACCGCAACCATGTCGACGCCGAAGACGTGCTTTTCACCGGGAAGCGTCGCGAGCAGCGCGCGCTGGCGCGGATCGCACGCCGTCGATTCCTCGACGCCGCCGAAGCGGCACATCAGCTTCTGCATTCGTGCGACGCCGAGCGTGACGTCGATGAAATCGCAGCGATCTTCTTCCCAAAGAACGCCGAGGTGACGCGCCGCTTCGGCGAGAAGTCCGACGAAAAGCGTTTCGAGCGAATGGCCCTTGGCGCGCATCTTGTCGAAGAACGCCGATGATTCTTCGCCGTCGTCGCGCGTCAACAGCGCGCCGAAGGTTTCGATCTCCTCGGTTTGAAACGCCTTCTCCGGTTCATGCGCCAACAGCGCGTGGTGCATCAGCTGGAGACGTGGAACGATGTCGTCGAGGATCACGCAGGCGAGTCGCGCCTGTCGGGCCTGGAGGTCGGATCGAACGAGGACGTCAGGCTCGGGCCATTCTTGAAATTCATTCGGGCAGGGAGTCGCGCGAGGGATCGCGCGTCGGGCTGAAGCGGGATCGAATTCGCCTAGATCGGTCATCGTCTGGCCTCCCGAGCCGGTCGACACGGCGATGGCCCGCCGGCGCCCATGCCCCGAAATCATCGTTGTTGCGTTCCGACCTTCCGAACGGACATTTCAAGCGCTACATCTTGACAGCCATCCGGTTTTTTCGGGCGAGCGGCCCCGCCTCTATTATTATGACAATGAAGAGTTTTTTAACGTTTCCTGAGTGCGCCGTTTGACCCGGAGCGGGCGCTCGCCGCTCGTAAAGCATTCAAACGCACAAAAACGCGATAGTAAAGCTTAATTGACGGTAGCTTTGCGGTAAGCTCTGGTGTGTCATGCAGCACGGACACATACGAGAGCCCGGCAATGGGCTTTAGAATCCGCTCACTGCGACATCGAGCAGGGCAGCACGATGAAAAAGACGCGCTTAATTTTTTTTGCGTTGGTCGCGTTCAGCGCCGTTACGCTCTCGCTTCACGGTTTATGGGAGACCCAGACCGGTCTTGTGATCGAACGTCTTCACATCGGCGAGACTCCTGTCACGGTCATGCGCAAGTCCGACAGTCCGCCGGCGCCGGCGATCGTGATCGCCCACGGCTTTTCCGGCTCTCAGCAATTGATGGCGCCGATCGCAACGACGCTCGCGCGAAACAACTATGTGGCGGTCACCTTCGACTTCTCCGGGCATGGCCGAAATCCGACGCCTATGCCAGGCGGACTCGCCAAACTCGAAACGAGCACGGCGGCGCTCCTCAACGACATCAACGAGGTCGTGCGCCTCGCGCAGCGTAATCCCTGGGCCGATGGGCGGGTCGCGCTTGTCGGCCATTCGATGGCCACGGATCTTGTCGTGCGTCACGCGATCCGCGATCCGCAGATCTCCGCGGTCGCGGCGTTTTCCTTTTTCGGCGAAGGCGTCACGCGCGACCAGCCAAAAAATCTCATCATCATCGACGGCGCATGGGAGTCGCAACGGCTGATCGAGGCGGGCGCGCGCGTCGTTTCGCAAGCAGCCGGCGGGACGGCGCAGGCGGGCGTCACCTATGGCGACATCGCGCGTGGAACCGGGCGCCGGCTGGCGATCGCGAGGGGCGTCGAACATATCGGCGTTCTCTATAGTCGCGACGCGATGACCGAGACGCTCAATTGGGTGAACGCGGCGTTCGGGAGAAGCGAGTCCGGCTATATCGACGCCCGCGGCCCCTGGCTCGCGCTGCTGTTTGCGGGCCTCATTGCGCTGATGCGGCCGCTCGCGCAGTTCCTACCGCAAGTCTCGCCCGTTCCGCTTGGCGCAGGGCTGCCATGGCGGCGCTTGGCGCCCATCGCCATAGCGCCAGCGTTGCTCACACCGCTTATCTTATGGAAGGCGCCGACGGATTTCCTGCCGATCCTGCTCGGCGATTATCTCGTCGCTCATCTCGCGGTCTACGGCGTCCTGATATTCGCCGGCCTGTGGCTCGCAAAAGGCGGCTTGCCAGTCCTTCGGCCGCCGCGCTGGAAGCCCTTGCTCATCGCAGCCGTCGCGCTTGCCGCTATGTACACGCTCGTTCTCGGCCTGCCGCTTGACGCCTATGTCATCTCTTACCTGCCGACGGGCGTTCGCGCGCCGCTTGTCCCAATAATGTTTATCGGTTGCGCGCTTTATTTTCTCGCCGACGAATGGATGACGCGCGGCCCGGGCGCCGCGCGCGGCGGCTATGTCTTCAGCAAGTTCTGCTTCATCGCCTCGCTTGCGATCGCGGTGGCGCTGAATCCAAGGCGGCTGTTCTTTCTCGTCATTATCGCCATCGTCATCGTCATTCTGCTGACGGTCTATGGCCTCGTTGGGAGATGGGTCTATGCGCGCACGCGCGATCCCCGCGTCGGCGCGCTCGGCGCCGCCTTCGGACTCGCCTGGGCGCTGGCCGTCACGTTCCCGATCGTCGACTGAGTCTTGCGCGGCTCCCATCGAAGCGCGAGATCGGCGAGATGCGCGAGGAAGGCCATGGCGAGACTTGCGGCGATCGCCAGCGTCGGCGCGCCCGCGAGGGCGCAGCGCAGTGCGACGAGCAGAGCCGCGCCGGCAAGCAGATTGCAGAGAAAGCCGGCTGGCGGCGGCCCGCGCCGGGTGAGTGTTCGCAGACCAAGAACGCCGATGGTTTCGAGCGCCACGAGGATCAAGATCCAGTCGATGAGTTGCGGGTTTACCACGAAGGCGCTCATGCGCGTTCCGCCGGGTGTTTGGCCTTGGGCCAATAGGTTGCGAAGGGCTTGTTCAGTTCGACCATGCGCCAGTTGAGACAGCCCGCGAAACTGACCCAGGCGAGATAGGGCAGCAGCAATGCTGCGGCGGATGTCGAGATCGCGCCGACGGCGATGACGAGCGACAGGACCGACAGCCACAGGAAAACGAGTTCGACGAGCGCCCAGTCGGGCCGCCGCAGCTTGAAGAAGAGCGGGCTCCAGGCGATGTTCAGCACGGCGTTGATCGCAAAGAGCGCCAAAAGCCACACCCGCGCCCCATCGTCCGGCGCCTGCTCCCAGGCGAGAACGCCGCTCGTCGCGGTGAGCAAAAAGATCAAAGTCCATGCCGGGCCGAACAGCCAGTTCGGCGGACGCCATGACGGAAAATTCAAGCCCTCGTACCAATCGCTGATTTCAGTGGCGAGACCGCCGAGCAGCGCCACGAGCGCGACGCTCGCGGTCGCGACTGCGACGAGAGTCCAGCGATCGGCCGCGAGCGAGTCCATCATGGCGAGGCGAGTCTCAAGAGATGCGCGAGATCCTTGAAGAAGATGCGCACATGCGCCATCGGATCCGCGCGCACGAGCTCTTTGTTCATATAGGCCTCCCAGGTGAGGCGCTGGACGTCAGGATCCTTGCAGATATTGACGAAGGCCTCGCGCAGCCGATCATTTCGATACCAGAAATATTGCATGATCCCGAGAATGAAGAAGACCCGCCCATGCAGCTTCATGAAACGCTTGCGCGCCATCGAGAGCGCGCGCGCGTCTCCCGTGCGCAGGCATTCTTCGACAGAGTCGGCCGAAAGTCGGCCGCCGAGCATGGCGTAATAAATGCCTTCGCCCGACGCGGGCGCGACGACGCCCGCAGCGTCGCCGGCGAGAATGACGTCGCGGCCGTTGTCCCAGCGCTTCAGCGGCTTTAGGGGAATTGGCGCGCCTTCGCGGCGCACGGTCGCTGCATCGGAGAGGCCCGTGCCGTCGCGCAGATCGCGCACGGAGTTTTTAAGTGAAAAGCCCTTGTTGGCGCTTCCCGTGCCGACGCTCATCGTGTCGCCATGCGGGAAAATCCAGGCGTAGAAATCCGGCGAGAGCGCGCCGCGATAATGAATCTCGCAGCGATCGGGGTCGCTGGCTTCGGCGGGCGGCGTTTCGATGACTTCATGATAGGCGAAGACAAAGCGCGTCTTGTCGGCGCCGGGCACTTCTTGGCGGCCGACCTGGGAAAGCGCGCCGTCGGCGCCGATGACGAAGCGCGCGCGCAGAGCCCGCGGCTCGGTTTCGCCCTTGGCGCGGTAATGCACGCGCGTAATGCCGTTTTCGTCGCGCGTGATCCTCTCATAGGCGCCCGTCACGCGCATCGCGCCATAAGCGGCCGCGCGGCAGCGCAGCCATTCGTCAAATTCGCAGCGGTCGACCATGCCGACGAAGCCGCCCTTGATCGGCATGTCGACGGCGACCCCCTTGGGAGAAATCATCCGCGCCGAGGAGACGCGCGCTTTCAACAGATGATCGGGTATGCCGAAATCGCGGATGAGCCGGGGCGGAATGGCGCCGCCGCACGGCTTGATGCGTCCTGCCTTGTCAATGAGCGCGACTTTGCGGCCGCGCCGCGCGAGATCATGCGCGGCCGTCGCGCCTGCCGGTCCGCCGCCGACGACAGCGACGTCAAAGAGCGCGTCTTCACTCATCAGCGGCTCCTTTAGGACTGCGCCGTCGCGACATGCGGCGGCAATGGCGCGCTCGCGCGCGCGGGCTGCGGCGAGGCGACTCGGCTCGCGAGCGCGGCCGAGACGACGAAGAGCAGGGCTTCGCCAACAAAAACGAGTGAATAGGCCGCGAGCGGCGTCACGACGGCGAGTTTCGCGAGATCGACCAGAACCGTCGCGCCGAAGCCGCCGAGACCGAAGGCGACGGCCTGCGCGGCGCCCCACAGCCCCATGCGCGTGCCGGCGCGCGCGTGCGCGCCTTCGCCTGCGAGCCCCATCATCGATCCAATCGCGGCGACCGCGAAAGCGCCGTTTGAAATGCCAAGCGCGAAAACAGATGCGCGCAGCGCCAGCGAGAGTCCGGCGTAGCCGCTTGCCGCGACGCAGATGAGCGAAGCGGCTGACGCGGCGCAGCCGGCGACGGTCCACATCCGCAGCGAGCCCAGACGCGGTCCGCCAATCCCCGTCGCGGCGAACGCGACGCCGATCATTCCGAGCAGAACGCCGCCGTGCTGGAGGCCAGCGAGCTTAGTGGTCGCGCCGGGAGTCATGCCAAAGACGACGCCGGCGAAGGGCTCAACGAGCAGTTCCTGCATGCTGTAGGCGAGCATCGAAACGAAGATGAAGATGGTGAACCGGCGCGCCGCCGACTCGCTCCACACCTGCATGAAGGCCGCACGGAAGGGCGGCCTCTGCGCCGCCGAAACGGGCGATGGGGCGTCCGTCTCCAAGCCAATGACGGCGATCGTCGCCGTCAACCAGGCCACGGAGCAGACGCAGGCCGTGACGACGACGAGGCGCTGCATCGAAAAGGGATCAAGAAAGTGCCCGGCGAGCGGCGCGCTCACCGCGAAGCCGAGGATCATCATCACCCAAACGGTCGTCGCGGCGGCGCCGCGGCGCTCAGGCGCGACGCGCGTCGCAAGCATGGCGAGCACCGACGTCCCTGCCGCGCCGGCGCCCATGCCGACGAGAAGAAAGGCGAAAGCGGCGAGCGCCAAGCCCGCGGCGAGGTTTGTCGCGGCAAGCGCCGTGGCGAGCGCTGCGCCGATTCCGCCGAGCGCCAACGCCGCGAGGCCGCCGACGATCCAGGGCGTGCGACGCCCGCCGACGTCGGCGCCATATCCCCAGGCGGGGCGCAGAACCTGGATCGCGTAATGCGAGGCGACGAGCACCCCAGGCACAAAGGCCGGCAACGCGAGTTCCACCGCCATGACGCGATTGATGGTGGAGGTCATCAGAACGACGACGGCGCCGAGCGCGGTTTGGACAAGTCCGAGCCGGATAATGCCGGACCAGGCGAGCGGCGGCGCGTTCATCGATGTCCCCCTATCCACGCATGGCGAAGGCGCTGACGAGCATGCCAAGCACGTAAAGAGTCGTGCCCGTGGCGTTATAGAAGGGCGCCTGTTCGCGGGGATGTGCGAGAAGCCTGCGCATCAGCGCGAATTGTCCGGCGAGCAGCGCCGCGACGATCGCCGCATAAACAGGGCGCTCCCAATAGGCGAGCAGTCCGACGACGAAGAACTGCGGCGCCGCCATGACGTAACAGGCAAAGCGGGCCGCCTCATTGACGCCAAGCTGCACCGGCAGCGACAGAACGCCCATGCGACGGTCGCCGTCGATCGACTTGAAGTCGTTCAGGGTCATGATGCCATGCGCGCCAAAGCTGTAGAGCAGGGCGAGCGCGATGATGCGCCAATCCGGAAGTGAGGCCGCCATGACGGCGGCGCCGGTAAACCAGGGCAGGCCTTCGTAACAGAGCGCGACGGCGGAATTGCCCCACCAGCCATTCTGCTTCAGCCGCAGCGGCGGCGCGCTGTAGATCCAGGCGAGAACGAGGCCGAGCACGGCGGCGGCGAACACCCAAAGGCCGAGCGCCGCCGCCACGGCGAGCGACAACATGGTCCAGAGGCAGGCGATGTAGAACCCCCAGCGGCCGGGAATGCGGCCGGAAGGAATTGGCCGGTTCGGCTCGTTGATGGCGTCGACGTGACGATCATACCAGTCGTTGACGGCCTGGCTCGTCGCGCAAACGAGCGGTCCGGCGAGAACCACGCCGGCGAGCGCAAAGGACCAGCGGGAGAGTGGCGAGACTCCAGACGAAACGATGCCGCAAGCAAAGGCCCACATCGGCGCGAACCATGTGATGGGCTTGAGAAGCTCGAGAACGGCGGCAGGTTTCGGCGTCTGCATCATGCGACGCTATGCTTGACGCTAATTTATGTCAACCTAGATTTACACAAAGGCTGCGGACGCGGCGTCACTCGCCGTCGCCCGCCGCTTCATCGTCGTCGAGGTCGCCTAGCCCGTAGCGGCGCAGCTTGGTGTAGAGACCCTGGCGGCTGAGGCCGAGCATTTCGGCCGCCGAGGCGCGATTGTCATGCGTCAGCTCCAGCGCGGCTTCGATGCACAATCGTTCGATGAGATCGGTGGTTTCGCGCACGAGATTCTTCAGCGGCACGCGGCCGACAAGATCGGCGAACTGCTCGGCGGTTCGCGGCAGCTCATGGCCGCCGAGCCGCTCGCGGCCGGCGCGCCAGCCGGCGCTGCGGATGCAAAAACCAAGATAGTGGCGTGCGCCCTCGGCGACGTCGACGGCGGAGATCTCGACATCTTCGGAGGAGCCGTATTGGCCGCGCGCGAGCGTCGAGAAATGGCGCACGACGCCATGCGTCTGGAGATTGGCGAAGAGCACCTCGGCGTCGACCCCGGGCCGCCCGATCCAGCGCTCGATCGATTCGCCGCGCATCTGTTCCTCCGAGCCGGCTTGCGCCAGATCCACGAAAGCCGCATTGGCGGCAAGAATCCGTCGGTTGCTATCGGTCAACGCGAAGGCGTCCGGCATCCGCTCGAGCGCGTTGAGCATGCCGGTCTTTTCGCCCGAGAGCGCCGTTGCGCCGCCCATCCGCGACAGTATGACAATGATGTTGGCGGCGCCGTCCTGCCGAAATAGCGCGCCAGACAGCAGCAGCGATTCCCTGGTTTCGGAGAGCTGGGCGTGGACATTGTCGACGCGCGGCGCGACGAGCAGCGCGGTGACGAAAGACTGCGCGGCGCGGCGGCTCGCCTCGTCGAAGAGATCGCCGAAAGGGGCGCCGACGATTTTTTTGGCGGCTTTGCCGACCAGCGCGACCGCCGCGGGATTGGCCTCGGCGATCCGACTGCCGGAGCCGTCGAGGATTAAGATCGCCTCTGAGGAGAGCTGGAACAGCAGCCGATAGCGCTTCTCGGCGTTGCGGATGCGGTGATATTCGCGCTCCATCTCCTGCTGCGCCTCGGCGACGCGCTGCTGCAGCGCGGCGAGCGGCCGAAGATCGCGGCCGAACGCGACGATGGCGCCGCCGGCCGGCACGGCGCTGTAGCGGATCGGGAGGTCTGGGCCGGAAGGCGCCGGGTGGTTGACCTGCCGCCCGCGTGGCGTCGTCCCCTTTTGCGCGTCGCGCAGCAGCGCTTCGATTTTCGGCCGGCTCTCGATTGTCACCGTATCGATCCAAGGCCGACCGACCCATTCGCGCACGGGCGCATTGCATTCGGCGCTGGCCGCCGCGTCGATGATGACGCCTTTCGCGTCAACGATGAGCGTCAAATCGGCGGCGGCGGCGAGAAGGCCGGCGATTCCTTGCGCATCAAGCGCGCCGAGCCGTGCGTCGGCGCTTAGAAATCCCGTCGTGGTCGCGGAGGAGGGCGCGTCGCTCACAAAGAGTTTCTTTCGGTTTCGACCAGATTCTCCGACAGGCGGTCTGTGCGTTGATGCTTACAAACTCGCCCAAAGCTTAGCAAGAAGGCTGCCTCTCTCGGCCACCCCACGCCGCAACCGGCGCTCGCATGCGATATTGCGCGCATTGCTCAAGACCTTCCGGCCGAGTCTCGCTGTAATGGCCGGGACGCGTCGCAATCGTCGCGCGTCGATAAAAATTTTCCGAGTCCAACTGGGACGCCCGCCGGCGCCTACTTTCAAAGGACCATAAACCAGGACGGCGGTTTTGTCATGTAAACATAACGTCAATTTTAGTTGACACTTTCCGGCAAACGGCCTTAAGCTTCCTCCAAGGGTGAAACGCACCGCGCGCAAACGGAGCAAATCACTCGCAAAAACAATGCGGCGCGAGGAAGCGGGCATGAGCGATCACCGGCCTCAAATTGCCAGACCGCTGTATACGGCTGAGGAGCGCCGCCGCCGCGACGCGTCGGTTTGGACCCTCGTCCAGGGCGTGCTCGCGCCCGCCCAGTTCTTCGTCTTTCTCGTCAGCCTGATTCTCGTGCTGCGCTATCTCGCCACCGGAGAGGGCGAAGCCGCCGCGACGGCGTCGGTCGTCGTCAAGACGCTGGCGCTCTACGCCATCATGATCACCGGCTCCATCTGGGAGAAAGAGGTCTTCGGCCGCTATCTCTTCGCCCCGGCGTTCTTCTGGGAAGATGTGTTCAGCATGCTGGTGCTGGCGCTGCACACGGCCTATCTCGCCGCGCTCGCCTGTGGTTGGCTCGATGCGCGCGGCCTGATGTTCCTCGCGCTCGCCGCTTACGCGGCCTATGTCGTCAACGCCACGCAGTTCCTGCTCAAGCTGCGCGCCGCGCGCCTGCAGGAGCCTGCACGCGACAAAACCGAAATGGAATGCGCGCTATGAATGCGCTCGCGCCACTTTCGGGACTCGCCAATGGCGCCTGCGACGCTGCGCCCGTCATTCAGGAGCGCGCCCAGCGCGAAGTGTTCTGCGGATTGACCGGCATCGTCTGGCTCCACCGCAAGATTCAGGACGCGTTCTTCCTCGTCGTCGGCTCGCGCACATGCGCGCATCTCATACAGTCGGCGGCGGGCGTGATGATCTTCGCCGAGCCGCGCTTCGCCACCGCCATTCTCGAGGACCGCGATCTCGCCGGCGTCGCCGACATCGACGACGAACTCGACGCCGTCGTCGATCGGCTGCTGGCGCGACGCCCCGAAATCAAGCTTCTGTTTCTTGTCGGCTCCTGCCCGTCGGAAGTGATCAAGATCGATCTCTCGCGGGCGGCCGCGCGCCAATCGAGACAGCACGCGCCGCGCGTGCGCATTCTCAGCTATTCGGGCAGCGGCATTGAGACGACGTTCACGCAGGGCGAAGACGCCTGTCTCGCCGCTCTCGTCCCAACGCTTCCGCCCGAGCCGGAAAATGTTTCGCAATCGCTGCTGGTCGTCGGCGCGCTCGCCGATATCGTCGAGGACCAGTTCGCCCGCCTCTTCGACGTGTTGGGCGTCGCGCCCGTTCGCTTCCTCCCCATGCGGCGCGCCGCCGACCTGCCGCCGGTCGGCCCCAACACGTCGTTTCTCCTCGCCCAGCCCTTCCTCGCCGATACGGCGCATGCGCTGCAGGAGCGGGGCGCCCGCTGGATCGAGGCGCCGTTTCCGCTCGGCGCTGAAGGCACGACGCTCTGGCTGCGCGCAGCAGCGAACGCCTTCGGAGTTTCCGAGGCGCGTTTCGACGCAGTGACGTCGCCGGCGCGCGCGCGCGCGGAGCAGGCGCTCGCCCATTATCGCGACGCGCTCGCCGGCAAGCGCGTCTTCCTCTTCCCGGACTCGCAGCTCGAGCCGGCGCTTGCGCGTTTTCTCGCCCGCGAAATGGCGATGCGGATCGTCGAGATCGGCACGCCCTATCTGCATCGTCGTCACATGGCGGCCGAACTCGATCTGCTGCCGAATGACGCGCCGATCGTCGAAGGCCAGCACGTTGAAAGGCAGCTCGATCGCTGTCGCGCCGCGCGTCCCGATCTTGTCGTCTGCGGACTTGGTCTCGCCAATCCTCTGGAGGCGGAAGGCTTTGCGACGAAATGGTCGATCGAACTGCTGTTCTCGCCCATTCAGGGTTACGACCAGGCCGGCGATCTCGCCGAACTCTTCGCGCGGCCGCTCAACCGCCGCGCCCGGCTCGAGGTCTAGGCCATGCAGCTGACGCTCTGGACCTATGAAGGACCGCCGCATGTCGGCGCCATGCGGGTCGCGGCGGCCATGCACGGCTTGCATTACGTGCTGCATGCGCCGCAGGGCGACACCTATGCCGATCTTCTTTTCACGATGATCGAACGGCGCGATACGCGCCCTCCCGTGACCTATACGACCTTTCAGGCGCGCGATCTCGGCGCGGACACGGCGGAACTGTTCAAGAGCGCGGCGCGCGAGGCCTATGAGCGTTTCTCCCCCCAGGCGATGATCGTCGGGGCGTCCTGCACGGCGGAGCTGCTGCAGGACGACCCCGGCGGTCTCGCCAAGGCGCTCGATCTGCCGTGTCCCGTCATTGCGCTCGAACTGCCCGCCTATCAGAAAAAGGAAAACTGGGGCGCGTCGGAGACTTTCTATCGTCTCGTGCGCGGCCTTGCCGGCGCGCGCCGCGACAGGCCATCACGCGATCGCAAGAGCTGCAACATTCTTGGGCCCACGTCGCTGGGCTTTCGTTGCCGCGATGACGTGCGCGAGATAGCAAAACTGCTCGCCACGCTCGGCGTCGAAGTCAATGTCGTCGCGCCGCTTGGCGCCAGTCCGAAGGATCTGACACGCCTCGGTGACGCCGATTTCAATGTGCTGCTCTATCCGGAGATCGGGCTCGCCGCCGCGCAATGGCTGGAGCGCGCGCATGGCCAGCCCTTCACCCGCAGCATCCCGCTCGGCGTCGGCGCGACGCGTGACTTCATCGCGGAAGTCGCCCGGATGGCCGAAATCAATCCAGCGACGGCTTTGGAGACGAATGACTCGCGCCTGCCTTGGTATTCGCGCTCGGTTGACTCGACCTATCTCACCGGTAAGCGCGTCTTCATCTTCGGCGACGCGACACACGCCATTGCCGCCGCGCGCATTGCGCAGGATGAACTCGGCTTCGAGGTCGTCGGCCTTGGAACCTATGCGCGCGAATTTGCGCGCGACGTTCGCGAGGCCGCCGCGCGCTACGGGGTCGAGGCGCTCGTCACCGACGACTATCTCGACGTCGAAGCGAAAGTCGCCGAACTGCAGCCCGAACTCGTGCTCGGGACGCAGATGGAGCGTCATATCGCCAAGCGGCTCGGCCTTCCCTGCGCGGTGATCTCGGCGCCCGTGCATGTGCAGGATTTCCCCGCCCGCTATTCGCCGCACATGGGGTTCGAAGGCGCGAATGTGATCTTCGATACCTGGGTTCATCCGCTGATGATGGGGCTTGAGGAGCATCTTCTGACGATGTTCCGTGACGACGTCGAATTCCATGACGGCGCCGCGCCCTCGCATCTCGGAGAGGAACAGGAGCCTCGGCGGCCAACTTCAGCGGCGGTCGTGAGCGACATCGTCCTCGCCTGGGCCGACGACGCCGAGAAGGAGCTCAAGAAGATCCCCTTCTTCGTGCGCGGCAAAGCGCGCCGAAACACCGAAAAATTCGCCGCCGAGCGCGGCCTTGCGACCATCACCGTCGAGACGCTCTATGACGCAAAAGCGCATTTCGCACGCTGAGGCGACGCCTGTGAAAGTCGTCATCGTGACGATGGACACGCATGTGGCTGCCGCGACCGATCGCGCCCGCCGAGCGCTTTCACGCGAAATCCCCGGTCTTACCCTCAGCGTCCACGCGGCGTCCGAATTCGCCGCCAGCCCCAAGGCGCTCGACGCCTGTCTCACGGAGATCGCTGAGGCGGACATTATCGTCAACGCCATGCTCTTCCTGGAAGAACATTTCACGCCTCTGCTTGCAGCCCTTGCGGCGCGCCGCGATCATTGCGACGCCATGATCAGCATCATGTCGGCGGGCGATGTCGCGAAGCTGACCCGCATGGGACGCTTCGACATGAGCGCGCCCACTTCCGGCTTCATGTCGCTTCTGAAACGCTTGCGCGGAAAGAAGGGCAAGTCGGAGGCCGCGGGCGCCAAGCAAATGAAAATGCTTCGGCGTCTGCCCAAGATCCTGCGTTTCATACCAGGAACGGCGCAGGATGTGCGCGCTTACTTCCTGACGCTGCAATATTGGCTCGCGGGCTCGGACGAGAACATCGCCAATATGGTCCGCTTGCTCATCGATCGTTACGCTGACGGCCCGCGGCGCATGTTGCGCGGCGCGCTGAATCCCCATGCGCCGATCGAATATCCGGAAGTCGGCCTCTACCACCCGCGCTTGCCGGGCAGGGTGAGCGAAAGGCTCGATCAATTGCCCGAGCCCGCCGGCGGCGCCAAGGCGACGATCGGTCTACTCGTGTTGCGCTCCTATGTGCTCGCGGACAATGCACGCCACTATGACGGCGTCATCGCGGCGATGGAGGCGCGCGGACTCAAGGTCATTCCGGCGTACGCCACCGGACTCGACGCGCGTCCGGCGATCGAGAACTTCTTCTTGCGCGACGGCAGACCTATCATCGATGCGCTCGTCTCGCTCGTCGGATTTTCGCTCGTCGGCGGCCCCGCCTACAATGACGCGAAAGCGGCCGAGGAAATTCTCGCCAAACTCGACGTTCCCTACATTGCGGCGCATCCGGTTGAGTTTCAGACTCTGGCCGAATGGCGCGGCTCGGATCGCGGCCTGCTCCCGGTCGAATCCACCATCATGGTCTCCATTCCGGAGCTCGATGGCTCGACAGGTCCGATGATTTTTGGCGGACGTCCGCAGGACGCGGGATTATGCGCGGCCTGCGTTCGCAACTGCGTTTTCCCGGCAAGCGACGGCGCGCGGGACATGCAGGTCTGCGTCGAGCGAGCGGAGATGCTCGCCGCACGGGTCGAAAAGCTCGCCCTTCTGCGACGGTCCGAGAGAGCGGCGCGAAAAGTCGCGATCGTGCTGTTCAATTTTCCGCCGAACGCCGGCGCGGTGGGAAGCGCCGCCTTTCTCTCCGTGTTTGAATCCCTTCACCTCCTGTTGCAGGAAATGACGCGCAGCGGCTACGCGATTGAGCCGCCGGCGACGGTCGAGGCGCTGCGCACAGCCGTCATCGAAGGCAACGCCGCGCGTTTTGGCGCCCAGGCCAACGTCCACGAGCGGGTCGCCGCCGACGACCATGTGCGCCGAGAGACGTGGCTCGGCGACATCGAATCGCAATGGGGTCCGGCGCCTGGGCGGCATCAGAGCGACGGCGGCTCAATCCATATCTACGGCGCGCGCTTCGGCAATGTCTTCGTCGGCGTCCAGCCCGCCTTCGGCTATGAGGGCGATCCGATGCGGCTGCTGTTCGAGAAAGGCTTTGCGCCGACGCACGCCTTCTCGGCCTTCTATCGCTGGGTGCGCGAGGATTTTGGCGCCGACGCCGTGCTGCATTTCGGCACGCATGGCGCGCTCGAATTCATGCCCGGCAAGCAGACAGGCCTCTCCGCTGACTGCTGGCCCGACCGACTCATCGGCGATCTGCCAAACTTCTATCTCTACGCCTCCAACAATCCGTCCGAAGGCGTGCTGGCCAAGCGCCGTTCCGGCGCGACGCTCGTCAGCTATTTGACGCCGCCGGTCGCCAACGCCGGGCTTTATCGGGGACTGAACGAATTGAAGTCTTCGATCGCTCGCTGGCGCGGCGTCAGCCCCTCCGAGACGGGCGAGCGCAATGAACTCGCCGAACTCATTCAAACTCAGGCGGCGGCGCTCGACCTTTGTGCGGCGGAGCCGGCATGGCGCGGCGCGGCGGAACAGCAGATTGCGAAACTCGCGAGAGCCGTTCTCGAACTCGAATACACGCTCATCCCGCACGGCCTGCATATCGTGGGCGAACCCATGGCGCTGGACGCGCGGATCGACATGCTGCTGGCGATGTCCGAGGCGTCGGGCGCGCAAATTGAGCGCGAGACAATCGAGGCGCTGACGCAAGGCGCTTCGCCCGAAAGCCTCGCCGACAATGAGGCGGCGGCCGAGACGCTGCACATGCTTGCGCGCGCCGACGCCGCGCTCGCGCAGGATCACGAACTTAAGGCGCTGATCCATGCGCTCGACGGTCGCTTTGTGCGACCCGTGCCAGGCGGCGACGTCTTGCGCACGGCCGACGTGCTGCCGACGGGCCGCAATCTGCACGGCTTCGATCCGTTCCACATCCCGAGCGTCTTCGCCGTGCGGGATGGCGCGCGGCAGGCGGCGCGGCTCATCGAACGCCACATGAGCGACGGCGGCAACCTGCCGGAAACGATCGCCCTGGTGCTGTGGGGCACCGACAATCTCAAGACGGAAGGCGGGCCGATCGCTCAGGCGCTGGCGCTGATCGGCGCGGAGCCGCGATTCGATGGCTACGGCCGGCTTGCCGGCGCGACGCTTCTATCGCTGGAAAAACTCGGCCGGCCGCGCATCGACGTGATGATTTCGCTCTCGGGGATCTTCCGCGATCTCCTGCCGCTGCAGATCAAACTGCTGGCGCAGGCGTGCTTGCTGGCGGCGTCCGCCGACGAGCCTGTGGAACAGAATTTCGTTCGCAAACACGCGCTGGCTTTCATAGGCCAATTTGGCGGCGATATGGAAACCGCGGCGCTCCGCGTCTTCGGCAACGCTGACGGCGCCTATGGCGCGAACGTCAACACAATGATCGACGGCGGCTGTTGGGAAGACGAAGATCAGCTCGCTGAGGCCTATATGCGGCGCAAGGGCTTCGCCTATGGCGTTTCCGGACAGCCAACGCGACGCAATGAGGTGCTGCAGAGCGTCCTTTCCGGCGTCGACTTCGCCTATCAGAACCTCGACTCGGTCGAGCTCGGCGTCACCACCATCGATCATTACTTCGACACGCTTGGCGGCGTCAGCCGTTCGGTAAAGCGCGCCAAGGGCGTCGCCACGCCTGTCTACATCAGCGACCAGACCAGGGGCGAGGGTGTGGTGCGCACGCTCAACGAGCAGGTGTCGCTGGAGACCAGAACGCGCACGCTCAACCCCAAATGGTACGAGAGCATGCTCAAGCACGGCTACGAAGGCGTGCGCCACATCGAATCGCATGTGACGAACACGCTCGGCTGGTCGGCGACGACCGGGCAAGTCGAACCATGGGTCTATCAGCGCCTGACTGAGACCTATGTGCTCGACGCCGAGATGCGGCGACGTCTGGCGCAGCTCAATCCGATCGCCTCGGCGCGAATCGCCAACCGTCTCATTGAGGCGCATCAGCGCCGATACTGGACGCCGAACGAGGAAACGCTGGCGGCGCTGCAGCAGGCGAGCGAAGAGCTCGAAGACCGGCTCGAAGGCGTCGTCGAGGAGATCGCGGCATGAACATTCCGATCCGCAAGCCGGTCGAAACCGACTCCTTTCAGGTCGAGCTGGATCCGGCGATCAGCATCGGCGCCGCGAAGGTCTTCGCCATCTACGGCAAGGGCGGGATCGGCAAAAGCACGACGTCGTCGAATCTCTCCGTCGCATTTTCAAAACTCGGCAAGCGCGTGCTGCAGATCGGCTGCGATCCCAAGCATGATTCGACCTTCACGCTCACCAAGCGGCTCGCGCCGACGGTGATCGACGCGCTCGAATCCGTGAAATTCCATTCCGAGGAATTGCGCGTCGAGGACTTTGTCGTCGAAGGCTACAATGGCGTGATGTGCGTCGAGGCCGGCGGTCCGCCGGCCGGCACGGGCTGCGGCGGCTATGTCGTCGGCCAGACGGTGAAGCTCCTCAAGGAGCATCATCTCCTCGAAGATACCGACGTCGTGATCTTTGATGTTCTCGGCGACGTCGTCTGCGGCGGCTTCGCCTCGCCGCTGCAGCATGCCGGCCGGGCGCTGATCGTCACGGCCAATGACTTCGATTCCATCTTCGCGATGAACCGCATCGTCGCCGCGATCCGCGCGAAGTCGAAGAATTACGAGGTGCGGCTTGGCGGCGTCATCGCCAATCGCAGCGTCGCGACCAATGAGATCGACCGCTACAATGCGGCGGTGGGCCTCAGGCGCGTCGCGCATTTCCCCGATCTCGATGTCATCCGCCGCAGCCGCCTCAAGAAATCGACGCTCTTTGAGATGGAGCCCTCGCCCGAGCTTGAGGCGGTGCAGAACGAATATCTGCGCCTCGCGGATGAGCTGTGGAACGGCTACGCGCCGCTCGACGCTGCGCCCATGAAGGATCGCGATCTCTTCGAATTTTTGGGATTCGACTGATGACGACGCCAAGCTATGTCGCAAGACGCGGCGAACTCGAGGCCTATTTCGACCGGACCGCGGTCGAGGCATGGAAGCGCCTGACCTCCGACGCGCCGGTCAATCGCATTCGCGCCACGGTGCGCGCCGGCCGTGAGGCCATGCGCAACAGGCTGTTGTCCTGGCTGCCGCAAGACCTTCGTGGCCAGCGCTTGCTCGACGCCGGTTGCGGCACGGGCGCGTTGGCGATTGAGGCGGCGCGACGTGGCGCCGAGGTCGTTGCGGTCGATCTTTCGCCGACGCTGATCAGTCTGGCGCAGGAGCGCGCGCCGCGCGATTTTGGCGCGGGCCGCGTGACCTTCGCAGTCGGCGACATGCTCGATCCCGCTTTCGGCCCTTTCGATCATGTCGTCGCGATGGACAGTCTGATCCATTACGAGGGCGCCGATATCGCGCGAACGCTCGCCAGTCTGGCGCCGCGCGTCGACAGCAAGCTGATCTTCACCATCGCGCCGCGCACGGCGGCTCTCGCAGCGATGCACGCCCTCGGGCAGTTGTTCCCGCGCGGGAATCGCTCCCCGGCCATTGCGCCGATCGCGCTTTCTTCACTCGAACGCCACATGGCGGCGCAGAACGCGCTCGGCGACTGGCGCGTCGCGCAAAGCGGGAAGATCGTGAGCGGCTTCTATATCTCGCAGGCTGTGGAGGCGCGACGCTCATGAACCGCGCCAGCGCCGTTCTGGTCAAAGGCCTGATGCGCATCGGTCCGCAGATTCTGCCCTTTGCGGACGCAGGCTCAGCCGAACTGCCGATGCCGCGTCTGCTGCGGCTCTCGCTGTTCCAGGTGACGGTCGGCATGGCGGCGGTGCTGCTCATCGGCACGCTGAACCGCGTGATGATCGTCGAACTCGGCGTGCCGTCCTGGCTTGTCGCGCTGATGCTGTCGCTGCCGCTGCTCTTTGCGCCATTGCGCGCGCTCATCGGCTTTCGCTCCGATACGCATCGCTCGGTGCTCGGCTGGCGGCGCGTGCCGTACATCTGGTTCGGCACCATGCTGCAATTTGGCGGCCTCGCAATCATGCCGTTCTCGCTGCTGATCCTCTCCGGCGATACGACGGGACCGATCATTATCGGACAGGCGGCGGCGGCCTTGGCGTTTCTTCTCGTCGGCGCGGGTCTGCACACCGTGCAGACTGTTGGCCTCGCGCTCGCCACCGATCTCGCGCCGGCTCATACGCGCCCGCGCGTCGTCGCGCTGCTGTGCGCCATGCTGCTCGTCGGCATGGGCGTAAGCGCGCTCGCCTTCGGCGCGCTGCTCGCGAATTTCAGCGCCATCCGCCTCATTCAAGTCGTGCAGGGCGCCGCCGTCGTGACGATGGTCTTGAATTGCGTGGCGCTTTGGAAACAGGAAGCGCGCGGCGCTCTCCCGCCCGTGCAGAACGTCGACTTCTCGGAAGCCTGGAAGCGTTTCGCGAGCACCGGCCGGGCGCGACGGCGGCTGTTCGCGACCGCGCTCGGCACCGCCGGCTTCAGCATGCAAGACATTCTACTCGAGCCCTATGGCGGGCGCGTGCTGCACTTGCCTGTCAGCGCGACGACGGCGCTCACCGCGATGCTGGCGCTCGGCAGCGGCGTAGGACTCGCCATCGCGGCGCGATGGCTGACGCGCGGCGCCGACCCTCACCGCGTCGCCGGCGTCGGCGCGGTTGTCGGCGTCGTCGCCTTCTTCGCGGTGATCTTCGCGGCGCCGGCGGACTCTTCGACGCTGTTCAGCATCGGCGTCACGCTGATTGGCCTTGGCGGCGGCCTTTTTGCGCATGGCACGCTCACCGCCTCCATGCAGACGGCCAGGCCGGAAGATCGTGGGCTTGCGCTCGGCGCATGGGGCGCCGCGCAGGCGACCGCGGCCGGTCTCGCCATTGCGGCGAGCGGCGTGATCAATGACGCGGGCTCCATGCTTGCCGCCAGCGGCGCGCTGGGCGAGGCGCTTGTGAGTCCTGCCAGCGGCTATGCCATCGTCTACGCCATCGAAATCCTCCTGCTGCTCGCGACGGTCGTCGCGATCGGACCTTTGGTCCGCTTTAAGAAGCAGGATAGCGAAGCGCCGACGGACTTCGATCTCGTTCCCACGTCAAGTTTCAACTCCGGAGTGATGCAATGATACGCGGAGCCATCACCAGCAACATCGATGTCGCGCAGGTTGTCCTTTACGCCTTCTTCATCTTCTTCGCCGGCCTCGTTTTCTATCTGCGCCGTGAGGATCGCCGCGAGGGCTATCCTCTGGAGTCCGAAGTTGGTCCGCAGAGGGATCGCGGCTTCTTGCTGATCCCAACGCCCAAGACCTTCCTGCGGGGGGACGGCGCAAAAATTCAAGCGCCGAATTTTGAACGCGATACGCGAACGCCGAACGCCACGAAAGTGGCCGTTTGGCCTGGCGCGCCGCTGACGCCGAACGGCGATCCTATGCTCGCGGAAGTGGGACCCGGGGCCTACGCGCTGCGCGTCGATGTGCCGGAGAAAATGCACGACGGCCGCGATCTTATCGCGCCATTGCGCGTCGCCACAAATTTTGCGGTGTCGAGCGAAGATCCCAATCCCATTGGCATGGAGGTCGTCGCCGCGGATCGACGCGTCGCCGGCGTCATCAAGGACGCCTGGGTTGATCGCGCGGAAGACTTTCTGCGCTTCTATGAAGTCACGCTGAGCGAGGGTCAAGGCGACGTCCTTCTGCCCGTGCCCTTCGCCAAGGTCGACGGCGCAAGGCGACAGATCCATGTCGAAGCGATCCTTGCCGATCAGTTCGCCAACGTTCCAAGGACACGCAATCCCGATCAGGTGACGCTGCTCGAGGAAGAAAAGATCGCCGCCTATTATGGCGCGGGCACGCTCTACGCGACGCCCGCAAGAGTGGAGCCGCTGCTGTGAAGGCCATCAATCTCGAGAAGCTCTTGCCGGAAGACGTTCCACAAGGAGAGCGCATCCTGTGGCACGGCCGTCCTCAGTGGACGAGTCTCTTCCGCCGCGCCTACCGAGGCGACGTTGTCGCCGGCTACTTCGCGGCGCTGACCGCGTGGAACGTCTTCGATGCTGCGGTTGAATCTGGGGCGGGGTCCGCCGCGCTGGCGGGCGCTCGCACCCTGGCGATCGGTCTTGGCGCGCTGGCGCTGCTTGCCTTGCTCGCCTGGGCCTCGGCGCGCACGGCGCTCTTCATTATCACCTCGCGCCGCGTCGTGATGAAGATCGGGGTCGCCTTACAAGTCTTTTACAATCTGCCGTTTTCGCAGATTAGAACCGCGGGCTTGCGCATCGAAAGCGACGGTTCGGGCGATGTCATGCTGACGCTCTCACCCGACAAGCGAATCGGCTACCTGCATCTTTGGCCCTTCGCGCGCCCGTTCCGCTTCGCGCATCCAGAGCCGGCGCTGCGCGGCCTCGCCGATGCGAGACATGTCGGCGATATCTTGGGGCGCGCGCTTGTCGCGGCCGCGGCCGAACGTGGCGACATGTTCTTGATTGGCGAAGACGACGCGGTCGCATCCGCTTCGTCGCAAAAAGCAAGCATGCCGGCGGGCGATGCAGTCGCAGCGTAACGGGGAAGGAGGGCTTCGATCATGAGCCAGGCGTCAATCGGCAAGACTCAAACGCCTTTAAGCGCACATGACGGCGTGCCGCGCCCGATCCTACGCGGCGCCGGCGTTCTAATCCTGTTTGCTCTGCTTTCGACGGGTTTGACCAGGTTCACTGGCGTCGGCGCGGTGCATATGCCGTTGAGGAATGCGGTCGAGAGTCTCGCATTGCTCTTCGAGGATCGCAATGATGGCTCGGTCTCCGTGCGCGACGCCCGTGACGGCGCGCTCTTTTATGTCGTGCAGCCGGGCTCCTACGGCTTCATTCGTTCGACGTTGCGCGGGCTCGCGCGCGAGCGGCGCCGATCGGGCCTCGACGCATCGACGCCTTTTGCTTTGACGCGTTGGAGCGACGGCACGGTTTCGCTCGAAGACTCGGCGACCGGGCGACGGGTCAATCTTGACGCCTTCGGACCGGACAATGCGCGCGCCTTCGCGCAGCTCTTTACCGAAAGGAGGCGCGAGCCATGAACTGGTTGCTCCCCATCACCCGCCAGACGTTCGACGCGCCCTGCAGGGTCGAGATCGGCCATACGGCCGAAAGCCTCTTCGCTCACGTCGAGATCGAAGGCGATTTCGAAATAAGGCCCGGCGATCGCGTGCTCGTGCAAAATGCGCCAGTTGAAGCGCCTTTCGGCTATCGGGTCACGGTCGAGCGCCGCGCGACGATCATTCGCGCCGGCCTCATCGAACGGCTGTGGGCGCGCTTTCTTGGCAATTTCGAGCTCACCGAACTTTACGACGTCAGCTTCACGAACAGGAGAGCGCTATGAACGCCCCGTTGCGCCACAACGTCTCGATCGAAGCGACCCGCGTCGCCCAGGAAAATACCCTTCTGAGCCCGCGCTTCTACACCACGGATTTCGCTGAGCTTGACAAGACGGACGTCTCTCCTGTGCGCAAGGAGTGGGATGCGCTGATGGAAGAGATGCGCTCTGACCCCAACAATAAGCATTTCCAGCGCACCGAGGAGTTCGACGCCCCCTTCGTCTACTCCGAAGAACTCGACAAGGAGTTCCGTGACTTTCTCATCAGCTCGATCACCGCGGAGTTTTCAGGCTGCGTGCTCTATGCCGAAATGAAAAAGCGCGCCCACAACCAGGACATGAAGGACCTCTTCGGCTTCATGAGCCGCGACGAGGCGCGCCATGCTGGATTTATCAACGATACGCTGAAGGATTTCGGCATCGGCATCGATCTGAGTTTCTTGACGAAGACGAAGAAATATACGTTTTTCAAGCCGAAGTTCATTTTTTACGCGACCTACCTGTCCGAGAAAATCGGCTACGCCCGCTATATCACCATCTTCCGCCAGCTCGAGCGTCACCCGGAACGCCGCTTCCATCCGATTTTCAAGTGGTTCGAGAAGTGGTGCAACGACGAGTTCCGCCACGGCGAGGCCTTCGCATTGCTGATGCGCGCGAATCCGAAGCTCGTCTCGGGCATCAATGTTTACTGGATCAAATTCTTCCTGCTTGCCGTTTTCGCGACCATGTATGTGCGCGATCATTGCCGCCCCGCGTTCCACGCGGCGATCGGCATGCATCCCGACGACTACGACTTCAAGGTGTTCCGGCTGACGACCGAGATTTCGCGCCAGGTCTTTCCGATCACGCTCGATCTTGATCATCCGCTGTTCAAACCCGGCCTCGACCGTCTTGTGGCGATCGAACGCGCGATCGCCGCGGCAAAGAAGCAGAAGGGCGTCGTCGCCCGAGCCAAGCAGGCGGCGCTGACCGCAGCGGCGGCCGCGACCTTCGCGCGTCTCTATTTTGTCCCAGCGAAATCCAACGCGCTGCCGGCGCAAATTCGTCTTGCGCCGGTGTGGTGAGGAGCGCCGTATGTCCGACTATGCACCGCCGATCGTCGCAACGCTCCTGCTCTGGTGGGGGAGCACCGGCGTGCTGCTCTATCTCGACGGCCTTTCTCGCCGCACATTCGTGTGGAGCATGGCGGGCGCGACCGCGCTGTTCGCGCTGGCGCTATGGGGCATCGTCGCGACGCGCAGCGAAACGACGGCCTCGTCCGCCTACTACGCGTTCCTTTGCGGACTGACCGCGTGGGCCTGGCAGCTCGTGAGTTACTACATGGGCTTCATCACGGGTCCGCGAAAAACGGCCTGTCCGCCGCATTTGCGCGGCTGGCCCCGCTTCGTCGAGGCGGTGCGCACGAGCCTCTATCACGAAATCGCGATCATCCTGTGCGCAGTCGCGCTCGTCGCGCTGACTCGCAATCAGCCCAATCAGATTGGCGCATGGACCTTTCTCATTCTTTGGTGGATGCATACGAGCGCCAAGCTCAATCTCTATTTCGGCGCGCCAAACCTAAGCGAAGAGCTGCTGCCGGAGCATTTACGCTATCTGGCGACCTTCATGACGCGCAGGCCGATGAACCTCTTTTTCCCGCTCTCGGTTAGCGCCTCGACCATCGTCACCGTGCTGATCGCGCAAAAAGCGCTCGTCGCGACGACGGCGTTCGAGCTTGTCGGCTTTACAATTCTCGCGACGCTCATGGCGCTCGCCGTCGCAGAGCATTGGTTTCTCGTCGCGCCGCTACGCGCCAACGCGCTCTGGTCGTGGGGCGTCAAAGAAGGGTGTCCGGACGAAGCGAATGAATACGACTCGCTTCGTATCGTCGCGATCGAGGCGCCTCTGCGCCGCTCGCGCGTCAGTGAGGTTTAGCGCCCGCAGAATGGCGCGTCTAGGGAAGTTACGCCGATGGAGAGTCACATGAATCCGATGGCTTTGACGTACGACCAGCATTTCCAATCGGCGATCGCGCGGTTGAAGATGGAGAAGCGCTACCGGGTTTTCGCCAATCTCGAACGCGACGCCGTTCGCTTTCCCACTGCGCTGTGGCGTCCCGAGGGCGAAGAGCATGCGCCTCGCGAAGTCACGATCTGGTGCTCCAACGATTACCTCGGGATGGGCGGACACCGCGCCGTGGTCGACGCGGCGCGAGACGCTCTGGACCGCCACGGCGCCGGGGCGGGGGGCACGCGCAACATCTCCGGCACCCACAATCCGATCGTCGAGCTCGAGGCGGAACTCTCCGATCTGCATGGCAAACCCGCGGCGCTCGTCTTCACCTCGGGCTGGATCTCCAATCTCGCCGGCATTTCGACGATCGCGTCGCTGCTGCCGAATTGTCTCATTCTTTCCGACGCGCTCAATCACAATTCGATGATCGAAGGCGTTCGCCGGTCGGGGTGCGAAAAGCAGATCTGGCGTCATAATGACGTCGACCATCTCGAGGAATTGCTTAAGGCGGCCGGCAAGGAGCGGGCCAAGCTGATCGTCTTCGAAAGCCTGTATTCGATGGACGGCGACATTGCGCCGGTCGCGGAGATCGTCGCGCTGGCTGAAAAGTACAATGCGCTCACCTATGTCGATGAAGTGCACGCGGTCGGCATGTATGGCGCGCGCGGCGGCGGCATCTGTCAACGCGAAGGCGTCGAAGACCGCATCGACATCATCGAGGGCACGCTCGCCAAGGGCTTCGGCGCGCTCGGCGGCTATATCGCCGCGAGCCCGGCAATCGTCGATGCGGTGCGCAGTTACGCGCCGCAATTCATCTTCACCACCACGCTGCCGCCGATGGTTGCGGCCTGCGCGCGCGCCGCCGTTCGCCATCTCAAACATTCGGGAGAAGAACGCGCGCGTCATCAGCACATGGCGATGTTGACGAAACATGCCTTGCGCGCAGCCGGCCTGCCGGTGATGGACAACAGATCGCACATTGTGCCGGTGATGGTGGGAGATGCGGCGCGCTGCAAGGAGGCGAGCGATCTGCTGCTGCGGCGCCATTCGATTTACATTCAGCCGATCAATTATCCCACCGTTGCGCTGGGCACGGAGCGCCTGCGAATCACGCCGACGCCGCGCCACAATGAGGCGCATGTCGCCGAACTCGTTGAGGCGCTGGTCGACGTCTGGTCGTCACTCAGATTGCCTTTCGTCGAGGCTAAAGTCATACCGCTGCGCGCGCGGCAAGCCGCCGCCGAGGCGCACTGCACCTATCCGGAGATGAAACGGGCGGCCGAGTAAGAAAGAGCCGACGTTTATGGCTGACGGCGCCGCAACCACATAGCTTCGTTCCGGCGACGAATATGTTGGCGATGCTCGTCCGGAGGACGAGCGTTTAGCCGAACAGCTCCGCGCCGCAGTCATGCGCGCTTCAGGCGGTTTAGCGGCTCACAGGTTGGTCTGAAGTTGGGCGCGTTGCGCGAAAATGTAGCTGGCGATCACTCCGAACATCGCGAATAGGGTGACGACCGAGAACACGTAATTGTGCCCGGCGGCCCCGGGCCACCGGTCGAGCAGATATCCCATGAGCGGCCCCATAAAAATATCCGGCGCGTAGCCGATCACCGATAGCAAGCCAACTGCGCTTCCCGTGTGCTCCATAGGAATTTTGCCATCTTGCATGATCGCGAAATACAGGCCGCGCAGCGCGAAGATGCCGATGCTGGTGAAGACGATCGTCAAAACAAACGTCCATACCATGCCCGCGCCAATCGCGCCGGAGGCCAGCACGGAGCTCCCGGCTGCGAGAAGCACGAAACAGCCGATGATCATGAACGGCGCGCCAAGCCGCTCAGCCAGGTAGCCGGCGCTAATGGCGGCAAATGGTCGTATCCAGAGCGATGCGACGCCGGCCCGCGCCGCCTCTACCTGATTCAGACCAATGACCTGGTTGGCGTACAGCGAAAAGTCGTCGATCGCCTTAAAGCCCACATAAGCGCATAGGATCACCGCAGCCTGCAGCCAGACTGACGGCATCGCGAACACGCGGGCGATGTCGCTTAACGACGCCCTTGCTTGCGCCGGCGTTTTACGCTCCGGCAGCGCCAGCCAGATGAGCAAGGCGGCTCCGCAGGTCATCGCGGACATCAGCAGGATGATCCATCGCAATGATTCCGTGCGCGTCGCGAGACTGGCCGTCTCGCTGTCTTCTGGTAGCAGCGCGGCGAACAGGACCACCATGATCGACGCCATGACGGCCGCCAGCGCGCCTCTGCCGCCCTCGAGCATTCCAAATGCGCGACTTTGCGAAAAGTTAAGGCCCCACTCACGCGTGGCGCGAATCAACGGCGCCCAGAACAGCGCGATCGTGGTGATTCCCCAATACCCGTATAAGATCGCCAGCGTCGATGGGGATGGAACCGCCATCATCACAAAGCCGCCGACGGCGGTGGAAGTCAATGCGACAGTTAACATTGTGCGTGCGGGATATCTGTCGGCGAGCGGGCCGCCGAACAAATACGCGGCCATTGCTACCACGCCATAAACCGAATAGGCGGCGCCGAGTTCGAGATTGGTGATGCCGAACACATCGAGGAGCGTGGGCCGGAATACGCGAGGCAATACGAAAGGCAGCAGAAAAACCGATTCCCCGGCGACAATCAGCGCCGCGATCGCCAGTCCTCGCTGCGGCGCGAAAGGCGCGTCAGGCGCGAGCAGCGGCGCCGGCGCGACGATTTTTCATGCGCCTCCTGAAATGACGTCATTCTCTGTGCGCGTGTTGCGCGACGCATGGCCCCCTTTTTTTCCAGCTTGCGACGCAAGCTGGCGATCGACAGAAAAACTGCGCTTTGCCGCGTTGACGGCAAGCCCGCCTTTGCGTCCCGCCGACGACGCAAGCTGGGGATTTTTGGCGAAACTGCGCTGGTCGCCCGGCACGCTCTTGCCGCCCTTGCGCGCAATTTCACGTTGCCGCTCCGGCGTCATCGACGCGAAACCCCTCCGGGACTTGGTGGCCGCCGAAACCGTATCCATCAGTCGCGCTCCAATTCTGCGTCGAAGACGCCTCCGCAACAACCGAAGCTGCAGAAGCCGCTCAACAGCACCAAGCAACGGCGCCGGCTTACCTTTTCGAAAGGCGGCTGAGCGATGTTCATATTTGCTGAGACTAAGCGGCTGCCAAGCTCGTAATCTTACGTAGAAATTCGATTTTTTGAACGATCAGAGTCGATCGGTGCTCCAGCCCGTTTCGTGAGGCCGGGGTCTCAGCCCCAGAGTTAAGAACTGCCTTTGACGGTAAGACTTCGTTAAGTGTTCGCTCTGGCTGGCCTGATACTGAGTAACGGAGTCTTTCCCGTCCCACGTGCGCTCTGTTCTCTTGCTTTTGTCCGATGCGCCAATGCCTCTATACCCTGAATACACCAAACTGGCTGACTCAATAGTCCTCTTACGTATGTCTACCAATTTTGCCTCGCCCGCGAGCATGCTCTTATGCCGTAGGAGTCGATCTCTCCAAGTAAATGCCGCCGCAAGAGCGGCAACAGCGCCTTGAGCAGAGCACGAAAACAAGACGGGAGCGTCCAATGTTGTCGGTGTCGCGGCGTAGGGAGCAGTCGAGTCTCGGATCGCGCGAAGCGGTTGCGACAGTTTCACCGAAGCAGAATCAGCTGCTTGCGAGCTACCTGCTGAACCTGCAAAAGGGCGAGTGGTTCGTATTCGAGATGATCGTGTTGGATATACAGGGGCTTGTGGATATCGGCGCCCAGTCGCTTGCGACGGACGTGTTCGTCGTCCTTCGTATTTTCATGCGGGACCGTCCGCAATTTGAGGCCTTGGTGCGGCGGAACCGCGCGTTTAAAGGCTTGTCCGATAATTGATCGACGCGGCGGACACTCGATTCGTTTTTTGCGGCGAACGGCGCGAGGCAAACTCAGCCTACAGTCCGCGCTCAGAGGGACAAGCAACCTCTGGCGTGAGCTCCCATCCAAAGATCCGGGCGCGTCTTGCTGCTCAGTTCAAAACAGCGAACTCTAACTGGTGAGCGGACGCGCCGCAAAAAGAATGGCGACCGGGGCGGGGCGCTGATACGCTTACGGCGATCTAAGCCGGAGTTCGCGTTTGCCGAACATGCGGCGTATGGCGGCGAGCGCGACGGAAGTTTGGGTTGAATCAGGCCGATAGGGTCGCTCCGGTGGATGATGCTGGTCCCAATGTATTCGGCGTTAGTCGTAGAGAGCTCGAACGTCTGAGAGCCATTAGCGGACTGGCTGCGACTCTCGCCCACAATATCAACCAGCCGCTGGCAGCGGCGAGCGCCTATCTCAGGGCGGCGCAGCGCCTCACAGGAGGGCTTCCGAAGGAGTCGGTCGCGCCAATCGTTGGAGCGCTCGACAAGGCGGTCACGCAGATCATGCGCGCCGGGCAGGTTGTCCGCAGTCTGAGCGAGCTTGTTGCGCAGGGCGAGCCAGACAAGACGCTCGTGAGCGTTAATTCGCTGATCGAGGAGACGCTTTCCCTCTTCGATGCGGAGGCCGCCGAGGCCGGCGTCTCGATCAGCAAGCGGCTGACCAAAGACGACGATTGCATCGTCGCAGATCGTGTCCAGATCAGACATGTTCTGGCGAATCTTATACGAAACGCCATTGAAGCGATGCAGGATTTGCCGCGACGCGAGCTGGTGATTTCCACACAGACCCAGGCGGCAAAGGCCATACGCGTTGAAATTCAAGACACCGGCTGCGGACCTGGCGGACGGGACAACGCCGATCCGCTTGATCTTTTTGCAATGCGGAAAGAGGGAATGGGCATTGGGCTGTCGATTTCCCGCGCAATCGTCGAAGCGCACGATGGTCGGCTGTGGGCTAAGGTCAATCCCGAAGGCGGCGCTATATTCTCCTGTGATCTTCCGTTGCGAGCGCGAGAATTTAGCGGATGAACTCGGGAACGGTATTTGTCGTGGACGACGATGCGGCGGTGCGCGACGCCCTTCAGCTTCTACTCGAATCTGAAGGCTTCGCTGTCTCGAGTTTTCCGTCGGCGCCAGCTATGCTTTCGTCCATCGGGCCGGAAAGCGCCGGGTGCGTCATCGCTGATGTTCGGATGCCGGAGGTGAGCGGACTCGACCTGATCTTCGAGATGAAGAACCGCAATCTTCATCTGCCGATTATTATCATTACCGGCCATGGCGACGTGCCTCTGGCGGTCGAGGCCATGAAGCGCGGCGCTGTCGATTTTCTCGAGAAGCCGTTCGATGACGATGCGCTCTTCGCAGCCGTCAAGCGCGCGCTATCCAAGCACGACGCCGTGCAGTCGCGTTATGCGGAAGAGCGGCAGATCTCCGAAAGATTTAAGTCATTGACCAAGCGGGAGCGCGAAATTCTCGAAAGGCTCGCGGAAGGCCGCTCGAATAAGGTCATTGCCCATGATCTCGGCATCAGTGTGCGCACGGTGGAAGCGCATCGCGCCAATGTCATGGCGAAAATGCGCGTCAAGAACCTCGCGGAGTTGGTCCGAATGTTTCTCAACGGTCGGAATATGAGCTTCGGAGCGTGACGTCGAGAAGCGTCTTTCGCCAAAACTCCGCGTCGTCGATCATGCGTCGCAGGCAAATTGGGTGCGCTGAGGATGCCTTGCCAAAATGCGCGCGCTAAGTATCCAAGTGAAGGCCGCCGAGCGCAAGAGGAGCGAATTGGTCATGCGAGCGCCACTCTCCCCGGCAGACGCTGTCCAACCGAAGGAGTTCTCCGTAACGACGCCCTCGGCGCGGCGTGTTCTCGTCATCGACGACGATAGGGACGTCGCCGACAGCATGGCGATGCTGCTGGACGTGTTGGGATGCGACGTGAGAACGGCCTATAGCGGAGCGGTGGGCATCTCGCTCGTGTCCGCTTTCCAGCCGAGGATCGTGTTCCTAGACCTCGGCATGCCCGAGATGAACGGCTATGAAGCCGCGCGTCGCATCCGCAGCGCGCGGGCCGGTCAGCAGGCGCAGCTTATTGCGCTCTCCGGCTGGGGGCAGGATCTTGACAAGAAGCGCACCCGCGAAGCGGGGTTCGACCGCCATCTGGTGAAGCCGGCCGATATCGACATTTTGGAGGAAATCCTCGCCGCGTGTGGGGACGAATCCCAGCAGATTTAGCGACATATCGGCGCACGCAGCTTAGAGCGCCGACTCTTAGCAAGCCTTTCTTCAGGACTCCCTCTCACCGAAACCGCTTTGGCGCCTTGTTCGGCGCGCTCACCCCTTTCGGGCGGCGGCGCGCTGGCGGCTGATGGCGCCAGCCGCAGCCGCAGCGAGAGCCGTTAATGCCGCGCCTCAGCTGGATTTTTCATAACCGCTGGCGTTAGAAAGAACGCTGCGGCGGCGCGCCCGTCCTGACATTCCTGGCGGGGAAAATCGTGAGCTCCATGGCGCGGCTGCGCAAGCGTCCGCGGATACGCCTTGCGCGAAGCGAGTTACGCTTACGCTTAAGCCGCTCCGAACCAACGTCTCCAGGCGTCCGGATTGCGCCGGCCAAGCTGTAACAATAGGGCTGGATCGCTCTGCTTGGCGCCTGAGATATTCCTGTCCATCGGATAGCAAATGACCTTTTCAAACATGGACACGTTCTGGGTTGTAAACTGGTCAACGGATGTCGACGGAAAATGCAATTTCATCGGCCGGCAATGGCCAATAATTACCGGACAATCAGCCGAAGCTGCGATGGCAGAAGGATGGCTGCAAGCCTTCCACGCCGACGATCTGGAGTTGGTGAAGGTCGAGCTCGGTTTGGCGGGACGATCAGAGCGCCCGTTTCAGATCGTCGCAAGGCTTAGACGCAAGGATGGCCAGTTTCGCTGGGCGTTGGCGGTCGGCGCGCCGCACTATGATGAGCAAGGCGGATTCGTTGGCTACAGCGGCTCCATCATCGATTTCCATGATCGGATAGATATAACCGAGCGCAAAGAGCGCTTGGACGCGTTGCGGGCAAGTGAAGAGCGCTATCGTTCGCTCTTTGAGACGAGTCGCGACGGCATCGTCACCGTCGATATGAGCGGCCGTATTCTCGAAGCCAACCCCGCTTACCAGAAGATGCTCGGCTACACTCTCGAAGAGCTGAAGCGTCTAACTTATCAAGAACTGACACCGGAAGTCTGGCATGACATGGAAGCGGCGGTCGTGCGGGAGCACATTCTTCCGCGCGGCGAATCCGCCGAATATGAGAAGGAATATATCCGCAAGGATGGAGCGGTATTTCCGATAAGCCTGCGAACGTGGACCGTTGTCGACGAAAATGGCCGTGTTGTCGGCATGCGCGCATTCGTGCGCGACATCACCGAACGCAAGCAGACCGAGGCGGCGCTGCGCGACAGTGAGGAACGCTTCCGCGTAGCCTTCGCCAACGCGTCGATCGGCTTTGCGATGAACGGGCCTGACGATACGCACTTGGACGCCAACCGCGCTTATTGTGTGATCACCGGCTACACGCGCGAGGAACTTCTTGCCCTCAAGGGTTCGGAGCTGATCCATCCGGATGATTGGCCGGCCAACAGGGCCTTGGCCGAACGAATGCTTGCGGGCGAGATCCCCGGCTTCGTCGTCGAAAACCGCTACGTTCGAAAGAATGGCGAAAACATTTGGGTCCGCAAGAGCGTCTCGCTCATTCGCTGGGCCGACGGCGTACCGCGGTGGATCATCACTTTCGTTGAGGACGTCACAGAGCGCAAGCTGGCTGAAGAGGCGCTGCAGCAAAGCCGCAATGATCTTGACCGCGCCCAGGAGGTCGGAAAGATCGGTTGGTGGCGCATGGACGTGCGCCGGAACGTTTTGACCTGGTCGGACGAAAACCATCGAATCTTCGGCGTGCCGAGTGGGACGCCGCTGACCTACGACAGTTTTCTTTCCATCGTACACCCCGACGACCAGGCCGATGTTGACGCAAAGTGGCAGGCCGGCCTTCGCGGCGAACCCTACGACATCGAGCATCGCATCGTGTCCGGGGACGAGGTCAAATGGGTGCGCGAGAAGGCGTATCTGGAATTTGACGCGGCGGGCGCGCTTCTTGGCGGCTTCGGCATTACGCAGGACATCACCGATCGAAAGCAGGCGGAGGAGGCGCTGCGCGTGAGCGAGGCTCGGCTGCGGCTCGCGACCGAGGCTGCGAAGATCGGCGCGTTCGACTGGCGCATTCCGACGGACGTGAACATCTGGACGCCGGAATTGGAGGCGATGTATGGGCTGTCGCCGGGCGAGTTCGGCCGGAGGCAGTCGGCCTGGGAGCAGTTGGTGCACCAGGAGGACCGCGCGGGCGCAGCCGCCAAGGTCAACGAGACGTTAGCAACGGGCGAGCCCGTCGAGCATGAGTGGCGAGTCGTCTGGCCCGATGGCAGCGTGCACTGGATCGCCGGGCGGTTTCAAGGTTTCAAGGACGCGGCCGGCAAGCCGATGCGCCTCACAGGCGTGAACATTGACATTTCCGAGCGCAAGCGGGTCGAGGAGGCGCTGCGCGAAAGCGAGCTGCGCTATCGCTCTCTCGTCGAAGCGGCGAGCGCGATCACATGGAGCTGTCCGCCATCCGGACTGCATCAAAAGCCGCAACAGGAATGGATGGCCTTCACCGGTCAGACGGCCGAGGAAATGCTGGGGGACGGCTGGACCAAGGTCGTTCACCCTGATGACCTCGAGGCCGCGGCGGCGCGGTGGCGAGCAGCGCTAGGTAGCGGCGAGCCGTTTTGGAGCGAGCACCGCATCCGCCGACATGATGGCGAGTGGCGCTGGATGCGCGTTCAGGCTGCACCCATTCGCGCCGCAACCGACGAGATCGTCGAATGGTTCGGCAGCAATACGGACATCAACGATCTCAAGCGGGCCGAACTGGCGCTAAGGGAAAGCCAGCAGCAACTCGAGCTGGCGCTGGAAGCCGGCCAGTTGGGATTCTGGGACTGGCACGTGCCCAGCGGCCGGGTCATGTTCGGCGGCAGTTGGGCGTCCATGCTTGGTTATGAACTCAGCGAAATGGAACCCGATGTCCGAGCCTGGGAAAGGCTGATTCATCCAGACGAGCGTGAAATCGTTGCTGCTCGATTGGCCGATCATCTGGAGGGCCGCGCCGAAATCTATGAATGCGAGCACCGCTTGCTCCACAAAGACGGTTCCTGGCGCTGGATTCTGGACCGCGGGCGGATCGTGGAACGGGACGCAGCTGGCCGGCCGCTAAGGGCGATCGGCACTCATGCCGACGTGACCGCGCGTCATGAGGCTGAAAGCGCGCTGCAAGACGCCGACCGCCGTAAGGACGAGTTCCTCGCCACTCTGGCGCATGAATTACGCAACCCGCTCACCCCGATCCGGAACGCCGTGCATATCTTGAAGAGGAAATATGGTCCCCAATTTCCTGACACTCCGCTGCTCGCTATGGTTCAGCGACAGGTCGATCACCTAGTTCGCCTCGTCGACGACCTCCTTGAAGTGTCACGGATCAGCCGTGGCAAAGTCGACTTGCGAAAGGAAAGCGTCGCCGTGTCGGATTTCTTGCGGCATGCATTGGAGGCCTGTCAGCCGCTCATCGAAAACAAAGCCCACCGCGTAACCGTGAATGTCGCGGATGAGCCGCTGCGGGTTTTCGGCGACTCTGTCCGTCTGGCGCAGATTGCGGCCAATATCATCAACAACGCGGCGAAATACACCCCCCCGGGCGGCCGCATCGAAATTGACGCCGCGCGCGGGGGTAACGAAGTCGTGCTGCGGGTTCGCGACAATGGCGTTGGCATCAGCGCCGACATGATGCCGCGCGTCTTCGATCTTTTCGCGCAGACGGACGGCCAAATTCGGCTCTCCGAAGGTGGGCTCGGCATTGGCCTCGCGCTTGTGCGCAGCCTTACGGAAATCCACGGCGGCCGGGTGGAAGCGCGCAGCGCGGGCGTCGGCCGCGGCAGCGAATTCATCGTCAGTTTGCCGCTCGCGGATCGCGCCGATCCAGCTGCGTCACCCTCCTTGGGAGGCTGACGCTCCGTGTTCTTGCCGCATCATCCTATTCTGCGGCAGTCGGCGCATAGTTTGGATTGGATTCGGTGAGAACCGCGTCGAAGCCTTCAAATTCGGGACCGCCCAGATAGAGATCGCGGTTCTGACCAGCGTTTTTGTGGGCCTCACGAAAATGTTCGGAATGCGTCCAATCGATGAAGTGCTGCCGAGTCTCCCACAGCGCATGCGACGCATAGAGAACGTGGTCCTCCCGCTCGGGCCCCTTGAGCAAATGGAAGACGATGAAGCCGGGCCTTTCCTGAAGCCGCGACTGACGCGACCGCCAGACGTCCTCGAAGGCCTGTTCCTTTCCCTTGACGATTTTGAAGCGGTTCATTGCGACAAACATGACTCGGCTCCTGTCATTGGTCTCGGCGGGTTCCGCCAGCGTTCTTAGCTAATCGTCCCCAAGGCGAAAGGCAAAGAACCTGATCGAAGCGGCGACGGCTTGGACTCGATGATCCCTGATCTGACGTTCGCCGCAGGCGTGATCAGCAACTCTCCGCCATATGCCAAGCCTCAATGCTCTATCGCGCGGTAGCGGCTCCGCTAAGACCGAAACGCATTGTGGACCGGGGCGTTAAACTAAGTTAGGAGCGAAATCTCGCGGCTGCGTGAAGTCAGAGTCGGAGATCGCCGCTCGCAAGCATTTCCGAGAAACGCTCTTGAGGTCCTCGCTGACCATGGCGTGTGTAGAAATTGTCCATGAGTTGGACAAGCGTCTGCGGTTGCGGCTTTTGTCCGATGCGGACGATTTTGCGCAGACGGAAGTTGCGCTGCGACAGCTTCCCGGCGTCGCGTCCGTGCGCGCTAATCGCGCCTGCGCATCGTTGACGTTGGCGTATGACGGACAGCCTGAGGTCCGCGACGCCATTCTCGCGACAGCACGTCGAACGCCATCAGCGGCGGCCGATACCTGGCGGCCTCCGCCAGCCGCCAACGCCAGGCGCGTGACTCTCGCAGCCGGCGCGATCGCCGCCACGCTCCTCCTTCCCGCGCCGCTCGCCGCAGCGATCACTTGGCTCAACATCGCCGGCGTCCTCGCGCGCGGCATCCTTGCGGCGTCGCGCGGCAAGCTGAAGACCGACGTTCTTGATGCGCTCGCCATCGGCGTGCCGGCGGCGCGCCAGGAATATGCCACCGCCAGCGTGACCCGCTTCCTTCTCGCGCTGGCGGAGCATATCGAGGCCACCACCGTCCAGCAGTCGGATGAATTGCTGCGCTCGCTCCTGCGACAAGGGCCTGGCGACGTGTGGGTGGAACGCCACGACGGCGAACTCGCGCGTGTGCCTTTCATGCAGCTTAAAGGTGGCGAGCGCGTCGTCATCGGCGCCGGCGAAACCATTCCGGTCGACGGCCCGGTGGTCGCCGGCGACGCTTATGTCGATCAGTCGTCGGTGACCGGCGAAAGCCTTCCCCTGCCGCACGCGGTCGGAGATCAGGCGCTCGCGGGCGGCGTTGTCACCGACGGACGGCTCGTGGTCCAGGCTGAGCGCGTGGGCGAGGCGACGACGCCCGGGCGTATCGCGCGCTATATCCAGGAGGCGCTCGACCGCCTGGCGGAGATCCAGACGGTGTCCAGCGTCTTTGCGGATCGGCGCGTCGGCATTACGCTGGCCACGGCTGCAGTGGTGTTCGCCCTTACGCGCGATTGGCGTCGGATCGAATCCGTTTTCATGGTCGACTATTCCTGCGCCGTGAAGCTCGGCACGCCGATCGCCATAAAATCCGCAATGTATCGGGCGGCGCAAGAAGGCTGTCTGGTCAAGAGCGGAACGGCGATCGAAACGCTTGCCGGAGTCGACACGATCGTCTTCGACAAGACCGGCACGCTGACCCACAATACGTTGGAGGTCACGGACATTTGTCCGCTGGACCCGGGGATCGATGAAGAGCGCGCGGCCGCGATGGTGGCGTCGCTCGGCGAACACACGAGCCATCCTATCGCGCGCGCCGTCGTCGGGCTCGCGCAGCAGCGCCGGCTCGCCCATATCCCGCATGAGGCGGTGAATTTCATCGTCGGCCATGGCGTGGAAGCGAATGTCGATGGACGTCGCATTCGGTTTGGCAGCCGGCATTATCTCGAAGACGACGAGCACATTTCATTCGCGGACGCCCGCAAGACGGTGCGAGCGCTTCAAGAGCAAGGCAAATCGCTTCTCTATGTCGCCGCCGATGAGCGCCCGATTGCGGTCTTTGCATTGCGCGATCGATAGCGGTCGGAGAGTGCGCGCACGCTTGCGCAGTTGCGCGCGTTAGGAGTCAAGCGCCTCGTGATGATCACAGGCGATCGCCAGGCGCCGGCGCTGGCTTTCGTGGAGACGCTTGGCATAGATGCGGTGCATTACGAACAGCAGCCGCAGGACAAGGCCGACATCATAGCGGCGCTCAAACAGCAGGGTCGCCGCGTCGCTTATATCGGCGATGGCGTGAACGACGGGCCCGCATTGATGGCGGCGGATGTCGGCATCTCGATGCCGCGCGCCGCCGATATTGCGCGAGCCACCGCCGACATCGTGTTGCTGGAAGACAGACTCGATTCCGTCGCCACGATGCTCACCATCTCTCGGGAGGCAATGGGTCTGATCCATTCGAACTTTAAGATCGCGGTGGGGGTGAATTCGGCGATTCTGGGCGCTGCGGCGTTCGGCCGTCTTTCTCCTCTCACCGCCGCCACGCTGCACAATGGGACGACGATCGCCGTCCTGCTGCGCGCGCTGCTGAGCGGACGAGGGCGCAGTCCCGTCATAGAGAAAGTCTCGCGCGATTCAGTCGCACTCGAGCACAGCCGGGCGCAAGAATAATAGCAGAGCTCCTCCCGCTCGGCGGCGAAAGCGCCCGCCGGGTGAATCACGATTCGCTGCAAGCGTTGCGCCCAACTACGCGATCTGAAGCTCGATGTGTCTGCAAGGTCGGACGCAACTAAGACCAGCACCCTTGCGATCCCCTCGGGCCGTTCCGCTGCGTGATCGAATTCTGTTGGCTTCGGCGCTGCACGGTGACTGCGTGCGAGCCGTTTTGTTTACAACTTAAGCAACAAAGTACTATCTACTTTGGAATGAGAATAAATACAAGTAATATATGGTACTTATGTCACATGGTACTTAAAAGGCTTCCGAAATCACGACTACATAATTGACGAAAAAAATATATACGCGCTATGTGCAGCATACAACGCAAGGCGTCGCGCTGCATAATAGTAGAGGCGGAAGAATGAATAAGAAGCATTCCATATTTTCCTGCCTCGAGTCTTGGGAGATCGGGAAAAAATCCCGGCTTGTATGTAGTTTCGGCGCGCCGGTTGTGATCGCGCTCGAAATCGCATCGGCTTCGGCGCAGAACGCCTCGCAAACATTGCCTCCGGTGACCGTGGACGCCCCGCGCGATAAGCCGCAAGCCAAACCGCGGCAACAAACGCAACGTCCCGTCGCATCGAGCGCACGGGCAAGCAGCGTTCATCCGAGCGGCCCGAGACCGCATGTGGCTTCGACTTCGCGCGGCGCCACGTCCGCCGCCCCGCAGGTCGGGCCTCCGCTGCTCTCCGGCGCAAGCGGCGTCGCGCCGTCTCCGCCGACGGGCGAAATCGGCAATCTTCCGCCCGCCTATGCCGGAGGCGAGGTCGCTCGCGGCGCACGGCTCGGCATGCTCGGCAATCGCGATTTCATGGATACGCCGTTCAATATGACGAGCTACACGTCGGCGCTGATCGAGAACCAGCAGGCGCGCACCTTGCAGCAGGTCCTGGAGAATGATCCGTCGGTCCGCATGGCAACGTCGGCGGGGCACGTTCGCGAGAATTTCAGAATTCGCGGCTTCCCCGTGCTAGGCAGCGAGCTCGCGCTCAATGGCATGTATGGTCTCGCGCCCGACGGCCATGTGCCGACCGAATTCCTGGAGCGCGTCGAAGTGCTCAAGGGTCCGGGCGCGCTGCTCAACGGGATGGCGCCCTTCGGCGCGGTCGGCGGCTCGATCAATCTCGTCACCAAACATGCCAGCGACGCGCCAATCACAAGCGTCAGCACGGATTACACATCTAGTTCTCAGTTCGGCACGCATATCGACGTCGGGCGACGCGGTGGCGACCATAACCAGTTCGGCGTTCGCTACAACGGCGTTTATCGCAGCGGCGGGACGGCGCTCGACGAGCAGTGGAAAGTGCGTGGCCTGAATGCGCTGGCGCTCGATTTCCGCGAAGAGCGCGTCAGGCTGTCGATAGACGCCTATCACAGCCAGGAAATCTTCAAGAACGGCAGCGCATTCTTCGCGAGCTTCACTGGCATTGGAGCGGCGGCTGCGCCAAGCGCAAGCAAGAATCTGTTTGTCGGTACGAACGCCCGCTTCGAGAACGCGGCGGTCATGGCGCGCGGCGAACTCGATATTGCAGAAAATGTCACCGTTTTCGCCGGGATCGGGTTTTTGGACAGCCGGAACTTCGGCTTCACCAATGGAACCCAGGCCCCCAGCGTCAATCTCCTCGGTAACTTTACTGGACCACGAATCGTCAATCTGCGCGGCTACACCAATACGCTGTCGACGCAGGGCGGCATTCGTGGCCAGTTGGACACAGGCCCGCTGCGCCATCAATTCGTGCTGAGCGCTTCGGCACTGAAATTAAGCCAAAGTTCGGAGTTCGGCTTCAGCGGGTCATACAGATCGAACATTTATCTGCCCGTCGTGCCGCCTCAGGCGCCGCCGCCGGCGGTCGTTCCGAACACGGCGTTCAATCCCAGTCGGCCGTATTTCGAGACCGATCCGCGAAAGACCGGAGAGAACTATCTCGCCAGCCTCGCCTTCGCCGACACTATTTCCGCGTTCGACGATCGTATCCAGTTTATCGGCGGGCTTCGCAGTCAGCGCGTGATGACCAAGACCTATCAAGCCAATACCGGCTTGGAGACCAACTCCTATGATAGCCATCGTCTCTCGCCGGCCTATGCGTTGATCGTGAAGCCTTTCGACAATCGGCTGTCGCTTTACGCCAACTATATCGAGGGCCTCAGTCAGGGGTTGCGAGTCACCAATCCGCTCGCAACCAATTTCAACGAGTCGTTTCCGCCCTTTGTCTCCAAGCAGATCGAGACTGGCGCGAAGCTGGATTTGGGCATTCTTGCGAACACGCTGAGCTTCTACGAGATTACGCAACCCACTCTTTCGACCGTGACGAGCGGAGGCCTGCTCAGTTACAAGCCGGTCCGGCAGCGCAACCAGGGCATAGAGTGGAACGTCTTCGGCGAGCCGATTCCCGGCGTCCGCGTGCTGGGCGGCGTCACCTATATGGTCGGCGTCATCACGCAGAGCGCTGACGGAAAGACCACCGGAAAGAACGCCTTCGGCATACCAAGATGGCAGGCGAACTTTTATGGCGAATGGGACCTTCCCTATCTGGTCGGGGTGACCGTGGAAGGCCGCGTCATCTATACGAGCGCCCTCTATGTCGACTCGTTGAACTATTACCGAATTCCTGAATGGGCGCGCTTCGACGCAGGCGCTCGCTACACTACGAAGATCTACGGCACAGACATGACGCTGCGGGCGAATGTGAACAATCTGTTCAACCACAGCTACTGGTCTGGAGCGTTTAACGACGGTTTCGCCACGCTCGATGCGCCGCGCACCGTCCTTCTGTCGGCGACCTTCAACTTCTAAGGATAGGAGCGGACGATGATCCTCTCGCCCGCAGCTATTCAATTCGCGGCCTGCGCGGCCATCGCGGCGGGCGCCGCCAGCCTCTATCTCGGCGCGCAGAATCAGCGCTGGCTGTCGCGGCCGCTGCCTGGGTTGTGGAGCGGCCTCGCTGGCGCGGCGCTGCTGCTTCTCGGCGCGTTTCTGTGGAGTCAGGTGGTTCAGCTTTCGACCGCGATTTTCGCGGCGCTCGTTTTTATCATGCTTCTGTTCATCGTCTTCCCAGCCCTAGGAGCGCTGCGAACCTTCATCAGGAACGCGCTATGAGTCAGATCCGACGCGATTGGGTCAGCAAAACCTCGGCCGGCGCCATTCTAGGCTTCAGCCTCGCGATCGGGCTTGCGGGTCTCTTTGCGTGGCTCACTCCCGGCGGACTCGCAACTCCGAATAAATTTCAGCTCGTGATGTGGCTTATCGCGCCGATCTGGCTGACGACGCTGAGTCTGTGTTTCTTCTTTTCGAGCGGTATGCGCGCCTGGCTCTGGCTGGGTGGCGTAAATCTACTGGCATACGCCGGCCTATTCGCCTGCCGCTCTTTCCTTCGCTAATTGGGACAACGCACGATGCGCAGCGACGTTGTTCGACTCTATAAGGTTGTTCATACTTGGACAGGCATCACCGCCGGGATGTTTATGTTCATCGCCTTCTACGCCGGCTCCATCACGGTGTTCGCCGAGCCCCTCGCGCGCTGGGTTTCATCCCCCGCTCCAGTCCGCCTCACCGCTCTTGCCCGATCGGATGAATTGATCGCGCACACGCTTGCCGTTCGTCCTGACGCCGCGAAGGAATTCACACTTTATCTGACCGATACCGAAGATCTTTGGGCGCGCCTCACATGGCGAAAAGGCAAGGACGACAGGACGCCATGGTCGGCGGAACTTTCTTCCGGAGGTGACTTGCGCCTGGCGCAGTCATATCGCTCGAGTCTTGCCGACTTTGTCGACAACATTCACCGAACCGCGGGCATTCCAGGCGCCAATGACATCGGCGAGACCATCATGGGCGTCGTGAGCGCCGTCTATGCCGTCGCGCTTGTGTCGGGCTTGATCATCGTTCTGCCTTCGCTCGTTAAGGATCTCTTCGCGCTGCGAATCGGCGCCAATCTCAAACGCATGTGGCTCGACGCGCATAATGTCGTGGGCGTCGTCAGCCTGCCGTTCCACATCGTCATCGCGCTGAGCGCGGTCGTTTTCTGCCTGCACGAACCCCTGTACGACGCGCTCGACTACGTCGTCTATGACGGCCGTCTGAAGTCAGTCATGGCCGCGAGCAACCCCTTCAACTCGATCAAAAAGGACGAGCGACCCGCGCCGATGCTGCCCGTCAACACGCTCCTTGAGCGGGTGAAGGCGGCGTCGCCGAGTTTCGTCCCCGCCGAGATGCGTTACCGAAACGCTGGACTTCGCGGCGCCTCGGTTCAGGTTTGGGGTTATGACGCCCGCTATATGACGCGAGGAAAGGGGTTTGCGGTCATCAGTCCGGTTACCGGCGAGATCGCCAACACGGACTATCTGCCGGGCAGAGAGGGAACTTGGACGGGCGTCGTGGCGACGTTCTTCGCCCTGCATTTCGCTACCTTCGGCGGCGATATCGTGCGCGTCTGCTACTTCCTTCTCGGCATCGCGGGCGCCTTCCTTTTCTATTCCGGCAATTTGCTTTGGATTGAGTCTCGCCGGCGAACTGAACGGCGAAACGGCGGGCCCGTAAATCAGAAGACATCGACGCGGCTGATGTCCGCCGCGACGGTCGGCGTTTGTCTCGGCGCGATCTGCGCGATCTCCATCACGATCGTGGCGGCGAAATGGTTGAACGGCCGCGTCGCGAACATCGATGTGTGGCACAATGGCGTTTATTACGCCGTGTTCCTTGCGAGCGTGCTTTGGTCGTTTCTCAGGGGAGCGGCCGCGGCCAGCGTTGAACTTCTCTGGCTTGCCGCGATAGCCGCCGCTGCAATTCCTTTCACCTCACTGTTCAGTTGGGCGTCGCCTGCGCTCGGCATGCAAGGTTCGGCGAGCATGGCCGCGCTCGGCGTCGACCTCGTCGCGCTTTCCGCCGCCTTATGTTTCGTCTGGATGGCGCGCTCTGCAGCTCATCGCGTGGAATATGGGCCCGCCGACAGCGTCTGGGCGGCGTCACACCGGCAATTACAGGAGGCGACGCGATGACGACGCCCTGCGAGCAATTGTTGGAAGCGCGCTTCGGCCAAGACGTGGGCTCCGATCGCTGGTGGCGTCGGATCGCCATCGAAGGCTGCCCAGTTGTCCAGGCGATAGGCGGGGACCGGGCGCGCGTATTGTTCTTGTGGCGAGACCCCGAAGGCGATGCGACGGCCTCAAGGACTCTATCCGTTTATATCGATATCTGCTCAGTCACTGATCATCATAGCAATGAGCCCGCCTCTTTAGAGCGGATCGCCGGAACGGATGTCTGGCATTGGTCCTTCGAGGTAGAGGCTGAATGGCGCGGAAGCTACTGCTTCATTCCTCTCGATGACAACCATCTCCATGGCGCCCGCGGCGCTGACGGCGAGATCACACTTAGAGAGTGGTGGCGCTCGGCGCTGAAGTTCGCGCGGACCGATCCGTTGAACCCCAACCTTGGCTATGTCGGTCTGAGCGGACAGCCGTTATCCGCGGCGCATCTTCCGCAAGCGCCATTCCAAACGGCGTGGCGAGACGTCGACCGTAAAAACCGCGCAGCAGCCGATCAAAGTCGCCTGCATCAAATGGAATGGAACAGCGCTCAGCTGCGTAACAGTCGCCGTGTTTGGATTTATCGCACTGGCGCGACGCCTAAAGGAGGAAAGCTTCCTCTCGTCGTGCTCCTGGACGGCCAATATTGGGCCGAAGCCATGCCGGTCTTCTCGGCCTTGGATCATGCCACACAAGCCGACTTGCTCCCGCCCAGCGTCTATGTGCTCATCGACTCGCTCAACGCAAACATGCGTCGTCGTGAACTCGCGTGTGACGAAGCCTTTCTAGAGGCCGTTCAGCAGGAGCTTTTGCCAATCGTGGCTAGCGTCGCGCCGTGCGGCCACGATCCGAGCAAGACCGTCATAGCGGGACAGAGCTTTGGCGGACTCGCGGCGCTTTTCGCAGGACTTCGCGCGCCAGAATGCTTCGGTTGCGTGCTCAGCCAGTCTGGCTCGTTTTGGTGGCCGGGAAGTTATGGGGGGGAGGAGCTACGCCCGCACGTTCCTGACACGCGCAGCCATGCGCGAGATGTCGTCGCGGATTTGATCGAGAGCAGCAAGAGCGACGTTTCCCGTCTTCGCGTCTTTCTTGAGGCTGGAAGCTTTGAGAAAGTCATTCGCGTCGCCAGCGACCGCGTTCACCGGACTCTCATCGACGCAGGGCACGACGCCCACTATCGCGTCTATTCGGGCGGGCACGATCCGCTCTGCTGGCGCGGCGGATTGATCGACGGACTGTCTCTTCTGCTCGCCGACCATCGTGCAGCGCCCACGGGCGTTACGGCGTCTCGCTCGGACGCTTCAAGACTGGCCATTACAAACGCGACGGAGTGAATGTGTGAACGACGCGCAGGCAAATCCATTCGACGACGAAAGCCTTACGTTTCTCGTTCTGGTGAATTCCCAGGGACAACACAGTCTCTGGCCAACATTCGCCCCGGAGCCCGCGGGCTGGCGACGACTCTTCGGTCCGAGCGATCGCAGCGACTGCGTAAAATTTGTCGATGAGCATTGGACGGACATGCGCCCGAAATCTCTTCGTGAGGCTTCCCGTCCGCGCTGATCGAATGATTTCGTAAACAGCCTATCTTTTGAGGGGAACGACAAGTGCTTCTGGCTCCGCCTTTGCGACCTTCCTTGCCGATCGCGCTTGAACTCCCGCTCATTGCCGCGCAGCCCGGCATCTGGATGGGCGATCAGGTTTCGCCGACGCGAAACGCCTTCATTGTTGCGCAATATGTGGAGCTAAATGGCGACGTCGATCTTGAATCTCTACGCCTCGCCATTCGCATCGGACTTTCCGAGGCCGATACAATTCACGCCCGATTTATCGAGTCCGAGGGCCGGCTCTCGCAAATCATTCCTCAACGCCGAAACGCTGGAGAGTCGCCTGATCCGGATGTCGTTGACGTCAGCGTAGAACCCGATCCGGAGGCTGCAGCGCTTGCCTTCATGCGCGCCGATCTGGCGGCGGATCTGCCACTGGATGGCGACGCGTTGCTCTATCGGCACGCGCTGATTCGTCTCGGTGAAACATCGAATGGCGAGCGTTGGTTCTGGTATCAGCGATACCACCATTTGATGGTCGACGGCTTCAGCTTTACCGCCATCGCGCGGCGCATAGCCGATATTTACACGGCGCTAAGGCGCGGCAAGCCTTTAGGGGATTCGCCTTTCACCTCCTTCGCCGAGGTCGTCGAAGAATACCAGTCCTATGAGGGCTCGAAGGCGCAGGAAGCAGACCGGTTGTTTTGGTTGGACCACGCCAAAAAACTGCCCACTCCGATCGCATTGTCGCAGCCGAGCGCGAAGGCCTCTCAGGCTACGGATGTGTCGTTGGCGCTGCGGCGGAGAATATCTCTTCCGCCAGATGTTATGACAGCGTTCGAGACGCAAGGCGCCGCAGTTCGCGTCTCCGGCGTCGAAATGGCGATGGCGGCCGTCTTCGCATATCTGCATCGGATGAGCGGCGCGACGCGGTTGACCGTCGGCATGCCCTTCATGCGACGCATGGGATCCATCGCGCTCTTCGCCGCAGGTCCTGTCGTCAACGTCCTGCCTGTACAGCTGAGCGTGGCGCCATCGATGGTGCTGTCGGAGGCGGCGACAGCGCTTGCCTCGGAATTGAAGGCGGTGCGCCGACGCCAACGGTACGAAGCCGAACAGCTGCGGCGAGATCTCGGGCTGGTCGGCTCGGATCGCTCTCTCTACGGGCCGATGCTCAATCTCAAGATGTTCGATTATCGGCTCGATTTCCATGGCGTCGCGGGCGTGACGCATCAGCTGGCGTCGGGGCCGGTCGAAGACATGGAAGTCGATCTTTATGTCGACGACGGCAGGTTGACGATTGATCTCGTCGCGAATTGCGATCGCTACGACGAGCAGGATCTGGAACTGCACGCGGAGAGGCTCGCCTGTCTCGTGGAGCGCCTCGCGGAAGATCCCAAGCTCGCAATCGGCGCGGCGCCGCTCCTGACCGAAGGCGAGCGCGCGCTGATCGGGTCGGCGAACGACACGGCGAAAGATGTTCCACGACTGACATTATGCGACATGCTGGCCGCCCAGGCGGCAAAGACGCCAGACGCTATAGCGCTCGTTGATGCAGACCACACGTTGACTTATCGAGAGGTTCGGCGCCAGGTCTCTCGATTTGCGCAGATGCTTGCAGATGCGGGGGTAATCGCCGAGGATCATGTCGCGATCGCGCTTCCCCGGACTGTTCACTTAAGTCTTGCGATCATGGCGGTGCTTGAAACGGGCGCCGCCTACCTGCCCCTCGACATCAATTATCCCGACGAGCGACTGGCTTATATGGCCGAGGACGCAGCGCCGCGCGTGATCATCACCACCGAGACTCTGCGTAGCCGGTTCGAAAGTATGGGACCGGTTCTGATCTTCGATGAGCTTGCGCCCGGTGTCGAAGAACATCCCTCAGCGCCAAAGACGACGCTCACGCTGGGCCACCCCGCCTATATCATCTACACGTCAGGCAGCACCGGAAAGCCGAAGGGCGTCGTTGTCTCTCACGGTGCGGTCGTCAATCTCCTTTGCTGGCTTCAAGACGAATATTCGCTAAACGCCGACGACGTGGTTCTGCAGAAGACGCCCTGCAGCTTCGATGTCTCGGTCGGCGAGTTCTTCTGGCCCCTGACATGCGGCGCGCGTCTCGTGATGGCGCCGGAAGACGTGGACCGTGATCCCGAAGCCCTGCTGCAGGTCATCCGCGACTATCAGGTCACGACGATGAATTTCGTGCCGTCGCTGCTTGCCGCCTTTGTCGCCGGCGTTCGGGCGACGGCGAACGCCGCGCGTGACGCTGTGAGCGTGCGCGCAGTGTTCTGTATTGGCGAGGCCCTGTCGAAGGAACTCGCTGAAGCTTTCGAGATGCTTTTTCACGCCCCTCTGCATAATGTTTATGGACCGACAGAAGCGACGGTCGAGGTGACCTATCAACCTGCATTCGGACAGGCGCTCGCGTCGGCGCGGGGACCGGGCGTGCCGATCGGGCGCCCTTTGTGGAACACGGGCTTGCGCATATTGGACGCGCGCTTGCGCCCCGCGCCGATCGGCGTCGCCGGCGATCTCTATCTGGCGGGGTCGCAGCTTGCGCAGGGCTATTGGCGCCGCGCTTCGCTGACCGCAAGCCGGTTCGTCGCCGACCCCGAAGCCGATGGCGAGCGCATGTATCGCACCGGCGACATCGCGCGCTGGCTGCCTGACGGAACGGTCGATTATCTCGGTCGTAGGGACGATCAGCTTAAGATTCGCGGCCAGCGAATCGAGCTCGGCGAGATCGAAAGCGCTCTGCGGGATCAGCCGGGCGTTGGGCGAGCGGCGGTTATCGCGCGCATTTTCGGCTGCGGGCATGCGTCGGCGCTTGCTTCTGACGCTCGACAGCTCATCGGCTATGTCACGCCCGCGACGCGTGGCGGCGAACTCTACGGCGACGCGCTGCGCGCGGCGCTGAGCACGCGCCTTCCTGCCTATATGACGCCTGTTGCGATCGTGGTTTTGGAAGAATTTCCACTGAGCGCCAACGGCAAGCTCGATCGGAAGGCTTTGCCCGATCCGTCCGAAGCGGCTCAATCAGAAAGTCGTCAGCCGCTTCCTGGACCCGAAGCAATGCTGGCCGAACTTATCGCGGGCATCTTGCGCGTGGACCACGTCGGCGCCGATGACGACTTCTTCTTTCTCGGCGGCGACAGTATTTCCGCGATAAGCCTTTGTGCGGCGCTGCGTCGGCGCGGCGCCTTGTTGCGGCCGCGAGACATCTTCGAGTGCCGCAGCGTCGCGCGTATGGCGAAGGCGCTCGAGTCGAAGTCTGACGTGGCGCCCGCCGAAACTCTTGAGACCAACGAAATCAGCGAGTCAGAGCTAGACGCGTTGCGGGAGCGTTACGGCCCAATCGCCGCCGTGTTGCCTGCCTTGCCGTTACAAGAAGGACTGCTGTTCCACGCCCGGCTCGGCGAGCAAGCCAGCCGTTACAACGCTATCTCCCGCTTTGATTTCGAAGGGCCGCTTGATGTCGAAAGGCTCAAGGATGCGCTGGAGACGCTGCTCCGCCGTCACCCCCAGCTGGCCGCCATCTTCGACGTTCAAGAGGGCGCGGCGCTGCAAATCCTTCCGCTGCTCGATGAGGGTTCCAGTCTACGTCACTGGCCGTGGAAGCGTTGCAATCTCGACGCATGCGATGAAGAGCAGCAGTTCGCCGAACTCGATCGTCTCGAGCGGGCGGAGCTCGATCAAGAGTTTCTTGGGGTGGAGGCGCAGGAGCGGATGATGGCGCAGGCGACGCTCGTGCGCCTTGCCGCCGACAGGCATGTACTGCTCATCTGCTCGCATCATTTGATCGGCGACGGCTGGTCTTCAACGATCATGCTGCGAGAGCTGCTCGGCGCCTATGCGGGTCATGCGCTGCCGCCTCTCACTCCCGATTATCAAACGGTCGTGCGTCGCCTCGCCAGCCGTGACCCGGTCCCGGCGCGTCTCGCCTGGCGAGAGGCGCTGCAGGGCGTTGCGCCGACATTGCTGTTTGAAGACACGAAGCGCTTGGACGCTATTCATGAGCTGCCGCTTAATCTTCGGCCCGGATTCCTGGAAGAGCTCGAGGCGCTGCGCCGCAGCCGCGGGCTGACGCTCAACACGTTGATGCAGGGCGTATGGGGCGCTTTCCTTGCAACAATGACGGGCCGCAACGACGTCGTCTTCGGGTCGCCAATGTCGGGCCGTTCCGAGGCGATCGAAGGCGTCGAATCCCACATCGGACTTTTCACCAACACGCTGCCGGTCCGCTTGCGGCTGCGCCCGGATCAGCCGCTGCTCGAGCAGCTTGCCAATGTCCAGCAACGACAAATTCGCCTGCTGGAGCATGACGGCGTTGGGCTTGGTGAAATCCAAAGGCTGTGCGGCGTTTCAAACCTGTTCGACACATTGCTCGTGGTGGAGAATTATCCGGAAGACACGAATCTGTTCGCGGCGGACTTCGGCGGTCTGCGATGCGTCGGCGCCCGCAATCGCGGCTATACGCATTATCCTTTGACGCTGATGGTTCTGCCGGGCCGCGAACTGGAGCTGCGGCTCGAATATCGCGAAGGCGTCAAGGAGCCGGAGCGCATTGCCCGCCGTGTGACGAAACTGCTCGAACAGATCGTCGACCGACCCGACGCGCCGCTCTCTGCGATGCACGTTTTGCTCACCGACGAGCGTGATCTGCTCGCGCGCGTCAACACGACGAAGGTGGCGAATCATCCGAGCACCCTGTGCGAACTGCTGGCGGATCAGGCGCAGTGCACGCCGGACTCCATAGCGCTGGTCGACGGCGAGCATGCGCTGTCCTACCGCGAGGTTCGGCGGCAAGTGACGGCGCTCGGACGCAACTTCGTGGCCACCGGCGTCACGGCCGGCGACATCGTCGCGATTGCGCTGCCGCGTTCTGTTCGACTCGTCATCGCGCTGATTGCCGCGCAAGAAGCGGGCGCCGCCTATCTGCCGCTCGACACCAGCTATCCGGAAGAACGTCTTGCGTACATGGTGCAGGACGCCCGACCTCGCCTCATCGTCACCACGTCTGAGCTGCAGGATCGCTTCGAGCGATTGGGCGCATCGCTCGTCTATGATGAGCTGTTGGATGGTCCGAACGAAGACGCGGTGAAGACCGAGGCCCGTTCCCCAAGCCCCGAAGATGCGGCCTATGTCATCTATACCTCTGGCTCGACCGGTCGGCCTAAGGGCGTGACGGTCTCCCACAAAGCCATCGTCAATCGTTTGCGCTGGATGCAGCACGAGTACCGATTGAGCGCCGACGACGTCATTTTGCAGAAGACGCCAAGCAGCTTCGATGTATCGGTATGGGAGTTCTTTTGGCCGCTGATAACGGGCGCGCGTCTCGTCGTCGCGCCGCCCGAAGCGCATCGCGATCCACGCGAGCTGCTTCGGCTCATTGAGGACCACCGGGTCAGCGTGATCCATTTCGTTCCGTCAATGCTCGCGACCTTCGTCGCGACGGCCAAATCCGAGTCCGGCCATGCGGCGGACTCCAGCAGTTTGCGTCTCGTCTTCTGCAGCGGCGAAGCGCTGTCAAAGGAATTGGTGCGGTCATACGAGACACTGTTCAGCGCGCCGCTGCATAATCTCTACGGTCCGACAGAGGCCGCTGTCGACGTCACCTATCAACAGGCCTGCGGAGTAGGCGCAGAAGACGCTGCTGAGGCGGCCAGCGTTCCCATCGGGAGACCTGTGTGGAACACAGCCTTGCGGGTTCTCGACGGTTGGCTGCGGCCGACGCCGGTCGGAGTCGCTGGCGAACTTTATCTTTCTGGCGTCCAACTTGCCGATGGTTACCTCGGCCGCCCGTCGCTCACGGCCAGTCGTTTCGTCGCCGATCCTTTTGCGGACGGCGAGAGAATGTATCGCACAGGCGATATCGTCCGCTGGCTCGCGAACGGAACCGTCGAATACCTTGGTCGAGGCGACGACCAGATCAAGATCCGCGGTCAACGGATCGAACTCGGCGAAATCGAAAGCGTGCTGCTGGAGCAACCCGGCGTCGCGCAGGCCGCGGTCATAGCAAGAGCGACGGGCGAACGCGTCGGCGGCGGCGCCGATGAGCGTCAACTGATCGGCTATGTCGTTCCATCAATGGATGCGGAACTCGACGGCGAGGCGTTGCGCGGCGCGCTTTTACGTCGTCTCCCCGGCCATATGACTCCGACGGCTGTCGTCTGCCTGAAGGAATTTCCGCTGAACGCCAGCGGCAAACTGGACAGGAAGGCGTTGCCGGCGCCGGGAAGCGCGCTTCCTCGCCAAGGCCGCAAGCCGCTTCCGGGAATTGAGACGACTCTTGCAGAAATATTCGCGCGCGTTCTCGGCGTCGATGCGGTCAACGCCGACGACGACTTCTTTGCACTCGGCGGACATTCCTTGCTCGCCATGCAGCTCGCCGCGGCGTTGGAGACGGAATTCAAGACGCCTGTCTCCGTCGGCGAAGTCATCGTCAATTCGAGCGTTGAGCGGCTTGCGCGCGCGCTTTTCGACGAACAAGCGGGCGAAGAGCGCAAGGCGGGCTTCGGCGAAGTTCTGCATCTGCGCTCGGGCGCCGATGCGCCGCTGATCTGCATTCATCCAGCTTCCGGCTTTTCGTGGCAGTTCAGCGTCCTCACCCGCTATCTCCAAAGCGACTGCCCCGTGATCGGCCTCCAGTCGCCGCGGCCGAACGGAGTCATCGCCGTCTGCGATACGATGGATGAGGTCTGCAAGAGACATCTCGAAACGATCCGCAGAATTCAGCCTCGTGGGCCTTACCGGCTGCTCGGCTATTCGCTTGGCGGCGTGGTGGCGCAGGCGATTGCTGTGCGACTCGTCGAAGAAGGCGACGTGGTCGACTTTCTCGGACTTCTCGACACCTATCCGCCAGAAATCCAGGACTGGAGCAGACCGCCGACGGAAGACGAAGAGCGCGAGATCGAGACGGAGCGCGCGCTGTTCATGAACGCCTCCAAAGACGCTCTCGACTCGGCCCTGGCGAAGGAAAAGGCCGAGATGTTCGGCAACATCATGAAGAACTATGAAGATTCAGTGCGTCTACTCTCCACGGCGAGGACGGCGCGCTATCCCGGAGCGGCAACGCTATTCGTAGCGAGGCGGACCTTGCCGCCGGGAATGGACGTCCAGGAGACCTGGCGTCCCTATGTGGGCCAGCTCAACGTCGTCGACCTGGACTGCGCCCACACGGACATAGTCTCTCCGCGCTCCCTGCAGGCTTTGGGGCCAATCCTCAACGACTTGCTGCGCGACATAGAGGCGAGGAGCTAGGGATGGACACTCAGCCCTCCGCAGAAGCGTCGCAAAAGACACGCAACGAAGGCCATGCCGTGTCGTCGGGTTCATCTCGTGATCCGGCGGGCGCCGTCGTCAAGAACAAATCTACTCTGCTGTTGGACCTCAGCCTGCTGCGCGACAATGCAGCATTTCGCACCGTCGTCATTGCGCGAACCCTGTCGGTGTTTTCGCTGGGCATGCTGACAGTGGCGGTCCCAGTTCAAATCCAGGAATTGACCGGCTCGCCTATGCAGGTCGGAATATCCATGGCGCTCGGCGGCGGCGGCGCCTTCGCCGGGCTGTTGGCGGGCGGGGTGCTCGCCGATCGGTGGGATAGACGCAAGCTCATCCTTTTTGCGCGGTCGGTGTGCGGCATTGGCTTCGCCGCGCTCGCCGTCAATGGCTTCAGCTCGTCGCCATCAGTGCTGGCGATCTATGCGTTGGCGTTGTGGGACGGATTTTTCAGCGCGCTTGGCGTTACTGCGCTGCTCGCCGCCACGCCTTTTCTCGTCGGCCGCGAAAATCTTGGCGCTGCCGGCCAGTTCAACATGCTGACGGTCCGCATGGGCGGAATCCTCTCTCCGGCGATCGGCGGGCTGGTGATTGCGTCTTTCGGCGTGGGCTGGAATTATCTCGCAGCCGCGATCGGCGCGCTGCTGACCGTCGCTCAGCTCATGCGGCTTCCGCCGATGCCTCCCGCCAGACGCGAACCGCAGCACCCCCTACGTGCGCTTGGGGCCGGCGTAGGCTATCTTTTCGTTAACAGGCTCGTCGGCGCCGTCGTCGCAGTGGGCGCGCTTGTTAGTCTCGGCGGCGGCGTTCGCATTCTCTTGCCGGCGCTTGCCGAGGACGTATACCGCGTCGGGCCGTCGGCGGTGGGGATGATGTATGCCGCTGCGCCGCTTGGTGCGACGGCGGCCGCCTTAACGGGCGGTTGGCTCGGCGGCTTTGCGCGTTCCGGAGCGCTACTGTTCGCAAGCGGCGCGGCGGCTTTCGTCGCGCTCGGGTCGCTCGGATTTATCAGCGATCCTGTCGTCGCCTTTGTGGCGCTCGCGGGCTTTGGCTATTTGAGCTCGATCGCATCGCTTCTGCAGTTCACTCTTGTCCAACGCCACACGCCGGAACATTTGTTGGGCCGGGTCAATGGTCTATGGGCCGCCCAGGCGGTCACCGGCGACGCCTTTGGCGCGCTTGCGCTTGGAGGCCTGACTCGTGTTTTTCCGCTGACGTCAGCCATTCTCATTTTCAGCCTTGTCGCGCTTCTTTCGAGCGGGGCGATGGCGATCGGATTTCGTTCCCTTCGTCTCGCCTCGTCAAAGAGGAGCGAGGATTTGCCTTCGACGAGCGCCGAAACGAGCGAACGGCCGCAGCCTCAACTCTCGAAGACCGAGAAAGCTTGATGTGCACGCCGCGCATGTAAACGACGCTTTTTGATGAAGAACGAAATCGATAGCGATAGAGGTGCGACATGAATGCGATTAATCTTGCTCCTTCAGCTTCGACCATTGAAGCCAATCCCAGCTTTGTGTTCACTTCGCCGCACCGAAGCATCAAGGCATTCGGCGTTGCCGAGAGAATTTGCCTTTCGGCGTGCGGCGCGGCGCATTCGGACAGTTTCCTGCAGACGGCCGTGCAGGGCGCAATCAATCGGGCGCGGCAGGCCGGACAGGCGAATCCCATCGTTGCGGGCGCCATTCCTTTCGACATAAGGCAGCCCTGCTCATTGTTCGTGCCGATGAGTTATACGGATTTCGCAAGAGAGTCGCTGATGGTCGAGGAGCCAGGCTTGGAGCGGGCGCCCACGGTGCTCGGCATGCGTAGCCTCCCCGACAAGGACGCATTCAAAGACGCCGTCACGCGCGCTATCACAAGCTTTCGCGCCGGTAAAATGTCGAAAGCGGTTCTATCCCGCATCCTTGAAATCGAACTCGCGCGACCGGTCGACGTCACAGCGATCTTGAACGCCTTGGTGAAGCAAAATCCCAGCGGCTATCATTTCAAGGCGCCTTTGGGCGATGGGGCGATATTGCTTGGCGCAAGTCCTGAGCTCCTGATCCGAAAGGACGGCGCCGCCATTCGCTCCAATCCCTTGGCCGGTTCGGCCAAACGCAGATCGGACCCGGAAGAGGATCGGCTGGCGAGCCGCAAGCTGTTGCAGTCGAACAAGGACAATTTCGAGCACAGGCTTGTTGTGGATGAAATACAGGAAGCGCTGGAGCCCGTATGCAAAGCTCTAACGACGCCCACTGAGCCAGCGCTCATGAACACGTCGACGATGTGGCATCTCTCGACATTGATCACCGGCGAGCTGGCGAACCACCACACCTCGGCGCTTCAACTTGCTTGCCGTCTGCATCCGACGCCAGCGGTCTGCGGCTATCCAACCGCTGAGTCGCGGTCGTTGATTGGCGCCCTCGAGCCATTCGACCGCGGCGTTTTCAGCGGCGCCGTCGGATGGTGCGATTCAGAGGGTAATGGCGAATGGGCGGTGGCGATAAGGTGCGGAACGGTTCACGACAAAGCCATCCGACTCTTTGCCGGCGCCGGTATCGTCGAAGCTTCTGATCCAGAATCCGAATGGGCGGAAACTGAAGCCAAGTTAGGCACGATGCTGCGCGCCTTCGGAATAGAAACGGGGGAGCGCCCCGCATGCCGATAGAGTTCACGCCCTGGCCCGACGCCTTCGCCCGCAGATACCGCGACAAGGGTTATTGGCGCGGCGAGCCGCTGACCCAGATTTTGCAGCGCGCCTGCCATCCTCATCCTGACGCGGCCGCGCTCATTTGCGGCGAGCGACATCTCACTTACGCTGAGTTGGACGCTAAGTCCTCGCGACTTGCGTCTAGCCTCATGCGGCGCGGAATAGAGCAGGGCGATACGGCGCTCGTTCAACTTCCCAACGTCGCCGAGTTTTACATCGTCTTTTTTGCGCTGCTCAAAATGGGAGTGGCGCCGGTCAATGCGCTGTTCAGCCACGATAGGCAGGAGATGACGGCCTATGCGCAGCAGCTTCAGCCCAGGCTTCTCATCGCGTCCGCCGAACATCGTCTCTTCGCGGATGGCGTCTATGTCACAGGCTTGCGGAGCTTCGCGCCGGCGTTAAGCGTCATCGCGATCCACGGACGTACTGGATATGCTGAAAACCTTGAGTCGCTGTGGGAATGTGACTCAGACGGCGCGGAGGACGAACCGCGCCCGTCTGCGGCCGATCAGGTGGCGTTTTTCCAATTGTCGGGAGGCAGCACCGGCGTTCCCAAGCTCATTCCACGCACCCATGACGATTACTTCTACAGCGTCCGGAGAAGTGCGGAAATCTGCGGTCTGACGGCGGAGAGCCGCTACCTGTGCGCGCTACCCGCGCCGCATAATTATCCGCTCAGTTCGCCCGGCGCGCTCGGCGTCTTTCACGTCGGCGGAACAGTGGTGATGGCGCGAAATCCGAGCGCGGATCTCTGCTTCGATCTCATTCGCCGTCACAAGGTGAACTTCACGGCCATCGTTCCGACAATCGCTACGTTATGGCTTGACGCGGCCGCCGCCAACGACTCTCGCCAAGCGCCGAATCTCACAGTGATGCAGGTCGGCGGCGCGCGACTGAGCGAAACGGTCGCCCGCCGAATTGTCGCCGTATTCGGCTGTCGGCTGCAGCAGGTTTTCGGCATGGCGGAGGGGCTCGTCAACTACACGCGTCTCGATGATGCGCCCGAGCGCATTTTCACGACTCAAGGCCGGCCGATGAGTCCCGATGATGAGCTGAAAGTCGTCGATGCAGATGGCGAAGAGGTCGCCGCGGGCGAAGTCGGAGAGCTGCTGACTCGCGGTCCCTACACGATCCGGGGGTACTATCGCTGTCCCGAATACAACGCCCGCGCTTTCGATGAAGATGGTTTCTATCGCACAGGCGATCTCGTCGTGATGACGGCGGACGGCGATGTGAAAGTCGAGGGCCGCAAGAAGGATCAGATCAACCGGGGCGGCGAGAAGATTCCCGCTGAAGAGATCGAGAATGTGCTGCTTCAGCACGAAGCTGTGGTCCACGCGGCTCTTATTTCCATGCCTGACGCCGTTATGGGGGAGAAAAGTTGCGCTTACATTGTCACGAGCGACGCGGCGCTAAGGCCGATCGCCTTGCGCAAGCACCTTCGCAGCCAGGGTGTCGCTGAATTCAAAGTCCCTGACCGTTTTGAGTTCGTCGATCAAATGCCGCTTACCGCCTTTGGGAAGGTCGACAAGCAAACGCTGCGCGACGACATCCAGGCAAAGCTCAACGCCTAAACGCAAACAGGAATTGACCATGGCCATACAGTCCCTTGCATCCTACGCAATGCCGGGCCCGGACTCCTTCCGAATAAACAAAGTCAATTGGAGTTTTGCGCCCGAGCGCGCGGCGCTGCTGATCCACGACATGCAAGACTATTTCGTCGGCTTCTACGGCGAGGAAAGTCCACTCGTCGATCAGCTCATCTCAAATATTCGAAGGCTGCGCGCCTTTTTCAGGGCCCACGGCGCCCCGGTGATCTATACGGCTCAGCCCATTGAACAGAGCCACGAAGATCGCGGATTGCTGAATGATATGTGGGGATCTGGTCTGAACGCCCAACCGCACAGACGCAAAATTGTTGAGCCTCTATTGCCGGATGCAGGGGAGACCGTGCTGACGAAGTGGCGCTACAGCGCCTTCAAGCGTTCGTCCCTGGCCGAGATGATGAAGGACATGGGCAGAGATCAACTCGCGATCTGCGGCGTCTACGGCCACATCGGTTGTCTGACGACGGCGCTCGACGCCTTCATGCATGACATTAAGCCTTTTATGATCGCCGACGCTATCGGCGATTTCTCCCTCGACGATCATCTCATGACTTTGAATTATGTCGCCGGACGCTGCGGCATGGTGGTCGGCGTCGATGACGTGCTCGCCGCGCGAAACACGCATTCTGCGCCGCTGACCAGAGAAGACCTCAAGAAGCAGCTCTTGTCGGCGCTCGACGTCGAGGAATCAGAATTCGACCCCGACGAAAACCTTATCGATTACGGCCTCGACTCGGTGCGAGTCATGATGCTGGTCACGGAATGGCGCAAGCTCGGCATAAATGTGGGTTTTGACGAGTTGGCGAAAAAGCCGACCTTGAATGGCTGGTGGGACATCATCGATCGCCGGCTCGCCGCTGTCGTCTCCGCGTGACGTCTCGGCGGGTGCGCATGGATTTTTCAGGAAAGCGGATCTGGGTCACGGGCGCCGGCCAGGGAATTGGCTATGAGACAGCCGCCCAATTCGCCGCGCTCGGCGCCGACGTTGTCGGGCTGGACAAGACGTTTGCGGCCTCGAGCTATCCTTTCGCGACAATGCGCCTCGACGTCAGCGCGCGCGATCAGGTACAAGAGACCTGCCGAGCCTTGCTGAAAGAGCGTCCGAGATTGGATGTGTTGGTCAGCGCCGCGGGCGTGCTGCGTCTTGGTTTGGCGGAAGAGCTGAGCCTTGATGATTGGGCCGCGTGTATGGACGTCAACGCGTCCGGCCCCTTCCACCTGTTTCAGCAGACCATCCCGCAGTTCAAACGGCAGCGCTCGGGCGCCATCGTCAGCGTCGGCTCCAACGCCGCGCATACGCCGCGCATGCTGATGAGCGCCTATTGCGCCTCGAAGGCGGCGCTGACCAGCCTGACGCACTGCGTGGGCTTGGAGCTCGCGCCTTATGGCGTGAGGTGCAATCTTGTTTCCCCTGGCTCCACTGACACCGCCATGCAGCGGTCCATGTGGCGTTCGGCAGACGCAGAGCAGCAAGTGATCGCCGGAGACCTTGAATCGTTCAAACTGGGAATTCCGCTGGGAAAGATCGCCGCTCCAGAGGAGATCGCAAGCGCCGTCGTATTTCTTGCGTCGGATCTCGCCAGCCACATCACGCTTCAGGATCTTGTCGTTGACGGCGGCGCGACGCTTGCAGCTTAACGGCTGATCGAAGCGCGCCGCCGGGGCGCGAACATGCCCGCCGGGCGTCCGCCCGCCGTCATTCCCGTCCCGCGGCCGAGGCAGGGCGGGCGCAGAACCGACATCTGCGCCTCGGGCGTTGGTCTTTGGCGAGACCGCTTCGACAAGCTATAAATCCCCAAGCGCGACGCGACACTCAAGCTTCAGAGAGCCAGCCTCCGGCCGGAATGATGACCAAAATCAAGCTATTACTGTCCGCGACCTTAGCCTCTTTGGCCATCGTTGTGTCCACGCCCGCATGCCCGGAAACCAGCGCCCCTCCGGCGAAAAAGATGCAGGTTGTGGTGTTGGAAAGTCCTCCGTTCGTAATGAAGACTGACCAGGGATTTACTGGATTTGCGATCGACCTGTGGGAGGAGAGCGCCAAACGCATGGGCTTGGATTACGAATATCGGGAAGCATCAACCCTCCAAGAGCTTCTCGATTCAGTAACCACGGGAAAATCCGACGTTGCGGTCACCGAGTTGACGATAAACGCCGAGCGGATGGAGCGAATGGATTTTTCCCAGCCCTGGTTCGATGCGGGCTTGCAGATGATGATTCATCAAGCGCCCCCGGCTGGTTTCTGGAGTTTCTTCGAGCAGCTTGAGGAGAATGGCCATCTTAGAGTGTATCTTTGGATGGGGCTCGGCGTGATCGTCGCTTCTTTTCTCCTTACGGCGCTGGACAGGCGCCTGGACCCCGAGTTTCCGACGGAGTGGAAACAGGGCTTTTCCGAAAGTTTTTATCACGTCCTCTCGGTGCTGACCTCGGGGAAAACAAATCACAAGCTGGTGTTCGGAAGTTACGGGACGATGATCGCTGGTATCTGGCTCGTCATGGGCGCGGGCGTTGTGGCTTACATAACGTCGTCGATCACCAGCGTCATGACTGTAAACTCTCTGGAACGGCGCATGTGGGTCGCAGACAAAGGCAGGATCGAGGATTTAACGGATCTTAAAGGCAAGATTGTTGGCACGCTCAGCGGGAGCGTAGCGAACATGTATGTCACGAAGGCGGGACTGTCCGGCCGGGGATTCAGCACCCTCGGCGCTCTCGTCAAGGCGCTAGCGGAAAATCGCGTGGATGCGATCGTCGGCGACCAGCCTTCCCTCGTTTATCACCTACATCAGCATCCCGATTTACCCGTGATCGCCGTAGGCAAGGTCGTAAGACACGAAAAGTATGGGTTCGCTCTGAAGTCTGGGAGCCCAATCCGTCTGAAGCTCTCGAAACAGGTGATGCTCGCCTGGGAGACCGGCCTGATAGACCGTTTACGAAAAAAATATCTTGGCGGCTGAGAGCGCGCGAAACGCGTGGCGCAATTGCGAATTAAGAGATAGCGTGTCGCCGATAACTACAGGAGAACTTATGGCACACTTTCGGATTTTGGTGACTGTGGCTACACTTGGTCTTGGTTTTGCTTTAGCGTCTACAGCATCGAACGCCATGCCGGCAGCCTCGGTAAATGCTGCGGTTCAGGCTCCGATCGAGAAAGCTTATGGGGGATGTGGCGTTTACGGACACCGTGGCCCATATGGCGGTTGCCGGGCTGGCGGGCAGGCTACTGGGCGCTATCGCCGGTAAGTGATCTCTCTTCTTTAGCCAATGCAAAGCACCCCGAGGACTCAACTCTTCCAGGTGAAACACTTGAGACCTGGTTGGCGACTTTCAGACGGGCTCTCAAGAATCAATTCTAAGGGGCGCTGGCTGCTGCGCCCTTTAGCGCTTTGAGTTTTTTGGGAGGAGGCCTTTGGCTGGCGCTCCATATTTTGGAAGAGATTGCGCTGCGACTCCGCAGCTCTGGAGACGCCTCAACTCCGCTGACGAGCGCCTATAGCCTAGCGTGACATCGGGTAAGCAGGTCGACGATCGGATAGACCCCGTCGCCCAGAGTTCGGAGCCGCGGTATTCGCGGCGCAAGTAGAACAAGGCGCCTATCGACGCGGAGCCAATGTCCGCGTATCGAGGGCGGGTACGACCGCTTTGAGGATTTTCCGTGACATCAAATACAGATCAGCCGAATACGACAGAGCTCGCCGCCGAAATCGTGGCGGCCTTCGTCTCTCGCAATTCGCTTCCCGTTTCGGAGCTTCCGGCTCTGATCTTGTCCGTGGACGCGACGTTGCGCCGCCTCGCGACGGGCGCGCCGGCGACGCCGGCTTCGCCAGCCGAGCAACCCACGCCCGCCGTCTCCATCCGCAAGTCGGTTACGGCGGACCATCTGATTTGTCTGGATGACGGCAAGCGGTTCAAATCGCTCAAGCGGCATCTCGCGACGCTGGGGATGACGCCGGAGGAGTATCGCGCCAAGTGGGGCTTGCCCGCCGACTATCCCATGGTCGCGGCGAATTATGCGGCGCGGCGCTCGGACCTGGCGAAGAGCATGGGGCTCGGTCAATCCCGCGACAAGGCTGCTCCGGCCAAGCGCGGGCGCAAGCCGAAGGCGAGCGCTTAAACAGGGGGGGAGCGCGTGATCTGAGACGCATTCCCCGTCCCGAGCGCTCCTGATCGACCTGTCCGTCGGCTCCTATGAAACCGCTTCTTTCGTGCAGCGGCATTCGGCGCATGGGTCTTTGCACCACGCCTCGCGAATCAGCTTTTTGGCTGCTTTGATCGCGAGGGCTGGGTCACCTCGATGTAAATCGAGTTTGAGATGGACGCGCAGGAAATCGGCCCAGCGAAACTCGGCGAAAGGCGCATGATCCTTCGGGCATCCGCAGTCCCGGCGCAGTCGGGCTATGAGGCTCCGGAATGGATCGTCCGCCAAGTCCTGGAGCGCGCGCGGCAACGCCGAAAGGGTCTGCGGCGCGCCGCTGGAGCAAATTAAGCCGCGTTTCCGTAGCGCCAAAAAGAACTGATTTGCATCGAGATTGGACAGATCGTCGATCTGACGCACTGAAACCAGGTCGACTCGCTCCTGAAGAAGCGCGAGCGCCATGTGGTGACCGTCAATCAGGAAACATTGCGCGCCGGGCCCGAATACCGCTGGAAAAGGGTGAGACGCGAGAAAGCCGAGTTTTCCCCCGGCCGACAAGGCTCGCCACTTCGCGCGCTTGGCGCCGACCTCCTCATATCCGACCGCCATCTGGGTCGGTCGCAGCTGTGCGAGCTTGACTGAAACAGTTTTCACGACCGCATCCATTCTCGGCAACCATTCTGACGCCGACTTTGACGTGCCTCGTCCGATCCGCGCATCCTTGAGAAGGATGGCGTCATCGACCGCTTTGACAGTCCTCTCACGATTACCATTTTACGCTCATGGATCTCCCGATCGGCGAACTATTCATCTTGGGCTTTCGTGACCCGCTCATCCCTGGCTGGCTGCAGGATTTTGCCCGTAACTTCGGCTTGGGCGGGGTCATTCTTTTCGACTACGACTGTACCGATCAGAAATACGAGCGGAATGTCTATAGCCCCGCTCAGCTTCAGGAGCTTTGCGAGAGTCTTCACGCTCTCCCTTCGCGCCCCCTCATTTTTATCGATCAGGAAGGCGGCAAGGTCCGCCGATTGAAGGAAGAGCGGGGCTTCCTCCCGCTGCCCAGCGCCCGCCAGTTCGGGCGATTGACAGCCTCGGAGCGGCGGGCCGTTTTACGCCCCTCCTATGCGCAGATGCGACAGATCGGCATCGATGTGAACCTGTCGCCGGTCGTCGACCTCGACATCAATCCCGACAGCCCGGATGTGGGGTCGGTCCAGCGCAGCTACTCGAGCGACCCGAAGGTTGTCGCGGCATGCGTGGAGGCGCTGGCGGAAGTCGCTGGTTCGGTGAATTTGAAACTTTGCTTGAAGCACTTCCCCGGCACCGGCGGCGCCAAGGTGAACCCCCATGACCATGTCATGGATCTTTCCGATTGCCTCACCGACGCGCAAGTCAACGTGTTCAAGGAGCTGATCTCCCGCGTGCCGATGGTCCTGTTCAGCCATGGCATCGTGAACCAGTGGGAGAGAGGCGCTCCCGTCTGCCTCTCGGCCGTCGCCGTGGATAAAATGCGCGCCTGGGCGCCGGAGGCATGCATCCTGACCGACGATCTGCAAATGCAGGGCGTGCAAAAGCTGATGTCGACGGGCGAGGCCTCCGTGAAGGCGGTTCACGCCGGCGCGGATTTCATCCTCATTGGCAACAATATGAAGGACGAGCAGGACCAGGCGGCGGAATTCGCCCGTCGGCTGCTCTCGGCCTGCGCGCAGGATGCGTCCATGCGGGCTCACGCCGAAGCGTCCATCAAACGAATACGGAAGCTCAAATTTGGGTGAAGCAGGAGCGCGCCGCAAACTGGCGCGCGATTAAACCCTACTCGTGCGTCACATCTTCCCGAATATAAGGCTGGGTCTCTCGAAGGTCCTCCGCCTTCGGCCGCTCGACCATCAAGCTCATGGCGCGCCGCAAATGACCCTCTGCCTGATCCAGCGCCGCCGCCGCCTTGGCGAGCCCGTAGCCCTGCAGCAACAGAAAGGCGAGCTTCACGCTCCCGCCGGCACGCTGCAAGGCCTCTTGGATCTCCTCGTCGCCGCGGCCGGTCAGCCGCGACAGGATCTTTTCGCTCCGTCGGACCAGTTTCTTGTTCGAAGCCTGCACATCCACCATGAGGCCGTCGTAGACGCGCCCGAGCAGGATCATGACGAGAGACGACAGCAGGATAAGCGTGATTCGCTGGGCGGTGCCCGCCTTCATCCGCGTCGAGCCGGCGATCGGTTCGGCGCCGGTTTCGAGGAAAATCGCATGATCGGCCTCCTGGAGAAGCGGCGTCCCGCGATTGTTCGAGACGCCGATTGTCAAGGAGCCTCTGTTCTTCGCCTCGCGCAAACAGGCGAGCGTAAAAGGCGTCGTGCCGCTTGCGGCCACCGCGATGGTCACATCAGACGCCCCAATCTCATGCCGTTGAACGAGGTCGACCGCCTGATGGTCCTGGTCTTCGGCGCCTTCAACAGCGTGGAGCAGGGCGGTCTGTCCGCCCGCCATGAGGAGCAGAAGTCGATCTTGCGGCCAGCCGAAGGTCGGCATGAGCTCCGCCCCGTCCTGAGCAGCCAAGCGGCCGGATGTGCCGGCGCCGACGTAAACGAGCCGTCCGGGCCCGCGCAGCCGGCGCTCAATCGCAAGCGCCGCCCGCTCAATCGCAGGGCGCGCAGCGCGAACGGCGGCGACGGCGGAAAATTGCCCTTCGATCATGGAATCCAGGATCTCGGCCGGTTCCCAGACGTCGATCTTGGCATAGCGCGGACTTTGGCGTTCGGTCTCCGTCGGGCACATCGGCGCAATTCCAGGTGATAAGCCGCATATGGCCAAATGGCGGGAAGAGTTCAAGCGAAGCTTCCTATGAGCCATCTTATGACGCCGGCTCCGACGCGGGAGCTGCGCTGGAACTTGCTTTCCCGCGCGTCCGGCTCAATCTCTGTGCTGATGGGTTTGACCGGAAGCCTAAACCAATGACCGTCCTCGACGCGCAGATGATTTCCGATATGCGAGAGGCTCCGGCGGCCGTGCGACGGCAGAGTGACGGGCTCGCCGAAGTTCTCCCTGTCCTGGCGGATCGGTTACGGCTCAAGCCGCCTCAAGTCGTCGTCACCTGCGCGCGCGGCAGCTCGGCGCACGCAGCGACCTTCGGCAAGCATCTCATCGAGCGATACCTCGGCGTCGTGGTGGCGCCTGCCGCGCCCAGCATCACGACGATCTATCATCAGCCTCTGCGCCTCGCTGACCAGCTCTTTCTCGCGATTTCACAGTCGGGCGAAAGCAGCGACATCATCGAACAGGCGGCTGCGGCGCGCGCTTGCGGCGCCGTGACCGCCTGCATCACAAATGACCCGGCGAGCGGGCTGGCGCAGGCTTGCGAATTCGTGTTGCCGATGGCGGCGGGCCCGGAACTGAGCATTCCCGCGACCAAAACCTTCATCGCATCGGTGGCGGCGCTCGCCCGACTGGTCGCCGTTTGGTCCGAGGACAAGCCGCTCGCGCGCGCGCTGACGGCATTGCCGGATCGCCTCGCCGCCGCCGGCGATCTCGACTGGCGCGGCGTCCTGGAGAAGATCGCAGGCGCGGAGAGTCTCGTCACGATCGGACGCGGTCCGACGCTCGCCATCGCGCGCGAGGCCGCCCTGAAACTGAAAGAAACCTCGGATCTCCACGCGGAATGCTTTTCGTCGGCCGAATTCCTCCACGGCCCGGTCGCTCTGGTGGCGCCCGACTATCCCCTGCTCATGTTTGCGCCGACTGACGCCGCCGCCGCGGGCATGACCCAGCTCGCCGCGGATCTTAAGGCCAAGGGCGCGGCGGTCTTCATCACCTCCTCGGAGGAGCAGACCCCGGACCGGCTTCCAGCATTGCCCCCTGAACATCCCGAAACCGACGCGATCTGTCTGATCCAGAGCTTCTACGCCATGGTCGTCCGCTTGGCCGCGATGCGCGGAAAGAACGCCGACCAGCCCCGCCACCTGCGCAAGATCACGCGCACCCGATGAACGGCTGCTCTCAGCGCGCGGTGGCCGCGGACGTCGTCTTCGACGGCGAAAAAAGGCATGACGACTTCGCCGTCGTAATCGAAGACACACGGATCGCGGCGCTGACGCCGCGATCGGATCTCCCATCTTCGATTGAAGTTTACAACGTCCCTCAAGGCGCATGGCTCGCGCCGGGCTTTATCGACACTCAGGTCAACGGCGGAGGCGACGTCCTTTTCAACGCCGATCCGACGCCCGCCGCTCTGGCGAAGATAGCGCAGGCGCATCGCAAGTTCGGCGTGACGTCGCTTTTGCCGACGCTCATCACTGACAGCGATGAGGCGATGGCTGCGGCGCTTGACGCCGTCAGCGCAGTCATGGCGCGCGAGCCCGGCATTCTCGGCATTCATCTCGAAGGCCCTTTTTTGTCGCCGGAAAAGCCGGGCGTTCATCGGCGAGAGTTTATCCGCCGCCCGCAAGTCCATCATCGCAAAATGCTTCAATCATTCCGCGGAGGCGTCCTGCTCGTGACGCTCGCGCCCGAGGAGGCGCCCGACGGCTTCATCGCCGAACTTGTCGCTGCGGGAGCGAAGGTCTCGCTCGGTCATTCGATGGCGACGTATGAGCAAACCCGCGCCGCAATGGCCGAGGGCCTGACCGGCTTCACGCATTTGTTCAACGCGATGCGTCCGCTTTCCGCGCGCGAGCCCGGACCTGTCGCAGCGGCGCTCGAGTCGCCCGACGCCTCTTACGGGCTCATCGTCGACGGCGAGCACGTCGCCCCGGCCATGCTGGGATTGGCGATGCGCGGCGTCGGGCGTCCCATGCTGGTGAGCGACGCCATGCCGCCGGTCGGCGGGACGAAAGCAGAGTTCGATCTCCTTGGTCGGCGGATCACTGTTGGCGACGGCAGTTGCCGCACGCAGGAGGGCGCGCTTGCAGGATCGTCGATCGAAATGGCGAGCGCGGTGCGCAACTGTGTTCGGCTTTTGGGACTTCCTCTGGAGCGGGCGCTGCGCTGCGCCTCTTGCCACCCTGCCGATTTTCTAGGTCTCGGACGCTCGCTCGGCCGCCTCGCGCCGGGATATCGCGCCGACATGGCGGCGTTCGATCCAAAGGATATTTCGGTCTCCGCCGCCTGGGTCGCCGGCGACAGATCTGATTATTGTCCCCGGGCGTAGCTCGTGAGGAGAGTCATAAGCGCGACCGCCTCGCTCAAGCGAATCTTGCGCATCCACAAAAGTGCTTGCCGGGCGAAGAACTATATCGCAGACAATTTCTCACTTCTCGATCCAATGGATTGGATCGAGCTCGCTGCTTAGGGAGAGACCGATGTCTACCGCTCAAAACTTCCCGTCGGAAAAAGTGGTGTCGGAACTCGTCGCGCCGCAGGGTGTGCGGCCTCTCAATCAGCGTGGCCGGGTGGAACGTAGAGAGGTGCTGCGCGCTGGCGCCGCCGGAATCATCGGGACCATTTTCGGCGGCAAATCCGCCAATGCGACAGGGCTGTTCTCTGGCTTGATGGGAGACTCAGCGTCGGCGGCGGAGGCGAATGCGCCGCGTCTTGCGACGCTCGGCGACTACGTCTGGCTCACCCCGACGAAGCTCGGCGGGGGCGCTCAGGTGCAGGATCTTGCGACCGGCAAGACAATGGCCTGGATCGAATATTGGAATTATGGCGACAGCTGCCCCATCGCCCATCATCTCGCGGCCTTTCCTTCGGCCGACCCGCGCAAAGGCTTCGAGTTCGTAAACTCGACCCAGGGTGGGCAGAACGTCCTGATTTATGGCATCCCCACGCAGATCCGGGAACATGGAATGCTCGATCCTTTGTGGGGTCAGGGCAATCAGATCTATCGCGTGGGCTTCGACGGGCAGCAGATGAATTTGCTCGAGAATGTCGCCGAGACCACCGGGATCGGACTTGGCGTGCACACCGTCATCTTCCCGGATGCGTCGGGCTTCACGGTCGCGGACGGGCAAAAGGATGTGGTCGCCTTCTTCAATCGCGCGACCGGAAATCAGAAGACAACGGTGATCGACGCATTCCGTTTCGACTGGCGTGGAAACGAGCCGGACGGCGTGCTCGAGGACAATTGGTTCAAGGGAGGAACCGTTCGCGTTTCCCGTCTCTTAAAGGCGCCCGACACCGGGGTCTATGATTATCGCGGCGTCAAGGGAAACAAGCTCGATTGGGAGATGGTGCCCATGGGCGAGTATCTCGCCTATTCGGGACAGCTTCCGGGCGACTCGGTGAAGACGCTGACTGGCGCCGATAATTGCGTCCACCATCCGATCCATCCGCTCTCGCTGGTGACGCTTCGCATGTTCGCCGTCGGCGTCGTCATCGACCGCACGACAATGGAGCCCGTTGCGTGTATTTCTTCTCCGGACGGCACGACCAAGGAAAGCATTCCGGTCAAGAAAATCGCCGACGGCATTTGGGACATCAAGCTGGATAATGTCGTGTCGTCGGGACACGAATGCGGTTTTGGGCCGCACGGCAAATGGTTCACCATGACGAACAACACCCGACAAAACAGCATGGGCGTGTTCGATTGTTCGGACCGCGATCCGCGCAACTGGAAGCGGGTCACCGAGTTCAAGGATTCGCATTGGGTCGGCTCGACGCCGAGCCCGTTCCATATCACCTATTCGATGGACGGCTCAAAGATGTTTGTCTCCGAGCTGCATCGCAAGCCGGCGAAAAGCGCCATCGTTGTCGTCGACACTAATACGTGGACGACAATCAAGCGCTTCGAGAATGTGGGCGTTGACCTGCAGACCATGCATGTCACCTATGACGGCAAATATGTGCTCGCGATCTTCAGCGGGTTCCAGCGGCTCGAAGGAGGAACCTTCATCTTCACGCAGGATACGCTGGAGCCCGTTGGCTATATCCCGAACTTTGGCGGTCACCACGACTGCGTCATTGTTCCGCGGAACAACGAAGAACTGATCCACAGCCGCTGCACCACGGTCTGACGGGATCGGCGAACCCGCAAAGACGGTTCGCTTGCGCTCGGCGACCAGCCTCTCAAACGATCGCGGCTACTCAACGACGCGGCCCCGCCTCGCACGCCAGGCCGCATCGCACTGCAGATAACGGTTCCACTCATGACGAAACGCCATCGCTCGCGCTTCCTGCTGGTGCGGCTCGGCGCTCAGAACGTCGGACGTCGGCTGCTGCGGAGCCTGTTGCTCGGCCTGGCGGTGATGATCGCCGTCGGGGTTGTCTTCTCCGGCTTCGTCACCGGCTGGTCGTTGCGGGAAGGAATCTTGACGACCTTTTCGCGAATGGGCGCCGATCTCCTTGTCGTGCCGCATGGCGCCTTGGTGAACATCACCAGCACGTTGCTCACGATACAGCCGACCGATCTCGATCTGGATGCTGCTCTGGGCGACAAGCTCAGAGCCGTTCCCGGCGTGGCGAAGGTCGCCGCGCAGCGTCTCATCCGCGCGAGCGTCGAAGGACGCGCGATCAATTTGATCGCCTATGATCAGGCGACCGATTTCACCGTCGAATCTTGGCTGCCCGCGGGGGAGAGACCCGTGGCGGCCATGGGGGGCCTGCTTGTTGGGGAGCGGGTCGCGCTGAAGACCGGCGAAGCCCTGACGATTTGCGGTCGGTCGCTGGTCGTGATGGGACGATTGGGTCGAACGGGCGTGGGCCCCTTTGACGAGTCCTATTTCATCACCTTTTCCGCGCTCGGCGAACTTGTCGCCGCCGCGATCCGGGCGCGCGCCGCAAACGTCTCTGTTCCTCCGCCGTCGTCTTCGCCTTCGGAAGGGGGCGATGCGACGCATCATGATCACGCCGCAGGACGGGCCGAATGCCTTCCGTCAATCGCGCAGGATCGTGTCTCTGCATTTCTCCTGCAACTGTCGCCCGGCGCCTCGGCGGAGCAAGCGCGTTTCGCCATTGGACAGATTCCGGCAATCAAAATCGTCACGGGCAATCCGATCTTCACCGCCGCGCGCCAATCGCTTGGCAGTCTCTTCTGGGGCGTGGCGATTTTTGCAGGCTTGCTGATGCTGGCGATATTCTTTCTCGTGTCGCTGTTGTTTTCCGCCATCGTCCAGGAGCGCTATCGCGAAATCGGCGTGCTGCGGGCCATGGGCGCGCGGCCGGCGCAGATCATATCCATCACCCTGATCGAGGCGGGGCTCATCACAGGCTTTGGCGGCCTGTTAGGCATCGGCGCGGGTTTCTCGCTGATTTTCGTTTTTGCCCGTTCTCTCGGCTTTTATTTCTCGTCTCTCGGCGTGCCCTTCGAGGCCCCGCCTGCCGGAGTCATATGGATCGCCGCGGGCGCCGCCGCGCTCTGCGGCGTCGCGATCGGGGTCGGAGGGGCTTTCGTCGCCGCTTGGCGGACACGGCGTCTTGAACCCTACGCGATGATCCAGATGGAAAGCGCGCGATGATTCTTTCCGCCACGGGTTTGCGGAAGCATTACGGCGGCGATCCTGGCGTGGACGCGGTAATCTCTGCCGATTTGATCGTTGGCGCAGGCGAGTTCGTTTCGATCGTCGGACGATCTGGCTCCGGTAAATCGACGCTGCTCGCCATGGTCGGCGGGCTGACGGCGCCGACCGCAGGCAGGGTTCAACTGGCGGGGGACGAGATCTGGGATCTTCCCGAGGCGCAGCTTGCCGATGTCAGGCGAGAGCGGATCGGTTTCGTCTTTCAGTTCCCGAGCCTCCTCCCGAATCTTCGGACCATCGACAACGTCGCCTTGCCGGCGCTACTCGGTGACAACGTGACGCCGGAATACGTCTATGCGCGCGCGCAAGGCCTTCTCGCCCGCGTCGGCCTGAGCGATCGGATGGCAGCCTTCCCCGGACAGATGTCCGGCGGCGAACGGCGTCGCGTCGTCATCGCTCGGGCTTTGATCAATGAACCGCAATTGCTTCTCGGGGACGAACCGACAAGCGACCTCGACGAGAAGACGGAAGAAGAGATATTCGCGCTGCTCGACAATTTGCGACGAGAAGAAAATTTCGCCATGGCGCTCGTCACGCACAACCATGCGCTGGCGCAACGCGCTGATCGCATGTTCGAGATGCGGCAAGGGATTCTCCTTCCGAGCGACGAACCGCGCGCCTTCGTCGCTGCGCCGATCCGGCGCGCCGAACCGACCGCGCTAAAAACTGCCGCGCCGATCAGCGCCGATGCAGACGGCGCTCGCGATTTCGAAAAACTCGGCAAGACGCTGTGGGCGACAGCGGGACGCATCTTCGCTGCCGCGGCGCTGTTGTTCGTCTTAGCGTCTGCCGCAAATTATGGCGTGGCGCGCTATCAGCAGTACGAACTTGACGTCGGTCGGCAGAGACTCGCCGCCCTCGAAGAACTTGCGACGTCCACCCTCCAGAGCGACATCGCGTCGATTACGCAGCTTGGCGACGGCCGCTATGACGTGACGATTTATCTCGAGAACACAAAAGCCGAACAACCCATTTACGTCATGTCGCCGAGCGTGCAGGGTTTCGTGCAGGTTGGGGTCGGCTGGCAGGAAGCGCCGCTCACGCCGATCGACGACGCGAACGCCGCCGTGCTGAAAGTCACTAGGCGGCAGCTCTACCGCTTCATCTTTGAAGCCCGCCTCACGAAATTCACCGAATTATTGCCGCACTACATGCATGTGCGCTTCAGCAACAACATGCTTGTCAGTCCCGAGAGCACACCCACCAATGAGTTATTTCAGCGCGTCGACAATTATTATGTCTATCTGAAACCGGACAATGTCGACGACGCTACGATCGCAAAAGATGTCCGATTTCCCGGGCCGCCTCCGGTCTGGATCTGGATGCCGCCGCACTGAAGGCTCTCCCTCAAGTCGATGTGCGCAATCCTCGCTCTACGCGGTGGCGGCGGCGTCCAAAATCGCCGCTGCTTCGATAAGGTCGAAGTCGGGAATGCGAGCGTCCGTCAAGGGGTCTTCGCCTGACATCCATTGTTCGAGGGCATTCGGCGCGGAGAGCGCGCAGTTGAGCGCTCTGTTGACCTCATAGAGTCCCCACGCCAGACCGGCGCGCCGCAGCGCCGCCATCAGGGCGTTCTGAACGAGGCTGCGGACAACGAGATGCGGCGTGGAGATCGGCGCTTCAACGGCTTCGCCTCTTACCGCCGCAAGGCATAACGCCTTGTCGAAGGCCGCATGACCGCGGCACGCAAGCGGCCGAATTTTATAGGCGAGGCATAATTCGCCTTCGATCAGCGGGCAGGCATGCTGGGCGGTCAGCCACTGTTCCTCGGACAGGCCGCCAACGGCCTGATCGGCGTCGGCGATGCGCTTACCGAGCATTATGCCGCGCTCCCGAAAGGCGGCGGCGTTGACGGAAATGAAGCGCGCGAGCAGGAATATTTCCGGCGCCGTCGCGACGACGCGAAGGCGGCAACAGGCTGCGCATTCTCCCTGACAGGCGAGCGCTGGCGCGCCTGTCGCCTGAATGGCGACGTTCTGCGTGAAGCTGTCAAAAGCTTGCGCGCAGAGCAGCGCGACAAGCTCCGGGCGCGCCCCGCGCGAGCCTATCGTCTCGCTGAAGGCATTCGACGCGGCCTTGAAGAAGGCGGAAGGGCTGATATCTCCGCTCATCCGCTTTTTCCACCCCTACGCCAGTAGAGACGATCGGCGCAGCGCTGGCTTCGCTCACGCCGACTTCGGTTGCGAGCTCCAACTCCTAGACCGCGATTACTTACCTGCGGAGCGTCGTGCTGGTGAAGAACGTTCCGCGGATTGGCGGGTCGGAAGAGGAGCCTGAAACCGGAGAGGATCGCCGGCCTCCACCTGGGGCGCTCCGGCGTCATTCGCGATTCTGCCCCGACATGCCGATGTGGGGAAAGGTGGTAGCGGAGGAGGGACTCGAACCCCCGACACAAGGATTATGATTCCTCTGCTCTAGCCGACTGAGCTACTCCGCCCCGAGCCGCTTAAGCGGTCTGGAAGAATTTGCGATATAGGTCGGCGTCCCCGCGCAAGTCAAGGCTGCGAATCCCGGCGCGTCAGGGGGCTTGCGTCACCACGGTTGTTGCTTCGCAGCGGCGGCTCACCCGCGCAGGTCGCGGAGCGGAGCCTTTCCTTTGCCCGCGCGCCGTGCGACAAGCCGGCGGAGCCCCCGCGGTCGGCCGGCCCGCCGCAGGCCGCCCAGTTCGCCTTGCTCGAAGGGTCCGGGTCGCGCGCCCATGTCGGTCAGACATCCGATCATCTCCATCACCGGCTCGTCCGGCGCCGGCACGAGTTCCGTCAAGGCGACGTTCGAACAGATTTTCCGCCGCGAGCGCATCGAGGTCGCCTATGTCGAGGGCGACAGTTTCCATCGCTACGATCGCGGGGAGATGAAGGCGAAGCTCACCGAGGCGCATGCGGCGGGGAACCAAAATTTCAGCCATTTTGGCCCTCACGCCAATCTGCTGCCCCAGCTCGAGACGCTCTTTCGCGAATATGGCGAGACGGGCTCCGGCCGCTACCGCCATTACGCGCATGATGAAAACGAGGCGGCTCGGCTCGGCGTGCCGCCTGGCACGTTCACCGATTGGGAGGAACTGCCGGCCAATACCGACGTGCTGTTCTATGAGGGCTTGCACGGCGCGGTCGTCACCGACGACGTCAATGTCGCGCGCTACGCGGATCTCAAGATAGGCGTCGTGCCGGTCATCAATCTCGAATGGACGCAGAAGCTGCATCGCGATCGGCATTCGCGCGGTTATACGACCGAGGCCGTCACCGAGACGATTCTGCGCCGCATGCATGATTACGTGCATTATATCTGTCCCCAGTTCTCGGAAACCGACATAAATTTCCAGCGCGCGCCGACGGTCGACACCTCCAATCCTTTCGTCGCCCGGTCGATTCCGACGCCCGACGAATCGATCGTCGTCATTCGATTTCGCGATCCGCGAGGGGTGGACTTCCCCTACCTCGTGTCGATGATCGCCGGAAGCTGGATGTCGCGCGCCAATTCCATCGTAATTCCGGGCAATAAGCTTGATCTCGCGATGCAGCTGATCCTTACTCCGAGGATCCTCGAACTGGTCAGACGCAGGAAAGGCGTGACGTGAACGACACTATATTGACGGCGGCCAAGGAAACTTCGGCGGCCGGCGCAAAATCCGATCCGGCGCGCTACGCCAACGCCATTCGCGCCTTGGCGATGGACGCGGTCGAAAAGGCGAAATCCGGCCATCCCGGCATGCCCATGGGCATGGCCGACGTCGCGGCCGTGCTGTTCCAGCGCTTCATGAAGTTCGACGCCGCTCGGCCCGACTGGCCGGACCGCGACCGTTTCGTGCTGTCCGCCGGCCACGGGTCGATGCTGCTCTACGCGCTGCTCTATCTCCTCGGCTATCCGGGCATGGGCCGCAAGGAGCTCGAAAACTTCCGCCAGCTCGGTTCGCCGACGGCGGGCCATCCCGAATATGGCCATGCCGCCGGCATCGAGACCACCACCGGTCCGCTCGGTCAGGGACTCGCGACCGCGGTCGGCATGGCGATTGCCGAGCGCCTCTCGGCGGCGCGCTTCGGCGACGATCTCGTCGATCATTTCACCTATGTGATCGCGGGCGACGGCTGCCTGATGGAAGGCGTCAGCCATGAGGCGATCGACCTCGCCGGGCATCTGAAGCTCTCAAAGCTCATCCTCTTCTGGGACGACAACTCGATCTCCATCGACGGCCCGACGAGCCTTGCGACCTCGACGGACCAGATCGCGCGTTTCGCCGCCGCCGGCTGGCATGTCGCCCATGTCGACGGCCACGATCCCGAGGCGGTGGCGCAGGCGATCGCCGCCGCGCAGGCCGATCCGCGGCCTTCGCTCATTGGCTGCCGCACGCTGATCGGCTATGGCGCGCCGACCAAGCAGGGCAAGGAAAGCTGCCACGGATCGCCGCTCGGCGCGGCGGAGATCGACGGGGCGCGAGAGGCGCTCGCCTGGCCGCATGCGCCCTTCGAACTGCCCGACGACGTGCTGGAGGCCTGGCGCGCGGCGGGACGTCGCGGCGCAAAGACGCGTGAAGCCTGGGAGGCGCGACGCGCCGCGTCGCCCAAAGGCGCCGCCTTCGACGCTTTCATGAAAGCCGACGTCGCGGCGGAAATCGCCAAGCCGCTCGCTGAGTTTCGCGCGACGCTCGCCGCCGAAAAGCCGAAACTCGCCACGCGCAAATCCTCGGAAATGGCGCTCGGCGTCATCAACGCCTCGACGCAGGCGACGATCGGCGGCTCGGCCGACCTGACGCATTCGAACTTCACCATCACCAAGGGCATGGGCGAGGTCGCGCCGGACGATTTTTCCGGCCGCTACATCCACTACGGCGTGCGCGAATTCGGCATGGCGGCGGCGATGAACGGGATCGCGCTGCATGGCGGCTTCGCGCCCTACGGCGGCACCTTCCTGGTGTTCTCCGATTACGCCCGCGGCGCGATCCGCCTTTCGGCGCTCATGGGCCTGCGCGTCATCTATGTGCTCACCCATGATTCGATCGGCCTTGGCGAGGACGGGCCGACGCATCAGCCGGTCGAACATCTGGCGGCGTTGCGGGCCATGCCGAACCTCAATGTCTTCCGCCCGGCCGACGCCATCGAGACCGCCGAATGCTGGGAGCTGGCGCTGGCCAGCCGCCACACGCCGTCAGTCTTGAGCCTGTCGCGACAGAACCTGCCGACGCTGGAGCGGCCCATTGGCGAAAACCTTTCCGCGAAAGGCGCCTATGTGCTGCGTGGAGCTGCCGGAAAGCGCGACGTGACGCTGCTCGCCACGGGATCCGAGGTTGAAATCGCCCTCGCGGCCGCCGACATTCTGGACACGCAAGGACTGAAGGCCGCCGTGGTCTCCATGCCTTGCTGGGAACTGTTCGAGGCTCAGCCTGAGGCCTATCGCGCCGAAGTGCTGGGCGGCGCCCCGCGCGTTGCTGTCGAGGCGGCGGTTCGGCTCGGTTGGGACCGCTGGATCGGCGAGCGCGGCGCCTTCATCGGCATGAGCGGCTTTGGCGCAAGCGGGCCGGCTGGCGAGCTGTATAAGCATTTCGGGATAACGCCCGAGGCCGTGGCGGCGGCCGCCAAAGCGATTCTGGAAACCGCTTCGAAATAGAAGGGCGAAGGCGCCTCGGCAAAGAGCCTCGCCGAAACAGGCGAGGCTCCGCTCGTCGAAGGCAGATTGCCTTCGGTCCGTCAGTAAGACGCCAGGATCGGCGCCGCGCCCCAGTTGAAGTGGTAATTTATCCCCGCGCGCACGATATTGCCGTTGAACCGGTCGGCCGACTGCGTCGCGGCGTAAAGGCCGATTCCGGGCGGGACGCGGATGAGCGCGAACGCATTCGTCACGCGGCCGAGATCGTAATAGAGATACTCGACTTTCGCGCTCCAGTTCGGCCAGAACATCCACTCGAGGCCGCCGCCCGCGGTCCAACCGACGAGCGTGTCGCTGGAGCTGCTCGCGCCGACGCCGAAGGGGGCGGTCGTTGAAAACTGGAAGAGGCCGAGGTCGTTCCGAATGCCGCCATAGGCGAGACCGCCAGTGCCGTAGATCAACAGCGTGGGCGTGAAGAGGAAGCCGACTCTGCCGCGAACAGTTCCCAGATAGTCAAGATTCCGACGCGCATCATAGGCGGTGAAGAATACCGTGGCCGCGAAGGGCGCGGCCGTCAAAGCCGTCTTAGAGCCGCCGCTGGCGGCGACGCCTTGAATGTCGGCCTCCACACCGACGAGAAAATTGCGCGCGAATTGCCAATTGTAGCCCGCCTGCCCCCCGCCGATGAATCCATTGTTTTGCGCTGGCAGAACAGCGTTCGCGCTCAACGCCCAGGTGAAGATGCCGGCGCCGGGCAGCAGCGGAGCTGACGTCACCAAATTATTGTTATTGTTTGAGAAGTTATAGCCGGCGTTGAGGCCGACATAGAAGCCGGTCCAGATGACGGGCGGCGGAACATAAACGGGCGGCGGCGCCTTCAGGGAGGGGAGGTCGGCGGCAAGCGCCGTTGCGGCCGACGCTGCGAGCGCGGCCGTTGCTAAAATGGATTTATTCATGACGTGGCCTCTCTATGCAGCAAACCTTTCCTTGAGTGTTGCCGCAGATTATGAAATCAGCTCCCCATACAAACGGATCACGAACAGCAGCGAAAAAAGACTTTTTGAGCGCCGCGCCCATATAGAAACCATCGACCATCACAAAGTTGCGCGGATTTTGACCGGACGTGATAAATCCGCAACAGCGCCGGCTCATCCAGACTCCGGCAACTGGGTAATGCGATAGGCCATCCGCGAAGCGACGGCGCGGGCGCGGAGTCGGCCAAAACGGGAATAAAGGACGCGACAATGGCTCTGATCACCCTGCGGCAACTGCTCGATCACGCCGCCGAGCACGATTACGGCGTTCCGGCGTTCAACATCAACAATATGGAGCAGGGGCTCGCCGTGATGGAGGCGGCGGCGGCGGTCGAAGCGCCCGTCATCATCCAGGCCTCGCGTGGCGCGCGCAGCTACGCCAACGACATCATGCTCGCCAAGATGATCGAGGCGCTCGCCGCGATCTGGCCGGACATTCCGCTCGTCATGCATCTCGACCACGGCAACGCAGAGGCGACCTGCGCCAGCGCCATCCGCTTCGGCTTCACCTCGGTGATGATGGACGGCTCGCTCAAGGCGGACGGCAAGACCCCCGCCGATTACGATTACAATGTGCGCGTCACCCGCAGCGTCGTCGACATGGCGCATTGGGTCGGCGCCTCCGTCGAAGGCGAACTCGGCGTGCTCGGTTCGCTCGAAAGCGGCATGGGCGAAAAGGAAGACGGGCACGGCGCCGAAGGCAAGCTCTCGCACGACCAGCTTCTGACCGATCCGGCGCAGGCCGAGGATTTCGTCGCCCGCACCAAGGTCGACGCGCTGGCGATCGCGATGGGCACCTCGCACGGCGCCTACAAATTCTCGCGCAAGCCCGACGGCGCCATCCTGGCGATGAAGGTCGTCGAGGAAATCCACCGCCGCCTGCCCAGCACGCATCTCGTGATGCATGGCTCGTCGTCGGTGCCGCAGGATTTGCAGGACGCCTTCAACGCCGCGGGCGGAGAGATGCCGCAGACCTGGGGCGTGCCGGTCGCCGAGATTCAGCGCGGCATCAAATATGGCGTGCGCAAGATCAACATCGACACCGACAACCGAATCGCCATGACCGCGGCGATCCGCGACGTTCTCGGCAAGAACAAGGGCGAGTTCGACCCGCGCAAATATTTGAAGCCTGCGATGGAGGCGATGCGCGCCGTCTGCAAGCAGCGCTACGAGGAGTTCGGCACTGCCGGCCAAGCCTCGAAGATCAAGCCGATCCCGCTCTCCGAAATGGCCAAGCGCTACGCCAGCGGCGCGCTCGATCCGCAGTTCGCCGGCAAGAAGGCGGCCGAGTAGCGTCATGACCGGCGTCGTCATCGCGCCCTCGATTCTTTCGGCCGACTTCGCGCGGCTGGGAGAGGAGACGCGCGCGATGGCCGACGCCGGCGCCGACTGGATCCACCTCGACGTTATGGACGGGCATTTCGTGCCTAACATCACCTTCGGGCCTGGCGTCATCGCGGCGCTGCGGCCGGTGACGACCCTGACGCTCGACGTGCATCTGATGATTTCGCCGGTCGACCCCTATATCGCCGCTTTCGCCGAAGCGGGCGCCGACGTCATCACCGTCCACGCCGAGAACGGTCCGCATCTGCATCGCTCGCTGCAGGCGATCCGGGCGCTCGGCAAGAAGGCCGGCGTGTCGCTCAATCCGGCGACGCATGAGAGCGCGCTGCAATATGTGCTCGACGATATCGATCTCATCCTGGTGATGAGCGTCAATCCTGGCTTCGGCGGCCAGAGCTTCATCCCCTCGCAGCTCGACAAAATCCGCGCCATCCGCGAGATGATCGGACGGCGCGCGATCCGTCTCGAGGTCGACGGCGGCGTGACGCCGCTGACGGCGCCGCAGATCGTCGAAGCCGGCGGCGACGTTCTCGTCGCAGGTTCGGCCGCTTTCCGCGGCGGGCAGCTCTGCTATGCCGACAATATTGCGGCGCTGCGGCGCGCCGCGGCGAGCGCCGGCGCGATTGCGGTGTGATCGAATTTCCGCCTGAACTGCGCCCGTCATTCTCGACGAACGAAGCGCGATCGGGAATCCAGAACAAAACCAGCGCTCAGGAATCGGCTCTGGATTCCCGGTCAGGCTTCTGGCCTGCCGGGAAATGACAGGCACAGCGAGAGCGGGTCGACTGAAACGCGTGTGAGGCTTCGCCGCGCCGCCCGGCAGTTGATTGTCGCGGCAGGGCGCGCTATCGCCTCACCTGCGCATTGGGGCGTCGCCAAGTGGTAAGGCAGCGGATTTTGATTCCGCCATACGGAGGTTCGAATCCTCCCGCCCCAGCCAAGCGTTTTAAGCACTTGCAAGAGACGGCAGATTTTTCAGTCTCGGGATAGTCTCGGCTGGCGATCTTCGTGCGGTGGATAAAGTGGACAGATATCCACAACGAAGCCGTCACCGTTGACGACGTCGCCTGAATCACAGAGATTCCTTGGAGTTGTGCAAAGAAGCGCGACTCACGAGGAAGCTGCCCCCTCCCTAAAAGGCAACAGCGTCCTCGTGTTCTGCAACCGGCCCGCCTAACAGCGCTCCAGAGATGGGGATGATAAGTCTCAGTGACGATTCGTCAACAACTGCTTGGCGTGGCCCTATAGGAAACGTCAATACATGAATGACAGGAAGACGAAGTTCACCTTCGACGAGGCCGTGGACGTGTGGCTCCGATACTGGAATGGAGAGGACCGCATGGGTATCGCGATCGACTACCGCATAAACAGCGGGAGGGTGAGCGAAGTCCTCAACGAGCAGAAACATCTGGGCAGCAAGCAAGCTGCGTTGGCGAAGAAGACCGCCTAATAACGGAACGGGCGCAGTACGCCGCCCGTTTTCCTCTCAAATAGAATGGCACCCCAGCGCTGGGGCGCCCTTCTAACTCACTTTGCTGTCCTTCAGCAGGCCGACGAGCGGATTTGGCGCCGGAGGCGCGATCCGGCGCAGCGTATTTGTGTCGTGGTGGTTGAACGCTGGCGTTGCGCCGCCTGGGGCGAGATCCGTTCGCGTCACATAGGTCCAGCCGCCATCGTCGTTGAAGGCGATGTCGATGCGGTAGTAGTCGGTGCGAAACGCCTCTTCCAGGAAGGTCGTCGAGCAAATGCCGAAGCGACTATCGCCGCGCCGCGCTGCGGCGGAGAACTGTCGTCGTTCGACTGCAACGCTCGAACAACCTCGGATCCGTCGCGGCGCATTTTGCCGTCAGACTCACGGGCTTGAGTCACAGGCATTCCGGCGTAGTCCGCCGGGCCTGCCACAGGCAAGATCGCGTGCTTCCCGTCGTCCTTGGTCCGCGCCATTTGCTCAAACGACGATCATTCCCAACCGCGCCAAAACGACGAACACCGGCGGTCAAAATCTCGGCGGCGGTTGCGGATGAGGCTCGGGATCAACCCAGTCTTCCCACTCGATCGCGAAGGGTATATTTTTCTCGGCGAGAAATTCCGTCACGCGCTGCTCGATCTCGTCTCTCAGCGCGAAATCGGGCTTATAGCGCAGACGTCGCCATGGCAGGATGGGCGGCTCCAGCGTGATGGCGACGATAAATTCCTCTACGCTTTCGTCGTCTTTAGGGTTGCCGGTATGCGCGATGGCGACCCAGACGGGGGAAAAGGCTTTCTCCCGAAGCCAGAAACCCCAGCCGTAATCCTCGCCGATCGGCTTGCTCAGCGAGACAGCCTTATCTTCGCGCCTCGCGATGAAATGCTTCAGTTCATCAGCAAACGCGCGGCCGCGATGGCCGTGAATATTCTGCGCGCCGCTTGGATCATCGACATAGCGGTCGGTCCTCACTTTGATGATGCGACCGGCTTTCGTGTCGCGGGACATGACGACGGCAAGGCGGACGTTGGCCGCTGAGATGAGAACGGCGAGAAGAATGAAGGGGACGAGAAGCACCTCTTCCGGCACGAATTCGTACATTGCGAGCGACGGATCGAGGACGACCGACAGGCCCGTCAGAATCCCCATCGGAACGAGAAGGATCAGCGCGGCAAGCAGCGGCCCGGAAAGCAGGCCGAGCAGAATGTTCTGAAGGTATTGCTTTCGCTCCATTCAGCTTGCTCCGACGCCCGCAAGGCAACGATCGGACCCGAGACCCCGCCGGGTCCGTTTAGCGCAAAGGGCGGCGCCGCTGCGACTCATTTCACCGCGACGGCGCAGGCTTCCGCCGCGTCCGGCGCGTCAAGCAAATTGTTCTTGATCACGGCTTCGGCGCGCGCCCTTGCTTCAGCCAGATCCTTGTCGAATACTTCGGTCGTATATTCGCTCGTCGCCGTCTTGACGATCGAGTCATTGGGCGACGCGGGCGTGCTGTTAACGTCGATTGTCGTGATCGTCGAAAGCCCCGGCCGTAGCGGCTGCTTTTTCAGCTCTTCTGGGTCGATCGCGATGCGCACCGGGATGCGCTGCACGATGCGGATGAAGTTGCCGGTGGCGTTGTCTGGTGGCAGCGTGGCGAACACGCTGCCCGAGCCGGGCACGACGCCTTCGACGAGGCCATGATAGGTTCGCTTGCTCCCGTAGAGATCGACAATGATCTCCGCCTTCTGCCCCGGCCTAATGCTCTCGAGACGGTTCTCCCAGAGATTGGCCTCGACCCAGAGATGGTCCAGCGGCACGATATTCATGATCTGGTCGCCGGGCTTGACGCGGAAGCCGACCTGAACGCGGCGCTTGGCGACATAGCCCGTCGCCGGCGCGCGAATGCTCTGGCGCAGCGTTTCGACATAGGCGTCGTTGAAGCGCGCCCTCGCCGCCTCGATATCGGGATGGCTGACGCGCGTCGCATTGACGAGGCGCGCATCGAACGCCTGCAGCTCGGCGCGCGTCTCGCGCCAATCGGCTTCCTGCGCCGCGAGCTGGTCCTCGGTGTTCTGCAGAATCTGGCGCGAGGCGGCGCCGCTCGGCGCGGCCGACCGATAACGGGCGAGATCGTGCCGCGTCCGTTCGCGCGTCGCCGTACGGGAGGCAAGTTTCTGGCATACCTGCTGCCGACTGGCGAAAAGCGCGCCGAGGGCGCGCACGGCGCGACCGAGTTCCGCCTCGGCTTGTCCCAACACCGCGCGCGCGCGCTGGGCGTCGAGCCGAACCAGCACATCGCCCTTTTTGACGAGCTGTGTTTCTTCGGCATTCACAGCGGCGACGACGCCCGTAGCGTCCGCCATCACTGGAATGATGTTGCCAGTCACAAAGGCGTTGTCCGTCGTGACGCGGTCACGGTCATAAGTGAGCCATTTGAACAGCGCTAGGAACGCGGCGACCGCAATTGCCAGGAAGACGACTTTAAGAAGAAAGGACCTTCTCGCGCGGATGCTTTTTCTCGACAGAGACATGGACTGATCACACCACCGCTTGCCACATCAACATTGTACTCCCGCGCAATCTCGTCTCAGCCGCCGGTCAGCGACTGGATTCCCTCGACGACGGGCGTGATTGGATCGGTCTCGGGCGCGGGCTTCGGATAGTCCGGCCCCGGCCCGCCTGCAAAGCCGCCTCCAAGCGCCTGATAAAGATCGACAGCGGCGATCAGCCGGTCGCCTTCGAGCCCGCGCTGGGCAAAAATCGCGTCCAGCAGGTCGGCGCGTTCCTGCAGGATTTCTCGCTGGTCGCGCAGGCCGTCGCGCAGCCGGACCTTCGACAACGCCAGTTCGGTTTGGCGCGCCCGAACGAAGCGGCTTTGCGCATCGAATTCCGAGCGCGCACGCCTGAGATTGGCGATCGCATCAGCGACCTGCTGCGCGGCCTGCAGCAGCGTGTCATTATAGGCGTCGACCGCCTGATCATATTCCGCGCGCTGCACTTCAAGATTGCCGCTCAGCCGACCGCCCTGGAAGACGGGGAGGCGAATGGTCGGGGCGGCGACATAGCCGAGCGCGGAAGGATTGAAGAGAAAACCCGCGAGCTTGCTAATCTTTGTCGAAGTGACGGAGGCTTCGAAACCGCCGCCAAATGCAAGATCGACGGAGGGGAGAAACAGAGTTTTCGCGGCGTGAACGCGCGCCGCCCACGCCTCGGCCCGCGCGAGCGCGGCCGCGAGATCGGGACGTCGCCGCAACAATTCGATTGGCAGAGCTTTCGGCAATGCGGGCTGCGCCGGCACGACGCTGCTGCGCCCGTTGAGAACCGTGAGGCCCGCGTCAGGCCCTTCGCCCATTAGCCGCGCAAGCGCGTCGAGCTGCAGCGTGATCGCCGCCTTGACCGTCGCCTCGCGCCGCACGGCGACCTCTTCATTCGTGCGCGCGATCTGAACGCCATCGAGCGTATCAAGCCCGGTCTGGTAGCGGGTATCGGCAAGCGCGCGCAGCTCTCGGCGCATTTTCACCAACATGGTTGCGAGGCCCGACTGCTGTGTCAGCGCGTAGCCGCGCAAATAGGCTCGCGCGACTCCCGTCGTCAGTAAAAGCCGGCTCTGCTCCGTCTCGCCCGCCTGCGCCGCCGCCTCGCCGATCGCGGCGTCGAGTAGCGCGCGATTCTTCTGCCAGAAATCCAGCTCCCAGGTCAGCGCCAGCGGATTGATGAAGGCCATGGTCTTTTCCAGACCGCCTTGCTCCGGATTGTAGGAAGCGACGACGCCATGCAGCGGATTGCGCGACTGCCGCATGCCGAAAGTTGAATTGACTTCTGGCAAGAGACGGGCGCCAAAAATACGAATGGCGGCGTCGGCCTCTCGCAGCGCGTTTTGCGCCTTACGGTAATTCTGATTGTCGGAAAGCGCTTTGTTGATGACCGCGTCGAGTTCGGCGCTGCGGAAGGCGCGCCACCACTCCTCCCGCGGCCAGGCCGTCTCGCCCTCTACGACGGGAAGGCCCGCTTTCGAGAGCGTGCGGGTCATCGCGGGCTGCTCGATGAATTGTGAGCGGTCCGCTCTGTCGATGGGCAAGCACGCTGCGAGCAAAGCACAGGAGACCGCGGCGACGCTGACGCGGGTCGCGCGCCCGAGTTTGGCTGCGAGCCAACGCATTTTACGAACGAGAACCATCAATGCTCCGCCGCCATCGTCTGATGGGGCGGAGGCGCCGAGCCGCCCGCCAGCTTTGCTGGATATTTTTGGAGTTTGGCAAACCAGACGACACCGCCAAGCAGGAACATAGTGACGGCGCCGAGCAGAAATGCGTCATCCATGGCAAGAATGCCCGCTTGTTGGCGGATGGCGCGCGCAATCACGCGACGCGTGACCGATTCAGACAGGCCCAGCGACTGAAGCTGCTGCGTCAACGCCGCCAGCGTGTCCAGCGAGGCGTAGCGACGGCCGCCGAGATATTCGGACAGGTTGAGTTGATGCCACGGCGTGCGGCGGAAGTAGACGACGCTCTGAAACGCGATGCCAAAAGCGCCGCCGACGAGACGAAACAGCAGGAACTCTTCCGCCGCCCGCTTATACGCGGGTCCTGATAACCCGTACGTAGCGAGGGTCGACGTCGGCGCCGATAGCGCGGCGACACAAAAGCCCAGGAAAACAACCGGTATAGCGAGCTTATCGTATGAAGCGTTCTTGTCGAAGAGCCCGAGCCAGGTGAGCACGACCGACGAGCACACGCACATCATGCAGATCACGAAGCGCACATCGAGCTTCTTCGAAATCTCGTACATGAAGCCCGCGAGCGGCAGGCCCGCGACCATCATCGCCAGATAGACATGGCCTGCGAGCGAGGACGTGTAGCCGAGCAAAAGCTGCATCTGCACCGACAGCAGCGACATTAGCCCCTGTATGACAAAAAAGCCGAGGAAGCCGCTGAGGACGCCAATGGCGTAACTCGAGCGCGAAAAGAGCCGCACATCGACGATCGGGTGGCGTTCGCCCCATTCCCAGATGATGAAGAGAGGTAGAGAGAACATGACGGTGATCAGCGCGACCGACAGCAGTGACGAGCCGAACCAATCGAAATCATTGCCCAGGCTCAGCATCATCTGCATGGCGATCAAGGTGATCACGAGCAGCACATAACCCACGGCGTCGAAGCGCACGATCTTGCGCTTATATTCGCGGCCATAGAGCAGCGCGCCAATGATCGCCGAGATGAGAACGCCCAGCGTGGCGTTGGCGTAGAACAGCCAACGCCAGGAAAAATACTCGGCCCAGAAGCCGCCGAGAAACACCGCCAGCGTATAAGGCAATATGCCGAGCGCGGCCCAGTAGCCGAGGCCGATCCTGTACTGTTTTTCCGGCAGTTCGCCGAGCGCCGCCGACTGACTGACGACCGCAAGGAAGCCGCCGAAGACCCCGAAAGCAAACCGCGTTGGGGCGTACATAAATACGCTTTCGCTCGAGACGCAAATCAGCGACGCGATCGCGTAGAAGAAATAGCCGAACGTCAGCACGCGATACTCGCCGAAACGACCGGAAAGGATCCTCGCGAATGGCACGCCGAGCGCAACCCCGATGAGATAGAAGGTTGTTCCCCAAGCGGCGAAGCTCGGCGTAACGCCTTCAAGCGATCCGGCTGAGTATGGCGTCAGCACGCTATGGCCGGAGACATTCGACAAAACGTCGACGTATCCAATCCCCAGCGCGCCAAGAAACAGAAGCAGCTTGCCGCCAACCAGCCTATCGAATGATACGATCATGCTGGCCGCCGTTTGCGAAAATGCGGCTCGAGGTTCGCGAGCGCATCCGTGACGGCCAGCACAACTTGTCGCACGATTGACTCAGATGAACGATTCACTTCCACACAAGGTGTTTCCGCCGACGGCTTTCTTCGTTAGCAAAAAGCCTACCGCGCAACAAATTCGAAAAACCAAACGTAACATTGCCTTTTTCGATACTTTCGCGCCTGTGCGCGCGTGGGGAAGGATCCTTCTAAACGACCTCCCGCGAGTAGATCTTGTGGAAAACGAGGTCGGATTCTGGCTCGGGCCGACGTTGTCACAGTCCTTTAACAAAAGCGAACGGCAGGTTCGCAAATGCGAAATTTTCCCTCCCATGCCAGCGCTGTATGAGATTCGAGAAACAGACCCTAGGCTTTCATATTGGACCGGCTCAACTATCAGCACCTGTATTACTTCTGGATGGTCGCGAAGACGGGCTCGATCAAAAGCGCCTGTGAAGCGTTGAACCTCGCGCAACCCACGATCAGCGGTCAGCTCGCCCTGTTCGAGAAGGCGATCGGCTCGAAGGTGTTCAAGCGGGAGGGCCGGAAACTCGATCTAACCGAGCACGGCTGGCTCGTCTTCAATTATGCGCATGAAATATTCAGCGTCGGCGACGAACTGACTAAATGGCTGAAAGGCGCGTCGGGGGAACCGAGCCGCAATCTTAAGGTCGGCGTCTGCGACGGCGTCGATATGTCGATCGCGCTGCGACTGCTGTCGCGCGCACTGAATGCTCAGCATCCGCCGACGCTCTGCTGCGCCAGTAGTGACGCGGAACGCGTGCTGCAGGATTTGCGACTGCGCGCCTACGATCTTGCGATCCTGACCGCGCCCCCGGTGTGTTCCGATCCCAACGCCACGTCCAGCCACCTCCTTGCGACCCTCGAAATCTCGCTGTTCGGCCCGGCGGCCAAAGTGAAGAGCCATAGCAAGGGCTTTCCGCAGTCGCTTCACCGCGCGCCCGTGGTATTGCCAATTCAGAAAAGCTCGCTGCGACAATCGCTGGATCATTGGCTCCAAATTCAAGGAATTGAACCGGACATCAAGTCGGAAATCGGGAATAGCGAACTGCGAAAGAGCGTCGCCGCGAGTTGCGACGCACTGACTTTCGCGCCGACTGACGCGCGGCAGGAAGTCCGCCAGCGCTATGGGCTGGAAGTTATCGGCGCGATCCATGGCGTGGAAGAGAGAATCTACGCGGTGACAACTCAAAGGAAAATAAGGAATCCCGCCATCGCGCAGATTATCGGGGGCATCGACGCCCGCGAGCTACTCCCTTGACGATCGCTGTCGCTCGACGCCGAGGAGCTCTTTCAACAGCGGGTGCTCGAAGCGGCGGCTTCGGGTAATGGCGTAAAAGGACTCCGTGATTTGACCGAGGCGACAAAGCTCGACCAACGCGCCGGACGCGAGTTCGTCCTTAACCACGACCGGCGGCGCCAGCGTAACGCTATGGCTCTCTCTGACGATCAGACGCAGCATCGCCATGTCGTCGACTTCGGCAAGCACGATCGGCTTTATGCCCGCTTCGTCAACGATGCGATCGAAAGCGATCCTGATCGCCTCTCCGCGCCCGGGGAGAACAATTGGCACTCTTTCGAGATCGTACGGAAATCGAAAAGAAGCGCCTCTGCCTCTTCCTTTTCTCAGCAGCTCGGGATGACCGATGATGCTGACCGCCTGCTCGGCGATAAGCAGATTCCGCCATTCTGAATTCAGCTCCATGGTCGCCGGCTGATTGGCGAGCACGAGATCGAGCGCATGCGTTTCCATCTGGGGGAGAAGCTCTCCGAGCGCCCCCGACTTCACGACCAGTTCCACATCCTCGCGGTCGATCAGCGGCTTGAGAAACTCGATCTGGAAGTTGCGGGACAGCGTGGCGACGGAGCCGATGCGCAGCATCTGACGATGGCCGAGACTCATGCTCTTGAATGTGCTCAGCAGCTCGTCGCCGGACTTGAAGACCACCTTGGCATAGTCGAAGGCGATGCGCCCCGCTTCGGTCAGGCGAAGCCTGCGGCCATCTCGCTCGAAAAGCGGCTGACCGAGCTGCTCCTCTAACGACTTCAGTTGAACCGACAGCGACGAGGGCGATACGTTCAGCAATTTCGCGGCGCGCGTCAGGCCGCCTTCATTTGCGATTGCCCAGAAGTATCGAAGGTGATGGTAGTTCAGAAAGCTCATAAATCAATCTATGATCGGAACGACTTGCTCCATCAATCGAAATTTTTTTGCGCCGCAGCAGCGACAGTCTCGCCCTCGATTGGATGGGGCCGACATCGGTCGGTCTAAAAAGGCTGGTTCGGCCATTTCGTCGACTTCCTGCTCCTCTGATCGCATCAGACGATCCGCCGCCATCGGGCGACGGCGGCCAGTTCGCTCCTTCCGTTCTCTTTCTTCGAACGATTCGTTCTGAACTTCGAATTTTTCACATACTCGAAGTATTCATAGTCTTTTCTGACAGTTGGATTGAGGAGAAATGATGCTCAAGGATCTCTATGAAATTGGTGAATTCCCGCCGCTCGGACATGTGCCGAAGAAGATGTACGCCTGGGCCATCCGACGCGAGCGTCAGGGTCCGCCGGAAACCGCCATGCAGATGGAGGTCGTGCCGACCTGGGAGCTCGACAGTCACGATGTGCTCGTGCTCGTGATGGCGGCCGGCGTCAACTACAATGGAATCTGGGCCTCGCTCGGCGAGCCTGTGTCCATGTTCGACGGACACAACAGCCTCCATCACATCGCCGGCTCCGATGCATCCGGCATCGTCTGGGCGGTGGGCTCCAAGGTGAAGCGCTGGAAGGTCGGCGACGAGGTCATCATCCACTGCAATCAGGATGATGGCGACGACGAGGCGTGCAATGGCGGCGACCCGATGTATTCGACGTCGCAAAGGATTTGGGGTTATCAGACGCCGGACGGGTCCTTCGCCCAGTTCTGCCGCGCGCAGGACCGACAGCTCATGGAGCGGCCCAAGCACCTGACTTGGGAGGAGTCGGCCTGCTACACTTTAACGCTCGCCACCGCCTATCGCATGCTCTTCGGCCATACGCCGCATGAGCTCAAGCCCGGCGACAATGTTCTCGTCTGGGGCGCCTCGGGCGGCCTTGGCGTTTTCGCCGTGCAGATTTGCGCGGCGGTCGGTGCCAATGCGATTGGGATCATCTCGGATGAGTCGAAGCGCGACTATGTGATGTCGCTCGGCGCCAGGGGCGTCATTAACCGCAAGGATTTCAACTGCTGGGGACAGCTGCCGAAGGTCAATTCGCCGGAATTCCACGACTGGACCTTAGAAGCGCGTAGATTCGGCAAGACCATCTGGGAATTTACCGGCGCAAAGGACGTTGACATCGTCTTCGAACATCCGGGCGAGGCGACCTTTCCAGTCTCGGCGCTGGTTGTGAAGCGCGGCGGGATGGTGGTGTTCTGCGCCGGCACGACGGGCTTCAATATAACGTTCGACGCGCGCTACGTCTGGATGCGTCAGAAGCGCATTCAGGGCTCGCATTTCGCGCATCTGAAGCAGGCGAGCGCCGCCAACCAGTTCGTGCTGGACCGTCGTGTCGATCCCTGCATGTCCGAAGTCTTCTCGTGGGCGAGCATACCCCAGGCGCACATGAAGATGTGGCGCAACGAACATGCGCCGGGAAACATGGCGGCGCTCGTGATGGCGCCGATGCCTGGGCTTAAGACCTTCAGCGAGACGATCGCCGCGGCGCGCGAAGGCGCAAGCGTCTCCGAAGCAGCATGATCGGCGACTGTCGGCGATAGAGCCTAAATGGCGGATCCCTTCGCGCCCGACCGCGCGGAGCTCCGCTGAGGGCGGCGCGAAAGGCTCTGTTTTGGAGGATAAACTCTCTCACCTTTCCTGGCTCGAGTCGGAGTCCATCCACATTCTTCGGGAAGCAGCGGCGGAAGCCGAGCGGCCGGTGATGCTGTTCTCGGCGGGCAAGGATTCAACCGTTCTGGCGCATCTGGCGCTTCGCGCCTTTTATCCGGGGAAGCCGCCATTTCCGCTGCTTCATATCGACTCGACATGGGAATTCCAATCCCTCATCGACTTTCGCGATTCCTTCGCGCGAACGCATGGCTTCACGCTGATTGCGCATGCGAACGAAGACGGGCGCGCCGCCGGCATAAACCCGTTTGATTATGGCGACCGATATACGCTGCTCATGCGCACCGAGCCGCTGAAGGCGGCGCTTGATCACGGAAAATTTGATGTGATTTTCGGCGGCGCGCGGCGCGACGAAGAGCGGTCGCGGGCAAAGGAACGGATCGTTTCAGTGCGCAGCGACAAGCACGTCTGGGATCCGCGCCAGCAGCGGCCCGAGTTCTGGCGTCAGTTCAATTTACGCCTCGGCAAAGGGCAATCGGCCCGGGTGTTTCCGCTGTCAAACTGGACCGAGGCGGATTTGTGGGATTACGTGCTGATGCACAAGATCGAACTGGCGCCGCTCTATTTCGCGTCGCCGCGGCCGGTCGTCGAGAGAAAGGGTTCGTTCGTCGTCGTTGACGACGAAAGCAGAATGCGATTCCAGTCTGGCGAGCAGGTCGTGATGAAGACAGTCCGCTTTCGGACACTCGGTTGCTGGCCGGTCACCGGCGCCTTCGAGTCCGAAGCGGCCGATATCGAAACCGTCGTCGAAGAAACATTGCGTTCGAAATGGTCTGAGCGGCAGGGGCGCATCAGCGACGGCGAGGACGGCGGTTCGCTCGAGCAAAAGAAACGGGAAGGCTACTTCTAGCAGCACCTGGGATGCTGCCGCGATCGCTGAGTGTGAGATATTTGCAAGAAACATGATCGCCGGCGAGATATTCGGCGGCGAACGGTCTGGGTCCGCGTCGCGCCTCACCAGCCCCAATGATGGCCGCCATGTCCTCGCGGGCTGAAGTAATCGTGACTATGGCCCCAACGGCGGCCGCGGTCTGCGCCCCAATGTCCTCGGTCGTTACCGATCCAGGCGCCATTGTGGCGATGGCTCTTGATTCCATGAGCGCCGGAATGAGCGCGCGGATTTCCGAACTCAAAGTGGTCGCGCGCCGACGCGGGCTCCAGCGGGAGGAAGAGTCCGGCAAGCACGACGGCCACCGCCGACATTTCTCTTATTCTCATTCGGAACTCCTATCGATGACGTTTGATTAGGCGGACTCGTCTGACCGCGGAAAACACGATCGATTTATAGAGTTCAATTCAGATCGGCAGCGTCGCTACCAGCCTCTGCCCGCTCAAATTCGCTCACACGCCCCAGAACTCCTGTCGTTCGGTTCCATGTGAGGGGCTCGCCAATAACGTCTGCAAACAATACGCGTAGCCGCTCCGTCTGAAAACAAATATGCGGCCACCCGTCAGCCGAATTAAAGATTGGCGCGAACTGCGGAGTAGTTGGAAAATGGTGAAGCGTCTGCTGTTCAACCAAGGCTAACACCAACGATTCACGTAAAGCCCCGAGATCCGTTGAAGTGCTTCCATGTGCAGCATCTAACCAACACAAAAGCCATACTCCGCTCGAACCAAAGGACCCGCGGCTCCGGAATGCACGATGGCCATATGCCGAGGTGCGGCCCAACAACTCGGGGGGTGAATCAACCACCAAGGGGTCGACCCATATTCCGACAAACTCCTCGTAGTGCTCCTCATGAATTGTCGGGAACCGCGCGTCTCGAAATGCCAGAAACTCTCCAGCTTCCTTGCAAGCGCGGGGAATATCATTGTCAGATCGAACCAAGAGCAGAAGGCACTTGTCGAACTGTCCCATCGGAGCAGCATCCTCTTCATTCACTTCTAAGGTCCTATCGGGCTCTCACGTGTGGCGACCGATAAGCCCTCGTTGATTACGAGCGCATCCTTGTCTCCACGCGCTGTCCCACGAGTGCCGCCGTAGTCCATAGCATCACCCGCAGCCCGTCCCGCTCATGGGGAAGGCTTCGGCGAAATTGTCGTCTATCGTCACGCCGTTGCGAATTATATCCGGCATGGAACCTCCGCAAAGGCGTCCTTGTGCGGCAGCGCCGCGTCGGGCATGTCGAAAATGCTGCGCGGCAGGCCGTAAAGCTCGTCGTAATAGGAATCGAGACGCTTCGTGATCTGCCCATCGTAGCGCGGGCGAATATGCAGCGTCTTGCCGCGCGCGTAATGCGAGACTTGGCCATCGCGCACGACGAGAGCGCCATCCTTGAACACGAGGGCCGCGCGCCGGAACATGCCGGCGACGTCGCGTCCGGGCTTATAAACGGCGATGTCGGCGACGGCGCCGGGACCGAGCCGGCCGCGATCGACAAAGCCAAAGAGCTTCGCGGCGCCGGAGCGGCTCATCTGGGCGATTTCGTAAAGCGTGTATTCGCGCGAAATCGACGGCAGCGTCGTGTGCTCCAGCACCTCGGCCGGAAGGCGCGCAAGATGCTGCGCGCGAAGATCGGCGCTCATCAGCAGCGCGAAGAGCTCCGGATAGGTCGTGAACGGACCGCCGTTCGGATGGTCGGTGGTGAAGAACACCTGCTCAGGATTTTCAATGAGCAGGAAGAGCTCGAGGCCCGCCGCCCATTGAATGGCGTTGTAGTAATTTGAAATCTTATAGACGTAGGGCACGATGCCGCCGCCATTGGCGTCGCCGTCGAAGATCGCGCCCTTCTTCGGGATCGCGCCGGGCAGGCTGTTAAACTGTTTCAGAACGTCGGACGAAATCGTCACCGTGTCCGAGAACATCACCTGGCCGACGTCGACGGAAACATTTGGATTCGCGTTGATCTTCTCGGCGAAGAGCGCGCCGGCCGACGAGAAGCCGTTCTTGCCTTCCTTGCCATAGGCGTAGAACTGCACATGCGCGAGATGGAGCGGCAGACCCTGCGCCGCGTCGATCGTCGCGAGCGCCGTGTCGATATTGCCGGCAAGGCCGAGATTGTTCATGTGCAGATGCAGCGGATGCGCGATGCCCACCGCCTGAGTCGACTTCTGCAGCGCCTGGAAAATCTGGCGCGACGTCAGCCCGTAAAACGGCACGACGTCGTCCAGTCCGAAGGCGCGCATGTTCTCCTTGAAGGCCTCGACCCCGCCGGGATTGATGCACTTCAGTCCGAGCGAACGGGTGTTCTCGACGGTCTGCGCGACATAGTCATTGATCGCGCCGTCCGTCTCGCCGTCGCGCAACATGCCGAGCAGAAAGTCGTCGTTGCCGAGCACGGTGAGCGCGCCCTTGTCGATGATCGGCACGTCGTTGAATTCGAGATGGGTCTGCAGCGCGTGATGCGGCGCCATCGCCGGCTCGACGACCGTGGTGAAGCCCATCTGCGCATAGAGACGGCCGGTCTCGTAGCTCGACCATTTGGCCGTCGACAGCGGCGTGTCGGCGAGCCGCGCGCGAATCGCGCGATGCAGCTCCGGCAGCAGCAGTCGCGCCGTGTTCACATTGCCGCCGGCGATGTGCGAATGGATGTCGATCGCGCCGGCCATGACGATATGGCCGGAGACGTCGATCCCCTTGTCGGCGCTGCGGCCTTCGGGGCGCTCGACGATGCGGCCGTCCTCGAACCACACGTCGCCGATCGCGTCCTGGCCGGTCGCCGGATCGACGACATGGCCGCCGCGCAAAACTGTCAGCGCCATGCGCCCTCCGAAACTTCCGCCATGATGGCGCCGATCGCCTGCGCCACGCTCGGCGCGTCCGTCGGCGCGCTTGCCCTGCGCAGCGTCATGCCGCCGGTTTCCTGACTCATCAGCACCGCGTCATGCGTGACGCCGACCACGAAGATGTCGCTGCCCGACTCGGAAAAAGAGACAAATTCCCCTCGACGTAACAGTTATTCGCCTATACTAGACGCGCGCAAACCTTGTTTAAATTTCTCTTTATCGAATAATCTATTTCATAATGACGAACTCGTTTTCCATTTGTATGGTTCCGCAAATTCCGGGCGGGCGCCTAGCGATCCGCCCACCTTGCGTGAGATGGCCGCGCGTCTCGCAGGATGGCAATCTCCGCCGAAGTGATCAAGCCATGTGGCTAAGAGCATTTGCTCGGCGTCACAACTCAAGATACTCCAGCCAGAACAGATGCTATAGCGGGATGTTATCATGCTTCTTCCTCGGCTTTTCAAAAACCTTTCCACGGAGCAGAGCGAGTGAGCGAGCAATTCGCTTTCGCGTGTCGCGCGGCGCAATCACCGCGTCGACGTAACCTCTTTCTGCAGCCGCAAAAGGCGACAGAAATTGCTGTTCATACTCTCTGATACGGCAGGACATCTTATCTTCGTCGCGAATGTCGGCGCGAAAGATGATTTCGACGGCGCCCTTTGCGCCCATGACGGCGATCTGCGCCGACGGCCAGGCGTAGTTGACGTCGCCGCGCAGATGTTTCGAGGACATGACGGCATAGGCGCCGCCAAACGCCTTGCGCGTGATGACCGTCACTTTCGGCACCGTCGCTTCGGCGTATGCGAACAGCAGTTTCGCGCCATGCTTGATCAGGCCGCCATATTCCTGCGCCGTGCCGGGTAGAAATCCCGGCACGTCGACAAAGGTGACGATCGGAATGTTGAAGCAGTCGCAAAAACGCACGAAACGCGCCGCCTTCTTGGAGGCGTCGATGTCGAGCACGCCGGCGAGCACGAGAGGCTGATTGGCGACGAAACCGACCGTGCGCCCTTCGATGCGGCCGAAGCCGATCACGATATTGCGCGCATGGGCATCTTGTATCTCGAAGAAGTCAGCCTCGTCGACAATCTTATGGATGAGCTCCTTGATGTCGTACGGCTTGTTCGGATTATCCGGAACAATTGTGTCGAGCGATTCGTCGAGCCGGTCCACCTCGTCGAAAGCGGGCCATTCCGGCGGCTCCTCCTGGTTGGAGGAGGGCAGGAAATCGATCAGCCTGCGCATCTGCAGGAGCGTTTCGACGTCGTTGTCGTATGCGCGATCGGCGATCGAGCTTTTGGTCGTATGCACCGAAGCGCCGCCGAGCTCTTCCGCCGTGACGGTCTCATTTGTCACCGTCTTCACGACATCGGGCCCGGTCACGAACATATAGCTCGTGTCGCGCACCATGAAGATGAAGTCGGTCATCGCCGGCGAGTACACGTCGCCGCCGGCGCAAGGGCCCATGATCACCGAGATTTGCGGAATGACGCCGGAGGCCATCACGTTGCGCTGGAAGACTTCGCCATAGCCGCCGAGCGCCGCGACGCCTTCCTGAATGCGCGCGCCGCCTGCGTCGAACAGGCCGATGATCGGGGCGCGATTTTTCAGCGCCATNTCCTGCAGCTTGGTGATNTTTTGCGCGTGAGTCTCCGACAGAGAGCCGCCGAAGACGGTGAAGTCCTTGGCGAAGACGAAGACGGCGCGGCCGTTGACCGTCCCCCAACCGGTGACGACGCCGTCGCCGGAGATTTTCTCGCCCTGATCCATGCCGAAATCGGTGCAGCGATGGGCGACGAACATGTCGAATTCTTCGAACGAGCCGTGATCGAGCAGCAGTTCGATTCTCTCTCGCGCCGTGAGCTTGCCGCGGGCGTGCTGCGCTTCGATGCGCTTTTGGCCGCCGCCAAGCCTCGCGGACGCGCGCCGCCGTTCAAGCCCGTCGAAAATATGTTCCACCAAATATTGTCCTTATGCATTTCGTAGCGAAGATCGCACGGACAAGATTACGACCGCCGAAATCTCCTGAGATTCAACATATGTTGCGCAAGCCCGTCGCAAACGCTCTTCATTTGGCTTGCATCCTTCGTAGCGATGTCCGCTCTTTTGCTATTCGCGATTCATTCCAACCATTACTTTGGCGTCCGAGCGCGTAAAGGATTTCATGTCTTTGCCAGTCTAGGCGGATTTCCAACGTTGCAAAAATTCAAAATCTGTAAGCATTTGTTTCAAAAATAACTCGCTTTGTAACCGGCCCCAGTCTCGCTAAGACGCTCCATTCGGTGAAGAGAAAGTTCGATCTTCTGCGGATGCAGCACGCGCGGGCGCCTCTGTGCGAAGATGCGAAGTCATGAGGTTGAAGATGGTCCGTCAATAGAATCGGTCTCGCAAGACCACAGATCCTCGTTCTGAAACGGCGCGTGACCGGCGTCACCGGCGAAGCTTGCTCTTCGCCTCACGGAGAATCCTGCGCGGAAAGTGACACTGGGTCAGTGTCAACAGAAGATCCGGGAGTTAGGTATTCTCACAATGCATCATGGGTTGCACAAAGGGCAGTGCTGAGCCGGCGCGCGCTGCAATCCAGCTCCTCGAAGGCGCTCTTCCGTATAATCGCATGCGGGACACCCTAATATCTCAGCAACGACCAACTCAGTGGGCGTGCCGCAGGCTTCGCAGAGCAAGCCGGCGCGAGATCCGGTCCGACCAAAACCCGGCGCGCCGCAGGCCGGGCATTGCCGCGCCAAGCGCTGCGCCAGGCGTTCGGCCAATATGGCAAGACTCCTCATCCGCGTCGGGTTGAAGTGGGCGCGCATGTCGGTCTCAATACGCGCTCGCCCATCCGATGATACAGCGGCGGCTGTTTCAATGGCGCGCCTTAAGCGGTCGGGGTCGACAATGCCCTTAGCGAGAGCAGACGCCACCTCACCTTCGTTCGGCCGCACGATCAGCCCATGGGTCGGATAACCGACCTTTTGCAGAAACGCGTCGGACGCTTCGCCGGGCGAAATGACCAGATGATCATAATTCGTTTTCTCCGTGATTAAGCTTTCGGTGACAACAATCCCCCTCTCGTCATTTACAAAAACCAGGAGCTCCATGCCCGCAGGAATATACGGAATGGCTGGATGCGGACCAAATGAGCCTTCACTCGCAAGCCCAAGCGGCACACCTGCGGCGCTCATGCCCAGACGCGCTTTGCGCAGGGCAACGTCGAGCATCGTGCCATTGCGCGGAATCTCTCCAGAAAACGTGCCAAGTTGATCAGTATCTAATCCAGGCGTTGAAGTGACGATTAAGCCGAGCGCAGACATGAGCGCGGGCGCCACGGCCTCCTCCTTGCGGTGCATCGTGGCGATCACAGCCGTTCGAGCCGCGTAGGGATGGCGCGATTCGGCCATGCTAGTAACCGCCGATGGATCGGCCGCGGAACGTCCAGGCGAGGGTAGCGTTCGCCTGAAACGGTATGATGCGAGTGTTGGCGACAACCATGGTTGAGGGCACTCTTCTGGGTGTCTGTTCGAGGACGATGGCGCCCGTGTTGAGGGGAAGACCGTAGAAGCGGGGGCCATGTTCAGCGGCGAAGGCTTCCAGTCTCTCCAGCGCGCCTTCCTCCTCGAAAACCGCCGCGTAGGTTTCCAACGCCACGGGAGCGTTGAAAATGCCGGCGCATCCGCAGTCGGATTCCTTCTCGCCGACCGCGTGCGGCGCTGAGTCCGTGCCTAAGAAAAACTTCGGATTGCCCGACGTCGCCGCGCGGCGCAGCGCCAGTCGATGCCGTTCTCGCTTGGCGACCGGAAGACAGTATAGGTGCGGGCGGATACCGCCTTCGAACAACGCGTTTCGATTGATGACCAGGTGATGCGGCGTGATCGTCGCGCCGAGGTTCGGCCCGGCGGTCTCGACGAACGCGACCGCCTCCTCGGTCGTTATGTGCTCCAACACCACTCGCAGCGCCGGAAACGCCGCGAGTAGTTTCGCAAGCACGCGCTCGATGAAAACAGCCTCGCGATCGAAAACGTCGACGCGATGGTCGGCGACCTCGCCGTGCACCAGCAATGGCATCCCAATTCTTTGCATCAATTCGAGGACAGGAAAAATGCGCTCGATGTCGGTCACGCCGTGCGCGGCATTGGTGGTCGCGTGCGCCGGATAGAGCTTGACCGCCGTGAATACGCCCGATCCGAAGCCCCTCTCGATTTCGCCGGGATCGATCGTGTCGGTGAGGTACGCGGTCATGAGCGGCGTGAACGCGAGACCGGGCGCGAGCGCCGCCTGAACGCGCGAGCGGTACGCCTCTGCAGCGGCAACCGTCGTCACCGGCGGAATGAGGTTCGGCATAACGATAGCCCGCGCGAATTGCCGGGCTGTTTCGTTGACCACCGTCCTCAGCATGGCGCCGTCACGCAGATGCACGTGCCAATCGTCCGGCTGTCGGATGACCAATCTGGTCGCCGCGCCGGTCGCCGTCTTAATCATCGCCGGGTCTCTAAAACCGGACATGGCAGTTGAACATGGTTGATGACCAAAGGACCTCGGCATCGCGATCAATCACAGCAGCTTCACCAGGTCCCCAATGGCGGGCGGCGTCGCGGTTCGGTTCTCCTGATAGCGCAAGGCGACGACCTTGGACCGAGGAGCAAACTGTCGGATAGACGCGACTGCATCATCGAACGGCACGGAGCTGTCCGGCGATTCATCCACTATGACCGCGCAGATCTCGACGCCGTAGACGTCGAGAGCCTTCAATGCGCTCAAGGTGTGGCTTATGGCGCCAAGATAGCTTCCGACGACAAGGAGAGCCGGCACGCCGATCTGCGCCATCCAATCAAGGACCGTGTGTTGGTCATCCAGCGGCGCCATTATACCGCCGACGCCTTCGATCAGCACCACATCGGCGGAGGTCGCCTTGCTCCGCGAGTACTCGACGAGCGCCTCGAACTCGATCTGTCGACCCTCCATGCGTGCCGCGATATGCGGAGATAGCGGCGCCGTGAAACGCCACGGCGAAATACGATCGATTTCATCCGCAGTCACCGGACGAGCCATCGCGGAAAGCAAAATTCCTGTGTCGCTTTCTTCGGGAACAGCAGAATCGAAACCGCTGATGACCGGCTTGTAGGCCTCGACCTTTCGTCCATTGTCCCGGAAATATCTGGTCAAGGCTGCGGTCAGATATGTCTTTCCGATTCCTGTCCCGCTGGAGGTGACGAACAGGGCGACCATTATCGTGCGCACTCAAGTTGCACACGCCGGTTTTCACATATCCCGGTAGCGAGTTTCCACCGCCGGTTGCTGTTGACGCGTGAATCCGTAGCCAATTTGACCTCTCGCCAATCGCTTCGCTCGTTCGGATGGATCAAATCGTCGGCAGACCACAAGATCCAGGCTCAATCCCACCTTCGACGCGCATCGTGAAAGAATAAGAAAGGATGGGTGAGGCCCGCCCTTTCTATTCGCGGCAATGGAGTTATGGGGCAGGTAAAAAATTCTCTATGAGCCGCCGCTTCGGTCAAGCCTTCGGCGGTCCATAATAGCCGGGCTTGGAATGGGTCTCGTTCAGCAGCAGTTTCGCGCCTTCGACGACATGGGGCGCGAGGCCCGCGCCCCCCGTCTCGATCAGCGCCAGCAATTCGGCGCGCATCCTCGGATCCCAGTAGGTCCGCAGATGATTCCTGATGCCTTCCGCACGCCTTTCCGGCGGATAGGGCGCGAAGAAATCGCCGATCTGATTGGCCATCAGAACGATGCGATCGAGCGCCATGACAGGAATGTCGACGCCCGGCGAAAACGACTGCGTCATGCGCATTCCACCGGCTCCAGTTCCTCGATACGCGGCCTTTCCGCCTCCTGCACGCTGGCGGCGGCGCGGCCGTTGGTGCGAACGACATCGACCGCCGTGACCTTGTATTCGGGGCAGTTCGTCGCCCAGTCGGAGAGATCCGATGTGACGGCGTTGGCCTTCGACTTCGCGTGGTGGAACGTTGTGTAGACAACGCCCGGATTCACGCGCTCGGAAATCTTCGCGCGCAGCTCGGTCTGGCCGAAGCGGCTCGACAGCTTCACCCAGTCGCCGCTCTTCAGGCCGCGCGCCATGGCGTCCTGTTCGTTGATTTCGAGCACGTCTTCGGGATGCCACATGGAATTCGGCGTGCGCCGCGTCTGCGTTCCGACATTATATTGTGAGAGAATGCGGCCCGTTGTCAGCAGCAGCGGATATTTATCGTTGGTGCGCTCCGCTGTTGGCACATATTCGGTGAGCATGAAGGCGCCAAGCCCGTTGGCGCGCGGGAACTTCCCAATGTGGAGCACTTCAGTGCCCTCGGGCGCGTCCTCGTTGCAGGGCCATTGCGCGGAGCCGACGCGGTCGATCAGCGCGAAACTTATGCCGCGGTAGTTGGGCGACAGCCGCGCAATCTCGTCGAGAACCTCTCCGGGATTGTTGTAGGCGACGTTGTAGCCCATGGCGTTCATGAGCTTTACCGTGATCTCCCAGTCCTGAAGGCCGGCCAGCGGCTCGATCACCTTGCGCACGCGCGAGACGCGGCGTTCCGCATTGGTGAATGTGCCGTCTTTCTCCAGCGACGATGAGCCGGGGAAGAAAATATGGGCGTATTTCGACGTCTCATTGAGGAAGAGATCATGGAGCACGACGCATTCCATGTTCTTCATCGCGGTGATGACGTGGTGCTGGTTCGGATCGCTCTGCACCGGATCCTCGCCCATGATGTACATGCCCTTGAAGGACCCCGCGACGGCGGCGTCGAGCATGTTGGGCAGGCGCAGGCCGGGCTCGGCGTCGAGGGTCACGCCCCATTCCGCTTCAAAGCTCGAGCGGGTGGCGTAATCCGTCACGAAGCGGTAGCCGCTGAACACATGCGGCCAGCTGCCGAGACAGCTTCCCCCCTGCACATTGCCCTGACCCCGTAGCGGATTGACGCCCACGCCCTCGCGTCCCAGCATGCCGCAGGAGAGGCCGAGATTGCCGAGGCACATCACGCCCGTCGAGCCCTGCGAATGTTCGGTGACGCCGAGGCCATAATAGATGGCGCTGTTGGGGCCGCTGGCGTAGATTCTCGCGGCCTTGCGGATGTCTTCCGAATCGACGCCGGCGATAGGGCCGATGATTTCAGGCGCATATTTGTTGGAGCCGACCAGCGCCTTCCAGTTCTCGAATTCCTTCACTTCGCAGCGCGCGCGCACAAATTCTTCATTGTAGAGCTTCTCGCGCACCACGACATGCGCGATGCTGTCGAGGATCGCGACATTGGTGCCGGGACGGATCGCAAGATGGACGTCGGCCTTGCAATGGGCGGATTCCACGGTCTCGGTCTTGCGCGGGTCGATGACGATGAGCTTCGCGCCCTGGCGGATGCGCCGCTTCATCAGCGAGCCGAAGACTGGATGGCCCTCAGTCGGATTGGCGCCGACAACCATGATGACGTCGGCCTGAAGGATAGAATCGAAGTGCTGGCTCGCCGCGCCCGCGCCGATCGTGTTGGTCAGGCCGAACTGCGTCGGCGAGTGGCAGATGCGGGCGCAGTTGTCGATATTGTTGTTGCCGAGCACAGCGCGCGCGAATTTCTGAACGAGGAAGATTTCCTCATTCGTGCAGCGCGAGCTGGAGACGGCGCCAACCGACTTAACGCCGTATTTGGCCTGGATGCGCCTGAACGCGCTCGCCGCGTAGTCAAACGCCTCCTGCCAGCTCGCGGGCTTCCAGGGGTCGTCGATCGAGGCGCGGATCAGCGGCGTGCGGACGCGGTCCGGCGCAATGTAATAGTCGTAGGCGAATCGGCCCTTGATGCAGCTGTGGCCATGGTTCGCCTTGCCTTCTTTCCATGGCGTCATGCGCACGATCTTGCCCGCGCGAGTCTCGGCCTTGAAGCCGCAGCCGACGCCGCAATAGGCGCAGGTCGTGACGACCGATTTCTCAGGCTTCAGCGGGTTCGGCATGTTTGTACTCTCCCTCGAAGAGGCTCTTCTCGACCAGCGCATGGCTCGGGCAGGCCTGCACGCAGGCGCCGCAACTCACGCATTCGGATTCGAAGAACGGCTGATCCTGGCTTGCGACGACTTTGGATTCGAAGCTGCGGCCGGCGATCGTGATCGCGAAGGTCCCCTGCACCTCGGCGCAGGCGCGCACGCATCGGCTGCAGACGATGCACTTGGCGGGATCGAACAGGAAGTAGGGGTTGGAGGCGTCGACGGGCGCGTCGAAGTGATTGGCGCCGCCCTTGCCGTATGGATGGGATGCGACGCCTTCGGCCTTCAGCGTTTCGTGGAGTTCGCTCCACCCCTCCACCATCTCGCTTTCGGGGAAGTCGGAAAGGTAAAGCTCCAGAACGCCCTTGCGCAGGCGCTGCAGCGTTTCGGTCTGGGTCTTGACCTTCATACCCTCGACCACCGGCGTGGTGCAGCTAGCCGGGAACCCGCCGCGGCCTTCGATCTCTACGAGACAGACGCGACAGCTGCCAAAGGGCTCGAGCATATCGGAGGCGCAGAGTTTCGGGATTGCGCGGCCCGCTTTCGCGGCGGCAAGCATGACCGAACTGCCGGCGGAAACCGTGACGGTAACGTCGTCAATATCAAGCGTTACGGGCGATCCATCTCGTGGCGGGGTGCCAAAATCGATCTCGTCTTTCAATCCACGCAGTTCAGACCACATTCGCTGCCTCGCCAATCCAAAGCTGCCTTTTCTTGTTCCTTCAAGAGGTCACAACCCACTTCAAGAGTGGGTTTTCCTTCCCTCGCACAGTTGCTCGATCTGCGACGACCTCAACGTCGCAACATGACGCAACCAGCTGGCATGGTCGCAGAGCTCAGCGCCTTTAGTGCTTCCGGCAGGGCCAGGAGCATGGCGTCAGGGTCCCAAGCCCTGCGACGTCGCGATCGGGATCGGGTCGGCGAGGCAAAACTGCCATCGCCGAAAATATGCCAACGGCGCTATATTTAGTCGAACGCGAACATCTCTCAATTTCAATTTGTCGAATAGCTCGTTCTATTATGGCAAACGCCAGCGACCATCCGGATTTCGCCGAAAATTATGGACGTTCTGGCGACTCGGGGTGGACCTACCAAACGGGGGCGACATGACGTTCGCCAGAAGCGACCGGGCAATGGCGCAGGTATGGACAAAGCTTCATAGCGACATAGCGACATATTACCCGTCTTGATCGACGTGGCGCGCCGCCACAATACTACGACTATACAATATACTCTGCAAGTAAACGTCGCCACTAAGTTGTGTAACAGTCGGGTGCGAAGCTGGCTCATGGTAGTTAATACTACATAGTTTAAGCTCTCGCAGAGTTTCCAGCTGAGCTATCGTAATTGTAATTCTATCAATTACTGTATATAACAGTATAATTCTGACGGGTGCGATGAAAAGACAGAGGACGCACATGAGCGACATCTACGAAGACTTGCTTAACCGCCATCGCTGGGTTCGCGTTATGGCCGACTATTCTTGCGATGGCGTGTGGGACATCGAGGGAAATTCCTGTGGGGCCGAGGATTTGCCGATCTCACCCGCGCTCGTCGAGCGGCTTCGCCGCTGGCAGGCGCACTACGAGGCGATCGAGGATGCGGTCGAAGAAGAAGGCCGGCCCTACCGAGAAAGCGACTGGACGAATTTTTCCGCCGAAGGCCTCGCCATTGCTCGCGCCGTCAAGGCCGAATTACCGGGCTGGACGGTGTTCTACTTCGATGAGGCCAGGGCGTGCGTCGTTCCCTTGGACAGGAAGCACCGGCTACGGAGTACCGTTGAATACGAAATTCTGCTCGACGAATCTTGCGACTAACAAAACATTTTTCCCTCGGAGAGGGCCAAAGGAATGTCGCCGCTCTCTGAAAAAAAATCGTCGCACTGTGGTGCCGCTTACGTCCAAAAAGATGCGCGAGTGCTATTGATCATGCGAACTAATATCAGACGGCACGACTCTATTCGATCTCCAGAGAAACGAATCTCTTCAATTTTCTTCAGCCTCATTGGCGCCCTTGAACCCTTCGACGATCGCACGAGCAATTTCGAGCCTGGGGAATATTTTGCCACGCGGGACATGAAGGCCGGCGGCGCTCCATGCTGCGCGGGTCGATTTAAGGAGTGTGCGCTTCGGGATATTCTGAAAATACATAAGCCTGATCGTAAAGTCGGTATCGCTCAGTTGGAGCCGCTTTGGCAGCGTCCCGTTCAGGAGCGCCACGAATATTGTCGCAGCGTCGGCGCATCGGAGTCCTGCCTCTATATTTTCTGGCAAAGCGCATCGCTCATTGACGGCAATTTGCATGATGAAGGCGTCCATCAGTTTGATGCGTTCTTCCATATCCGTGAGTTCCGTCTCACATATGGGTCCTCTGAAGAGAGGCGGCTTCCCATATCGGATGATAATGTCGTCTGGGTGTGGAAGATGCAGCGGTGGCGCCTCGCCCTTTGATTCAGCTTCCCTGATTTCTTCCCGACATTGCTGCTGATAGACCTCCCAAAGTTCATTCTCAGCCTTGATCTCGATCGCCTTCTCTCGTTCGATCCGCTCATGCAGGAGGAGCCAGGTTCTCTGCGCGTGAGGGTTGCCTTTTAGGGCCGCATTCTGCAACGCGCGAATAAGAGCCTGTTTCGCTGGAATGACAGAGACGCTATCGCCCTCACGGATGGTGACGCCGCGCTCGGCCTCTTTCAGGATCAATTCCTGTATGGGAAGCGGCTCAATCCGGGGATGAAACGGAGAGCTTGACGTTTTCTTCGGCCTTCCTTTTGGATTGCCTGATTGCCCTTTTTGGAAACGCGTTGTTTTTGGCAGGGTTGGAATCGGCTCGCCAAATGTAATCGCGCTCTTCAAACGATCCACCATTTCGTCGGAAAATAAGCGTTCCGACTGCTCAGAGGCATCTTCGGTCGAAGATTTGTTGGCGCGACGCTTTGTCATGAGTCATGATTCTCGGGCAAGGAGCGGTTTATCAATTGGGGTCGGGACGCGATCGAACTCAGTCGACGAGCGCTCTACGCTTCCGGCCCTGCCGATCTCGCCTCGTTCGAGACGCCATGCGCGCCATTCCTGCCGATCGAGCGGTCGGCAATCGCTCGGCCGCAATGTCTTCGAAGCGTCGGGTCGTTTCGGCGTGGACGGCCGACTTGCCGGTCAGTCTCTCCCAGCGAGAAACGATGACGTCGCAATAGAGAGGGTCATATTCGATAAGCTTTGCTCGTCGTCCGCATGTCTCCGCCGCCATCAGGGTCGAGCCGGAGCCCCCGAAGATGTCCAGGACGATCTCCCCGCGCCGAGAGCAGTCCTTGATGGCGTCGGCCACGAGGGCCACTGGTTTGACCGTCGGATGCATCGACAACGCCTCGGAACGACCTGATCCAAGACTGCTCACGCCGGGGTAGTCCCACACATTCGTGCGATAGCGTCCCGTTTCGCCGAGCCCAAAGTTGTTGGTGTGGGGAGCGGTCCCGACTTTGTAGACGAAGATCAATTCGTGTTTGGAGCGGTAGAAGCTGCCCATGCCGCCATTGGTTTTGTTCCAGATGCAGAGGTTCTTGAAGTCGGTGAAGGCGGCTTCGCCTGCTTCCGTCATTTCACGGATGTGCCGCCAGTCCATGCAGGCGAACGCGATCGCCCCGTCCTTGCATACTGAAGCCGCGTTGGAGAGGGTTATGGTCAGGAACTCGGTGAAAGCCTCGCGAGACATCTCGCCCGAGGCCATGGCGAATTCCCGGTGGCTGTGGCGTCCGAGGCCGGTGACATTGCCGTCGATCTCGACGTTGTAGGGCGGATCCGTGAAGATCAGATCGGCTTTCTCTGCGCCAAGCAGAACGAAGTAATCACGCTTCTCCCTCGCGTCGCCGCACAGCAGCCGGTGTTTTCCCAGGATCCAGAGATCGCCCAAGCGTGTTACAGCTGCTTCGGGTAAATCTGGGATGACGTCGAGCCCATCCGGCGTCTCGACCGAAGCCTCCCGCGCCTGATCGAAGGTGAGATCGATCTCCGCCAAAGAGAAGCCGGTGAACGAGAGGTCGAACTCCGTATCGATCAGCGCCTGAAACTCGATCGCCAGCATTTCCATATCCCAGCCGGCGTTAAGGGCGAGCTTATTGTCCGCAATGACATAGGCGCGCACTTCCTCGGGCGTGAGATGCGACAACTTCAACGTCGGGACCGTTTCGAGACCCAACTCCTGCGCCGCCAAAACCCTGCCATGGCCAGCGATAATGCCGCCGTCGTCCCTGATCAGGACCGGATTAGTGAAGCCGAAGCGGCGAATGCTCTCCGCAATTTGCCGGATCTGTTTCTTCGAATGACGCCGCGCGTTGTTTGCATAAGCCTTGAGGGAGGGGACGGGCCGTAATTCGATGGCGGGCGGAGTGGTGTTCATGGTCTGCCTCAACAGCAATTTCGGTGGGAACGGCTTGAGCGCTTCGCGCAACGAGCCGATCGAATTATGCAAAGGCTTTCACAGAGAGATTCCAGTCGTCAATATTCGGAATGGGGATAAGCTTGGGGAAAGCGCCTTTAAACACCGATTTAATGGTATTCCACGTATAGATTTACCCTACAAAGGCTATTGCTGTAGCAACAAAATTTCGCAGCGGAGGAGGGGCTTTCAAAGGCCCTTCAATGCCCCTTTAAGGGCCGTTTAAGAACCGGCGCGTTTCAGAGGGCGATTTATACTCGTCCGAATGCTTGCAAAATACTGGCGTTGCTTCGAGCGCAATGCCGCCTCGATCGGGTTGGGACGCCCCGCATAGCAAGCACCCCGCTCAAGAGGTCGGTCGAGGGCCAATTCAGACCCTGGGGACGGGCTCGAAATCCCGAATCATCCCGTTCGATTCGCAATACGCAAGGCGTTGTCGCAGTCCGACAACATCCATCCGCCTTACGGCGCCGCCATTCCAGATAGCGACTCGCATATCCCGCCTATTGGCGCGGTCATCCCGCTCAACGGCAACCGAAATCCAGATAATGGCAATCGAATCCCGGCTAGGGACAATCCGATCCCGGTTAACGACAAGAAATTCGCCTGATAAAAGGCCCGCGTCCCGTGTTCCTGGCTACATGCCTCCCTTTTTTGCAGCAGGGAATCGGCGTCAGGACACTGAAATCACGTGGGTTTCGTCACAGACGATGGGGGTGAAGCCTGAATTTTTGAAAACCTCCCTGATTTTCCCGTAGTCAGGGAGGGGAGTGAGGCGAGACGGGTTCGCAGGAGACTGCGTCGTCAGCCAGGCATTCCTGGAAGTTCAGACCGGACGCGGACTTTGGAATAAGGGCCGGGGTTTCGGGGCGTTTGCGTTAGGAGCGGCGGCTCAGAGACTTTCCTGAGTCGGAAATCCCGGTCTCAATGGCGTGATTCCGGCCACAGTCTCAGTCGGCGATATTCCAATGTCCGGGATTTTTCAACGGACGCCACCTGAGACGGGTTTCGCTTTGCGCGCAGACTGGTTCGCTTCGACGCCGTTCGGCTAGCGAACCCGGATGGTTCTTCCTGTGTCACCGCTCCGGGATCGAAACGCACCGGAGGCACGAGACGGTACTCGTGGGTCACAATCGGACAAGATCGTGATTGGGGATTTTAGCCGAGGCCGAGCAGTCGCTCTTGATCCGCCCAAGCATGGGGCAGAGCCTGTGTCAGGCTGGAGACTGTCACACCCGAGGGAGCAGCGCCGTCGGCGATCGCCTGAATGACTTTTGGCGACAGGAACGCCAGGACGGCCAAGCGCCGGACATGACGTTCGGCGAGACCTTCGCTCGAGGCGATCTCTTCGAATGATGCGGGCTTACCCGAGAGGATCATCTCCATCCATCCGTGTGAACGTGTAATCGCCTTGAGGAGCGCCTCTCGCGTTTCGGAATCGATCGTCCTCTGGTTCATTGGCGCATGCACAAACGAAGATCGGCCCTGATCTTTTCCCACGTTTTGCGAAGCTGTCGCGTGCGGCCGCACCAGCCTTCGCCTCTTCTCATGACAAAGTAGATCGCTTCGTCGTGATCTGACGGATCGGAAATGTCCGACGGCGCCGGCGCGGCGTCGCACCACTACAATCAAAAATCAAATAGCCGTCCGAATCCGCGCCGAATGGCGTGAAGTTTTAATCCAGAGCCGTCCTGCCGAGGCTTTGGTCAAGCAGACGCGCAGCGCAGGTGGCCAAGCCCGCGACCTCGCCTTCAATATGAGCGGTGATCTTGGCCCAGTTTGGCGCGTCCGGACCGAGGGCCGAGGTGTCGCCACACACTCGGAAAGCGCTTCTTCCTGCGCTCCGGGACGACCAGAAGGATGCGCGCATCAATCGGCGCTGCCGCCTCCTACCGCTGCATCCGCATGTTGAACGAGGTGATTGATCTCTTTGATCGCGAAAGTGTCGGTGCTCCGGTAATCATGAGGCCATGACGGTCAGGAATTTCTTTGTGCGAGGCGGATCAACCTTTAGATCGTAATACGCTCATACTCGCCCAGGCGCTCGTCGACACGGTCCGGGATTCCTCTGCTCCTGCTTAAGTCATCTCGCTGTAGCGCAGCTAGCCGGTCCTTTTTCCGTAATTTTGCGTTCACTCCCGAAGAGGTCATCGGACGTTCGGTTTACAAGATTTTAGACGGCTCGAACTGGCGTCGCACAGCCTTCACCGATTGAAAATAGGATCGGCGAGGCGTTGGCAGAAAATTGGCGGGGGAGCATCTCACAGCGCTCCTAATCGAGCAGAGCGGTCCAGAGGTGGCCATGACACGCCAAGTCGTCGCCAACGGATCATTGGAAAGCTCGGCCTTGTCCGAAACGCCAGATAGGCCCATATTTTTCGCAAGGTCGGCCGCCATTTGGGCAGTGTCGGCTTGTTGGAGACATGACAATGATCGAAACATTGATAGGACTCATCTTTCTCGTCATCGTCATCGGGGTTTTTTGGTGGGCCGCGACAACCTTGCTCCGTGTCATTCCTCTCGCGGAGCCATTTCGGACAGTTGTTAACGTGCTCGTCGTTCTGGTCGGGGTGTTCATAGTTCTTTATGTGGCGCAGATGTTCCTGGAGGCAGCCGGCATTAAAGTGCCATGGCCAAAGTTTGGCGAAGCGAAGTCAATCCACTTGGTCATTCCTACCTAAGCGATCTGTTCGTACGACATGTGCTCGCCCAGCTGCAATCGCTCGAGTGCTGGTTCACATGTCTCCTAGCCCAGGTCGTCGGGAGTTATGGCGCACCCCTCCGGAAGGCGTGCGACGAGTCGACTATCTGATACGCATCAAGGAAATTCTTCCGGGCGCCGCACTTCCGAGATCGCCTCGTCATCAACGCTTTGCTTCGTCATCTTGAGCATGGACGCGGATCGCGTCGATGAATCGCATTCCAGCGAAAGGAACTTCACGCCGCCGCCGACATTTCCCGCGCGCGCAAGCGAGCCAAGATGGATTAAACTTCAGTGCGGTTGCGCCAAAATTCACTAAACCTGCATTATCCGCGAGGGTTCGAGAGGAGAAACGATCATGTCGTCACCGTTGGCGCGCATGGCGCTCGGAGCTGTCGTAGGCGCGGCGGGCGTCGCGCTATTGGGCCCGCACATCGCGCGACGCGCACGTCCGGCCGCGAAAGCCGCGCTGAAAGCAGCGCTGGCGGCAATGCACGAGGCGCGGATACGGGGCGGCGAAATCGCCGAAGCCGCCGAAGATCTCTACGCCGAGGCAAAGGCGGAAGCGGAGGCCGAAGCCGCGGGGGGCGCGGCGCCTGTCGAAGAGCCCGCGGCCGTTCTTGAAAAAATCAATTCCCCGATGAGTCGTGATGACGCATTTTCCCATCCACCCGAGGAAACGGTCATGACAAAGCAACCGGGACTCGACGGCCGCCATCGAGACAAGAACGGCAGAATCAGCAAGAAACATGGCAATACGCTCATATCCACATTGCGTCAGACCTATGGGGCCGGATTCGCTCCGGGGCGGGCTGACGATGAGAGACTGGCAGACGTTCTGCACGACCTAGACGAGCCGTCTCTCAGTCATCTGATCCATGACGTGCAAAAGCAATCGACTTGATTCGTGTTTGATGACGGACGACCTCGACACCCATCATTGGATTGAGCAGCTGCAAATTGCTTTCGTCGCTTTTTGGCGCTGCTGAAGGAGTGTTGCTGACGTTTGTGGTCAATAATTCGCCGACATATTATTGTTACGAAATTCACCGACTTCTTTTTTTGTCCGTCGGCGTCTCCATATGATGGGCTCGACAGATATTGCCGACAAGCCAAAGCCGCCATCGCACTGAAGGAATGGACATCATGGATATTCAGACGCTGCTCCTCATTATTATTGTTGTTCTCCTGCTTGGCGGAGGCGGTTGGTACGGCCGAGGACGTTGGTTTTAGGCGTGAGGTAGGCGCCCGCCGCGGATCATGTTTGAATTTAATAACGCGCCTCCTGGCGTTATGACCGATCGTGCGGCAAGGATTAGCCGTTGGCCTGGGCGCGACCCCATCACCGGATCGCGCCCCAGCAGCGAAAAACCGAATTTAGATTTTCCAGGAACCTTCTCGATGGCCTCCAGGCGAAGCGCGACAACTCGCCCGCCTTTTTTCACCGGTTTGGCCGCGCTCGGATAGGCGCGGTTGTTGTAACCGAGATGGTTTTTGGCGTTACAGTGTGAAATTGCTTCAAAGTCCTTCCGAACGAACAGCTGAGTTGTGACCGTATCCAGTCTAGCGCCGAGGGGAGTTCGATTCGAGGTAAAGATAGCTTCGTCAACGGTTGACCTTGATGTACGCTCGTCCACCCGCCATGGCCATTAAGCGTATTATTAAAACTATTCGCGGCGAATTAATGCGCGTGACGCTGGCTTTGTCATATCAACCGGCTAATCTTGATGCTGCTTAGCCGCCCATCACCAGTGAGGATATCGCCATGAAGGGCTTTGTCGAAGACATTGAGGAACTGACCGAGGAGAACAAGGACTTCCGACGCGTTCTCTATACGGGCAAGCACCTTCAATTAGTGCTGATGGCTCTAAAACCCGGGGAGGAAATCGGAGAGGAAGTCCACTCGGACCACGACCAGTTTTTCCGGGTCGAAAAAGGCAAGGGCGAAGTTCTGATTGACGGAGTCCGTACGAAGATTAAGAGCGACGATGCGATCGTCGTGCCCGCAGGCGCGCGCCACAACGTCATAAACACGGGTGAAAAGCCTTTGAAGCTCTATACGATCTATGGCCCGCCGGATCACCGGGACGGCGTCGTCCGCGCCACTAAGGCGGAGGCCGAAGCTGGTGACGAGCACTTCGATGGCAAGACGACGGAGTAGCCGCTCAAGGTTGTGCGCGGCAAACCGATCGCCCCTTTTTGCCTGCTGCCTCGAGCATCGGCTGGGCCCCAACCTGACTGCGGCCACCGCGAACTCTCGGCAGACAGGAGCGCAAAAAATTCAGGTCAAGGATTTGATGTCGCGCGCGGACGTGTTCGTCCTTCATCGCTCTACTTTGCGTTATGGTCCACATTAAGGAAGTCGCGGAAAGCGGCAATCATTGACGGGATCAGCTTTGCCCATCCGGCATAGTCCTCTTTCACCCTTTCGGTTGCAACTTTAGCAGCGCCGTGCAGCCAATCGACCGGACGCGCGTCGAGATCATTGCGAATGGCTGGCGTTTGCTCTTCGCTGGCGGCGTGGATTGCGCCGAGGTCGAAGCCCATGGCCTCGAGCAATTGGAGGTTCAACTTAGCGCCTGCGTTGTCGCCGAGGTCAATCTTTCGGGAATCGGCCGCAATCCGCCGTAAGATGAAACCGTCATAGATATGAAGGAAGGGATCAGGCGATCGATATTTTCCCGTGGCTAGATCGATAAAAGAAGGCGGGCGCGCGTCTCCGCCGTGGGCCCACTGCCACGCGGACGGCGCCAGCGCCTTCGCCTCCCGTATGACGCTCCCGCCGCGCCAGTCCGCGACCGCCACGAAGCGTCGTCGCCCCAACCCTCCGCTGCCCTTTCTACGAGACGCGAACCTCTCGACGACGGCACCCGTGGGAAGACTCGAACGAAGAGCGCTCTTGACCTCATCCGGCGGGATAGCCGCCGGATACTTCCTGACCTCGCCCCAGAATTCTTCACGCTCTTCGTCGGTGCAGGCCACGAACGGCAGCATCCAGCCTGCATTCTCATCGAGCAGCGTTGGCCTCGGTTGGTTCAGACCCTTTCGGTACCCAGCGGCAATCGCGCTGGCGGCGTCGTGGTTGCTGAACGCCACGCCCGGAGCGAGCCGCACGCTTGTCGCAAGTCGGACAAGGTCAAGGGGATATGGAATGACCGCCGCCTCATCGAAATCATTCACGCCCCACACCAAACGACCTTCGGCGTCGCGCCACGTCCCGAAGTTTTCGACATGAGTATCACCAACGCTAAGAACGGCTGGCGCATCACTTAGATCGGAGCAAATTTTCTCAATTGTCTTCGCCCATCGGAAGAATGTGGCGCGAAGGAAGGTGAAGGCGTCCTTCTTCATCTTCTCGTGTTTATGCTCAAGGTCTGCTTCCACCACCTGGCATTGGTTACGAAGCCACGCCTCGTATGCATCGTTGTCAGCCCGAAAGGACATATCTGTTCTCCTCGCTCAATCATCGCCGAATGTCTCGCGGAGCTTGGCTCGAGGGAATGTGGCGTCGGCTCAGATCAATGTTTCGAGCTGAGAGTTCAGTTCGCGACACATCGCTCAAAGTGTCATCATTTCGCGGCGCCCATGCCCTCCCGAGCTTTTCCGCCCGCTTCGAGACGCTGGGCGGCGAGCCGGTAGGATATGTAATATTTATAGATGTTGCTGGCGTATTGAACGGGCGTGAGCCCCGACACTTTAGCCGCGCCCACCTCGACATTATTGAACCAGACGTTCGGATCGAGACCCGCCTGCTGCGCGACAGCGCGGAACTTGCGCAAGGTGCCAGGGCCGGCATTGTAGGCGGCGAAGCTCATCAACGTCCGATTCACCGGATCAATCGCAGGATCCGAAACATACGTATCGGCAAGATAGCGGAGATAGGCGACCCCGGCGTGAACGTTGCGATCTGGGTCACGATCGACCCCAGTGATTCCGATGGGTGCGCCGGCCGCGGTCGAGGGCTTGATTTGCATGAGGCCCACCGCGCCAGCCGAGCCGCGTCGGGACTGGTCGAGGTGAGATTCCTGATAGGCTTGAGCGACGATCATCAGATAGTCGAAATTGTATTGCGCGCCGTAACGGCGAAAGAGGTCGATAACAGCGGCAAATTTTCTGGCCTCGCTCTCGTCAAGAGCGTTCTTCACAATCCGCTTGTCCGAGAAATAGCGTCGCCGGACCGTGGCGCCGAAGCTGGTGATCGCGCGATGCGCCCCGATGAATGCGTTTAGCGCGGACTTGAGCTCCGGGCTGTTCTTACGAATCGCCCATGCGACCTCCCCGCCTTCGCTAACGACGAGGTCGTTGCGTGGGAGCGCTCTGGGAAAGATCTGGGACCATATTGTGGCTTTGTGATCGTCGACGACAACATAAGGTAGCAGTCCGGCGTTCACCATCTCGATCAGATCTTCATCCTCAAGGTTCTCATCAATCGGGATGCTTACAATCGGCTTCAGGCCTTTGGCCACAAATGTGTCGCTTAGCCTCGCAAGATGGTCCGCATAGCTGCTTGAAAGGCGCACGTGGATCTCGCGTCCGCTGAGGCTCTCAATCGTGTCCAGCCTCGGCGAGGTGGGGCCGGTGACGACAATCTCCTTGACGTTCTTCAACCACGGATCGACGAAGTCGACGTCGGCCAGACGCGCGGGCGTAATTGTCAAATTGGCTCCGACGGCGTCTCCTTTGCCCTCGTTCAACGCCTGTAAGAGGCGATCGCGGGCCGTGGGAAGGAAGGTGACATGGAAGCGACGCGTCTCGGATTTGTGTCGCGCATTGATCCAATCCTCGAGTGCGCGACCGAATTCCGCAATGACGCCCATCTGACGGCCGCGGTCCATGAAAAAGAGGGTCTTGCTGTAAGGAACAAGAATCCGAAGCGTCCTTCGCTTCAACATCGCAGAAAAATCGCCTGTCCAGTCGCGGGCTCTTGGAAGCGTTAATCGCTGACCGGTCACGGTTTGCGCCTGCGCAAACGAAGTCGATCCGATCGCTAAAGCGAAAAGACACAGCAACGTGACGATCCGCGTAGGCATCGACGGCCTCAGACGAATGGCGACGGTTCGAGCTTGCATCGGCGCGACGTCCGACGCCAAATGCTTGCAATATATTGTGCCGGAGTGCTCGAGCGCGAAAGTCATGTGTCGCCATTGGCGACGACAATCGAGTTTAGAGCAGCGAAAGCTTGGCCGATGCGAATTGAACGTCAGAATTCTGCATCTCTTCGCGTCAGCAAAGCGCGCCTGTTGAAGGGCGCGAGAAAATGAGCATCACGAGCGACGCGACGTGATTGAGGCTTGCAGCTAGGGCGAAAGGCTGGCGCGGCCTTATGTCTCAATCATTGCGCTACCGAGCTTTTCCGTAATCGACTATCATCACGCTATTAACAAATCGGGAGACGCAATGCGGAATACCGCGTTGCCGACCGTAATTGAGGAGACCGACCATGGGGAGCACAACCGACAAGATCAAGGGTGCGGCAAATCAGGCTGCGGGGACAGTCAAGCAAGGGGTCGGCCAAGCAGTGGGCAATCCGAACCTTGAGCTCGAAGGCGCCGTGCAGGAGCTCAAGGGCGAAGCTCAGGAGGCCGTCGGGAAGGCTAAGGACGCCGTGAAGAAGCTCGTCGACAAGGCTTAACCTGACCTCATCATGAGCGTGAAAAAGGCGGCCCTACAGGCCGCCTTTCTTATTTGGTCGTTTGACCAGCCCCTGAGGGCTGAGGGCCGGAGCGGAGCCTGTCGCGGCAAGGTGGCCGATCAACTTGGGATTGGCCATGCCAGTATGCACAGGTGTTGAAGACGGCGAAAAGGCGGCATAATCCCTCGGCTGCGGGCGTTGATATCCATCAGGGTGATGCGTGATGGCCAAGGAACCAAAAACTTCGATTAAGGATAACCCGCTGCTCCGCGCCTTATCCAGATGGGAAAACGAGGGCGGTCGAACCGATGCGGATCGGGAAAAGCGGGCTGATCTTGCCAAGGAAGAAGAAGCGCTCATTTTGCAGTGCTTGGGAGCGGCGGTCATCAGCCGCTGGAATAATCTACCGACGGAAGTCCAGCGGGAACTTTTCGCGAGCGCCGCTTCTGTCGGCGAGCCGCTCCCGACAGCGGACCTGAAAGAGCAGATCGCCCGCTTTCTTCACAGCCACAAAGATTTGTGACGGCGGGGATAGGACCCTGCGTTTCGCGAATGACCGGGCGTTTTTTTCTTCTACCGTCAGAATGCTCAAACAACCGCGCCGAATATTTCCCCGATGCCGGCCGTTATAGCCATCGCCAAGGCGCCCCAGAATGTCACTCGGGCTGTGGCGCGCAAAACATTCGCCCCGCCTGCTCTCGCGCCAATGGCGCCAAGAAGAGCGAGAAAACACAAAGACGCGCCGGAAACGATGGGAACAAGATCGCCAGCAGGCGATACCAGAACCATGAGTAAGGGCATGGCGGCGCCGACAGAAAATGCTGCAGCCGATGTCAGTGCGGCTTGCACAGGACGCGCCGTGGTGATTTTCGAAATCCCCAGTTCATCGCGCGCGTGAGCGGTCAGGGCGTCTTTCGCCATCAACTGTTGGGCGACCTGCCGCGCAAGAGCCGGATCGACGCCGCGCTGGACGTAAATTTCGGCAAGCTCGTCAAGTTCGGCCTTGGCGCTCTCGGTCAGTTCGCTGCGTTCCCGAGCGAGATCCGCCCTTTCGGTATCGGATTGCGAACTAACGGACACATATTCGCCAGCGGCCATCGACATGGCGCCAGCCACCAGTCCCGCGACGCCAGCGATAAAGACGCCGCCCTCAGTCGTATGGGCTGCGGCCACGCCGAGGATCAAGCTCGCAGTTGAAACAATGCCGTCATTGGCGCCGAGCACTGCGGCTCTTAGCCACCCGATACGCCCGACCAGATGGTTTTCCGGGTGCAGTCGCAGACGACTCATCCGAAGTTCCGATTCTCAGATTAAATCCGCCCAAGCAACATGAGAACGACAAGAACGATCAGGATGAGGCCGATCACGCCGACGCCGCCATGCCCGTACCCATAGCCGTAGCCGCCAAAACGTCCACTAAAACCGCCGAGCAAAACGATGATGAGGAGGATGATGAGCAATGTTGAGAGTGACATTAAGCAATCTCCGTCGCAGGGAATTTCACTTTTAAGCTTATCACGGCCGCTTCGCCGGTCCACATCCTATATCTTTTCAAGACATTCAAATTGAAAGGAGCGGCAACGCGCCGAATAATGACCCCTTTCGAAAGTCAGCAATGGTCGGGTTCATGATGGGGATCTCGCATGGAGCTGTATCTCGCGGTCGTAGAAGCGCTTGTCAACATTGCGGCGCGCGGCGTGGATGATGGTCGAGCCTGGCGCTTCCTCGCAGAGCAGCTCCATCAGCCGCATCTGACTGAGGTCGTCGAGCGCTGAGGTGGGCTCGTCCATGATGATGATGTCTGGCGGCCTCAGCAGCGTGCGCGCGAAGCCGAGCTGTTGCTGTTCGCCGTCGGATAGCACATCGGACCAGCTCTGCTCCTCGTCCAGGCGCGGTACGAGATGAGCCAAGCCGCAGGCGACGAGGATTCTTGCCGCGCGCGCGGGGTCGGGCGGCGTGTCGCCACGTGGATAGTCGAGCGCCTCGCGCAGCGTGCCTCGCGGCATATACGGCTGCTGCGGCATGAAAGCGATGCGCGCATCCTTCGGACGCAGAATGCGGCCGCTTCCCCACGGCCACAACCCCGCCATGGCGCGGATCAGCGTGCTCTTGCCGGCGCCAGGATCTCCCTTCACGAGAACCTTCTCGCCGCGTCCGATCGTCGCATCGGTGTCCGCGAGCATCAACGCGCCGTCATGCTGGGCGATGGAAAGCCCGCAAAGATGCAATGCGTCGTCGTCGCTGAAGGCGAGATCAATCGTCTTCTCCTCGGCTCCGATCGCGAGCTCGTCGAGGTCATCGAAGAAGAGGTCAAGGGCGGCGACGCGCCGAGCCGAGGCAAACCAGTCCGCGAGGCGCAGCGAATTGTCGGCGAGCCAATTGAGCGCCAATTGCACCTGTATGAAGGCGGCGGCCGCCTGCATGAGATCGCCGAGCGACATTTCGCCGGCGAGATATTTCGGCGCGCCCAGCATGAGCGGTATGGCGGGCGCGAGCACGTTATTGCCGCTCGACAGGAAGAGCATGCGCGCCTGTCGTCCAATCACCGCAACCCAGCGCAGCGCAACCTGACTGAATCTCGCATAATGCCGCTCCCGCTCGGCGTCGTCGCCGCCGATAAGCGCGATTGTTTCGGCGTTTTCGCGAGTGTGCGAAAGTTCAAAACGAAAGTCGGCCTCTGCGGCCGCCTTCGCCTCGACGCGCGCGACGAGTGGGCGACCCAAAAGAAGCATGCCGAAGGACGTCGCGGCGGAATAGCTGACGACCGCGATCACAAGATAGCCCGGGATCGTCACGCCCCCAATCGTCAGCGAGCCGCCGATGAACCACAGCACGCTGACGAACGAGACCGCCATGAGCAGAGCATTCGTGACGCCCGTCGCAAAGTCGACGAAGAGCTCGATAGCGATCCGCCCGTCCTCGGCAATGCGCGCTTCCGGATTGTCGACGAGCCGAAGGACGCTGAGCTGATAAAAGCGGCGGCGCTCCATCCAGCGCCGCACGAGCGTCTGAGTCAGCCATTCCCGCCAGCGCAACTGAAAACGCATGCGCATCTGCAGCAGCGCGACGCTTGTCAACGCAGAGGCGAAGGCCAGCGCCAGCATCAGGCCGATGCTGAGAAAGATCAGCCGCTGGTCCTTATTCTGCAGGGCGTCGAAGAAAAACTTGTTCCATCGGTTGACCGCGATGGCCGGGACGAGATTGAGCAGCAGGCAGGCAAAGAGCCCTGCCACGAACAGTTTCGCTTTGCGGCGCGTCGGGCCGGTCCAGAAGCCAAAGGAGAGGTTCGTAAAGTGGCGCAGGAGCCGCGCATCGACCGCGGTTGGAACAATGCCGTTATTCATATTCGTTCTTAAAGCTCAACTTGGGATGACCGGCAAGGCGGCATAGATGGCCCTGCATCTTGGCGCGATCGGCGCCCTCATGTGAGACTATCGCTGTCTGGCTGCGAACTCTTATGTGATCGTCTTTCTCATGTCATTTTGATGGACGCCGTCTGGCTCCGCGTGAAGCAAGGCCGAGAGGCAGACTAGCGACGTTCGCCTACAACGATCGCAGATAGGACCGTGAGTGACCTGGGACGCGAACGAAACTCCCTACTGGAGCCATGATGCTTCCGACCTGGCCGCAGCTTTGGAGTCGGGTCCAGACGGGCTGTCGTCCGATCGCGCCGCTGCGCGGCTCTTAAGCGTCGGTCCCAACAGCGTCGAGGATGCGCCGCGCCTGAGCGCGCTTCGCCTCCTTCTGCGTCAGTTCCAAAGCCCGCTCGTCCTCATCCTGGCGTTCGCCGCCGCAATCTCGCTGGCGCTTCAGCAATGGGTGGACGCCGCCATCATCCTGGCGATCGTCCTGGGCAGTTCGCTCCTCAGCTTCTTTCAGGAATATCGGGCGTCCACCGCGGTCGAGGAACTGAAGAAGCGCCTGGCGCTGACGTGCCGCGTGGTGCGGGATGGGGTGGAGCAGACAGCGCCGGTCAGCGCGATCGTGCCCGGCGACCACATCCTTCTCTCGGCGGGCAATCTAATCCCAGCTGATGGGCTCGTGATCGAGGCGCAGGATTTCCTCGTCAGCGAGGCGAGCATGACCGGCGAGTCGTTTCCGGTCGAGAAGCGGGCCGGGATAGTTCGCCCCGACGCGCCAATCACTGAACGGACCAATGCCGTCTTTCTCGGCGCTTCGGTGCGCAGCGGCACGGCGAAGGTCCTTGCCGTGAGCACCGGCCGCCGGACCGAGTTCGGCGCTATTGCGGCGCGGCTGGGGGCGCGCCAACCCGAGACCGACTTCGCCCGCGGCGTGCGGCAGTTCGGTTATCTCCTCGTTCGCGTGATGATTGTCATCGTTCTCTTCGTGCTGACTGTGAACTTGTTGCTCCACCGCCCGGTGATCGAGTCCCTGCTGTTCGCCGTGGCGCTCGCGGTCGGTCTGTCGCCTGAGCTCTTGCCGGCGATCATCAGCGTGACCCTTTCGGCCGGCGCGCGGGCCATGAGCAAGCGCGGCGTCATCGTCCGCCGGCTCGACGCCATCGAGAACCTCGGCAGCATGGATATCCTATGCACCGACAAGACGGGCACATTGACCGAAGGCGCCATTGTTCTGCGCGACGTTCTCGACGCCGGAAGCCAGCCTTCGGATGAGGTGCGACGGCTCGCCTTTCTCAACGCCGCCTTCGAGACCGGCATCGAAAACCCGCTCGATGAAGCGATCGTGACTGCGGGCAAGGACATTGGGCTAACGACCCGTGGCGCCGCCAAGATCGACGAAATCCCCTACGACTTCATGCGTCGCCGACTCACCATCGTCGTGGCGGAGGATGGAGCGCCGTCACAGCGCCTGTTCATCACCAAGGGGGCGTTTTCGAACGTGCTCGACATATGCACATCCTTGGACCGCGATGGCGTCGAGGTTCCGGCGAACGCCGAGCGGCGCGCGGAACTCGAGAATGTCTTCAAGGCCAAGAGCGCTGAAGGCTTCCGTGTTCTGGCCGTTGCAACCCGCAAGGTTCCAGTGAAGGCGGACTACGACCGCGACGACGAACGGGAGATGACCTTTCGTGGCTTCCTTGTCTTTTACGACCCGCCCAAGGCGGACGCGCGGCGCACGATCGACGATCTCAATCGGCTAGGCATCCGCATCAAGGTGATCAGCGGCGACAACCGCTATGTGACGGCGCATCTGGCGAAGGCTGTGGGACTCGATGCAACGTCGATGCTCACGGGCGAAAAGCTCGTAAAACTCAAGGACGAGGCTTTGTGGCATCTCGCGCCACGGACAGACCTCTTTGTCGAGATCGATCCCCAGCAGAAGGAGCGGATCGTCCGCGCCCTGCAGCGGATGGGTCACTCGGTCGGATATCTCGGCGACGGCGTCAATGATGCGCCGGCCCTGCATGCGGCCGATGTTGGCATCTCGGTCGAGACGGCGGTGGACGTCGCCCGCGAAAGCGCCGACATCATCCTGCTCGACCGCGACCTGGACGTGTTGCGCTCTGGTGTGGAGGATGGTCGGCGGACCTTCGCCAACACGCTAAAATACATCTCGATCACCACCAGCGCGAATTTCGGGAACATGGTCAGCATGGCGCTGGCGGCGCCGCTGCTGCCGTTCCTGCCGCTCGCCGCCAAGCAGATTCTGCTGAATAACTTCCTCTCCGACGTGCCGTCGATCGCGATATCCAGCGACAATGTCGACGCAGACCGGGTCTCACATCCGCAGCGCTGGAGCATCAGCGAGATCCAGAAGTTCATGATTGTCTTCGGCCTGATCAGTTCGGCCTTTGATATGTTGACCTTCGCGGTGCTGCTCCTGGTTTTCCACGCCGGCGAGGCGACGTTCCAGACCGCATGGTTTATGATTTCGCTGCTGACCGAACTCGCGGTCGTCCTCGTCCTGCGAACCCATAAGCCGGCTTTTCGAAGCAGCCCGAGTCAGTTGCTGTTGTGGTCAACGCTTGCGGTAGCGGCCGCGACCTTCGCCATCCCCTTCCTCGGGGCGCTGAGTTCGGTGTTCGGCTTCGTGCCGCTCTCGGCGATGGAGATAAGCGCCGTCGTCGCTATCGTCCTCGGCTATATCGTGGCGACGGAAGTGGGCAAGATATGGTTTTTCAGGTCCATCAATACTGCAGGTCTTTCGAAGCCGATCAGAGCTCGAAAGACCAAGGCGTCTGAGCCCAGACCGCATCCTCTTGGGCCTTTCATAAGCGCGCTCGTCGCTACGGCGTTGGTCGTGGCGGGAGCCCTCGTCTTAACGGGAACGCTCATCTTGATCGGAACGCTTGTCCAACTGGGCCTTCAGCCGCATGAAGCGTTAAAGCCGGTCTTCTGGCCAAGCAAATAACGTAGGTCGACCGGAAAGCGCCCGCCACCATCGCCATATTTGCGGCGACGCAATCGCTCGGCTGCCTCTAACCTTCAGAAAAAGACGCCATGAGTAGCTTATCGTCTCAAATACGCGCTCCGGCACTTACGGAACGTTTCGCTCGCTTGTTGCGCACACTCATCGTCGGCGTGGCGCTCGTCGTTGGCGCCGCCGCCTTGCCGTCGGTCAGCGCCGCTCGGGATATGGTGGCCTTTTCGTCATCCGTCGAGCCGGGCACGATTGTCATCGACGCGCGCCGCCGCAAACTTTTTTTCGTTGAGGATGAAGGCGTCGCAATTCGCTATCCGATCGCCGTGCCCAAGAGCAGCGAGGAATGGTCCGGCTCCGCCACGATTATCGGTAAATACGTCAATCCCGACTGGGCTCCGCCATGGATTGTAAAACGCGACCATCCGGAATTGCCGGACCTCATTCGCGGCGGTGCGCCGAACAATCCCATGGGCGCTCGCGCTCTTACCCTCAGCCGCTTCCAGGTGGCGATTCACGGGACGACCAAAAGGATGCGCGCGTCGATCGGCTCCGCCGTCTCCTACGGCTGCATCCGCATGTTGAATGAGGATGTGATTGATCTGTTCGATCGCGTAAGCGTCGGTACGCCTGTTATCATGAGGCCATGACGGTCACGATCTTAGTTGTCCGCGGGCGGCCGATTTTTAACGTGTTATGCAGACCATAAGAGTTTTGGACGCTTCGACTGTCGGCATTGGCCGCGTTTCTCGACCACCGGGCACGGCGACATGACTCGGAGCGTTGGAATTGCTATATTCCTAGCGTAGGAAAGAAAAATTATAGGAGGGGCCTCGACCCGCGACCGCTCTAGACACCCGCGTTTGTGGTGTGAGTGTAGCAGCGACGCAGTCGGAATTTCGCGCCGGCCTTAGGCCAACGCGCCTGAGCCAAATTGGACCAAGATTTTTTCGTACCAATTGCGCGTATTAAAAAGCGCCAGGAAGGATATTTCGAAATCACAGTCGAACCTTTAGATCCGCAATACGCGCCGGTGCTTGCCCAGGCGGTCGTCGACACGGTCCGCGATCCTCTGCTCGTGCTTAATTGTCATCTCAGCGTTACCGTAGCTAGCCGGTCCTTTTTCCATAATTTTGAGGTCAGCCCCGAAGAGATTATTGGACGTCCCGTTTATGAGATTTTAGACGGCAGTTTCAATATAGCGCGCCTAGCTTCGCTCTTAGATAAAATCCTGCCCGAGCACGCCGTCGCCGAAGATTTTGAGATAGATGCCGAGTTTCCTCGCATCGGACAGCGCGTCGTGATCGTGAACGCGCGAGAAGTGTTCTTCACCAGCAACGCTCACAAAGCTATTTTGCTCTCCTTCGTAGATGTGACCCATCGACGTTTCATAGAGAAGGAGAAGGAGTCTCTTTTCAATGAAACCAGGACGCTGCTACGGGAGAAGGAAGTGCTGCTCCTGGAAATGCAGCATCGCATTTTCAATAGTTTGCAAATCATCGCGAACATCATCATGATGAAGACTCGGGTCACGACCTCGGAAGAAGCGCGCCGACACCTGCAGGACGCCTACTCCCGCGTTATGTCGGTGGCGACATTGCAGCGGCACATCGACACGGCAGGCCGCACTGAACTCGTCGAAGTCGCTCCCTATTTGACCACGCTATGCGACGGCCTCGCGGCCTCTATGATCGGCGAGGAGAAACAAATATCCCTGAAATATGCCTTCGACCGCGCTCTCATTCCCTCGACGGAAGCAGTGAGTCTTGGCCTGATCGTGACCGAGCTGGTTATCAACTCCGTGAAATATGCATTTCCGCAAAGCCGCCCCGACGCGGAGATCCTCGTCAAATACGAGACATCCGGCTCCAACTGGCAGCTCACGGTGTCCGATAATGGCGTGGGCAGGCCGGAAGGATACAATACAGCTGCCCCTTCTGACGGCTTGGGCAGCACGCTTGTGAAGGCGCTCGCACAACAGATCAAGGCGCAAATAGAAATGGCGAACAGTCCCCACGGACTCGTTGTGTCGCTCGCGCATGCGACGTTTAGCCCAAGGCCTGCATAGGTCTCGCCAATTCAGAATAAGGTCGGCAAGGCGTTGGCAGAAAAACGTCGCGCATTACGGCATCACCAGGAGCAATCCATATAAATTGGACGGACAGGTTAGCGCTGGATCAGAGTCCAAAGGCTGAGAACCTGCCGAGGGCATCACTGTCGCTGTGACAACATTTTGTCGATGCAACCGCAATCGAAAGGAGTAGGGCACGCTCAGCGTCCTTAATCCCACCGAAGTCGCCCCCACTGGGTTCAACGCGAAGCCGATAGCTGTTGCGGCCTCGCGTCGAATTGCGGCACAGGAATAAGGCGCGCGCTTTATTGGCAGGCCCACACCCAACCAGCGACGGGGTCCCACTGCCAGCACGAACTGCCGCCATAGCCGTAGCCGGGATAGCCGTAGCCCGTTGCGCCCGCGATTCCCGCGCCCAAAACGCCGGCCGCGGCGCCCGCGACGCCAGCCGCTGCGCCAACCGCGGCGCCCGGAATGCCGTAGCCTCGGCGATAATAACCGCGGCGATAGCCCCGATAGTAAGCTTGTTCGAACGACGTCGTTAGTCCAACGCTCGTTGGACTCGTGGCGCTCATGGGGCCAGCCAAAACTTCCGTCGGTAGAGCCGCCAGCGCGGTCATCCCGCATAACGCGGCCAGGACCGATTTCACACTCTTACACATTTCGACATCCCTTTTTTAGAAACACAGATTTTGAGAAACACAGAGTCGAGTCCGCCCCAATGCAGGTGTGCCGCGCGCTGCTTCTGCGTCCCGAGAGGATCAACTAGGCCCAAATGTGAAGTTGTCGAGGCCTCGGTGTAAATCAGATTTCAATTGTGGCCCCTTTCGAAAACTTTCACGACAGTAAAATCAGCGCCCTGAGCATGTGACCTTACGCGGTATTACGGCCGGGAATTCGTCGCCAACTGATTTCGACTATATGGCCATCATGTTGATCGTCGTAGGCTTGTTATGCGTGGCGGAGCTGGCTGCCTCATTGCGCGCGCCAACTGCGGCGTGGGAAGCGACCAATGTGGATCCATGACAATCGGCCGATACAATTTGCCGCATCGCTTCTCGGCGTTCGACTGAAATTCGCCGAAGTGAAGAATTATGTCGTATTGATACAGATCCGCGGAAAATACAGTGAGGCCCTCAATGCAGTGGCGCAATTCTCTGGGAGGCTACGGCGCAGCCGTCCAAATCGTTCATTGGTTTTCCGTGCTTCTTGTTGGCGTCGCATGGGTGCTCGGGACCGTGGGTGAAGATCTGCCACGTGGGAGAGCCCGCGATCTCGGGGAATTAATCCATGTTTCTGCGGGAGAGCTGATCGCCATCCTTTTGATCTTTCGTGTCGGCTGGCGTCTAATCAACGCGCCGCCGTCTCCAGAACCGACGCCGCTGGGGAGATCGGGCGATTTGGCCGCCAAAATCGTCCACCTTGCGCTTTACGCGCTGCTTGCGGCGGTTGTCGCCGTTGGCGTCGCGACGCAATTTGCGGATGGCGACGCGCTTTCCGTGCTTGGCATTTTCGATATCGCATCGCCGTGGACGAAGAACAAACCGTTTGCACACGACATGAAGGAAATTCATGAAACTCTAGCGAATGGACTTATCATCCTCGCCACGATCCATGCTGGAGCAGCGTTGGTCCACCACTTCGTTTTCCGCGATCGCACTCTGAGACGTATGCTGCCAGGGGTTTCGGAGCCCCGCTAATCCTGCGCTCGCTGCTCTAAAGTGACGCTGTGATAGCTTCGGCTTCGTTGCGGCCTTTCGGCGACCCGAGCGCGAATGCACTGCGGGCAATCCACCCGCTGAACATGGCGTTTCAAGGGGAATTCCATCCAGGAAGTTCCTTAGCCCTTCGGGATTTTCGTTTACTTGATGCTGCTATAGAAATGAAGGAGACCCAAGTAGCGGAAGCACCCGGGCTATGATCGCTCCCAAACAGACTAGCACCACTAGCAGCTTGAGTAGCTGTGCTAGCCGCGCATCGGGACAGAATTTATCGATCACCCAAAACAAGATCGCCCCAAGGACGACGATAATAAGGATTCCAATTATGAGCGTTAGCACCGCAGTCTCCCGGTAAATTTACGGCAATGTCCAAAACTCATTGCATTTTCGTCGATATTTGGTGACGCGCGCTTGGGTCAGCCCTCGGCTCTCGCCTAATGAAGAGCTTTCCTCAAACCTGTTTCAAAATTTCGCATTTGCGTTGAGTTTTGGCAACAGGAATTCGTGAGGCACCGATGCGCTTCGGCAAAAGGGCTCAACTCGAAAGATCGGACGCGCTCACCACTTCGTTCCGTTCGACTTAGCAGAATGGATATGCCAAACGCTTGATCTGTCCGGCGCGAGTGCGCTGGTCATTTAATTGCGTTCAACGCGCGGATCGCCTTGCGAAAAGCGCCGCTTATTATAACGAGGCGTGACGCATCGGAGACGTGGTCCCTCATCCAATCCTTGGCAGGCCACTTTGTCGGTTCGCACGAATCTAGATCGCGGAAGCGACACCTCCTCCCACCCCCACTGACGTGGATACGCGTCGAGGCATTGGACACATCCCATCGTCGCACGGTCTCGTAGGAAACCGCGACGCCCCGTTCAGCAACAGATCTTCCACGTCGCGCAAGCTCAGGGCACAGCTGAGTTTGGTCATCTTGGCCGATACGAGCGGGACGTCAGCAACGGTAAGCGCCTAATGTGACAATGCGCCAGAGACTCGCCCCGACCAAGGTGATTTCTCGAGACGCCCTGGATAGTGCGAAAAACGCCTATGATCAGGCGCAGGTTGGACTGAACGAGGCCACGATCGACTCTGCAGTAAGTCCCCTCGGTCACGCCGATCGCGCGAACAGCGTCCGCGACTTGTCGTTGTGAGGTCGATACATCCGCCTGTCGCAACTTGGCGACGATTCTCGGGCTTGTGACGCCTGCTCGGCATTGCGATCATCGTCCCGTCGCAGTCGGCTAACGCATGGCGGGTTTTAAAATGCGGGTCAGCGAACGCTCGGGAGGGTTTTAGTGCCAGATGCTTCCTCAGCCCTCCACTCGGCTCCCGGCCTCAGTGAAGCAAACGCGCAGGCCAGGCTGAAGAGCGAGGGGTACAACGAGCTGCCGCGGCCGCAACGGCGCACGCCGTTGCGAATCGTTCTCGAGGTCCTGCGCGAGCCGATGCTCGCGCTGCTCATCGGCGGCGGCCTGATCTACTTGCTGCTGGGGGATTTGAAGGAAGCATTGATTCTCCTCGTCTTCGCAACGATGTCGGTCGTCATCACGGCGGTGCAAGAGACCCGCACCGAGCGCGTCCTCGAAGCGCTGCGCGATCTTACGAGTCCGCGCGCGCTGGTTATTCGTGACGGCGTACGTAAGAGAATCGCTGGGCGCGAAGTCGTGCGTGGCGATGTCGTCGTGCTCAGCGAAGGCGACCGGGTTCCCGCCGACGCGGCGCTCAGCGAATGCCAGGACCTACAGATCGACGAATCGCTGTTGACGGGAGAGTCGGCGCCCGTTCGCAAGATCTCTCGCGCCGATGCGCCTCTCGGAAGCCGCCGACCGGGGGGCGACGACCTGCCATATGTGTTTTCCGGCTCGCTGGTGGTGCGCGGAGCCGGAATCGGCGAGGTGATCGCGACCGGCGCACTTAGCGAAATCGGCAAAATTGGCCAATCGCTCAGCACGCTCGAAACTGAGCCGCCGCGTCTGCTGGCGCAGACACGGCGTCTTGTGGGGGTGTTTGCTCTCGCGGGAGGCGCCGTAAGCGTGTTGGCGGTGTTGCTCTACGGCCTGTTGCGCGGAGGATGGCTCGATGCGGTGCTCGCGGGCATCGCGCTCGGCATGTCGATGCTGCCCGAAGAGTTTCCCGTCGTGCTCACCGTATTCATGGCGATGGGGGCATGGCGGATTTCGCGGGCGCGCGTATTGACCCGTCGCGCCGCGGCCATCGAATCTCTGGGTTCGGCGACGGTCTTGTGCACTGATAAGACCGGCACCCTGACCGAGAACCAGATGTCGATTGCCGAACTACGCCTCAAGGGCGGCGAGGCATTACGAGCCGGCCAGATATCCCGCTCAATGCCTGCAAGCTTCGATCATCTGGTCCAGTTCGGAATTCTCGCCAGCGCGCCTGATCCATTCGATCCGATGGAAAAAGCGTTTCACGATTTCGGCCGGATCCATTTGCCCAAGACCGGAACTCTGCTTGGTCCAGATTGGAAACTTTTGCAGACCTACGGTCTTCGTTCCGATCTCCTTGCGATGTCACAGGTCTGGCAAAGCGACGCCACGCCGGAATTCGTTGTCGCGGCCAAAGGCGCGCCGGAAGCCATCGCTACCCTCTGCCGATTGAACGAGACGGAGTTTGCTGCAGTGAAGCGGTCCGTTGAGGGCATGGCTGCCGAGGGACAGCGCGTTCTGGGAGTGGCCAGCGCATCCTTCGCGCAGAAAGCATTGCCGGACTCCCAGCGAGACTTCACGTTCGAATTTTTGGGGCTCGTCGGACTCGCCGACCCGTTACGCTCGGCCGTTCCAGCCGCCGTGAGCGAGTGTCGGTCGGCAGGCATCAGGGTGATCATGATCACGGGCGACTACCCAGCGACGGCGAAGGCCATCGCTCGCCAGGCGGGTCTAAATACCGACGAAGTCGTGACAGGACAGACACTCGAAAGCGAGAGCGAGCCACAGCTCGCGCAGCGCATGCGGACAGCGAACATATTTGCGCGAATCCTGCCTGATCAGAAGCTCCGAATTGTGAATGCGCTCAAAGCAAACGGCGAGATCGTCGCCATGACGGGAGACGGCGTGAATGACGCCCCCTCTCTCAAGGCCGCGCACATTGGCATTGCCATGGGCGGACGCGGAACGGACGTGGCGCGGGAGGCCTCCTCAATCGTCCTTCTCGATGACGATTTCGGTTCGATCGTCAAGGCGATCCGGCTTGGCCGCAGAATCTACGACAATCTGCGAAAGGCGACAGGTTTCATCTTCGCGGTGCATGTGCCCATCGCGGGATTGGCGATATTGCCGCTGTTGTTTGGCCTGCCGCTGCTATTTGGGCCGATGCACATCGCATTTCTGGAAATGGTGATCGATCCGGTCTGTTCGCTCGTCTTCGAAGCCGAGATCGAGGAAGACGATGTGATGCGCCGCCCGCCACGTCCCACTGACGAGCCTCTATTCTCCGGTCCCGTGATCGCGTGGGGCCTTCTACAAGGAGCGTTCGCATTCGCGCTTGTCGCCGGCATTTTCCTCATCGCGCTGAAGCGGGGCATGCCAGAGACGGAAGTGCGCGCGTTAACTTTCTTCTCATTGGTCCTCGCGATCGTCGGCCTAATCTTTGTCAACCGCACCTTCAGCGCATCGCTGCTAACAGCGCTACGTCGACCAAACACGGCGCTTGCGTGGGTACTCCTTGCCGTCGTGGCGATGCTGACTCTGACGCTCCTTTCGCCCCCCATTAGCGCTCTCTTCCGCTTCGGGCCCCTACACCTGGACGACCTGTCAGTCACGCTCGGCGCCGGCGTGATCGTGTTGGTGCTGCTTGAAGCGCTCAAATACGTTTGGCGCGGCGCAGGACTTAACGGAGTTCGTTGGCTCCGTCGGATATTCGTACAAGGTCGCGTGAACGTGAGGGCCTGTGTCGGATGGACGGCAGCCGCGGCGATGGCGATTTCATTTGGCTGGCTTCTTATCGCTTATGCGCCAAAGCTCATCACGCCGCGAGAGACTGGGTCGTCTCGAGTAGAGAGGATTGAAGCCCCGCCCGCGCAACAAGGCGCTCCCACTCCGTCCAAGGAAACGAAATCCGCCGTGGAGGAAGCCCAGCCAAGCGGCCGAGAACAGGAGATCAGCACGAGAACGGCGGCTGGCGGGTCTCCTAAACTTTTAAGCAGGAAGCTGCCCAGCGGTCTCATACTAAATGTTCCGAGCTCCGGCATGGAGGCAAATCTGCTCGCGTTTCTCGAGCGTGAAGCGAAGATAGAAGGAGTGACCTGGTTCGACTTCGACCGCCTCCAATTCGAGACGGGCAAAGCAAAACCGCAAGCCGCATTTCAGGATCAGTTAAAAAACATCGCAGACATCCTGGCGGCCTATCCGAACGTCATATCCGTGATTGGCGGTTATACGGACAGCGTCGGCGCCCGGAGCGCAAATAAGAGATTGTCAAAAGCGCGCGCAGACTCGGTGATGCGCGAGTTGACGAGAATGGGCGTGGACGCTTCACGCCTCAACACGAAAGGTTATGGCGAAAGCCATCCGGTCGCAACCAATGACACTGAGGAGGGACGGACAAAAAATCGACGAATCTCGCTAGGCGTAACTCGAAAGTAGCGAATGCTAAGAAAAGTGGTTTCAGCAAGTTTGAGGGCTATGGTGCAAATTCAAACGAACGGTCGCAAAAGCCGCGTTTGGGCGTTCGACGGGGGTCAAGCCGCAATGACCGTGTTCCAAAATCTCTAGCGCGGTTTTGCCCGTCACTGGAAGCTTGTTCGATGCGAATTGACTTTTTTGATGCGATGCACGGATACCACCAAATTAACAGCTGCGGGGTATGGTGAAGCTACACCTGTTTTCGGCTTGTACATGCTGCGCGTAGCTCAACGACGGCCGCCGGACCGTGATGATCTTGGCGAACCCTCGAACCGGTAGGAGACGCGAACCTTCCCGGAAGGATGTGTCATGCAGTAGCTGGCCACTTCTGGAAAGAGCCGGGCCATTTCCAACTTCGTCGTCATAGAAAGCTTCATCATGAGCGCACATGCGATGACGGAGTTAATCATTTGTCCTCTCTGCGCATCCGAGCGCACGCTCGGCCTCCTTGGTCGAGCGGCGGAAGGAAGCCATGACGATGACGTTCATGAACCCTATAAGCCCAAGCTCTGTGAGAAATCCGGGCTAAGTCAAGTCCAATCGACGACCCACTCAATTTTCTGGGAGCGATCTCCAATCATTCGTTGATGCGGAAGCTCATGATCCGAGACGCAGCCGGACGGGCTCGGCCCACTCCTCGTCTTAGCTGCTCTTGCGTTCCCCGCACAGCGGGGGCGAGCTGACCAAGCCCGGGTGAACGGGAGCCAGTTTAACGCGCTTCACATTTCCGCCTTGAACGGCGCCGAGGCAGGCGCCATTGTCATTAACGTAACGGCGCAAAATCGAGCAGCCGGGCATTGCGCCCGCGGAGGGAGCTGGCGTCCTCCCCGTCACAATTCTCAACATTTATGGTTCAGGCACTCGACCTTGCAGGAGTGCGGGTGGTGCAGACGGGTCGCAGCGCATATCTAGCCGCAATGCGCTCTGGCGCGCGCACTTCTATGATTTTTTGATCTAGGGTGATCAATTTGGCGCCATCATTATCGCTGCGCTCCCAGTTTTTCCGCTCGCCTATCGACGCGCTGAACGAGCGCGGTTTTCGATGTCTTGACCTTCATGCCCTCGACCACCGGCGTGGTGCAGCTAGCCGGGAACCCGCCGCGGCCTTCGATCTCTACGAGACAGACGCGACAGCTGCCAAAGGGCTCGAGCATATCGGTGGCGCAGAGTTTCGGGATTGCGCGGCCCGCTTTTGCGGCGGCAAGCATGATTGAACTGCCGGCCGGAACCGTGACGGTCACGTCGTCAATATCAAGCGTTACGGGCGATCCATCTCGTGGCGGGGTGCCAAAATCGATCTCGTCTTTCAATCCACGCAGTTCAGACCACATTCGCTGCCTCGCCAATCCAAAGCTGCCTTTTCTTGTTCCTTCAAGAGGTCACAACCCACTTCAAGAGTGGCTTTCATTCCCTCCCACAGTTGCTCGATCTGCGACGACCTCAACGTCGCAACATGGCTCAACAAATGGCATGGTCGCGGAGCGCAGGCTCTTTTGCGCTTCCGGCGGCGCCAGGAGCATGGCGTCATGGTCCGGGGTGTTCGACGTCGCGACCGGGGTCGGGAAGACACGACTGCAATTGCCACAATATGCCAACGGCACTATATTTAGGCGAATGCGATTATCTCTCAATTTCAATTTATCGAATAGTTCGTTCTATTATGGCAAAACGCCAGCGACCTCCCGATTGCGCCGAAAGTTCTGGCGACTCGGGGTGGACTAACATCGGGGGCGACATGACGTTTTCGAGAATTCAGAGCTAACTCACTTTGCTGTCCTTCAGCAGGCCGACGAGCGGATTTGGCGCCGGAGGCGCGATCCGGCGCAGCGTATTTGTGTCGTGGTGGTTGAACGCTGGCGTTGCGCCGCGTAGGGCGAGATCCGTTCGCGTCACATAGGTCCAGCTGCCATCGTCGTTGAAGGCGATGTCGATGCGGTAATAGTCGGTGCGAAACGCCTCTTCCAGGAAGGTCGTCGAGCAAATGCCGAAGCGGGTATCGCCGCGCCGCGCCTCGACGGAAATGCGCGCGTCGTCGGGCTTCGCCGTTCCACCCGCCAGCACAACTTGTCCGCGCGGGATCGCGATGGTCTGCATAATCAGGCCCGTGGCCGGCTCCCAGAGCCAGTACCCCACCTGGTCGTGAAAGGTGATCGCCTCCTCCGGCGTGTTGATATGGATGTGATAGCGCAATCCATAGAGGAGCTGCGGCCCGTTCGTCTGCGGATCGATCGGATCCATCCTTATATGCTCGCGATACGCGCGTCTTTCTGGCCCTTCGGCCTTGGGATTGACGTCCACGCCTCGATCGGATTGCCACACGCCCGCCAAGCGGCGCAACGGACCCAGATTAGCCAGCGTATCAGGGGAGAACTCAGGCTCGGTAAAAATGTCTTCCGGAATGCTGCACACTTTTTGTGTCCCTTCTTGCTCATCTGAGCGCTTGTGATTGAGGAACGTGTGCGCCCTGATTTCAAGCGGCAAATTTACTCAATCTGCTGCCGACATTCGTCGCAGCGGCTTGCGAAGGAGACCGAGCGACCATCGAGGCGACGAGACGTCGGCTTGGCGGACGCTTCGGACATGAATCGCGCCGCACGCACCGTGCGCGGGCGCACTGCGCGTTTCAACGAGACGCGCGATGATCCGAACGCTGCAAAAAACGCTTAGCTTTTCGAAGTGATCGGGGCCGGCCGGTGGGGCCGGCCCTTTTTTGTGGGCCTCTTGAGCGCAGCGCCCGGGTAAGCTGCTGTAATCACCCCGAAGATGGCTGATCTCAAGCCGATGCGTTGCGTTGCGGTCGTATTTGCTCTCAAATCGCAACCCTCACGCATCAGATCGGATCTCCCGTATGTTGAAGGTTTTCTGCGCTCCCGCGAGATATGTTCAGGGCCGCGATGCGACCATGTCGCTCGCATCGGAGCTTTCGCGGCTCGGCATTGCGGGAAAGGCGCTGATCATCGCGAGTCCGACTGCGCGCAAGGCGCTGGAGCCGGTTTGGCGCGAGACGTTCCCAGCCGCCGGACTCGACTATGCGATTCTCGATTTCGGCGGGGAATGCTCCTTTGCGGAGATTTCCCGCGGGAGCGAAGAGGCGCGCCGGGTCTCGGCCTCGTCGATCGTCGGCGCCGGCGGCGGCAAGACATTGGACGCCGCCCGCGCCGTCGCCGCGGAACTTGAGCTTCCCGTCGCCTGCTGTCCAACGACGGCGTCGAGCGACGCGCCCTGCAGCGCGCTTTCGGTCGTCTACAGCGAGGACGGGGTATTCGAGAAATGCCTCTTTTACCGGCGCAACCCCGATCTCGTGCTTGTCGACAGCACGGTCATCGCGCGCGCGCCGGTGCGCCTGCTGATCTCGGGCATGGGCGACGCGCTCGCCACTTTTTTCGAAGCGGACGCCACCATCCGCGCGCATCGCAAGAACGTCGCTGGCGGACTGAGCACGATCGCCGCCGCCGCCATCGCCGAGCTCTGCTACCAAACGCTCCTCAATGACGGGATAGCCGCCGTCGCCGCGGCGCGGGCCGGGTCGATCACGCCCGCTCTTGAGCGCATCATCGAAGCGAACACGCTGCTCTCCGGCCTCGGGTTCGAGTCGGGCGGCCTTGCGGTGGCGCATTCGGTCCACAATGGACTGACGGCCGCGCCGGAAACGCATGATCGGCTGCATGGCGAAAAGGTCGCCTTCGGCACGCTGGTGCAGCTTGTTCTGGAAGGACGGCCGCGTTCGACGGTCGATGAGGCAATGGGATTTTGCCTCTCGGTCGGCTTGCCTGTGACGCTTGCCGAACTCGGACTCGAAAATCTGTCGCGCGAGACGGCGCGGGCGATCGCCGAGCGCGCCGTCGCCGCCGGCGAGAGCGCGCATAATGAACCCTTTGAGGTGACCGCCGCGACTCTCATGGACGCGATTTATGCCGCCGACTCCATGGGCGTCGCCTTCAAGGCGCGCGCTTCATAGGAGGCAGCTCCCGCGGGGCGACTATTCCTTCAAGGATGAAAGAACGGCGTCGGCGGCGCGCAGGGCGAGCGCGGCGATGGTGAGCGTCGGGTTGGCGGTTCCGCCGGTCGGGAACACGGCGGCGCCAACCAGAAAAAGATTGCGGTGCGCGTGCGCGCGCAGGTTTTTGTCGACGACCGACGTCGCCGCGTCTTCGCCCATGCGCGCCGTGCCCATGATATGGCCGGCGCCTTGGGCGTCGTCCTTGTGCCAAAAGGCTTCCACGCCGATCTTCGCAAACATGTCTTCATGCAGATGTTGGGCGGCGGCAAGGGCGCGGTCGGTGTAGCGGTCGAGTTGAAAGAAGATCGCCGGGCGCGGCAGACCAGTCCTTTCGATTTGCGTCCGATCCAACGTCACCCTGTTGCTCGCCAGAGGGAGTTGCTCCGTCAATGCGGCCACGCGAATGTGACGCGACGTCTGGTCTCTGAGCGCCGTGTCGAGCGCCTTCCCGCGCAGGCCGCTGAGCGCCAGTTCGCGCGCCGTCGATTCAGGCGCTCCGGTCGGCCAATTCCACCCTTCATTGCCAAATTCGAATCGCAAAGCCGAATTTGCGCCGCGGTCTTTCAGTTCTCGGAAATTCTCGATCCCCGATGTCGCCCCAGGTCCCCGATAAGGCCAGACGGGTTGACGCGTGAGGGCCCAGCTGAGCTGGATCGGATGATCCATCAGATTTCGGCCGAGCTGATCAGAGCGATTGGCGACGCCGCCAGGAAAGGACTCGGAGGCCGAGGTCAGCAGAAGTCGCGGCGTCTCGACGCCGTTGGCGGCGACGCAGACGACGCGCGCGAACACGCGTCCCGACGATCCGTCCGAGCGCACGAACCTGACCGCTTCGACGCGCCCGTCCGGGCGGCATTCGACGAAATTGGCGCAGGTCTCCGTCAGCAGCTGTGCGCCGAAAGACTCTGCGCGCGCGACGTGAATGGTCGCGTCATATTTCGCTTGGATCGGACAGATGGGAATGCAGCTGGCGCTGCCGTGACAGGCCGGTCGGTCGCCGGACGGTTTCGAGAGTCGCGCCTGCGGCGTTGGGCGGACCTTATAGTCGGACTCCTGCAAAGCGTCGCGCCATGCGAGATCAAGAAAACTCTGGGCGATCGGCGGAAACGGGTAGGGCGCGGAGCGTGGCGAGCCCAGATCGTCGTCATTGTCTCCGGCGACTTCGAGCTGCTGTTCCGCCGCGCAATACCATGGTTCGAGATCGGCATAGGAGATCGGCCAGTCAACGGCGAGGCCGAAGCGCGATTTCATCTCGAAATCGGCGGGAACCAGTCGAACGGCGGTGCCCAGCCAGTGCCATGTCGTGCCGCCGACCTGGCGCAAATAGGTCGAGTTGAACGGGCGAGGCCCTTTCTGCGCGTAGAACGCATAGGGCTTGTCTGACTCCGGGTGCGGCGCGAACGCGTCCTGCTCATAGGCCGACTCGGGCGTCTTTGCAGAAGCGCTCTGGAACCGTCTCACCGAGGCGGCGCGGTCGACGCGAGGGCCGGCCTCCATAATAATGACTGTCGCGCCTTTGCGCGCGACGCGAGAGGCGACCAACGCCCCGGCGACGCCAGAGCCAATGACCACTACGTCGGCGTGAAAATCCATGTGAGGCTTCACTTCCCGACTGGCGCGAGCGCCCAGCCGGCACCGTCATCTCTGGGAATGCCTCTTGGCCCGGCAAAGCCAATTGCATCCCACATGAGTGCCCCCGTGTAATCGACGCAAATCATGCGTCCAGAGTCGACGGTTTGACCGGAATACCAGTCCGCCACAATTCTTCGCGCAAGGCCGTCCGAGTCTTTATCTTGGAGAGGGTCCATGCTGCGCAATGCGCCGCGATCGAGTCCAAGACTCTGCAGATAAATCCGAGCCGAATCGACCGGAAGATGCGTGCGTCCAGTTAGCTCGGCGCTGAGGCGTAGAAAGTTTTCGAGATCGGAAGCCTCCGCAAGTCCCGTCCGATCCGCAATGCAGGGCGTGAGCGCGCCGAGCGCGCAGCCGATCAGAAGCTTCCGGCGCGAGACGTCACGATCCTTTGCGCGCATTTGCATTCTTGCTTCCTAAAAATTTCCGGGCCTAGCCCGCTCTTCAGCGCTCCGATGCGACCTTCTCGTCAAACGCCTTGATTGCATTCTGCGACAGTGAAGACGTCAGCAAGTCGTCGAGAACAGACGGCGGCGCCGTGATGTCGCGGCTATATCGAAGTCCAACTTCGACGGTCTGTCGATCAGGGAAACTCGCAAGCAGCAAGGTCCGTTCGGCGCTCTTGACGATCGCGGCGACGCTTTCGAGCTGCTTCTCCCAATCTCTTTCATGCCGCATGAGCCTGCCGAGATATACGGCGACGCCATCCGCGCCCGCCTCCATTGCGACATAGGCCTGCGCCGCCGTGAACACCGCCGTCGCCAGAGATGCGCACCCTATGTCTTTCAGCGCCCGGCAGCACGCGAGGCTCGTCGCCGTCGGCGCAAGTTTGATCCAGAGCTTTTTCTCGCGCGCGGCTTTCAGGTCGTCGACATAGCATGCCGCTTGCGTCAGCGCGTCGTCTGCGCTTCCAACCGCCTGAATCATCAGCTGCTGAATCGCGCCAATGTCGGCGGACATTCCGCAGAGCTTGCGCGCGGCGGCGACGTATTCATCCAACGATAAAGCTTCCGCGCCGGCCGCGCGGGCCATCAGCGCCGGATTGGTGGTGAACCCCTGCACGCCTGGAAATTTCAGCGCGTTCAGGATAGCGTTTTGATCCGCCGTATCGACGAGAAGCATCGCGTCTCACTTTATTCTGGCCGAGGCCGTGGTCACGCGGGCTTTTTCCTTGCGCTCAACACGACGCTTTTCGGATTGGCGAGAATTGCGTCCCAGAAGTTTTGCCCGTAACGCTCAATACCTTCCTTAGACACGGCGAACCGCGTCCATTCGGCGTCAACAAACCCCGCCTGCGCCAGCGCGTCCTCGTAAGCGCGACGGCTCCACTGGGTGAATTCGATCCAGAATTTTTCTTCGCCGACAAAGGTCATCCGCACGCGCAGGCGCATGGGACCTTCCCCGATCTCCTCGAGAAAAAACCCATAAGGAAGCGTATCCTCGCGACCGTTGACGAAGTCCGGATTGGGCACGACGGCGACCAATCTGCCGTCGGGAATCACATTCGCCGCTACAGACCTGAACATTTGCGCAAGCGTCTGCTCGTCCTCGGCGTAGTTGAACAGAAAGGCTGCGGTAGCAATGTCGAATGAACCAAAAACGGCCATCGTCGCGGCGTCGCCGACTTCGTAGGTGACGCCAAGTGGATTTTGGACCTCTTCATGCCGCGCGGCTTCAATCATCGCGGACGACAGATCCACGCCGAGCACATTATTTGCGCCAAGTCTTTTGAGAAGCCGGGAATAATGACCAGTCCCGCATGCGTAGTCGATGGCGCGCGCGCCTGAAACATCGCCGAGAACCGATTGGACGGTTGGCGTTTCAAGGAAATTCGTATGGTCATCCTTCCGCGCTGCCGAATATTGCCTGCTGATTGTTCGATATTGGTCGATCATGCGCATGTCCCGGAAAGTCGCTGCTAGATCACGCTGCATTTGGGCGGAATCGCCCAAATGCAGATCACGTGATCGACTCGCAAAGTTTAGAGCGCGCTCTACGCGACAAACCGGTTCCCACTTTTTCGCGAGCCGCGCTCTAGGCCTTAAAATTGGAACTTATTCCTTCAGCTCGACAGTGGCCATGGGTTCGCCAAACGAGGAACGCTTTCTGCCGCGACGGCCTCTTGAGGCCATTTGGCGAGGCCTGCGCGTGCGAGCTGCTCGCTTCGTGTTCCAACCCTATCTCTCTTGGGACGCTACTGCGTCGGCGACGCTGCCAAGCTCGCGTCAAGTGGGGAGATCGGTATGGAGAGAAGCGAACAGTCAAACGCAGCTCGCCCCCGATGCCCCGGCGCTGCGCGGCGGTGACGCCAGGTGGCGGTCGCCGGTAAAACTCTACTCGCCGGCTTCGGGGTCGCCCTCGTTCTAGCTTTGGCAGTCCTGTTCTTCGCGTGGTCGGGTCTCTACAACGTCGCAGCCAGCCAGTCGCATTGGCCGCTCACACGCTGGTTCCTGGAATTTGGATTGCGCCGTTCCGTTGCGACGCACAGCGCCTCCATAACGCCGCCGACGCTCGATGATAAAAATCTGGTGATCCTCGGCGCCGGCCATTTCGACGGAGGCTGCGCGCCTTGCCACGGCGCCCCGGGGGGGCGCAGCGACCCGATCGTTGATCGCATGCTCCCAGAGCCGCCTGAACTCGACCGCGCTGCATCCAGCTGGTCGACAGAGCAGCTGTTCTGGATCGTCAAGCATGGTCTGAAATTCACTGGAATGCCGGCGTGGGTCGCGCCGCAACGCGACGACGAAGTGTGGGCCGTTGTCGCTTTTCTACGCGCCCTTCCGCAGATGAGCGCGAGCCAATATCGGCTGTTCGCCATCGGCGACCCTGAGCCGCGGCCGAATGACGGCGCTGAGATCGCCCGGAATGGCATGACGATGGAGGCGCTGACCCGATGCGTGCGTTGTCATCGCGGCGATGGGCAGCCCAGAAGCGCGCTCGTGCCCCGCCTCGCCGGGCAGACGCAGGCCTATGTTGAACGCGCGCTGCGTGATTTCGCCAGCGGTCTGAGGCCGAGCGGAATCATGGAGCCGATCGCCGTGGCGCTGGACGACGCCGCGATCACGGCGCTGAGCGCCTATTACGCCGGCGCGCCGAACCTCTCTTCAAGCGCGCCGCCGATAGAGTCGAACGCCGATCAAATCGCGCGCGGCAAAGAAATTGCGACTCAGGGCGTCGCGGAGTCGGGCGTCCCGCCCTGTCTGGTTTGCCACGGCGAAACACGCGCGCCGTCCTTTCCAAAGCTCGACGGTCAATTCGCGCCCTATATCGTCGGCCAAATCGAACTGTGGAAACGCGGGCTGCGCAGAAAGTCCGGATATGGAGCGATCATGGGGACGATCGCGTCGCGTCTGACCGACGCGCAGGCGCGAGACGTCGCCGCGTTTTTCGCCAGCATTGAGACGCCCGCCGAAAGGCCCGATCGGCCCATCCCACCGCCTCGCCGTGGAGGCCGCCGTGCGCGATAGACAGCGATCCTTGCGCATCGCGCGCGCCGCTCCAGCGTGCCTGCTGCTCGCGGGATGCGAGGGCGTTCAATCGACGCTCGCGCCGACCGGGCCGCAGGCCCAACATATCGCGCAACTCTTCTGGGTCATGGTCGCGGGGAGCGGCGCAATCATGCTCGTGGTCATTCTCGTGACGGCGATCGCGCTATTTGCGCCGGCGCGCCGACGAGCCTTCCTGACCGGGGACACTGTCGTGCTTGCCGGCGGATTGATCTTCCCCGTCGTCACGCTCACCGCGCTCCTCGTCTACGGACTGGTTATGCTCGGCGCGGGGCCGGGAAAGATGGCGGCGAGTCCAGTTAGACTAGAGGTGGCGGGCGAGCGCTGGTGGTGGCGCGTCGTCTATCGCGACGACGCCGGCTCCGCGGTCGAAAGCGCCAATGAGTTGCGAATCCCAGTGGGCCAGGCGGTCAAAATCGAACTCTCCAGCGACAATGTCATCCATAGTTTCTGGGCGCCGAAATTGGCCGGCAAGCTCGATATGATTCCCGGCCGCAAGACCGCGCTGACGTTGAGCGCCGAGACAGCTGGCGTGAGCAGGGGCCAATGCGCGGAATATTGCGGCGGGGCGCATGCGCTGATGGCGTTCAACGTCGTGGCGATGCCGCTAAATGAATATGACGAATGGCGATTGCGGGAGGTTCAGCCTGCACAGGAGCCCACAACGCGGGAGACTCGAGAAGGCAAGGCGCTGTTTCTTTCGCGCGGCTGCGGCGCGTGCCACACAATTCGCGGAACTCCTGCGGCCGGCCGGCTCGGACCCGATCTAACACATGTGGGCGGCAGGATCTCGATCGGCGCCGCGATCCTCGCGACGGACGAAGCCTCCATCGCGCGATGGATCAAGCACAATCAAGACATCAAGCCCGGCAATCTGATGCCGGCCTTTGACATCTTCAGCGAAAGCGAACTGCTCGCCCTGTCGCGCTATCTCGCGAGCCTGCGATGAAGCTGCGCCGCCGTCCGGGCGCAGCTTTTTACATGCCCTGGACGACAGGTTCGCCGGCGCTGAGCCAGGCGAGGATGCCGCCGCCAAAATGCGTGTTGGCGTCGCGACGTCCCAGGAGCCGCGCCTGCTCCATCGCCGACACCGAGCGCTTGCCGGAGCGGCAATAGATGATCACTTGCTGGCCCTCGCCGGCGACCGGCAGTTGGCTCGGATCGAATTTCGACAGCGGATTGAACAGCGCGCCGGCGATGTGGCCCGCCGCATATTCGTCAGCCTCTCGCACGTCGACAAGCAAGACCCGCCCTGTTGCAAGGCCCGCTTTCAGCTCTTCGAGGCTGATGTCATTGAATGGATTACCTGTGCTCATGACGCTCAATCCTTCTATGATCCAGCATGACATTCTCGGCGCCGCGCGCTTAGAAATCCTGCGGCTGACGCGATGCTTGCGTCTGACGATGCGCTATCGGGCCTATACCACGGTTCGCGGCGCGCTCCAGGCGTTCCGTCGCCATCTTTATTGCATACTCGATCCGCTTTACGGGCGGGCGGCCCCATTCTAGAAATTCTCGCTGCCGACTGGAACACCGAAAAACCGTAGCATTCATCTGACCGCCAAGAATGAAAAAGGGCGACCGTCAAAAGCTCGACCGAGCGCCGTCGCACGCGACGGTCGACGACTTTGAAATGTTGCGCATGCCGGGCACTCTTGAGGTTGCCGGGACAGAATCCTCTCCATTGCCCTATGCACGGGAAACACAGATCATGAGCATGGAACGCCGCGCCTTTCTTCTCGGAGCGTCGACTCTGGCTGCCGGCGCAGCCGCCACCGCTTCGCCGACGACAGGTGAGACGAGTTCGCGAGCCGCGGCGGATTACCAAGACGGCGCGCTGGCGCTCAATGGCGGCGAGAGCCTCTTCGCGCGCGTCAATGGCGTCAAGCTGCATTATGTGCGCGTCGGCGCCGGCCCTAACGTGGTCTTGCTTCACGGTTGGCCGCAAACCTGGTTTGCGTGGCGCTCCACGATGGAGCGCCTCTGCTGGCGGTTTACACTGATCGCCCCCGATCTGCGCGGCCTCGGCCTGTCCGAACGCACCGCCGCGGGATATGACAAGCAAACCATCGCGGGCGACGTTCGCGACCTCATCGACCAGACCGCGGGAGGGCGCGCCCATGTCATTGGCCACGATATGGGCGGGAAAGCCGCCTTCATGCTCGCCCATCTTCACCCTGAGCATGTCGAAAAGCTCGTTCTGGTGGATTGCCTAGTTCCGGGCACGGAGAACATGGACTCGTTGCGCGGCGGCGCCTGGCATTACGGATTTCACATGGCGCCCGAGTTTCCGGAAATGCTGACCAAGGGGCGTGAGCGCGATTATATCGCGGCGCAGATCCGCGCCTGGTCCCACAAGAAGGACGCGGTCCCAGACGCCGCGATCGCGGAGTTCGCCAAACATTACGCCTCAGAGGGCGGCATGACGGCGGGATTCAACTATTACCGGGCGCTCAAAGATGACGCCGCCGCGGCTGTATCCTTGAAGGGCCGCAAGCTCGACATGCCGGTGTTGGCGATCGCGGGGCGACACGGCGTTGGCGAAAGACTCGCGGACGCGCTCCGACCCCAGGCGATGAATTTGAGGTCTGTGATCGTGGACGACAGCGGCCACTTCGTCGCCGACGAAGCGCCAGAGCAATTTTGCGCGCAGATTGAGGGATTCCTGTCCGCTTAACGCCATTGCGGGATATCCCGAACGGCTCCGTAGCGCTCTGCGCGACTGGGTTAACCCGTGTTCCGCAACCCCGCCGCAATGCCGTTGATCGACATCAGGATCCCTTCGCGAATGTCGTCGCCGCGCTCGCCTGCGCGATGACGGCGGATCAATTCGACCTGCAGATAGTTCAGCGGCGCGATATAGGGGAAGCGGTGCCTCAGCGAGCGTGCGAGCGTCGGATTGTCGGCAAGCCGCTCCTTGGAGCCGAGAAGTTTTTCGAGCGCGTCATTCGCGCGCGCATGCTCGGCCTCGATCATGCCGAATATGCGCGCGGCAAGCGCCTTGTCCTCGACAAGTCCGGCGTAATGATGCGCGATCGACATGTCGGTCTTGGACAGGATCATGTCGATGTTTGACAGCAGCGCGCGAAAGAACGGCCATTCTTCGCTCATCCGGCGCAGCAGGGCGAGCCGCGCTTTCTCGTCCACTTCGATGAAATGCGCGATCGCCGAACCAAAGCCGTACCAGCCCGGCAGCGCGACGCGCGCCTGCGCCCAGGAAAAGCTCCACGGGATGGCGCGCAGATCCTCGATGCGGCGCGACGGTTTGCGCGAGGCCGGACGCGAGCCGATGTTGAGCGAGGCGATTTCCGAAATCGGCGTCGACGAAAAGAAGAAATCGACGAAGCCTTCGGTGCCATAGACAAGGCCGCGATAGGCGGCCATGCCGGCCTGCGACAATTCTTCGGCGGCTTCCAGGAACTCCGGCGCCGGAGTCTTGTGCGCGGAGAGCAGCGTCGCCTCCAGCGTGGCCGCGACGAGCAATTCCAAGTTGACGTGGCCGATCTGCGGATTGGCGTATTTCGCCGCGATGACTTCGCCCTGCTCGGTGAGGCGGATCTGCCCGTTCACCGTGCCGGGCGGCTGCGCGAGAATGGCGTCGTAGCTCGGCCCGCCCCCGCGTCCGACGGTTCCGCCGCGTCCGTGGAAAAGCCGCAGGGCGACGTTCGGCAGTGGGCCGAAAAATTCCGCAAGCGCGGTCGAGGCGCGGTAGAGCTCCCAGATGCTGGTTAGGATGCCGCCGTCCTTATTGGAGTCGGAGTAGCCGAGCATGACGTCCTGCTGCCCGCCGGAATTGACGACGAGCTTGAGGATGCCGGGCAGAGCGTAAAAATCCTGCATGATCGGCGCGGCGTTGCGCAGATCCTCGATGGTTTCAAAGAGCGGCACGATGATGAGATCGGCGACGACGGCCTGAGTGTCGCGCGGATCGAGCGTGCCCCGCATCAGGCCGCATTCTTTTTGCAGCAGCAGAACTTCAAGGAGGTCGCTGACTGTTTCGGTGTGGCTGATGATGTAATGGCGGATCGCCTCGTCGCCGTAGAGCCGGCGCATCTCCCGCGCGCGTTCCATGATCGTCAATTCGCTCGTGGCGCGGTCGCTGTATGTTACGCCCGGCAGGCGCGTCGGCCGCGGATCGCCGAGCAGCCTCAGCAGCAGCTGCTGCTTTTCGGCTTCCGGGAGCGCGGCGTAATCGTCGACGACGCGGGCGACGCCGAGAAGCTCGGCGATGGTCTCTTCGTGCCGGTCGGAGCTTTGCCGCAAATCGAGCGTCGCAAGGTGAAAGCCGAAGACTTCGACGGCGCGGATCAGCGGCTCGAGCCGCTGCGTGGCGATGACCTCGCTGTGATGCACGCGCAGCGATTCATCGATGGTGACGAGATCGGCGAGCAGCGCCCATGAATTGGCGTAGGGCTCGCCCGGCGCCACGGCGTGGCGCGCCGCCTGGCCGCCGGTCAGCTTCTCCAGTGTGCCGGCGAGGCGCGAATAGACGCCGATGAGGGCGCGGCGATAGGGCTCGTCGTCGCGATGCGGATTGTCGTCGCCCGAGCGGGCCGCAAGCGCTTCTAACGCCTTCGTGCACCCGGCGTAACGCCGCGAAATCGAAAGCTCGGCGCCGAGTTCATGCACTTCGACGAGATAGAAGCGCAGCGCCGTTTCGCATTGCATGCGCAGGGCGGTCGAGAGCGACTCCGCCGTCACATTCGGATTGCCGTCGCGGTCGCCGCCGACCCACGCGCCCATGCGCAGGAACGGCGGCACCCGCAGTCCTTCGAGACGTTGTTCGATGTCGGCGTAAAGGCGCGGGATCTCGCGCAAAAAGGTGCTGCGATAATAGCTCAGCGTATTCTCGATTTCGTCGCGCACGGTCAAACGCGAATGACGCAACAGCTCAGTCTGCCAGAGCTGTGAGACGCGGGCGCGAAGCTGCATCTCGTTTTGCGCGCGCTCGGCCTTGCCGCGCATATGTTCGCGCGCGGCGAGCAGTTTGAAGATCGCGTGTTCGGCGTCGAGCAGGCTCTTGCGGCGCACTTCCGTCGGATGCGCGGTCAGCACCGGCGAAATCCAGCCGCGCGCGAGCGCCTGGGCGATCTTGCCGGCGCCGACGGCGGCCTTGCGCAGACGCGCGAAGGTCGTGGCGAGGCTCGGCGCGCCGGTGAAGGCGCCGCTCGCCTGGGCGCGGGCGCGCTGCTGCAGCGGATGCAGGTCTTCGGCGATATTGGCAAGATGCGAGAAATAGCTGAAGGCGCGGATCACGGTGCGCGCCTCTTCCGCCGTCAGCGCGCGCAGCAACGCGTCGAGATTCCTGTCGGCTTCGGCGTCCCCGTTGCGGCTGGCGGCGACGGAGAGCCGCCGGATCGTCTCGATGCGCTCGAACGCCGTAGGGCCCTCATGTTCGCGAACGGCGTCGCCGAGCAGGCGCCCGAGAAGGCGAATGTCGTCAATGAGGGATTCGTCGCCCTTCAAGGCTTCCGGATCGGCGCCCGCCGCCGGAGCGGTCGTAACGAGCTTTTCCTGCGCCTGCGCTTCAAGCTGCATACTATCGCGACCTTTGAAACTTTCCGCGCCTCAGGGCGCGTCCAGGCAGCTATAGCAGGCTTCGGACGCCTTTTCGACGCGTCTGGCGTCCGGCGCGTTTTTCAACCGTCGCGCGCGGCTTCTAAAAGCCGAAGAAATCCGGCTCTTCGCCGTGATATTTACGAAAATCGGTGGGAGAGAGCTGCTTTCGGCACGATCGAGACAGGTACGGCATATACCGCTTGAGACAATTTTCCATCTCGAAAATGAAGACGGTGTTGCCGCCGCAGAAGCGGTAAGCGTCGGGGGCGCAGGCGTCCTGCTCGACCGCCATATCGTCGGCCGTGCTGCCTGCCCAGGTGTTCACGGCGAGCGCAGGCGTAGCGCCGCTCATCGCGCATAGTAGCGCAATCAATATGGTTTTTTGCACGGGAGCCTCGCCGCCAACAGGAACCGCAACTTCCAACGCCGAAACTGCGTCAAGCGGGACAGTTTGACAAGAGCGGATGCGCTTGCCGTAGCGCCCGAGACCGCGGCACTTGTTCGAGGCGGCTCTGCCGCTTATAGACGTCGGCGACGATGCGATCCGCCTAATCTCCGCAATTTGCGGCGCTAATGGTCAAAGCCATGCTCGATACAACCGAAATTCTTATCTTTGCCGGGGTCGGCCTGGTCTTTGCCTTGGGCCTCCTCGCGTTCTGCAAATGGTCGGGCGCGGCCGTCCAGCGGATCGCCGCCTATGCGCTGATCGCGCTGTGCTTCCTCTACGTCGGCTTCGCCTTTCGCGCTGAAGAGTCCGGCCCCTGGGTCGGCGTCGAAATGACCGGCGTCGCCGTTTTCGGCACGCTCGCCGGCATGTCGATCATTGGCTCGCCGTGGTGGGTCGTCGCGGGCTTCGCGCTGCATCCGCTGTATGCGATTTACTTTCACTATATCGGCGCCGCCGCGCAATTCGCCCCCGCGCCCTTCGTCGTCGCCAATGCGGCGTTCGACGTCGCGATGGCGCTTTTCGTCGCTTATGCCGCTCTGCGCGGCGGGCGCAAGAGCGTGACGCGCACCGAAGACACGTCCGAGAAGGAGGCGCCGCAGCGCAGACTCGCCGCGCGCTCCCAGCATCGTTCGCAAAGCCGCGACGCCGGAGGTCCGGCGTGAACGCGCCCACGGACTTCTCCATACGCTATGACTGGGGCGTCGAAGAGATCGTCGCCATTCATGATCAGCCGCTGCTCGATCTCGTCGCGCAGGCGAACGCCGTTCATCGCCGCTTTCACGACGTCAATGACGTTCAGAAGGCGGCGCTGCTGTCGATCAAGACCGGCGGCTGTCCGGAAGACTGCTCCTATTGCCCGCAATCGGCGCATCATCGCGAAGTGAAGCTCGACCGCGTCGATCTCTTGGAGACGGCGGAGGTCCTCGGCGCCGCAAAGACCGCCAGAGAGGCCGGCGCCGATCGCTTCTGCATGGGCGCCGCCTGGCGCTCGGCGCCCGAGGGCAAGCGTTTTGACGCCGTGCTCGACATGGTGCGCGGCGTGCGCGCGCTCGGCATGGAGGCCTGCGTCACGCTCGGCATGATCAACGAGTCGCAAGCGAAGCGCCTCGTCGACGCCGGACTCACCGCCTACAACCATAATCTCGACACCGGCCCTGAATTCTACAACGAGATCATCACCACCCGCACCTATCAGGACCGCCTCGACACGCTCAAGGCCGTGCGCGGCGCGGGTCTCGAGATGTGCTGCGGCGGCATTATCGGCATGGGCGAAAGCGTGAAAGACCGCGCCGGCATGTTGCAGACGCTGGCGTCTTTCGATCCGCATCCGGAAAGCGTGCCGATCAACGCGCTGGTCGCCGTTGAGGGCACGCCGCTCGCGGGGCGCGCGCAGATCGACCCGCTCGATCTCGTGCGCATGATCGCCACGACGCGCATTGTCATGCCGAAGGCGCGGGTGCGGCTCTCGGCCGGCCGGTCGTCGCTGTCGCGCGAAGCGCAAATTCTCTGCCTCGTCGCCGGCGCCAATTCGATCTTCTATGGCGAGAAGCTGCTGACGACGGGCAACGCCGGCGTCAATGAAGACGATGCGCTGTTCGCCGCGCTTGCGGCGCGCGAGGCGTGCGTTCCCACCGCGCCTTAAGAGTCCTCGGCTGGGCCGAAGATCGCCTCGAAATTCCTGCGCAGCGCGGCGTCGACGGCAGGCATGTCCGCAATGGCGCCGAGGTCCGCAAGGCTCGTGACGCCAAGATGCGACTCGCGCACGCCGCAGGGCGCGATGCCGGAAAAATGCGTCAGATCCGGCGCGACATTGAGCGCGACGCCGTGGAAGCTCACCCATTGCCGCAGGCGCACGCCGATGGCGGCGATCTTGTCTTCCGCCATTTCGCCGCCCCGTCCTTTGGCCTTCTCCGGCCGCTCGACCCAGACGCCGACGCGCCCGGCGCGCCGCTCGCCCGTGACGCCGAAATCGGCGAGCGTCGCGATGATCCATGATTCAAGCGCGCAGACGAAGGCGCGCACGTCGCGTTGGCGTCGCGAAAGATCGAGCATGACGTAAGCGACGCGCTGCTTGGGCCCGTGATAGGTAAACTGCCCGCCGCGTCCGGTGCGATAGACGGGAAAGCGCGCCTCGAGCAGATCCTGCTCTTTCGCCGAGGAGCCGCCGGTGTAGATCGGCGGATGTTCCAGCAGCCAGACGCATTCGCGCGCCTCGCCGGAAGCGATCGCCGCGGCGCGCGCCTCCATAAAGGCCACCGCCTCCTCATAGGGCACGAGATCGTCGCTGACGCGCCATTCCACCGGCGGCGCGCCAGGGCGCAGACGCATGACGGCGTCTAGGGAGTGGGGAGAAGGCGGACAAGGCGTTTCAGTCATTCGGCCGAACTAACCCCATCAAGCGCGCCGAGACGCGCATTCCGGCGAAACTGAATCTCGGCGATTGCTTCACGCCTAGAGCGTTTCGCGAGCAGCCTCTGTATAAGGGCAAGAATTTCCCGAATAGCGACCGTAACCAGCGCGTTGAATTGGATGCCTGGTCGCGGCTCAGCTTCAATTCTATCCCCCTGTTCATTCACGCGCCGGTCGCAACTGCGTGCAATGATTAGCGCAAAGTAGGAGAACGCAATGGTTTACTTGTTCGAGTTTTTCGCAATCGACGCTACCGGCCAACGCCTTTCTCTAAATGCGACGAAACGTCGTGTAAAGACGGCGGCTCTCGCGGACGCCTATGGGCAAACAATGATGCGCGATGTCTTCTATGATGATCAAAAGGCCACCATCTGCGTCATTAAGGATCAAGTCGGGCATACCCTTCGTGAAGTGCTTGCGAACGCCTGAAAGTCACAAAGAGAAATTCGTCCCGCCAAGGCGATCGGCGCGCCGCAAATGTAAGGCGCGTCGCTACGAGCGAAGAGCGGGCGGATTACGCGTTCGCCGCTTGTCATCTGGGAGCCGATTTGTTAGACGCAGCGCGCCGGCGCTTCGCGTTAAGCGGAGCGTCCTTGCGGCCGTGGCGGAATTGGTAGACGCGCTAGCTTGAGGTGCTAGTTGGGCAACCAGTGGAGGTTCGAGTCCTCTCGGCCGCACCAAGGTTAGCGCCATAAAAGCGCCCCGAGTTCGCGCGGCCCATTACGGCGCCGCAGCGGGCAAACATCAGCCACATTCCCCGAGGCAATATGGTTGCGCTGGCGCTTGGTCAGTGCAAGCCGCCTGCTCGATCTTCGCAAATGAGCGCGCTGCGCGCCTTTTTCGCAGACGCGAGGCGTTCGACGCCGCTCTTTTGGTTCGACGGCGCCCGGAGAGGGAAGCATGGCTGTGTCGTTAAGAGACCGCAGGCCGCCGCCAAAGGCCGACACTATCGAGACGCGCGCCCGCTATGCCTGGCGCGATATCGAAGGCGACAGGCGCATGGCGTCGCCGCGGCCGGCGGGTTCGCGCCAGTCCTACGCAACGGCGTCCGAGCGCAACTTCGAAAGGGTCGAGCGCTTCTTCTACATTGGCGCCGCGGCGCTTGTCGTCGTCGGCACCGCCATCGTCGTCGGCTCCGCCTTCTGGGGCGAGCTTCCGCAAAATGGCGATCCCGCAGATTCAATGGCGCCTCAAAAAATAGCGCCTCCCGCGCCGCGCCAAGCGCATCCGGGGGCGCCGGCCGCCAATTTGCGATCGCATGAACAGCCGCCTTCGATCATCGCCGGACCGGTGGAGCCGACAGCGACGCCAGAACGCGCCGCACCCACGCAGGACGGCGTAGAATTGGCGCCGGGCGCCCAAGCGTCGAACCCGCTCGCGTCATCCATCGCGAACCTCGAACTCGAGCCGGAATTTCTTAGCGACGGCATCGCGGGAAAGCGCAAAGCGGCGCGCCGGGGGGCGGAAGATGAGGCGTCAGCGGCGGCGAACGTCGCGGGTGAACAGGAGCCGCCCCCCTCCGAAGCGCGAACCGGCAAATGCTACGTCAGAATTTCGGGACGCGTGCTCAACAGCGGCGTCTGTCAGATCTCGCGAAAAGGCGGCGCGGTGATCTTCCAATATTCCGGTCAGACGCTGACGCTTTCTCCGGCCAGGGGAAAAAGCTGGTCTGCGGCGCTCGGCGGCAAAAATCTCGGAAATGTTTACAAGAGCGGATCCTGCTGGGGTTCAAAGAGCACGTATATCTGCGATCGCGGCTAAGCGGCGCCTCGCGCAGCCTTAGAACGCGCTTCCCGATCACATTGCGCTAAGGCTCGCCGGATTTCGGCGGCTCTTGCGCGCCATGTTCATGATCATGCGCCTGCGGCGCCTGCTTGGCCTTTGGCCCAAGCGTTTTGGCGATGATCGGCTCTGTCGTGGAGGTCCAATCCGGACCGGCGGCGACGATCGGGGTCGGCGCGTCGCCGGGAACCATGTGGACAAGCGAATAGCCGCGCTTTTTCAGTTCGCGCAGAAATTCCGGCAGCATCTGCGCGGTGATCCCCTGCGAATCGTGGAAGAGCACGATGCCTTTGCGGTTCTTTTCAAGCCGCGACAGCACCAGGTCGAGTTCGGCCTTGGGCGTCATATGCGACCAGTCCGAGGCCCACAAATCCGAGCCGAAGATCGTGTAGCCGCGCGCCGTGAGGTCGGCGACGAGCGCGGGCGTATCAGCAAAACCGGGAAAGCGGAAGAAGGGCGCGGCCGTCGCGCCGAGCGCCTTGTTCACGGCGGCGATCCCCTTGTCGATGTCGGCCTTGGCGGCCTCCTCGCTCATCAGCCTTAGGGTCTTGTCAGGATGGCTGAAGGAATGGTGAGCGATGGTGTGGCCGTCCGCGGCGGCGCGCTTCACCAGAGCGGGCAGGCTTTCCGCATTCCGGCCGATCAGAAAAAACGTTACGCGCGCGCATTCCTTGGCGAGCGCGTCGAGCACTTGCGGCGTGGGAGACGCCGGTCCGTCATCGAACGTCAGCACCACTTCATGGTCACGCAAATCGAGCGTGCGCGGATAGCTTTGCAGGCCGACCGCCGTTCCCTTGGAGCGGTCGACTTCGATGATTCGCGACACGCCAAGCGCGTCGGGTCCGCAGGTCCGTTCCACGGCGGCGGCGTCGCGCGGGGCGTTAGAAACGCTGGCGGCGGATAAAACCCCCAGCAGCAAGAGCGCGAACCGCTGGAGGGGAGCGTCGACTGTCGCTTTAGATCTTTTCAGCAATGGAAAAATGGCGGTCATGGCGGCTTGCCGGTTTGATTTCTCGCGCCCTCGGGTTAAGAGCGCGACCATAATATAGCGCGGGACCGCCAATGCCGCTCGATCATGAAGATACGGCGACCGCCGCCGAGGACTTCCGCGACGGCGGAGAGGCGTCTCTCAGCCGGGAATTCGTTCTCGACGTCGAAGGCGCGATTGCGCTGGGCGACTCCGAGCGCGTTCACGAACTCGTCGGCGACCTCCATGAGGCGGACCTTGGCGCCCTGCTTGAGCGCTTAAGCCACGAAGCGCGACCGCGACTTGTCGAACTGATGGGCGCGGACTTCGACTTTACGGCCCTGATGGAGGTCGGCGAAGCGACTCGCGAGGAAATCCTCGACGAACTCCCGGTCGAGACCCTCGTTGAAGGCGTGCGCGACCTCGAAAGCGACGACGCCGTCGCCATTCTCGAAGGTCTGCAGCCGAAAGAACAGGCGGAGGTCCTCGACGCGCTCCCGGCGCAAGAGCGGATCGTCCTGCGTCGCTCGCTGGACTATCCCGAGGATTCCGCCGGGCGCCTGATGCAGACGACTCTTGTCGCGGCGCCCCCCTTCTGGACGGCGGGGCGCGTGCTCGATTTTTTTCGAGAATGCGGTGAAGAGAATCTGCCGGAGAGCTTTTTTGAAGTTTTCGTCGTCGATCCCGGCTACCGTTTGCTCGGGACCGTTTTCCTCGACGCTCTGGTGCGGGCCAAGCCGAGCGCGCGGCTCGACGAAATCATGCAGGAGGATCGGCGGCGGGTGAATGCGACCGAGGACGGCGCCGAGGCGGCGCGGCTCTTCGAGCGCTACAATCTCGTCTCCGTGCCGGTTGTCGATGAATCCGAACGGCTCGTCGGCGTTCTCACCATCGACGACATCGTCGACGTCATCCAGGAGCAGGCCTCGGACGAAATCCTGGCGCTGGGCGGCGTGAACCCCGAAGAAGAGCTGACCGACAATTTCTGGTGGATCGCGCGGAGCCGCTTCACTTGGCTCTCTGTCAATATGCTGACCGCCTTCATCACCTCCAGCGTGCTCAAGCACTTTCAGTTGCAGCTGGAGCAAATGGTGGCGCTGGCGGTGCTGGGACCGATCGTCGCGGGACAGGGCGGGAATTCCGCGACCCAGACCATGACCGTCGCCGTTCGGGCGCTCGCCACCCGCGAGCTGACTCGCGCCAACGCCATGCGGATTATTTTCAGGGAGCTCGCCATCGGCGCGGTCAATGGCGCGGCCTTTGGCCTGGTGACCGGCATCGTCGCCGCCAACTGGTTCAATAATGTTGGGCTTGGGCCTGTTATCGCCATGGCGATGTTCACGAATCTGGTCGCTGGCGCACTTGGCGGCATCGTTGTGCCGCTTGCGTTCGACAAGCTGAAGTTCGATCCTGCCGTTGCGTCGGGGCCTTTCGTGACGACCATCACCGACGTGGTCGGCTACGGGGCGTTCCTTACAATCGCCAGTATGTGGTTCCATTTGGGCTGAGGCGCTTGGGGCGTTTACGCTCCGTTACCGCCTGCGGAGATAATTTGGAGAAATGCGCTCGTTGAAATGTTTTTCCCTGCTTTCCTCGGCCCTCGTGTGCGCTGCATTCGCGGCGACGCTCACGGGCTGCGGCAGCTCCTATGATCCCAGCTTTTCGCGCCGGCCGCGGTTCCAGACCAGCGCGCCGCTGATCAATCCCAAGCGCGACCCGAGCTTTCTCGCCTACGCCGTGCCGGAGAACGATCTCCATAAATTCCCGGCGACGCGCAGCGCCGAATTCGCCGTCCACGGCATCGACGTGTCGAAATATCAGGGGAATATCGACTGGGAACAGGTCAAGGACTCTGGCGTCTCCTTCGCCTTCATCAAGGCCACGGAGGGCGGCGACCGGGTCGACTCGAAGTTCGCCTACAATTGGGCCGCGGCGAAGGCCGCCGGCGTGCCGCGCGGCGCCTATCACTTCGTTTACTGGTGCCGCCGGCCGCATGAAGAGATTGGCAATTTCGCCAGCGTCGTGCCGAATGAGCCCGACGCGCTGCCGCCGGTGCTCGATGTCGAGGCGACGCCGACGTCGGGAACCTGCAAACGCACGCTCTATCGCGAGGAAGTGTTGCGCGACATGAAGGACATGCTCACGCAGATGGAGCGCCATTACGGCAAGAAGCCGATCATCTATTCCTCGGTCGACTTCTATCAGGCGATCCTGCACTCCGACGCGCTGTCCGAATATCCGATCTGGGTGCGTTCGACGAAATATCACCCACAGGTGCGTTACGGCGACCGCAAATGGACTTTTTGGCAGTATCGCTCGGACGGGCGCGTGCCGGGCATCACCGGCGCGGTCGACCAAAACACGTTCAATGGCTCTGCCGATCACTGGCGAAGCTGGCTCGCGCATCAGACCGGCCTGGCGGCGTCGCCGGTCGCGGCGCGGCCCGCCGACGATCGCGGCGGCAAGCAGCTCATCGAGGAAGATCCGGCGATGCTGTCGGGCGGCGAAAAGAACGCCTATGACAAGGCGGCGAGCGCTCCCGTCCCGCCGGCCGCCGTCCAATAGGGGAAAGCCGCAGCGCCCGACGCCCTGGTAAAAGCCCTCGCTGGGGTAGCCATCGGGCGAGATTTCGCGTATAGGCGCAACGCCAGTTTCCGCCGCGCGGCGCTCCCGTCCGCGGCCTTCCATTTAGAGAGAGAATAAATGGCCGTTCCGAAGAGAAAAACCTCGCCGATGAAGCGGGGATTCCGTCGCTCCGCCGACGCCCTCAAGGCGCCGACCTATATCGAAGACAAGGATTCCGGCGAGCTCCGCCGGCCACATCACGTCGACCTCAAGTCCGGCATGTATCGCGGCCGTCAGGTGCTGAAGCCGAAATCCGTCGAGGAATAATCGCTCCGACGGGTGAGGAAATGAAAGCGGGCCGCGAGGCTCGCTTTTTTTGTTTTCGAACAGTCGTGCGGGCCTTATTCATTCCAGGCGGTCGGAGATCGCTCAGGCTACGCGAAGTTTGCAAGGGCGTCCTTGCCGGGTAGGATCCTGCGGAGGAAATGCTCGTGAATAGCGTTGATATAGCTATAGTCACTTTTTTTGCGACATTGCTTGCAGGTATATTTGGATTTTCCATTACACTACGGCTGAAAGAGAGCTGGCTTGATGGAATATCAAGGGATCAGTTCAAAGCAGTGAGAAATATGATTGCTTCACTGCTTGCGGTATGTCTCGGCTTTTTATTGGTAACGGCAAAAAACAATTTTGATAAGAAGGTTGACGAGGTCAGAACGCAAGCGTCCAAGGTTGTTTTGTTGCATCGCGTCTTGGATTTGTTTGGCGACGAAGCTAACGAAGCGAGAACAAAAATCATGCGCACTGTGCAAGGTCAGATTGATCTGTTGCAAGTCGCGAGCGGCAATAACATCGATCAAAAGGAGGCTTTAAAAAAAGCCAAGATCGATTCATTTCGCGAAGCAGTGCTCAATTTAGATGCGAAAGATGAGAAAAAATCATGGGCGAAGACGGCCGCGCTCAATTTAACGCAAGAAATTTCCGGCATAAGATGGAAAATATATAACGACTTGAACGCCAATATACCGCTGGAGGTGGTCATATTCCTGATCGCTCTGCTCGTGACGGTTTTCTTTAATTTCGGCGTCATTTCGCACCATCATTGGACTGCGGCGCTTGGGCTTGTTACGGCCTCCTTATGCGTGTCCGGGGCAATCTTTCTGCTGGTGGAGCTCGATCGGCCATTCCAGGGATTTTTCACCGTTCCCACAGACCCGCTGAAGTCGGCAGTCGATATCATTAAGATTGGGTAGGTAATACATATAAATATTTTCTTTTATCTTTGTCTGACAGATCTCGCGAGCGTGGATCAGCGCCGCTGCTGAGCGGACGCGAGCAGCGGCAGCAGCAGCGCCCGCGGCGTCGCCGCCGCAGCCCAAACGAACATCCGGTTGACGAGGCCCGGCACGATGACGCGCTTGCCGGCCATGAGGCCCTCATAGCCCTGGCGCGCGACTTCCGCCGACGGCAGCATCGCCGGCTTGATCGCCGTCATGAAGCCGGAGAGATCCATCCCGGCGCGCTCCTGGAAGCCGGTCTGCACCGGACCAGGACACAGGCACGCGACCTTCACGCCCAGCGGCTTCAATTCCTGCGATAGCGCTTCGCTGAAGGAGCGCACATAGGCCTTGGTAGCGTAATAGACCGCAAAGCCCGGTCCCGGCATGAAGGCCGCCACCGAGGCGACGTTGAGCACGCCGCCCTTCGCCGCGACGATCGCCGGCAGAAAGCGCAAGGTCAGCGCGGTGAGCACGCGCAGGTTGAGATCGACGATCGCGAGCTGCTCGGCGGCGTCGAGCTCGATGGCGCGGCCCATGAGGCCAAATCCGGCGTTGTTGACCAGGAAGCGCGGCGTGAGGCCCGCCGCGCCCAAACGTTCCGAGAGCGAATCTACTGCACCCTCAGTCGTGAGATCGAGTTCGATGGGGAGCGGGCGGACGGCGCCATCGGCGGCGATTTCGTCGGCCAGCGCCTCCAGCCGGTCGCCGCGACGGGCGACGATCGCAAGTTCATGGCCGTTGGCGGCGAAGATGCGGGCAAGCGCCGCGCCAATGCCGTCGGACGCGCCGGTGATGACCGCGACGGGGCGCGTCACTGGCCATCACCCTTGCTCGGCGACCAGGGGCCGGTCGGCGCAGGGACGGCGGCCTCGCGGAACTCGCGGCGCAGCTCGACGCGTTCGCGGGTCGAGACGCCGAGCAATTCGGCGACGCGCCAGACGACGTTCTCCTCGAATTCATGCACCGCGCCATCGGCATGCGCCATGTCCCAGAGCATGCCGATGATCTGGCGGCGCCCGTCCTCATCGAGCCGGCGCTTCAGAACGCTGGTGAAGCGATAGAGGTCGACGGCGTCGCGCTCGCTCGCCTGCGCGGCGTCGATCAATTCGGCCGCCTCGTCCCCCTGGAGGTTGAAGCGCGCCTCGACGAGCTGCCGGATACGGGCCTTCTCCTTGTCGTCGAATTGCCCGTCGACCGAGGCGATATGGACGAGAAGCGCGGCGGCGGCGAGCTGATAGTCCGCGGCCTCAAAGGCCTTTGGACGCTCCGCCTCGCCGGTGAGTTCATTGATGAAGTTTTTGAGCGCTGAGAACATGGGCGGCGAAGCTAGCGGGACGGGAGCTGCGTTGCAAATCCGTAGAGAGCAGGGGCGGGGAAGAAAACCCTTGAAGCGGAACGCTCCGTCGCCTTCTAGAACGGGGAAAAGTTTGCAGATAATTCGACATGGATCCAAACGTCACGCTGAGGCTTGGCCATGTATTTTTGCGCGGAGACGATTAAGATCTCTCGCGATGCTGCGGTTAAGTCCGCCAACGAACAAATTTATCGGCGATGGCGAAGAAAAAGAAAAACGATGGCTCTGGTCTGGTCCTCATACCGATCGCAGGACTTGTGGCTTGGGCGGGTTGGCCAAGCGACTTCAGTAAGATCATAGCGGGTCTTCTAGCGATAGCCGGACTGGGGATTATCACCGTTTGTATTACGGATTACGTGAAGTATTCGCGCGCCGTGAGACGTGTGGATAGTACGCTAAAAGAAGTTGTTGAAAGCAACATTGAGGCGCTAGCGCGAAGGAGGTCTCAATTATTGCAGCTCGATCCATACGGCAATTTGAGGCCGGAAAAATGGTTAAAGGAGATAGATTACTTTATTTCGAATAACTTGTTCCTGGGACTGGACAGCGATTATGACCGCTTTGTTGCGGCTGAGCGAGCGCCCGAGCTAACTGATTATGTTGAGAGCAGGGTTGCTGCGAAAACAGAGCTCGAACCACGTCATCAGGCGTTTCGAGATGAGATGACGCCCATAGAATACGAGCATTACTGTGCCGAAGAACTTAAGCGCAGTGGTTGGGACGCGCGGGTGACGACGGCCAGCCGTGATCAAGGCGTCGACGTGATCGCTCAAAAATCGGGAATTCGGCTTGCGGTTCAATGCAAACTTTACCGATCTCCCGTCGGAAACAAAGCAGTACAAGAGGTCGTTGCAGCCCGAGCTCATGAAGTGGCTGATTATGGAATTGTCGTAAGCAATAACAGTTATACTCCCGCCGCCCAGGAACTCGCACGAACGAACAACGTTATTTTGCTACACCATCGTGACCTCGCAAAAATCGATAAAATTCTAAGCTTGCCCAAAGAAGCCTCTGAACGGGTTTTTCTGCATCCAGCAAGTTCGTGCGAGGAGGTTCCTCGGGAAGCGGCTTTCGCAGACGCCGTTCGTCCGCTGCAGAGCCTTACTATTCTATTTTATACGATGGCGGCGCTGGTATCTGTCATGATCATTTCAATCTTTCTTACCCGTGCTCCTCAGAATAAGATGAACTCCCGGTCCGTCCAGGACCAAAAACATACGGCGCAAAGAACTCTTGCATCATCCGGAACGTCGGCGCCGAGCGCATCAAGTCGCGGGACGTCATCGATCTCGGAGATGACCGCAAAGGACCCGTCGTCGCCTTCTGACGCAACCGCCCAAACACCTTCAAGGTCGAGCCCCGATCCAAGGGCGCCGCCATCTGCAACGTCCCGGGGTAATGTCGAGGCTGCCGTTGAAGACGGGAACAAGGTGAGCCGTATGCCTCAGACAGGCGCGGCAGAAATTCCTCCACGTAATTTCGCGCTCGCTCTGCGTTGTTTACCGGCATCCACGGGAGATACGACATCGATTGATATTTCGATCACAGGTGACAAATGGACGGTGCGACACCGCCAAAAAAAGGGCGCCGCCATTGAACGCCGCGCACAATATGACATCTTGGATACAAGCAGAGAGCGCGAACTCTCTTGGCAAGGCGTGCATCGTCGGAATCGCGAATTAAAGATGGTCGCTAACTTGAGCCATCGAAGCCCAAATGGAACTCGCATTTACAAAGAAGAGCTGATCGACGCCAACGTGGGCAGGGTCATGGAAATGACTGCAGTGTGCGAAGAACTGCGCACCTGGCCCACTCCCCCTCGTCGTGGTCATTACGAGCAGAACTGATTGTTCTGGGCATTCCACAACGAGCCGCTGAGTAAGTGGGGCGACAGCACAATGCCGCCGGCCTTCGATCGCAAGTCGGATTGCTCGGAAAGGGCGAGCGTCGTCGCGCGATCAGCCTGAACAGACTAACCCAGTGACAATCCAGCTGTATTGCTGAGCGCTCAAACGACTGCCCATCGCCATTGGCGATCGGCGCCACGAAATGACCGAAATTGCCGGGCAAAGGCGACATTCTTTACATTCCGAAAAGCAAGTGATGGCAAGGTCTCGGCTCAGCAAAGACGTTCGGCGGGTTTAGGCCGGAGCATTCTCTGGTCGGCAACAGGACATGGGAACTCCAAAATTATGATCATGGACGATGGGATCGCCGATGCCGGCGAAAGAAACGAGGAAGCTCCGCTTGGGCTTCGGTCGGGGCGTCTCAACCGCCGGTCGTTTCTGGTCGGCTCCGCCGCCGGTCTCGGCGCGGCCGGGCTCGCCGGTTGCGTGTCTTCCGACGACATGATGCGCGCCGAAGCGGCGAAGCTTTACGGGCCGGTGCCCAACGACAAATTCGCGATCCCGGCGGTCGACATCAGCAGGGTCGATCCGAGATATTTTCGCCAGAAAGTGCGCTACGACAGCAAGGAAGCGCCCGGCACGATCATCGTCGATCCTGGCAAATTCCATCTTTACCGCATCGAAGGCGACGGGATGGCCACCCGCTATGGCGCCAATGTCAGTCGCCCCGGGTTCCTGTGGAGCGGTGAAGTTTATGTCGGGCGCAAGGCCGAGTGGCCCACTTGGACGCCGCCCAAGGAGATGATCGCGCGCCAGCCGGAGGCGCGCAAATATGCCGGCGGCATGCCGGGAGGTCTGGAGAATCCGCTCGGCGCCCGCGTGCTGTATCTCTATAAAAACGGCGTCTACACGGTCTACACGATCTACAGCACCAGCGACCCCGATACGCTCGGGCAGGGCATCACGAGCGGCTGTACTGGCCTCCTCAGTCAGGACATGCTCGACCTTTACGCCCGAACCCCGGTCAAGACCAAGGTGGTGATGCTGCCGGCGTAGGTAAGGGCCTGAGCTCCAGTCCACCCGCCGGCGGCGCCGCGGCCCGCGCAAAGAACAGGGCCGCAACATTTTCAAGTTAAGATTGAATCACCGCTGCTTCTCAATGAGGTCCGAGTTTCGCAGCAGGCCAAACGATCGCTCCCCTTACGAAGCGCCCGTTGCTAATTCGCTCCATTTCCCGCAGGGTCTCGCTCCTAACGGCGTTCCCTGCCGCTTTTGAAGCACTCCAAGGCTTTTCGATATCACGACCGAACCCTTAGATCCCCAATATAGCGCAGTGCTCGCGCAGGCGATCGTGGACACTGTGCGCGACCCTTTGCTGGTGCTTGACTGCCATTTCGGCGTAACCGCGGCGAGCCGATCTTTTCTCCATGTTTTTGAGGCGCGGCCCGAAGACGTCATCGGACGTTCCGTTTATGAAATCTTGCACGGCTGTTTCAAAATCCCGCGCCTGGTTTCGCTATTAAATAAGGTCTTGCCTGAGCACGCCGCCGCGGAAGACTTTGAAATCGACGCCGTCTTTCCGCGCGTCGGGCGGCGCGCCCTGATTGTGAGCGCGCGAGAAGTCTTCTTTGTCGGCAACACTCACAAAGCTATTTTGCTCTCTTTCGCAGACGAGACCGATCGGCGCAAAATTGAGAAAGAGAAAGAGTCCCTTCACAACGAAACCCGGAGGCTGCTTCGCGAGAAAGAAGTGCTGCTGCTGGAAATGCAGCACCGCATTTTCAACAGTTTGCAAATCATTGCGAACATTCTCATGATGAAGACCCGCATCACGACGTCCGAAGAGGCGCGGCGCCATCTCGAGGAGGCCTATTCCCGCGTGATGTCGGTGGCGACGTTGCAGAGGCATATTGATACTGCCGGCCGATCGGAGCTGGTCGAAGTTGTTCCCTATCTGACGACGCTATGCGATGGTCTTTCGGCCTCGGTGATTGGCGAGGAGAAAAAGATATCCCTCAAATATGCCTTCGACCACGCCATGATTCCTCCGACGGAAGCGGTCAGTATCGGCTTGATCGTGACGGAGACGGTTATCAACGCGGTGATATGCCTTTCCTGAGAATCGTCCCGAGGCGGAAATTCTCGTCAGATACGAGACCTCCGGGGCCGACTGGCGGCTCACGGTGTCGGATAACGGCGTCGGCAAGCAAAAAGAGAATGGCGTCGCGCCTCCCTCTGAGGGCCTAGGCAGCACGCTCGTGAAAGCGCTGACACAACAAATCAAGGCGCAGATCGAAACAACAAGCGGTCCGAAAGGACTGACCGTGGCGATTAGTCATACGACTTTCAGTCCGCGTCTCGCATAGTTCAGTTCGGCGACCCGTGAGCATTCTCAGAACGGTTTGGCGCCGTCAGAGCTTATTCAGGTTCGTCTGCTGGCGTGCAGCTCGACGAGCAGATCAGCTATTCCCTCGGGCAGCGGCTCCGTGAGGATTTTGTCGAACTTGGCTCGCAGAAGCTTGCCGACCTTCTCAAGAGCATCGGACTGCGCTTTCTGGGCGGAAGTGTCCAGCTTCCGCCTGTTGTCCGGCGGATTGTGGGGCATGATGTATGCTCCTTGAAGGCAGGTAAACTCCTACCCACCAGGATTGTTCCTAAAAGGAAAATATTGAAAAAATCAAATGTTAGCAGTGACTGAAGTACAGGCTTGAATTTAAGGAACAGGATACGTTCGCCATCCGGTTAGGCATTCCCAAGGCGGATTAATCGGAAGCCCTTAACCTGAAGGCGATCTGCCCCCTCGGATCCGGCACAACTACCTTCCTCTATACAACGCCAATTCTAGGGCCGCAGAGACGACGCCGTTGTCAGCTCTTGATACGCCTGCGGCAGCAAACGCGCGAGCAGCGAACCCCACGCGCGCTGTTCGCTGTCGTTGGCGATCAGGTCCTGGCGGATCTCGACTTCGACGTGTAGCAGGCCGCGTCGCTCGCCATGCACCGGAATGGTGTAATCCGTCTCATCGGTCACGCTATAAGGCTCGTTATCGCCGACGACGAGTCCGTCTTCGCGCCTGAGCGAAGCGATCAGCAGATCGGCGAAACGCGCGTCGCGATTGTACAGCACGCCGGCATGCCAGGGCCGCGCCGCGCCCATGTAGACCGGCGTAAAACTATGCATCGCGATCAACGCCGCCGGCCGGCCCTCCCGCCATCGCCGATCAAGCTCGGCTTTGATCCGATCATGATAGGGCTGAAAAATCTCGCGCAGCCGCGCGTCCTTCTGGCCTTCGCTCAAACCGACGTTTCCAGGGATCGGGGTAAACTCGCTGATTTCGGGGATGGATGTCTGTGACCCCGGCGCGCGGTTGCAGTCGATGACCAGGCGCGAATAGTTCTGCTGCACCAAAGTGGCGTCGAGCGCATCCGCGACGAAGCGCGAAACCGCGGCTATGCCGATGTCCCAGGCGATGTGGCGCGCCAATTCGCTTTCCGGAACGCCGAGCCGGCCGAGCGCGCGCGGGAGGGAATTGCCTGCGTGATCGACCACGATCAGCAGCGGCGAGCGGCCGTTTTCATTGTGCACCGTGATCGGCGCCGGTTCGTCGACCGCCAACAGTCTGTATGGCGTTCCAGTCATGGGCGTTCTCTTCGTTGGAGCGGCGACGGCGCAAAGCGATAAACGAGTCCTGTTCCTGGCGTGGAAATTGCCTGTTATCGGAACTTGCATTATCCGCAACTCGGATCAGCGCGGGACCGCAATGCCGATTCTCACCGTCCGACACGTCACGACTTACCATTATGCGCAGCCTGTCGCGTTCGGCGAGCACCGGATGATGCTGCGTCCGCGCGACGACGACGACCAAATCGTGCTCGAGTCCGAACTCGAAATTACGCCCGCGCCGAGCCAAATCTCCTGGACGCAGGATATTTTCGGCAATCATGTCGCGACGGCCCGTTTCGAGGAACGCGCCTCAGAGCTTCGCGTCGAAAGCACTATGCGTCTCCGTCACGCGCCAACCGACTTCAAAGAAGCCGATATTGAGGACTTTGCGCGGAGCCATCCGTTTGCCTACGGCGAGGAAGAGAGCCGCGATCTCGCGCGCTTCCTCGCGCCACAGTCGCAGCATCCCCGGCTCGATCGCTGGGCCGCTACGTTCCTGCGTGAGGACGGCTCGGCCGACACCCACAAGCTTCTCGTCGATATGACGCAGACCATCAACCGGACCTTCAAGCATGTGGCGCGACATGAGAAGGGCGTGCAGGACCCGGTCCAGACTTTGGAGCTCGCGAGTGGAAGTTGTCGCGACCTTGCGACGCTGATGATCGCGGCGCTGCGCGCGCTTGGAATCGCCGCGCGATTCGTTTCCGGATATCTGCATCTTGACGATCATGATGACGACGACGACATCGGGGGCAACACCCATGCCTGGGTCCAGGCCTACATCGCCGGCCCTGGCTGGGTTGACTTCGATCCATCGAGCGGCATGTTCGGGAATCGGAACTTGGTGCGCATCGCGGTCGTGGATGAGCCAAGGAAAGCGATTCCGCTGCAAGGAACATGGATCGGGACGGCGTCCGACCATCTCGCCATGAAGGTCGCCGTCAAAGTCGCCGCTGCTGCGGACGCCGAATGCGGCGCTCTCATGAGCGCGGGAGGATAATGCCCGACTGTTGCGACGGCTCCGCTTGTTCGAGCAGAGGAGGCTTTCCCGATGAAGATTCGCGCCGGCTACGAAATCACCTATGACTGCCCGCAGCCGACGCCGATGATTCTGACGCTGAGCGTCCATCCGTCACGCCTCGCTGACGTGCTGACCGCGGATCGTATGCGCCTCGATCCGCCCATCCCCGCCAACACCTATCACGACAGTTTCGGCAATTTCTGCCACGTCATCCGCGCACCTGTGGGCCGGCTGACAATGTCCTCGGACTTTCTTGTGCAGGACAATGGCGAACCCGATCCAATCGCCGCGCAGGCCGAGCAGCATGCGCTCGAAGACCTGCCGGTGGAGGTTCTGATTTATCTGCTCGGCAGCCGCTATTGCGAGACCGATCGCCTGTCGGATTTGGCGTGGTCGCTTTTCGGTCAGGTTCCGAAGGGTTGGCCGCTGGCGCAGGCGATCTGTGACTATGTCCACGATCGCATCGGGTTCGATTACGACCATGCGAGCCCCACAAGAACGGCATGGGACGCCAATACGGATCGACGCGGCGTGTGCCGCGACTTCGCCCATCTCGCCGTCGCCTTATGCCGCTGCATGAATATTCCAGCGCGGTACTGCACCGGCTATCTTGGGGACATCGGCGTGCCGCCCGACGAATCCGCGATGGATTTCAGCGCCTGGTTCGAAGTCTATCTGGGTGGCCGCTGGCACACATTCGACGCCCGCCACAACACGCCGCGAATTGGGCGCATCCTGATTGCGCGCGGGCGAGATGCGACCGACGTCGCGATGGTGACCTCGTTTGGCCCGTGCACGCTTGCGAGCTTCAGGGTCATCGCCGAGGAGGTCACGGCGCCGGCGCCGGCGCTCCGGAATTGACATAAACGCATCTTTATATCTTTATTGCTTTCCTCGCCCACCCCTGCTATAGGCTCGCTCCGAGCCGCTGGCGTAATCCAGCGGCGCGTATTCGGTTGAGCCATTCGCTCGGCGTGTCGTCCCTGGCCAGCCGCAGGCCTGACCGGGAATCCAGAGCCGAGAAGACGCCGGCTTTGCTCGGATACCCCCTCGCTTCGCGATGCGAAGCGTCGGGAATGACAGCCGACGAGCCGCACGAGAAACAGAAGGATTTCGCATGACCGCACATCACTTTAACGATTTCGCCGTCACCGACCTTTCGCTGGCGGAATGGGGCCGCAAGGAAATTGCCATCGCCGAGACGGAAATGCCCGGCCTGATGGCGACCCGCGCCGAATATGGCCCGTCGCAGCCGCTGAAAGGCGCGCGCGTCGCCGGCTCGCTGCACATGACCATCCAGACGGCCGTGCTGATCGAGACCTTGAAGGCGCTCGGCGCCGACGTGCGCTGGGCCTCCTGCAACATCTATTCGACGCAGGACCACGCCGCCGCCGCCATCGCCGCGACCGGCACGCCGGTCTTCGCCAAGAAGGGCGAGAGCCTCGAAGACTATTGGGACTACACCCACAAGATCTTCGAATGGGGCGACGGCGGCTGCCCGAACATGATCCTCGACGACGGCGGCGACGCCACGCTCCTCATTCATCTGGGCCTGCGCGCCGAGCAGGGCGACGTCGCCTTCCTCGAAACGGCCTCGAATGAAGAAGAAGAGGTTCTCTACGCCTCGATCAAGAAGCGCCTGAAGGCCAATCCGGGCTTCTACAAGCGCAACGCCGAGGCGATCAAAGGCGTCACCGAAGAGACGACGACGGGCGTGCATCGCCTCTATGTCATGCACAAGGAGGGCAAGCTCCTCTGGCCGGCGATCAACGTCAACGACTCGGTCACCAAGTCGAAATTCGACAATCTCTATGGCTGCCGCGAGTCGCTCGTCGATGGCGTGCGCCGCGCGACCGACGTGATGATGGCCGGCAAGGTCGCGGTCATCGCCGGCTATGGCGACGTGGGCAAAGGCTCGGCCGCTTCGCTGCGCAACGCCGGTTGCCGCGTGCTCGTCACCGAAATCGATCCGATCTGCGCGCTGCAGGCGGCGATGGAAGGTTATGAAGTCACGACGATGGAAGACGCCGCGCCGCGCGGCGACATCTTCTGCACGGCGACGGGCAATGTCGACGTCATCACCGTCGACCATATGCGCGCCATGAAGGACCGCGCCATCGTCTGCAACATCGGCCATTTCGACTCGGAGATTCAGGTCGCCGGCCTGAAGAACCTGAAGTGGCACAATGTGAAGCCGCAGGTCGACGAGATCGAGTTCGCGGACGGCAAGCGCATCCTGCTGCTCGCCGAAGGTCGCCTCGTGAACCTGGGCTGCGCGACGGGTCATCCCTCCTTCGTGATGTCGGCGTCCTTCACCAATCAGACGCTGGCGCAGATCGAGCTGTGGACGAAGCAGGGCCAGTATCCGGTCGGCGTCTACACGCTGCCCAAGCACCTCGACGAGAAGGTCGCCTCGCTGCATCTCGACAAGATCGGCGTCAAGCTGACGCAGATGACCGACGAGCAGGCCAAATATCTGAACCTGCCGAAGAACGGCCCGTTCAAGCCGGAACATTACCGGTACTGAACGCAGTTCAGGTTTTCGTAGATTTGCGTGCGGCCTCGCTCCTTGCCTGGAGCGAGGCCGTCTTGCGAGATGGCCCGGCTTATGGCCGAAACGCCGATTCCGTTTTGAGCAATTGCGCTTTAGATTGGGGTTGATTCGTGTGCGGCGCGGCGGGCCACCGACGGAGCCCTCCGTCTTCCTGTCGTCGGAGCCTATCCGCATCCTGCGCTCGGCAGGCTGCGTCCGCGTTTGCAAGAACCGTTTACGGCGTTGTTGTGATGAGCACCCGCAATTGATCGTGGAGACCGGTTCTCATGACGCGCCTATTCGATCGCTTGCCAGCAGAGTCGTTCTCGCAATGACGAGACGGCGGCGTGCGATCAACCACTCTGGCGCTCCTCCCTTTGCCGGCGCTTCCCTCGGGTCTTTGCTTCTATGGCTCGAGGCGACGCCGGCCCGCGCGGCGGGTTTCCTCGAGGATCTGGCGATTGATCCGCAAATCGTCAGCTTTGCTTTTAGCGGCGGACTGGCGATTTTCGCCGCGGCCATCGTTGCGACGCATGTGCGCGAGCGCGCCGCCTGGCGTCGCCGCGAAGCCGCCTTGAGCGTCGAACTCGACGACGCCCGCGCCCAGCTCGGCCGGGCGAAAACCTTTCTCGCCTCCGAGCCGCAGATCTTCGTCGCCTGGACGGCGCCCGACGCCGAGCCCGATATTCATTCTTCATCGCTGATCATGACCGGGGCTGTCGCCGCGCCGCGCCGCATATTGGGCTTTGGCGCCTGGCTTGCGCCGAAAGACGCTCAGGCGCTCGAAAGCGCCGTCGACCGTCTGCGCAAGAGCGGCGAAAGCTTCCGCTTGGCGCTTGCCGGCGTCGCCGGTCGGCATTTTGACGCCGACGGCCGAGCGGTTGGCGGCAGCGTCGTGTTGCGCATCCGTGAAGTCTCCGGCGATCGGTTGGAGCTGATCGGCCTTCGCGAGCGCTACGCCTCGGCGCAATCGGAACTCTCCGGTCTGCGCGCGATGCTCCAGGCGCTGCCCGCGCCATTTTGGATACGCGACGACGCGGGCGAACTCGTCTTCGTCAACGACGCTTATGCGCAGGCGGTCGAAGCGAAGAATCCCGAGGACGCCCTCGCCCGCAAACTGGAGTTGCTCGACGAGTCGGCCCGCATCGCCGCCGAGGCGGCGCGCGCCAAGAACAGCGTCTGGCGCGAGCGCGTCAACGCCGTCGTGGCGGGCGAGCGTCATCGGCTCGACGTCACGCAGGCCTCCGCGTCGGGCGCCGCCGCCGCCCTCGCCATCGATCGTCATGAAGTAGAGACGGTGCGCGCCGATCTTGAGCAGCAGATGCAATCGCATGTGCGCACGCTCGATCAGCTGCCGACGGCGGTCGCGAGCTTCGATCGCGCGCGGCGCCTCATTTACAGCAACGACGCTTACGCCAAGCTGTGGCAGCTTGACCCCAGGTTCCTTGAACAACGGCCGACCGACGGACAGATTCTCGACCGTCTCCGCGCCGAGCAGCGCGTGCCCGTCGAATCGGATTACAGGGCATGGAAGGAGCGGCTGTTCGAAGCCTATCGCTCGCCGGAGCCCATACGTCACACGTGGCATCTGCCGGATGGCCGCATCATCGACGTCGTCGCGCATCCGAACCCCAAAGGCGGCGTCACCTATCTTTATGACGACACCACCAAGGCTTACGATCTCCAGACGCGGTTCAACGCGCTTGCCCGCATGCAGAGCGAAACGCTCGAGACGCTGCACGAGGGCGTGGCGGTTTTCGGTTCCGACGGGCGTTTGAAGTTCAGCAATCCCGCCTTCGCGTGTTTGTGGCGGCTCGACCCCGAGGAGCTCACGCAACGCCCGCGCTTCGACGCGCTCGCCGCGAGATGTCGCGCGCTGCACGCCACAGAGGAGACATGGGCGGAGTTGCAAGGCTTCGTCACCGGTCTCAATGAGCTGCGCGAAGGCTTCACCCGGCGCATCGAACGCAGCGATGGCGTCGTCTTGGACTGTACGGCGCAATCACTGCTCGACGGCGCGGCGCTCCTCACCTTCGTCGACGTTTCCGCCGACGTGAATGTCGAGCGCGCATTGACTGACCGCAACAAGGCGCTGCTCGCCGCCGAAAAGCTGCGCAATGACTTCATCCATCACGTCAGTTACGAGTTGCGCTCGCCGCTCAACAACATCAACGGCTTCGTGCATCTCCTCGGAGAGGATTCAACCGGCCCGCTCAATCCGCGCCAGCGCGAATATCTTGGCTATGTCAACAAATCCTCCGCGGCGCTGCTCGCCATCGTCGACGATATTCTCGATCTGGCGACCATCGACGAAGACGCGCTGGAGCTTGAAGTATCCGAGGTCGACGTCGAGGCGACGATGCGCGCCGCGATCGAAGGCGTGCAGGATCGACTCGCCGAAAATTCAATCGACGTGCAGATCGTCGCCATGGACGACGTCGGAACGTTCCGCGGCGACGCCAAGCGCGTGCGCCAGATCCTGTTCAATCTTCTTTCGAACGCCATCGGATTTTCCCGTCCGGGGCAGACGGTGACGCTTGCCGTGTTGCGGCGCGAGACCGAAATCGTCTTCAAAGTCACCGATCGCGGCCGTGGCATTTCGCCGGAAATTCTTGAACGCATCTTCGATCGCTTTGAGTCGCACACCGCCGGTTCCCGCCACCGCGGCGTCGGGCTCGGCCTTTCCATCGTGCGCGCCTTGATGGAGCTGCACGGCGGCAAAGTCTTCATCGATTCCGCCCCTGGCGAAGGCACGGCCGTAACCTGCATCTTTCCGGCGCATGCCGCGCATGAAGAGGCGCATCTCCTGGCGGCGAGCGCTGGAGGCGCGGAATGAGCGAGGAGGCAGCGCCGAAATCGGTCTGGCGCCTCGATGTCGCCAGCGAAGCCGAGACGATCGAACTCGCGCAGGAACTTTCGACGCTCGTTCGCAACGGCGACGCCGTCATGCTTTCGGGCGATCTCGGCGCCGGCAAGACCACGTTCGCACGCGCGATGATCCGCGCTTTGGTCGAAGACCCGCGGCTCGAGGCGCCGAGCCCGACCTTCACGCTGATGCAAGTCTACGAGGGCGCAGGCAATCGCGTCGTCCACGCCGACTTCTATCGGCTGGAGAACACGGCGGAGCTCGAGGGACTAGGCTGGGAGGAGGCGACCGACGACGCGATCGTGCTCGTCGAATGGGCCGAACGTGCGCGCGAAGCGCTCTCGCCCGATCGTCTCGAAGTGCGACTGAGTTTCGTCGACGGCGACAATCGCGAGGCGCGTCGGTTCACCATTTCCGGCTATGGCGGCTTCGTTTCGCGCCTCGCGTCCTTCAAGGCGCTGCGCGAACTTCTGCGAAAGGCGGGCTGGGCGCACGCCAAGCGCCATTTCCTGCAGGGCGACGCTTCGACGCGCGCCTATGAGCGGCTTGAAAAGGAAAATGGACAGCGCGCGATCCTGATGATCTCGCCGGCGCGGCCGGACGGACCGCCGATCCGCTTCGGCAAATCCTATAGCGCGATCGCGCGCCTCGCCGAAAATGTCGTTCCTTTCGTCGCCATGTCTCAAGGGCTGCGCGGAGTGGGCCTTTCCGCGCCCGAAGTCTACGCCAAAGATGTCGACGCCGGCTTGCTGATCATCGAGGATCTTGGCGGCGAGGGCGTCGTCGACGGGAGCGGCCCGATCGTCGAGCGCTATCTCGAAGCGGCGGGCGCGCTCGCCTATCTTCATGCGCAGCGCCTGCCGGATGTGATCGCGGTCGAAGGCGACGGCGATTACCACATCCCGCCCTATGACCTCGACGCATTGCTGATCGAAGTGGAATTGCTCGCCGACTGGTATCTCACGCGCCAGAAGGCGTCGGTCTCGTCCGGCGCCAAGGCCATCTTTCTCAATCTTTGGCGCCAGGCGCTCGTTGATGTCGCCGGCGCCGCGCCGACTTGGACGCCGACATGGACTCTGAGAGACTATCACTCTCCCAATCTTTTGTGGCTGGCGCAGCGGAATGGTCTGGCGCGGATCGGCGTCCTCGATTTCCAGGACTGTGTGCTCGGCCATCCCGCCTATGACGTTGCGTCGCTGGGGCAGGACGCCCGCGTCGACGTGCCCGACGATTTGGAGTTGAAGCTCCTCGCCCATTACGCCAAACTGCGGCGCGACGCCGACGCCGCATTCGACATGGCCGCTTTCGCCAGGGCTTATGCGATCCTGGCGGCGCAGCGCGCGACAAAGATCCTGGGGATTTTCGCGCGGCTGGATCAGCGCGACGGCAAGCCGCAATATCTCGCGCATCTTCCGCGCGTTGAATCCTATCTCAAAAAGAGCCTCCGCCATCCGGCGCTGGCCGACATCAGGGCGTGGTATGAGGCCAACATCCCCGGCTTGTTTCGCGACGCCTGAGAAGCGAGCGCGCGCGCCTGCGCCGAGCGTCGCCATGGTGTTCGCCGCCGGACTTGGCGCGCGCATGCGGCCGATCACTGAAAAGACGCCGAAGCCGCTTGTTTCCGTCGCCGGCCGCACGCTGATCGATCGGGCGCTCGATGAGTTCGAAAACGCGGGCGTCGAACTGGCCATCGTCAACGTCCATCATCTCGCCGATCAGATTGAAACGCATCTCGCGAGCCGCGTCCGTCCGCGAGTCGTCATTTCTGACGAACGCACGCTGCTGCTGGATCAAGGCGGCGGTATCAAGAAAGCGCTTCCCCTGATCGGAGACGCTCCATTTTTCGTTTGCAACACCGACGCGTTCTGGATCGACGCGGGACGCTCAAATGTTCTGGCGCTTGCGGACGCCTTCGACCCCGACATGATGGATGCGGCGCTGCTGCTCGCGCCGACATCGGGAAGCGTCGGAGTCGATTGGGACGGCGATTTCGATCTTGACGCTGAAGGGCGCATTATTCGCCGCGATGGGGCGAAACCTTATGTGTATACCGGCGTGGGCCTCATGAAGCCGCAGCTCTTCGCTGGCGTCGCGGATGACGTTTTCAAGCTCGCGCCCTTCTTTTTCGAGGCCGCGCGCAAGGGGCGGCTCTATGGCGTCGTCTCCAGCGGTCTTTGGCTTCACGTCGGCACGGTCGCAGCGATTGCAGACGCCGAGCGTGCGATCGCCATGCGCCGGGGCTGAGCGCGATGCTCGCTCGTCGCCGCAATCTTTTCACCATTGCGCCTGGCGCGCCGTTTCTGAAGACGTTCGTTTCGGCCCTGCTCGACGGCGAGATCGTTTCCGGCCTCTCGCGCGACACGCCGCCGCTGACGATGGCGCGCGCCACGATTTATGTGCCGACGCAACGCGCCGCGCGGGCGCTCGCGGCCGAATTCGCACAGGCGCTGGATCGGCGCGCGACTCTGCTGCCGCGCATTCTGCCGCTTGGCGCTCTGGAGGAGCGCGAGAATGCCGCTCTGTTCGTCGGAGATTTTGACGTCGAGGCTGACGCGCCCCTCGCCGCGCCGATCGAAGAGCTGGAGCGACGCCTGCTGCTGTCGCAGCTGATCCTGCAATGGGCGCAAGCGATTGGGCGCGCGCTCATCTCGGTCGATGCAAGCGGTGCGCCCAGCCTGCATGAGAGCGAGCCGCTGCTCGTCGCATCGACGCCGTCGGCCGCCTATGCGCTGGCCGCCGAACTCGGCGCCCTCATCGACGAATTGCACATCGAAGATGTTTCGGTCGACGCGTTCGATACTTTGAGCGATGACGCCTACAACGATTTCTGGGCGATCACGACGAAATTTCTGCAGATCGCCTTGCGCGAATGGCCGCAAATCCTCGCGGACCGCGGACGAATCGACGCCAGCGCTTACCAGAAACGCCTGATTGAGGCGCGGATCGCGGAACTCGCCCGCACGCCGCCAACCGCGCCGGTGATCGCGCTCGGCTCGACCGGCGCGCAGCCGACGACCGCGCGGCTGCTCGCCGCCATCGCCGGGCTCGAAAATGGCGCCGTGGTCCTGCCGGGCCTCGATCAGATCATGAGCGCGGACGCTTGGACGGGCGTGGGTCAGACCGAGAGAGGCGGAGAACCAGCCTTTACCCATCCGCAGATGATGTTGAAGCGCTTGCTCGCCGCCATGGGCGCGGCGCGCGACGAGCCGCGGGAACTCGCGCGCTTGACCCCGGCGCTCGACGCGCGCCGCGCGTTTGTCTCGCAAGCGATGGCGCCTGCTGACGCGACGTCGGCATGGCGCGCCTATCAGGCTGCGCAGAGCGGCGGCTTCGCACAGGCGCTCGACGGCGTCATGGCGCTGGAAGCGCCCGACGAGCGCCTTGAAGCTTTGGCGCTTGCGCTCTTCATGCGCGAGGCGCTGGAGACGCCCGGCCGAACGGCGGCGCTCGTCACGCCGGACCGGCTCATTGCGCGGCGCGTCGCCGCCGAGTTGCGACGCTTCGACATTGAGATCGACGATTCGGGCGGCATGCCGCTCGCAAGGACATCCATCGGCGCGCTGGCGCGGCTCGTCGCGACGATCGGATCGGATCGCGCCGGCGCCGTGAACGTCGCCGCGCTGCTCGCCCATCCGCTGACCGCGCTCGGACTTTCGCGCGCGCATGTCGCATCGCTCGCGTCGCCAGTCGAGATTGGCGTGCTGCGGACATTCGCGCAGCCTGACGGCGGCTGGGCGGCGCGTGTGCCGCCGGCGCGCGAATTGGCGCGCGCGCCGCATGCGCATCCGGCGGCGCGCCGCATCAGCGACGACGAGTGGCGCGCGATCGAAGATGCGCTCACGCGTATTGACGACGCTTTCTCGCCCTTCGCCGCGCTGACGCCGACATCCTCGCTGTCGGACCGCGCGGGCGCGCACAGCAGCGCGCTTGAAGCGGTGATCGCCGGCGCCGACGACGCTGATGAAGATGGCGCGTCGACGCTGTTCGAACTTCTCGACCGGCTCGCGCACGCTGAGGCGCCGGCAGGCTTTGACGCGCAAAACTATGCGGCTTTGTTCGACCGTGTCGCCGCCGAGACGATGCTGCGCGGTCCACGACGCGCCCATCCGCGCCTGAAAATCCTCGGCCCTTTGGAAGCGCGGCTCATCGAGGCCGACCTCGTTCTGCTCGCCGGATTGGACGAAGGCGTATGGCCGCCGCAGACGGACACCGGCGCCTTTCTCAACCGCTCGATGCGCGCGCAACTCGGCCTGATGGCGCCGGAGCGACGCATCGGTCAAAGCGCGCATGACTTCATCATGGCTTTGGGCGCAGAGCGCGTCGTGCTGAGCCGCGCGATCAAGCGTAATGGCGCGCCGACCGTTCCTTCCCGCTTCATCGCGCGCCTATCGGCGCTCGCCGGCGACGCGTTCGACGACTGCAGGAAACGCGGCGACGCGATGCTCGCGATCGCCGAGGCGCTCGATCGTCCGGAAAAGACGATTGCGATCGAACGGCCGCAGCCGCGACCGCCCGCGGCGCTGCGCCCGCAACGCTTGAGCGTCACCCGCGTCGAGCGCTTGCGGCGCGATCCTTACGCCATCTTCGCCGAATATATTCTCAAACTTGCGCCGCTGCCGCCGATCGGCGCGGAGGCCGGCGCGCGCGAAATCGGCGTCGCGATACATGAAGCGCTTGCGGCCTTCGTCGCGCGCCATCCGCGCGGCGCTCTTGCGCATGACGCCCGCGACGTTCTCCGCGATCTCGCGCGCGAGAAACTCGATGGCTTCATGACCGATCCGGCCTTCGTGAGTTTCCAATGGCCGCGCATCGAAGCGGGGCTCGATCATGCGTTCAGCTTCGAACAGGAGCGGCGCGCTTTGGACGGCGACATCCATGTCGAAACGCGCGGCGAGATCGCGCTCACGCTTATCGACGGAACGATCTTTCGCCTGACCGCGATCGCCGATCGCATCGAGGTGGACCGCGAGGGCCACGCATATGTCTTCGACTACAAGACGGGCGCGCCGCCGTCCAAGAAACAGGTAAAGGCCGGCTGGTCGCCGCAGCTGACCTTGGAGGCGGCGATGATCGAAGCCGGGGCTTTCGAAAAAATCGGCCCGCGGCCGGTTTCCGGCGCCGCCTATATCGGATTGCGAAAGGGCGGCGAGACTCACTGGCTCGAATGGAAAGACACGCTCTTCGCCGACGTCGTCACGGCGCATCGCGCGCAGCTCGAAGAGCTGCTGTCGCAGTTTTCCAGTGAATTGACGCCCTATGCGTCGCGGCCGCATCCGGCTTTTATGAGCGATATCGGCGACTACGACCATCTGGCGCGCGTCAAGGAATGGATGCGCGGCGGCGGAGAGGCGGCATGAGCGAGCGTCCCGTCGGCGCCTTGACGATTCGACGCCAGCAAACGGCGTCAGATCCGTTCACGTCGGCCTGGGTTTCGGCGCATGCCGGGTCCGGGAAAACGCATGTGCTCGCACAGCGCGTTTTGCGGCTGCTGCTTGCCGGCGCGCGGCCGTCGCAGATTCTCTGCCTCACCTATACGAAGGCGGCCGCCGCCAATATGGGCTCGCGCGTTTTCGAGGCGCTCGCGCGCTGGGCGACGCTCGACGATGCGACGCTGGCCAATGAAATCGCTCAGATGGGCGCGACAGTCGAGTCGCGCATTGATCTTGACTTCGCCCGGCGGCTTTTCGCGCGCGCCGTCGAAACGCCCGGCGGCCTCAAGATCCAGACCATCCACGCCTTCTGCGAAAAGCTGCTGCATATCTTTCCTTTCGAAGCCAATGTTCCGGCATCCTTCCGCGTCGTCGACGACCTGGAGCGCGCCGAACTGATGGATGCGGCGCGCCGGCGCGCGCTCGACGCCGCCACGCAAGACAATGGATCGCTGCGAAAAGCGCTGGAGCTTGTCGCCCGCGAGACGACGGCTGCGGGATTCGACGCGCTCTGCGAAGAATTGCTGCATCACCGTCAAAAGATCGCGCGCATGCGCGAGCAGGACGATTACGAGGCGCGTGTCTTTGCCGCGCTTGGTTTGACGACAGATGAAACGCTGGCGCGCATCGACGCGGCGATCATCGAGGACGGCGAGCCGCTGTCCGCGTGGCCGACGCTCTCCAAAATGCTGCGCGGTGGTTCAATCAACGACGGCAAGCTCGCCGATTCACTCGACTCTGCTTTTGCGCTTGCGCCGCATCCAGACTGTATCGCGAGCTATCTCGCAGCCTTCTTCAAGAAAGACGGCGAGCCGCGCGGGATCGGCAAGACAAGAATCGTCACCAGCGGTCTCGCCAAATCCGAGCCACAGCTTCTTGCGCGCATGGAGGCTGAGCGCGACAGACTCGTCACGCTCATCGAAAAGCGCAAGGCCGCGGCCGCCGCCGAACGCTCGCTGGCGCTGCATGTTCTCGGCGACGCCATTCTTGGCGAATATGAGCATGCCAAAAGACGTCGGGGACTACTCGACTATGACGATCTGATCGAGGGGGCGCGCCGCCTGCTTCATCGTTCGAGCCCCTCCTGGGTGCTCTATAAGCTCGACGCGCAGATTGACCACATTTTGCTCGATGAGGCGCAGGATACGAGTCCGGCGCAGTGGGACATATTGGCGGCGATCGCTGACGAATTTTGCGCAGGCGTCAGCGCGCGCCAAGCGAGGGGCGGTCCGCCGCGCAGTTTTTTTGCGGTTGGCGACGAAAAGCAATCGATCTTTTCCTTTCAAGGCGCGGAGCCTGAAAGATTCGACGAGATGCGGCGCGAGTTTCGCCGAAGATTTGAAGGCGTCGAACGCCGTTTCGAAGAGGTGAGGCTCACGCAATCTTTCCGTTCTTCGCCCGGCGTGCTGCAAGCGGTCGACGACATTTTCGCGATTGAAGAGAATCGCCTCGGTCTGTGCTGCGATCCGCAGGAGCCGGCGCCAAGGCACGACGCTTGGAAATCCGACGTCGCGGCGCTCATCGAAATCTGGGAGCCGATCGGAGCGGAAAAAGCGCAGGACCCAAGCGATTGGCGCCTGCCGCTCGACTATGTCGACGCGAGCGACCCCAATGAGCGTCTGGCGGAAAGAGTGGCGCGCAAGGTCAGGGCGCTGCTTGCGCCCGAGACCGGCGAATGCGTCGAAGACGGCGGCGCGCTGCGCCCTGTCGAACCCGGCGACATATTGGTTCTGGTGCGCAGGCGGGGTCCGCTCTTCGAGGCGATCATTCGCGCTCTGAAAAGCGAACATGTTCCCGTCGCCGGCGCCGACCGGCTCAACCTCGCCGACCACATCGCCGTCCATGATCTCGTCGCGCTTGGTCGCGCCGCGCTGTTGCCGCAAGACGATCTGACGCTGGCGAGCGTCCTGAAGTCGCCATTCTTTGGCTTCGACGACGACGATCTCATCGCGCTCGCGCCAAGCCGTCCCGCTTCACTGATCGAAGCGCTTGAGCAGTCCGAAGACGCGCGTTGCCGGGAGGCCGCGGCGCGGCTTCGACGCTTGCGACGCGATGCTGCGGCCATGGCGCCGTTCGATTTTTACAGCAGCGTTCTTGGGACTGACGGCGGACGCGCGAGGCTCATGGCGAGACTGGGCGGCGAAGCCGAGGACGCGATCGACGAATTTTTAAAGCTCGCCGCCAGTTTCGAGCGCGAACAGCCGCCATCGCTGACCGCCTTCCTGGCGATGGCCGAGTCGCTCGATCTTTCCATCAAGCGCGATATGGAATCTGCCGGCGGCGCCGTGCGGGTGATGACCGCTCATGCGGCGAAGGGTCTGGAAGCGAAGATCGTGTTTTTGCCGGACACCTGCGGGGCGTCCGCCGGCAAGCACGATCCGAAGCTCTATGCGCTCGGCGAGGATGGCGATGCGGTTCTCCTCTGGTCGATCGGCAAAGACAGCGACCCGATCGCCCTCGACCAGGCGCGCGAGGCGCATCGGCGCGGCGAGCGCGAGGAAAGCCAGCGCCTGCTCTATGTCGCGCTGACGCGCGCGGAGGAGCGGCTTTACATTTGCGGCGCTCATGGCGTGAGCGGGCGCGCTGACGGCTGCTGGTACGACGCCATTCGCAACGCGCTCGAACCGAGCTGCGAGGCTGTGCCCGACCCCCTCGATGCGACATCGACGATTCTGCGCCGCGGCGCGGTTCCGTCGCGCTTCGACCTTCCGAGAAGAGCGCCGCAGGCCGCCGCCGTGGACGTTCCGGCCTTCGCCACGACCAAGGCGCGGCCCGAAGTCGCGCCGGCGCCCCCGCTGCGTCCCTCAAGCGCGCTCGCCGGCGCAGACCTCATCGCCATTGGCGCGGATGGAGTCGCTGCGCGTCGAGGCGAAGCGGAACGTCTGCTGCACGGCCGTCTCGTCCATGCGCTGCTGCAGCATCTGCCGGCCTGCGCGCCGGACCATCGGCAAAGCGCGGCGCGGCGCTTCCTTGCGGCGCGTGGCGGCTTTCTGGACGAGGATAGGCGAGAGGCGCTGGCGCAGTCGGCGCTCGCGGTTCTCGCCGATCCGCGTCTTGCGCCGCTCTTTAGCCCAGACTCGACTCCTGAAGTCGACATCGTCGCGACGCTCGAAAACGGCGCCGTCGTCGCGGGCCGCATCGACCGGCTCGCCGAAACGGCGACCGAGGCGCTCATCGCCGAGTTCAAGACGGGACGGCCGCGCGCCAAGCTCGAAGACGCGCATTTGCGCCAGCTTGCGCTCTATCGCGCCGCGATCGCGCCGCTCTTTCCCGGCAAGCGGCTGCGCTGCTTTCTGATCTATACGCAGAACGCCAGCGTGCTCGAAGCCGATGAATCGGCGCTGGCCGATGCCCTCGCATGCGCCCTGACGTAGTTCGCGCAGGCTGAGGCTAAGCCGGCTGATCGGGTCCGACGCGACGTCTCCAGAATTCCAGCAGCAACGGGCTGAGCGCCATAACGATCGGGCCAAGGACGATGCCCGAAGCGCCGAACAACTGAAGGCCGCCCAGCATGGCGATGAACGCGGGCACCGTATGGAGCCGCATGCTGTCGCCGATGAGCAGCGGCCGAACCAGATTGTCGATGCTGGAGATCACGACGCCGCCCCACAGCCCGAGAATGATGGCTTCAACCCAGCGGTCCTCGATCAAAAGGTAAATCGTCGCCGGAATCCAAATGACGAAAGAGCCGAGCACTGGCACGATCGAGACAAGCCCCATGATCAACCCCCACAGCACCGGCGAATTGAAATCCAGCACCCAGAACATGAGTCCGCCAAGCAGGCCTTGCAGCGCCGACACCGCCAGCGTGCCAAAGAGGATTGCATTGATCGTATCGCGCACGCGCACGATGATCCTGCCTGTTTCGATGTTCGAGAAGGGCGACAATCGCGCGAGCGTCTGCAGCGCCACGGCGCGGTCGCGCAGGAAAAAGAAGAGGAGGTAGAAAGCGAGGAGAGTGGTGATGATCTGACCGGTAGACGCGCGCAGAAAGTTCGCCGTCATGTTGGTGACAAAGGCCCCCAGCTGCGAGAACGTCGCTTGCAGATCGAATCTGCGTGCGATCCAGCTTTGGAAGCGGCCGAGCCAAGGATGGGCGTCGAGCATTGTTTGCCAGTCGCCTTGCTGCACCGTTTTCTGAACGTAATCGACGCCAGCGGCGGCCTCGCTGACGAGCCGTTCGATCACGAGCAGCAGCGGTCCAACGATGACGAGCCCGACAATCAGCATGGAGACGGCGGCGGCAAGGGAGGGCGGCAAGTAGCGCTCCAGCACGCGATGCGGCGCAATGAACACAACCGCGAGCACGAGCGCCCAGGTGAGCGCCGGCAGAAATGGCGCAGAAATCAGAATCGCGGCGGAGAGAAACGCAAGCGTGACTGCAAGCCTGGCGAGGACAAAAACGTCTATTGAAAGGTTCTGATCCTGCTCGACGAGCGCCGCCGCTTCCAGCTCCTCGTTCATGTCCGCCCCTGTCGCTGCGTTCCACCCTATAGACAGGGCGCGCCGCGGGCTTGGCAAGGAGGCCCGACATCTGCGCGGTCCAAGGCGGCCGCGTAAATAACATTCATGAATTCGTTCGGCCGTTTCCGCCAAGAAAACGGGCGGCTTCGAGAAGCCGCCCGGTAAAGGTCCTATTCTCCGCCGTTCGCCGCGACGGCTTCGGCCTTTTCCTTGGCCTCGAGGTCTTCGCCGGTCTCCTGATCGACGACGCGCATCGAGAGGCGGACCTTGCCGCGGTCGTCGAAGCCGAGGAGTTTGACCTTCACGCGGTCGCCTTCCTTCACGACGTCGGTCGTCTTGTTCACGCGCTGCTTGGAGAGCTGCGAGATGTGAACGAGCCCGTCCTTGGCGCCGAAGAAGTTGACGAAGGCGCCAAAGTCCGCGGTTTTCACCACCGTACCCTCGTAGATCAAGCCGACCTCGGGATCAGAGGCGATGGACTTGATCCAGTTGATCGCCGCCTTGATGGAGTTGCCGTCCGAGGAGGCGACCTTCACCGTGCCGTCGTCCTCGATGTTGATCTTGGCGCCGGTCTTCTCGACGATCTCGCGGATGACCTTGCCGCCCGAGCCGATCACGTCGCGGATCTTGTCGGTGGGGATCTTCATCGTCTCGATGCGCGGCGCGAATTCGCCGAGTTCGGCGCGCGAACTCGTGATCGCCTTCGCCATTTCGCCGAGAATATGCAGTCGGCCGTCCCTCGCCTGAGCGAGCGCGACCTTCATGATTTCCTCGGTGATGCCGGCGATCTTGATGTCCATCTGCAGCGAGGTCACGCCATTGGACGTGCCCGCAACCTTGAAGTCCATGTCGCCGAGATGATCCTCGTCGCCCAGAATATCCGAGAGCACGGCGAAGCGTTCGCCTTCGAGGATGAGGCCCATGGCGATGCCGGCCGTCGGCGCCTTAATCGGCACGCCGGCGTCCATGAGCGCCAAAGACGTGCCGCAGACCGTCGCCATCGAGGACGAGCCATTCGACTCGGTGATCTCGGAGACGACGCGCAGCGTGTAGGGGAACTCAGCGACCGCCGGCAGCATCGGCCTGAGCGCGCGCCAGGCGAGCTTGCCATGGCCGATTTCGCGACGGCCGGGCGAACCCATGCGGCCGGTCTCGCCGACGCTGTAGGGGGGGAAGTTGTAATGGAGCAGGAAGCGCTCCTTGTAGGTGCCCTCGAGCGAATCGACATATTGCTCGTCTTCGCCCGTTCCGAGAGTCGCGACGACAAGCGCCTGAGTCTCGCCGCGGGTGAAGAGCGCCGAGCCATGCGTGCGCGGGAGAACGCCGACCTCGGCGACGATCGGGCGCACGGTCTTGACGTCGCGGCCGTCGATGCGGATGCCCGTGTCGAGAATGTTCCAGCGGACGACCTTGGCCTGAAGCTCCTTGAAGGCCGCGCCGACTTCTTCCTTGGTGAACTTGGCCTCGCCGCCTTCCGGGAAGAGCGCGGCGGTCACCTTCGCCTTCACGGCGTCGACGGCGGCGTAACGCTCCTGCTTGACGGTGTTCTTGTAGGCTTCGCGCAGTTCGGCTTCGGCGATCTGGGCGACGGCGTTCGCGACGTCCGTCGTGTCGGCGATGACGAGGTCGCGCGGGTCCTTCGCGGCGCGCTCGGCAAGGCGGATGATGGCGTCGATCACCGGCTGGAAGCCGCGGTGGCCCAGCATGACCGCTTCCAGCATGGTCTCCTCGGAGAGCTCCTTGGCTTCCGACTCGACCATCAGCACGGCGTCCTGCGTGCCGGCGACGATGAGATCGAGCTCGGAGAGCTTCATCTCCTCGATCGTCGGATTGAGTTTGAGCTGACCATTGATGCAGCCGACGCGCGCGCCGCCAACCGGTCCCATGAAAGGAACGCCGGAAAGCGTCAGCGCCGCTGACGCCGCGACCAGGGCGAGAATGTCGGGATCGTTTTCGAGGTCGTGCGAAAGAACGGTCGCGATGACCTGCGTATCATTGCGATATCCGTCGGGGAAGAGCGGGCGAATGGGGCGGTCGATGAGGCGGGAGATCAGCGTCTCGCGCTCCGAGGGACGGCCCTCGCGCTTGAAATAGCCTCCCGGGATGCGGCCGGCGGCGAAGGCTTTTTCCTGATAATTGACGGTGAGCGGGAAAAAGTCCTGGCTGGGTTTTGGCGCCTTGGCCGAAACGACGGTCGCGAGCACTGTCGTCTCGCCCCAACTCGCCATCACGGCGCCGTCGGCCTGGCGGGCGACCTTGCCGGTCTCGAGCACGAGCGTGCGCCCGGCCCAATCGAGTTCTTCGCGGTGAACTTGGAACATGCTGGTCTTTCTCTGATGAACCTGCGGTTCGTCATGAGCAAGACGGCGAGAAGCTGCGGCAGCGGTGTTTCGTAAAGCGTCGACGCAGCGTCCGGCGATCCTGCCATGACTTTACGCGTTGGTCGTGGCGAGCGTCCCTCTGGACGCCCATCTTGGGGAAAGCGGCGCATCGGCGCGCCGCTTTCGCTCAGCTGGTTAGCGGCGGATGCCGAGCCGCTCGATCAGGCTCTTGTAGCGCGGTTCGTCCCGCACCTTAACATAGTCAAGGAGCTGGCGGCGCTGGGAAACGAGCTTCAGGAGCCCGCGACGCGAGTGATTGTCTTTCGCATGGGTCTTGAAGTGTTCGGTCAGATTGGTGATTCTCTCGGTGAGAATCGCCACCTGCACCTCTGGCGAGCCCGTGTCGTTCGCCTTGGTGGAATATTCCTTGATGAGCGACTGCTTGCGCTCCGCCGTGATCGACATCGGATTGTCCTTGTCTTTGGAGGTGATCCGCGCTCCGCGGCCAAGGCCGGGATGTCGTCCAGCAGGGTCGCGCGAAAACGGAGCCGCCCCGGCGGACCGGGGCGTGCCGAGGCGTTATAGCAGAAATGCAGGAGATGGATAGAGGTCTTACGCCTTCTCCAGCGCCTTCAGTCGCTGGCCCAGCCTGTTGATTTCCACTTCCGCGCGGACAAGCTCGGTCACGTCATATTGGACGCCGAGGTAGTAGATCACCGCGCCGCGACTATCGAGCAGCGGCGTGATATTGAGTTTATTGAAGAACAACTCGCCATTTTTCCGATAGTTGCGCAGCGTCACTTCAATGTGTTCATGCTTGCGCATGGCCTCCCGCAGCGGCGCGAGTCCCTCCTGATCCCGGTCATCGCCTTGCAGAAAACGGCAGTTGCGGCCGATGATATCGTCCTGGCCATAGCCGGTCATGCTTTCGAAGGCCTTGTTCGCATAGATGATCGGCGCGTCGGGTTGATCCGGGTCCGCCAGCGTGACGCCGTTGACGCATGAATCGAGAATCTGCGTCAAAATCTTCGGGATGATCCCATCATCTTTCTGAACGACGAACATTTTTCGCTGACCTCAGTTTGATCGTGACGCGCCGGCGGGTTGGGCTGAAGTCGCGCCGGTTTCGATAAGCGCCCGAAGGTTCTCGACGATCTGCTCTGCGCCGTCCTGCAATGCGGCGCGAATCAATTTGACGAAGGGTCGCATCGAAAACTCGATCTCGCGCAATTCGAAGGTGAAAATCAGCGTGGTCCCTTGCGACTCGCACTCGAATTCGTAGGAGGACGAGAAGGGTTCGGAAATTCCTTCTATCGCGAAAAGGCGCGGGCGTTCGAGGTTCACGATCTCGAATGTGCTCTCGCTGCGTATGCCCCGCTCCATCGTGACTTGACGCGCCGTCGTCCCGACGCGCACGGGCGCGCTTCCATTCGGCTCCAACTCCACCACTTGCGGACACCATCGCTGATAATTCGCGAAAAAATCGCGGGCGACGAAGTCGAAAGCAAAATCGCGCGGCCGTGAAATCACGGTTCTTGCAACGCCGCCGACGGCTGGAGGACGGGGCGGGCTCAATCCTTTGAGGTTTACGTTAAGTCCCAACATGCGACGCCCTTGCTGAAAGATGATGGGCTCCCTCAGACGAGCTAAGCGTTATCGAGCGACTGACAAGGGCGATTCAGGCGACTTCCCCCGCGCCGTCAAAAAACGGCGGCAAATTGGCGAAGATTGAGGGTCCCTTGAGGCGTCTAGGGCGCCCATTACATAGACCGGGCCGCTTTGCCGCACGCCTGAAAACGGCCCATCCCAAACCAGCGAGGTCGGCGATGAGCGCTCCGCCACATATCGAGAACCAGTTGTTTATCGCCGCATTCTGTCTTTTCGCGCTCCTGCTCGTCGTCGAAAAATTCCGTCCTTACAAGAAATTCGCGGGCGCTGGTCTGAAGGCGTCATTCTCCACCAACACTTCTGCTTTCCTGATCAACAACGTCATCATGAATGTCTTGTCCGTTTCCAGCCTGCTCGTCGTCGCTTCGAACTATTCGAACTATGGCCTGCTATCGAGCCTGCCCGACGCGCCGTCGAAATGGATTGCAAGCTTCGTGTTGTTCGATCTGGCGGTATATGCGTGGCATTATCTCGGGCATAGGTCGGAAGCGCTCTGGCTGTTTCATAAGATCCATCACAGCGATAAGAGCTTTCACGTCACGACTGGGCTGCGTTTCCATGTCTTCGATCAGTTGCTGGAAGTCGTCGTGAAATGCATCTGCGCCATTGTCATCGGCGCGCCCGCGCATGTCGTGGTGGTATGCGAGGTTGTGCGCATGTTCTTCGTGCTGTTCCACCACGCCAACATCGCGATTCCCGGAGAGAAGATTTTGTCCTATTTCATCATCACGCCGTCTCTGCACCGCGCCCATCACTCGACGCTGCGCAGCGAGCACGACGGCAATTATGGAATCGTCCTTTCGATCTGGGACATTCTCTTTCGCACGCGAAAGGTTCTGACGCCGAAATCCATCGGCCTCGAGCTGATCGAGGCGGAAAACTTCCTGCAGCTGTTCAGTTTGGCGTTTCTCACCGAGCGGCGGCTTGCGCGCGTCATGCATCTTGTTCCCCGAAAGCCGCTTCCTTAGGCCGTGTGCGCTGGTGCAAAGCGCGCGCGACTCGAACGGCTCACGATTGCGCCGATAGACGCCCGGGTCGCCTCGGCGCCGCGTGACGAGAGCCTTAATGAACCGCATCGCCCGCTATTGTTTGCCGCTTGTCGTCGCGTGCGGCGTCGCGCCCGCCGCCGCTAAGGACATCTCCTCCGCTTACACAAAGCTGGACGTGCGCCGCGACTGCGCGCACCGGCCTGGAAAGGCGGTGGAGGACTATGGCGACTGGCGCTGCAAGGGCTATGCGGGCATGCCCATGTGGCTCGGGGCAGGCGATCAGCGCATGTATGTCAGCTTCGGATCCAAGGCCAAGGACGAACCGGCGGCGGGACAGACGCTTGCGCCCTTCAACGACTTATATAAGGGCGTCGTCGAATGGCGGCTCGCCAATGGCAAGCCCTTCGCCACGATCATGCGCTGGAATGTGAAACGCGCCGCCGACATGGAGAACCGTGAGGTCCGAGGCCGCGCCTTGGTCGTCACGCGCCTGCCGCCGGGCGACGTCTGCCACCTCGGCTACGTCGATGCGCTCGCCAATCCAAACGCCAATGAACTGGCGCGCGAGATCGCCGACAGACACGCCCGCGATTTCGTCTGCGGCAAGGACACGCCGATCGTCCTCGGCACGATCACGCCAGGCGAGGATTTCTTCAGCACAAAGCCTTAGGCGCCTTTGTCGGGCTGGAGCATTTGGGCGTCGCCGCGCAACATGCGGGTGATGAAGGCGCGCGCCGCGGGCTTGTCGCTTCTCGAGGTCAGTCCTGACAACAGTCCAAGCGCGCCGCCAAGCGTTATGCCCGCAAGCGCGCAGAGCGCATAAATTTCGATACGACTGGGCGATCCCGCTACGGCCAAGGCGGTGAATAGGCCCACCGCGCCGCCGCACAGCGCGACGAGCGCTTCGCGATCGCCCGCCCGCGCCCAAAAGGCCAGGGCGAGAGGCGGCGCGAGGCAGGCGGCCGATACTGCGAGCGCCGCCGCCACGAGCGCGCCCGGCGTGAAGACTCCGGTGACGGCCGTCACGTAAGCAAGAGTTGACACGACCACGAGCGTGACGCGGTTGACGGCGAGACGCCGGCTCGTTAGGTCGATCTCGCCGCGCAGCCGATAGAGCGCGTCATGGCCAAAGGCTGTCGCGCAGGCCTGCAGGCCCGCCGTGGCGAGCGCCAGCCCGAGGGCGACAAGCGCCGAGGCGATAAGCCCCGAAGACGCCGCGCCGAGCTCCGCCGCCTGCGGCAGCGCGCCGAGCAGAAAGTCGCCGTCGATCGGTCGAATCTCCTCCGCGGCGAGCGGCGCGCCGGGCGCATATCCCTTTGCCGCGCAGGCGCGCTGAGCCTCCGACGGCCCGCGCACGTAATAGCCGCAAACGCTGAGAAGCCCACGTTCGCTCGCCTGATAGATTGCTTGCGGCAGACGTTCCGGCGGCTGTCCAGCCGTGGCCCGGGCGAGCGACAGCGCCGAAGCGGCGATGGCCGCCGCCGCCAGCAGCGCGATGACGACGCTCCAGAAGAGGGCGGAGATCCCGGCGCGCCGCGCGCTGCGCCCGTCGGCGGTCGCCACCGAGGCCGCGAGCACCGGCGCGAGCGTCGCGATCCCGAGCGCCACGGCGATCGTCGTGACGAATTCCACCGGCAGGCCCATCGGCGTCGGCGTCACCCCCCAGCTCTCCAGCAGTCTCGCGGCCTCCGCGGAGGCGCCGCCGCCAAAGATCAGACCGCTCGGCAGCGCGTCATGGAGACTGAGCGCGGCGATCGGCCAGCCAAAGCCCAGCGTCGCCACGCCAGCGGCGGCGGCCGCAGCCCACATGACGCCTGAAAGTCCGCCAGGACCGGCAATGATCAGGCTGGCCGCGGCGATCAAAAATGCCGCGAAGCCTCGGTTGGCGCCGGTGTGCTCGACAAGCGCATTCACCGCAATCAGGCCGCCGGCGGCGGCAAGCAGCGTCGAAGACAGCGCCACCGCGCCGATGAAGCCGACGCGGGTCGCGGCGCTTGCAAAACGTGCGCAAAGAAGCTCGGAAATCGAAAAAACGCCGGTTTTGCGCAGCAGTGGGCCGACATAAAGACCCGCCGCGGCGAGACCGATGAAGACGCCGGCGACGGCGCCTACAGCCCAGCTGCCTCCCGCCAGCCGTGCGCCGAAAGGCAGCATCAGGGCGATCACGATGGCGGCGTTGGCGAAGCCTGCATAGGCGGCCGGCAGTCCGCGGCCGGCGGTGTAATAGACCGACGCGCGCATCGAATGCAGAAGGAAGCCGAGCGTAGCGAGGCCGAGGATGGTGAAATAGGGCGGCGCCGCGCCGACAAAGCGCTCCGGCGCGCCGACGCGGTCGAGAAGCGCCGCAAAGGCGTAAGCCAGCAGAAAGCTCGCGGCAACGAAGGCGATTCGGGCGTCAAGATTGGCTCTTTCGAGCGCCGCCTGCTCGGTCGACCGATCGCTCATCCTGGCCCTCGCTAAAACAGAAAACGCTGCGACTCTAGATGAGGACGTCTCGCCGGCCAAGATGGCGCGCGCGTCTTCGCCGCTAGAGCGCTTATCGATCAGATGGAATCATGTGATCGATAGGGAATCGCTCAAAACCGAAATGTTGGAGCAGTTTCTCATCGAAAAGTCGGTCAATTTTTTCGGAACCTGCTTTAAGCGATCGACGTCGCATAGGTCATGATATAGCGGCTTATTCTCTCTTTGAGACTGCCGAACGCCATGCCCATGCGGTTATAGCCAATGGCGGCCGGAATCGCGGCGGCGAGCCCATAGGCCGTCGCGGCGAGCGCATCGGCGATGCCCGGGGCGACGACCGCAAGACTCGTGTCTTGAGTCTGCGCGATCCCCGAGAAGCTCGACATAATGCCCCAAACCGTGCCGAACAGGCCGACAAAGGGGCCCGCCGAGGCGACGATGGCCAGAACCGGGAGCCCGCCTTCGGCGTCGAGCATGAATTCGCGCGCGGCGCGGTTCATCTGCTGCAGGATTCGTTCGCGCTTTTGGTGAATGGATTCGTTGGGCAATTCAGCTTGCGACGCTTGGCGCGCGGCTTCGGCGATCGGCCAAAGGACGCCAATGTCGCCGCCGGCCCGCACGCGATCCAGCGCCTTGGAAAGACGCCGCAGAACAAAGACTCCGTCGATGATGAGCACCCAGGTCCAGACCGCCGCGGCGAGAAGCAGCGCCATCACCAGTTTGCTGACGGGTCCGGCATAAATGAACATGCCGAGGGGCGACATCGGCGCAAGTGACATCGGCGCAAAATCCATTGCAGCGCTCTCCTGAGCTCGCGGCGTTAAGCTTATTGAAACGTGATTCCCTGCCGCGCGAACACGGCTCCGCAGCTGCTTGGCCCGCGCGAAGAGGCGACGATTCGGCGCGCCAGCGCCGCATGCGCGGGGCTTCCGCCAGACGCGGAAATACCCGAGATGCCGCCGCCGGAATTCACATAGAAGGTGACATTGACCGTTCCGGGGCCAAGGCTCGTCACGGCGGGCGTATGTCCGCGAATTGAAGCGTAGATTTGAGCAAGACAGGTCGCCTGCGAGGCGCCCGAAGCGTCGCCGCTGCCTCCTGGCAATCCGAAACGGCCGGCGACGCGCGCCGATCCCGATCCTACGCCGGAGCCTCCGGGTCGCCCGTAGCGCCGGGCGTTTTCAGCCGCGCCTCGTCCATCGGTTGCGGCCGCTCGGCGATCGCGGACGTTTTTCTCCGCTTTCTTCGGCTTCTCGACCTTATCTTTCTTCTCGGCCTTTTCTTTTTTGGCGGGCGTCGGCGCCACATCGGGCTCCATGATCAGCGGCGGCGGCGGCTCGTCGGAGATGAGTTCGTCCATCCCTTCCTCGGTGAGGGAGGCCGTTTCAATCGGCAACGGATCGTCCAGCGAATCTCCTTCGGGCGCCGGATCTCCCGCCTCGAGCGAAACGCCTTCGGGGATGAGGTCTGCATTTATGCCGCCGAGGTCGACGACCAGAGATTGGGGCCAGTAAACGCCTGAAGCGAAGAACGCGAAAAATATCCCGACGACCGACGCGGTTGCGACGGGATGCAGCCAACGGGGCCTGAGCGGGGGTCGCTTTTCCAATTGCGCGCCCACGATCGAACTTTTTGTCGTCTTATTCACTTGCGAAGCGCTCCGCCGCCGATGCGCCTAAAATCGTTCGGCATCATAGGCGCGTGGAACAACGCGCTTCAAGCCGTGGCGGAGCGGGTGCGGCTTTGTGTGGCGCCTGGATCGCCGAGCGGCGCCGCCCTATCGTGATCGACACAGAGGCGGCTTTGGCGGATAAGGCGGCCATGTTCCTCAGTCCAGATTCGCAGCCGCCCGCCGCCGCGGGCGGCGTCTCCACCGCCCTCGTCACCGAGGACGAGGCGGGGATGCGCCTCGACCGCTGGTTCAAGCGTCGTTATCCCGGGCTCGCTTTGTCCCATCTCGCCAAGATCTGCCGCAAAGGCGAAGTGCGGGTCGACGGCAAGCGCGTCGAAACCTCGACGCGGCTCGAAGAGGGGCAAAAGGTTCGGGTGCCGCCTTTGAAGATCGAGGCGCCCGCGGCGCCGGCGGTCAAGCGCGCCGACCCCAAGGACGCGCTGGCGCTGGCCGACATGACGCTCTTTGAGGACAAGGATTTGCTCGTCCTCAACAAGCCCTATGGGCTGGCGACGCAGGGCGGCTCAGGTCAGACGCACCATATTGACGGGATGCTGGAATCGCTCGCCAGGGGCGACACGCGGCCCGTGCTCGTGCATCGCCTCGACCGCGACACCTCCGGCGTGCTGCTCGTCGCCAAGAACCGGCGGATGGCCGCCGACCTCGGCGAGATTTTCCGCTCGCGGCAGGCCAAGAAGATCTATTGGGCGCTTGTCGAAGGCGTGCCGAAGCCGTCGCAGGGCCGGATCTCGCTCTATCTGGCGAAAGGCGCCGGCATGGAAAAATCCAGAGGCGGCGCAAGAGACCTCGAGAAAATGCGCGTCGCCAAACATGGCGAGGCCGACGCGCAGCACTCGCTGACCTATTATGCGATCGTCGACAAGGTTGCGCCGCGCTGCGCCTGGCTGTCGATGAAGCCGCTCACCGGACGGACGCATCAGCTGCGCGCCCATGCGGAGGCGATCGGCCATCCGATTTTCGGCGACCCCAAATATGGCCATCGCCCCGAGGACGAGGTCCGCCGTCGCGACCCTCTGCGCGCCGTGCCGGAGGGGCTCGAGCGCAAGCTTCACCTCCTCGCCCGCCGCCTTGTGTTGCCGCATCCGAGGGGCGGAATTCTGGACGTGACCGCGCCGCTGCCCGATCATATGCAGCAGAGCTGGGACCTTTTCGGCTTCGACGTGAAGCGTCATGACCCGATCGAGGACGCGCCAGACGCTTAAAGGGGCCGGGAAAAGCCCGGCGGACGGCGTTTCCCTCAGGCAAGGATGATAAATGTCAAAGGAGCCGACCGGCCTCGACGCCGATTTTTTCGTCTCCCCGGAGGAGCGCGATCCGGTGAAGGCCGCGCGCGAACCGGCGCGCCCCTTGCCGAAGCGCTTCTACAAGGAGGCGGTCGCGGCGCCCGCCGAGGGCGGCTACGGGATTTTCCTGGACGGTCGGCCAGTCAACACGCCTGCAAAGCGTAGGCTGGTCGCGCCCTCACAGCCGCTGGCGGAAGCGATCGCCGCCGAATGGGCGAACCAGGGCGAGACGATCGATCCGGCGACGATGCCGCTTACCAAGCTGATGAACACCGCGTTCGACGGCGTGGCGGCGCAAATGGCCGAGGTCGAAGCCGAGATCGTCAAATATGCCGCCTCCGACCTCATCTGCTACCGCGCTGGAGAGCCAGAGAGCCTGGCGGCGGCGCAATCTTCGGCCTGGGACCCGCTCGTCGCCTTCGCGCGCGAGAGGCTTGGCGCCAAGCTCGCGCTCGCCGAAGGCGTCATGTTCATCGAACAGCCGCAGGCGGCGCTCGACGCTTTCGCGCGCGCCGTGCGCGATTATGTGGGCGAGGGCGCCGGCGCCCCGCTCAGGCTCGCGGCGCTGCACGTCATGACGACGCTATCAGGCTCCGCGGTCCTTGCGCTTGCAGCCGCCCGACACGAAATAGACGCCGGCAAGGCCTGGGAGGCGGCCAACGTCGATGAAGACTGGCAGATGCGCGCCTGGGGCGAAGACGCCGAAGCGATGGCCAGACGGTCCGCGCGCCTTCAGGAGTTCGAGGCCGCGGCGACCGTGTCGCGCCATTCCACTCCTAACTGACTGAAGCGCAATATAGAGGCGCCTCGTCAAAAGGCTGCGGCCAATTTGCCGACGGGGCGCTTCCTCTCTTGCTTTGCACAATGGCCTTTGTTACGGAACGCGCGGCCTGGAGTCGTTCTAAGGAATAACGCCAAGGAAACGCTCCCGCGACCGGCCCTCGCCCCGCCGAAGTCGGACCAGACTCATGCCGCTGCTCGAACAATATCTGCCGCTGGTGATCTTCATCGCCCTATCGGCTGTGATTGCCGGCGCATTGCTCGTTGCGCCCTTCCTGCTTGCGTTCAAGGCGCCGGACCCCGAAAAGCTCTCCGCCTATGAATGCGGCTTCAATCCCTTCAATGACGCGCGCATGAAATTCGACGTGCGCTTCTATCTCGTCTCTCTGCTTTTCATCGTCTTCGATCTTGAAGTGGCCTTTCTCTTTCCCTGGGCGGTGGCCTTCAAGGAAGCGGGCGCCTTCGGCTTCTGGTCGATGATGGCCTTCCTTGGCGTGCTCACCGTCGGCTTCGTCTACGAGTGGCGCAAGGGAGCTCTGGAATGGGACTGATCGAGAAGGAAGGCGTGCGCCAGACTCTGATCGCGCCGCAGCCCAAGGGACTGATCGATCCGCGCACCGGCAAGCCTGTCGGCTCGGACGACCCGTTCTTTCTGCATCTCAACGACGAACTCGCCGACAAGGGATTTTTCGTCACCGCGACGGACGACGTCATCAATTGGGCGCGCACCGGCTCGCTGATGTGGATGACGTTCGGTCTCGCCTGCTGCGCCGTCGAGATGATCCAGGCGGCGATGCCGCGCTATGATCTGGAGCGCTTCGGTTTTGCGCCGCGCGCAAGCCCGCGCCAGTCCGACTGCATCATTATCGCCGGCACGCTGACGAACAAAATGGCGCCGGCGATGCGCAAGGTCTACGACCAGATGCCGGAGCCGCGCTACGTGATCTCAATGGGCTCCTGCGCCAACGGCGGCGGCTACTATCACTATTCCTATTCAGTGGTGCGCGGCTGCGATCGCATCATTCCGGTCGACATCTATGTGCCGGGATGCCCGCCTTCGGCGGAGGCGCTCGTCTACGGCATGCTGCTGTTGCAGAAGAAAATCCGGCGCACGGGCACGATCGAGCGCTAACGACGCGAAACTGAGGAGTTGTCCGCCCTCGTCCTTCGAGACGCCCGTTCGCGCGGGCTCCTCAGGATGAGGTCGGGTCAAGCAATTCGCTCATCCTGAGGAGGCGGCGCAGCCGCCGTCTCGAAGGAAGAGGGAATAGCGACAGGCCAAGGAATTTAGAATGTCGGCTGAGTTGGAAGCTCTCGGCGCTAAAATCAGCGGCGCCTTGCTCGGCGCGGTGACGGATGTGAAGGTCGCCTATGGCGAACTTACGCTGACCGTCGTGCGCGAGCGTTGGCTCGAGGTCGCCGCCCATCTGCGCGACAGTCCCGACTGCCTCTTCGTGTGTTTCATCGACGTGACGGCGGCGGATTACCCGCAGCGGGCGGAGCGTTTCGAGGTCGTCGCGCATCTGCTCTCGCCCAAATACAACCGACGTATCCGCATCAAGACGCCGGCGTCGGAAGAAACGCCTGTCGCCTCGCTCGTCACGCTCTATCCCGGCGCCGACTGGTTTGAGCGCGAGACTTACGATCTCTTCGGCGTGATCTTTTCCGGCCACCCCGATCTGCGCCGCATCATGACCGACTACGGCTTCGACGGTCATCCGCTGCGCAAGGACTTCCCGATGACCGGCTTTGTCGAGGTGCGCTACGACGACGAGCAGAAGCGCGTCGTTTATGAGCCGGTGCGGCTCAGCCAGGAATACCGCAACTTCGAATTCCTCTCGCCGTGGGAAGGCGTGCATTACGACCTTCCCGGCGACGAGAAGGCGAGCAAGTGAGCGCGTCGAGATGAACGATCAAACCCCCGCGCCAGCGAAGCCCGAATCGCAGGGCCTGCGTAACTTCAACATCAACTTCGGCCCGCAGCATCCGGCGGCGCATGGCGTGCTGCGCCTGATCCTCGAGCTCGACGGCGAGGTCGTCGAGCGCGTCGACCCGCATGTGGGCTTCCTGCATCGCGGCACCGAAAAGCTGATGGAGTCGCGGACCTATCTGCAGAACGTGCCTTACTTCGATCGGCTCGACTATTGCGCGCCGATGAACCAGGAGCACGCCTTCTGCCTCGCCATCGAGCGTCTGCTCGGCGTCGAAGTTCCGCGCCGCGGTCAGCTCATTCGCGTGCTTTACGCCGAAATCGGCCGCCTCTTGTCGCATCTGCTCAACGTCACTTCGCAGGCGATGGACGTCGGCGCGCTCACCCCGCCGTTGTGGGGCTATGAAGAGCGCGAGAAGCTGATGGTGTTCTACGAGCGCGCCTCGGGCGCGCGCATGCACGCCAATTATTTCCGGCCCGGCGGCGTCGCGCGCGACCTGCCCGACCAGCTCGTCGAGGATATCGGCGCCTTTTGCGATCCGTTCCTCAAGGTCGTCGAAGATCTCGATGAACTCTTCATCGGCAACCGCATCTTCAAGCAGCGCAACGTCGACATCGGCGTCATCTCTCTCGAAGACGCCTGGAAATGGGGCTTCTCGGGGGTGATGGTGCGCGGCTCGGGCGCCGCCTGGGATCTGCGCAAAGCGCAGCCTTACGAATGCTACGAGGAGATGGAGTTCGACATCCCGGTCGGCAAGCATGGCGATTGCTACGACCGCGCCGTGATCCGCATGGAGGAGATGCGGCAGTCGACCTCGATCATGAAACAATGCGTCGAAAAGCTGATGCGCGCCGAAAACCGCGGCCCGGTGATGGCGCCCAATCACAAGATCACGCCGCCCTCGCGCGGCGAGATGAAGCGCTCGATGGAAGCCTTGATCCATCACTTCAAGCTCTTCACCGAAGGCTTCCACGTGCCGGAGGGCGAAGTCTACGCCGCGGTCGAAGCGCCAAAGGGCGAATTCGGCGTCTATCTCGTCTCCGACGGCGGCGACAAGCCCTATCGCTGCAAGATTCGCGCGCCGGGCTTCGCGCATTTGTCCGCCATGGATTTTCTCTGCAAGAACCACATGCTCGCCGACGTCTCGGCGATTCTGGGTTCGCTCGACATCGTGTTCGGGGAGGTCGATCGCTAATGTCCGTCCGTCGTCTCGCCGAAAAACAGACTGAGAGCTTCGAATTCACGCCCGAAAACAAGGCGTGGCTTGAGAAGCAGATCGCCAAATATCCCGATGGCCGACAGGCCTCGATGGTCGTGCCGGCGCTGTGGCAGGCGCAAAAGCAGCATGACAATTGGTTGTCGCAGGCGGCGATCGAAAAAGTCGCGGACGCGCTCGGCATGGCGAAAATTCGCGTGCTCGAAATCGCGACCTTCTATTCGATGTTCAACCTCGAGCCCGTCGGCAAATATTTCATCCAGCTTTGCGGCACGACGCCGTGCCTGCTTGCCGGCTCTGACGACCTTATCGCGGTGCTGCATCGCCGGGTCGGTCCTCAGCGGCGCGTGACTGACGACGGGCTGTTTTCCTGGCTCGAGGTCGAATGCCTCGGCGCGTGCTGCAACGCGCCGATGGTGCAGATCAACGACGACTATTACGAGGATCTGACCGCCGAGAATTTCGAGAAGCTTCTCGACAATCTCGCCGCGGGTCGCCCGGTGAAGATCGGCTCGCAAATCGGGCGCGTCTCTTCGGAGCCGGTCGGCAAGCTGACGAGTCTGACCTCGCTTTACGGCGACGGCGCGAAGTAGCGGAGGGAAGAGGAAAAACCATGCTTTCCGACGCAGATCGTATCTTCACCAATCTTTATGGCCTGGGCGACAGATCGCTTGCGGGCGCGCGAAAGCGCGGCCAGTGGGACAACACCAAGGCGCTGCTCGACAAGGGTCGCGACTCGATCATCAATGAGATCAAGGCGTCGGGTCTGCGCGGGCGCGGCGGCGCCGGATTTTCGACGGGCCTCAAATGGTCCTTCATGCCGAAGGAAATTGATCCCAAGCGGCCGCATTATCTCGTCATCAACGCCGACGAGTCGGAGCCCGGCACGTGCAAGGATCGCGAGATCATGCGCAACGATCCGCATACGCTGGTCGAAGGCGCGCTCATCGCGAGCTTCGCCATGGGCGCGCATGCCTGTTACATTTACATTCGCGGCGAGTTCATCGCCGAGCGCATCGCGCTCCAGAAGGCCGTTGACGAAGCCTATGATGCGCGGCTGATCGGCAAGGACAACGTCCACGGATATCCGTTCGACCTCTACGTCCATCACGGCGCGGGCGCTTATATTTGCGGCGAGGAGACCGCGCTGCTCGAAAGCCTCGAGGGCAAGAAGGGCATGCCGCGCTTAAAGCCGCCGTTCCCGGCCAATGTCGGCCTCTATGGCTGCCCGACGACGGTCAATAACGTCGAGTCGATCGCTGTCGCGCCGACCATCCTGCGCCGCGGCGCAGCCTGGTTTTCCGGCATCGGCAGGCCCAACAACACGGGCACCAAGCTCTTTTCGATTTCCGGCCACGTCAATCGGCCGTGCAACGTCGAAGAGGCGATGTCGATCTCGTTCCGCGAATTGATCGAGACTCATTGCGGGGGCGTGCGCGGCGGCTGGGACAATCTGCTCGCGGTCATTCCCGGCGGCTCGTCGGTCCGCTGCGTGCCATCGCATGAGATCGTCGACTGCCCGATGGATTTCGACAGCCTCGTGGCGTTGAAGTCCGGCCTCGGCACGGCGGCGGTGATCGTCATGGACAAGTCGACCGACATCATCCGCGCCATCGCGCGCCTCGCCTATTTCTACAAGCACGAGAGCTGCGGCCAGTGCACGCCCTGCCGCGAGGGCACCGGCTGGATGTGGCGCGTCGTGCAGCGCATGGTCGAAGGCCGCGCGCATAAAAAAGAAATCGACATGCTGTTCGATGTGTCAAAGCAGATCGAAGGCCACACGATCTGCGCGCTCGGCGACGCCGCGGCCTGGCCGATCCAGGGGCTCATCACGCATTTCCGCGACGTGATCGAACATCGCATCGATCAATATGCGGCCAATCCGCATCCCGATCCGATCCGCGTGGCGGCCGAGTGATGATCGAACCCATCGAGACTTCGGAGAGAGCGAAGTGACCAAGATTCTCGTCGATGGCGTCGAAGTGGACGTGCCCGGGGATTTCACCCTGCTGCAGGCGTGCGAGCAGGCCGGCGCCGAGATTCCGCGCTTTTGTTATCACGAGCGCCTGTCGATCGCCGGCAACTGCCGCATGTGCCTCGTCGAGGTGAAGGGCGGGCCGCCGAAGCCGCAGGCCTCCTGCGCCATGTCGGTGAAGGATCTGCGCCCCGGTCCGAATGGCGCGCCGCCGGAAGTCCTCACCAAGTCGCCGATGGTGAAGAAGGCGCGCGAAGGCGTGATGGAGTTCCTGCTGATCAATCATCCGCTGGATTGCCCGATCTGCGATCAGGGCGGCGAATGCGATCTGCAGGATCAGGCGCTGGTCTTTGGCGTCGACAGCTCGCGTTTTCATGAAAATAAGCGCGCGGTCGAGGACAAATATATCGGCGTCCTGGTCAAGACCGAGATGAACCGCTGCATCCATTGCACGCGTTGCGTCCGCTTCACGGCGGAGGTCGCCGGCACGGGCGACATGGGCGCGATCGGCCGCGGCGAAGATATGGAGATCACCACCTATCTCGAAAGCGCGATGACCTCCGAACTGCAGGGCAATGTCGCGGATCTCTGTCCCGTCGGCGCGCTGCTGCCGAAGCCGCAAAGCTTCCGTGGGCGTCCTTGGGAATATCAGAAGACCGAGACAATCGACGTGATGGATGCGCTTGGCTCGGCGATCCGCGTCGACTCGCGCGGCCGTGAAGTCATGCGCATTCTGCCGCGCATCAACGACCTCGTGAACGAGGAGTGGATTTCCGACAAGACGCGCCAGATCGTCGACGGTCTGAAGACGCAGCGCCTTGATCGCCCCTATATCCGCGAGAACGGCCGGCTGCGTCCGGCCTCCTGGCAGGAGGCGCTCGCCGCCGTCGCCGCCAAAACCAAGGCGACGTCCGCATCGCGCATTGGCGCGCTTGTCGGCGATCTCGCCGGGGTCGAAGAGACCTTCGCGCTGAAGCTTCTCGCGGAGCAGCTTGGAACGCCCAATCTCGATTGCCGCCAGGAGGGCGCCAAACTCGATCCGAAGTTCGGCCGGGCCTCTTATCTCTTCAACGCGACGGTCGCGGGAATCGAGCAGGCGGGCGCCGCGCTCATCATCGGCGCCAATCCGCGCAAGGAAGCGCCTGTTCTCAACGCGCGACTCCGCAAGCGCTGGCTCAGAGGCGACTTCAAGATCTCGCTTGTCGGCGAGCGCGCCGACCTCACCTACGACTACGACTATCTCGGGGCCGGGCCGGAATCGCTTCTGCAGTTCATCCGCTCCGCAAAGCCGACTGAGAAGCTGCTGATCATCGTCGGGCAGGGCGCTCTGGCGCGCGACGACGGCGAGGCGGCGCTCACGCTCGCCGCTCAGGCCGCGCAAAGGCTCGGCGGTCTCGGCGACGGCTGGAACGGCTTCTCGGTCCTGCATACGGCCGCCGCGCGCGTCGGCGCGCTCGATCTCGGCTTCACGCCGGGCGCCGGCGGGTTGGATGCGCGCGCCATGGCGAAGGCCGGCGCGCTGGATCTCATCTTCAACCTCGGCGCCGACGAAATCGCCATCGAACCCGGCGCCTTCGTGGTTTACATCGGCACGCATGGCGATCGCGGCGCGCATCGCGCCGACGTGATCCTGCCCGGCGCCGCCTATACGGAAAAGTCCGGGCTTTACGTCAATACGGAAGGCCGCGTGCAGCGCGCCTTCCGCGTGGTGTTTCCCCCGGGGGAAGCGCGCGAGGACTGGGCGGTGCTGCGTGCGCTTTCCGGCGCGCTCGGAGCTCCGCTGCCCTTCGATTCGCTTGCGGCATTGCGCCGGCTGCTCGTCGAATCCCACCCGCACTTCGCGGAACTGGATGAGATTGCGCTGGGCGATCACGCGCAGGTCGTCGCTCTCGCCAACCATCCGGCCGTGGCGATGAAGGATTCCTTCGCGCCGGCGATCCAAAACTTCTTCTTCACAAATCCGATCGCCCGCGCCTCGGCGGTCATGGCGGAATGTTCGGCGCTGGCGCAGGGCCGGCTTGCTCAGGCGGCGGAATAGGAGCTTTGGACGTGAGCGACGGTTGGGCGAGCGCCATTTCGGATTTCTTCATCGCGTATCCGCTTGTTCTCGCGCTCGTGAAGAGCGTTTTGCTGGCGGTCGCGTTGCTCATCTATGTGGCCTATGTGATCCTCGCCGACCGCAAGATCTGGGCGGCGGTGCAGTTGCGCCGCGGACCGAATGTCGTCGGACCCTGGGGTCTGCTGCAGAGCTTCGCGGACTTCCTCAAGTTCGCGCTCAAGGAGCCGGTGATCCCGGACGTCGCCAACAAGGGCGTTTTCCTGTTCGCGCCCTTCATCATGGCGACGCTCTCGATCGCCGCCTGGGCCGTCATTCCTGTCGCCGACGGCTGGGCGGTCGGCGACATCAATGTCGGGATCCTTTACATTTTCGCGCTGTCGTCGCTGGGCGTCTATGGCGTCATCATGGGCGGTTGGGCGTCGAACTCGAAATATCCGTTTCTGTCCGCGCTCCGCTCGGCGGCGCAGATGGTCTCCTACGAAGTCTCGATCGGCTTCGTCATCATCACGGTGCTGCTCTGCGCCGGTTCGCTCAATCTGACCGACATCGTCAACGCGCAGGATACGTCCTACGGCATGGCCGGCTGGTATTGGCTGCGCCTGTTCCCGATGTTCGTCGTCTTCTTCGTTTCGGCGCTCGCCGAGACCAATCGTCCGCCGTTCGATCTCGTGGAGGCGGAGTCTGAGCTCGTCGCCGGCTTCATGATCGAATATTCCGCGACGCCCTACGTTCTGTTCATGCTCGCCGAATATGTGGCGATCGTCACCATGTGCGCGCTGCTGACGATCCTGTTCTTCGGCGGCTGGCTGCCGCCGATCAAAATCGCGCCGTTCACCTATGTGCCGGGCGTGATCTGGTTCACGCTGAAGGTGAGCTTCTTCTTCTTCTTCTTCGCCATGGTGAAGGCTTTCGTGCCGCGCTATCGCTACGATCAGCTGATGCGTTTGGGCTGGAAAGTCTTTCTGCCGATCTCCCTCGCCATGGTCGTCATCGTCGCCGCCGTGCTGCAGTTCTGGCCGGCGGGACCGGCAGGCAGTTGAGGCCGTCATGAAACTCGATCAAGCCGCCAAGTCGCTCTTCCTCACCGAGTTCGTCGGCGCATTTCTGCTGTCGATGCGCTACTTCTTCAAGCCGAAGGCGACGATCAACTATCCGCACGAAAAGAATCCGCAGTCGCCGCGCTACCGCGGCGAGCATGCGCTGCGCCGCTACCCCAATGGCGAGGAGCGGTGCATCGCCTGCAAGCTGTGCGAGGCGATCTGTCCTGCGCAGGCGATCACCATCGAAGCCGGACCGCGCCGTAACGACGGCACCCGCCGCACGACGCGCTACGACATCGACATGGTCAAATGCATCTATTGCGGCTACTGCCAGGAGGCTTGCCCGGTCGACGCCATCGTCGAGGGGCCCAATTCGGAATTCTCGGTCGAGACGCGCGAGGAGCTCTACTACAACAAGGAGCGTCTGCTCGATAACGGCGACCGCTGGGAGCGCGAGATCGCGCGCAACATCGCGATGGACGCGCAGTACAGGTAACACGAAGAGACGCGAACGAACACGCCGCATCGGCGCAGTAAGGACGAAGAACGTGCAGGCCGTATTTTTCTACCTATTCGCCACGATCATGATCGCCTCGGCCGGCGTCGTGATCTTCGCGCGCAATCCGGTGCACTCGGTGCTCTTTCTCATCCTCGCCTTCTGCAATGGCGCGGGGCTGTTTCTGCTCGCCGGCGCGGAGTTCCTGGCGATGATCCTGATCGTCGTCTATGTCGGCGCGGTCGCGGTGCTGTTCCTGTTCGTCGTCATGATGCTCGACGTCGATTTCGCCGAGCTGAAGCAGGGGTTCGCCAAATATCTTCCGGTCGGCGTCGGGGTTGGCGTCGTCGTCCTTGCGGAATTGGGTTTCGTGGCGCTCGGCTGGAGTTCGGCGCCTTCGGCGGCAGACGCCGCCGCCAATCCGATCATTCCGCAAATGAGCAACACCGCGGCGCTCGGCCAAATCCTCTATACGAAATATGTGATCTTCTTTCAGGCGTCCGCGCTTGTGCTGCTCACCGCCATGATCGGCGCCATCGTGCTGACGCTGCATCACAAGCCCAACATCAAGCGGCAGAAGATCGCCGAGCAGAACGCGCGCACGCGCGAAAATGTGATCGAGATCAAGAAAGTTCCGTTTCGGACCGGCGTCTAACGAGGACATCATGCTGACCATCGGCCTTACGCATTACCTCGTCGTCGCGGCGGTCCTGTTCACGCTCGGCGTCGCCGGCATCATCCTCAACCGCAAGAACATCATCGTCATTCTCATGTCGGTTGAGCTGATCCTGCTTGCGGTCAATCTGAACTTCGTCGCCTTCTCGCAGTCGCTTGCCGATTTGACGGGTCAGGTGTTCGCGCTCTTCGTGCTCACCGTGGCGGCGGCGGAGGCGGCGATCGGCCTCGCGATTCTCGTTACCTTCTATCGCAACCGCGGCACGATCGCCGTCGAAGACATCAATTCCTTGAAGGGCTGACCCCAGCGATGATTTACGCCATCGTCTTTCTTCCGCTTGTCGGCTTTCTGATCGCAGGCGCGCTCGGACCTTGGATCGGGGTGCGCGCCTCGGAGCTGGTCACGACGGGCTTCTTGATGATCTGCGCCGTGTTGTCGTGGATCGTCTTCTTCGACGTCGCGCTCGGCCACGATCACGGCTATGCGCCGATCATCGGCAATTGGATGACCGTGGGCGACCTCAAGGTCGACTGGGCGCTGCGGGTCGACACGCTGACGGCGGTGATGCTCGTCGTCGTCAACACGGTGTCGAGCCTCGTGCATCTCTATTCCATCGGCTACATGCACGAGGATCCGGATCGCCCGCGCTTCTTCGCTTATTTGTCGCTGTTCACTTTCGCCATGCTGATGCTGGTGACGGCCGACAATCTCGTGCAGATGTTCTTTGGCTGGGAGGGCGTCGGACTCGCGTCCTACCTGCTCATCGGCTTCTGGTATCAAAAGCCCTCGGCGAACGCCGCCGCGATCAAGGCCTTTGTCGTCAACCGCGTCGGCGATTTTGGCTTCGCGCTCGGGATTTTCCTCGTCTTCCAGCTGACGAAGTCGCTGGGCTTTGAAGAGGTCTTCGCCGCCGTCCCGGGGCTTGCCGGCAAGACGATCCATGTCTTCGGCATGGATGTCGACGCGTTGACGCTCGCCACTTTCCTGCTGTTCATCGGCGCGATGGGCAAGTCGGCGCAATTCCTGCTGCACACCTGGCTGCCGGATGCGATGGAGGGCCCGACGCCCGTCTCGGCGCTCATTCACGCCGCGACGATGGTGACCGCCGGCGTCTTCATGGTGGCGCGCCTTTCGCCGATTTTCGAATATGCGCCCGCGACTCTCGAATTCGTGACGCTGGTCGGGGCGGTCACGGCCATTTTCGCCGCGACGGTCGGCCTCGTGCAAAACGACATCAAGCGCGTCATCGCCTATTCGACCTGCTCGCAGCTCGGCTATATGTTCGTTGCGGAAGGCGTCGGCGCTTATAGCATCGGCGTCTATCATCTTTTCACCCACGCCTTCTTCAAGGCGCTGCTCTTCCTGGGCGCGGGCTCCGTGATTCATGCCATGCATCACGAGCAGGACATGCGCAACATGGGCGGGTTGCGTAAGGACATTCCCTTCACCTTCGCGATGATGATCATCGGCACGCTCGCGCTCACGGGCTTCCCGTTCACCGCCGGTTTCTATTCCAAGGACGCGATCATCGAAGCAGCCTACGCCGCGGGCGAACATCATCACGTCGCGATGTTCGCCTTTGTCGCGACCGTGGTCGCCGCCGGCCTGACTTCATTTTATTCCTGGCGGCTGGTGTTCATGACCTTCTTTGGAGCCCGTAAGGACCATGCCGTTCAGACGGACCATGCGGATGAGGAGCCGACGGCGGCGGAATTAGTCCATGCGGATGGTGATCAAACGCATCAGGATCATTCGCACGACCATGGCCATGGCCACGACCATGGCCATCACGCGCCGCACGAGTCGCCGATTGTCATGCTGGCGCCGCTGGCGGTGCTCGGTCTCGGCGCTCTCGGCGCGGGCATCGTCTTCGGCAAATACTTCATCGGCCATGATTACGATGAATTCTGGAAAGGCGCTCTCTTCACCGGCCGCGACAATCACATCATCCATCAGTTCCATGACGTGGCGCTCGGCGTCGGTCTTGCGCCGACCGTGGTGATGGCTTTGGGTTTCGCCGTTGCGCTCTATTTCTATGTGCTGAAGCCGGGAACCGCGCAGGCGCTGGCGAGGACCTTCCCGCGGCTTTACCGGTTCCTGCTCAACAAATGGTATTTCGACGAGCTCTACGACTTCCTGTTCGTTCGGCCCGCCTTCGCTCTTGGCCGACTGTTTTGGAAGGGCGGCGACGGCGCGATTATCGATGGCCTCGGGCCTGACGGGGTGGCGGCGCGAGTCGCCGATGGCGCCAGGCTCGCCGTGCGCTTGCAGACTGGCTACGTCTATCACTACGCCTTCGCCATGCTCATCGGCGTCGCGGCGGTCGTCACTTACTTCATCGCCGGGGGGCTGCGCTGATGTTTGGTTTCGGCATTCTCTCCGGCGTCACCTTTCTGCCGCTGGTCGGCGTCGCCTTCCTGCTGACGCAGAAGGGCGATGATGAAGCGAGCCTGCGCAATATCCGATGGGCGACGCTGGCGACGACGCTCGCGACCTTCGCGTTGTCGCTTGTCATCTGGTCCGGCTTCGACACGACAAGCGCGGCGTTTCAGTTCGTCGAGCAGAAAAACTGGCTCGGATCGGGCCTCGTCTACAAGATGGGCGTCGATGGCTTTTCGATGCCCTTCGTTCTGCTGACGACCTTCCTGATGCCCTTCGCCATTCTCTCCTCCTGGGACTCGATCCAGAAGCGCGTGAAGGAATATATGATCGCCTTCCTCGTGCTTGAGACGCTGATGATCGGCGTCTTCTGCGCGCTCGACATCGTGCTGTTCTATCTCTTCTTCGAGGGCGGCCTCATCCCGATGTTTCTCATCATCGGAATCTGGGGCGGCAAGCGGCGCGTCTACGCGAGCTTCAAATTCTTTCTCTACACGCTTGTCGGCTCGCTCCTCATGCTGGTCGCGATCCTCGCCATGTATGGCAAGGCCGGCACGACCGACATCACCGTGCTGCTGCATACCGACTTCCCCAAGGAGATGCAGACCTGGCTGTGGCTCGCCTTCTTCGCCTCCTTCGCGGTGAAGGTGCCGATGTGGCCGGTGCACACCTGGCTGCCTGACGCGCATGTCGAGGCGCCGACGGCCGGCTCCGTCATCCTTGCGGCGATTCTGCTGAAGATGGGCGGCTACGGCTTCATCCGCTTCTCACTGCCGATGTTTCCCGACGCTTCGACCAATTTCGCGCCGCTCATCTACGCGCTGTCCGTGATCGCGATCGTCTACACCTCGCTCGTCGCGCTCGTTCAGGAAGACATCAAGAAGCTCATCGCCTATTCGTCCGTCGCGCATATGGGCTTCGTCACGATGGGCCTCTTCACGCTCAATGCTCAAGGCATGCAGGGCGCCATCTTCCAGATGATTTCGCACGGTTTAGTCTCCGGCGCGCTGTTCCTTTGCGTCGGCGTGATCTACGACCGCATGCATACGCGCGAGATCTCCGCCTATGGCGGCCTCGTCAACCGCATGCCGATCTACGCCTTCGTGTTCATGCTGTTCACCATGGCGAATGTCGGCCTGCCGGGAACGACGGGCTTCATCGGCGAGTTCCTGTCGCTGACCGGCGCCTTCCAGGCGAATAGCTGGGTCGCGCTGATCGCGACGAGCGGCGTCGTTCTGTCTGCAGCTTACGCCCTCTATCTCTACCGCCGCGTGATCTTCGGGGTCTTGGACAAGGCCAGCCTCAAGAACATCGCCGATCTGACGCCGCGCGAGATTGCGATCTTCACGCCGCTTGTCCTGCTCACGATTTACTACGGCGTGCAGCCGCAGGCCATTCTGAGCGCGACGCAGGCGTCGGTCGACAATCTCATCCAGACCCATACGGCGCTCATCGACGCGATTAAGCTCGCGGCGGCTGGCCAATGACGGATCGCTGACGATGCCCTTCTTCGTTCAACTCGCGCATCATTTTCTTCCTGAGACCATTCTCGCCGTCGGCGTGATGGTTCTCATCCTGATCGGCGCATGGCGCGGCGAGCGCGGTTTTGGCCTCGTCGACGAAATGGCCGTCGGCATTCTGGGCCTCGCCTTGGTCGCGATTGCTCTGTCGAGCACGCCCGACACAAGCATCTTCGACGGCGCCTATATCGACGACGGGTTCTCGCGCTTCATGAAAGCGCTGACGCTCATCGGCGCGATCGTGTCGATTCTGCTGTCCGTCGACTGGCTGCAACGCAACGGGCTGGAAAAATTCGAGTATCCGGTGCTCATCATGCTCTCGACGCTGGGCATGTTGCTGCTGATTTCGGCCGATAACCTCATCGCGCTCTATCTCGGCCTCGAGCTGATGTCGCTGGCGCTCTATGTCATGGCCGCCTTCGCGCGCGACGACGGGCGATCGTCGGAGGCCGGGCTGAAATATTTCGTCCTCGGCGCGCTCTCTTCCGGCATGATGCTTTACGGCGCGTCGCTGCTCTACGGCTTCTCCGGAACGGTGTCTTTCGCCGGGATCGCGGCGGTTGTTTCGACCTCCGCGCCGATTGGCGTGATCTTCGGGCTGGTCTTCGTCCTGGCCGCGCTCGCCTTCAAAATGTCGGCGGCGCCGTTCCATATGTGGACGCCCGACGTCTATCAGGGCGCGCCGACGCCGGTCACCGCGTTCTTCGCTTCAGCCGCCAAAATGGCGGCGGTGGCGATCACCGTGCGCATTGTCATTACCGCCTTTCCCGGCGTGAAAGACCAATGGCGCCAGATCATCATCTTCATTGCCATCGCTTCGATGCTGCTGGGCTCTTTCGCCGCCATCGGACAGGAGAACATCAAGCGGCTGATGGCCTATTCCTCGATCGGCCATATGGGCTTTGCGCTGATCGGACTGGCTGCCGGCGACGAGGCGGGCGTGCGCGGCGTCGCGATCTACCTCACGATCTATCTGATCATGACGCTCGGGACCTTCGCCGCCATTCTCGCGATGCGCGTCGAAGGCAGATATGTCGAGAACGTCTCCGACCTCGCCGGCCTGTCGCGCACCAATAGCTGGATGGCCTTCTTCCTGGCGATGCTGATGTTCTCGCTTGCCGGCGTTCCGCCGCTCGCGGGCTTTTTCGCCAAATATTACGTGCTCCTCGCCGCGGTCGACGCTGGCCTCTTCGGCCTCGCGGTCATCGGCGTCCTGGCGAGCGCGGTCGCCGCCTATTATTATCTGCGGGTCGTCAAGGTCATGTATTTTGATGAACCGGCGCCGGCCTTCGACCGAGCGCCGATGGCGCTGCGCGCGGTGCTTGGCGCCTCCACGCTGGCGCTGCTTGGCTTTTGGGTCTATCCCTCCCCAGTCATGGATGCGGCGGCGGCGGCGGCGAAGTCGCTTTTCTAGGGAGGTAATTCGCGCGTGGAGTTGGGATCATTGGCGCGCGCCCACGGCGTGCGCCTCCTCGCGCTGGAGAGCGTCGATTCGACCAATGACGAAGCCCGACGTCTGATCGAGGCGGGCGAGCGAGGACCTTTATGGGTGGTCGCCGCGCGGCAGACGCGCGGGCATGGCCGTCTCGGACGCGACTGGATTTCGCCTCCGGGCAATCTTCATGCGAGCCTTGTTCTTGGCGATTTCGGCGACGCCGCCGTCGCGCCGCAGCTCGGCTTCGTGGCGGGCGTCGCGGCCATGCGCGGCTTGCGCGCCGCGACAGGCGGCGCCGGCCGCTTCGCGCTGAAATGGCCCAATGATCTTCTGCTCGAGGGCGCCAAGCTCGGCGGGATTCTGCTTGAGAATGTCGGCGTGCCGACAGGCGATGCGCGCGCGCCGCGCGCCTTCGTCGCGATCATCGGCCTTGGCGTCAACTGCGCCGAGGCGCCGCGCGATCTGCCCTTTGAAGCACGCGCGCTGGCGTCGATCGGGACGAACGCGCCAGACGCTGCGACGCTCTTCACGCATCTGTCCGACGCGCTCGTCGACACGCTTGATCTTTGGCGGGGCGGCGAAGGCTTCGCCCGCATCCGAGACGCTTGGCTGGCGGACGCCGCCTACCTCGGCGCCCAAATCCGCGTTGAGCTGCCGCGCGAGACCGTCGAGGGGCGCCTCGCGACCATCGACGCGATCGGCCGGCTCGTATTGGCGACGCGAGACGGCGAGCGTGTCATCGAGGCGGGCGACGTGTCGCTCGGCCCGCGACAGACTACGGCGGGAGGCGTCGCATGACGACGCCGGACGCAGACCTCGTCTTCGTGCCGCTCGGCGGCTTGGGCGAAATCGGCATGAACATGGCGCTCTACGGCTACGGGCCGCCGAAAGCGCGCAAATGGCTGATGGTCGACTGCGGCCTGGGCTTTCCGGGGCCGGAGGCTCCCGGCGTCGACCTCGTCTTCGCCGACATCGCCTTCGTCGAGAAGATCGCGCGCGATCTCGTCGGCATTTGCATCACCCATGCGCATGAGGATCATATCGGCGGGCTCGCGACCTTATGGCCGCGGCTCAAATGCAGGGTGTTCGCCACCCCCTTTGCGGCGGGCCTCTTGGAAGTGCGGCGGTTGAACGAACCTGGCGCGCCGAAGATCGACATTTCCCTGACGCATGCCGGCGCAAAGCTCGATCTCGATCCATTCGAGGTCGAATATGTCGCGGTCGCGCATTCGATTCCGGAAGCGAATGCGCTCGCGATCCGCACGCCGCTCGGCCTGCTGCTCCACACCGGCGACTGGAAGATTGATCCGCAGCCCGGCGTTGGAACGCGCATCGACGAGGCGAGGCTCCGCGCGCTTGGCGACGAGGGCGTCACGGCGCTCATCTGCGACTCGACCAACATCCTGCGCGAGGGCGACAGTTTTTCGGAGGCCGATGTCGCGCGCACGTTGCGCACGCTGATCGCCGAAGCGCCGGGCCGGGTGCTGGTCACGACCTTCGCGTCCAATATTGCGCGGCTGCGCGGCATCGGCGAAGCGGCGCAGGCCTGCGGGCGCACCGTCGTCGTGGCGGGGAGGGCGATGGATCGCGCCATCCAGGTCGCGCGAGACTGCGGCTATCTCGACGGGCTGCCCGGATTTCACGCGCCGGAATTGCTGCCGACCTTGCCGCGCGACAAGACCGTCGTCATCGCGACCGGAAGCCAGGGCGAGTACCGCGCCGCCATGGCCCGGGCGGCGGTGAACGAACATCCGGCGATCAAGCTTGTCGCGGGCGATCGGGTGATCTTCTCTTCGCGCGTGATACCGGGAAATGCGCGCGACGTCTTTCGCGTCATCAACGCTCTATGCGACATCGGCGTCGAGGTCATCACCGATCACGACCACCTCGTGCATTGTTCAGGCCATCCGCGTCGCGGCGAAGTCACGCAAATGTACGAATGGATCCGGCCGCAGATCGCCGTGCCGGCGCATGGCGAAGCGCATCATCTCACGGCGCATGCAGCCTTCGCCAAGTCACATGGCGTGTCTCAGGTCGTCTCGGCGCGTAATGGCGATATCGTACGGTTGGCGCCGGGCGCGCCGGGCATCATCGGGAAGGCCCCACACGGCCGTCTGATGAAGGATGGCGACGTCGTCCTGACCGAAGACGACGGGGCCGTGCGTGACCGCTTGCGCCTCTCTGTCACCGGCGTCATTTCCATCGCGCTGGCGGTCGACCGCAAGGGCGAGCTCGTCGGCGATCCGGACGTCGTCTTCGCTGGGGTGCCGAAACGCGGCAAATTCGGCGAGGAGATGGGCGAAGTCATTGACGAGGCGCTCTTTGCGGCTTTCGAGGGACTGTCGCGTCCGCGGCGCCGCGACGCCGACGCCGTTTCAAAGGCGATCGAGCGCGCCGTACGCGGCGCCGTATCGTCCGTCTGGGGCAAGAAGCCCACCGTGCATGTGATGGTCGTGGCCACCTGAGCGGCGGCGCGCTCAGGCGGATCGCCTTTTAGAAGGCGTAAAATTTTTGGGTCTTGCCGTCCGTCGTCGTGATGGTGAATCCGCTGACGTAAAAGCACTCAAGCGCGCCGGGCAGCTTGAACTTGTCGCCCTTCTTCATGGCCTTTCCGTAGACCTTCGAGGAGGTCGGCGCGGCGCATTCGCCGCCGTCGATCGCCACGGCTTTAACCGCGACCTTGTCCTTCTTGACCTTGCATTCGACTTCGCCGTCGAACTTCTTATTGCAGTCGAAGGCCTCCTCCGCGTGAGCAAAGGCTGGCGATAAAATCAGCGCTAAGAGAGGCAGGAACTTTTTCATTATTTACTCCATCATCGCTGAGCAGGCGCACATGCGTCAGGCAGCGCCTGCGCGAAGCTGTCGCCCCGGTTGACCCAGCCAGCAGGTCGGGAGTTTTCCCAATCACAGAAGCATAAAACCTATGTGACAGTGTTCTCGGTTTCGCGTTCGCAAAGCCGTCACCCTTCTTTTCAGTCGCGGCGCCGGCGCCAGGCGGATACGCTGCACCTGGAGCGAATCGCGCATGGACCATAGGCCTGCCTATTATGAATTCTTCGCCGGCGGCGGCATGGCCCGCGCCGGTCTCGGCGACGGCTGGCGCTGCCTTTTCGCCAATGACTTCGATCGCAAAAAGGCGGAGAGCTACCGCGCCAATTGGGGCGGCGAGGCGCTGCACGTCGGCGACGTGCGCGAGTTATCCACAGGGCAGTTGCCAGGCCGCGCCGATCTCGTCTGGGCGTCCTTCCCCTGTCAGGACCTGTCGCTCGCCGGCGCCGGCGCGGGACTGAAGGGCGAAAGATCCGGGACGTTCTGGCCGTTCTGGGATTTGATGAAGGGGCTCCGCAATGAGGGCCGTGCGCCGTCGGTCATCGTGCTCGAAAACGTCTGCGGCGCGCTGACCTCGCATGGCGGCAAGGATTTTACTAAAATCTGCGAGGCGCTGGCGAAAGAGGGCTACAGGTTTGGCGCGCTGGTCATCGACGCGGCGCTGTTCGTGCCGCAGTCCCGCCCGCGGCTGTTCATCATCGCCGCGCGCGAGGATGTCGCGGTTCCTTCTGCGTTGATGAGGAAGAGTGCAAACGCGCCGTTTCACACCCGCGCGCTTGTCGCGGCGCATGAACGCCTGCCGAAGCGGCAACGCGACAACTGGCTCTGGTGGAATTTGCCGGCGCCGCCGCTGCGCAATACAGCGCTGATCGACGCGATTGAAGACGCTCCGACGGATGTGGCGTGGCATAGCGTAAGCGAGACAAATGCGCTCATCGCCATGATGAGCGACGTCAATCTCGCGAAAATCGTCGAGGCGAAACGCGCCGGGCGCAAAATGGTCGGAACGCTTTATCGTCGCACGCGCTATCACTCCGGCGAAAAAATCCAGCGCGCCGAGGCGCGCTTTGACGAGATCGCCGGTTGCTTGCGCACGCCGGCCGGCGGCTCGAGCCGGCAATATGTGCTGGTGGTCAATAAGGGCAAGGTGCGTTCGCGGCTGATGTCCGCGCGCGAGACCGCGCGGCTGATGGGCCTGCCGGAAGATTATTTGCTCCCCGCGACCTATGGCGACGCCTATCATCTGACTGGCGACGGCGTCGTCGTTCCGGTCGTGCGCCATCTCGCGGCGAGCCTGTTAGGGCCGTTGCTGAATACATGCGCCGTACAGGAGGCGGCTTGAGCCCCCTCCCTAACCCTCCCCCGCTGCGCGGAAGAGGGAACCATCCCGATCAGCGCTGCCGCGCGAGCCCCAACCTTTATGACGGGCGGTCTCTGCCCCCTCTCCCGCAAGCGAAGCGCAGCGGGGGAGGGCTGGGGAGGGGGCATTGCGCGTGACCGTCAAAGAAACACCCGCCCAACGCTCCGCCATCATGCGGGCGGTGAAGGGGCGCGACACCGCTCCTGAAATCGCCGTGCGGACGATGTTGAGGCGTTTCGCGCCGGGCTATCGGCTGCATCGCAAAGACGTTCCCGGCAATCCGGATATCGCCTTCATCGGCCGCAAGCTGGCGATCTTCGTCCATGGCTGCTTCTGGCACGGGCATGAGTGCCCTCGCGGCGCGCGCAGCCCTAAGGCCAACGCCGACTATTGGCGCACCAAGATCGCGCGAAACGTCGCGCGCGACGCGGCGCATCAGGCGGCGCTCGCGGCGATCGGCTGGCGCGCGGTCACGGTCTGGGAATGCGAGCTGAAGGATAAATCCGGCGTGGAGAAGAAGCTGCGCGAATTTCTGGGGTAGGGGGCGCATACCTCCCCCTTGCGGGGAGGTCGCGCCGCAAAGCGGCGCGGGTGGGGGAGCTTTTCACCCCACCTGGTTCGCCACGCGAACCACCCTCCCCGTCGAGGGGAGGGATACGCCCCCTCAATCCTTGGCGCGCTCGACATAGGCGCCGTCCTCGGTCTGGATCACGACGCGCGTGCCCGGCTGAATATGCGGCGGGACCATCACGCGCGCGCCATTGGCGAGCTTCGCCGGCTTATAGGATGAGGATGCGGTCTGGCCTTTCATCGCCGGCTCTGTCTCCATGATCTCCAGCGTCACGCGCGGCGGCAACTGAATGCCAACGGCGACGCCGTTGAACATCGACAGGATGCAGACCATGCCCTCCTGCAGCCACTGCGCCTGATCGCCGATCACATCGGTGGGCACGATGATCTGCTCATAGCTCGCCTGATTCATGAAGTGATAGCCGTCGCCGTCATTGTAGAGATAGCTGAAATCCTGATCCTCGACGAAGGCGCGCTCGACCTGTTCGGTCGTCTTGTAGCGGTCCGAAGTTTTGACGCCGTCCGAGAGGCGGCGCATGTCGATCTGCGTCGTCGGCGTGCCCTTGCCGGGGAAAAAACTTTCGGCGGTCAGGACGACGTAAAGCTGCCCGTCATCTCTCTCGATGATATTGCCTTTGCGAATCGAACTGGCGATGACTTTCACGTCCGTATCCCTTATTGCCGGCCTGGTTTATGAACGGCGGTCAGACCATATTTCGGGCGCGCCGGCAATCCGGGGCCCCGCCTCGCGGGAGACCTTATGACGCGCGCGTCGCCTTGGTGGGCTCGGGATGTTTATGCCGACCGCAAGCCCTTTCTCAAGGCGCGGGCGGCGATCGCCGCCGCCACCCGCCGCTTCTTCGCCGCGGAAGGCTTCGCCGAGGTCGAAACGGCCGCGCTTCAGCTATCCGGCGGCAATGAAACGCATCTTTCGGCCTTCGCGACGGAGTTGATCGGCTCGGCCGGCGAGCGGAGCCGGTTTTATCTCCATACTTCGCCGGAATTTTCCTGCAAGAAGCTGCTCGCGGCGGGCGAGGAGCGGATTTTCACCCTTGCGCATGTGTTCCGCAATCGTGAGCGCTCCGCCCTGCACCATCCGGAATTCACCATGCTGGAGTGGTATCGCGCTGAGGCGCCGACGCTGCGGCTGATGGAGGATTGCGCTGGACTGCTGGCGAGCGCGGCGCGGGCGGCGGGCGCGACGGATTTCGCCAGGATGGGCAGCGTTTGCGATCCCTTCGAAGAACCGCAGATCATCAGCGTCTGCGACGCCTTTGCGACCCACGCCAGCATTGATTTGGAACCGCTGCTCAATGACCGTGACGGACTCGCGCGCGCCGCCGCGCGGGACGGCATACGCGTCGTCGAGGACGACAACTGGTCGGATCTGTTCAGCAAGATCATGTCCGAAAAGATCGAGCCTATGCTCGGTCGCGAGCGGCCGACGATCCTGACGGATTATCCGGTGAGCGAGGCGGCGCTGGCCCGCGCCAACGCCGATGATCCGCACTTCGCCGATCGCTTCGAACTCTATGTCTGCGGCGTCGAGCTCGCCAACGGCTTCGCCGAACTGACCGACGCGGCGGAGCAACGCCGGCGCTTCGAGGCGCAGATGCAGGAGAAGCGCCGCATCTACGGCGAGACCTATCCGATCGACGAGGATTTTCTCGCCGCTCTGGCTGAGATGCCGCCGGCCTGCGGCGTCGCGCTGGGCTTCGACCGGCTGGTGATGCTCGCGACGGGAGCGGCGCGCATCGAGCAGGTGCTGTGGACGCCAGTGGCCGAGCGCGGCACGGCGCCCTAGTTCTCATTCGAATAAACGACGCGACGCTGGCGCAAACGTCCTACGCTGGCAATGACGTCCATATTTGGCGCCATTTGGCGGCGAACGCGAGCGATGCGCGCTCGCACGCCGCGCATGATTTCATGGAGGGCGCGATGGGCCTTAAATTATTGCTGAAATCTATCGTGGCGATCGCCGTGACGATCGCGACAGCCGCCATGGCGCAGCAGAGCGAAGCGCCCGCAGCGCCGGCCACGCCCGTCTCCACCTTCGACGACAAGCTCGTGAAAATTGGCGAGCAGGCGCCTGGCTTCGGCGGGATGTATTTCGACGAGAAGGGCGCGCTGCAGGTCTATATGAAAAACGCCCCCGAACTACGCAGCGCGGACGCGATGAAATCTGCGCGGTCGCAGGTCACGTCGGCCATCGCCAGCGTGCTCGGCGCGGATTTCCTGGCGCAAAACGCCGCCGCCAAAGGCCGCGCTCAAGAACCGAACATCATCAAAGGCGACTACGACGTCGTCGAACTCGCCAAATGGAAGAAAAGCTTCAGCCCGGCGCTCGACGGCCAGGAGATCGTCTTCGTCGATCTCGACGAACGCCGCAATCGCGTGACCATCGGCGTCGTCGGCGATCCGTCGCGACAAAGATTCGAAGCTCTGGCGAAATCGCTCGGCGTTCCGTTCGAAGCGCTGATCATCGAAGAAACGCAGCCGATCCGTTTTCACGCCTCGTTGCGCGATAAACGTCGGCCGGTGCCCGCCGGCGTTCAGATCGAAATCGACACCGGCGTTTTCGCCTTTAAGCTCTGCACGCTGGGCTTCAATGTCGTGCGCAACGGACGCGACGGCTTCGTGACTAATTCTCACTGCACCAAGAATCGCGGCGTCAGCAATGACGACGATTTTCATCAGCCGAACGATCCGCTGCTTTCCGGCAATAAGATCGGCGATGAGGATAGCGATCCGCGATACTTCACCGGCGGCGTGTGCCCATCGGGCAAGAAATGCCGCTTCAGCGACAGCGCCTACGCCGATTATCGCATCGACCGCGGGCGCTTCGAAATCGCGCGAACGACGAACAATACCGGCTCGCTGACGATCAACGGCTCTCCGAGCACATTTCTGATCGTCAGCGAGACGCCGGACTCCGTGGTGGGCATGAGGCTCAACAAGGTCGGCCGCACGACGGGCTGGGCCTTCGGCGACGTGCGCGCGACCTGCATCGACGTCAATGTCGCGGACACCGACGTCAGGCTGCTGTGCCAGAGCCGCGTCGGCCGGGTGAGCGGGACGAACAAGCTGACGGACAATGGCGACAGCGGCTCGCCCGTCTTCTCCATCCTGCCGACCGGCAGTCAGGCGAGCCTGCACGGCATTTTGTGGGGAGGACCGGACGATGGCAGCTCCTTTGTCTTCAGCCCGATGAGCATGATCGAGCAAGAGCTCGGAGATCTCACCACCTTCACCGCGCCACGGCCTCCGCCGCCCCCGCCGCCAGAGCCGACGCCGCGGGAGCAGTGCCTGCGGGAATGCAACGCCGAGCGGGACGCCTGTCTCGCCGATGGCGGCCTGGGGTCGCAGTGCATCCCCGCCTGGCGGCGCTGCCGGGAGCAATGCCCGGCGCGGTAGCCCGCGGTTCGGGCGGCGTCTGGCCCTGGGCGGGATCGCCCAGGCCGGCTCCGCTTCCAAATTCCCCCGCCTTGAGGTATGAGACGCTGCATCGCAACAACAGCCAGCGTCTCTAGTTCCCGGCCGCTCTCGAGCGGCCGCAGAGGCGGCTGTTTTACCTGGCCGGCCTTTGAACATGCAGCTGCGCAACATCGCCATCATCGCCCACGTCGACCATGGCAAGACCACGCTCGTCGACCGCCTGCTCCAGCAGTCGGGCGCGTTCCGCGAGAACCAGCGCGTCGCCGAACGCGTGATGGATTCGAACGACCTCGAAAAAGAGCGCGGCATCACCATCATGGCGAAGGCCACGTCCATCACCTGGAAAGACGTGCGCATCAACATCGTCGACACGCCCGGCCACGCTGATTTCGGCGGCGAGGTGGAGCGCATCCTGTCGATGGTCGATGGCGCCATCGTGCTCGTCGACGCCGCCGAAGGCCCGATGCCGCAGACGAAATTCGTCGTCGGCAAGGCGCTCAAGATTGGCCTGAAGCCGATCGTCTGCGTCAACAAGGTCGACAAGCCCGACGCCCGCGTCTCGGAAGTCGTCAACGAGGTGTTCGATCTCTTCGCCGCGCTCGACGCGACCGACGAGCAGCTCGACTTTCCGATCATATACGGCTCCGCCAAGCAGGGTTGGATGGCCGAGGAGCCGACCGGCCCGCAGGACGGCATGGCGCCGCTCTTCGATCTCGTCGTCAAACATGTGCCGGCGCCCACCGTCGAGGACGGTGGCTTCCGCATGCTCGGCACGCTGCTCGAGGCCAATCCCTATCTCGGCCGCATCATCACCGGCCGCGTCTTCGCCGGCAGCGTGAAGCCCAATCAGGCGGTGAAGGTGCTCGACCGCACCGGCAAGATCGTCGAGCAGGGCCGCGTGTCGAAAATTCTCGCCTTCCGCGGCATCGAGCGCCAGCCGATCGACGAGGCGGAGGCCGGCGACATCGTCGCCATCGCCGGCCTTGAAAAATTCAACGTCGCCGACACGCTCTGCGCGCTGGAAGTCAACGAGCCGCTGCAGGCGCAGCCGATCGATCCGCCGACGCTCTCCATGACCTTCCTCGTCAATGACAGCCCGCTCGCGGGCACGGAAGGCGACAAGGTGACGAGCCGCATGATCCGCGCGCGCCTCTTCAAGGAGGCCGAAGGCAATGTCGCGCTGCGCGTCGAGGACGCGCCGGCAGGCGACGCCTATATCGTCTCGGGCCGCGGCGAATTGCAGCTCGGCATTCTGATCGAGACCATGCGCCGCGAGGGCTTCGAGCTTGGCGTCTCGCGCCCCAAGGTCGTCTTCAAGAAGGATGAGAACGGCGAGATCCTCGAGCCGATCGAAGAGGTCGTCATCGACGTCGACGAGGAGCATAGCGGCGTCGTCGTGCAGAAGATGAACGAGCGCAAGGCCGAGATGATCGAGATGCGCCCGTCGGGCGGCAATCGCCTGCGTCTCGTCTTCCATGCGCCGACGCGCGGCCTCATCGGCTATCAGGGCGAACTTCTCACCGACACGCGCGGCACGGCGATCATGAACCGCCTGTTCCATGAATATGCGCCCTACAAGGGCGAGATTCAGGGCCGCCGCAACGGCGTGCTGATCAGCAATGATTCCGGCGAGGCCGTCGCCTACGCCATGTGGAAGCTGGAAGATCGCGGCCCGATGATGATCGAGCCGGGCTGGAAGGTATACAAGGGCATGATCGTCGGCGAGCATACGCGCGACAATGATCTCGAGATCAATGTGCTCAAGGGCAAGCAGCTCACCAACATCCGCACCCAATCGAAGGACGAGGCGGTGCGCCTGACGCCGCCGATCCAGATGACGCTGGAGAAGGCGCTGGCCTATATCGAGGACGACGAGAGGGTGGAAGTGACGCCGAAGTCGATCCGCCTGCGCAAGGTGTTTCTCGACCCCAACGACCGCAAGAAGGCGAAGGGCAAGGCCGCGCTGGTGGAGTGAGGGGGCTCAGTCAGTCTTCTGCGTTGGTATGATCGGGAACCTCGATTTCGAAGTCGAGGTAATTCTTGATCAGACCAATATCTCCGATTTCGGTCCAAGCGCGCCGAGCTTCATCGCGCAAGGACGCGCGCTTAGCTTCGTCAACTTCGGTTAGGCTGGCGCAAAACGCCCGCCAACCTGGCGCCGCCAGTTTGGTTGGATGGCTCGCTTCGAGCTCTAGTATTTTGTTGACCGCTTCAGGCAGACGAGAGCGGTCGCCCCGAAAAGCGGCGATTTGCGCAAGGCGCAAGTGGCTGTGGGCGATGCCCCATTGCTCGCCAAGCGACTCATATGACTGCAACACCTGAGTAAAAGTTCTTTCGGAGCGAGTGGCGTCTCGTCTCATTTCGACTTGCCCGATCGAATAGTTCGCGTTTGTCTCAAGCAGTCTTGTGGCAATCTTCCGGGAGATATCGCGCGCCTCCCGGAGATAGGTTTGGGCGGCGTCCAGATCGTCGCGTCTTAGCGCCAGATCGCCCAGTGATTGAAGCGCATTCGTCCTCCCAATCCGATCGCCGATCTGGAGGCCGATATCGCGCGCCTCCTGGAGATAAGTTTGGGCCGTATCCAGATCGTCGCGTCTTAGCGCCAGATCGCCCAGCGATCTAAGCGTATTCGCCTGCCCGAGCCGGTCGCCAATCTTATGGTAGATGTCGCGCGCGTCTTCGAGAGAGGTTTGAGCGGCGTCCAGATTGTTGCGTCTTAGCGCCAGATCGCCCAGCGATCTAAGCGTATTCGCCTGCCCGAGCCGGTCGCCAATCTTATGGTAGATGTCGTGCGCGTCTTCGAGAGAGGTTTGAGCGGCGTCCAGATTGTTGCGTCTTAGCGCCAGATCGCCCAGCCTTCGAACCGTATTCGCCTGCCCGAGCCGGTCGCCAATCTTATTGTAGATGTCGCGCGCCTCTTCGAAAGAGTTTTGAGCGGCGTCCAGATCGTCGCGTCTGAGCGCCAGATCGCCAAGCAAACTATGCGTGTTTGCCTGCCCGAGCCGGTCGCCGGTCTGGAGAAAGATGTCGCGCGCCTCTTCGAGAAGAGTGTGGGCGGTATTCATATCTTCGCGACAAAGCGCCAGAGAGCCCGCGGCATGAAATGCGTGAGCAACTGCGTTCTTGGACTCATTCGCATTGCGCCGTTGCAGCACCGACGCCAGCTTAAGAAACGTCGACGGGTCAAAGCGCCGCTCCCCCATGGAAAGCTGTCGGGCTGACTCAATCGCTTGCCGAACCTCTCGAATCGGCTGATCGCGAGCAGCTTGGAGGAGGACCGGCGTAAAATTTCGTAGATGCGGCAGTAGTTCGGCCTCTGCCGCCGGCCACTTTGCCGTTCCGAAATACTTACCTTTTCCAGTTAGTTTTATTATCGCCCTTACAACTCTTTGAAGCTCCTCTCCTTTTAGCGGCCTTTCGATGCTCACGGCTTCACGTAGTGGATTAAGCAGCTTGATCGCGCCGTCCGCTCGGGGCGCGACGAGCCGCAGACGGCGTAGAACTTCGTTGGCCGCGTCCGATTCGGTCGCTTTGATCCGGCGATCTTCTTGGCCGAGAAAGGCTTTCAACCCGCCTGCAGGGATGCCATCGGGGAGGAAGCCAAGAACGGCTAGGAGCCGCTTGGCTATTACAGTCATATGCCGGGAAGTGAGCGAAACGCGTAACGACGCCACGACCGAGTTGTGGCGATTTTCTTGTGCGCCCGGCTGGCGTAACAACTCGGCTTTCTCCTGTTCCCATCGCCTGAGCATTGGACCGAGCGTAAGATCGCTATCCACACGGCTTGCCATGATCGTGAGCGAAAGCGCGTGACCGTCGAGTGCGATCAAGAGCGATTCGAGGTGCTGGTCGTCTTTCTGAACGTTCGTCGCGATCTTGCAAAAAAGATCGCGGCTTTCATTGAGAGCTAGCGGCGGTAAATCATCAATCTTTTCCCAATCCGCGAGAGCGGGCAGGCTTTCACGACTGGTGACAACAAAGGAGACGCCGGTCGTGTCTCTCAGCAAACCTAAAATGCGCCTGGCCTCGGGCTCATTGGCTTCGATCAAACCTTCAACATTGTCCAAGATTGCGAAGGTCGATTCCTGTCCACATGAGTAGCGAATGGCCGCAAGAGTGGCGCTCTGTGTCGGTTCCGGACTCAGTCCGAGTTCAGCGGCAAAAAGAATGAGTATATCAAGAGGGTCCGTGCGATTTTCGAGATTGACGAACACGCGTCTTTCGCCAAACTTTTTGATTAGCCTCTCATCATAACTCGCGGCGACCGCAACCGTTGATTTTCCCATACCCGGCCCACCGGTGATGAGGCATGGACGGCCTTCTGTCGCGGCTGTGACGACCCTGTTGATTTCGTCGCGACGTCCGACCGGATGCGGATTGGGGATTGCCAAATCGATGCGGTTGACTTTGGTCGCTGAGGTTTGAGGTTCCGAGTTTTCGGGAGCTAAACTTCGGAGGAATTCCGGCAGTTTTTCGTGCTTTGGCCCATAAGGAACTAAAGTGACGTTGTCTGGCCAGTCCGGCGTTTCCACCTCGTCGTCGGTGACTAATGCAAAGTGTTTCTTGTCTAACCCGCCCCACGACGAACCGAACCAATTTAACAGACGCCCGACATTTTGATCCGCAAGGCCACTCGCAGAGCAGCCTATGAAGATAAGCGTATCGGCGAAGGCGGCTTGCTGCTGAAGAAATTGCGTACGATCACTACGTCCCACCCGATCGTAATCAGCCGTCGAAAAGATTACGGACTCTGGGTCATCCCAATATCCATGGATATGCCAAACATTCTGGGATTTTCCCGTCAAAATTTCGGCGACCGAGTCGGGATTACGCCAGGTCTTGGGCTGCACCCCTTTCTTCGTGCAAAGCAGGCCATCGTAATTGGTTGTCGCGAGACGGCAGTTCAGTGCGATAATTGCGTCGAGTAGAGCGGGTTCACTCGCCTGTAGCTCGCCGACATTTTTCATCAGCCAAGCGCGATAGCTATTGTTCGAGAAGCCTCCCAATTTTCTTTGAGCCATATCGGCTGAGGTGAGCCAAGCGTCAGGATCTTTCCGCTTCAGTCCCTGTCGGCAATGTTCGCTCCAATCTTCTCCAGGTTCTTTGGGAGCCGAATCGATCGCACTCTCAATGAGGCTTTTCCAGCCGGGCGCGGCTCCCCCAGTGACGGCCCTGCTTACCCCTGCGCCGCAAACGATTAGAGCTTTCGCGCCAGATATAACGGTTCTGAGTGCTTCAATAGAATCAGACATCAACGGCCTTAACTTTTGCAAAAAGTTGGGCCGTCTTTTTCATGTTAGTCAAGTAACTTTTTGGAAGGACGAGGTCGCGCTGTGAGCCAAGTGGATGCCCGCGACAAGCGCGGGCATTACGGCGTACTGAGCGAGAGCCGGATGCTCGGGTCCAAAGCTTTCCTAGCCCCGCCTACTGCAACCCCACTGCATCGACCACCCCGCTTGGGCAGCCGGGGTCCGTCGCCGGCGCGGCGGCGATGAGATCGGCGAGTTTGCTGTCCGGTTTGACGTCGCCCACCAATCCGATGGTCATCTCGACGATGAGATTGCGGCCGCCGTCTCGCTTGCAGCTGACGCGCACGCGATCCGCGGCGCCGTCGCCGAACGTCTCATTGAACGCCGCCTTGAGTTGGTCGCGCGTGACTTCCTCGCCGATATGCGCCGCGAAAAGCCCCTGAACCTTGGAGCTGTTCAGCTGAGATATCAGCGCGAGCATCCGTGAAAAATAGATTTCCGCCGCGCTTCCCGGAAAGCACGTGCCATGTTTGATCCACTCATGCCGTTCGAGCAGCGACATCGTTCCCGGCATGACTTCTGAAAGCGCATGCCTTGTCGCGTCGGAGAGTTCGGGCTCGGGCAGGCCGTTCCATCTGTTGTCCTTATCGGCGGCGACGATGTGGCGATCGACGTTGCAATATTGTTTTTTGGGCCAGAGCCCATGCAGCGTGAAATGCGTCGCGTCGAACCGGTCGGGTCTTTGCGTTTCGCATTCCGTCTTGTCGGGCTTGCCTTCGCAAAAGGCCGGCTGCCAGCTCACGGCGAGGATGTAATCCGGCTTTTGCGCCGCGGGGCCGCCGTCAGGCTCTTGCCCGCCGGAGGCTTCTTCGCCGCCGCTCCCCGGCTGGCCGCCGCCCTCAGCGAGCGTCGCCTCGCCGCATCCGACCGCGACCCACCGGCGCCCCGGCTGAGCGTCGGGGACATCGATGAGATAATGCGTCGCATTCGGCTTGTTCTTGGCGAAAATGGAATAATGCCCATTCGGCTCGACGCTGACATTGCCCGGATTGGCGCCGGTTCTGATCGATTGAAGCGCGGGACAGGACTGACGGGCGACGAAAGTTCCCGATGCAGGCGTATCCGCCGTCGCGCCTGAGGCGACGAGCGACAATGACGAGCAAAGCAAGAAGGGACGAGCAAATTTGCGCAAGGCGACGCCTCCAATAATAAAAACCCGCTGAATGGTAGCGCTGGGCGGCGTGCCTGAGCAAGCAGCGTCTGCTTGCGCGACTGTTCCGACTTCCGCGACGGCGACATCTCAGGAAGATGAAACTCCTGCCGCTCTCCTCAGTTGTATTCAGGCGTAATTCCAGAGAGCTCGTTCAACTCAAGTTCGCAGAAACAATAGTTCCGCCTAGCGGAAGAGATGCGCAATGGCTTGAAAGCCATTGTCCGCTCCGATGCGAAGTGACGCTCCCAGAATTGCGCCAATGTAAGCAGCGATCGGGCTCAGGCCTATTACGGCGACGACAAATCCAGTGCCTGCGCCGATCAAAAGATCGTTGCCGCCTAAAGCGCCAATTCCTCCGCCGAAGACGCTGCAAAGGACGGCAACGACGGCTGTCGCCATCAGCGCGTGGAAACCGGCCAACACGCCTGCTCCCTTTACAATTTCCGTCGCTCCGGCGACGACCATTGCAGCAACGATTGCAGCTCGCGTTGTGTCAGGCAGATCGAGGCTGTCGGTCCGAAAAACAAACGCGATCGCGGCCATCAAACCGGCGGCCCACAAATCCTCTTTGGCGATATCCTGGGATAAACTCGGCACGCCGTATTTGGCGCTCACAATCGAAAATCCAGCCGCTCCGCAAATCGCCCCCACAGACGGCGCGTCGGAAACGCCTGCTCCAGCCGCCGCGTAGGCGCATGCTATCGCGGCGATGATCGCCAGACCAATCCGCTTTGCCGCAGAATCTCGATCAACCATATGCGCCGTGTGTTTTCGACAACGGATCACGCGCTCCCCAAAAAATAGCCCGAACGATAATGACGCGTCACTGCTCACGCAACGCTTCCCTTAACTCGGCCAAATCCTCCGGCAGTTCGCTTTCAAACATCATTTCCTCTTTCGTCACCGGATGCTCGAACCCGAGCGTCGCGGCGTGCAGCGCCTGGCGGTCCAAACGCTCGACGATCTCGCGCGCGGCGGGCGTCAGTTTCGCGACCTTGGTTTTAAATCCCGCGCCATAAGTTTTGTCGCCGATCAGCGGATGGCCGATATGCGCCATATGCACGCGGATCTGATGCGTGCGGCCGGTCTCCAGCTGGCACCGCATGAGCGCCGCGACGCCGTAATCTTCGACCTTCTCCCAATGCGTGATCGCTTCGCGGCCGCGCGCTTCCGGCACCACCGCCATCTTTTCGCGCTGCGTCGAATGGCGGCCGAGCGGCGCGTCGACCGTTCCATGCGCGCGGTCGGGAACGCCCCAGACGAAGGCGAAATATTCGCGCGTCAGCGACAGTTTGCGGCCGTGGTCGGCGAAGAGGCGCGAGAGGCCATGATGCGCGGCGTCGGTCTTGGCGACGACCAACAGGCCGCTCGTATTCTTGTCGATGCGATGCACGATGCCGGGCTTCTTCACCCCGCCGACGCCGGAAAGGCTGTCGCCGCAATGCGCGATCAGCGCATTGACCAGCGTGCCGCTCTCATGCGCGCTCGCCGGATGCACGACGAGGCCGGCCGGCTTGTCGATGACGAGGAGATGTTCGTCCTCATAGACGATGGCGAGCGCGATATCTTCGCCCTGCGGCTCGGCCGGAGTCGCCGGCGGCACGTCGAGCGTGACGTGATCTCCGGCGCCGAGCTTCTTGGCCGGATCGCGCGCCGTCTCGCCGGCAAGGGTCGCGCGGTTGTCCTCGATCAGCCCTTTGATGCGGCTGCGCGACAGATGCGCGGCGACGATCTCCGGCTGTTCGGCGAGAAAGCGGTCGAGCCGGGCGCCGGCATGCTGCGGCGCAACGAGAAATTCGAAGCGCTCGGCGGATGCGTCAATTTGAGGCAGAGCCTTGACTGTCATTTCAGCTTTTTTTCCGCGCGCCGACGCGCACATGATATGAGAGCCACCGAAACGCGGGCGTGGCGCGAGCGGAGGCGTGAACCTTCGCCATTATGCGCACCGAAAAACGCCGCCCAAGGGAGGCTCTTCCATTAGCGACGCCGAGGCTCCGTTCTGCGCCGTCATCGGCGCGGGCCCCGCCGGCCTTTTCGCCGCCGATGCGCTCGCGCGCGCCGGCGCGCGCGTCGTTATCTATGAGCACAAAGCGAGCCCCGCGCGCAAATTCCTGATGGCGGGGCGGGGCGGGCTCAACATCACCCATAGCGAAGGCCTGGAGCGCTTCATCTCCCGCTATGGCGCGGCGGCCGCGAGAATTGCGCCGTTCATCCGCGCCTGGACGCCGCAGGCGCTGCGCGACTTCTGCGCCGAGCTTGGCGAGACGACCTTCGTCGGCTCCAGCGGCCGGGTTTTTCCGGCAAGTTTCAAGGCCTCGCCGCTGCTGCGCGCCTGGCTGCGGCGGCTGTCGCGGCTTGGCGTCACGATCGTGACCCGCCATGACTTCGCGGGTTTCGCCGAATCGGGCGCGCTGCGCCTGATCGGCCCGGATGGCGAATTCACCCGCAAGGTCGACGCCCTGGTCCTGGCGCTCGGCGGCGCGTCCTGGCCGCGGCTCGGCTCCGACGGCGCCTGGGCGGCGCGGCTTGGCGCGCAGGGCGTGCGCGTTACGCCGCTCGCCGCCGCCAACAGCGGCGCCCTGATCGAGTGGAGCGCGATCTTTCGCGACGATTTCGAAGGCCAGCCGATCAAGACGGCGTTGCTGCGCCATGGCGCGTCTACGGCGCGCGGCGATGTCGTCGTCACGCGCGCCGGACTCGAAGGCGGCCCGGTTTACGCGCTCTCCTCGCAGCTGCGCGACGTCACGCAAAAACACGGCCCGACGACGCTGTCGATCGATCTGCGGCCCGACACCAGCCTCGAATGCCTGACGCGCAAGCTGTCGCGTCGCCCGCAGAAACAGTCGCATGCAAATTTTCTGCGCAAGGCCGGGTTCTCGAAAGTCGAGATCGGGCTCTTGCGCGAGGGGCGCGGGGAGGGCCTGCCGCGCGATGCGGAAACGCTCGCCGGGCTCATCAAGAATGCGCCGCTCACCGTCACGGGCGTCGGCGGTCTTGAGCGCGCCATCTCGACCGCCGGCGGCGTCTCCTTCGACGAGCTCGACGAAAATTTGATGCTCAAGAAGCTGCCGGGCGTTTTTGTCGCCGGCGAGATGCTCGACTATGACGCGCCGACCGGCGGCTACCTGTTGCAGGCGGCCTTCGCCACCGGACTGGCGGCCGGCCGCGGCGCCGCCCGCTATCTCGGCCTTTCGCAGGATCAATCGATCGCGCCGTCCGCGCCCGATCAGACGGGCTTATCGCCCCGCCAGTCGCCAAATGGGCGCGATCCGGAAGCGTCGAACAAATACAGCCTGTAGACCTCCGCTGCGCCGCCCTCCATGCCCGGCGATCCGGCCGGCATGCCGGGGGCGGCGAGGCCGACGGCTTTCGGCCGCTCCTTCAAGAGCCGCGCGACCGCCTGCGGGGGAACATGGCCCTCGACGATGTAGCCGTCGATCTCGGCCGTGTGGCAGGAGGACAGCGGCTCAGGCACGCCGAGGCGCTTCTTCACCGATGGCATATCGGCTTCGACGATCTCCTCGACGACATAGCCGGCCTGGCGCATGCGCGCGCTCCACGCGCCGCAGCATCCGCAGGTCGGGCTCTTATGCATCACGACCTTCGTCGCGCCTTCGGCGCGCGCCCATCCGGGGATAAGCGCCGCGACGGCGGCGAGCCGCAGCGTCTCGCGTCGGGTGAAGGGGTTATTCGCCATGAGCGTCGGTCCTTGTCTCGCGCGCTCCATGCGCGCCCGTTCGGAAGGCGGGCGCATCGTCGGAACGGCATTCGCGCGAAGTCGCTTGCGGTAGTATGTCGTTGTCGCCGGCAAAAGCGGCAAGACGTCGCCCGAACGAACCCAGCGCTTACCATCGGAAGGGGTGCATGAGCCAATCCGCCGCCAGCCCGCAAAACGCCGACGACCTGCTCAGCGAATTCTCGCTTCTTGGCGGCCCCCTTCAGAGGCTGGGAAGGCGACTCGGCCTCGTCCGTCCGGGGCCGAATACGCTCCCCCTGGGGATCGCCCTCGGGCTGGTCCCCTGGATCGTCCTCGTCGCCTTGGCGGCGCTTGAAGGCGATCGCGGAAAGTTCTTTACGCTCTCGGTCATCGGCGGGCACATTCGGTTGCTGGCGGTCATTCCGCTGCTGTTCTTTTGCGAAACCACGTTTGATCGGCAAGCGAGGGAGTTTCTCTCGACCCTTCTGCGTTCCGGCGTGGCGTCGAGAACTACTCTACCAGCCTTACAGGCTGAAGTTCGAAGCCTCGCCCGCTGGAGCAATTCCTGGATTCCGGATGCGACCTCGCTCGCGGCGACAGTGCTGATGTTTCTTTTCGCGGCGCAGCTTCATCTGTCTGGAAAGACCGCGTCGCCCGAATCAGGCCGAGCCTTGGCCCTCATGCCGCTTGCGGGCTTGTGGTACTGGATGGTCTGTCTGCCGCTCTTTCGCTTTCTGGCGTTTCGCTGGGTTTGGCGGCTCGCGATCTGGTGGCGATTCCTGTGGCGCTTGGCTCGAATGGAGCTTCACCTGACGCCGACGCATCCCGACGGGGTTGGGGGCCTCGGATATCTCGAAGTCGTCCAAACCCATCTGGCGCCTCTGGCGTTCGCCATCTCTCTGCTTGTCGCCGCCGGTTTCGCCGAAGAAATGTCGGCCGGCGCGTCGTTTGACCCGATCTATCTGGCGACGGCCATCATTGTGATCATCGACATCGTGCTGTTTCTCGGTCCGCCCTGTTTCTTCGCCTTCAAGCTAATGGAATGCAGAGAACGGGGACTGCGCGACTACACTGTGCTTGCCGCGCGATACGTCGAGGATTTCGAGCGCAAATGGTTTGGTGAAGCGTCTCCTGACCGAGAGCCTTTGCTGGGGACGCCGGACCTGCAATCGCTTGCCGATCTCGGCAATAGCGTCGGCGTTGTGCGAAATATGCGCCTGGCGCCTGTCAGCATTCGCCTGCTGGCGATCATTCTCGCCGCTGCGCTGCTGCCGATGCCGCCACTCTTCTTGTTCAAATATCCTGTCGCCGAGATGGCTCAAAAGCTCTTCATGAAACTGACGGGACTCTGACGAACATTAAGGCGTTCCGTTGGGCGCGCCGCATTCCCCTCGGGAGGCAAGACGCATATGCTGCGCGCCATGCTCCAGTCGCCCTTCTGGTCCGAGCTCTCGATGCGCGACATGCGCGCGCATGACATGTCGCGCGTCATCGCCGTTCTGCCGATCGCTGCGGTGGAGCAGCACGGGCCGCATCTGCCGCTTGGCGTCGACGCGATGATCATGGAGGGATGCGTCGAGCGTGTCGCGGCGCGCTTGCCCGAAGACCTCGAAGCGGTTTTTCTGCCGATCCAGAGCGTCGGCGTGTCGACCGAGCATCGCGACTTCCCCGGCACGCTGACGCTGACGAATGAGACCGCGTCGCGCGTCCTCCTCGAGATCGCAGAGGGCGTCCTGCGCACCGGCGTGAGAAAGCTGGTGATTCTCAATTCGCATGGCGGCAATTCCGCGCTCATTTCGCAGGCGGCGCTTGATCTGCGCGCCCGTTTCGGCGCGCTGGCGGTCATCGTCTCCTGGGCGCGTTTCGGCTATCCGGATGGACTGTTCTCTGCGGGGGAGCTGCGCCACGGGATTCATGGCGGCGAAATCGAAACGTCGCTCATGCTCGCTTTCCGGCCGGAACTCGTCGACATGGCGCGCGCCAAGAACTTCCCGCCGGCGACGCTCGACTTCGAGCGCGATTTCGCCTGGTTGCGCGCCGACCGCCCCGCGGGGTTCGGCTGGATGGCGCAGGACCTCTCGCCTGCGGGCGCCATGGGCGACGCGTCCAAAGCCAGCGCCGAGAAAGGCGAAGCGGTGGCGGATTATTGGGCGACGGCTTTCGTTGAATTGTTGCGCGACGTCGAGGCGTTCGACCCCACGCGGCTCAAGAGCATGGACGACTGAGCGTTACGCCGCCGGGGCTGTCCACGGATAGGTCCAGGTCTCGGTCAGCGTCCGCCCGTGCGCGCGTAAAAACAGCCGAAGATCGGCGGTCTGGCCCGGTTGCACCGAAACGTCGAAGAGCGCCCGCAGTCCGCCGATATGCGCGTTGGCCACGACGCTGGCGCGCAACACGCGCCCGGCGTTCGTTGTCGCCACCGCTTCGACCTGACCCGGATCGACCACGTAATAGGCGAGATCGCCGCCGGCGAAATCGACGATGAAACGATGTGCGTCGGGATCAAGAGGTTCGGCCGAGCCAAGCGCCCGCGCCGGCGCCTCGAAGGTGTTGACGACCATGCCGTTGGGCGCGAGCTGCGGCATGTCGAGCCCGGCGGTGATACGATAGGCGTAAACGAAGGGCGCGCCGGGCTCAGGCGACTTTGCCGGCGTCCAGCTCGCGACGATATTGTCGTTGGTTTCGTCACGCGTCGGCAGTTCGAGCAGTTCGACGCGGCCTTCGCCCCAGTCGCCGATAGGCTCGACGAAATAGCTCGGGCGGTTTTCATAGGCGAGATCAAGATCCTGATAGGATTCGAACGTTCTGTCGCGCTGCAGCAGCCCAAAGCCGCGATTGTTGTTGTCGAGAAAGGACGAGATCCGCGTTCGCGGCGGATTGGTGAGCGGACGCCACAGCCATTCGCCGGCGCCGGTGCGGATCAAGAGCCCGTCGGAATCGTGCAATTCCGTGCGAAAGCCGTCGCGCACATCCCGGTCGTTTTCGCCGGTCAGATACATCGACGTGAGCGGCGCGAGGCCAAGCTTCATCCCCGCACGCCGCGGAAAAAGCGTCGCCTGGATTTCGAGCGCGCTCTCCTGTCCAGCGAAGAGATCGAATCTGAAGGCTCCTGTCGCAGCCTCGCCGTCGAGCAGCGCATAGAGCGTCGCGTGATTGCTGCCCTTCTCCGGCGTTTCGATCCAGAATTCGCGGAAGAACGGAAAGCTCTCATGCTCGGAGCCGGTCTCGACGCAAAGCGCTCGCGCGGAAAGCCCATATTTCTGATCGCGGCCGAGAAAGCGGAAATAGCTCGCGCCGAGGAAGGAGATCACCTCGTCGTGAACATGAGGCTCGTTGACCGGGAAATGCAGGCGAAAGCCGGCGAAGCCGGTGTTGACCGGGGGAGCCTTTTCGACCTTGAGGCGACCATAGTCGAAGAGCGCCGGCGAATAGGGAATCGGCGTCGCGATGCCGTCGCGGATCATATTCACCGTCATCGGGCGACGATAGAGAAAGCCGAGATGGAACGTCTCTAGCCGGAAGCCGCCGTCCGCGCCCGCAAAAATATCATGCTCGCGCTTGAAGCGAATCCCTCGCCATGTGTCGAAGTCCAAAGCGTCGAAGGGATCCGGCAGACGCGGCGGAACCACAGCGTCGAAGGGCGCCAGCGCCAGGTCGTGCGCCCGCTGCACGACGTTCTCAAAGCCGAACCGCGGCTTGGGAACGTCTGAGGCCGCCAGCGCCGGGACTTTGAGGGCAAATTGCGCGCCTATTGCAGAGAGCGCCCCGGCGAATTGGCGCCGTGTTATTCGCGTCATTCCCGCGTCCGAACCAAGGTCTTGCCTTCACTATTTGACTGCTGCTCTAGCCCCATCGTCTCGCTTGCGCAAGAAGCCGGCGGCTCAACGTGGGCTCGCGCGACCAAGATGCATCACCCGCTGAAAAAATAATCGCATGGGGCAAAAACCGCTTGTCACAGCGGCAAAAGCGCGTATCTAAGTCCTTGCCCAAATCGCACGTGCCTGTGGTCGTGTGTCGGTAGGCGGGGATCCGGACAAGAGGCCGGTCAACCGCCAGCGTAAAACCGGCAGCCGGAGGCGAACCGGCGAACTCCGTCTCTGCGGAGGATCGCGACTTAAAGCAACGACGGACCGGGCTTTTTCGTCTCTGTCGACCCTCCAAAGGTCGGCGTACCGAAGAGGCTTGTCTTTCTTGCCGGGCGTGCGGATCGGGATTCTCCCCTTCCAATCGATGGCTGTACCCGCGGAAGCGTGCGCGCTCAGGCGTGCATCATTTCGCATCGGTCCAGTCAACGGCGCATCAACCAGCCGTGTGAGCGCTTGCGCTCGCGTGGCCTTGGACAGCTAAACCCAACGTTCGTCGCGTCTCCATCGCGCGCGGGCGAACGGAGCGGCGTGTCCGTTGACGCTCAACGATCTGGGCGCGGTTCGCCGCGCAAGGGGGCCACAATGACCGACCGTATTCTCGATTTCCTCGCCGAGCGCCGACGCAATGGGCGCGACAACGGACCTTGCCTCGTCGTCGATCTCGACGTCGTGCGCGAAAACTATGTCGGCTTCGCCAAGGCGTTGCCGGATACGCGCGTCTTCTATGCCGTGAAAGCCAATCCGGCGCCGGAAGTGCTCTCGCTCCTCGCCTCGCTCGGCTCGTGCTTCGACACGGCGTCCGTCGTCGAGATCGAGCAGGTCCTCGCCGCCGGCGCGACGCCGGATCGCATCAGCTTCGGCAATACGATCAAGAAGGAGCGTGACGTCGCGCGCGCCTATGCGCTCGGCGTGCGGCTCTTTGCGGTCGACTGCGAGGCGGAAGTCGAAAAGATCGCGCGCGTCGCGCCCGGCTCCAAAGTGTTCTGCCGCATTCTTTGCGACGGCTCGGGCGCCGAATGGCCTTTGTCGCGCAAGTTCGGCTGCGTCCCCGAGATGGCGACGGGCGTGCTCGAACATGCGCATCGCCTCGGGCTCAACGCCTATGGCGTTTCCTTCCATGTCGGCTCGCAGCAGACCAATCCGCGCATGTGGGACGCCGCGCTGAAGTCGGCGTCGGAGATCTTCCGCGAACTCGCGGAGCGCGGAATCAATCTGCAGATGGTCAATCTCGGCGGCGGCTTCCCGACGAAATATCTCAAGAACGTGCCGGCGGTGAAGCAATATGGCGCCGCGATCTTCCGCGCGCTGTCGAAGCATTTCGGCAACCGCATTCCGGAGACGATCATCGAGCCAGGCCGCGGCATGGTTGGCAACGCCGGGCTGATCGAAGCGGAAGTCGTGCTGATCTCGAAGAAGTCGGAGGAGGACAGCGAGATTCGCTGGGTCTATCTCGACATCGGCAAGTTCAACGGCCTCGCCGAGACGACCGACGAGATGATCCGCTATCCGATCCGCACGCCGGCGGACGGCGCGCCGACGAGTCCCTGCGTCGTCGCGGGTCCAAGCTGCGACAGCGTCGACGTGCTCTACGAGAAGCAGCCCTATCAGCTGCCGATCTCGCTCGAGATCGGCGCGAAAGTGCTGATCGAAGGAACCGGGGCCTATACGACGACCTATTCCGCCGTGGGCTTCAACGGCTTCCCGCCGCTCGAGACGCATGTGATCTGAGCCGGCGCTCACCCACTCCCGCTGCAAACCGGGTGTTCCCGGTTTGCACAGATAGCGCTGAAGTCGGCGACAGCCGACTTCAGTTCGGGAGAGGGTGTCACGCGGAACGCGTGACGGGTGAGGGCCCTCAATCCTTCTCCCGCAAGCGGGAGAAGGATTCGCCTCACACTACTGTCAGTCCCGTTCGGCGGGCGCGTCATGCGCCAGGCGCGAGGGTCGCTTGTCCTTCTTAAGGGAGGAAAAGATGGCCTTTGAACTTGCATCCCCCAATCACGTCCACGCGTCGCGCGTCGCGCCGGCAGCGCTTGTCGACCTTGCGCCGTTCGAGATTCGCGATGAAGCGCCGAGCGACCTTGCCGCGCGCGAAGCTTTGCTCGACGACGCCTTCGGTCCCGTGCGGTTCTTGAAGACCTGCCAGCGGCTGCGCGACGGATCGGCGCCGGCGCCGGGCCTCGCGCTGGTCGCGACCGACGGCGTCGGCGCGCTCATCGGCACGCTGCGGCTTTGGCCGGTTCTCGCCGGCGGGCGTGCGGCGCTGCTGCTGGGTCCGCTCGCCGTCGCGGCGCGTTCGCGTTCGCTCGGCGTCGGCGGCGCGTTGATTCGCGAGTCGCTCGTGCGCGCGGCCGACTTCGGCCATCGCGCCGTGCTGCTCGTCGGCGACGCCCCTTATTATGCGCGCTTCGGTTTCGAGCGGCGATTCACCGAGCGGCTGACGATGCCGGGCCCGGTCGAGCGCGCGCGCTTTCTCGGAGTGGAGCTTGTCGACGGCGCGCTATCGGCCGCGCGCGGACGCGTCGTTCCCGCCGCCGCGCCTGCCATCACCCTGCCGCAGGCGGCTTAGAGCGCTTCCCGATCACATGGAACATGTGATCGATAAGGAATCGCTCAAATAAGGAATGTTGGAGCAGGTTCTCATCGAAAAAGTCTGTCAACTTTTTCGGAACCTGCTCGACGCTCACCAATAGGCGAGAATGCCGCGCGCGAGCGGGTAGGAGAGGCCGGCGCCGAGCGCGACGCCGGCCGCGACGTCGCTCGGATAGTGGTGCGCCGTCGCGATTCGCGACCAGGCCATCGACAGCAGAAGAAGGCCGGCCGATAGCGTCGTCGCCGGCCAGGCGATGACGATGGGCGCGAGCACGCCGGTGAGCGTCATGGCGTGGCCGCTGGGGAAGGAGTGATCGTCGAGCGTCTTCAACAGCGACGGCAGCCGCGCGTCGACATGGAACGGACGCCTGCGGCCGAAGCGACGCTTGATGATCGGATAGAGCATATGCAGCAGCGCGGCGTTCAATCCCGCCAGCGCCGCGACATGCAGCCCATGCCAACCGAGGCCGACGAGGACGATGGGCGCGAGGATCAGATAGATCCAACCATTGCCGAGCTTGCTGATCGCGACGGCGAGGAATCTGCCGATCGCGGAGCGCGCCGTTCGTGAGAAAAGATGAACCGCCGCGAGATCAAGGTCGAGGAGACGTTGGCCCCAAGTGGCGGCGACGCCGATGTCTGCTTGCGGCTCTGATGACGCGTCTCGCGTCAGCTTCGCCAGCTGGTCCGATGTGAACGCCATGACGCAACGCTACGCGACGCACGCTTCGGTTTCGCGACGCGGAGGCTGCGTTTCGGTGACGTTGGGGTAGAGGTTGCGTGACGTTTATGTGATGATTTGATGACGCAGCAAGAGCGCCTCCCGATCACATGGAATCATGTGATCGATAAGGAATCGCTCAAAATCAAAACGTCCGAGCAGGTTCTCTCCCGAAAAAGTCTGTCAACGTTTTCGGAACCTGCTCTAGGCCGGCGCGTGTTTCGCGAACGCGCTGCGAAACACCGCGTCGAAAGCGTCGGCGTCGACGTCGACCGTTTCGATCTCCACGCCGTCTTCGGCGACGCCGGAAAAGCGATATTGCGGGTCTGAAAACTCGAGACCTTCCTCGTCTTCGGCGCTCTCGTAAGGCAGCGCGATCTCGACCATCAACTGTCGCTTCAGCGACAGAGCGCGGCCGACCACCGCGTCGATGCGGCCGTCATCACTGCTGAAATACCCGTCGAGGATAATCAGGCAGACGTCGGCGTTTGGCGCCTCGTCCTCCAGCCATTGCAGCGCGGCCTCGACGCTTTCGGCGACATCGATCTTGCCTGCCTCGCTCACGACGAATTGTTGCGGCTGGGCGACGCCGTCGTCGGACCGCGCCACGCCGAAGGGCGTCAGCATGCGTCCGCGAGCCAGCGTCGTGACGGCTTTAGCGAAGGCCTCGCCGGCCAATGCCGCGATGGGTTCGTTCCGAGTCGATTCTGCGCCAGCGCTCATGACATTTTCCTCCGAGCGAGCGGAGTCTGAGGATCAACAGATCAACGTCATCCGTTTCGAGATTCATCATATCGACGTCGTCGCCTCTCGCAGCCATTTGCGTGTCTTTGCGTCCACAAGCGGCGATAGGATTTTGCGCACCCGGGCGTGATAGGCGTTGAGCCAGATGATTTCTTCCGGCGACAGCAATTTTGGTTCGACGCAATTCAAATCGAAAGGCGCAAGCGTGATGGTCTCGAAACCATACATCTGACGTTCCGCGCCTTTGATCTCGCGCCTTTCGACGATGACGAGATTTTCGAGCCTGATTCCATATTCGCCGGCGCGGTAGTAGCCGGGCTCGTTCGAGAGGATCATGCCCGGCTGCAGGGGCGTCGTCCCGAGCTTCGAGATGCGCTGCGGCCCTTCATGCACCGAGAGGTAAGCGCCGACGCCGTGGCCCGTCCCATGATCGAAGTCGAGCCCTGCCTCCCACAGCGCGCGGCGTGCGAAAGCATCCAATTGCGCGCCCGAGACGCCCTTGGGAAAGACGGCGCGGGCGATGGCGATGTGGCCTTTGAGCACGCGCGTGAAATGTTCGCGCAATTGTTTCGACGCCGGGCCGACGACCACGGTGCGCGTCACGTCGGTCGTGCCGTCGAGATATTGCGCGCCGGAATCGACGAGATAGACGCCGCGACCGATCTTGAGATTGCTCGTTTCCGTCACCCGATAATGCGGGATCGCCGCATGTTCGCCGAACGCCGAGATCGTCGGAAAGGAGATGTCGCGCAGGTCGCCGTTCTCGCGGCGGAAGGTTTCGAGCGCTTCCGCCGCGGAGATTTCCGTCAATCCGCCCTTCGGCGCGGCTTCGGAGAACCAGGCGAGGAATCGCGTCAGCGCCGCGCCGTCGCGGATATGAGCTTCGCGTGCGCCCTCAAGCTCCCTTTCATTCTTGATCGCTTTCGGCAGCGTCGCCGGATCGTCGGCGAGACGCGGCTTGCCGCCGGCCGCGCGCAAGGTTTCGACGAGTTTCGCCGGCGCCGTCGCGGAATCAAAGAGAATGCTCGCGCCGCTCTTGCCGAACTGCACGAGATCCTCGATGAGGCTTTCAGGCGTCTTCAGCGTCAGAAATTTTTCAAGCGCCGCGCGCACCTTCGGCGCGAGCTTCGCCTCGTCGACATAGAGCGCAGGCGCGCCGTCCTTCGGCAGCAGCGCGAAGCACAGCGCGATCGGCGTATGCGCCACATCGGCGCCGCGAATGTTGAACGCCCAGCAGATCGCATGCGGATCGGACATCAACGCCGCGTCCGCATCTTTCAGCGCGGCGCGCAGCTTCTTGATCTTCGCGCCGGCGCTCTCGCCGGCGTAACGCGCCGGATGAATCGCCACCGCGCCTATCGGCTCGGCCGGCCGGTCAATCCAAAGCGCATCGATCGGATTGGCGTCGAGCGGAACGAGTTCGATCTTCTTTTCCGCGAGAATTTTCCCGAAGCGTTCGATCTGCGCGCTGGTGTGCACCCAGGGGTCATAACCGATGCGCGCGCCTTCGCGCGCCTGTCCGCCGAGCCAGACGGCGGGCGTCGTTTCGGCGATGTCGAGCGGCTTGAAGAGCTTCGCGTCGATCTCGCCGCGCACCTGAATGACATAGCGGCCATCGACGAAGAGCGCGGCCTCTTTCTCCAGCACGACGGCGAAGCCGGCCGAACCGGTGAAGCCTGTCAGCCAGGCGAGGCGCTCCGCGCATTTGGGCACATATTCGTTTTGATGGACGTCGGCGCGCGGAACGAGAAAGCCGTCGAGTCCTTGCCGTTTCAGCTCAGTGCGCAGCGCCGTGAGGCGCGCCGCACTGTCGCCGCGCATGGCGTCGTCGACGAATGTCTGGAATTTTGCTTCGAACATGGAGCAAAGCTAGTCGCGCGCCTGCCACAGGGCAATGCTTTGCGCGCGCCTTTCCCCACCCCATCCCTCTCCCGCTTTAAAGGGGAAAGGGCAGGGAGGGTGAGCAGGACGCCCCGCCGCGCCTCAACACCAGAGTCGCCCAGCCGTCGATGTCGCCCCGCTCGGCCAGGAAAAAGCCCTGGGCGCGGTAGGCGTCGAGCACGCCGCGCACGTCGCGCGCCAGCAGTCCCGAAAGCACCAGCTCCGCGTCAGCCGTCGCGGCGCCGGCGATCTCCGGCGCAAGCAGGCGCAGAGGCTTCGCCAGGATGTTGGCGAAGATCAGATCGTATTGGCCTTGCAGCGACGCGTGGCGGAGCCCGGTCGCGACGACCGGGCGAACATCGGCCCCGGCGCCATTGGCGCGGGCGTTGGCCGAGGCTGTCGCCACGGCGACGGGATCGATATCGCCGCAGGCGACGCGCTGGTGAAAGAGCCGCGCGGCGGCGATCGCCAGAACGCCGGTGCCGGTTCCGACATCAAGAATGCGGCGTGGGCGCCGGCGCTTGGCGGTTCTCTCGAGCGCTCTAAGGCAACCCAGCGTCGTGCCGTGATGGCCGGTGCCGAAAGCGAGCGCCGCCTCGATCTCGACGCCGATGTCGTTCGCGCGCCGCCGGCTCCGATCATGAGCGCCATGCACCAGCACGCGGCCGGCGCGGACGGGGGCCAATCCGGCAAGAGCGTTCTCCACCCAGTCCTGCTCGGCGATTGTCGAAAAGCGCGCCGCCCGCGCCGTTTCGGCGTCGGCGGCGGCCTCGATCAGGGCAAGGATCTGCCCTTCGTCGGGCGCGGTCGCGAAATAGACCTCGACGGACCATTGGGGGCCGTCATCCACCTCGAAGGCGGCGGCGGCGGTCTGTGTCGGCTCGAAGGTTTCGACGATGAGGTCGGCGACGGCGCGGGCGCGTTTTTCGTCGCAATCGAGGCGCAGCATGTGGCTGGCGTTATTGGGGGGAAGGCCTTCAAGCATGCGCGCGCTTACCACGGCCGGGGCGCGCGCGTCACCTTTCGCTGGGCGCCAGCCGCCTGTATTGTCGCGCTAGAGGCTGGTTCCAACGAGTTGAAGGCGTGAATGACCGAAAGACTTTCGATTTGTCTGATCGGCCCCAAGAAGGGCGGCAAGTCGTCGCTGCTCGCCTCGCTCGTCGACTGCGTCGCGCAAAGCGCCTTTGGCTATTCGCCGCGCCTGCGCCCCGCGCTGCAGCCCATCACCGAGGCGGAATATTTCGCCGAGAGCGCTGAGCCGAAGAAAGCCAATCTGCTGTCGGTCGAACAGGGCGACTATGAGCGGCTGCGGCGCGAATTCGCCGAGGGCGGCCTCGCCACCGACACGCTCGACACCTACGAATATCGCTTCCGCCTGACGGTCAACGGAGAAGCCCCGCCGGCGGCGGTGCTCCGGGGTCCCTGGCTCCTGGAGATCATCGACTCGGCGGGGGAGATCGCCGTGCCGCCGGACGGCGCCGAAGTCGCCATTCTCAATGACGTCAAAGCCAAGCTCGCCAGGCAGATGCTTGAGGCGGACGCGATCGTGATCGTGCTGCCGCTGGTGCGGCTCGAGGATTCCGGCTGGTCGGGCAATCTCGCGCGCCTCATCGACCGATTGGCGCTGGCGCCTGAGAAAAAGCTCAAGCGGCTCGTCGTCGTTTTCTCTCAATATGAGCGCTTGTTCGCGCGCCTCGGGCCGAGCGCCTTCACCTATGCCTGCGATCCGGCGGTGGCGCTGCACGCCTTGCGCAAATCGCTGCGCGCGGCACAATGGCTGGATCGGCTGCGGGCTCTGGAGGCGCCGAACGGCGGCGCATCGGTGCGCTTCACGGTCTGCTCGGCCTATGGCTTCGTCAAGCGCTTTCAGAATCCCAACATCGATCCGCATCAGCCTGGCGAGCGCCGGTTTCGTCGCGCGGGCCTCGAAGGCGCCCGCGCCTATAATGAATATTGGCGGCCGTTTCTCACCGCCGAGCCGTTTCTATACGCCGCGCTTGGCCTCGACAGCGCCTTCACCTTCTCCTATGCGCAGCTCGACGCGCGCATCGAGGAGATCGCCTGAAGCGCATTCCGGTCACATGGAATCATGTGATCGATAAGGAATCGCTCAAATCAAAATATTGGAGCAGGTCCTCATCGAAAAAGTCTCTCAACTTTTTCGGGACCTGCTCTAAAGCGAATTTTCGTCAATTCTTGCTTAAGGCTCTGCGCATAGGGTGATCGCGCGGATTTCCCGCGCGAAAGGACGCGCGATGCGCATAGCTGCGCCGAATGGCGACGAAACGGCCGAGATCTCTCTCGAAAGGCTGCATTATGGGAAGCTCGCTTTTGGCGCGACGCTGCGCGTGCCGGCGACCGCGGGCTATGGCGTGACCTTGCGCAGTTGCAATCTGCAGCCGGCCGACGACCGGCTGCTTTCGCCGCCGCGTCTGATGGCGCTTCGCCGCTTCGAGCCCGATCTTGTCGATCCTGCGTCTCGACGACGCGGCTCCTTCATCGCGCGGGTCGCCCCGGAGCCCAATTCTCGGCGCGCGATTTTTCTGCGCGCCCGCTTCCGGCCCGAAGACGGCGAAAGCGGCCATGGACGCCTCTATCAGCAGAGCGCCGTATGGAGCGTGAGCGCGGCGGACTGGCGCCAACATCCGGCGGCGCTGCTCGCCATGGCGGACTCCGAGCTCGACGCGCTACCGGATCTGGTGACCGAAGACGAGGCGACGCGCTACAACGCCGCGCCGGCGCGTTACCTCGTTCGCTTCATCGATCCGCGGGACGTTTGGAGCGCGCTCGAAGATGCGCTGAAAGCGACCCATTGGGCGACGCCAACGCTCGAATTTCTGGCGCGGGGCGCCGAAACGGGCAAAGACGCGACGCTGACCTTTGGCGCCGACGATTTTGCGAGCGAAACCGAGTTTCTCGGAGCCGTCGGCCTCGCGCTGCAGTTTTTGCCGTCGAGCTATCCCCGCTGGCGCGAGATCAGCGTCGTTTCCGGTCTGCTTCACGCGCCGCAGGGTCTTTGCCTGCGCTACCTTCCGTCGCTACGCGCGGCAGCGCGCGCAACTCCCGTCGCCGCCTAACCGGGCGCACGCCTGTCCATCGGACTCGGTTCAGCGATCAGATAGCGTTCGAGCGCGCCGGAGCGCCGCCGTGGCAGGTTCGCGGCGGCGGCGTCCGCGTAATAGGCGCGGGGGCCGCTGGCGATGACGCCGTCGGCAGCGTAATGCAAGGCGCGGGCGGAGCGCGGCTTCAGCGCCGCGAACAGCCGCGCCTCAATCTGCCCGACGGTGATATTGTCGACGAGATAGGCGCCTTTGCGGTCGACGTGAGCGATTTCGTCGCGCACGAGTCGATTGAGGATGGCCATGATATTGTCGCGCACATTGGGCGGCAGCGCCGACATTGCTTCGGCGTCAGGGTCGATCTCGCTCATGTCGCCGTGAACCGGCCGCGCCGCGCGTAGCACTGCTTTCATCGCACGGATGTCGACGGGCTGCTCCTCGTCGTCGGAAAGATCGATCGGCGCTGCGAACTGACGCCGCTCGCGCGCCTCATAGCCGCGTTTGAAAATCTCCGACAGGAATTTCATGATGAACAGAAAGGCGTCCTGCGCCATCGCGACGCCGATCGCCATCGTCGAATCGGGGGTGAAGCTCCAGAAGGCTTCGCGCGCCAGTTCGAATTTATTGCGCTCGGAACTGTGCGTGCGCAGATAGGCGTCGCTTTTTTTCAAAAGCTCGCGCACCTCGTCGTCTGTCAGCCCAGCCGCCTTGCCGGAGACGACGCAGGCGTCGACGAGGGTTTTGGCGTCGTTGAAGCCGTTTGCCGCGGCGCCCCTGTCAGACGCCGGCGCCGAGCGGATCTTGGCGACAATCGCTGAGAGTTCGTCGCGCAGCCCGGCTTCCAGCCCGCATTTTTTATCAAAGGCCGCGCGCGCGGCGATCGTGTCGTCGCGCGCCGAGAGCAGATCGCGCGCCTCCCCCTGCGGTTCGCAGGTGAAGTCGGGCGGCACGCTTCCCGGCAGCGCATTGGATTGCCGAGCCGCCGCGAGAATCGGTTCGCATAGGGGCTTCGCTTCGCGCACGGCGCGCCATGTCGGCTCGAGGCGCAGCTGGTCGCGCAGCGCGGCGAGATCGCGCAACGTCGCGTCAAGATCGAGCGCGGCTTCGCCCTTCGGCATCGGCTTGCCGGAAGCGGCGCTCGCGGTCTCGGCCTTCTGCTTTAGCGTGATCGTCTGAGCGTTGAGCGCGTCGCGCCGCTTCACCGCGTTGGCGCGTTCGTTCGCGGGGCCCGCGAGCGTCTGCCTGAGCGCCGACACGCGTCGCATCGCTTCGGCCGCCTTCTCCTGATGCGCGCGGCAATTGGGACCGCAGGTCGCGCCCAGCCCATCGAGTCCGTGCGCGGCGTCGACGGCGAGCTGTTCTTCCTGACGCGCGGCGGCGGCCATCGACGTCATCTCGTCCTGCTTCGCTTTAATGATGACGTCGAGCTCGGCGATGCTGCGCTCAAGCGCTTCGATGTCGCGTCGCGCATCCTCGAGCTGACGCGTCGCCGCTTGCGCGCTTTCCATTTCCAGCGCGGCCTGGCTCGCGGCCTGCGCGATGACCGCCTGCTGCGCCTCCTGCCGCTTACGAATGGCGTCGCGCAGGGCCGGCCCGGCCTGGCGCGCGGTGTTTATAAGGCCGTCGATCGAATCGAGATAGGCCTTGTAGCTGGGCGTCGCGGCGATGCGCGCCGAGGCCGCTTCGTAAGCGGCGGCGATGTCTTTCGTCGCCGGCAGCAGAACTTCCGTCGCAAGCTCCATCGGCTGCAGCTCGGCGACGATCTTGCGGGAGGAGAGCTTGAAGATGTTGTTGTAGTAGTAGGTGAATGAAAAAAAGGCGGAGATCGAGAAGACGAAGGCGAAGACCAGCGCCGTCACGCCGGTCTTGATGATCATGCGTTCGCGGGCCATGCGCCGCCGCGCGATCAGCGCCGCCAGATCGACGCCGAGCGACCAGGATGTCGCAGCGAGCATGGTGAGGACGGCGGTCGTCGCGATCAGCGTGCCCGCGATCCCGATCACGTCTCCGGGCTCTCGCTGCATGATGTCGATCATGCCGGACGAGGTTGTGTAGAAGACCCAGCCCAGAACGGGCAGGGCGGCGGCCATTCCGACACGGCCGAGGTTGAGATCGCCGCTCCACAGGCGCGACAGCGGCGAAATCAGAGCGTCGAAAAGACCGAAGCGCCGCTGCGGGGCCGAGGCGTCGACGACGCGCGCCTGCTGCGCAGAGACGGTCATCGCGCGGACGCTCTCGACGCTGGAACCAGCCGGCTGCGCATGTCCGCTCCCTTAGAAAAAGCAATGTCGGGTTGGTGACGTTGACGGCGAATTGAGACGGATTTGCGCCTCGGCGCAAGGGCGGACCGCCGCTGCGGCGCAGCGTGTCGGCGGCGCTCCCGGCGGATGCGCGCCGCTTATCGGACCTGGGTTGGTGCGGCGCGGCGCCCCGCTTCCCCTTCCTGAACGATTCGTGCTAGACGGCGAGATTATTGTCTGCGGCTGGGCCGTTCGGCCGCGACTCGCGCTGACGGGCCTTGAACCCGTCAAGTCATCAAGGGGTCAGCCGTGGCCATTCCGTTCCGCTATATCGCAAAAATCGGCGCGTATCTCGTCAAGCAGCACCTCACGGGCGTGCGGCGTTATCCGCTCGTGCTCATGATGGAGCCGCTGTTCCGCTGCAATCTGGCCTGCGCCGGCTGCGGCAAGATCGATTACCCCGATCATATCCTCAACAAGCGGCTTTCGGTCGAGGACGCGCTGCGCTCGGTGGACGAATGTGGCGCGCCGGTGGTGGTGGTCGCCGGCGGCGAGCCGCTTTTGCACAAGGATTTGCCGGAGATTGTCGAAGGCATCGTCGCGCGGCGTAAATTCGCGATCGTCTGCACCAATGCTCTGCTGCTCGCCAAAAAAATCGACCACTTCAAGCCGAGCCCCTATTTCACCTGGTCGATCCATCTCGATGGCGACAAGGAGATGCACGACCGCGCGGTCTGCCAGGACGGGGTCTATGAGCGCGCCGTCGAGGCGCTCAAACTCGCCAAGTCCAAGGGCTTCCGCGTCACCACCAACAGCACCTTCTTTTCCGACGCCGATCCGGAGCGCGTCGCGAAATTCCTCGACGCGACGACGGCGCTCGGCGTCGACGGGATGACGCTTTCCCCGGGTTACGCTTATGAGCGGGCGCCGGATCAGACTCACTTCCTCAATCGCACCCGCACCAAGGAATTGTTCCGCGCCATTCTGCGTCGCGGCCGGGGCGGGAAAGCCTGGGGACTCACCCAGTCGACGCTGTTCATGAATTTCCTGGCCGGCAATGTGAGCTATCGCTGCACCCCCTGGGGGATGCCGCTGCGCACGGTGTTTGGCTGGCAGCGTCCCTGCTATCTGCTCGGCGAAGGCTATGTGCCGACGTTCAAGCAGCTGATGGAGGAGACCGACTGGGACGCCTACGGCGTCGGCAATTACGAGAAATGCGCCGACTGCATGGTGCACTCCGGCTTTGAGGCGACCGCCGTCGCCGATTCGGTTCGCCGGCCCTGGCGGGCGGCCGCCGTCGCGCTCTTTGGGGTGCGCACCGAGGGGCCGATGGCGCCTGACGTCTCGCTGGAGAATCAGCGCCCGGCCGAATATGTCTATGACGAAAATATCGCCAGGCTTTCAGAGATCCGCGAGCACGAGGCGCAGCAGCGGGCCGAGCAACGGTCCACAGCGGCTTAGCGAGACGAAGGCGGCGCGGGAGTCGAGGCCCGCCCGAATCATGCCGCCAAGTTGATGCGGCCCGCGGATCAGTTCGCGGGCGACGCCGAGGGCGTGAATGTCGCCTTCAGGCGTCAGCGCTTTGGCGACGAGCGGCGGCAGCGCGCGCGCCGCCGGATCGCTGATCGCGCGCAGCGCGACGAAAGGAATGTCGCGCCGCCGCGCGAATTCTTCGGCAAGATGCGATTCCATGTCGACCGCGACAGCTTGCGCGCCTTCGCGCAGCGCCGCCTTGGCGCCCGGGTTCATCGCTGGCTGGTCAACGCCGATGATGGGCCCCGGCGTAACCTTGCAGCCGGCGGCCGCGGCGCCTTTCATCAGCACTGACGAGAGACGCGGATGGGTGTCGCGCCGCGCGTCGCCGCCGACGATGGCGTCGGCCACGACGACATGGCCCGGCCGCAGCGCGTAATCCAGTCCGCCCGCGAGTCCGAAGCTGACGACGGCGGAAAAATCAGTTCCGCCAAGCGCATCGAGCGCTTGCCGCAGGCGCCCGACATTCGCGCCGCTGCACAGCGTCGTGACGCCTTCGCCGGCGGCGCAGGCGGCCTCGCGCTTCATGCCGACGATGACGAGAATCGGCGCGAGGGCGCTCAGTTCGGCGGTTTTTCTACGGCCAGTCGCGCGCGCCATGGCTCCTCCGGCCGAGGCCGTATCAGCGTCATTGAAAGAATGTTTTTAGAGCCCGACCTGCACGCGCTTGCTGTTGGCGCGCCTCATATTGCGATAGCGCGCGAGCGCCCAGAGCGGGAAAAATTTTCCATAGCCATGATAGCGCAGATAGAAGACGCGCGGAAAACCCGTCGCGGTAAATCGCGCCTCATTCCATAGGCCGGCGTCGTTCTGCGTCGATTGCAGATAGGCGATACCCCGCGCGACCGCCGGATGGTCGACGTCGCCCGCCGCCATCAGCCCGAGCAGCGCCCAGGCGGTTTGCGAGGCCGTCGAGGGGGATTTTTCATAGCCCTTGTAGTCGAGCTTGTAGCTCGCGAGGTCTTCGCCCCAGCCGCCATCTTCGTTCTGGATCGCCACAAGCCAGGCGACGGCGCGACGGTAAGCGTCATGGTCATGCGGCAGGCCGACGGCGTTGAGCGCGCACAGCGTCGACCAAGTCCCGTAAATGTAATTCGCGCCCCAGCGGCCGAACCAACTGCCGTCCTTTTCCTGTTCTTTGAGCAGATAATCGACGCCGCGCTTGAGACATTCGCTCGAGTCGATCGTATCGCCGAGCTGCGCCAGCATGGACACGCAGCGCGCCGAAACGTCCGCCGTCGGCGGATCGAGCAGCGCGCCGTGATCGGCGAAGGGAATATGATTCAGATAATGGCATGTGTTGTCGGCGTCGAAGGCGCCCCAGCCGCCGTTCTTCGACTGCATGCCGATGATCCATTCCTTGGCGCGGGCGATGCGTTCGTCATAGGGACGCGACGCGTCATTCGCCGTGAGGCGATCCATCGCCGTCACGACGACGGCCGTGTCGTCGACGTCCGGGTAATAGGCGTTGGCGTATTGAAACGCCCAGCCGCCGGGCCGAAGGTCGGGCCGCTGCGCCGCCCAGTCGCCCTTGACGTCGAGCACCTGCAAGGGCGCGAGCCATTCGCAGGCCTGGCGCGCCTGTTCGCGCGCGTCTTCGTCGCCCGTCTCAAGCAGCGTGTGGGCGGTCAGACAGGTGTCCCACACCGGCGAAACGCAGGGCTGGCAATAGGTTTCCGCGTCCTGCACGACGAGCAGCCGTTCGATCGCCTCACGCGCCTGTTTCTTACGCTCGTCGGCGTCCGGCACGCCGAGCACGTCATACATCAGCAGGCTGTTGACCATGGACGGAAAGATGCCGCCCAGTCCGTCGACGCCGTTGAGGCGCTCGGTCGTCCAGTTCATGGCAAGTTCGATCGCGCGCTCGCGCGGGCCGTTGGGCATATGCGGCTCGATCAGACGCAGAAGCTTGTCGATCTTTCCGAAAATATTCGCCCAAGGCCAGGTCTGGTGTTCGCCCTTCGGCCACACCTTCACCTCTTCCGGCGGCGTCGTGAAGAGTTCGGCGATGTGAATGTTCCTCGGGTTCTTGGCCCGGGGCTTTTTCGTCATCAGCACCAGCATCGGCACGAGAACGGTGCGGCCCCAATAGGAAATCTTGTCGAGGTGGAAGGGGAACCACTTCGGCAGCAGCATGATTTCGACCGGCATCACCGGCACGCCGCGCCATGGAATTTCGCCGTAAAGCGCCAGCAGCGCGCGCGTAAACACATTGCTCTTGGCGGCGCCGCCATAGGCGAGGATCGCCGCGCGCGCGCGCGCCATATGCGGCGCATCGACATCGTCGCCGATCATCTTGAGCGCGAAATAGGCTTTCACGCTGGAGCTGATGTGGAAAGGCCCGTCTTGATAGAGCGGCCAGCCGCCGTGATCGCCCTGACAGCGGCGCAGATAAACCGCGATCTTGCGCTCGAGTTCGGCGTCGACTGGCTCGGCGCGGAAATGGCGCATCAGCACATATTCAGCCGAAAGGCTGGTGTCGGCTTCGAGCTCGAAGCAGAAATGTCCATCGCCTTTGCCGAGCGACAGAAGCGCGCGCTTGGCGTTTTGAATGCTCGTCTCCAGCGCCTCGGTGGAAACGGCGGCGAAATTAGCGTCAATACGCGCGGCGACGTTCATTACAATTCCTTTGTATGTGCGGTCACGCGATGCTCAGCGTCGCGGATTTGGCCGTCTCATGATGCGGCTTCACGACGATCTCGACGTCCTGCCCCAAGGCGACGAGAAATCGCATGAGCCGTTCCAGCGAAAACTGCCGGAAATCGCCGTGCAGCAGCTTCGACACGTCCGGCTGCTTCACGCCGAAGAGTTTCGCGGCTTGCACCTGCTTCAACCCGCGCTCCTTGAGCAGCGCTTCGATCTTGCGAACGAGCTGCGCCTTGAGGAGGTGGTCGTCGGGCGCCGCCTTGGCGGCGGGAGAGTCTTCGGTCATTTCGGGTTCGGGAAATGTGGTTGACGCCCATTTCGCGCCGATCAGCGTGAGCTATAGTGAAATGACTATATCGTCAAGCCGCGTCTGGCTCATCGATTGCTACAGGGGCGGGTGAGGGCGCCTGGCGCCGGTGCGGCGTGCGACTTTGTCCGAAAGGTGAGCCGATGGACGAACTCTATGTGATTTGTCGGACAGACGAGATCGAGGACTCCGAGGCCACGGGATTCGTCCTGATGCGCGCCGAGGCGAGCGGCGACGCCGCCCCCTATCCGATCCTGATTACGCGCAAGGGCAACAACTTCTATGGCTTCGAGAACGCCTGCCCGCATGAAGGCGAGCGGCTCGACGTCAATCCTGGCCAGTTCATGGACGAGGAAGGCAATTTCCTCGAATGCGGCAGGCATCATGCGCAGTTCGACATCGACACCGGCCACTGCTTCATCGGCCCCTGTCAGGGCCAACGGCTGACGCCGATCAAACTCGTCGTCGACGAGGGCGACGTCTGCCTCACCGGCGTGCTGCTCGCCGAAGAATGAAAGGCGCTCTATGACCGATATGGCGGAACTGCAAAAACGTAAGCAACCGCTCAATCTCGCGATCGTCCACGGCGATCCCGACGCTTTCATCGCGAATTACCTGCCGTGGCTCGAGATCACGAGTTTTATCACGGCGCTGCGCGCTGGCGACGTCGAGGTCCCCGCCGACGGCGCGACGCCGAAGCTGACGCCGCAGCAGATCAAAGGCGCGGCGGCGGTGAACTACGGGGGAGACGCGCTCTTCGCCTTTTGCATGGCGGCGGCGCTGAAGGGCGACAAGGCCGCCGTTGAAAAGATCGACGCGGCGCTCACCGAGCAGCTCGGCCCCGAGTATCCAGGGTCGACGGCGCTGTGGAGCTTTCGTTCGCCCATCGCCTCGCCGATGAGCCTTGAAGATCATGTCGGGCAGGCCGCGCAGAAAATGCTTGCAGGCGACATCCCGCCGCCGCCTATGCGCGCGCGCGAGAACTGGAACGCCGGCCTGCGTTTCTTCGAAAAGGCGCGCAAATCGAATTTCGTGAACGAGATCGTCTATCCGCTGGCGTTGTGGACGCGCGCCAAATGGACCGAGACGCTAGAGAAGGGCGTCGCCTTCATGGCCCATATCGAGGACAGCGTGCCGGTGTTGCAGGAATGCCTCGCCGAAACGCGCAATGACCAGGCTTTCATCGCCAATATGCTGCTGAAGATGGCCCCGGCGATCGAGACCGATCTTACGGACGAGATGCAGGGTTTTCTGCGCTCGCTGTCGCGGCGGGTGTAGGCCGCGCCTTAGCGCCGCGACGATCGGTCGACTGAAAAAACCGCCAATGTTTTGCCGGGCGAAACGAAGTCTTAACCATCGGCCGCCGATGGTCGTTTGAACGGAGCGAGAGGAGTGAGCATGGCTACGAACACGGAAGGCGAACGCGCACTGGCCGACCTCGAGGCCGGCAAGTTTTCTTTCCCGATGGTCGACTCCATCAGGGATCATATGAATCAGCTCGACGCCGAGCTGCAACGCGTCAGGACGGAGCTGCAGCGCGTCAATTCGCTGCATGAGGGCGCCGTCAACCAGCTCAGGCAGCAGGAGTTTACGATCCTGCGGCTCGAAGGAGAGCTGCGCAAGCTGAACGCCAGACTCTACGCTCTCCTGAAGGCCAATGTTCTGACGGAGATCGCCCTGCGCGAGACGAAGCGCGGCGCCGTGAAATTCGTCGAATTTCTTCCCGTCGCGCGCAAGCATGCCGAGGAAAGTTCGAAGGCGGCGCTGGCCTATCTCTCAACGATTGATCTTCAGGCCAAGGTCGAGGCGGTGAAGGCGCATCCGCTGACCGAGAAGACGCTTGCCGGGCTGGCGAATCTTGATCTGCGCGCCGAGTGGACGAAGCTGAAGACGCATCCACTGACGACAAAGGCTATGGGCGAGCTGCAGTCGGCACTTCTCAAGGCGAAGGAGAATCTGCCGGTCGTGCAGAAGCGGATCGCCGCGCTCGTTGAAAAAGCGACGGCTTATATTGCCGAGCTGCAAAAAAAGGCTGCGTAAATCCGACGCGGGGCAGGCGCAAAGCTGCGCCTGCTCGCTGGCCGCGCGACCTGACGGGCGCGGGACTTGCGGCGCTACGGATTAAGTCCGCTGCGTCTACCTGAGCGCAAGTCTGTTACCTGAGCGAAAGTCTGTGCGCGCGACTGCAGTTTGCAATCACGCGTGCGCGGGCGTGCGCGCGGGCTTGACCGGTCCGACGTCGACCTGAATCTCGTCGCCCTCGACGCGAAGCGCATAGGGGTGGAGCGCATTGCGGACGAGATGCGTCACGCATTTGCCGCTTGTGCTGTCGAACCCCCATTGGTGGTGCGGGCAGGTGACGGTCTGCCCGTTGAAGGTCGCCTCGCTCAGCGGCATGTCCGCATGCGGACAGCGCCCGCGATAGGCCTTGAGTTCGCCGCCGGTCGGCCAGACCAGAAGCACGCTCTTTTTGCCGGCGTGAAAGAGGCCCATGCCGCCTTCGCTCACGGCGCCGGTGTTACAGATCGCGGTGAACGCCATCGTGATCGCCTTCAAGATTCAACATTGACAGGCGATAGCAAGTTACGGACCAGCGAAACCCTGCGACTCGGCGACGCGCGAGGCGAAAAGACAACGATCGCATAAGCATTTTTCTGGTGCGGGCGGCCGGAATCGAACCGGCACAGGCCTTGCGGCCCTACGGATTTTAAGTCCGTTGCGTCTACCAGTTTCGCCACGCCCGCGGAGCGCTCGTTTATAGGGGCGCGGACCCGACGCCGCCAAGCGGATTATATGCGCCGTCGTCGCCGGCCCTCGGGCTTGGCGTTCGGCGCGCCGATCGGCGCCTGAAACGACAGGCCCGTGTCCCAGGGGAAGAAGATCCAGGTGTCCTGCGAGACTTCGGTGACGAAGGTGTCGACCATCGGCAGGCCCTGCGGCTTGGCGTAGACAGTGGCGAAATGCGCGTTCGCCAGCGTGTCCCGCACGGCTTTCGCCGTGGCGCCGGTGTCGACGAGATCGTCGATGATGAGCACTTCAGAGCTTGGCCGCGCCAGAATCGTGTCGGTCAGAGGCTTGAGCACCTGGATCTCGCCGCGCTCGGTTTCCTCGTGATAGCTGGCGACGCAGATGGTTTCGATGACCCTTATGCCGAGCTCGCGCGCCACGATCGCCGCGGGCACCAGACCGCCGCGCGTCACCGCCACAATCGCCGAGAATCCGCCGATAGAAGCGAGACGCCAGGCGAGCGCGCGCGCGTCGCGGTGAAAAATGTCCCAGGAGACCGGAAAGATCTTGTCGGACCCGTACATCAGCTTCAAGCCTCCCCCGGTCACGCCGTCAGCGCGCGGTTTCCTTCGCTAGCGATGCGATCATCGCACGGGCCGCCGCCGTCGCGCGGGCCAAGAGCGCCGCGTCGCGACTGCGCAGCACAATCTGATTCCTGAATCCCGCGCTCGTAAAGGACGGATAGGAGCCAACGCTCACGCCCTCATGGCCGCGCGCGATCGCTTCCAAACCCTCGGCGTAGGCGCCTTCCGGAACGCCGTACGCCTCGACCGTCTCGACGAGCACCGGCGGGCCGGCCGCGAGCCGCGGGCCGACCACGTCCATCATATTCTGCATGATCATCGGCACGCCGGCCATAACGATGACATTGCCGATCCAGAATCCCGGCGCCTTGGAAATGGCGTTGAAAATCAGCTCCGCGCCTTTTGGAATGCGCGCCATCCGCCGGCGCGCCGGATTCAGCTCGCCTTCCGAAAAGCGCTCCCGAAGCAGCGCTATGGCGCGCGGATCCTCGCCGATGTCGACGCCAAAGGCGCGGGCGACCGCATCGGCGGTGATGTCGTCGTGGGTGGGACCAATGCCGCCGGTCGTGAAGACATAGGTGTAGCGGGCGCGCAGCGCATTCAGCGCCTCGACGATCGCCTCCGTCTCGTCGGGCACGATTCGCGCCTCGCGAAGATCGACGCCGATCTGCGCCAGATAATTCGCGATATAGCTTGTGTTCACATCCTGCGTGCGGCCGGACAATATTTCATCGCCGATCACGAGAACCGCCGCGCTTGCCGGCCTGTCGCCCGCCGTTTCTTGCGCCATTACCGGCCTCCCTGTCGCCGATTATGACCATGGCGGCCGCGAACGCCAGCCCTGGCGCCGCCTCGTTATCGGCAAGGCCCCGACCAGGGCTGAGAAGGCCTTGCTGCGGCAATTGCAGTTCGGCTCGCCAGCCTTGCTTTGCCGCCTCAAACCATTACCTTGTCGAGCATACCCTTCGCCCAGGAAAGCCGAGCCGCCACGTTACATGACCTTTATCGAATCTCATCTCGCGCCCGCCGCGCGCAAAAGCGGACAGATCAAGCTGCACGGTCCTAATGATTTCGGGGGCATGCGCGCCGCTGGCAAGCTGACGGCGGAGGCGCTGGACATGCTGGTCGAACATGTCCAGCCGGGCGTGACGACGCAGGCGCTCGACGATCTGGTTTTCGACTTCGCCATGGCGCATGGCGCTTATCCCGCGCCGCTCGACTATCGCGGCTACCGGAAGTCGATCTGCACCTCGATCAATCATGTCGTCTGCCATGGCGTGCCGGACAGCAAGCCGCTGCGCGAAGGCGACATCGTCAATATCGACGTGACGTTCATCCTCGACGGCTGGCACGGCGACGCCAGCCGCATGTTCGCCGTCGGCGAAATCCCGCGGCGGGCGCAGCGGCTGATCGACGTGACCTATGAGGCGCTTGAGCGGGGCGTCGCCGCCGTGAAGCCTGGCGCGACGACCGGCGACATCGGCGCGGCGATTCAGCACTATGCCGAAAGCGAGCGCTGTTCGGTCGTGCGCGATTTTTGCGGCCACGGGCTCGGGCGCGTATTCCACGATGAGCCGAATATTCTGCACTATGGCGTGAAGGGCGAGGGCGTCGAGCTGCGGCCGGGCATGTTCTTCACCATTGAGCCGATGATCAATCTCGGCCGGTCGCAGGTGAAAATCCTGTCGGACGGCTGGACGGCCGTCACCCGCGACCGCTCGCTTTCCGCGCAGTTCGAACATTCGGTCGGCGTCACCGAAACGGGCGTGGAAGTCTTCACCAAATCGCCGGCGGGGCTCGACAATCCCTCTGCCGCGCGCGCCGACGCATGAAGAAGGCGGCTGACGCCGCGACAAGCGACGGCTCAGGCCTGCGCGATTCTGCGCCTCATTTCCACGGTCACCGACAGCGTCTGCGCGATCGCTTCATGGATGCAGGCGAAGCAGCGCTCGCCGATTACGAAATGCTTGAGCTGCTGTTGTTTCGCGCCATCGCGCGCCGCGACGTGAAGCCGCTCGCAAAGGCCTTGATCACGCGCTTTGGCTCCTTCGCCGAGACCGTCGCGGCGCGGCCGGAGCGGCTTCGCGAAGTCGGCGGTCTCAGCGAAGCGGCGATCGTCGAAATCAAGCTCGTCGAGGCTGCGGCGAAACGCCTGGCGCGCGGCGCCTTGCAGAAGCGTCCTGTGCTTTCCTCATTCATGGAGGTGCTCGACTATTGCCGGACGGCGATGGCTTTCGCCGAGCGGGAGGAGTTTCGCATCCTGTTCCTCGACAAGCGCAACGCGCTGATCGCCGACGAGGTGCAGGGCGTCGGCACCATCGACCATACGCCCGTCTATCCGCGCGAAATCGTCAGACGTGCGCTGGAGCTTGGCGCGAGCGCGCTCATCCTGGCGCATAACCATCCATCCGGAGATCCGACGCCGTCGGCCGCGGACATACGCATGACGAAGGACATCGCCGCCATCGCGCAGCCGTTCGACATCACGGTCCACGACCACCTCATTGTTGGCCGTCATGGCCATGCGAGCTTCAGAGGGCTGAAGCTCATTTGACGCGAAGTCCGTCCACAGGCGTCAGGATTGACGCGACACTTTCAAAAGCGGGCTGAGCGCATTGTCCTATTTCGTCACGCCGCTGATCATCGCCACCGCGCTCTTCATGGAGCAGCTCGACGGCACCGTGCTCGCGACGGCGTTGCCGGCGATGGCCGCCGATCTTCACGAAGATCCCGTGGCGCTGAAACTCGCGCTGACGTCCTATCTTTTATCGCTCGCGGTCTTCATTCCGCTTTCGGGCTGGGCGGCGGATCGCTTTGGCGCGCGGCGCGTCTTTCGCGCGGCGATCATCGTCTTCACCTTCGGCTCCATTCTCTGCGGCCTGTCCAATTCGCTCGCCGCGATCGTGACGTTTCGGATCGTGCAAGGCCTCGGCGGCGCGATGATGACGCCGGTCGGACGCCTCGTGCTGCTGCGCACCGCGCCGCGCCATGAACTTGTGCGCGCCATGGCCTATCTCACCATTCCGGCGCTCATGGGCCCGATGATCGGTCCGCCGATCGGCGGCTTCATCGCGACCTATTTTCACTGGCGCTACATCTTCTGGATCAATGTCCCGATCGGCGCGCTCGGCGTCATGCTGGTCACGCGCTTTATTCCAGACATGCGCGAAGAATGGACGCCGCCGCTCGACATCGCCGGCGCGATCCTTTCAGGCGTCGGCCTCTCCTGCCTCGTCTTCGGCTTTACCATCGCGGGGCGCGGCTTCGCGCCGGCGCCGGTCGTGGTTTTGATCGTCGCGCTCGGGGCAGGGGCGCTCTTCGCTTATACGCGCCACGCCAAACGCACGCCCTATCCGATCGTCGACCTCGATCTCTTGAAGATCCCGACGTTCCGCGCGGCGGTCTTCGGCGGCTTTCTGTTTCGCATCGGACTTGGCGCCACGCCTTTCCTGCTGCCGCTGCTGCTGCAAGCGGGCTTCGGACTCTCCGCTTATGAAGCGGGACTTCTGACCTTCGTTTCGGCGGCCGGCGCGATGGCGATGAAGACGACCGCTCAGCCGATCCTGCGGATTTTCAGCTTTCGGCGGGTGCTGATCGTCAATGCGCTTATCTCCGCCGGCTTTCTCGCCTTCAACGCCACCTTTTCGGCGGCGACGCCGCACTTGGTCATCATGGGCGTGCTGCTCGTTGGCGGCTTCTTCCGCTCGCTCGAGTTTACGGCGCTCAACGCCATCGCCTACGCCGACGTCGATCAGGACGCCATGAGCCGCGCCACGAGCTTCGCCTCCGTCGCGCAGCAGTTGTCGCTGTCGACAGGCGTCGCGATTGGCGCGGCGGCGCTGGAGGCGACGCGCGCGCTGCGCGGCGGCGGCGCGCTGCAGGCGGCGGATTTCACGCCGGCTTTCATTGTCGTGGCGCTGATCTCGACGCTTTCGGTGATGAGCTTCCTGCCGCTCGCGCCCAATGCGGGCGACGACCTGACCGGGCGCCGAAAACGCGTGTAACCTCAGGGGGATCGACGGCGAAGAGCTCTTGTCGATGAGGATCGCGAGCGCCAAATCGACTGAAACGAGGACCTTATGTCGAGCGCAGCCCAAGACTTTATCGCCGGACTCCCGAAGGCGGAGCTTCACCTTCATATCGAGGGGACGCTCGAGCCCGAAACGGCCTTCGCGCTCGCCGAGCGCAATGGCGTCAAGCTCCCGTACGCTTCGGTCGAGGCGATGCGCCGCTTATACGATTTTCAAAACCTCGCGGATTTTCTCGATCTTTATTATCAGGCGACGCAGGCGCTTTTGACCGAGCGAGACTTCTACGATCTGGCGCGTGCATATCTCGACCGCGCCCGCGGAGAGAACATCCGCCACGTCGAAATCTTCTTCGATCCGCAAGCGCATATGCGTCGCGGCGTTCCCTTCGGCCCGGTCGTGGAGGGATTGAGCGCAGCTCTGAACGACGCCGCGCGCGAGGGCGGGCCGACGTCGCGACTCATCATGTGCTTTCTGCGCGATCTCGACGAGGCTGACGCCATGGCCACGCTCGAAGCGGCGCGTCCCTGGCTCGATCGCATCACCGGTGTCGGACTGGATTCCGCAGAAGCCGGAAATCCGCCGGGCAAGTTTACCGAGGTCTATGAGCGCGCCCGTTCGCTTGGTCTGCGCGCCGTGGCCCATGCGGGCGAAGAGGGACCCGCCGCCTATGTCTCCGAAGCTCTGGATCGCTTGAAGGTCGAGCGCATCGATCACGGCGTTCACGCGATCGATGACGCGGCCCTAGTTCAGCGGCTCGCGCGCGAGCGGGTTCCGCTGACCGTCTGCCCGCTGTCGAATATACGCCTCTGCGTCTATCCCGATATGCGCGCGCATCCGATTCAGCGGCTCTTCGAAGCAGGCGTCGTCGTGACCGTCAACTCGGACGATCCGGCCTATTTTGGCGGCTATGTGAACGAGAACTACCGCGCGGTTCAGCAGGCTTTCACATTAGGAACAGCCGAACTGACGCAGCTCGCGAAAAACAGTTTCTCGGCGTCATTTCTTTCTGACGACGAAAAGCAAGAGAGGATCGCCGAGGTCGACGCCTATGCGCAAGCGCATGGCGCTTAAGCGCATCGCCTAGTCGCCGTGTCGCCCGCGAAAGCCTGTCGCCAGCACATAGAGCTCGGCCGAACCGGCGCGGCTCGCCGCCGGCTTGACGTGCCGCACCGTCGCGAAATCGCGCTTGAGGCGTGTGAGCAGCTGGCCTTCGGTTCCGCCTTGCAGCACCTTCGCGATGAAGAAGCCGCCTTCCGCCAAAACGTCGCACGCGAAATCAGCGGCAAGCTCGGCGAGAGCCACGATGCGCAGATGATCGGTCGCCCTGTGGCCAGTGGCGTTCGCGGCCATGTCCGACATCACGCCATCGGCGGCGCCGCCGAGCATGTTCTTGATGAATTCCGGCGCATCGGGATCGTTGAAATCCTTCACCGCGAATTCGACGCCGTCGACCGGCTCCATGTCGAGCAGATCGACCGCGACGACTTTGCCCTTCCCCTCTTTCGCCTTCACATGCGCGGCGGCGACCTGTGACCAGCCGCCGGGAGCGGCGCCAAGATCGACGATGCGGCCGCCCGGCTTAAAGAGATGATAGCGATCATCCATCTCGATGAGCTTATAGGCGGCGCGTGAGCGGTAGCCCTCGCGCTTGGCGCGCGCGACATAAGGATCATTGAGCTGGCGCTCCAGCCAGAGCGTCGAGGAGAGCGACCGCTTGCGCGCGGTCTTGACCCGCGTCTTGAGCGATCGCCCGCCTTCGCGTCCCGACTCTTTCGTCACGCGTGCACCTTGTCGCGCGGGCTGAAGACGCCGCCGGGCGCCGGCTCCATGACGATGTCTCGATCATGGAAGGCGTGCAGAGTCGACCGGTGGCCGATCGAGACGATCGTCGTGCCGGGCAGCCGCTCGCGCATCATGGCGTAGATGTCTTCTTCGAGCTGCTCGTCGAGAGCCGACGTGGCTTCGTCGAGGAAAAGCCAATCCGGCTTGGCGAGAAGCGCGCGGGCGATTGCGACGCGCTGCTGCTCGCCGCCTGAAAGCCGCTGACCCCAGTTGTTTTCCTCGTCGAGGCGCTCGACGAAAGGCGCAAGCCGCGCCGCGCGCAGCGCCTCCTGCACTTCAGCGCGCGAGTAGTCGCCGACGTGGCCCGGATAGACGATCGCATCGGCGAGCGCGCCCATGGGGATGTAGGGCCGCTGCGGCGCCAGCATCACCTTCGCGCCGCGCGGCGTCAGCGCCTCGCCCGAAGCGTAAGGCCAGATGCCGGCGATGGCGCGAAACAGCGTCGACTTGCCGGAACCCGATGGGCCGGTAAGCAGCGCCGACTGGCCGGCGGCGAGCGTCAGGTCGTCGACCGTCACGATTTGGCGTCCGTCGGGCAAAGCAAGCGTCAGACCGCGCAGGCGAATATCAGCGCCGTCGGTCGGAGATACGATCTGCGTCGCAGACATCTGGCCACGCGCCGTGTCGATCGCGTGGTCGAAGGATGTCAGCCGGTCGAGCACGGACTTAAAATTGGCGAGCGAGGTGTAGTAGTTGATGAAGAAGGTCAGTGCGCTCTCCACCCGCCCGAAGGCGCTCGCCGTCTGCGTCATGACGCCGAGCTGAATGCGCCCGGCGAAATAGAACGGCGCCGTGATCACGTAAGGAATGATCGGCGACAGCTGTCCGTACGTCGAGGTGAACGCCATCAGCTGCTTGCGCTTCTGCACGATCGCCAGATAGTTGACGATAATGCCGGCGAACCGCCGCAGCAGCGAACCGCGCTCGGCGGGCTCGCCGCCAAGCAGGGCGATCTGCTCGCTGTATTCGCGCATTCGCGCCAGGGAAAAGCGGAAATCCGCCTCGCGTCTCTGCCGATCGAAATAGAGCCCGGTGAGAGAGCGGCCGATAAGATGCGTCACCAGCGTTCCCACCGCCGCATAGAGCAGCACAACCCAGAACAGGAAACCGGGAATATAAATGTCAGTTCCGGGCAGCGGATAATTGCCGGACAAATCCCACAGCACATAGGCGAAGGAGACAAGCGAACTCAAGGTGGCGATCAGCAGGATCGAATAGGAGTAGACGCCATAGCCTTCCTCCCCGCCGCTGATGAAGCGATTGACGTCTTCGGCGATGCGCTGGTCCGGATTGTCAGCGCCGCTCCCGGCGAGCGCCATACCGTAATGCGTATGCGCGCCGAGCCAGCGCTCGACATAGTGTTCCGTCAGCCAGCGACGCCAGCGGATGATCAGCATCGACTGCAGAACGAATTCGATGATCACCGAGGCGACGTAAACGAACGCCCATGGCGTGAACACGTAAAGAAGCTGCCGCCAGAATTCCCCGGCGTTTTTCTCCTGAATGGCGTTGAACCAGTCGCGATTGAAGAAGGACAGGCGCACGGTGATGCCGACCTGGCCCTGATTGAGCAGCACCAAGACGACCACCATGGCGATGGCGATCGCGCTCTCTCGCGCCGCAAAGGGTTGGAATGGCCACACGCGCCCTTCGCCACGGTCGCGCGAACTGAAGTAGAGATCGGCGATGCGCGTCATCTCCCGCACGACTGGAATGTGCGAGATCGCGTAGACAATGATCGAGAACACCGCCACGGTGAGCGGCATGGTTTCGGGCGGCGCATAGTCTTTCAAAGACTCGGGCCACAGGCCTTCCGCCTGCGCCAGGCCGATGAGCCCGAAGACGATCGTCTCGGTTGAGAAGATGTACGCGAAGATTTTCAGGAAGCTCGACATGTCGGCGGCGCGCCACGTCGTATAGGCGCAGAGCGCCGTCGCGGCGACGAGAACGAATAGGCTGGAGTCGCCCTTATGGACGCCGACCAGCGCAGTAAGCGCCGCGAAGATCGCGACCGCCACGCTCAATTTCTGCATCTTTCACCTTGGATGTGAGAAGCCGCTCGGCTCGCCGCGACCGCGTCGCCGGCGATTGCCGTCTAGCCCCATGATAGAGGAGTCAGTCCTCTTCAGGAATGACCGCGTCGCCATTGACATGCGCGACAAGCACGGGCGAGGCCTTAAAGGTCAACACTCGGCGCGATGTTATCGTGGCCTCGACGCCGGTTTTGGGATTGCGGCCGATGCGCTCACGCTTGGCGCGCACGTTAAAAGTCCCGAAGGAACGCAATTTTACGGATTCGCCGCGCAGCAAAGCTTCGCTGATCTCATCAAAAGTCGCGTCCAAGATCTTGCGGGCTTCGGAGCGGGACAGCGATGGGCAGCAGCCATAGACGGCCTCTCGCAGCGCCGCCCGCGTTAGGGTGCTGCCTGGAGCGGTTCTCCTTACCATGCGAAAAGAGCGCCCAATGATCGTTCTGTCGGGACTGGGCTGAACACAACTCCCCCTCGAAGCTTCTGGCAATCGCAACATGGCAATAAATGGGCGCTGCGCCCGTGGCCGCATAGTACGCATAAACGACCGATATGCAAGGGCGATCACGTGTTCTACGTCCCGACCAAACGATCAAACTCTGACCTGCGCGCAGGCGATAGCGGAACCCTCAAACGGCCAATTTCACCTTGTGCTGCGCCACCGGGATCATGGCGCGTATTTTACGAATGCGGTCGACGTCCACATAGGACGATACGAGGCCCGGCCCCTCGGAAGCTTTCGCGACGACTTGGCCCCACGGGTCGGCGATCAGAGAATTGCCGTACGTAAAGCGCGTCTCATGCCCGGCCTTATGCGCGCCCGTCTGCGCCGGCGCGCAGAGATAGGCCTGCATTTCGATCGCGCGCGCGCGGCACAGCACTTCCCAATGGTCCTTGCCGGTGACCAGCGTGAACGCCGCCGGCAGCGCGACGATATCCGCGCCCTTATCCGCGAGCGCCTGGAAGAGATATGAAAAGCGAAGGTCGTAGCAGATCGCGCAGCCGACGGTGACGCCCTCGCAATCATAGGTGACGACGGAGTCGCCCGGCTTAAACGCGGCGCTCTCGTGATATTTGGCGCCGTCCGGCGCCGTGATGTCGAACATGTGGATCTTACGGTAGCGCGCCACCTCCTCGCCCTCGCGGTTGAAGGCGACGCTGGTGTTGTGCAACCGCTCCTCGCCAGGCGCTTTTTCAAGAATGGACCCGGCGTGTATGAAGACCTTGTGCTCTCGCGCGAGCGCCTGGCACATTTCATAAGCGGGGCCGCCCGGCAGCTCCTCGGCGGCCGCCATCTTCTCGGCGCGCGAGCCGCCGATGAAATCGAAGACCTCAGGAAGACAGATCCAGTCGGGACGCTCCTGAACCACGGCGCGCTCGATCAAAGCGCGGGCGTTGGCGAGGTTCAAGGCCTTATCGCCAACGGAATTCATCTGAACCAGAGTAACCTTCATCGACCGCCCGATTGTTTCGCTGTTGCTCCCGCGACCCAAAGTCGCATCCTAACGAATAGCGCCGCCCGTTCATTATACGTCGCTGGCGCCGAAGGTATAGGTCGAATCGCGATTAGCGCGATGTCGTCGATCGGTTGGGGCAAAAGCCGGCGCGCAACGCTGCAATGCAAAATTCGACCATTTGCGCGCTGGTCGGCGTTGGGCGATCGGCGCATTCCACCATCAGCCGCGGGTGGCAGTAGCGAATACAGGCGGCATGCACCAGCCGCGCCGCGAGCTGCGCATCCCCCTTAGCGAATTCGCCGCTCTCCATGCCCGAGCGTATGACGTCCTCGAGCGCGGCGTCGATAAGATCGATGTGATCCGAGATGATCGGCCAATTCTCGTCGAGCGCCGCTTCCACCATGTCGTGGAGCTTGCGGTCGGCGACGTAGCGCTCGGCGTTCATCGCCTCATTGGACAGGATGAGCGCGCGCAGCCGCTGTTCCGCCGAACCCGGCCCATGCGCGATGCTCTGCGCCGACTGCTCGACTTCGTTCATCAGATGGCGAGCGACTGCGCCGTTGATTTCCGACTTGGCGCCAAAGAAGCGATAGACGTTCGCCGGCGACATCCGCAATTCGCGGGCGATATCGGCGACCGTGGTCTTTTGGAAGCCGATCTCGCGGAAGAGCCGCTCTGCGGTGGCGATGATTCTCGCGCGCTGCTCGGTCTCGCGCGCGTTCTGCGCGCTAGCCCCCATCACGCTCATTCGGCCGCTCCCCTCGCAAGCCCGTCGGCCAGAGTCTGGGCCCGCGCGCCCTTGGCTTCGGCCAATCCCTCGCCAAGATGACGGCGGAACCATGTCGCGTAAAGCGCCGGCAGGAACAGAACGGTGAGAAAAGTGGCGACAAAAAGCCCGCCCATGATGGTCAGCGCCATCGGCCCCCAGAAGGCGGAGCCCGACAATGGAATCATGGCGAGAATCGCAGCCAGCGCCGTCAGCGCGACGGGACGCACGCGCCGAATTGTCGCGCCGATGATCGCCTCTCGATATTTCTCGCCGCGCTCGAGATCTTGTCGCACCTGATCGACGAGAATGATCGAATTGCGCATATCCATGCCCGAGAGCGCGATGAGGCCAAGCAGCGCAACGAAGCCGAACGGCGCGTGAGCGACATTGAGCGCGAGCGAGGCGCCGATGACGCCGAGCGGCGCGCTCACCATTACGAGGGCGACGCGCGTGAAGTTCTGCAGCTGGAACATTACGATCGTCAGCATGACAAGGCCGACGAGCGGAAAAACCGCAAAGATCGACGCGTTGCCCTTTTTCGATTCCTCGATCGCGCCGCCCATTTCGATGCGATAGCCGGGCGGAAGATGCTCGCGAATCTGCGCAAGCTGCGGCCAGATGCGCATCGTCGCATCCGGCGCCTGCACGCCGTCCTTGACGCCGGAGCGCACCGTGATGCTCATGTCGCGATTGCGCCGCCAGAAAATCGGCTCTTCGTGGTCGTAGACGACCTTCGCGACCTGAGAGACCGTCACCGCCTTGCCGTCGCGCGCATAGATCACCATGTCGCCGATCCTCGAGAGATCGCCGCGCTCCTGAGGAATGGCGCGCGCGACCACTTCGACCTGATCGATCCCGTCGCGCAATGTCGTGATCGTCACGCCGGAAATCGCCAGACGCAGCCTGTTCGACACATCCTGCGGCGTCAGCCCGAGAAGCCGCGCGCGATCCTGATCGATGACCAGCCGCACGCGCGGCGTCTGCTCGTTCCAGTTGAGATGTGGATCGTCGACGCCCTCGTCGCCGCGCATGACGTCGCGCACCTGATAGGCGATGGCGCGGACGGTCGCGGGATCGGAGCCGACCACGCGAAACTGCACGGGAAATCCCACCGGCGGCCCGTAATAGAAGCGATCGACGCGCGCGCGCGCCTGCGGCAAAGCGCCATTGGCGATGGCGGTCTCCAGCTTCTTCTTCAAGCGTTCGCGCGCCGCGATGTCCTTGGCGACGATGACGATCTCGGAATAGGCTTCATTCGGGAGCTGCGGATTGAGGCCGAGCCAGAACCGCGGCGGCCCCTGTCCGACATAGCTCGTGTAGAGGGCCGCGTCCGGATCGTCCTTGAGGAGCGCCTCGGCCTGTTTCGCGGCCTCGAGCGACGCGCCGATGGACGAACCTTCGGGAAGGCGCAACTGGAGGAAGAGCTCCAGGCGCTCTGCATAGGGGAAGAACTGCTTCGGCACGACGAAGAAGCCGAAAACAGCGAGCGCGAAAACGCCGACGACGCCTGCGATCACCACGCCGCGATAGTCGACCGCCCAGGTGACGACGGCGCGGAGCCAGCGATAAAAGGGCGTTCGGTAGATCTCGTCCGGATCGCGATGCGGATGCAGCTTGGCGAAATCGGGAAGAAGCTTCACGCCGAGATAGGGCGTGAACATCACCGCGACAAACCATGAGGCGATCAGCGCGACGAGCAACACCCAGAACATCGAACCCGTATATTCGCCCACTCCGGAATTGGCGAAGCCGACCGGCAGGAAGCCCGCAGCGGTCACGAGCGTCCCCGTGAGCATCGGAAAGGCCGTCGACTCCCAGGCGAAGGTCGCAGCTTTGATCCGATTGAAGCCCTGCTCCATCTTCACCATCATCATCTCGACGGCGATGATCGCGTCATCGACAAGAAGACCGAGCGCAATGATCAGCGCGCCAAGCGAGATGCGCTGGAGATCGATGCCGAGCGGCCCCATGAAGATAAAAACGATGGCGAGCACCAAAGGCACGGAGAGCGCGACGACGATGCCGGTCCGAAAGCCGAGCGAGAGAAAGCTCACGCCGAGCACGATCACCAGAGCTTCGAGGAACGAACGCGTGAATTCGCCGATCGCCTCCTCGACGACCTTCGGCTGATCGGCGACCTGGTCGATGTCAATGCCGATCGGCGTCTTGTCGCGTATCTCCTGGACCGCTGCGCCGACGTTCTCGCCGAATTTGAGGACGTTGGCGCCTTTTCCCATAACGACGCCGACGACGATCGCCGGCTGGCCCTTGAAGCGCGCGAGAAAACTCGGCGGGTCTTCGAAGCCGGCGTAGACATTGGCGATGTCGCCGAGGCGGATCACCTTGCCATTCGCTTCGATCGGAATCGCGGCGATCGCGTCGGCGCCCTTGAGATCGCTCGTCACCTGAACCCGCACGCGGTTCGACGAGGTCTCGAACACGCCGGCGTCGTTGATGGCGTTCTGCTTGGAGAGCGAATCGAAGACGGCCTGAGGCTGGATCGCCAGGCTCGCGAGCTTCGCCTCGCTGAATTCGACAAAGATGCGGCGTCCCTGATCGCCATAGACGTCGACTTTGATCACGTCCTGCACGGCGAGCAGTCGTTGGCGCAGCGTCTGGACCACCTTGTCGAGGACATGGTAGTCGGCGCCGTCGCCTGTCACCGCATACATCACCGTGTCGACGTCGCCATATTCGTCGTTCACTTGCGGGCCGCGCACGCCGGCGGGCAGCGTCGGCGCGATGTCGTCGAGCTTTTTGCGCAACTGATAGAAGAGCTGCGGCACGTCCTTTGGCGGCGTCGTGTCCTTGAAGGTCACCTGCATCGCCAGAAAGCCGGGCTTGGTGTAGCTCTCGATCTTGTCGAGGAAGGGCAGCTCCTGAAGCTTCTTCTCCATCAGATCCGCGACCTGATCGCGTATCTCGGTAGCTGTCGCGCCTGGCCATGAGGCCGTCACGACGGCGACCTTGATGGTGAATGACGGATCCTCGGCGCGTCCCAGCCGCATGTATGAATAGACGCCGGTCAGACTGATCGCGATCATCAGAAACAGCATCAGCGTCGGCCGTTGGACGGCCCAGCGCGAAAGGTTTACGCCAGCCATGGCCAGACCCTCAAAGCGATTGCCGCGAGATCACGCGGACTTTTGTATTGGGATCGAGCTTGTGGACGCCGAGAACGACGATGTTGTCGCCGTCCTTGACGCCGCCAGAGACAAGCGCGGCGTCGGCTTCGAGGCGCACCAATGTCACCGGGACGAGCTGCAAGTTCCCTTCGCCGTCAACCTTCCAGAGGGAAGGGCCTGTCCCCTGATTGTAGATCGCCGAGAGCGGCACGCTGACGACGGGCTGCGCATCCGAAGCGGAAATGTGCAGCGTCGCGCTCATTCCGAGCGCGACGGCGGCATCGGGATTGAGGATAGAGAAGCGCGCCGCGAAAGTGCGCGTGACCGGATCGGCGGCGGGGCTCAGTTCGCGCAGCTTGGCGCGATAGACCGCGCCGGGCTTCGACCAGAGCGTCAAGGTCGCCTCGCCCTTTCCAGCCGCCGCGGCGAACGCCTCCGGCAAGGAGACGGCGGCTTCCAGTTCGCCGGCATGGGCGATGCGCACGGCAGGCTGCCCCGCCGCGACCACTTGCCCGGAATCGACGAGCGTTTGCGTGACGACGCCGTCCGCCCCGGCGCGCAGCATGGCGTAGTCCAGCGCGTTGCGGGCGAGTTCGACCGCGCGTTCGGCCCGTCGGAACCGCCCGCGCGCTTCCTCGCCGCCCGAGCGCGCGCGATCGAGCGCCGCCTGGGCGGTCCAGCCCTTGGCGCGCAGTTCGGCGGCGCGCCGTTCATCGGCGACGGCCTGAGTTTGCGCCACCCGCGCCGCGGCGAATTCGGCGTCGGACTGCTCCTTCTGCAGCCGCAGATCCTGCTCGTCGAGCGCCGCGATCGGGTCGCCAGCCTTCACCCGCTGGCCAACTTCGACAAAGCGTTTGACCACCTTCCCGCCGATGCGAAAACCTTGGTCGGACTCGACCCGGGGACGAATGGTGGCGACAAATTCGCGCGCTTGCGACTGCGCGGCGTAGCGCGCCGGCGCGACGAGCACCGGCCGCTCGGAGCGCTCGCTCTCTTCGGCGGACCGTTCGCCCTTGCCGTCACAGCCGGCGAGCGCCGCAGTGAGAACTGCGGCGAGCGCATAAAGCCTCGAGCGATAGCTGAGCATTGAACTCCGTCCATTGACGCCAGAGCCGCGTCTAGTTCTTCTGACGAGTTTCAATAATCGTCAGTCGTCAGCAATTGGTCAACAGGCAAGACAAATTTTGTTGAAGCGAAATCTTGTTCCAGGCGCTGGCTAAACCGGCCTGGTCCGTTACTGGACGCGCCGCAGCGCAGACCGGACGCCTTGTCGCATGGAAATGATTCTTCTATATGCGGCCTGCTCTTGCGGCCGGGTGAGCGCAACACAATCTTGGGAGAGCTAAGCGTGAAGGATCGCGCGGCGGGCTCATGGCGAGCCGCCGTCCTTCGCCTTTTGAACCGGACCGCTTCGGGGTCCGGCGTTCACCAGCGAAAGGAAACGATATGGGCAAAATTATCGGCATCGACCTCGGCACGACCAATTCCTGCGTGGCCGTCATGGAAGGGTCGAGCCCCAAGGTGATTGAAAACGCCGAAGGCGCTCGGACGACGCCTTCGATTGTCGCCTTCACCGATGACGGCGAGCGCCTCGTCGGCCAACCCGCCAAACGTCAGGCGGTGACGAATCCCGACAAGACCTTTTTCGCCATCAAGCGGCTGATCGGCCGCACCTATGACGACCCGATGACCAAGAAGGACATGGGTCTCGTCCCCTATAAGATCGTCAAGGCGAATAATGGCGACGCCTGGGTCGAGGCTTCGGGCAAGCAATATTCGCCCTCTCAGATTTCCGCCTTCATTCTGCAAAAGATGAAGGAGACGGCCGAGGCCTTTCTCGGCCAGACGGTCACCCAAGCCGTCATCACCGTCCCCGCCTACTTCAACGACGCTCAGCGCCAGGCCACCAAGGACGCCGGCAAGATCGCCGGCCTTGAAGTGCTGCGCATCATCAACGAGCCCACGGCGGCGGCGCTCGCTTATGGCCTCGACAAGAAGCAGTCGGGCACGATCGCGGTTTATGACCTCGGCGGCGGCACGTTCGACGTGTCGATCCTGGAGATCGGCGACGGCGTCTTCGAGGTGAAGTCGACGAACGGCGACACGTTCCTTGGCGGCGAAGACTTCGACATGCGCCTCGTCGAATATCTCGCGGCCGAGTTCAAGAAAGAGCAGGGCATCGACCTCACGAAGGACAAGCTCGCTCTGCAGCGCCTCAAGGAGGCCGCCGAAAAGGCCAAGATCGAACTTTCGTCGGCGACGCAGACCGAAATCAATCTGCCGTACATCACCGCCGACGCTACGGGCCCCAAACATCTGACGCTGAAGCTCACGCGCGCGAAATTCGAAGCGCTCGTCGACGATCTTATTCAGCGCACGGTGGAGCCCTGCCGCAAGGCGTTGAAGGACGCCGGACTGTCGGCGGCCGACATCGGCGAAGTGGTGCTTGTGGGCGGCATGACCCGTATGCCCAAAGTGCAGGAGGTCGTGAAGCAGTTCTTCGGCAAGGAGCCGCACAAGGGCGTCAACCCTGACGAAGTCGTCGCCATCGGCGCCGCGGTGCAGGCAGGCGTGCTGCAGGGCGACGTGAAGGACGTGCTGCTGCTCGACGTGACGCCGCTGTCGCTGGGCATCGAGACGCTCGGCGGCGTGTTCACGCGCCTCATCGACCGGAACACGACGATCCCCACCAAGAAGAGCCAGGTGTTCTCGACGGCCGAAGACAATCAGACCGCCGTCACCATCCGGGTCTTCCAGGGCGAACGCGAGATGGCGGCGAACAACAAGCTGCTCGGCCAGTTCGACCTCGTCGGCATTCCGCCGGCGCCGCGTGGCATGCCGCAAGTGGAAGTGACCTTCGACATCGACGCGAACGGCATCGTCAACGTCACGGCGAAAGACAAGGCGACCAACAAAGAACAGCAGATCCGCATCCAGGCGTCTGGCGGCCTCAGCGACACCGACATCGACAAAATGGTCAAGGACGCCGAGGAGCACGCTGCGGAGGACAAAATCCGCCGCGAACTCGTCGACGCCAAGAACCATGGCGAGGCCGCGGTTCACGCTGCGGAGAAATCCGTCGCCGAATTCGGCGACAAGGTTTCGGCCGCGGACAAGAGCGCCATCGAAGCCGCTATCGCCGCGCTGAAGAGCGCCGTCGAGGGCGACGACGCGGACGCGATCAAGGCCAGGACGAACGAATTGAGTCAGGCCTCGATGAAGCTCGGCGAGGCGATGTATAAGGCGCAGCAGGCGGACGCCTCAGGGACGGGCGCGTCCGAGGAGGCGCCCAAGGACGACGTGATCGACGCGGAGTTCAAGGACGTCGGCGACGATAAGAAGTAAGCCGGGACTGGCCATAGCCGCTTCGATGCGGTAGCGAAACGGGAACCCGGCGCGAATACGCCGGGTTCCCTTGCGTTCATGTGATCGCGGCCAGGCCCGCCGCCGCGCACCATCAGAAATCAAGCATGTCCAAACGCGACTACTACGAAGTTCTGGGCGTAAGCCGCACGGTCACGGAAGTCGAATTGAAGATCGCCTTCCGTAAGGCGGCGATGCAGTGTCATCCCGATCGGCACCCTGGCGACAAACAGGCGGAAGCGCGTTTCAAGGAATTGAACGAAGCCTATCAGTGTCTGTGCGATCAGCAGAAGCGCGCCGCCTATGACCGTTTCGGCCATGCCGCCTTTGAGCAGGGCGGCGGCTTCGGCGCCGGCGAGGGCTTCGGCGCCTCCATGGCCGATATTTTCGAGGATCTGTTCGGCGACGTGATGGGGCGGCGCAGCCGCTCGGGCGGCCGCGAGCGGGGCTCGGATCTGCGCTACAACATGGAGATCACCCTCGACGAGGCCTATCACGGCAAGGCCGCCTCGCTGAAAATCCCGACCTCGGCGACCTGCGAGCCCTGCTCGGGAACAGGCGCGAAAAAGGGCTCCAAGCCCAAGACCTGCGCGACCTGCGGCGGCATGGGACGGGTGCGCGCGCAGCAGGGCTTTTTCGCAATCGAGCGCACCTGTCCGACCTGCCAGGGGCGCGGCGAGACGATCGAAAATCCTTGCCCCGCTTGCGCCGGCGCCGGGCGCAAGACGATCGAACGCTCGCTGTCCGTCAATGTGCCGCCGGGCGTCGAGGACGGCACGCGCATCCGGCTCGCCGGCGAAGGCGAGGCGGGCCTCCGCGGCGGTCCGCCCGGCGACCTCTATATCTTCCTGTCGGTGAAGCCGCATCCGTTCTTCCAGCGCGATGGAGCGGATCTCTATTGCCGCGTGCCGATCTCGATGGTGCGTGCGGCGCTTGGCGGCGAGATCAAGGTCCATGCGCTCGACGGCTCCGAGGTGAAGCTCAAAATTCCCGAGGGCGCGCAGTCCGGACGCCAGCTCAAGGCCAAGGGCAAGGGCATGCCGGTGCTGCGCGGGCGCGACCAAGGCGACCTGCATGTGCAGATCAGCGTCGAGACGCCGCAAAAGCTCACCAAGCGCCAGAAAGAGCTCCTCGCTGAATTCGAGGAGGAGTCTTCGCACGACACGCATCCCGAAGAGACAGGCTTTTTCGCGCGGATGAAGGATCTGTTCGGCGGTTAGGCGGCAGAGAGTTCTATGACGCCGCGTTGTTTTTGACGCGCGCCTCTCCTATCATCGGCCCAACGGCCCTCCGATCGCGGGGGCCGTTTGCGCGTTTCATCGCGCCGGTCGGGAGGGGCTCCGTTGCCGCACAAAATGCAGAAAGCCAGTGGGCGCGCGAGGCTCGTCGATAACGCGCGCTTCATCCGTCAATGGATCGAAAACCCGCGCCTCATCGGCGCCGTTTCGCCGTCCGGACGCGCGCTCGCCAAGACGATGGCTGGCTTCGTCGAACTGGATCGAGAGGGCCACATCGTCGAACTCGGGCCCGGCACCGGTCCTGTCACTCAGGCGCTGCTCGCGCGCGGAATCGCGCCCGAGCGCCTCGTCCTCGTCGAATATGAGAGCCGTTTCTGCCATCTGCTGTCGGAACGCTTTCCTGGCGTCAACATCGTGCAAGGCGACGCCTATGGCCTCAAGGCGACTCTCGACGGCAAGGTGCCTGGGAAGATCGCCACCGTCGTCTCCAGCCTGCCGCTCCTGGTGCGGCCGGAGCGCGATCGGGTCGAGCTGTTGAACCAGGCCTTCGAACTGATGGGCGACGAGGGGCTCTTCATCCAGTTCACTTATGGCCTGACCAAATCGCCGATGCCCATGCACGCCAACGGCGTCAACGGCGCCTATGTCGGGAAGGGATCGCCGCCGGTCGTGCTCAACATTCCGCCCGCGCGCGTCTGGCGCTATCGCAAGGCGGGTTACGCCGGCTTCGCCGGAAAGCGTAAGGCGTGAAGGCGCGGGAGCGACCGATCGAAAAAACATTATAAAATTGTGGACAAGACCCGGCTGATCGGAAAGCTCTGGCAGACGCTACGGAGTGCATTTTATGGAACCCTAAGGGGGTTAAGAGACCGTGGGTTACTCATCAGCACTCCTGACGAGGATGGGCGTCTCCTTTGGACGATATCGCAGAAAGGCTAGTCTGAGCGCGTAATTTCAAAGCAGTAAATGCTTGCTTTATGACTCTGGCTAATGCAGAACTCGGCTTCGAATCTGCCTCGCAGCGCTCGCGTCAAGCCACAATCGCGTGGATTCAGCGTATCCCGCGTTTAATCCGAGAGGCAGGTCGCCTGGAGCGCAAGAGATGTCAGCCGTGGCCGAATTGATTCGACCCGATACGAATTTTGTTGCAGATGAGCAACTCCAAGAAGCTCGTCGGCGCCTAATCGTCGCTCTGGATTTTGACACCGTAGAGTCGGCAAGAGAACTCGTCGAAGCTCTTGGGGATGAAGTCGAATTCTACAAGGTGGGGCTTGGGCTTCAACTTGCTGGAGGCGACCAATTCGCGCGTTGGCTTAAAGATCTGAAAAAAAAGGTCTTTCTAGATTACAAATATTATGACATCGGCGAAACAATTAAGCGGGCTGTTTCGCAGGCGGCTGAATTCGGGGTGGATTTCCTCACGGTTCACGGCGTTAGCGGCATCCTAGAAAGCGCCGTTGCAGGCCGCGGGAATTCCGACCTGAAAATTCTTTCCGTTACTGTGCTTACTAGCATGGACGCCAAAGATATTCAGGAGATGGGATTCCCTACGTCCATGTCTGTGGAGGAGTTGGTTGTTCATCGCGCTCGAAATGCCTTCAAGGCTGGTGTGGATGGAGTGATCGCATCTGCCCATGAAGTTGAAAAACTCAAGAACGAATTTGAAGATAGGCTCATGGTAGTCACCCCAGGTATACGCCCGCTCGGAGCGTCTCTGGACGACCAAAAGCGTATCGCGACGCCTTTCGCAGCGGTTCGATCTGGGGCAGACTATCTAGTGATCGGTCGGCCTATCACTAAAGCAAGAAACCCCGTCGAATCTGCGCACGAGATCGTGGTCGAGATGGCAAGCGCTTTAGCGGCTGACTAACCCTGCCAATAACCAACGCCACTAACCAAGTTCCGATAGGAATAATCTAGCGGCTGCGCCGCCGAACCTGACTCTGGTACCCAGAAGGGTAGAGTCGTGGGGGGCAATCCCAGGGGAAACGCTGCAAATCGTTCCTTGCCCGGCCAGCCGTCCCCACGAGGCTCAAGCGCAGGGCGCGTCTGAGCCTTCGTCCTCTTTAGGGGGTGGCAGTCCGAACAAGTCGCCGGGGCCTGGCGGGAATTTTTTCGTAAAAAGCTTCGCGAACTCCTCCCAAGTGTCTGACACGCTCAATAGCGTCGTGACTGACACAATTTGCTTCTCGAGGTGCGGGTGCCCGACTTCCTTGGTTAGCAATTGATGGTGAAGGTGCCTGCGACGTTTTTTTGTTGGATCGTACGGGTTGCGCCGCTCAAGCTCGTGAACAACGCCGGGCGGCAGGGGGTCGTAAATCAAGGCCTTTGTCAGCTTCCCGATGTACGCGTTGCGAGCGTTGCTGCCTGGTTTGTATTGCCAGCCCCGGACCTTGTGCAACTCTTCGTAAAAGGAATCTGGAAAGCGCTTGGCCCAAGGAAGAAGCTCTGGTGAGATATACGCTGCAAGGATCTTCTGGAGCTCATCGCGTGCGCGAAACTTCTGATAGCCTGTGGCCTCATCAACAAGCGCGATCAAGCCGACATCGGCCAATGCACGCATCAATGTCTCGGCACGCTGCGCTTTGTCGAGTTGCTGCTTTTGGAGGGCCTTCGCCTCGCGCGCCCGAAGCCAGACTTCGCAAACGGCACGAAGAATGCGGGCGTCGTAGCCAATTACAGTCCGCTTGCCATCTTGGTACTGGATCGGCTGAAGAGGCCCTTCAAGTAAGGCGTTGTCGATAAATGGTTTTAGCTGGCTCGGAGCGATAAATAGCGGCAAAAGGCCCCCAGCCTCTTGAGAGGCGCGTTTCAGCCTTTTTGACGCGCCGCTGCGCTCGCCAAGGATCGCATATGTAATTCCATTTTCCGTAAGAACTCGGCGCCCATCACTTAACACTGCACAAGGAATGTTCGCCTCACCGAGTTCCAGCACCCCAGGATATTCGACTTTTGGCAGAGATGCTGCCGCAAGAGCCCGCGCCTTCCCGCCTTCGGCCGCGATCCTGCTGCGTTCCTCTTGGCTCAGTTTATCGGCGCGGGCCTTCCCGCCTTTGCTCTGCTTGTTATCGATTGTCATCAAGGGGCCCCTTTAGAATCGTATGAGCGAGCATATAGCTTGCTCAGGGCCGACATAGCAAGCTGTCTGGCGTATATCCCCGCTCTTAGCTTTCTAGTCGCTTGAATGGGGCGTCCTTGCATCAGCTACATAAGAGTGCAGAAGCGCGTCATGACGCCGCGACAGGCGATCGCCGCCTCGGCGGACTATATTGTCGTCGGAAGGCCGATCACGCGGGCGGCCGACCCCGCAGCGGCCGCCGAGGCGATCGGCTGCGAGATGGACGGCGCCTGACAGGAGGTCGCGGCATGCCCTACGCCAGCAACGCCGACCTGCCTGAAAATCTCCAGCACATCCTTCCTGAGCACGCGCAGGATATTTATCGCGAAGCCTTCAATCACGCCTTCGACGCCCACCGCGGCGACCCGCGGCAGGAAGAGACGGCGCACCGCATCGCCTGGGCCGCCGTGAAGCGAGGCTACGTCAAGACCGAGGCGGGCTGGACAAGGCGATAGGAAGGATCGGAAGGCGCGCTGGCCTGCCTTGAGCGTGAGTGCTAAAACTCGGGTGTTACCGAATCCTTACCCCGATTCGCCCATGCTCGCGATTGTCATCTCCGCCCTCGGGCTGTTCGTTTGGCTCTATCTGATCGCGCTTCGCGGCGGGTTCTGGCGTCTGACCGAACATGACCGGAACCTGGGCGGTCACGCCGCGGTCCCGGCGACCCATGTCGTGGCGATCGTTCCGGCTCGAAACGAAGCCGATGTCATCGACAAAAGCCTGGCGTCGCTGTTCGCGCAACAGTTCCATGGCCGCTTTGAGGTTGTTCTCGTTGATGACGAGAGCGACGACGGCACCGCCCAGGCGGCCCGGCGCTGCGCGGCCGCCAATGGCGCTTCGAGCCGCCTGACGGTTCTCTCCTCGCGCGGACCAGATGCGGGCTGGACGGGAAAGCTCGCGGCGATGCAGCGCGGGTTCGATTACGTGCGGAGCTTGCCGATCGACCCGGATTTCGTGCTGTTTTGTGACGCGGACATCGAATTTTCGCCGCATGTGCTCGCCCGCCTCGCTTCGGGCGCGACGGCGCGTGGCGCCGTCCTGACCTCGCTCATGGTCAAGCTTCGCTGCGAAAGCCTCGCGGAGCGCTGGTTCGTTCCCGCCTTTATTTTCTATTTCCAGAAGCTTTACCCGTTCCGCAACATCAATGATCCGGATCACCCCGCGGCAGGCGCCGCGGGAGGGGTCATGCTGCTGCGGCCTGAGGCGCTCGCGACCGCAGGCGGCCTGCGGGCCATTCGCGGCGCGCTGATCGACGATTGCGCGCTCGGCGCGCTGATGAAGGCGCAAGGTCCGATCTGGCTGGGTCTGACCGAAGACGTCCACAGCCTGCGCGCCTATCCGCGCCTTGCCGATATTTCGCGAATGGTCGTGCGGTCCGCCTACGCGCAGCTCAGCTATTCCCCCTGGCGTCTCGCCGGCGCGCTCATCGGCATGGCGGCCGCCTACCTAGCGCCGCCCTATCTGGCGCTGTTCGGCGAATCGCCGGCGCGCGAGACGGCGCTCGTCTCATGGCTCCTGATGGCGCAGGCCTATATGCCGACACTGCGCTTTTACGGCCTGTCGCGGTGGCGCGCCTTTGCTTTGCCAGGCGTCGCGGCATGCTATACGTGGTTTACGGTTGAATCGGCTTGGCGGCACCTAAGCGGCCGCGGCGGCGAATGGAAAGGCCGCTATCAGGCGCCGCGCGCGCAAAAGTCGGCGCAGCGCTTCGAAACGCCCGGCGAGATCGAGGCGAACCGCCACATCGAGGTATAGGGCGCGCCAGCGCCGTGGAGCGGCAAGACGGCGTCATATGGATATTGCGCAGACGAGTTCGGGAAAGACCCATCGCGACGAGAATTTCCCTGTCGCCTCCTTTCTGATTGCGCCGCGGCATCGCGCGCCGATTCTGGCGTTCTATGAGTTCGTTCGCGCCGCCGACGACATCGCCGACCACCCGACGCTTTCCGCGCAAGAGAAGCTCGATCTGCTGGACGCGCTTGACGCCGCCCTGATCGGAGAGGCCGGAGAGGATGCGGAGGTGGCGCGTCGCCTGCGCGAGACCTGCCGGGAGCGCCGCCTCGATCCGCAGCATGCGCGCGATCTGATCCTCGCCTTCAAGCGCGACGTGACGCAATCGCGTTACCGCGACTGGGACGATCTCATCGATTACTGCCGCTATTCGGCCATGCCCGTCGGACGCTTCGTCTGCGATCTTCACGGCGAGAACCCCGCCCGGGTCTGGCCGGCCAACGACGCGCTCTGCGCGGCGCTGCAAATCATCAATCACCTGCAGGATTGCGGCAAGGACTACCGCAACCTCGACCGGGTCTATCTGCCGCAGGACGCGCTCGCGGCGCATGGCGCGACCGTCGAGATGCTCGCGCAGGAAAGCGCGTCGCCCCCGCTCCTGGCGACGATCCGCGACCTCAACGAGAAGACCGGGCGTCTGCTCGCGCAGTCGCGTCCCTTCGCCGATCTGATCGACGACGTGCGGCTCGCCATGGAGATCGGCGCCATCCAGACATTGGCCGAACAGCTCGTTGCGCGCCTTGCGGTCGCCGACCCGCTTCGCGACAAGGTTCACGACGGCAAGTTCAGCTTTGCGCTCAAAGGCGCGGCGGGCGCGCTGGGCGCGCTTCTTCGCCGCATTTCGCGTCCGCGCCGCGCAGATTCCGGCACCCTCCCGAGCACGCGCCCAGGGGCGCGCCAATGACCATGGACGCGCTTGCCGATTCCACGACGCTGCGCACGCGCGCTATCGCGACCAGAAGCTCCTTCTATCTCGCGATGCGCATCCTCGAGCCGCCGCGCCGCGATGCGATGTTCGCCATTTACGCCTTCTGTCGCGCCGTTGACGACATCGCCGACGACGAGGGCGACCGCGCCGTGCGCCGCGCCGCGCTCGGCCAGTGGCGCGCCGACCTCGATGAGCTTTACGCCGGCCGCATCCGCGCGCGCGTCAGCTTTCTCTCCGAACCCGTCCGCCGTTTCCGGCTGGAGCGCGCCGATTTCGAGTCGGTGATCGAAGGCATGGCCATGGACGTCGAGGAGGATATTTGCGCGCCCGACTGGGAAAAGCTTGAGCTCTATTGCGACCGAGTCGCGAGCGCCGTGGGACGGCTGTCGGTGCGCGCTTTCGGTCTCGCGGAGGAGGAGCCGGGCGCCGAATGCGATTTGCCGACGGGGCCGAAACTGCTCGCCTACCACCTCGGGCGCGCATTGCAGCTCACCAACATTTTGCGCGATCTCGACGAGGACGCCGCGCGGGGGCGGCTGTATTTGCCACGAGAGGCGCTTGAGTCCGCGGGGGTCATGAGCTTCGCGCCGCACGCCGTGCTGTCGCATCCTTCGCTCGAAGAGGTGTGCACGCCGGTCCTCAGCCGCGCCCGCGAACATTATGACCAGGCGGATCTGGTGATGGCGGGGCTGCCCAAGCGCGCGGTGAAAGCGCCCTATCTCATGGCCGCCGGCTATCGTTCGATCCTCGACAATCTCGCCGCTCGCGGCTTTTCGGCGCCGCGCGCGCCGGTGCGGGCGTCGCGTCTCAAGCTCGTCAGCGCCTTCCTGCGACACGCCTTCACGTGAGCGAAACGGTTCATGTCGTCGGCGCGGGCCTCGCGGGGCTCGCCTGCGCGCTGCGTCTTGCCGGCGCCGGTCGCCGCGTCGCGCTTTACGAAGCCGCGCGCATGGCCGGCGGACGCTGCCGCTCCTATTTCGACGCGTCGCTCGGCCTGACGATCGACAACGGCAATCATTTGCTGCTCTCGGGCAATCAAGCCGCGCGCGACTATGCGAAGCGCATCGGCGCGAGCGAGGCGCTCGTTGGACCCAGCGAATGCGCCTTCGACTTTCTCGACGCGCGCACGGCTGAGCGTTGGACGCTGCGCCCGAACGCCTCGCGCATTCCCTGGTGGGTGTTTGTCGCCAACCGCCGCGTCCCCGGCACGGGGCCGCTCGACTATCTCGGCGCCGGCAAGCTTCTCTTTGCGAAGGACGGCGCGACCATCGGCGACACCATGCGCTGCCACGGCGCGCTGTGGGAGAAGCTTTGGCGCCCGGTTCTGCTTTCCGCTTTGAACACCGAGCCTGAAGAGGCGTCCGCCACGCTCGCAGGCGCCGTGCTGCGAGAGACGCTCGCGGCGGGCGGCGACGCCTGCCGCCCCATGGTCGCCAAAGGCGGCCTCGGCGACGCCTTCATCGAGCCGGCGCTGCGCACGCTTCGCGCCAAAGGCGTCGAGCCGCGCTTCGGGGCGCGCCTGCGCGACATCGCTCTCGACGAGTCTCGCGTCGCTGCGCTGCGTTTCGGCGACGCGGAAGTGACGCTTGAAAAAGGCGACGCGATTGTCCTCGCGACGCCGCCGTGGATCGCGCAGGAGCTTCTCCCCGGTCTCGTCGCGCCGGACGATTTTCGCGCGATCCTCAATGCGCATTTCAAGATCGCGCCGCCGCCGGGCCAGCCGCTGCTTCTTGGCATGATCGGCACGCTCACCGAATGGCTCTTCGCCTTCGACGATCGCCTGTCGGTGACGATCAGCGGCGCCGACCGCCTGATCGACGAGTCGCGCGACGCGCTTGCGCAAAAAATCTGGGCGGAGGTCTCCGCTGCGACCGGCCTGCCGGCGGCGCTGCCGCCCTGGCAGATCGTGAAGGAGAAGCGCGCCACCTTCGCCGCGACGCCGGCGCAGGAGAAGCGCCGGCCCGATGCGAAGACGCGCTGGGACAATCTTTGGCTTGCCGGCGACTGGACGAATACCGGCCTGCCGGCGACGATCGAGGGCTCGATACGATCGGGGGATCGAGCGGCGGAACTGGCGACGATGGCCAATTGAATGTGACCCTTCGTGAATGGCGCAAGGAAGCGCGCTTGCGCCTCATCAATGCGAAATTTACCTGCGGTCTTGCGCCGCGTTGACGCCCTGCGCCAGCCGGCTGCGATGGCGGCTGTAGAGAAAATAGATGGCGAGGCCGATCGCCATCCAGATCGCGAAGCGCTCCCAGGCCACCGTCGGCAGGCGTGACAACAGCCACAGCGAGAAGCCGATGCCGACGAGCGGCGTGAAGGGGACGAAAGGCGCGCGAAAGCTGCGCGGCACGTCCGGGCGGGTGCGGCGCAGCACGATGATCGCCGAACAGATGACGACGAAGGCGGAGAGCGTGCCGATGTTCACCAGCTCCGCCACTTCCTTGATCGGATAGAGCGCGGCGACGAGCGCGGTCAGCGCGCCGGCGATTAGCGTCGGCCGGTAGGGCGTCTGAAAGCGCGGATGCAGCCTCGCGAACCAGGCCGGGAGCAGACCGTCGCGGCTCATGGCGAACCAGATGCGGGCGCAGGCGAGGAGAAAAGCGAGCATCACGCTGGCGATGCCCGCGACCGCCGCAAGCGAGACGACGAAAGCGACCCAGGGCAGGCCGAGCGACGCGAAAGCGGTCGCGACCGGCGCCGGATTGTCGAGCGTGTCGTAGCGCACGATTCCGGTGAGCACGAGCGACATGGCGATGTAGAGCGTCAGCGCCACGACAAGCGACAGAAGGACGGCGCGCGGCACGTCGCGCTGCGGCGCGCGGGCTTCTTCGGCGGCGGTCGTCAGCGTGTCGTAGCCGAACACGGCGAAGAACACGACCGCGGCGCCCTGCGCCACGCCGGAAAAGCCGAAGGGCATAAAGGGCGACCAGTTCTCGACGCGCACATAGGGAATGCCCGCCACGATCACCAACAGCGCCGCGGCGATTTTGACGATCACCATCGCGGTGTTGAAGCGCGCGCCAAGCTCCACGCGCAGCGTCAACAGGCCGGCGACGCCAAGCGCGCCGAGCGCGGCGAAAAGATCGACGACGCGGCCGGCGCCGGTTCCCGGCGCGCCGCTCGCCCATTCAGGAAGCGCGAGGCCGAATTGCGCGAGCAGCGCCTGCAAATAGGCCGACCAGCCGATCGCCACCACGGCGACGACCAGCGCGTATTCGAGGAGAAGGTCCCAGCCGATGATCCAGGCGGCGAGTTCGCCCAGCACGGCGTAGGCATATGTGTAGGCGCTGCCGGCGACGGGAATCATGCCGGCGAATTCGGCATAGGAGAGCGCCGCCGCGGCGCTCGCGACGCCGGCGATCAGGAAGGAGAGGGCGACGCCAGGGCCGGCCTGAGTCGCCGCCACCACGCCGGTCAGCACGAAAATGCCGACGCCGATGAGCCCGCCAAGGCCGATGCCGGTGAGTTGCCAGACCCCCAGCACGCGACGGAATCCGCCCGGCTGGTCGGCTTCGGCTTGCAGCGATTCGATGGATTTGGCGCGCAGCAGCGAGGAGGAAAGCTTCATCAAAATGGCCCGTCGGCGGGCGTGTCCGCCACGACGTCCATAGGCGATCCCGGCGGCGCTGTCATTGCGGCCGGGGCGTCATGCAGGCGCAAAAAAGAGCGGCCAGCGGCCGCTCTTTCGTTTTGTCAGGCGACCTATTTCTTGGCGACCTATTTCTTGGCGGCCTCGAGATGCGTCAGCGCCTCTTCGGCGTGTTTCGTCGCGACGTCGGCATGCTTCTGCTTGCCGTGGTCGATGGCCATTTCAAGATGCGAAACGCCCTGTTTGGTATGCTCGTTCGGCTTCTCGGCCTCGGACGCCTTGGCGTGCTTCAAGCCTTCTTCCGCATGCATCGTCAGCGCCTCGGCCTTTCCCTGCTTGCCTTCGCTGATCGCCTGTTTGGTGTGGGTGATGGCTTCACCCAGATGATCTTCCGCATAGGCCAACCGAGGGGCGAAAAAGGCCGCGAGGGATAGAGCCAAAGCGGTTGCAAAAATTCTGCGATTCATGGACGTCTCCTCAATTGTTTCGCCGCATGACGTAAATATGGTCGCTTTCGCTCTAGTATCGAGGTCCTGTCCGGCATTCTCGACGTCGCGGGAGCCATCACTGCCGGTCGGCGGCGAAAAGCTCGCAACTCTCGCCGAATTCCGCCAGGCCGCCCTCAAGAAATGAGGCGAGAAGCGGCACGCCAAGAAGATAGGCCGATGTCGAGCCTTCGTGCCGGGCCCGCGCTTGCGCGACAGCCTCGTTCCATTCGCTCGCGGCGAAATCGCCGCGGCCCACCCACATCAGCGCAACGAGTTCAACCTGCTCGTCGATGTCCATGGCTTCGATAAAGGAGGCAACCTCATCGCGCGTGGTGGAGAACGCGTCCTCCGTCAACACGCTGACGAAACCGTCATCCGTGGCGTTTGAGGCGTCCGCCTCGATTCCCTCATCTTCGCTTTCAAGCTCACGCGCCTTGACGACGACGAAACAGACTTTGTCCGTATTGATGGTCGGCATTTCTTGCACTCCGCCGTTTTGAAACTCGCTTGACCTTCGCCCTTGTTTTGAAAGGCCACCCTTTGCATATATTCCCCACAGGCGAGATGTTTACCCGAGTCGACGCCGTATTTTGGAGCCGGAAATGCGTGTCGGCGCGCCGAAAGAAACCAAGGACAATGAATATCGCGTCGGCCTGACGCCGTCTTCGGTCGCCGAGCTTGCCCATGCGGGACAGGAAGTCTTCATCGAGCGCGGCGCAGGCGAGGGCGCGGATCTATCGGACTCGGATTACGCCGCCGCGGGCGCGAAGCTCGTCGATGGTCCTGAAGCGCTCTTTGCCGCCGCGCAATTGATCGTCAAGGTGAAGGAGCCGCAGCGGCGCGAGATTGCTTACTTGCGGCCGGACCATGTGCTCTTCACCTATTTCCATCTCGCCGCGGACGCTGAACTCACGCGCGAACTCATGGCGAGCGGCGCCCATTGCATCGCCTATGAGACGGTCACGGCGCCCGGCGGCGGATTGCCGCTGCTTGCGCCGATGTCCGAAATCGCCGGCCGGCTCGCCCCGCAAATTGGCGCGCATTTTCTGGAAAAGCAGGCGGGCGGCCGCGGCGTTCTGCTCGCGGGCGCGCCCGGCGTGCCGCCAGCTGACGTTCTCGTTCTTGGCGCGGGCAGCGTCGGCGCGCAGGCGACGGCGATTGCGCTCGGCATGGGCGCGAGCGTGCTTGTCGCCGACCGCAACCCCGACGCGCTGCGGCGTCTCGAAACGCGTTTCGGTTTCGCGGCGCGCACCATCTATTCGACCCGCGCCGCGATCGCCGAATCGGTGAAGCGCGCCGATCTCGTCATCTGCGCGGCGCTCGCGCCAGGCGCCAGGGCGCCGATCCTGATCACGCGGGATATGCTGTCGACGATGAAGCGTGGCGCCGTGATTGTCGATGTCGCGATTGATCAGGGCGGCAGCTGCGAGACGTCACGGCCGACGAGCCATTCCGACCCGACCTATGTCGTTGACGGGGTCGTGCATTATTGCGTCACCAACATGCCCGGAGTTACGCCGCGCACGGCGACGTTCGCGCTCAATAACGCCACATTGCCCTTCGTGCTGGCGCTCGCCAACAAGGGGTGGCGTCGCGCCATCGAGGACGACCCGCATCTTCGCGCGGGGCTGGAAATTTCCTCTGGTCGCATTCTGTCGCCGCCGGTCGCCGCCGCGCATGGCCTGCCGCTGTCGCCGCAGCTCATGGCGCTGGACAGCGCCGGCGCCGCATAGCATCCTGCTGAATGACGTCAGCCATTCGGGTCCGTGCGACCTTTTCGCACAATCGACCCTGGAGAGCGGTTGCTCAGGGGAGCAATTCGGCATTGCTTTGTAATAATTCGAGCTTATGTCGCCGGGCGCGTCGTCTCGCGCCAGGCCGGCAGAGCTTTTCTCATCAGCGCGCAATTGTTAGACCAGAGCGACGCGGCGTTTGCGGAGCGGCGCGCCCCATCATTCGAAAACAGCAGGTTTAGGGCATGAGCGCGAACCAGGACCAGGATCCCGCCGCCAACCGGAAACGAGGGGCCACGGCGGAAAAGGTCTCCGCGCTCGGCAAGTCCGAAACGCCGGTGAAGCCGTCCCGCAAGGTCAAAAACAAGGCTAAGAAAAACACTCCGGCGAAAAAGCCTTCCGCGCCCAGCGCTCCGAAGCAAAAGGCCGCGCCCGCGCCCGCGCCGCCTAATGGCGCAGGCGCGCCCCCGCCGCGTCCCAATCTCGAGAAATTCGTCCAGCTCGACATCGAAGCGATCGCCGACAATATGGCGCAGCTCGTGGACCAGGCCCGTAAGGCGTTGGCCGCGGCGATTGGCGGGGTCAATCCCGATGAGGCGCGCAGCGAACTCGCCGCCAACGTCGCCGACGCCACCAAGACCCTGGGCGCCGTCGCCGAATATTGGCTGTCGAAACCCGAGCGCGCCGCCGTCGCCCAGGCCGATCTTTACAAGGGGTTGAGCGAAATCTGGCGGCAGACGCTTCGCCGCTACGGCGGGGAGGACGTCGCCCCCATCGTGCCCTCGGATCGCGCCGACAAGCGCTTCTCCGGGCCCGAATGGAACGAGAACCCCTTCTTCGACTGGCTGCGGCAATCCTATCTGCTCGCGTCGCGCTGGGCGGGCGACATGGTCGAGAGCGCCGAGGGTCTCGACCCGCAGACAAAGGCCAGGGCGGTCTTTTATACGCGGCTGATCTCCAGCGCGATTTCGCCATCGAACTTCGTGCCGACCAATCCGGAACTGTTGCGCGCGACGATGGACGCGAAGGGCGAGAATCTGGTCCGCGGCTTGAAGATGCTGGCGGAAGACATTTCCGCAGGCGGCGGCGTGTTGAAGATCCGCCAGAGCGCGGACCAGAAATTCGAACTGGGCGTCGATATGGCGAATACGCCCGGCAAGGTGATCTGGCGCAATGACGTGATGGAGCTCATTCAATATGAGCCCACGACGGCGGAAGTTTATGCGCGGCCGCTACTCATTACGCCCCCTTGGATCAACAAATTCTATGTGCTCGATCTCAACCCCGAGAAAAGTTTCGTTCGCTGGGCCGTTGAGCAAGGCTTCACGGTCTTCATCATCTCCTGGGTCAATCCCGACGAGACCAAGGCCACGAAGGGCTTTGAGGCCTATATGCACGAGGGCGTGCTGACCGCGCTCGACGTGATCGAGAAGGCGACGGGCGAACGCAAGGTCACGGCGGCGGGCTATTGCGTTGGCGGCACGCTGCTCGCCCTGACGCTCGCCTATATGGCGGCGACCGGCGATGATCGCATCGACAGCGTCACCCTGTTTGCGACGCAGGTCGATTTCTCGGACGCTGGCGATCTACAGATCTTCGTCGACGAGGCGCGGCTCGCGGCGCTCGACGAAAGCATGGCGCGCACCGGCTATCTCGAAGGCTATAAGATGGCCAACGCCTTCAATATGCTGCGGCCGAACGAACTCATCTGGAATTATGTCGTCAACAATTACATGAAGGGGGTCGAGCCCGCCGCTTTCGATCTCTTGTACTGGAATTCCGATTCGACGCGCATTCCGCGGGCCAATCACTCCTTCTACCTGCGCAGCTGCTATCTCGAAAATCGTCTCGCCCGCGGCGAGATGGTCATCGACGACGTTCGGCTCAATTTGCGTCAGGTGAAGGCGCCGGTCTTTGAGATTGCGACCAAGGAGGATCATATCGCGCCGGCGCAATCCGTGTTCCGCGGCGCGAGATTCTTCGGCGGCGACGTAACCTTCGTGCTCGGCGGGTCGGGCCATATCGCTGGGATCATCAACCCGCCCTCCAAAGACAAATATCAATATTGGACGGGCGGTCCCGCGAAGGGCTCTTTCGAGGAATGGATCAAGAAAGCCAAGGAGACCAAGGGCTCCTGGTGGCCGCACTGGTTGGGCTGGGTGACCGCGCAGGCGCCCAAGAAAGTCCCCGCGCGCCAGCCCGGCGGCGGCAAGCTCAAGATCATCTGCGACGCGCCCGGCGAATATGTGCGGGTGCGGGGATAAGCCTGCTTCTTTTGAGTGAATGCATTTTTTTTGTGGGGTAGCAATTCGATTTGAACAGGGAGCGTCGGCATGTCCACAAAAGACACTGTCGAACTTTGGAGATCAATCTTCGAGCTGCTCAAGAGTCTCGCGCTGGTCTTCATCGTCGTTTCTTTTTTCGTCTTTCCGCAGATCGTGCATCGCGCGTTGACGGGCATCGGAGTCGCTGAATTCGACCTGTGGGGCTTCAAGGGCAAGACTGCTCTTGCGAAGGTCGCCGTAGATCTGCAGGAGTCGCAAGTCGTGCAAAGCGAACTTGCGCAAAAGCTCAGAACATCCGACGAAAAGCTCAAAATTCTGGCGGCTCAGAATGAGGAACTACGACAGCGCCAGCCTTCGCGCGGGCTCGGAGGAAGGTCGGGACCTTATGCGGGCGAGAGTCCTTCGCTGGTGGACGAGGGCGTCCGCGCAATCCTTGCGCAGAACGGCGACGCGCTGAAACGGGCTGCCGATTTTCAAGCACAGGCCGATAAGGCGTTGTCGCAGAACTCGGCCGCGATCTTTTCGGCGAAGGAGCTAACGGCGCGCGGCGACTCGCGTTGGATCGTGATTTTTGGCTCCGATGTCACAGAGGACGCCGCGCGCGCCGAAGTGAAGCGGGCGACCGCGCAAGGATTCGACAACGCTTATATTTGCCTGAAGCGCGGGCGCTATCGCAGCGTCATCGAGTTCAGCGCGCTAGAGGCGGCCACCGCAGCGCTGCCGAAGATCCGGTCGTTGAGCGAGACTGCGCGCGACGCTTATGTCGTCAATCTCGGCTCCTGGTGTCCCAGACTCGAAAAGCGCGACGCCGGCTTCATCGAGTGCTCGTGACGTCAAACTCCGGGAAGAACCCCGATTCTCTCCAAGAACCAGTAGACGCCCGCAATCGCGATCAGCGCCGAGGCCACGTAGACGAGCTTTTCGCTGCGCTTGCCGCCTGTCTGCTTGTCGATCAGGAACAGGATCGGCATGACCGCGAAGACGATGGCGATCTGGCCGAGTTCGACGCCGATGTTGAAAGCGGCGAGCGCGGGCACGACCCCGCCCTGGGGCACGCCCATCTCGGTCAACGCCGAAGCGAAGCCGAAGCCGTGGATGAAGCCGAATAAGAACGTGTTGCGCCAGCGGTTGTCGACGTCGCGCGAGAAATAATTCTCCACAGCGACGAAAACGATCGAGGCGGCGATCAGCGCTTCGACCAAGGTCGAGGGCAGCGTGAAGATATTTAGCGCCGCCAGCGACAGCGTGATCGAATGCGAAATGGTGAAGGCGGTGACGATCTTGACGACCGGCCAAATGCGGGTAGCCCACAGAATGAGGGCGAACAGGAAGCACAAATGATCGTAGCCGGTGACGATGTGTTCGACGCCGGCTTTGAGAAACTTCCACATCAGCTGTGCGGTGGTCTCCATCGGCTTTGACAGATCGAGCGGAGGATCGTCGGGGTAGAGCATGGTCTGGCCGGCGTTTTCGCTCCCCTCGAGCGTGACGAGATGCTTTCCCTTTGCGCCCTGCGCGGCGAGGAGCTTCGTCGCGTCATAGAAGAGCGTGCCGGTCGTTGCGCCGCAGTCGAAGCGCACGACGATGAGCGCGCTGTCCTGGTTGGTGGGGTCTTCGCCGGACTTTTCGACATTGGCGATGCAGGCGCGGCCTGTCGCATCGCGCATCGCGACACGTTTTTGGACAAATTTGCCGATTTCGGCTTCGAGCGCGCCGGGCGTCGAGAGGTCGACGCTGGCGCGTTCGCTCATCGTGTCCTGAAACATGCGCTCAAGATCGGTGGCGAGAAAGCCGACCTCGACGGTATAGGTTCGATTGTCCTTGGGAAGGATTTTACCTGTCGAAATATCGGGCGTATGGGCCATAGCCGGAGCCGCGAGGCCGACGCACAACAAGATTACGGCGGCGACTATCCTGAAAACCCCGGTCATACGCGCTCCCTTCGTTCGTGGCCGCGCAACATGCCAAACGCCGCTGCGCTGGACAAGACAGCGGAAGCGGGAGCGTTCTGCCGGCGGCGCCTCGGCGCCCGCCATGCGTAGGCTTCGCGCCGCGCGGCCGTTGCGGCCGGGAAGCGCCGGGCCGGCGCTCGCGTGAGATTCTGAGCTGGTGGGATTGGTGGGGGAAGTAGGACTCGAACCTACGAAGGCTTAGCCAGCGGATTTACAGTCCGCCCCCTTTGCCGCTCGGGACATTCCCCCATCGTCTCGCAAAGAGACGGCGGCCGCGATGAAGCGGCCGATGCAGCGGCATATGCGGCCCCTGCGGCGCAGTGTCAACCTTAAACTCCCCGGCAGGCCGGGGGCGAGGCTGAGCCCCGCTCGAGCGCGAATTTGCTCCCCGATGGGACGCCAGAACTCGCGCAGAGGCCTTGCGACGCGAATGCAGGCGCTCAAGCTGGCGAATCGGCGGCGGCCGCGCCGGCGGTCAGCTGCGCCAGCTCGACGTCGGAGAAAAGCCGCGAACGCGTCAGGAACCGCAGCCCCGTGCCATTGTCGAGCGAGAACATGCCCCCTTGGCCCGGCACCACGTCGATGACGAGCTGCGTATGTTTCCAGTAATCGAATTGCGCCGCGCCGATGTAGAAGGGCGCGCCGCCGATCTCGCCGAGCAGAACGTCGCCGTCGCCGACGAGGAATTCCCCTTGCGGATAGCACATCGGCGCCGAGCCGTCGCAGCAGCCGCCCGATTGGTGGAAGAGGACCGCGCCATGTTCGCCGCGCAGCTGCGCGATGAGATCCAGCGCCCCCTGCGTCGCGATGACTCTCGCGGGTTTGACTGTCGTCGTCATCGCCCCTCCCTGTCCCTCCCCCCACTCCCTCTCCCGCGAAGCGGGGGAGGGCTGGGGAGGGGGTTAAAAGAACCCCAGCTTCTTTTCGCTGTAGCTCACCAGCATGTTCTTCGTCTGCTGATAGTGATCGAGCATCATCCTGTGATTCTCGCGGCCGATGCCTGACTGCTTGTAGCCGCCGAAAGCCGCATGCGCCGGATAGGCGTGGTAGCAGTTCACCCAGACGCGCCCCGCCTGAATGGCGCGGCCGAAGCGATAGCAGCGGTTGGCCTCGCGGCTCCACACGCCGGCGCCAAGGCCGTAGAGCGTATCATTGGCAATGGCCAAGGCCTCGTCGTCGTCCTTGAAGGTCGTCACCGACACGACGGGCCCAAAAATCTCCTCCTGGAACACGCGCATCCGATTATGGCCTTCGAGCACGGTCGGCTTCACATAGAAGCCGCCGGCGAGTTCGCCCGCGAGCGAATTGCGCTCGCCGCCGGCCAGCACCTTCGCGCCCTCCTGTTTGCCGATGTCGATATAGCTGAGAATCTTTTCGAGCTGCTCGGAAGAGGCCTGCGCGCCGATCATGGTTTCGGGGTCGAGCGGATTGCCCTGCTTGATCTCGCCGACGCGCTTCAAGGCGCGCTCCATGAAGCGATCGTAGATCTTCTCATGCACCAGCGCGCGGCTGGGGCAGGTGCAGACCTCGCCCTGATTGAGCGCGAACATGACGAAGCCCTCGATCGCCTTGTCGAGATAGTCGTCGTCCTCGCGGGCGACGTCCTCGAAGAAGATGTTGGGCGACTTGCCGCCAAGCTCCAGCGTTACCGGAATGAGGTTCTGGCTGGCGTATTGCATGATGAGCCGGCCGGTTGTCGTCTCGCCGGTAAAGGCGATCTTGGCGATCCGGTTCGACGAGGCGAGCGGTTTGCCGGCCTCCAGCCCAAAGCCGTTGACGATGTTGAGCACGCCCTTGGGAAGAAGCTCGCCGATAAGCTCCGCCCAGACGAGAATGCTTGCGGGCGTCTGCTCGGCCGGCTTGATGACGACGCAATTTCCGGCGGCGAGCGCCGGCGCAAGCTTCCAAACGGCCATCAGAATCGGGAAGTTCCAGGGGATGATCTGGCCGACGACGCCGAGCGGCTCATGGAAATGATAGGCGATGGTGTCGTGGTCGATTTCCGAGATGCCCCCTTCCTGGGCGCGAATGGCGCCGGCGAAATAGCGGAAGTGATCGATCGCGAGCGGAATGTCGGCGGCGCTCGTCTCGCGGATCGGCTTGCCATTGTCCCAGGTTTCGGCGGCGGCGAGGAGACCGAGATTGGCCTCCATCACATCGGCGATGCGGTTGAGGATGATGGCGCGTTCCGTCGGGCTCGTCTTGCCCCAGGCGTCTTTGGCGGCATGGGCGGCGTCGAGCGCGGCCTCGACGTCGTCCTTGTCGGACCGCGCGATCTCGCAAACCTTCTGGCCGGTGATCGGCGAGACATTGTCGAAGACGCGGCCGGACTTCGCGTCCGCCCATGCGCCATTGATGAAATTGCCGTAGCGCGGTTTGAACGGCGGTTTGAGCGCGGCGAAAGTTTCATGCTTGGTCATGGGGCGTTCCTCGCGTTTCCGCAGCGGCGGTTTTTTCTTTGAGAAGGTAGTTGGAGCGCGGCGTTACGCCAAGTGCCCTGCGCCAAAGCGCCAAGTGCCCGAGCCGAGTTGTCTAGTCCAGACGCGCCTTCGCCAGCGCCTGGAACGCCCGGGCGCGATGCGACAGCGCCTGCGAGCCATCGCCGGGCAGCGCATGTTTTTCCGCCGACATCATCTCGCCGAAGGTCTTGTCGAGCCCATCCGGCCTAAAGATCGGATCATAGCCGAAGCCCTTCTCGCCCTTGGGCGGAAAGACCAGAACCCCGTCCACCCGGCCCTCGAACTGCTCGACATGCCCGTCGGGCCAGACGACGGCGAGCGCGCAGGTAAAATGCGCGCGATAGGGCGGCGCGGCGCCGCGCGCCTCGAGCTCGCGCTCGACGCGGACGCAGGCGGCCTTGAAGTCGCGGTCCTCCCCCGCCCAGCGCGCCGAATAGACGCCGGGGGCGCCGTCGAGAGCGTCGACGCAGAGACCGGAGTCGTCCGCGAAAGCGGGCAGGCCCGAGGCCATGGCGGCGGCGCGCGCCTTTAAAAGCGCGTTGCCGGCGAAGCTCTGTTCGGTCTCTTCGGGCTCCTCGAGGCCGAGTTCTCCGGCGGAAACCGCCTCGACGCCATGCGGCTCGAGCAATTGCCTGAGTTCCCAAAGTTTCCCGGGATTATGCGTGGCGATGACGAGCCTGCCGGCGATTTTGCGCGGATCCATCAGATTTCCTCCCGCCGCGCGGCGCCTGGCGCGCCGGCGGGGCGTCGCCATAGCGCTGATATCTCCATAACTTGCAGCGATTTGCCGCCAAATCGCCAAGATCGCCCTCTGGGGGTCTTGGTCGACGGGTCGGAAGGCGCTACAAAGTTTTGTCTTGGCGCGGTTAACCCCGCCTTTACTATGCTTGGCAACGATTGAGGAGCCGCCGAGACGGTTCCGGACGCGCCAAGCGCGACGCGGCGATTTCGCCGCTCGATTATCCCGGAATGCAAGGGAAGAAATGACCTCGACCGTTCTCATTGCCGACGACGATCCCGTTCAGCGTCGTCTGCTGGAAGCTATGACGCGGCGATTTGGTTACGAGACCGAGACCGTCGAAAGCGGCGAACAGGCGATCGCGCGGCTGACGCAGCCTGGCGCCAAGCCCATAGCGCTGCTCATTCTGGACCTCGTCATGCCTGACCTCGACGGCATGGGCGTGCTCACCCGGATGCGCGACATGAAGCTCGCGACGCCGGTGATCGTGCAGACCGCGCATGGATCGATCGAGGCGGTCATTTCCGCGATGCGCGCCGGCGCTCATGACTTTGTGGTTAAGCCGGTCGGCGCGGAACGTCTGCAAATATCGATCAAGAACGCGCTCTCCGCCGATGCGCTCGCCGACGAGGTGCGCCGCATTAGCCGCCGGGCGCAGGGCGCGCTGACATTCAAGGACCTCGTCTCGCGCAGCGACGACATGGAGCGCGTGATCCGGCTCGGCCAGCGCGCGGCTCATTCCTCCATTCCGGTGTTGCTCGAAGGCGAGTCGGGCGTCGGCAAGGAGATCGTGGCGCGCGCCATCCAGGGCGCGTCGGATCGCAAAGGCAAGCCCTTCGTCACCGTCAACTGCGGCGCATTGCCGGCCAATCTCGTCGAATCGATTCTCTTCGGCCATGAGAAGGGCGCCTTCACCGGCGCCACCGAGAAGCACAGCGGCAAATTCGTTGAGGCGAACGGGGGGACGCTGTTTCTCGACGAGATCGGCGAGCTGCCGCTCGACATTCAGGTGAAGTTGCTGCGCGCGCTGCAGGAAGGCGAAATCGATCCCGTCGGCGCCAAGCGCGCGATCCGGGTCGATATTCGACTGATCTCGGCGACCAATCAAAATCTCATCGATCTCGTCAAACGCGGGCTGTTTCGCGAGGACCTTTTCTATCGCCTCAACGTCTTCCCGATCAACATTCCGCCGCTGCGCGGTCGCCGCGAGGACGTCGCCGATCTCGCCAGGCGGTTTGCGGCGCGCTTCGCCGCCGAGGAAGGCCGCAACATCCGCGGCGTGACGTCGGAAGCGCTGTCGCTGCTGACGAGCTATGACTGGCCGGGCAACGTCCGCCAGTTGGAGAACGCCGTCTTTCGCGCCGTCGTGCTCGCCGACGGCGACGAGCTGACGGTCGCCGAATTTCCGCAGATCGCCGCCCATGTCGAAGGCTATGAAGTGCGCGTGCCGCCCGCGCCCGCGCCGGGAGCGCCCGGGACGGCGCCGCGCGAACGCGAGATCGTCCGCGTCGAGATCCGCGATCCGAATGCGATGTCGCTGATTGGATCGAACGGCGAAATGCGCACGCTCGAGGACATCGAGACCGCGACGATCCGCTTCGCCTTGACGCATTACCGCGGCCAGATGTCGGAAATTGCGCGACGGCTCGGGATCGGCCGCTCGACGCTCTATCGGAAGATGAAGGAATATGGACTCGAAGAAGGGACGGAAAGCGAACCCGAGCCATCGGGAACGCTGGTCGCTTAGTCGCGGAGCGCAAACTTCCGTCAGTGCGAGGGTTTCATGACACTATTCGACATCGAAGCGACAACGATCGACGGCCAGCCGAAGAAGCTTGCCGATTACGCCGGCAAGGCCATGCTGATCGTCAATGTCGCGAGCCGATGCGGATTCACGCCGCAATACGCCGGGCTCGAAGCGCTGTACCGCAAATTCGCCGATCGGGGATTTGTCGTCTTGGGCTTTCCCTGCAATCAGTTTGGCGCGCAGGAGCCGGGCTCCGAGAAGGAGATCGCATCGTTCTGTTCGGCGAATTACGACGTCACCTTTCCACTGTTCGGCAAGGTCGACGTCAATGGAGAAAAAGCGCATCCGCTCTATCGCCTGCTCAAGCGCGAGGCGCCGGGAATTCTCGGATCCGAAGCGATCAAATGGAACTTCACGAAATTTCTCGTCGACCGCGAGGGGCATGTCGTGAAGCGTTACGCGCCGACCGACACGCCCGAGCAGATCGCGAAGGACGTTGAGGCGCTGCTGTGACCGCCATCGACGCGCGCATGATTGAAGACGGCGATCCGCTCGTCTTCGAGGTGACGGCGCGCGATCAGGGAAGCGAGACGCAGCATCGCGTCACGCTCTCGCGAAAGGATCTACTGCGGCTCGGCGGCGGCGCCGATGCGCAAAAATTTATAGACGCCGCGTTCCGCTTTCTGCTCGACCGCGAAGCAAAGGAGAGCATTCTCGCGCGCTTCGACATGAGCGTCGTCGCTGGCTATTTCCCGGAGTTCGAGCAAAAGCTGCCGGAATATCTTGCTTGAAGCGTCATGCGGATTCCGGCTGATCCGTTCGCTTGGGCCGTGTCATTCCCGGCAGGCCGAAGGCCTGACCGGGAATCCAGAGCCGATCCAGAAAACTGGTCTTGCTCTGGATTCCCGATCGCGCGCTACGCGCGCGTCGGGAATGACAGCCAAGCCGTTCGAAGGGATTTCATATCGCAGGGGTTCCGGTAGCACTGTTCGCTGGGTTGAGACCGTCATTGCCAGCGAAGCGAATTCTCAGAACGCCGCGCGTAAACGCAGCCCAAAGACATTGATCGGACCGCGCGCGCTGTTATGCGCGGGATTGACCAGCAGCTGATAATCGAAGGTCGCATCGATATTCTTGCCGAAGCCGATCTTGTAATAGGCCTCCATGTTCTTCTCGCCGGCGTAGGAGAGCGCGCCGTCGCCGATATAGACGCTGGTTCCGCCAAGTTCGAAGTAGCGCACGCGCGAACCATGTAGTCCGCTGAAGGCGCCGGCGACGCCGATCTCATCGTCGTCGCATCCCCAGAGCGCGCCGCCGGCGACGAAGCCGAATGCGACGGAGCGGTCGATATCCGTGTAGTCGACCGTCTCATAACGCCCGTCGGCCATGCTGGCGCGCAGGAAAAACCCAAGATGCGGCGCGACCTGCTGCTTGACGTTTATCCCGCCGCCGGTTTTCACGGCGCGCCCTCGCGCGGTGTCGACTCGCGGCGGGAAGTCGCCAGCGAGATAAGCGTAACGGATGACGTCATCGATTTTGCTCAGATAGCCGTTGTCGCCATAGACGAGAAATTTGATCGCGCCGGGCTGATCGAAAAGATCATATCGCGCCTCGAATTCCGCGACGCCCATGAACTGGCGGAACAGTTGCGGCTCAATGTCGAAACTGTTTGGCGTCGTCGAGAGCTGAAACACGCCGCCGCGCGCCGTCCACCAGTCCTGCTTCCACTCTGCCGCGAGGCCATAGGTGTAGCCCCAGGCGTCGGCCGCGTAGTCGAAGGCGCCCATCGTGTTGAACGCGAAGTTGAGAAAGCCGGTCGTGGGGTCATGCGCGTAAACATTGTCGTCGAACACGTCGCCGACCGCGAATTTTCCAAGCGTGAGGACGATGCGATTCTTGTCGACCTTGCCCGAGATCTGGTTTTGCGTCGACTCGAGCACCTCGCTGCGTGAGCCCTGGTCCGGATCTCTTTCTCTTTCGCCGTCTTCATTCAATCCGATGATCTGACGCAGGAAGTAACGCTGGAAGCGCATATAGGGGGCCGCGCGGCCGACCTTGGCGACCGCGGCGTTGACGTAAGACGCCGCGCCGACCGAATTGGCGAGTCCGTAGCCGGCGTCAATCTCGGGGTTGAGGTAGACGGCGCCGCCGTCCCACAGGCGCAGGCCAAGGAAAAGATTGGTGGTCGAGCCGACATTGGCCTTTCCGCCGGAAGGAAAGCTGTTGGGGCCGTCATAGAGCGCGCGAAACCGCGGATAGGCCTGGACGACATTCGTCGTCTGCGCATGCACGCTGTAGCGTTCAGGGGCGTCTGGATCGCCCTCGTTCCCGCCATTGCCCGAATTCTGGCCGTCATGTGCGTGCTGGCCGTAGTGCAACTCGCCAGAAATCTCGCTCTTCGCGCCGAAATGATAGTTCAGACCGAATCGCAGCAGATGGTTCTCATTGCGCATGCGCGACGCATAGGCATAGCCGGCGCCATTGTCGAAGACCTGTGTGTTCAGCGACTGATTGAGGAAGAGATATTCGGCGCGCGCCGACCAATTGTCGGCGAAGGCATATTCGAAGCCAGCGCCGATCGCATATTTCATCCGCGAGGATTGCGACCAGGGCGCGTAGAAATTCGCGTCGGGTCCGCCCGCGCCGAGCGTCAAGGTCGCCGGACCTCTCGCGCCGCCCGCGGCGACGCCGCCCGTGAGATAAAAGAGCGAGCGGTCCCATGCATAGCCGACACGCCCGCGAATGCTCGCGAAGAAATTCGCGCTGGAATTGGATGAGAGCGTGAAGACCGGCGGCGCCGGATACGCGGGCGAAGTCAAATATGCGCCAGTCGGCCCGCGCCTGCCATCGAGAAGGCTGAGATCGGTTTCGAAGCCCCAGACGAAAGGGCCACGCTGCCAATTATATCCGACCTGCACGCCGACGGTGGCGCCTGGGCGCGTCACGCCACTCGGATAAAGATCAAAGGTGGGCGCTCCGAAGCCGCTCGTCGCCTGCAGCCGCTCGCCTGCGTGCAGAGGAACGGCGCCGCCGAGGCTCGCGCCCATATACATGCCGACCCAGCTGAAGACCGGCGGCCGGTCTTCGCAGCGCGCCGCGTTCCCATTCAGCGCGCAAAATGCAAAACTAAGAGAGGCGACAAAAGACAGGCGCGCGGCCGCGCTCGTCGGCGCTCCATGTCGAGGGACCACGACGCTCGATTTCGAGCTGGATAGAGGCCTGCGCATGCGCTGTTAAGAACCTTGCCGGCGGCGTCTCCGTTGGATAGCGATAAGGCTGCGCCAGAACCAAGCGCAGCGCGAATCATCCTTTGGCCAAATAGTAAAACTCTGTGACAGATTTTCGCAGCGACTATTGGCGCAGTCCTTGCTTTGAACTGTAAAAAACGGCCGCCAGCCGCGCAAACAAAGGCGGGCCGCCAAGAGGGAGTTCTTGCAATGGACTCACGCATAACGCAGTTCGATGAACTGGCTGGAGCGGACGGCCGCACCCGCGCCCCTTATCGCAAGCTTTCGCAATGGCTCGCGGAAACCCCGCCCGAGCTCCTGGCGTCGCGGCGCGAGCAGGCGGAGCTGCTTTTTCGTCGCATCGGGATCACCTTCGCGGTCTATGGCGCGCAGGAGGCGACCGAGCGCCTCATTCCCTTCGATATCCTGCCGCGCATACTCTCGCGCAGCGAATGGACGACGCTTGAAAAAGGACTGATCCAGCGCGTCACCGCGCTCAACGCGTTTCTTGCCGACATCTACGGCGCCGGCGAGATCTTGAGGGCTGGAATCGTTCCTGCGGATATCGTCTATCGCAACCCCGCCTATTGCCCCGATATGGCGGGCCGGCGCGTGCCCTTCGATATTTACGTGCATATCGCTGGCGTCGACATCGTGCGCACCGACGATCAGGGCTTCTTCGTTCTCGAGGACAATGCCCGGACGCCTTCCGGCGTCTCTTATATGCTTGAGAACCGCGAAGTAATGATGCGGCTTTTTCCCGAACTCTTCGCGCTGCATCGTGTCGCGCCGATCGAAAACTATCCCGACGAACTGCTTGCGACTTTGCGCTCGGTCGCGCCGCAGCGCGCCAACGGCGATCCGACGATCGTCTTGATGACGCCCGGCCAGTACAATTCGGCCTTCTACGAACACTCGTTTCTCGCCGATAAGCTCGGCGTCGAGCTTGTCGAGGGCCGGGATCTCTTCGTTCGCGACGACGTCGTCTACATGCGCACGACCGAGGGCCCGCGCCGCGTCGACGTTATTTATCGGCGCATCGACGACGACTTCCTCGACCCGCTGTGCTTCCGGCCGGATTCGGCGCTCGGCGTCGCCGGGCTGATGGGCGCCTATCAATCAGGCAATGTGACGCTGGCGAATGCAGTCGGCGCCGGCGCCGCCGACGACAAGGCGATGTACACCTACATGCCTGACATTATTAAGTTTTATCTAGGCGAGGCGCCGCTCTTGCAGAATGTTCCGACCTTCCGCTGCCGCGAAACGGAAGCGCTGACCTACGTCCTTGACCATCTCGATGAACTCGTCGTCAAGGAAGTGAACGGCTCCGGCGGCTACGGCATGCTCGTGGGACCGCATGCGACGAGGGCGCAGATCGAGGAATTTCGCGCAAAGCTTAAGGCGCATCCGCAGAATTTCATCGCTCAGCCGACGCTGGCGCTCTCGACATGCCCCATTGCCATGGCCTCAGGCGTCGCCCCGCGCCACGTCGATCTTCGGCCCTTCGTGCTGCAGGGCGCCAATGGCGCCCGCGTCGTTCCGGGCGGTCTGACCCGGGTCGCGATGACGGAGAAATCGCTCGTCGTGAATTCGAGCCAGGGCGGCGGCACCAAGGACACCTGGGTGATCGACGACGCGTGGAGCGCCGAAGAGGCGATGGGGCAAGCGTGAGAAGACGCTCGCAAACGCCGCGATGAACATCGATGATCTCCAAAGCGACTCATGAACGGACGTGCTGATGCTTTCCCGCACCGCCGACAATCTGTACTGGCTCGCCCGCTACATGGAGCGCGCCGACTTCCTGGCGCGCGCCATCCAGGCGTCGCGGCGCCTCGCCGCGCTGCCCAAGGCCTATGGCGGCGACGAAACCGAGTGGGAAAGCGTGCTGCTGTCGTCGGGCGCGGCGCTATCGTTCGATGCCTCCGGACGTCCCGTCGATGAAGCCAACGTCATCGAATTTCTTACCTTCGCGCCGGAAAATCCGGGATCGATCCGCAATTGCCTGGAGCAGGCGCGCGCCAACGCCCGCGCCGTGCGCACGGCGTTGACCATCGAAATGTGGGAGTCGATCAACGACGCCTATCTTGAAATGCGCGCGCTGGAGTCGCGCGGCGTCGTCCCTTGCGCGCAGGAACTGGCGCGCTTTCTCGAGGTCATCAAGCAGACGTCGCTGACCTATGACGGCGGCGCCTATCGCACCATGCTGCGCAACGACGCCTATTGGTTCTCGCGCGTCGGGCTTTTCATCGAGCGCGCCGACAACACGGCGCGTCTGCTCGACGTCAAATATCATGTGCTGCTGCCCGAGAAGGAGATCGTCGGCGGTTCGCTCGACTATTTCCAATGGTCGGCCATTCTGCGCGCCGTATCGGCGCATACCGCCTATCACTGGGTCTATCGCACGAGCATGAAGCCTTGGCTCGTCGCCGATCTGTTGATCCTCCGACCGGAGATGCCGCGTTCGCTGATTTCCTGCTATGAGTCGATCGTGCGCAATCTCGACAATCTTGCCCGCGCCCACGGGCGCCAGGGCTCATCGCAGCGTCACGCCCGCGGCGTCTACGGCAAGCTCGAAAAGCTGAATATGGAGAGCGTCTTCCAGGGCGGGCTGCACGAATTCGTGCAATCCTTCATCTCTGAAAACAACCGACTGGCCGCGCTCATCTCCGAGCAATATCTCTTCTGAGCGAAATCTGATGCGCATCCGCATACGGCATGAAACGACCTATCGCTATGCGGAGCCGCCGCGAACGGCCGTGCAGCATCTTCGCCTGACCCCGCGCAGTCACGACGGGCAGCATGTCGTGGACTGGCGCATCGACGTCGATCGCGATTGCCGACTGGTGCAGTCGGAAGACGCGTTCGGCAATACGCTGCACCGCTTCTCCGTGGACGGGCCGCTCGAGTCGATCTCCACAGTGGTGGAAGGAGAGGTGACGACTTTCGACATGGCCGGAGTCGTATCGGGCGCGGTCGAGCGCTTTCCGCCGGTCCTGTTCATGCGCGACACGCCGCTGACGACGCCGAGCGCAGCGATCTGCGATTTCGCTAGCGAAACGACGTCGAAGGAAAGCGGAACGCTCTCGAAGCTCCATGCGCTGCTTGGCGCGATTCACGAATCACTCACATTCGACGCCGCCGCGACGCATTCGGGCACGACGGCGGCGGAATGTTTCGAGCATCGCAAGGGCGTCTGTCAGGACTTTTCGCATCTCTTCATCGCCTGCGCGCGCGGGATCGGCGCGCCGGCGCGCTATGTGAGCGGCTATTTCCTCAGCAGCGATGCGGAGGATCAGGTCGCCGGCCACGCATGGGCCGAGGCCTATGTCGAGGATCTCGGCTGGGTGGCCTTCGATCCCACACATGGCGTCGCGCCGCAGGAAAATCATGTGCGCGTCGCGATAGCGCTCGACTATCTGGGCGCGGCGCCGATCCGCGGCGCGCACTCCGGCGGCGGCGGCGAAACGTTGGAGGTCAAAGTGCGCGTCGCGCCGGCGGCAGCCTTCAGCCAGTCGCAATCGCAATCGCAGTAGCTGGTCTCAGACTCCGACCAATTGACTGACAGCGCTCTGGCGCCCGTCGGCGTCGCTTTGCGAGCGCTCGGGTAAGACGATTTCATCGCGAGGCGCGAAGCGCAGCCCGTCTTCGTCATATTGGAAATCGCATGCGTTGAGCGCGGCCACGACGCGCGGCCAGACGCCCTTCCTGTCCCAGCGATGGTAGCGCGTATAGGCCGTGTACCATTTGCCGAACCGCGGCGGCAGGCTGCGCCAGGGCGCGCCGGTGCGAACAATCCAGAACACCGCCTCGAGAAAAAGCCGATTGTCGCGGGCTCTACAGCCTGCGTCGCCTTGTTTTCCGGGAAGGACGGGCGAGACGGCCTGCCAATGTGCGTCAGAAAGATAATGCTCAATCAATTGATCCTCCGTCGCGGCGCGTTGCGACGTCGACCCGCCCGACGCGCCTCCGATGAGGGCCCGCAGGGTCGATCGGTATTTCAATTCTAGGTTGTAATTTTAGATAACACAACCTGTTTTGGCGGGGTCTTCCGGCGAAGATTTGCGTTCAGCCGCCGCATGAGACTGGACGCCAGGGCTCCGAATCCAGGTTAACGAGGGGCATCTCACCGCGTCATGGCCGCGCTTGTCGCGGCCATCCACGCGATGACGCGAGGCAAATGTGAGGATATGAGCAAACCTACCGTCTCCGCGCGATGCGTTTCGCGGTTGACCGGCGTGGATGCCCGGCACAAGGCCGGGCATGACGGCTGAGAGTGAGCTGAAATTATCTCGAGTTCGAAGCCCTGGGCTGGACGCGCGCGCGCTTGCGACTTGCGCGTCCCTGTGGCACACAGGCACCGAACGCGTCGGACGCGATTTCACGTGTTTCGGGCGATCAAGCGCTGCAGTAGCTCAGTGGTAGAGCACTCCCTTGGTAAGGGAGAGGTCGAGAGTTCAATCCTCTCTTGCAGCACCAGCTCAACAATTTGTCCGTCAGTTCGACGTGAAATGCGGGCGGCGCGTAAAACGGCCGATCTTGCGCGCAGAGAAAAGCCCGCCAGAGGGTCCGGCGGGCTTTTTCGATGTTGTCGAGCGGATAGACGGCGACGCGGGGCGCGCCGGGAGATTTTACGAGAGAATCGAGTTCAAGCGGGAGAAGGCTTTTGAGCTGTAGTCTCGAAAGGGAAGGCTTTCGAAAAATTCCTCAACGGCTTTGGGATTCTGGCCCCAGGCGATCAGGAAGCCCGCTACCGCCAAAAGCAGCAGGGACAGCAACCCCGACGTGAGGCCGGCGAGAACCCCAACCCCTAGAACGACACCAATCTTGGTCCTGTTGCTCATCGCCATCGCTACGTCTCCTGATTGCGCCTCGTCCGCACGCATCACTTAGATCAACATGGTTAATGAATGATGAGCGCGCAAGCTCCTGCGTCTGCGCGGCTTAGGCATGGGACAAGCGCGGCGCTCGGACGCACGCCAGACTGCTCGGACGAGCGCGCCGTTGAGCAGTAAGGCGGCTTCGAGACAAGCCAAAGTCGTCCGGCGAACGCGTCAGCGAGGGCGACGGAAACCGGTCCTGAACCCGCGACTTGGGGCGACCGAACGTTTTCAGCCGGAGTAATAGCTGACGATCGCAGCGCCGAGGAAGAAACCGATCGCCCCTAGAATCATCAGTCTCGTTAAACCTTCCGGCATGAACTCTCTCCAGGCAGCGCCGCTCGCCTCAAATTAGCGGTCTCACCTCCAAGATCAAGAAGCGTTGCGCCCAGAGCGTCGCGATCGCGTGGGCGGCAAAGAAAAGAAAAACCGCAGGCGACGCGGCCTGCGGTTTAAAAAAATTTCGCGCGCTCTTAGTAGTTATAGAAAGCGACGCAGACGCGGTTGCCGTAATAGTCCCAGCCCCAGCGCGCGCAGCGCTGCGGCGGGGCGGTCGCCGCGCCGACGACGGCGCCGCTGGCCGCGCCGATCGCCGCGCCGGCGAGCGTGCCCCCGGCGCGTCCGCCGGACGCGAGCGCGCCAATGCCCGCGCCGCCAAGTCCGCCGATCACGGCGCCGCCTGCTGCGCGTTCACCGGGAGTGTTGCACGCCGCAAGCGGCGCGGCCGCCGCCAGGGCGGTCGTCAGCAGCAGAACTTTCTTCATGCGTTTCTCCTAGGGTGAGGCTGGATCGTCCGCATCCAGGCGAAGCGGCGCCGGACCAATCCGATTGTATGCGCGCCGCGAGAGTCTGTACGACGCCGCGGCCGACGACCGCTTGGGGATGCCGCAAGCCGCATTGGCGTCGGGCGGAGTTTAATAAAAGCGGCCTGCGATGACTGTCGCAAAAATACAACATCGTGCGAGTTTCAGGCGTTCGCCGCTTAGGAAAAGCCCGAAACGCGACGAGTTTTCGCCATAAAGGAGCGCGCACGGCGCCCTTGGGATTGGACCGTAAATTTGCTAGCAGCCATTGTCATTTGCTTTGAAGGACATCGCTCTCATGGATGCAGCCGCATGCGCCGAGGAATTCCGACGCCGTCTCGACGCCGCCGCCGACGCCACTGAATCTGCGCTCGACGCGCTGCTCGCGACTGCGCCGCTTCCCGGCGAGATCGCCCGGCCCGCGCGCCTTCTCGAGGCGATGCGCTATTCTTCGCTCGGCGGCGGCAAGCGGCTGCGGCCCTTTCTCGTCATCGAATCCGCGCAACTCTTTGGCGTCGTCGGCGAAGCGGCGCTGCGGACCGCCTGCGCGCTTGAAATGATTCATTGCTATTCGCTCGTCCATGACGACTTGCCGGCGATGGACGATGACGATCTGCGTCGCGGCCGGCCGACGACTCATAAGGCGTTTGACGAGGCGACGGCGATCCTGGCGGGCGACGGGCTGTTGACCTACGCGTTCGACGTCGTCGCCGATCCGAAGACGCACCCGGACGCTGGCGTGCGCGCGGCGGTGGTGCTCGCCTTGGCGCGCGCGGCGGGACTTGGCGGCATGGTCGGCGGACAGGCGCTCGACCTTGCCGCTGAAACCGCGGCGACGCCGCTCACGCTCGAAGAAACCTTGCAGATGCAGGCGATGAAGACGGGCGCTCTGTTGCGCTTCGCGGTCGACGCTGGAGGCATTCTCGGCGGCGCTTCTGTGGCGCAGGCGCAAGCGCTGACGCGCTATGGCGAAGCGCTGGGCGCGGCTTTTCAAATCGCCGACGACATCCTTGACGCAGAAGGCGACAGCGCCGCGCTCGGCAAGCGCGCCGGCAAAGACGCCGAACGCGGCAAGGCGACTCTTGTGGGTCTTCTCGGTCTCGACGCCGCGCGCGCGAGACGGGACGCGCTGGTCGCCGAAGCGACGGCGGCGCTGCGCGAAACAGGACTGGGGGAGGGAACCGACATTCTGGCGGAGGCCGCACGTTTCGTCGCCGCGCGGCGCAACTAAGGACATATGCCGATGGCCCGACAAGGACTATCCAAGGCCCGTCGGCGCGCCTCGGCGATCCTGGCGCCATTTCGTATTGTTCGCGCGCGCCCGCAGCTCTTTCTCAGTCTCGCGCTCGGCGTCATCGTCGGATTGCTTCTGCCGCAGGCGATGCAGCCGGTCGCACGCGCGCTCGTCGCATGGAACGCGGTCGCGCTGTGCTATTTTGCGCTCGTTTACCTGCTCGTCGTCGGCGCCACGCACGACACCATTCGCGAGCGCGCCCAGATTCTCGACGAGGGCCGCTTCGTCATGCTGTTGCTCACGACGGCGATCGCCACAGCCTCTTTCGGCGCCGTCGTCGTCGAGCTTGGTTCGGTGAAGTCAATGGAAGGCTGGGAGAAGGGTGCAGCCATCGCGCTTACCATCATCACGGTGCTGAATTCCTGGCTTTTCCTGCACCTGACCTTCGCCTTTCATTATGCGCACGAATTTTACTTCGAGGAGGAGCATGATCCGGACGAACCGCCGACGGCGCGCGGCGGACTGCATTTTCCTAACACCAGGATGCCGCAATACATCGACTTCCTGTATTTTTCCTACGTCATCGGCGTCGCCTTTCAGACGGCCGACATTGAAACCTGCTCGTCGCAGATGAGACTGATGGTGGCGACGCATGGCATCGTCGCGTTTTTTTACAACACCACCATCCTCGCGCTCATGGTGAACGTCGCCAGCCAGCTGGTCTGAAGGACATATGAAGGAAGATGCGGCGGCGATAGACACCATCAAGACCGAAGCGGCGAGACTGCGCGCGATTTTGATCGGCTCGGTCGGCAATCTCGTCGAATGGTACGACTTTTACGTCTATTCGGCCTTTTCGCTTTACTTCGTCGACTCGTTCTTTCCTGGCGAAGACCCCCTCGCGCAGATGATGTCGGCCTCCGGCGTTTTTGCGCTTGGTTTTTTGATGCGTCCGATCGGCGCCTATGTATTTGGGCGCATCGGGGACGGGCGCGGCCGGCGCGCCGCGCTGATGCTCTCGGTGCTGCTGATGTGTCTGGGTTCGCTCCTCATCGCGCTGGCGCCGACCTATGCCACGATCGGCGTCGGCGCGCCGGCGACGCTGCTCTTCGCGCGTCTCGTTCAGGGCGTCAGTCTTGGCGGCGAATATGGATCGAGCGCGACCTATCTTGCCGAGATGGCGCATCCCGAGCGGCGCGGTTTCTATTCGAGCTTTCAATATGTGACGATGATCGCCGGCCAGCTGTTGGCGCTCTGCGTGCTGCTCATTCTGCAGAATGTCGCGCTCGATGCTCAGGCGCTGCGCGACTGGGGCTGGCGCATCCCCTTCGCCTTCGGCGCGCTGCTCGCCATCGTGGCGCTCTATATGCGCCGCGACCTTGCCGAGACGCCCGCCTTCAAGGCGTCCCGCGCCGAGCGGCGGCGCGGATCGCTCAGCGCGCTCCTCGCGCATAAGCGCGAGACGGCGACGGTCGTTGGACTGACGCTCGGCGGCACGATCGCCTTCTATGTGTATACGACCTACATGCAGAAATTCTTGAAGCTGTCCGCCGGATTGAGCGATGCGGAGACGACGTGGATTGCGGCCGGCTCGCTTCTCTTCGCGCTCTGTCTGCAACCGATCTACGGCGCTTTGTCGGACCGCATCGGCCGGCGACCGATGCTCATCGCCTTCGGCGTGCTTGGAACGATCTTCACGGTTCCGCTGCTGACCGCGATTCAGAATGCGCGCGATGCTTGGATCGCCTTTGCGCTCATCTGCTGCGCCTGGCTGATCGTCGCGCTTTACACCTCGATCAACGCCGTGGTGAAGGCGGAGCTTTTTCCCGCCGCCATTCGCGTCACCGGCGTCGCTTTGCCTTATGCGGCGACGGTTTCCGTTTTTGGCGGCTCGGCGGAATATGTGGCGCTCTGGTTCAAGGCGCAGGGCCATGAGAGCTGGTTCTTCTACTATGCGAGCGCCGCTATTTTCATCTCGCTCGTCGTCTACGCGACGATGCCGGATACGAAGAAAAATTCGCGGATCGAGTAATAAAAATAACGCGCTGCTCGAATGTCATTCCAGACGCGCTTCACTCGCGATCGGGAATTCAACGTCACAACAAGCATGATGTAATTGCTCTCAATTCGCGGCCACTCCTTCGGCCTGCCGGCAATGACGGCGGCTGGCGAATAGCCTCTGAGGCGATGACTTCCTGAGTCTTACGCCTCTGTCGCCGGCCCTATGCCGAGGTCCGACAGGCGCACGGCAAGTTCAGGCGCAAGCATCGGCGTCACAAGCTCGCTTGGCGTAAATTCCGCGATCTCCGCGTAGCCGCTGGCGCCCAACCGGCGATGAATCCAGATTGTTGCGCGAATGGCGTCGACGACCCAAACTTCGCGAACGCCATAAGCCGCATAAATGCCGATCTTGCGGCCCTTGTCATAATTGAGGCTCGAATCCGCGACTTCGATCGCAAGCAAGACAGAAGAGCCGTCGAGCGCCTTTAGATCAAGCTCGCGACGAAAGACGCAGAAGTCGGGCTCGACGAACGTGCGGGCGTCAAGTCGCAGCGTCGTTTCTGGCGCGATGGTAAGATGGGCTGGCGCAACACGTTGCAAAAATCGATTCAGCTCAATCTTAATCCACTCATGCCGAGCCCCCTTGGGCGACATGGGCACGACCTCCCCGCCGATGAGTTCGAACCGTTCGTCTTCGTCGATGATGCCGACGCGGACCATCTCCTCGACCTCGGCGACCGTCCAGCACCGCCGGGGCATGCCCTCGGCGGCTTGCGTGGAAAGCGGCAACGAGGCGGGTCGCAGATGCGGATTCATATGCGCACCATAGCACGTCCAGCTCCGCGGGACGTCAGTTATCCAAGAAGCTCCGCAGCTTCCGGCTCCTTGACGGGTGCTTCAGCTTCCGCAGCGCCTTCGCCTCGATCTGGCGGATGCGCTCGCGGGTCACCGAGAACTGCTGGCCGACTTCTTCGAGCGTGTGGTCGGTGTTCATGCCGATGCCAAAGCGCATGCGCAGCACGCGTTCCTCGCGCGGCGTCAGCGAGGAGAGAACGCGCGTCGTCGTCTCGCGCAGATTCGACTGGATCGCCGCCTCGATCGGCAGCACGGCGTTCTTGTCTTCGATGAAATCCCCTAGATGCGAATCCTCCTCGTCGCCGATCGGCGTTTCGAGCGAGATCGGCTCCTTGGCGATTTTCAAAACCTTGCGCACTTTCTCGAGCGGCATGGCGAGCTTCTCGGAAAGCTCCTCGGGCGTCGGCTCGCGTCCGATCTCATGCAGCATCTGGCGCGAGGTGCGCACGATCTTGTTGATCGTCTCGATCATATGCACCGGAATGCGGATGGTGCGCGCCTGGTCGGCGATCGAGCGGGTGATCGCCTGACGAATCCACCATGTGGCGTAGGTCGAGAATTTATAGCCGCGGCGATATTCGAATTTATCGACGGCCTTCATCAGACCGATGTTGCCTTCCTGGATGAGGTCGAGGAATTGCAGGCCGCGATTGGTGTATTTCTTCGCGATGGAGATCACGAGACGCAGATTCGCCTCGACCATTTCTTTTTTCGCCTGCCGGGCTTCGCGCTCGCCCTTCTGCACCATATGCACGATCTTGCGGAACTCGGAGATCTCCAGTCCCGTCTCGGTCGCAAGCGCATGAATGTCGCCGCGCAAATCCTTGATGCGATCCTTGTCCGCGGCGACGAACTCCCTCCAGCCCTTGGAGCCGAGCTTGGCGACGCGCATGACCCACTTCGGGTCGAGCTCCGAGCCGTGGAACTTGTCGATGAAGTCTTCGCGCATCACGCCGTGGCTGTCGGCGAGCCGCAGGAGCTTCGTCTCATAGCCGATGAGTCGCTTGTTAATGTCGTAAAGCTGCTCGACCAGCGCTTCGATGCGGTTCTGGTTCAGCGACAGCGATTTGACGTCGGCGACGATTTCCTTCTTGAGCGTCTTATATTTGCGCTCCTGCGCGGGCGTCAGGGTCTCGTTCTTGAGCTTGTTCTCGACGTTCTGGTCCTGGAGCCGACGCAGCTTCTTATAGGCGTCGGCGATGCGCGCGAAGGTTTCGAGAACCTTCGGCTTCAGTTCCAATTCCATCGCAGAGAGCGACACGGAATTTTCCATGTCGTCTTCTTCCTCGAACGATTCTTCGGTCGGCGGCACGTCCTCCTGCAGCCCGGCGGGCGGGGTCCGAGGCGCGGTCGCCGGCGCCAGGTCGGCGGCGGGCGCCGGCTCAGCGGTCTTCGTCGCCTTGCCCTCGGGGCCGGCGTAGGTCGCCTCAAGATCGATGATGTCGCGCAGCAGGACCTTGCCCGCTTCCAATTCCTCGCGCCAGATGATGATGGCCTGGAAGGTCAGCGGGCTCTCGCAGAGCCCGGCGATCATCGCTTCGCGCCCGGCTTCGATGCGCTTGGCGATGGCGATTTCGCCTTCGCGCGACAGAAGTTCGACCGAGCCCATCTCGCGCAGATACATGCGCACGGGGTCGTCGGTGCGATCGGCGGGCTCCGACGTGCGCGTCGCCACCGCGGTCGCGCGCGGGGTCTCGACGAGTTCGCCGCCTTCCGGTTCTTCTTCCTCGGGGCTTTGTTCTTCGGCCTCGACGTCGTCCGGATCGTCGCCTTCAGAGACGGTGATGCCCATTTCCGAGAGCATCGCGTAGACGTCCTCGATCTGATCCGACGACACTTCCTCGGACGGCAGCACCGCGTTCAGCTCGGCATAGGTGACGAAGCCGCGTTTTTTCGCGAGCTTAATCATCCGCTTGACGGCGGCATCGTTGAGATCGAGAAGCGGTCCGTCGGAAGCCTCCGTGGCCGCTACGGTTTCGTTCTCGACCTTAGTTTCGTCTTTCTTCGCCATCCACAAGCTCCAAACGCCTCGCCCCGGATCGGCTTTCCCCGAACCAGGCAAGGCGCAAGTTTTCTAAAATAAGCCAGAGAGGCCGGCCCTCTCTAAGCCAAGGCGCGGAAAGCGGACGAAAAAAGCCCGACCGACCACGAAAAAACCTTCGCACCGCCCCCCTAGCGGCGCGTCTTCCATCCCCTCTTCGCCACGGCGCCAACCCATGCGAATTCACAAGTTGCGCGATGGCCGGCCGGAAAGTGACCCATACCCTTCCACCGCTGCTTCTGCGCCCTCAAGCGCCGACAACTGGGTCTGAATATCCTTCAGCCGCGCTTGATCCCGCTCGTTGGGGTTGTCGGCGAGCAGCGCTTGCACCGCGCGCAACTCTCTATTTAACGCCAATGATCTGCGATGCAAGGCGAAAGCCTGTCGCAGGCTCTCGCCGGCGTCCGCCGCCGCAGCCTCGGGGCGCACGCTCCACAGCGTCGAATGGGCGGCCATCGCCTCGAGCCGGGCGACCGTCCGCGCAAGTCCAAGCGACGCCAAAAAAAGGTGAAGCTCAGCTTTGTCGGCCGCGCCGCTCTCGGCGAATCGCAGGAGCGCATCACGCAAGCCTCGCGCGTCGGCGGACTCAAGATCAAGCGTCGCCAGATCCTCCGCGCGGGAGTGGATCAGATCCGGATGGTTGATCAGGATCAACAGGATAAGCGCCTCGCGCGGCGCAATCGCTGACTTGACGCCGCGAAACAGCGGCGAATTCGCCAGGCCTGGACCAATGGTCAAGGCGGCCTCGTCGGAAGCGCGCCGGCGACCGCTCGCCCCTCGCCCCGGGACGTCTGGGCGTCGAAACGGGCCGCGCCGATCTCGGCCGAAGAGGCGCGCCAACCGCTGCGCCAGCTCTTGGAGATAGTGGCGTCTCAGGTCGTCGTCGACAATCTGACCGACAATCTCGCGCAGCCGCCGCTCCAACGCGGCGCGGCGCTCGGGCGTATCCAGCGTCGCCGCATCGGTCTCGCGCATCCACAGCAGATCGACGAGCGGCAGTGGGTGGTTCAAAGCTTCAGCGAGCGCCTCCGCCCCGCTTGAGCGCAGCAGTTCGTCCGGGTCCTGGCCGTCCGGCAGAAGGACGAATCGCAGCGAGCGCCCGGGGCCAATCAGCGGCAGCGCCGTATCGACCGCGCGAAAGGCCGCTTTCAATCCCGCCTTGTCGCCGTCGAAGCACAGGATCGGCTCCTCGGCCAGGCGCCAGAGCAGGGCGCATTGATCCGGCGTCAGCGCCGTGCCGAGCGGGGCGACGGCGTTGGGGAAGCCAGCCGCGGCCAGCGCGATGACGTCGACATAGCCCTCGACGGCGATCACCGCGCGGGTATCATGCGCCGTCTTGCGGGCGTTGTGCAGATTGTACAGCGTCGCGCCCTTGTGAAAGAGCGGCGTCTCGGGGGAGTTGAGATATTTGGCCTGGGCGTCCGCCTCCAGCGCGCGGCCGCCGAAGGCGATGACCCGTCCGGCGCGGTCGCAGATCGGAAACATCACCCGATTGCGGAACCGATCGTAGGGAACGGCGATGTCCTCGCCATGGACGAGCAGGCCCGCCTCGATCATCGTTTCGACGCTTGCGCCCTCGGCGGCGAGGTGATCGCGCAGCGCATGGCGCTCGGGCGGCGCAAAACCCAGACGGAATTTTTCGCGCGCGGCCAAGGGAATCTGTCTGCCGTCCAGATAGGCGCGCGCCTCGCGTCCCGCAGGGCTGGCGAGCTGCTTTTCGAAAAAGACCGCCGCCGCCTCCAGCGCCTCGCTCAGCGTCGCGCGCCGTCGGTCCTGTTCCTGCTGCTCTTTGGTCTCGACGGGCAGGGGCAGTCCCGCGAGGGCCGCCAGTCTTTCCACCGCCTCCGGGAACGAGAGCCCCTCCGTCTCCATGAGAAAATCGAAGATATTGCCGTTCTTCCCGGCGGAAAAGTCGAACCAGCGCATCTTCTGGTCGTTGACGTAAAAGGAGGGGGTCTTTTCGGCGTTGAAGGGCGACAGGCCCCGCCACTCTCTGCCTTCCTTCCGAAGCTTCACCTTCTGGCGCACGACCTCGGAGACGGGCAGGCGCGCCCGTATCTCATCGAGGAAGGAAGGGGAAAAGCGCATAGGGTGTCCCTAGCACTACTCCTTCTCGGCAGGGAACAAATTCACCGCGATGCCCATGATTCACAGCTGGTCCGCTCGCCGAATATACGGCGCAAGGCCCGGGCTATCAGCGGCGCATCAACGCCGTCCTGCGCAGCTATGCAAAGCAGCGCAAGGCGGGTTGAGCGCAGCTAGTCCGGCATGACCCGGAGCGGCGCTGTGAAGTCTGGCAGCGACTCAAAGCTGATTGGACCGCCGAATGTCAGGCGCACCGCCGGCGGCTCGACCGGCTTGAAGTGGCGGTCCATGACGCCGACCCCGCAAACGGCGCCGGGGGCGAGGCCGTTGACGCACTGCTGATAGAGGGCGTCGCTCGGCAGCAGCGACCCATAGGCGTAGGTGATCTGGTCGGAGCGCGAATTGAAGATGTTGAACGCGTCGAGCTGAATGCGCCAGCCGTCCGCCCAGCGATAGCCGAGCCGCGCGTTGAAAGTGCCAGTGGCGGGCGAGGTGAAATAGCCGTCAGGGGTTAACGGCCGCGCGCCGAAATAGCGGTATTTCATGCCGGCGAACCAACCGGTGGCCTCGCCGATTTCAAGCCCGCCCATCGCGACGATCGCGGGGGCGTTGAAGAGATAATTGCCGGGGGCGTTGCCAAGGAAGGTTCCGTAAGGCAGCGTCTCCGCCGTCGTCAGTTCGGCATAGCTGAGCCATGCATTTTGATCGACGCCGCGGAAGCGCGTATTCACGATGGCCACATTGCCGTCGAAGCTGATCCAGGACACCGGATGATAGTGATTGGCGATTTCGATGCCGTAGCGGCGACTCGGGCGGCCGAATTCTGTCGTGCCGGCGTCGCCGACATATTGGTTTTCGGAGTCGAGATTGAGCCAGAACAGGCTCACGCTTGAGTCGAGTCCCTCGATGAATTTGGTGCGCCAGCCGATTTCCGCGCCGCGCGATTTCACGAGCAGTGGAATGCGCCCGACGACGGAGAAGCTATCGAGGTCGAGACCCTCGATGCCGCCGATTTCCGCGCTCGCGAAGCTCTGCACGGTGCCGCGCGCGTCGGTGGAATGGAATCCCTCGCCGAAATTCAGGAACATCTCGGTCGCATACCAGGGACCGAGAATGATCGAGGCCTTAGGACTGAAGATAGACGCGTCTTTCTGACCATTGTTAAAGGGACCGGTCCACAGGAAAACCGGCAGCCCGGCGCTGTTGAAGACTTTGGGGGCGTCCGCCAGCGTCTGAATCGAGTTGGTGGCGGCTGAATAAAGATCGACGCGCGCGCCCGCCACCGTTCGCAGCCATGGCGTCCAACTCACCGTCGTATCGGTCCAGATGCCGACGCTGCCTTCTCCGACATAATCGTTTCGGATCGAATCGTAGATGTTGCGGCGGAAGCTTTCCTGCAGGCCCAGACGAATGTCGTCATAGCGACCCTGAAGCCCGAAGCGGGTCTGGACGGGAAGGCCGAAGGAGTTCCAGGCGATCCCATGCTGAGCGTTGACGCCGACGATCGTGCGCCGGTCGAACTGGCGGAACTGGTCGCCGACATCGGGATGCGCGAGGTAGTAGGTGAAGTTGTTGTAGAGTTCCAGAGTCGAGCGGATCGCGTAGGCCTCGACGCGCGAGTAGTGATTGCCCTCTGTCTGACTCCAGCGGCCCGAAAGGGAGAAGCGCGTGGTGTCGCCGCCGTCGGTCGGGTCGGTCGTGCCCCATAGCGACAGCAGGCCGGAGTTGACGGCCCGCATGGGAATCTGATCGGTCGAATACCAGCGGTTGGCGTAGGCCATCGCGGTCAACGACATGCCGTCGCTCTGCGTGCCGCGCGTCCAGCGCAAGACGCCGTTGATCTTCTTTACTTCGTCGCCGCGCTCCCAGGGACCGTTGTAAACATTCATTTCAACGGCGCCGTAGGCGTCGCCGCCATAGATGTCCTTGTATGGCTGGATGGCGAATCCGCGGCCATAGCCGAAGCTGCCGCCTGTTCCGGAGAAATAGCCTTTGTCGATTTTATCGATGTATTGGATGTAGATCGAGCCGGCCGAAGAGAAGTCTCCGTCTTCGGCCGCGTAGGGCCCTTTCTGCACCAGAATCGACGACAACAGCTCGGGCATGAGGAAATTCGTGTCGGCGTAGCCCTGCCCGTGGCCGTGCGTGCGCATGTTCAGCGGCATGCCGTCGAGATAGAGCGCAAGATCGGTTCCGTGATCGAGGTTGAAGCCGCGCAGGAAATATTGGTTGGCTTTGCCCTCGCCTGAATGCTGCGAGACGATCAAGCCGGGCACGATTTCAAGCGACTCGCTGGGACGCGAATAGGGATAGGCCGTCACTTCCTCGCCGGTGTAGAACTTGTCGCTGGACGCCGTGAGCGGCGGCGGCTTTTGCCCGACCGACACCGTGGGATCCTGAATGGCTGGCGTGGGACGAACTGGGCCGCGCGTCGCCTGCCCACTTGGTCGCGATGGCCTCGCAGCGGTGCTGGCCGCCGGGCGCTGACCGCCGACATTGATCGTTGGGAGCGCGGTGAATTGCGCCTGCGCCTCAGCGCCAATGAGCGAAATCGCGATGGCGACAGCGGATACGGAAGCGGCGTTTCTGCGGTTCATTCGGCGTCACCCAACATGCGCGTTATTGTGATTTTTTTTGAAAATTGTCTTACGCGATGCGTTGGGTCAATTGGCTCAATGCAATTTGCCGAAAGCGTTGCCGATTTGCCACAGACGACGCGCGCTAGCTGGAATGGTGCGGGTGGCGGCCGGTCGTGTGACGATCGACGTGGGACGTTTCGCCCTGCTCGAGATCCGCCGGCAGGACGACGAGCTGCCCGTATCGGACGCCGCGCTCGCCGATCACATGGCCGGCGAAGTGCTCGACATCCGTCTTCTGGCCCTTGAGCAGCGACACTTCGAGACAGGTCGCTTCATCGATGTGCACGTGGAGCGTCGCGATCGACATGTCGGCGTGAGAATGATGGTCATGCATCAGTTTTTTCGACAGCTGCCGCGTCTCATGGTCGTAGACGTAAACGAGCGCGGCCATGCAGGGGCGGGCGCTGTCATCGGTTTCGGGCGTTTTCAGCAGCCCTGCGCGGACGAGATCGCGAACGGCCTCGGAGCGATTTCGATGGCCGCCTGCCTCCATATACTGATCGAGCGCGCTCATCAGTTCTTCGTCGATCGTTATGGTTACTCGCTGCATGTGAGGCTCCCGCTGTCGCGCCTCGCCATGCGGTTCAACCCAGTAAAGTCGGGAAAGCGCGACCACTAGTTCATTACGCCAAGGCGCATAGGCCGCCAATAGCGTCGCGGTTTGAAGCCGGCCGTTAGCAAAAGCGCCGACGCGTTGGGGTTCTGCGGCTAACTTATTTCTCTAGGGTGTGACCTCGCATGCGTTTTGCCGCCGTTTCAGCCGCATTGTCAGAAGACAGATGCGCGTTTCAAAGCGGCTGAACAGCAGGTCGGACATTCGTTGGCCAGGACGCGCTTATGGCTCCTGCAGTTTCCTGGCGTCATTATCGCGCAACGCGTTCCCGAAGAGTCGCTACGCGGATCGCTTGAGATAATATTCCGGCGAGCCGGTCCGTGACGTTAACCATGTGATCTGAAGATGCGCGTGGGGGCTTGGGCGGGCGCATGCTTAGCTGGCTTCACTCCATCGATTATCGTCGAGACATTCGGGCTCGCCATTTACCGGATGAGTATTGACCAGCGCGCGATGGACGCTATTGTCTCCATCCGTGCGGTTTTTGAGATTTTTTGGGAGGACTCTATGGCGCGCTCATCGGACAATCCGCAGAACAAACGTCGAGGCAAAAAAGCCTTCGGCGTGATGGGTGTATCTTTGTCGCTCGCGGGCGCTGCCTGCGTCGACAGTTCTCCTGCTGACGCTTCGACGGCTCCGACGACGAGCCGGACGCGCACGATCGACCTCCGCGAACAGGAAGTGTTCGACGTGGGGCTGAATTCGTTCCGCCTTTTCGACCGCGAAGAAGCGCCGGCGGTGAAGACCGAGCAGGTTGCGTGGTGGGTCGGATGTCGCGGCTGCAGGGGCTGTGGCTGTCGGGGCTGCAGGGGCTGCGGCTGTCGCGGCTGTGGCTGCCGCGGTTGCTGGTAACGCACCGCTGCACATTTGACGGCTGAGCGGACGCTCCGCTCGGCCGCAAGCGCTTCGGGTCGATGCCTTGGGGCGAGGTGAAGCGCAGCCACGTCGTGTGGAACGCATCTCTGTGTTCCGTGCGCGCCTGTGTTCGTCTCCCTGATTCCTGTAATCGAGCGATCTCGTCGCGCTGGGCGCCACGAGACGGGGAGCGCGCGACAGCCAAATGACAATTGACGTATCTAAACCGCTTGCGCCGAAGCCGGTTTCACAAGAGCGGTTAGGCGACGCCCTACGATTCGCGCCAAATTTTTCTGTCTATGTCCTGCCGCCTGACGCTGTCTGCCTTTATTCGGAGGACAGAAAGTTTTTCCTTCGAGGCGCGCTCTATTGCGCGCTGGCCGAGAGGATCGGCGCGGGCGAGGACACCCACGCCATACGTCAGGCGCTGTCCGCACAGTTTCCCGTCGACTCAATAGACGAGGCGTTCAAGCGACTATTCGATCGCCGATTCGTCGTCCCGGCGGGCGCATCCGATGGCGTCGCGGCGGCCTATTGGGCGAGTCTCGGCTTACAGCCGGAAGTCGCCGCGAAAAATCTGCAGAAGGTCTCGGTTCAGATCGAAGCCATCGGGATCGGCGGCGCGCGGGAGCTGGAGAAGGCGCTGGACGTTTTCGGCGTCAAGGTCGTGAAGCGCGGAGGCGATCTGACCATCGCCTTGGTCGGCGATTATCTTGAAGGTCAGCTCGCCGAGTTCAACCGCCGGCGGCTCGAGGCGAAGCAGGATTGGCTTTTGGTGCAGCCTTCCGGCGTTTTCCCGCTGGTCGGCCCGATTTTCAGCCCTGGCAAGAGCGCCTGCTGGAGATGCCTGGCCGATCGCATGAACTGGAATCGACAGGTCAAAGCGTTCCTCGGCCGCAAGGAGGCGCGCTGCGTCGCTGTTTCGCCGCTCGGCGCCAATCCGCTCGGCCTGAGCGGCGCTGGCATCGCCGCCGCGGAGATCGCGAAGGCGATCGCCAGCGGCTTCCGCACCGATCTGCACGAGCACATCGTGAGCCTGGACCTGATGGGCTCGACGGTGGCCCGTCACTATGTGCCGGCTCGGCCGCAATGCCCAAGCTGCGGTGACCCCGAGCTGCGCGATCCCGCGCGAACGCCCACGCCCATCCCGCTGCATGCCGGCAGCGCGAGCGTCGTGACGAGCGGGGGCTACAGATCGGTCGCGCCGGGCGACACTCTTGCTCGCAATCGCAAGCATGTGAGCCCGCTGACCGGCGTCGTATCGCATCTCGATCGGATCAAGAGCCAACAGCCGCTCGACGCGAGCTTCATCGCCAGACATAATTTTTCGCCGCGCCCCGAAACCGTCGACGCCCTTCAGGCCGGGCTGAGCGGAGACAGCTATGGCAAGGGCAGCGTCGCCGAACAGGGCGAAGCCAGCGCGCTGATGGAGGCGATCGAGCGCTACTGCGGGATTTTCCAGGGCGACGAGATCAGGATCGTCCGACGATTCGCGGATTTCCCGGCCGGCGAGGCGATCCTGCCCGATGACATCCTGCTCTATAGCGACGCGCAATATGAGCAGGGCGCGAAAAGCGGCGGCTGCGGCGAGGGCGCACAGCGCTTCGATCCCGCCGCAGAGACGGAATGGTCGCCAGTGTGGTCTCTGCGCGACGAATGTTTCAAATACGTTCCCACCGGCCTTCTGTATTTCTTCCACGAGTCCGGCTGCGCGAACCAGATCAGCGCCGATTCGAACGGTTGCGCGGCGGGCAATACGATCGAGGAAGCCATTATTCAGGGTTTCCTCGAACTCGTTGAGCGGGACGCCTATGCGATCTGGTGGTACAACCGTTTGCGTCGTCCGGAGATTGATCTCGACAAGCTCGGCGACAGCTATGTGCGCGACCTCCGCGCCGTCTTCGCGAGGATGGGCCGCGACGTCTGGGCGCTGGACATAACGAGCGATCTTGGCATTCCCGTCGTCGTCGCCGTCGCCCATTGGATTGAGGACGGACGGGAATATATCGAAGTCGCAGCGGGCGCGCATTTCGATCCAAGGATCGCGACGCTGCGCGCCATGACCGAGCTCAACCAGTTTCTCGCCATCGACAGCCTCGGCGGCCGTCCCGAGCTCGGGCCCGACGACGATTATGGGGGCGACCCTCTGCCGCTGCGCAAGCACGTCTATATGCGGCCGCAGGGCAAGGCGTCCTTCGGCCGGTCGCGGTTCAAGAATTTCGCCCAACTCGACGGCCGCGACCAGGTGCTGGCCTGCGTCAAGCTCGCCGCGCGGGCTGGGCACGATTTCCTCGTCCTCGATCAGACGCGCCCCGACATTGACGTGCCGGTGGTCCGGGTGATCGTTCCGGGACTGCGGCATTTCTATCGCCGCTTCGGCCCCGGACGTCTCTACGACGTGCCCATCGCGCTGGGTCTGCGCAAGCGGCCGGTGCGCGAAGCCGATGTCAATCCCTTGTTCCCCCGCACCTAACTTGCCTAGCGATACGTCCCAACCGCCACCGCCGCCAGCACGGCTCTTCGCGCGACTCAATCCTGGCGTCGCGCTTGAGCGCAACGCCGCCGGCGGGCTCACGGCCCTTTTCGATGGTCGGAGCGTGGAGTTCGGAAAGTTTGGCGCCGATGTCACAGAGCGCGCCGCCGACTTCGACACGGGCGTGGCGTTCGATGGCGAGCGAAACGGGGAGATGAGCGAACTCGTCCGAAGGCTGGCGCTTTACGGACTCGTGGAATATCGCCTGGCGCGCGCGCCGAACGGTCCCGATCTCATCGTCGTCGAGCCGCAGATGCGCGACTATGCGCCACGGATGATCGAACTCGACGAGGATCGCGCTCTGGCGCTGTCGCGCTTCGCCTATATTCGGCGGCGCGGCGCCGACATGGTGCTCGAGTCGCCGCGCGCCATGGCGCTTTTCCGATTGTGCGATCCCAGCGTTACAGCAATGATCGCGCATCTGTCGGAGGCGCGCACGGTGAGAGAGCTTTGCGCCTTGGCCGACTTTTCGGGAGCCGAGCTGCTGGCGCTGCTCCTCGATAGCCAGATTCTGTTCACGCCCGGTCCGGGCGCCGACAAAGCGCTTCGCGCGGCCGAAGGCGACGACGATCTCATCTTATGGGATTTCCACGATCTGCTGTTCCACAGCCGCAGCACGAACGGGCGTCACGCCAATCCTTCCGGCGGGATCTATGCCCACGCGCATCTCGCAGCGCTGCCGCCCGCGGTACGGCCGAGCTGGCCGGGGCCGGCGATCGACCTGAAGACGCTTGAGACGGCGCCGCCTTCGGCCTTTGCGACACTGCTGCGGCGCAGACGCTCGATTCGCGTCTTCGATGAGCAGCGCCCGATCACGCTGACGGAGGTGGCGCGGCTCCTCGACGGCGCCGCACGAATCATATCGCGAGAGCGAAAAACTGACGAAGACGAGGATGAGTCAGAGGTCGCCCCTCGCCCCTATCCGTCGGGCGGCGCGAGCTACGAATTGGAGCTCTATCTCGCCGTCGACAGATGTGAGGGTCTGGCGCGCGGCTTCTATCATTACGACGCCAACCAGCACGCTCTTGTTTTGATCGAGACGAACGCGCATTGGCTCACGGCCATGCTGGAGGACGCGCAATTCGCCATGGGCGCGCCGGCAGTCCCGCAAATCCTCATTACAATGTCGGCGCGTTTTAGCCGCGTGTCCTGGAAGTACAGCGGCTTCGCCTATGCGCTCGTTCTGAAACACGTCGGCGTGCTGATGCAGACGCTCTATCTGATGGCCACGGAGATGGAGATCGGGGCCTGCGCGGTCGGCGTCGGAGATATCGACCTCTTTGCGAAGATGACGGGCCTCGCGTTTCACGTTGAAGGGTCGGTCGGCCAGGTCGCAATCGGACGCGGCGTTCAAAGCGATTCAACGCCGCTCGCCGATTGACCGCGCGTCGCCAGTGCGACTGACAGATCGGCGGTCAGGAATCGTCCAGTGACCAGCGTCGGGGGCGCCTTCAGGTGGTCTCCATAACTCCAAGAACAGCGCCGACCTTCTGCGCCAACTGCTCGATCGAGAATGGCTTTGGCAGGAAATTTACGCCGCGATCGAGCACGCCGTTATGAATCACGGCGTTTCGCGAGAAGCCCGTAGTAAACACAATCTTCAGGTCGGGGCGACGGCGCAGCGCCTCTTCCGCGAGCGCGCGACCGTTCATGTCCGGCATGACAATGTCCGTGAATAGCAGATCGATATCAGGATTGGCGTTTATAAGCGCAAGCGCCTCGGCGGCGCTCCCTGCGGCGAGCACGCTGTACCTCAAATCCTGGAACATCGCGACCGCGATGCTCCGCATCCAATCCTCATCTTCGACGACGAGGATGAGCGTCTCTGGTGAACCTCGGAAAGCCATCCCGGCAGCGCTCGGCTCACGCCTTGGACCGGCGACTTCTCCCTCGCCAACGAAGCGTGGCAGATAAATCTTGACCGTCGTGCCCTGGCCAATCTCCGAATAGATTTTGATGTGTCCGCCCGACTGCTTGACGAAACCGAACACTTGACTGAGGCCGAGCCCAGTTCCCTTGCCAGGGCCTTTGGTGGTGAAGAACGGCTCAAAGGCTTGTGCGATAATTTCCGGCGGCATGCCGGCTCCGGAATCGCTGACGGCGACCAATACGTATTGACCCTCCTTCACTTCGGCGTGTTCCCGCGCGTAGTGGTCGTCGATGTAAGCGTTCGAGGTCTCGATCGTCACCTTGCCTTCGTCGTTCATCGCATCGCGGGCGTTGACCGCCAGATTCAATATCGCGCTCTCGAGTTGGTTGGGGTCGACGTGGATCCGCCAGACCCCGCTCGCGAGAACCGTCTCGACACTGATGGATTCGCCAAGGGTGCGCCGGATCATCTCCGCCATGCCGCCCACCAACTTATTGGCGTCCACGGTTTGGGGCGCGAGCGGCTGCTGACGCGAAAAGGCGAGGAGGCGATGAGTTAAAGCTGCTGCGCGATCGACGCACTCCATGGCCTTGTCGATCAAGCTATCCTTGTCGATCTCGCCGCGCGCCATCTTGCGCTTCAGGAGGTTGAGGCATCCGACGATGACCGCAAGCATATTGTTGAAGTCATGCGCCAAGCCGCCCGTAAGCTGCCCGACCGCTTGCATTTTCTGCGCTTGCCTGAGTTGGCTTTCCACGCGCTCCCGCCGCTCGCTTTCCTCGGCCGCCTGCTTGAGCGCAATTCGAAGCGCGACATTGGCCGTCTGAAGTTCGGCGACCTGCCTCTGTCGGTCTTTGAGGGTCGCCCAACCCAGGAGAGCCGCTGACAGGAGAGCGCCTGCAACGCCAATCTGCGTCAACGTCGCCGTCCAACGCATTTCGGCGTTTCTCGTCGTCAAAAGGCGCTCTTCTTCGGCGAGCATTTCGGCGATGATGCCGCGCGCCTCATCCATGAGACGTTTTCCGACCTTGAGACGATCGGCTAACGTCGCGTCCGGCGTCGCGCCGCGTTCTTCGATGCGTTTTTGTAATGCAACTAGTCGGTCTGCGACGACGGAACGCAGACGTTTCAGTCGTTGCATCTGCTGTTCGTTGTCGAAGACAGCCTGCTCTAAGGCGCCCAAACGCTCGCCAATGGTTCGATCGGCGTTACGGAAGGGCTCCAAGAAAATTTCGTTGCCCGTCAGCAAGAACCCCCGCTGGCCGGTTTCCGCATCCTGAAGGGTGGAGAGGGTTTGCAGAAGCGCCGTGCGCACATAAAGCGTGTGCTCGACCCATGTTTGCCGCCACCTGTCTTTGAAGCGAGATGGCGGCGCCGCCGATCGCCGCGACCAGACATCCGAAGATGGCCCATGACACGGCCTTTTTCGGAAGCGTAACCGTTACCGTCATTTTCCAGGACCTCGCCATACAGGCGACGCCATTAACTTACATAAGAGCAGTCCTTGTCAAAATGCCCAACCCGGCCCGCGCGCCGTCCTTCCGTATTATGCGTAACGTTATCTTTGAAAAAAGGGGACTGGCTTGTCACGGCCCCGATCAAAAGCCGTGCGCTCCAGACGCTTCAATTCAAGTTTGAGCCGCTTCAACATTATGATTGGGAATGGTGTGGCTCGTCTTGTCCCAACTCAGCGGTTCCCCACGCGCTTTATGGCGCCAAACGAAAATATAGAGCGCGCGCAACCCCGCGGAGAAATTAATGAGGTTCGAGAAAACGACCCTCGGCGCCGCCATCAACCCTTGGCCGAACCCATAGATCGACCTCGTAAAGATCATCCGCTGAACGAGTCGGTTGATGAGCAACAGGATATTCACGAAGAACACTACCCGCAGTGTAGGGTCGAGCATTGCATAGCCGGCGATGCGCCATTCTTCGCTCAAAGTTCCAAGGACAAGGATCGCGATAGCGTTGAAAGCCAGGAAATAAGCCACGACGGCGATGATGCCGGACAGGATGCCCTTGCGATCGCGTAGAAAAAAGAGTTTCTCGGTCAGCGTGTTTCCCCAGCCGAGCTTTGAGGCTCCCTGGAACCCGATTCCCAGAAGCCAGCGTGCGCGCTGGCGGTAGGCGGCTCGGTAGTCGCTCGGAAAGTTTTCTCTCGTCGCGATCGCAAGCGGCTCCGCGATCCGTTGCACCTGATCGGCGCCCCGCGGAATATCGAGCGTATAGGGTGCCTCATTGAGAGCGAACGCGGCTTTCAGGCCAAGCGACTTCATGGCGAAGGCGACGTCGTAGTCCTCCGTCAAAGCGATGGGGTCGAACACCTCGCCCCGACGCCAGGACTTCAGAGCTTCGATCGCTCTGCGGCTGAAGCAGGCCGCCACGCCGGCGCACGGAACTACGCCTGTAAGACGCTGCCGGACAAACAGATCCTTATTATGAAACTCCGCGAACTCATCCATATAGGTGCCCGCCGTCATTTGAAGGAGCGTGCGCCGAAAGGAGTATACGGGGATCTGGATGAAATCGAAGGTGGCGATCAGCGCGCTGAACAACGGAAATTCCAGCGGATGGATGACATCCTCGCTGTCGTGGAGCACAAAACCTTCAAACTTTATGTTTGCGGTTTTCTCATATTCGCCGATTTCCGCGATGATCGCATTGAGGCAATCGGCTTTCGTCGTCGGCCCGTCATGCGGACCGATCACGAGACGGATATTCTCTGGGCGTTCCGCCGCCGCCCTGAGCACTTCCCGCTGAGTCGCCGCATCATTCGGATAGGCGCCAACGAAAAAAACCGTCGTCGCGGAATGGACGGCGTTGGTCTTCAACATTTCGTAAATGACAGCCTCTTCGCGCCAGGCAGGGACCATGACCGCGAGAGGGCGTTGAGGCTGTTCGAGCAGCGCCTGTTCAGAAAGCTGAGATCGTTCGGCGCGGATCGTTCCTGAAATTCTCATAGCCCAGTAGAGAACGTCTACGACGACGTCGTCGAGGCTATAAAGAATAATCGCGACGCCAAAAACAAGGAAAAGTCCAACCAGCGCGTTGACATAAGCGACCGTGGCGTCCGTCAGGTCAAACATCCGTCGTCCCTCAGCTCTTCAGCCTCGCGTGTTCGGCAGATCGAGCGCGCGTCGGACATCTTGTTGTGCGCCATGCCGCGTTGTGGGCGGCATGGCGAAGCGAAGCGCTGAAGCGGCCTAGGCCGCCGACAATGCTGGAACTGAGCGCACCAGTCGCGCACGCATCGCGGCGACGATCCGCTTTGCCGCCTGGCCGTCGCCATAAGGGAAAACCGGGACCGACATGCGTGCGTATAGCTCCGGATCGTCGCACAGCTGAGAGATCGCGCTCGACACCGAGGCGGTGTTTGTGCCGACCACGCGAACCGCTCCGGCGCGAACCGCCTCAGGCCGTTCGGTGGTATTCCTCAGCACGAGGACGGGTTTTCCCAGCGCGGGCGCTTCCTCCTGGAGGCCGCCGCTGTCCGTGACGACAACCCAGCATCTCTTCAGCGCCGCGACCATGTCGGCGTAGTCGATCGCATCCGAAACCACGATGCGCGGATGGTCGCCAAGAATCCGGCGCGCCGGCTCATGAGCGCGCGGATTGGGATGCGTGACGAAAAACGCCCCGAGGTCGTCATGCTGGTCGACCGCCGCCCTTATGCCCCGTAGCGCGTCTTCAATAGGCGTCCCGAAGCTCTCCCGCCTGTGCGCCGTTGCGAGAATGACTCTCGGCAAATTCGGAAAGTCTTTCGGGGCAGGCAATTGGTGCGCCGCGGTTTGCAGCAAGGCGTCAATGCCCGTATTGCCCGTGACGAGACAGTCGCCAGGAACGACGCCTTCACGCAGGAGATTGTCGAGCGACGTCGCGGTCGGCGCGAAATGCATCGCCGCAGTCAGTCCGGCGATTCGTCTGTTGAGTTCTTCCGGATAGGGATCGTTGAGTTTTCCCGTTCGGAGCCCCGCCTCAATATGCATGAAGGGCACGTTCTTGTGAAAAGCGGCGAGGGACACCACCGCAACCGACGTCGTGTCGCCCTGCGCGATGACGCAGTCAGGTCGAACTTCGTCGATCACGCGATCTATCTCGGCCATTACCTTGCCAAACAGCTCGTTAAGCGAGCCGTTTCGACGTTCGAGGTTCAGCCGGCGCGAAGGAGCCACGCCAAAATCCTTTAGAGCTCCTTCGACGACATCAGCGTGTTGGCCGGTCGTCACCACATAGGGATAGGCCCAGTCCGAACGATCGAGTTCGGCGATGACAGGCCCCATCTTAATAGCTTCGGGCCGCGTCCCCACGATGCATAAACAGCAAAGTTTTGATTTACTTGGGCGAAGGTTGATTTTCTTGATGCTCGTCAATCCGTTCATCTTAGCCCTGCTCGCTATTCAGTGTAGCGAGCTGTATACTTGAAGAGAATGGATCTGTCGAATGAACAATTCGACATCTTCAGCTAAACAATTGGACATCTTCAGCGTCCGATAAAGAAGGCAATCCCGATAAAGGAGACGGACAAACCTAGCACCGTCAGTGCTACGGCTCCCGTTGTGCCGAAAAAGAGCGCCCCAATAAAGCCGGCGATGGAAATAAATGTAAACAATACGAGGATGAGTACCATAAGTTGCATTGTCTTTCTTCCTGCATTTAGCTTGCCAGGCCCATCCAATCTGAGCGCCACGGAAGGCGAAGCGCATAAGTATAGATTTTCGCTTGGTTTCACCGTGACCAGCATACGGCGGCATTTTATCTTAGGAAGTGGATGGACGCCGGGGCGACCCAAAAAGAGACCGCGCCGTCGCATTCTGAGACACGTTTCGCCAAGATTTTGCTTTGCTACCAATTTAGGTTAATAAAAACAATATGTTTAGTGCCTGATTCGCGTGACGCGTTTGAAGAATCTGATGTCGGAATTCCGTTTCTGCAAAGCACATGGAGCGCAATCGTGGGGCGCGTTTTTCGCAGGCCTTGCGCAACAATCCTCTTTTTGGCGCTGGCGCTCGCGTCCATAACGCCGGTCGTTGCTCGTGCTGGAGACAACGACGGCGTTCGCGAGGCGCCACAGCCGGGCCAGCCCGGCTACCAAGAGCTTGCCCTGGCGTTCGCGCGTCTGGCAAAGGGTGATTACGATGGCGCACTCAAATACGCGCAGCGGGCACGAAGCCTTGCGCCCGATTACGAGATGCCCGTCCGCCTGCTGGCCGACATTCTAAACAAATCGGGACGAATCGGCGAGGCGGTCGACGTCATCAACGACTTTGTCGCCAGCCATAAGCATTCGATGGCGCTGATCGCCCAGCGCGGTCATCTGCGCAAACGACTCATGGACGTCGCCGGCGCCGAGGCGGATCTGCGCAACGCACGAGACAGCGGCGCGCTGACCCAAGAGCAGGCCGCCGCAGTCAATGTCGCGCTCTTCGATCTTGCGATGAGCGCGGCATATAAGGACTTCAACGGGTCTCGGCTGAATGAGGCCATAGAAAATGCGCGAGCGGCGCGCAAACTGGACGAAAAAGCGGAAGCTCCTGTCCGGCTTATCGCCGAAGCCTTTAGCCGACAGGGCAGGGCGCAGGCGGCTCTCGACGAGCTGAATCGCTATATCTCGCAGAACAAGCCGAGCGGGCGTCTTCTCGCGCAGCGAGGATATTTGCGTCGCGCCATGCAGGACTTGAAAGGCGCGGAGGCGGATTTCGAAGCCGCGCTCGCCGCGCCCGACATTGAGCCAAGCGAAACATTAACATTACGCAATTCGCTCGCAGAAGCCACGAAGGCTGAGCAGGATAGCATCGTGCAAGCCGAACTCGCAGTGGTTTACGCGGCGATCGCGAAACACGACTACGCGCGTGCGGTGAAGGCGGCGCGCGTCCTTCGCGCCAAATATCCAAACGCCGAAGCGCCGCTATTTGCGCTCATGACGGCGTTGACCAAATCCCGGCAGGCTAAAGCAGCGGTCGAAGAAGCGGATTCGTTCATCAAGGACAATACGCCGAGTTCGACATTGCTCGCGCAGCGCGGATACAGCCGCCGCGCGATTGGAGACCTGCCCGGCGCCATTGCGGACTTCCGGGCTGCGCTCGCTCAGCCGGCTCTCGAGCCCGCGCAAGCGAAGAGGCTAAAACTAGCGCTTGCGGAGGCGGAACGCGCCAAAGAATCGGGCGGTTCGCCAGTCGGCGCGCAGGCGACGCCCCTGCAGCAAGCGCTCAACAGCGGCTATGACGCGCTAAAAGTCGGGCGGCCGGACGAGGCTGTGCGTGCGGCCCGAGAGGCGCATAGTCTCGACCCCAAAGCGGAGGAGCCTGTTCTCCTCCTGTTGACGGCGCTTCTTCGCCAAGGGCGCAAAGCCGAGGCGCTTGCGGAAGCGAACCGCTTCCTGGCGTCCGTGCCGGACAGCCCAGGGGTTCTCGCGCAGCGCGGGTTCATGCGTCGTCAGGCCGGTGATGTGAGCGGCGCCGCCGCAGACTTCGAGCAGGCCTTGAAATACGAACTTCCGGCCGATCAGAAGCTCAATGTCGCTCGGGCGCTCGATGAGGCGCGCTACACGCTCGTCGCCGAAAAGGCCTTCAAGGCTCTGGCCGCTCGCGATTGGGTGAGCGCCTTACGTTATGGCCGGGCGGCCGAGGCTTTCCCCCGAGCCGACGAGGCGGTTTTTCGCGTGACGATCGCCGCGCTCGCAGGGCTTGGCCACACGGACGAGGCGCTACGGGCGTCAAACGCGCTCATCGCACGAGGCAAGGCCACGGGCCAAGCCTATGCGCAAAGGGCCTATCTTCGGAAGACGCTCGGAGACGGCCCCGGCGCGCTTGCGGACTTTGTGAAAGCGCTTGACCGGGGAGATTTGCCCGCAGCGCAAAGGGTGGCGGTCGAACTCGAAATCGCCATCGCCAGGTCGTCTGCATATGAAACACAGGGTGACGTGATGCGCGCGCGCGACGAGCTCGTCAACTTCGCGCATACGCATCCCGGCTACGCCGCCGGATGGTCGACGCTTGGCCAGTTTTATGCGCGTCAAAAGGAATATGCCGCCGCCGTCGATGCCTTTGAGAATAGCCTCGCGGTCGAGCGCAGCGGCGAAGTGTTGCTGAACGCTGGCTATGCGAGCGTCTATGTCGATCGCTCAAAAGAGTCGCAGTTCTTTCGGGAAGCGCTCGACCGCTGGTCGAGCGATCCCTCACTCAGCGCCCGGCCGCCCCGCGATCGAGATGTGATCAGAACGCAGGTTGTCGAGTCGGATGCGAGCATTCGCACCAATGTGGTGTTCAACAGCATCGCCGATCGTCCAAGACGCTGGGGCGGGCATCAGCTTCAGCCGAGCTTTGAAACGGTCATCCGATTCGATGGTCGCTTCCTGCCGTACATATTCGGCCTCGAGGGTTTGATCGGCGGCTTTTGGTCCCAGGACCAGACGCGCTTCACCGAGAGCTATTCGCGGCTCGGTTTGCGCTTGCGTCCGTTCGACGGCATAAATTTCTCGGTGAGCGCTGAGTGGCAGCACTATTTCACGCGAAACGCGCCGTTCAATCAGCTGGCCTTGTCATGGGGCTATGGCTACGGCGGATTCGCCTATTCGAGCGCCCCAAGCGCGGGAGCGGCCGGCGCGATCGAACCGACGGATCTAAGCTATCCCCATGAGACGACATGGCAGCCGCTGACGAGCTTTGCGACCTACGGCACCTACAGGGCCGGCGAGCGTCGGTATCTGCAGAACGCGGTGGGTTTGCTTGGCTATTCCTACTGGGACGCTGACTCGCGCGTCGTGCTCGGGGCGGCTGCAATGGGCATGGCGACATATGATAGCGCGGACACCCGCCGATTTGCCTTTGGGGCAGGTCCGGCGCTGGTCGCGCGCACATGGCTGGGCGGAGACTTCTATCGCGCCTTTGACGGCATCTTGACTGCACAAATTGGCTATTTGTTCCCCTTCGGGGAGAGTCGCCGTCAAGGCGGCCTCAACGCGACAATCGGAATTTCCTTTTGACCCCATGCATCCGGAGGTCGCCTCTGACGCCGGCATAGCGCGACGTGTTCCCGCCCAGAACTCGACTTTGCGGCAACGTCCCTATTTCAAAGCAGCTACGGCGCGAGGAATCGTCACCACGACCGAATGGAAATACGCTGCCGCATCCTCGGAATAGAATCCGACGAGTCCATTCGAATAGGGCCTTTCTCGGTCAATGAAGGTGGTCAAGAGAACGCCGTCGACGAATGCCGAAATCGTCGTCGACGTCGGGGTGACGGCCTGAACAATCTTGACGACATATCGATTTTCGATCGGATAAATCGGTCGGGTTCCCGACGCCAAGAAGCGCTGATCGCCGGGATAAGCGGGGTCCGCTTTGCCCAGCTCCCAGCCGTTCGGCTTCGGGATGAAGTAATAGAAATGGGTTTTGTCGGCGTAGTCCCACAAAAGCCAGCCCACTTCCCACGGATTTGGCGCACTCTGCCGACGCAACTGCTGCTCTGTGTGCAGAGAAGCCTCGATCGTCAAATTGCCCTTGACGTCGACGGGCCAAGACGGATGCGGCCCACTGATCAGCCCGGCATGCGTTTCGTTCGCGGCATTTGACTCCTTCGGGCGTATCGCCAGCGCCTGGCCATCGAACAGGCGAGCGACCGAGTTCGAACCATAGCCGTGATAAACGGACTTCCAATTGTGAGCGAGAAGCTCGCCATCTTGAGTCCGGGTTTCAGGCGCGTGAGGAACCGCGCGGTCGAAAATCTCCGAGAGGATGATGCGTTCCGGCGTCACCGTCACGACAGCGCGATGTGAGGTGGACGCTGCGCCTTTCTTGCACTTTATCGTATAGGTCGTCGTGCGGGCGGGCCGCACGACGACAGTGCCCGACAATTCACGGACCACAAAGTTCGCATCGCGCGGGCGGCTCGAACCCGTGCAGACGTCGGCGTTCGTTGCGGAAAACGCCAGAGTCGCCGCCTGACCTGGATTGATCATCGTCGGCTTCGCCGACAGCGCGGAGATGGGAGCGTTCCTGGTCGCTTCCGAGCGCGTCGACGCATCCTCGGCGGCGGCGTCGGCCAATGAGATCGACGCCAGGGCGATCGATCTCAGCAAAAAAGCCCATTTCATTTAAGCCAAGCCACGGATGGCCCCCACTCGCACACGCAACGCTCCGAGACCGCAACTTACTCAACTTTGCCAATCGGCGATGAGGATTCCACGGCTAGGCTTAAGATTCTACGGCTAGGCTTAATAAGGGCGAGCGAACGGGCCACAGGCGATTTCGCGCATGAGCCCGACGGAAGCGGCTCGGTTTCGCGGCTCGCGTATGTCGCATCAAGCGATCGTTGAGCGCGCCAAACCCATCGCACGCTTTGAGGCTGCGTTAGGAAACCGCCCGCTCGTCCTGCAAACGGCTTGCCGGGGTCCATTGGTAGACCTCGTAACCGTCCACCACCTTGCCGGCGTCGTTGAAGCCTCCGCGCTGCTGCACCGGCTCGATGATCTGCTTCGCGCAGGCGATGGTGCCTGGCAGCGCATATTTCTGCATATGGCCGGCGATATCGATGACGCGGTCGCTCATTTCCTCCATCGGCGTGTGCTCGTCGTAATAAACGTGCCCGGCGTTGATGCCGCACCGAACGGTGAAATTCGACTTGATCATCTTCACATTGGCGTTGAACGCGTCGAGACCGCTGATCACTTCCTTGGCGGCTTTCAGCGCTGCGTCGATCGAGGGAAAGCAGGCCATGACGCCGTCGGGCGTCCACGCCGCCTTCAGCGAACCGTTGCTGCGGAGCTTGCTGTCGACGAGGTCCTTGTATTCACGAAAATCGTGCTCGATAAATGTCTTGTCCTCGCCGAGCTTCATCTTGGTCGAGTCGACGACGTCGATGGAAAGAAAGGCGAGGTCGCGGCCCATCGACTCCAACTGACGTTTGGCGTCGCCCATGACCTTGAGCAACTCCGCGCGGCTCTTGGGGTTGCGCGCATCCATCGTCTTCATTTTTTCCTTGACCGGCGCAAGCACCCGCGCGTCGGCCGGCGCCGCGGACTGCAGCGCCTCGAAGTCACGCTGCACCGTCGAGCGGTAGATCGTGGTCGTAATCTTGCGCCGCAAGCTGTCGACCCACATGCGCCCGAAGAGAAGTCCGCCAACGATAAACCAACGCACCAGCTCATAGCCCTTGAAGTTGGTCGGGATGAGCGACTTGACCCGCCGGATCATCCGCGCGTCGAAGACTTCGACATATTCAATCCAGCGGTATGAACCCGCATGCTTGAAATAAGGCGTGACGAGCGGGAGCAGGACGAGCGCAAGCGCGATGAGCAGGGCGACGTTCAGCAGCCCGAGTAAGACTCTGGCCAGCCTCAGAGGGAGCGGAGATCCGGGATTGCGCGAATGATCCATGAGCTTCTTTCAATCCGAGCTGGTGGGCGCCGATCGCCGCCGTTATCGCACGCGCAAATTGGTCCGCGCAATTCTGGACCGATCTTCGACACGCAACCGACGCAAGTGCCGAAGTTCCTTGGCCATTTGCCGCAGGGCGCGCCTGACGCGATTTAAAATTTCGGCGCAGATCTACGGGGAGCGCCATCCGCTGCGCTTGCGCTGCATCGCTCGGGTCGAGCTCGACCCCTATCAATTTTTTAATCTCAGGATAGTAGAGAACGCCCCGAGCCCGGATGCACGCGCGGAGCGTTTTTCTCTTATTGAGGGAGTCCTTTATTGAGGGACTCCTTGGTCGAGAGAATCCCTACTTGGATTGGTGAAGATCTTTCGCATGAAGCGAGTCCAAGAGATCATTGCCCTTTAGGGTAGAGACCCGCGCGGCCGTACCGTCTTCGTTGCATTTCCCGCTCGTGTTTTTCGAGCCAGTGCATTGGCGGCTCCCGTCGGCGGGGCATTCGAAGACGACGTCGTTTGTGCATCCGACCAAAGAATTGCCTTTGATGCCATAATTGCAGGTTTGCCCTGCGCCGTGCATCCGATCGCACGCCGAGATGACGGCGCCAACCGGCGCCGCAATCGCAGCCGAGACAGTCACAGAAAAAATAAGCGAGAGCGCACATGTTCGGGGAAAGGTCGTCCTCATGGCAAATCTCCAAAATTGCTGTTTTGGCGTCGCCCTCCCTAAGCCCCTTGAAATTGTAGAGCCCAATTCACGGCAAGGAAGATCGCGAGAGAGGTTACTTTTCCGGGCTCTGCTCATTCTTTCCGAGCAGAGCCCTAGCGATCGCTGCGCGCCGGCTTTGACGTCGGCGCCGGATGGCGGGGTTGACGAGCCCGCGCCGGCTCGGGTCAGCGCCAAAACAGTCATATGCGAGCGCGGCCGCGAATGGCCCCGCGCAGCGATCAGTCGCGCGCCATTGCAAATGGCCGCTTGCAACGCCAACTGACCGGCTCATAAACTTGACCGTCAGAGTAGCCACGCCCAAATGCTCGCCGTCTTATCTTTGACGACCGACAACGCGTCTGATGGCAAGAGGATCACTATGGAAAAAAGTCGCATCACGAACGTGACTTCCGTTGCCGTGATCCTCTTTATCGTCCTCGCCGCCTGCAAGCTCGGGCAGGCGGTCCTTGAGCCCGTGGCCTTTGCCGTCTTCATCATCGCGATTGCCTGGCCCCTGCAGAAGGCCATACAGGCGAGATTGGGGAAGACCATCGCTTTGAGCGTGACGGTCGCGATGACGGCCGCCGTGATCCTGGCGCTCTTTTCTCTGATCGCTTGGGGCGGCCATGAGGTGCTGGAATGGGTCAGACAGAATCTCGACCGCATTCAGGAAACGGCGATGACATCGACATCGTGGCTCGAAGAGCATGACATTTTTGTCTTCACGCTCTTTGCGGAACATTTCAACACCGCGTCGCTTATCAGACTTCTTCACATACTTGCCGTGAGAGTGAACACAGTTCTCGCCTTCGCGGTCATCGTGCTCGTCTATGTGATTTTGGGACTAGCGGAAACCGATGCCTTTCAGTCCCGAATTGCAGCGCTGGAAAATCAGGAGACAAGCCGGCGCCTGCTTGAAAGCGGCAGGAAGATCGGCGAAAAATTTCGCACCTATATGTTCGTTCGGACGATCGCCAGCATCGCGACAGGTCTTGCGGTATGGGGATTTGCTCAATTCATGAATCTGGAAATGGCCGGCGCATGGGGCGTGCTGGCCTTTGCGCTAAACTACCTGCCCTACATCGGCTCCTTCATCGTCACGGCGCTTCTGCCGCTTTTCGCCTTCGTTCAGTTCGGAACCTTTGAAGCGCCCTTGCTCGTTTTTTTGGGCGTGTCGGTCATCCAGTTCATCATCGGGAGCTATCTGGAGCCGGTGTTTTCGGGATCGGCTCTCTCGATCTCGCCTCCGATCGTCCTCTTTTCAATTGTTCTGTGGACTTTCCTGTGGGGCGCGCTTGGAGCGTTTCTCGGCGTCCCGCTTTCGATCGCAGCTCTGACGATCTGCGAACAATTCCCCTCGACCCGATGGGTGGCGGAGATTTTGTCGGGCGGGCGGCGCGGGGGTTCGACCCGGCAAACGGCGTGAGCCGCACGGGGGCTTTGGCGCTTCGCTTGAAACGTCTCTTCCCGCCGCGTTGACCCGCGCTGGAGGATTCGGCCGCGCGCGCCTGGAACGAGATGGCTGCCGCGGCCGAATTCGGATAAGATAAAATGAATTCGCGCTAAGAGGCGTCAGATGCTTTGGCTGATCCGATTCATGGGCTTGCTTTCCCAAGCGATTTTCTTAGAGTTTTTGCATATCTTCGGTTTGATCGTATTTTTGCTCGCCATATTGCTGGGCTATTTCAGGGCTCCGTGGTGGATCGCGCCCATGCTCGCCGTGGCTTGCGGGCTGTTCGCGAACAGGTTCATCGATCTAAACTACCTGACGGATGTATTCCGCAGAGTGGCCTCTTCAAACGACCGCTGGGCCTTCGTGATCGTCGTCTATTTGGCGATCACGATCGGCGGCTATCTCATCGGACTGCTGGGGCGTCTTTTCCTGCGGCGTGTGAGGCGGTCCTAGGATTACGCTTGACGAGGTTCGCGGCCGGGTTGGCTCGTCGCTTCTTGACGATGTCGAACGGACCCCGCCGCATCAACGATGCGAGCGCTTTTTTGCGGGCCGGTCGCCACTTGGCGCCGCAGGAGTGTCGGGCGCTGCGCTGGGGAGGCGACGCGGCGGCGGGGCGGCCTGAGGCGGCGGTTGGACGGGCGCTCCGCCTTGCTCGGTTCCGTCGCCGTCTGGCCGGGCCGGAAGATGCTCCTCGATGCGCTGCGCCATATAGGAAAAGAATGGGTTCGACGACATGCGCAGGAGCGCGTCCAGACTGACGATCAGCGTCCCGCGCTCGCCGCGCGGCGCCAGCGAACCCAAGTGAACGCCAAAATTCTCGGTTTCATCCGGCGTCAGGCCATAAAGAGAGTCGCTGAGCGGGAAGGGCAATGCGACATGCGAGAGCGAATACACGCCTTTCGGATACTGTAGCCCCAGCGCTTGGATCCGCTCGGCCGTTGCGCCGGCCTCAACGACGCGTTCGACCGCGTCCTCAGTGCCCTCGCCGGCGTTCGTCACAACCGTTAGACGGTAATCCCTGACGCGAGGCGGCACGATGCGGGAGAGCGCGGACTCTGCGGAGGCGCGCAGCAGCGGACCGAATTTGACGTTGCGATTGAGGTCGAACAGGACGAGTTCGCTGCCGTTCGCCGGCAGATGATCGTAAAGCCCGGAAAGCACGGCCTGCGTGCTGACAGTGAAATCCATGACCGATTGGAACGTCAGAACTGGCGGCAGCGCGGTCAATCGACCCTCTCGACGCGCCCGCGACATCTGCGTTCCAAGCGCATCCGTCAGCAGATAGGATTGGCGGGCGCCATTCACGGGAAAGGAATTATATTTAAATGGATTGAACTCTGGCAGCACGCTGAGCCAAGCCGCCTTGGCGAAGGCGGGCAACATCGCCGGCAGTCCAGCCAGACCGGCAAAACGCGCGAACCTCGTAATTCCGACCATCGGCGAAATCAGGATCAGACGGTCGACCCGAGAAAGACGCTTATCCTCGATCGCGTCGAGCGTATATTTCACCGCGAGCGATCCGCCGTTTGAGAACCCGACGACCTGCAGAGGCGCCGGCTCAGGCGCGCGCCGCCGCGCCTCTCTCACGGCAAGACGCGTCGCGGCCAGCCATGTCTCCCACTCCACTTTGGTCAAAGCCGCGGGCACTGTGCCATGCGCGGGCAGCCTGATCGCGACCACCGCGAAGCCGCGATCACGGTAGCGGGATGCAATATGGCGCAAACTATATGGCGAGTCCGTCAATCCATGCAGGAGAACGACGGCGCCGATTGGCGGTCCTGCGGGTTCGAGCAGATAAGACCGGTTCCAATCCCGCGCAAAATGTCCCGGGTAGACCGGACTGCCGTCGAAATAGCGATTGAAGGGAACCTGTTCCTCTGGCGTCAACTGCTGGCTGACGTTGGTGCGCAGGGAAGCGAATATTTTCCCCTCCGCCTCGAGATAGGCCTCCCAATCGGCGGCGTCGATTTCTGTCTTGCTCAACTCTTGCGGCACGTAAGTGTGCCAGACATCAAGCGGCAGTCCGCGCTGAGAGTTGTATATTCGCACCGCGAAAAACGTAACGACGAAAAGGCTCAGCAACGCCAAAAACCATTTGGCCATTTTCAGCGCCATGCCCAGCATCATGCATCCCCGTTATGCTTCGACCGGCACACTGTAAATCTGTTAACTGACATCCGCATCAAAACGCCGCCCCTGCAGGTGAGCCGAGCATCTAGAGCGACTAGATGAAGAAGCGACGTTAATGCGCCGCGCCCGACATGCGGTTTCTCCCGCAAACAGCGGCAAGCGCAGTTTTCACGATCGCGCAGACTTATACAATCGACTCCACGCAAAAGCTGCTTGCCCAATCGAGGCTTCGCACACAGACTATAATTTATTTCGGACCCAAACCCAGCGGATAAATCGATCGGACGATTTGGACACGAATGAAGCGCAGGGCCGTTTTGGTTGGACTCCGGCCTGCTCGGTCTGACTGACGCAAAGGTGGAGGCCAGCGGATATGACGCGCGATGTGATTCTCGTGGATCTCGCCTTGCAGGGCGGCGGCGCGCATGGCGCCTATACGTGGGGCGTTCTCGACCGTCTGCTGGAGGAACCCTGGCTCCAGATTGAGGGCATTTCGGGCACGTCAGCTGGAGCTATGAATGCGGCGGCGCTCATCAGCGGCCATGTTGATGGCGGGGCGGACGGCGCGCGCGCGGCGCTCGAACTTTTCTGGCGGCGTGTTTCGCAGGCGGCGCGACTCAGTCCATTGCAGCGCAATCTTGTCGACGTCCTGATGGGGCGCTGGACGCTGGATGCTTCCCCTATCTTTGTCGCGACCGACATCATGTCGCGCCTATTTTCGCCCTATGACCTCAATCCGAAGGGCGTCAATCCGCTGCGGGAGATTCTCGCCGAAACCGTCGATTTCGAGCGGCTTTCGCGTGCGCGGATAAAGCTTTTCGTCACCGCGACAAGCGTCTCGAGCGGCCGCGGCCGCGTCTTTAGAAACGCGGATGTAACGCCGGACGCGCTTCTGGCGTCGGCGTGCCTGCCAACTATGTTTCAGGCCGTCGAGATTGACGGGGAAGCCTATTGGGACGGCGGCTATTCGGGCAATCCAACGATCACGCCGCTGGTTCGCGAATGTGAATCGATGGACACAATCCTTGTCCAGATCAATCCTATCGAACGCAAGGGCACGCCGCGGTCGGCGACGGAGATACTGAATCGCCTCAACGAGGTGTCGTTCAACGCGGTTTTGCTCAAGGAGCTCCGCATGATCGCCTTGCTGCGCCGCGCCGCCAATCCCGGCGACAGAGAGGGCTCACGCTGGGCTGGCATGCGCATGCATCGGATCTCGAGCGAGATGATGACGGAGCTGAGCGCGTCTTCGAAGCTTATCGCCGAATGGGATTTTCTTTGCATGCTGCGCGACGAAGGTCGCCGGTCGGCGCAAGATTTCCTTGATCGGCATGAGCGCGACGTCGGCGCACGTTCGACTCTCGACCTTGATGAGTTATTGGAGCGGGTCTGACGCGATGCGCTTTGCTGGCGTCAGCAGGATCAGCCCTTTGGCGGCTCGTGCGCCAGAGGCGTCGGCGCGCCGCAAGGGAGGAGGCTACGGCGATCGATGTCGACGCTACGCTGGATCAGGCGATCCGCGACATGCGGCAATCAGAAAAGTGCTTGTGCTGATATTAAAAAGGGGCCCGATCGGGCCCCTTTGTTTGTCCGTTTCGCCCGAAAGGCTTGGTTGGTTCCGACCGATGATCGAAATCAGCCGGCCGCTAATTCCCAGGCCAATGTATTTTCTATCGCCATTGGACGCATCGGCGTCGCGCGACTCCGTGCCGCGGATTCCATGTCCGGGTCCATTTAATGCATTTACGTCCGGCAGGAGCGTGGAGCGTCGTCTTCTGTATGAAGGAAGAGGCCGACGCGCCATCGACGTTGAGATCTGCCGTCGTGGACAAAACCGCCGCGCCCGAAGGGCTTGACGCGAATAAAACCGAAGCACAAGTAACCGCAAACAAATGCGTTTTCAGGTTCCGGCGCATTGAGGAAACTCCCCTTTTTTTGAGTAACTTGCTTAGCCTTCAAGACTTTTGATACTTGTCGATACAACGGGGAAGTCAAGCTTCCTGTATGCAAACGCACTCTCTCGATCCTCGGCGCCGCCCTCGCGAACGGAGCGGCAAGACGAAGGACGCATGTCTTTTCAGATAATTGGCACAGTAACGCTCTGAGGCCGGTGCGCTTCGCGGCGCCGCATGCGTCGTTCATGTGGCGATTAGACGCGCAATCTCGTCGAGCGCTCTTTGAGGATCATGCGAGCCGTCGTGTCGTTATAAAAAATGCGGAAGGCGGCAGAGCGGCGTTGCGGCTCCAAAAAACGCTATCGCCTTCCCCCTCCGGCTACGAAATAATCATCCATGTTTTCACCAGTCAGAACCGCCGCAGCTATCACATGAACGCACCTCAGATCAGAAGTCGCTACTGGGTCCCACTTCAATCGAGCCACCAGGCTGGAGCCTGGGAGGTGCTTGACGCCGCTTATGGCGATTTCGGGCGCGCCTACCATAGTTGGCGCCATATCAGCGACCTCCTGCAAGCATTCGAAGAACTTGCCGCGCTCGCAGCGCGGCCCGAGCTAATCGCGACAGCTATTTTCTGGCACGACGTCGTCTATCGAACGCGCGGCGCAGGCGAATCCCGACGGGCGGATTTCTTGAACGTTCAAGATAGCGCTGAGCTGTTTCAAAGTTATACGCTTATGAATTCAGCTGACGTCGAGGCTGTTCGCGAAATGATTATGGCGACGACCAATCACCTTGAAGCCAAGGCCAGCAAAGAACGTTATGCGGGGTTCTCGCGAGATCTGGACCTGTTCGTCGATCTAGACCTCAGTCCGCTTGCCCTGCCATGGGAGCAGTTCGCTGCAAATTTTCAAGACATACGCTTTGAATTCAGTTGGATTCCCAAGGAGGTTTTTAACGCGGGGCAGGCGGCCTTTCTCAGGAATCTTCTGTCGCACGAGGACAAGCTATTCCGGCGACCGGAGACCATAGAAATGTGGCGGGCGGCGGCGTTGGCGAACATAAGACGTTGCCTGAAAAATCTCTCAATGGGCGATGTTGTCGTCCCTCAGCGTCGGTGACCTGATTTTCTGAGCCGGAGATCTGAGAGAAGCTGCTGCTGGGTGGGACAGCATCGGGCGCGGCCAAGGGACGCGCCACAACGCACCGTCAGATTACAGACCTCATCTTCGGCGACTGATCTGCAAAGCGGAGCTTTCGAATCTGCGCCGACCGAACGCGGCAGAGCGCACATCAAAAAGACATGTTCAGGGTGGCGTCCGCTTGACGGGTCTCGTGATTCTGATCAGGATTGTAAATCTCAGAAGAATATTTTTGGGAGGAGGAAAAAAAATGGATGTCGAGATTTCAGAAGACAGGAAACTGTCACGCCGCTCCTTCATCTTAGCGCTGTTTTCGGCGGCCGCTGTGATCCCGGCGGCGACGCTCGCGTCCTCCGATGCGGAGGCGCTGGAGTCAAACGAGCGGCAATTTACGACCTTCCATCACCAGCCGCGTGTGTCACGGCCCCGAAGTTCAACGAGAGGGTCGCGCCGTCATAGGCGCGTCGCCCGCGTGCGACGCACGGGTCCCACGCAGACAGCTCCCGAGGTTAAACAATAGATATCGGCTCAATGACGCGCGTCGCTTTGAATAAAGAGCGGCGCGCGCGACTCCTATCGATTTTCGGCGAAGACGCCATAGGCGACGGACAGAACGACCGTCGCCGGCACCGCCAACACCACGCCCATCGTCCCGAAGAGCGAGGCGAAGGCAAGCATGCAGAAAAGCAGCACGACCGGCGGCACCATGAGTGAACGGCTCTGTAGATAGGGCGTGATCAGATAGCCTTCGATGAAACTCGCGGATCCGATTGCAAGCGCCGCAAGAGCCGCATTGTCCAGCCCGTGTGGCAACGCGACCAGCACCCCGATAATCATTGCGATGATCGAGCCGAAATAGGGGACGAACGCTAGCGCGCCGCTGATTGTCGCGAGCGCCAGCGGCGCTGGGACGCCAAAGGCCCAGAGAGCCGCCCCTGCGAAGAGCGCGTTCATGGCGACGACATAGAGTTGGATGAAAAGCCACTGCCGCAAGACGGCGCCTGACCGGTCCAAAAACAGCGCCATGTCGGTACGCCGCGACGCAGGCGTCAAGGCGATTACGCCAGCGGCGTACCTCCCTGGATCGGCGGCAAGATATGCGGCGCCAATGATCGTGAATATTCCATAGCCGAGGCCACTGCCGACAGAACCGAGGAGAGCGCCGAAGTGTTGGGCGACCGGGGTCGTCATTTTGGAAAAGTCGACATGAACCACAAATTTTTCGACGAAACGGCCCCACGGGTGCTCTTCCACCAAGCGCTCCAGCAGGGCGATCGCAGCGGGAATGTCGAGAGCAACCTCGTCATATTGACGCACGAGTTGACCGCCGAACAGCATCAACGCCACAACGATGGAAGCGAGCGTGCCGAGCGCGACCAATCCAAGCGACACGCTCTGCGAAAGGCCAAGAAGCCTGGAGACCCGCCCGGCGACGCCACGCCAAGCGAGCGCGATGAGAATCGTCGCGAAAACCGCCGGGAGAAGATCCGTCAGCTGCCAAAGAACGAATACGACGGCCCCGGTCGCCGCCGCGATCATAGCCACCACGGCTGTTCGAGAGGCGAAGTCGTTCTGATCGATGCTCTTAGTCAGAAAATTGATCTTCATCTGGGACCCGCGCTGCTAGGATCAAGATATTAAGCGACCGCGCGCGTTAGAGAAAGAGTTACACTTTGGTCACGCGGTCACGGGCTACGACTCGAGCCGGTTGTGCGAATTTGAAAACCTTAGAGCAATTTTTGATGATCGGAAGGTGACGCAGTCAAGTGCGCGCAAACAGTTGCTTGCTCCTGAGGAAGTGTCCTTGGCGACTCTGTCCTTGGCGCGGCGCCGCCTAATGGTTTCCCGCAAGATCCTCTGCGGCTCACGCACCAATATTGAGCGGCGTTTCAGCAGCGCCTCGATCATAGGGCGGGCGTTACCACTGTGCGCGAGCGCGCCAGCAAGCCTTCGCCGATCGAGAGGACCAAATCTAAGTTTTCGGCCTTTTTGCCTCACATTGGCCGCAGCGACAGGCCGTTGCCTGGGGGTGGTTAATCCACCTAGTTGGCGGTCGTGGCGAAACGTAGAGATTTTGCAAAGATGCTGGGCGCAGCCACGTCAGCGAGTATCGTCCAGGGCCGCTTTCGCCCATTCGATTATTCCAGCCCCACGCCAGTAACTGGCGCAGGACGGCATGCCAAATAGACTACGTTTCAAGTGGTTAATTGGTGGGCGCACAAGGGCTCGAACCTTGGACCCGCTGATTAAGAGTCAGCTGCTCTACCAACTGAGCTATGCGCCCGTTCGTCGAGCGCCGCGAGCGCGACGCTGCTTCGAACGAGCGGTGCGAATATCAAACCCGCTCGCCGCTGTCCAGCGTTACGCGCGGCCACCCGCATTTTCCTGCTCCGGATTACGGCGAGCGCGCCGCCGGCCATCCGTGGATCAGACGCGCTTTCGTCACGAGATCGGCCCACGGGCCCTTGTGGGCGTTGCCCGCGGCGGGCGTGGGCGCGGCCTGTTTGCGCGCGCAAACGGCCTTGGCCGCCTCGCTCTTCGGCCCTTGCGCGTAAAAATAAATGACGTTCATCTTGAGCTGCGAGGCCAGCTGGTCGACAACCGTGCCCCTTTTCAGCACATTAAAGCCCCAATGCGCATCGCGCGTCGCGCCCGGCTTGAAGCCATAGCCGTAGTCGCCCTCGCCCTTGATCAGATCGAAGCGGATATAGCAGAGCTCCCCCTGAGGGGCAGGTTGCGCCACCATCTCTCGGGTGACGATCACGTCCTGATTGTTGTAGCGGACGCTATAGTCGACCGGAGCATGCCAGACGTCGACCTTCTCGAAATGCTCCAGAAGCTCGGATTCGTCCGCGTCCGCCGCCTGCGCCGCGGCCGGGCCAACGAAACAGGCGCCTGCCACAATCGCGGCGGCGCACAGGCGTTTCAACAAAAATTCGCTTTTCATGTTCGGCCTTCCGCCAAGCGGCTACGTTGCGCGCTCCCCTCGAGCTTCGCAGGTAAGGAGCGCCGCGACAGCCCGCAATCCCTGCGACATTCGCGCGCGCCAGGAAAACCGCTGGGCGCGCTGTTGGGTCGCGGAGACTCCGCGCCTCCTTGTAAGGCTATGCTTACGACAAGCGCCGAGAAGTCTTCCCACCGCCGCAAAAGCGCGGTAGCTGTTTCCCAGAAGCAAAGAACGAGTTTGATTATGTCGCGAAGAAAAATCGCTTTGATTGGCGCCGGCAATATCGGCGGAACGCTTGCCCATCTCGCCGGCCTCAAGGAACTCGGCGACATTGTTCTTTTCGACATCGTCGACGGCGTGCCGCAAGGCAAGGCGCTCGACATCGCCCAATCGTCTCCCGTCGCGGGTTTCGACGCCAAACTCACCGGCGGCTCCGACTATTCGGCGATCGAGGGGGCGGACGTCGTCATCGTGACGGCCGGCGTGCCGCGCCAGCCGGGGATGAGCCGCGACGATCTTCTGTCGGTCAATCTCGGCGTCATCGCCAAGGTCGGCGCGGGCATCAAGCGCTACGCGCCGAACGCCTTTGTCATCTGCATCACCAATCCGCTCGACGTCATGGTGTGGGCGCTGCAAAAGGCGTCCGGCCTGCCGACGCAGCGCATTGTCGGCATGGCGGGCATGCTCGATTCTTCGCGCTTTCGCTATTTCCTGGCCGAGGAGCTCAATGTCTCGGTCGAAGACGTGAGCGCATTCGTTCTCGGCGGCCATGGCGACGACATGGTGCCGTCGGTGCGCTATTCGACGGTGGCCGGCGTGCCTTTGCCGGATCTCGTGGCCATGGGTTGGACCACGCAGGCGCGCATCGACGCGATCGTCGAGCGCACGCGCAAGGGCGGCGGCGAGATCGTCGGGCTTCTCAAGACCGGCTCCGCATATTATGCGCCGGCGACCGCGGCGATCGCCATGGCCGAGAGCTATCTCAAGGACAAGCGGCGGGTGATGCCATGCGCGGCCTATCTCACCGGCCAGTATGGCGTGAACGGACTCTATGTCGGCGTTCCCGTGGTCATCGGCGCGAACGGCGTCGAGAGGGTGATGGAGATAAAGCTCGACGCGGCCGAGCGGGCGATGTTTGAAAAATCCGTCGCCTCGGTTCGGACGCTGCTGGAAGCCGCCAAGGCGCTCGACCCGGCTTTCGCCTGACGCTTCTCTGACCGCACCCGCCAATCTAGTCGGCAACTTGCTTGCGGCGCAAGCTGGGACGGCGGTTCCCGGCCACTGGCGCTTGGGCGCGACCGTAGGAACATTCTTTGCAAGTTACGGGTTAGACTGTCTGAAGACTGATTCTCCCGGAGAGGTTCAGGCTTGCTCCAGTGGACGCGAAGCCATGTTCGACCCTGACGCTTTTGGCTTTATTAAAATACTCGCCATCGCCGGCACGCTTTACTTTGCAGCGCGCGCGGCAATCCTTATCGGCGCCGCGGCGATAAACGCCGTTGCTCTTTTACCCTGAGTTATTTACGTCAAGGCTTGGATCTTCACGTCTGGCGTGACAGCGTGGCTCGTCCGGAGCAATATTAAAAAAAGCTTCGAAAACTGCTCCCATGCGCCAGGTTCACTGAGCGTGGGTCTCCACGTCCTGTCCCGTTGAGACATCCTGTTTCAAGTGACTGCGTCCGCGTGAGCGGGCGGCCGCCCGAAGGCCGGTCGATGAGCCGAGGAGTGGGGTTGCGCCGCGAGCAGCTGCCTCATTGGGCGCCGCGCTCGCATTTTTTTCTGCTACGGCGGCGTCCGACGGCTCAGCGCCCTGCGGCGGCTCAGGCGCATAGGCGAGCGACTCGTGCCGGGCCGCCGCTCTCGACTTTTTCGTCTCATTCTTGGGCGAGTCGACCAGCCGCGCGATCGCGCTCGTCGCCTTCGCATGGGGGATCCCCGGCCGAGTGGGGGGCAGGGGCGCAGACGCGAGCTTTGAACGGCGGGGCGGCGCATCAGCTGCCGACAATGTGCCCGAACGGCGTTCAGCGCCGTCGGCGTCCTGGAAATCGACCGCGCTTTGCAGTTCGGCTGACCTGTCATGCGCCGTCCGCCCATCCGTGCGAGCGGCGAGCGATGCCGGACGCTGCGGCGGCAGCGGCGCTCGAACTGTTGGGAGCTTCGCGGCGGACGGCTCTTGCTCCGGCGCTTCTACGCCCGGCGCTGATAGGGTCGTCTCGCCACGCGGCAAATCGGACTCCGCCCGCGAAAGCTCTTTCGCGCCGTAGCGATAGGCGTCTGTCGGGGCGGCAGCCGCGCTTTGCTCTTCCATTTCGCCGCTTGTCCCGCGCGCCCGCCGCGGCGCGAGCGAAGCCCACTGCTTGCGGGTGCTGGGCGCCGGCGCAGTGACCTCTGCGTCGTCTTCTTCGCCGCCCCCGGCGCCGCCGCCAAACAACATGGCGAAGAAGCCGCCGAACGTGCGGCGAGGCGCAACGACGTAAGCGCCGTCGCCGCGCGCCTCGATCTCGGCGCGCGCCTCTTCATAGCGCGCGAGCGGCTGGCCGTTGGACGGCAAATGCACCGTTTTGCCGTCGGGGAAGAGCCGCACGAGCTCGTCGTAGTTCATGCGCGGCCAGGCCCGCACATTGCCGACGTCGAGATGGACGAAAGGCGTGCCCGCCGTCGGATAATAGCCGACGCCGCCGCGCTGCATGCGCATGCCGATTTCGCGAATTTGCGACATCGGCATTCCCGGCATGGTGGTGTCCATCGCCTTGCCGAGCATGTGTTGGGAATATTTGGCGACGGCGCGGGACCGGGCGCGCAGCATGGCGTTTGTCTCCGGAGAGCGATAGGCGGAGACGACATGCACGACCTGATCGCCGGCGCCCGCATGGCGATAGGCCTCCCAGACGACATCGAAGAGGCGCGGGTCCATGTTCGTCGGCTCGTCCCGTCGCCAGTCGCGCAGGAACCAGTTCAACTGCTGAAGGACTTGGGCGTCATATTGCCCGTTGACGAGATACGTCGCCGAAATCGATTCATGCGTATGGGCGTGGTAAAGATGAATGGTTCTTGTGTCGCCATTGGCGACCGCGGTTTCGGTCACCTTTGGCGCGAGCGTCGCCAGGCAAAAGACCAAAAGGCCTAGAACTGTCGAAAGCGGAGCGGAAATCAGGCGCGCGCTGGAGCGAGGCGTCGTCAATAGCTGCTTCCCGTCCAGCTTGAAGCGCGCCTGAACCGACGTCGCCCGTGAAACTAACAAGACTTCTGGCCGTTCGGCCAGAAGACGCCTTCGCCCTGTGGCGCAAGGCGCGGCGAAAATCCGGTGCGGAATACGCAGTTAGACGGCTTTGCTCCTCGGCGTCGTTACCGCCTGATTCCCCACCAATTCAGAGGCTAGGGCAACATCGTGGCGAAAAATTGCTCGAGCTTCGCCGCACCGTTCACGCAGCAATGTCTAGGAGAGGCTTCTAGAGCGGCGCGAGCCGCTCCACAGCGGCGCGAGGCCTCAGTCTACGTTGTCGCCGCTTCAGTTCGAGGCCACTGTGCGCACGAGCTGCGGCCCGAGGATGGGCTGCGCTCCGCTGATGAGGCGCAGATAGGCCGGAGATAGCGACGCCGTATCCTGACCCGCAAAGGCCTCGGACGCCGGCCTGCGCGGCGGCAGTGGCGCGGGCTCAGGAAGCGCATTCGCCTCTTCGCCGCCGCGCGCCAACCCGGTCAGCTGTTGCCGGTCGGCGACGGCGACATGGATCGGATCGGTCCGGCCGCCTGTGCTCGCAAGGGCGGTGGCGACGGCGGACTGCACCTTCTGCGCGATGTCGCCAAAGGAGGCGAGGCTCGCGCCGGACTGCCCATCGGGCCGCGCGCTGGCGACGCTGGTCGAAGGCGCGCGCTGCTTGCGGCTTGCGATCATGGTCGGGCCGCCCTCGCAATTGCGCATGCCAAGAGCGATCAGCTCCGTCCCGGTCAACACGCGATATTCCCTGGTCAGATTGCCAAGGCGGGCCTGCACAGCGGCCGGGTAGGAGGCGAATAGCTGCGACGAGACGCCGAGGTCGACCTCCCGGTTGATGGCGTTGTAGGCTTGATGAAATTTGACCTTTGCGTCCGGATAGACGCAGACGTTGGGCAGGCTCAGCGCCAGCGTGCAGGCCGAGCGGCATTCATGCAGCCTGACCTCGCGATTCTCGCGACGATATCGTTCGGTGAGCGCTTCATAATCGCTGACCAGACCGCCGACGTCCTTGTAGACGACGACCGGCGCCGGCATGGGGGGCGGCGACAAATAGCCCAAGACGCACCTCTACTCTACGCATTGCGGGCTTCGCTTCAGCAAACATTCACCATGTCGCGGTGAACATCGCCTTAAAGGAGCGACATCAGCCTCGGATGCCGACGCGAAGCCCTGGCGCGGGCCTTTCTTGCAGAACATTGCGGCGAAAATGGAATAGAGCCGCCGGGCGTCCGCCTGTCTTTAAGGACATTTCCCCCGTCGGCTCGACAATGGCCGTTGATTCCACCAGACGGCGGAAGTTCTGCTTGTGCAGATGTCGGCCAGCGATGGCTTCTACTGTCCGCTGCAGCTCCGTCAGCGTGAACTCCGACGCCATCAACTCGAAGATCACCGGACGATATTTCATTTTGGCGCGCAGTCTGCCCATGGCTGTGGCAAGAATGCGGCGATGGTCATGGCGCATCGGGGTCCCGAGCGGCGTTAGCGGCGCCCGTTTCTCCGCCGATTCACGACCATCGCGCAGCGCCTCCTCGAGAAGCCCGGCCTCGTAAAGAAGCTCGTAGCGCTCAAGGACGTTCTCCTCATTGAATGCGCGTCCCTTGCCGCCGAAGAGAAGATTGACTCGCACCCGGCGCGAGACGCCCGACGAGGAGACGGCGTCCGGCGCTTCGGCCACCCAGTCCGTCAATCCCGGCGCGATCGTTTCCTCGAGCACCAGGGGCGGACCTTTGCGCCAATCCTCCCAGGGAAAGAAATCATGCCAGCTCCGCCAGACGCTTGCGCGGCGATCGGCGTCGTCGCGGATGCGCGTCAACGCCAGATAGCCGACCGAGACGACGTGCGGATCGCGGTCGCCGGCGCGGGCGTGGCGTCCGCGATCGCCGAATGTATAGAGCTGTTCGACATAGCCCAGCGGCGCGCCGGTCTGCTCGGCGACCCATTCGCGCAGGCCGATCTCGAAGGTGCGATGGCGGATCGGATCGAAAGGTCCGGAGGGAAGGGCGGCGATGCTGGCCGGCCCGTCCGCGCGCGTGGTCAGGATCAAGGGCTCGTCGTCTCGAACGGCGACGATTGCGGCGGTGAGGCCGATTTCAACGGGCGGGGAAAGGGGCGCGAGCTCTTCGGCGGCTCGGCTAGGCGTCGGCGAATTCCAGGGCGAAGGGCGCTCCCTCATAGCAGTCGGTCCCGCGTCCGATCGCGGCGATCGCGGCGGACATTCGCCCGTTCCGCCCGAGCCTTTCGTCGGCGAGCGCGACCATCCGTCTGTTCGGGGTCGCGGTCGGCGAGACGCGGCGCAGTTCGCGCGCGATCTCCATTTCGCTGCGACGCGGCGCTAAAGCACAGGCCGCGACAAAGGCCGCCGCGGGCGATCGGCTCACCCCAGCGTAACAGTGTATGACGAGCGGCGCGGAGCGGTCCCATTCCTCAAGGAAAGCGAGCAGCCGATTGATATGTTCCTCGCCAGGGAGGATGTGCCCTCCCTGCGGCGCGTCGATGTCGGAGACAGCGATCCGCAAATGGCGCTCGCGGGAGATTTCGCAAGGCCGAACAAGCGACGCCCCGGCGGTAAGAATGGTGACAAGCGAGCGTGCGCCGCTTTGGCGCACAGTGTCGACCACCTTAGTCAGGGAACAGACGTACAAACGCCCATTCGGCATTTTTCTCCCCGACGTTCTTCTTCAACTTTCGTCGACCGCCCGAAACCGAGCGAGAAAACGCGCCTGCGCCTCCTCAATGGGAGCCGGGGCGAGTTCGTCAATGAAGGGCTGCGGCGGGATCGCCGGGCGGCCGAAGATGCGCTCGGCTTCGCCCCGTGTAAAGCCCGCAAGCTGCACGGCCTCAAAAAAAGCGGCGGCGCGATCGGCCTCTTTGCACAGGCGCCGCAGTGCGGGAGAGGGCGTCGGCGGCAGAGAGTAGCGCAGAAGAATCGCGCCCAATATGCGGTCCTCGACGCTTTTGTATGCGTCGCCGATCGCCGCTTTGAAGGGGGAGATCATATCGCCGATCACATATTCCGGCGCATCATGCAGCAGCATGTAAAGCCGCTCCGTTCGGCCGATCGCGGGGTCGAGCGCGCAAGCGATCTTTTCCACAAGCATGCTGTGTTGCGCGACCGAGAAAATATGCGCGCCGATAGTCTGACCGTTCCAGCGCGCGACGCGCGCCAGCCCATGCGCGATATCTTCGATCTCCACGTCGAGCGGCGAAGGGTCGAGCAGATCGAGCCGGCGTCCGGACAACATGCGTTGCCAGGCGCGGGGCGCTTCGCCGGGCGCCGGCCGCCCGCGATTTTTCGCTGGGGGGGAGCGCATCGCGTCAGCCGCCCTCGCCCCCTGCGTGGCGATGGCAGCCCGTCAGATGATCGTCCACCATGCCGACCGCCTGCATGAAGGCATAGACGATCGTCGGTCCGCAGAATTTGAAGCCACGCGCCTTGAGATCTTTGGAGAGCCGTTCGGAAAGCGGGGTTTGCGTCGGCACGTCGCTCATGCGGGTCCAGTGATTGACGATCGGACGCCCGTCCACGAAAGCCCACAGATAATCCGAAAAGCCGGTCGTCGCCTCAATATCCAGCCACGCCTGCGCCGAGAGCACGGCGCCTTCGATTTTTGCGCGGTTGCGCACGATTGCATCATTGCCCATCAGCGCCGCGACGCGCTTCTGATCAAATCTCGCGATCTTTGCCGGATCGAAGCCGTCGAAGGCGGCGCGAAACGCCTCGCGCTTGCGCAGAATAGTGATCCACGAGAGGCCAGCCTGAAAGCCGTCGAGCGTCAGCTTTTCAAAGAGCGCCCGGCCGTCCCGCTCGGGCCTCCCCCACTCGTTGTCGTGATAGTCGAGGTAAAGCGGATCGACGCCGGGCCACGGACAACGTTTGAGCCCGTCGAGATGGGACACGACCGCGAGTTCGCGCCAACTTGCCGGCTGTTCCCGAACGCTTGCCAAGACTCACCTTTAAAAAGCGGACGAAAAAACGCCGCGTGCTCGGGCTTTATCGCGCGTTCGGATTGCGTTCACAACCAAGTTGGGACTATCGTCGGCCCCGGCGGGCGCAGATGGCGCGCGTCCTGCTTCTATTGCGCCGTCGCATTTGTTGCGGCTCAGTTCGCGCCGTCCATCAATGGAGATTTATATGGGGATCCGTATCGCTGTTTCTTACGCTGCGGCCGGCGGCGCTCTGGCCGTCGCCGTCGCCCTCGCCGCGAGCTCGGGGGACGCGTATGCGCAAGCCAATGTATTGAAGGAATGCGGATCGCAATATCAGGCGGCTAAAGCCGCGAATGAACTCGGCGGCCAGAGCTGGCAGGAGTTTTTGAAAGCCTGTCGCGGGCGGCTGGCCGAGCAGACCAAGCCTGCCGAGGCGAAGCCCGAGACGCCGCCGCCGGCCGCCGCAGAGTCGAAGCCTACGCCGCCGCCCTTGACGGAAACCAAGCCCGTCGAGCCGACTCCTCCGCCGGCCGCGACCGAAGCGACCCCGAGCCCTAAACCCGCGACGGACCCGAAAACTGCGACGCGCGAGCGCCAGAAGAAATGCAGCGAGGAATGGAAGGCGAAAAAGGCTGAGCTCAAAAAGGCCGGTTCAAAAATCACCTGGCCAAAATATTGGAGCGAATGCAACAAGAGGCTGAAAGCCGCAGGCGAATAACGTTCTTCGCGCTTTTTGTCGTCGCCCGGCGGCTCTCCGCCGGGCGTTTTTCTTGCGCTCTTGCTCGGCGAAAGGCGTCGTGGCAGAGGGAATGAAGCTGATCGCTGAACGAGGGCGGGCGTTTGGATAAAACCGAGTTGCGAAAACTGCAGGCGTTCCTGCGCCGTTCGCTCGGCAATGAGGGCGTTCGCGTCACAGCGGATCCGAAGAATCCGGACGACGCCGCCGTGCATCTTGGCGAACGAAGGATCGCTTCGATCTCGGTCGACGACGAAGACGGCGATCGTTCCTTCGCCTTCGAGATGAAAATTCCTGTCGGACGCGAAGTGCTGCAGTCCTATTTGCGCAAGCTCTTCGAAAACGATCGCTTGTCGATCGTGGCGCGCGGACGGAAAATGGATTCCGTCGAACTCAACGCCGACGGCGAATTTCTTGGCGTCATCTCCGCTGACGATCCGAAGCTGTCGAGCTTCACGCTGCAAGTCGCCATTCTCGATTTCGATCTCGAAGAAGAGTGACGCGCTGCCCGAATCGACGCGGGCCGTTCGATCGCTGATCGGTCCGGGGCCTTGCTTAGGCCGGACCCACGCAGCTCAAAACCCCGGCAATCGAAGCTCCGCGTGCAAACCGCCGCTGGGGCTGTCGTTGAGCTGCAGCGAGCCGCCATAGGCGGCGGCGAGATCGACGACAATTGACAGGCCGAGACCTGATCCAGGCTTGGTTTCGTCGAGACGCCGCCCACGCTGCGTCGCCGCCGCGCGCAAATGCGAAGCAAGTCCCGGCCCGTCGTCGTCGATGGTGACGCGCAGCGTCGGCCGCGACGCGCCTTCGACGCAGACGTCGATTGTCACCCGGCTCTTCGCCCATTTGCCGGCGTTGTCGAGGAGATTGCCGATCATTTCTTCGAGGTCCTGGCGCTCGCCAAGAAAGCGCAGACGCGGATCGGCGCCGCCAGAAAAGATCACGCCCTTGTCGCCATAGATTTTACTAAAGGCGCGCAGCAAGGCCTCGATCGACGGCGCAATCTGTGTCGCGGCGCCGAGCGCGCCGCCGCGCGCCGCAGCCCGCGCCCGGTCGAGATAGAAGGAGATCTGATCGCGCATGATCTGCGCCTGTTCTTGAACTTTCCCGGCGAGTTGCCCTGGCGCGGAATCGGCTTCATTGACGATGACGGAGAGCGGCGTTTTCAGCGCATGGGCGAGATTGCCGACCTGCGTGCGCGCGCGTTCGAGAATGTCGCGATTGGCGCTGATCAGCAGATTGAGCTCTTCGGCGAGCGGCGCGACTTCGCTCGGGTAGGCGTCGATGATGCGCTCCCGTTCGCCGCCGCGGATCGATGCGAGTTCGCGCTGCAATTGCCTCAAAGGCCGCAAGCCGAAGCGGACCTGGAAGGCGGCGCCGATGGCGAGCGCGATCGCGAGCGCCGCGAAAGCGACGATCAGCGCGAAGCGAAAGCGGGCGATTTGCTCTTCCATCTCTTCGCCGCTGCCTGCGACCTGCACGAGATAGATGCCGACGTCCCCGACGTCGATGACGCGCTCGACGATGCGCAGCCTGCGCCCGTCCGGGCCAGGCCCGTAGCCGCGACGAAAGCCGCCGACCTCCGCTGCGACGCCAAGATCTGAGAGCTTGGGCAGCGTGTTGGCGAAGAGCGAGCGTGACGCCTTGATGTCATGAGACTTGTCGTCGAGACGCGTGATCTGCCAGTACCACCCCGAGCCCGGCAATTCGAACTGCGGGTCGCCGAGCTGGCCAGGGCCGGTGCGTCCCTCCTGTCCCGACTCGGACACGTCCGCGACGATGGCGCGCAGGTAAACGTCGAGGCGACGTTCGAAGACCTCTTCCGCTTCGCTTCGGTAGTAGGCGGTAAGAAGAATGCTGGCGACGATCAGCACGACCGAACTCATCGCCGCCGCAGTCAGGAACAGACGCGCGGCGATGGAGCGAATGGAGACGAAGGAAAGGGGCATGCGCCTAGCGTCCGGCGTCCTTTGCCGGCGCGGCCGCCATGTAGCCTAGACCGCGCACGGTCTGGATGAGATCGACGCCAAGCTTTTTGCGCAACCTGCCGACGAAGACTTCGATCGTATTCGAGTCGCGATCAAAATCCTGATCGTATAAATGCTCGATGATTTCGCTGCGGGATACGACGCGTCCGCTGTGATGCATCAGATAGGCGAGCAGCCGGTATTCGTGCGAAGTGAGCTTCACGAACGCGCCGTCCACGACGACGCGGCCGGCTTTGGTGTCGAGTCGCACCGCGCCGCAGACGATTTCATTCGTCGCGTGGCCCGTCGCGCGGCGTAGCAGCGCGCGGATGCGCGCCAGCACCTCCTCCATGTGGAATGGTTTTGCAACATAATCATCGGCGCCGGCGTCGAAGCCTTGCACCTTGTCGCTCCAGCGGTCGCGCGCGGTGAGGATCAGCACCGGCATGTCGCGTCCCGCTGCGCGCCATTCTTCGAGAATGGTCACGCCGTCCTTCTTCGGCAGACCGATGTCGAGAACGACGGCGTCGTAGGGCTCCGTTTCGCCGAGATGGCAACCTTCCTCGCCATCGTAGGCGCGGTCCACCGCATAGCCCGACTGCTCGAGCGCACGAACGATCTGGCGGTTCAAATCCTTGTCGTCTTCAACGACCAGCAGCCGCAATGCATCCTCCCGCGTGCGAGACTCAATTGTCTGTAGAGTCAGCGCCTATAGAGCTAGAATGAGGCCGCCCGCTGAACGCGTCGACAAGAAACTTGACGATGTGGCCGTCCCGGCGCAGCAGGCTGATCTCATAAATAAGTCCTTCGCCCAATTGGCACAGTCGCGCGCCGAGCGGCTCGGCCTGCAGCCGCAGGGCGACATCCCGCATGCACCGGAAAGGATCGGCGAGCTTCTGCGCTTCCATCTTGCTGCGCGCCTGCGCCATGGTGAAGCACTGCAGCCGTGCGGGAGCGTCTTCGGCGCGGCTGGCGGCGGCCCACAGAAAATCGGCCGTCGCCGCGAGAGCGGCGACGGTGAGCGCCCGTCTCCAACAAGCTCCGGCGGCCCGCATGCGCCTCTCCCCGGCGCATAGTCGGCCGAATGCCCTGAATGCGCAATGAATAGTCAAAAAATGCGGCCGCGCGCCTCAGCTCTCCGAGGCGCGGCAGGCGTCCCGCATTTTCTTGTAGTCGACGATCATGGCGGCGAGAGGCGCGTTTTGGGGCAACGCGCGCAACTGCTTCGCCGCAATCTTCTGCTCTTGGAGAGAATAGGCGACGAGCGGCGGACAGCCGCCGCCCGTCGACTGGCATGCCGAAAGAGCCAGGCTAAAAGCGACCATGATCGAGATCTTGCGAAACATCTTCCACGCTCCTGCGCTCAACCATGATTTCGGCCTGGCGCTTGGCGGCGCGCAGATCGGACTCGGCGCGCCGCGCTTTCTCCTTAGCGGCGCCGCCGGCGACAAGTCGCGTCAACATTGCGAGCCCAAGCGCATAGGCGACGACGCCGGCGACCGCGACGAGACCCAGCGCGATGAGCTTGGGCATGTCAGGCTGTTCCCGGCGGCGTCGAGGTGATGCTGCGCATGATCGCCATCAACGCCGCCGAACCAATGGCGATGGCTCCGGCCTTCGGATCGTTGAGGAAGGCGATCCAGTCGGTCGAGGCGAGCGCGCCAAACAGCGCGACGAGACCAGCGGCGACATAAGTGCGATAGCCTTGCATTTGGGAACTCCTTTTTAGTGCCGGAAGCCGCCGGCGCGGTTTCACTTGCGGCCGAGGACTCGCGAGATGAACGATTCCATGGCGAAGGCGGGACCCGGGTCGCGCTTGCGCGTCGGCGCAATATCGTCATGACCGGCGATGTCATTGATGCCGTAGGTCTGGCAGAGCGCCTTGGCGACATCGACGGCGACGGAGATCTGAACGGCGGGATAGATCATCCAGGGCTTTTCCCCGCCCTTGTCGAGTTTGTGCGCGAGCATCGCCACCTGGCTCGCCGGCACATTTTTTCCGTATGCGTCGGCGAATTTGCCATTGGCGAGCTTCGTCAACGGTCCGGCGTTCGTGAGCTCTATGCCGATCGAAAAGGCGTTGCAGTTCGAGCGCCGCCTCCAAACGCTTTTACCCGCGTGCCATGCGACGCGATTGAACGGCGCGAGCTGCGTCACCGCGCCGTCGAGATCGACGACGAGATGGGCGGAAGCTTTCGCATTCGGATTGCACAGCCAGGAAATGGCCCCCTTCGCTGACTGAGCGGCGGTGTAATGCATGATCAGCAGCGAGGGCTTCAAAACGCCGCCGACATTGGGCGTCGGCTTTTGAGCGACGGGCTTGCCGTCGCAATGCAGGACGTGATTGTTCACGGCGAAGGCCATGAGCCGACTCCTTCAATTTTCGTCGAACTGGAGTTTTGAAGCGCGCAACGCAGCGCGCCGCTTAGAAGAATTCGAAGATGACGGCGTAGCCGGCGCCGCCTCCGCCGCCAGCGCCAGAATTCGCGCCGTTCTGCGAGGCTCCGCCGCCGCCTCCGCCGCCGCCGAGGCCCCCCGCGCCTCCGGCGCCAGGCGTCGTTGCGTGAGAACCGCCGCCGCCGCCGCCCGCTCCGGCCGTGTCGATAGGGCCAACGCCATTGGCGTATGACGTTCCAGCCGCCCCGTTGACGCCTGCCGCACCGCCCGCCGCCGCCGCCGCCGCGCCGTTCAAATAGAAGGCCCCTCCAGCGCCGCCCGCGCTTGGTGCATTTGCTGCGGTGATGCCGCCGCCGGAGCCGCCGCCGGACGCCCCAGCTTCCGGGCCAGATATGCCCCCAGCCGTGCCGAGCATCCCCGTTGCGGGGCTGCCGCCGCCGCCAGAGCCAAAGCCCGGAACGGTGATGCTGCTCACGCCGGCTACTGCTGAGCCGCCGTTTCCTTGTGCGAATGAACCGCTACCGCCGGTCGCCCCCGAGGCGCTGAAGCCGACGGTTGCGCCGCCTCCCCCGCCACCGCCGGAGCCAGCCGCAAGGCCGCCGCCAGAGCCAGCGCCACCGCCGCCAGCAAAGAGCAGTGTGCCGAATGTCGTATTTCCGCCCGCTCCGCCGTTATTTCCGCTCGTGGAATTCGCGGTCTGCGCCGCGCCGCCAGCGCCAGGCGCACCGATCGCGACGGCTTTCGAGGCGCCGATCTGGGCGAGGCTGAATCGTCCGCGCGCCAACCCGCCGCCGCCGCCGCCGCCACCACCGGAAGCCGCAGCGCCAGATGCGGTTCGGGCGCCGGAGCCGCCGCCGCCGCCGGCGCCAAAGAGCAGCACCTCGGCAAAACGCAGCCCCTGCGTCGGCGTATAGGAGCCGCTCGACGTAAAGACGCGGATCTTCGTCGGGCCGCCGCTCGGAAAGGCGACTTCGCCGGTCGCGCCGTCGACGAGGATCGACTCCTTCCACACGGCGCCGTCGGGCGAGACTTTGACGTGGAAATTGTCGTCGCCGGTCAAGCCAGTCTCGGCGCGCGCGGAATAGTTGGATTGATAAAGCTGCGAGACGGTTTTCGCCGCGCTCTCCTTGTTGAGCGCGAAGCGCAGATCGCCGGAACCGCCTTCGCCGACGCTTTTGGCGGTGAAGAGCGTGGCGTTAAGTTTCGCAAGCAGCGGATTGGCGCCGTCGGCGGTTGCGCCGATCCCGAGCAGCACAAGATTCTGCAGCTGGCGCAGAGACAGGCCGCAATCAATCCATCCCGCGCCGTTATAGAGCAGCAGAAGCGATTCCGCTTCGACATAAGCGCGCCAACCGGCTTGCGGCGCAAGGAAGGCCCAGCCTCCCGCGAGGAATGTGGCTATCTGATCACTCTTGCCGACGAAGGCGCCTGTCGCGCCGGCGCCGATGAGCACGCGATCGCCTTCCGCCGGCGTTGCGGGCGGCGACGTCACGTCTCGCGCAGAGACCGAAAGCTGCGTCAGCGCGTCGATCAGCGCCAGAGCTTCATTATGCGTGACGTGTTTTTGCGCTTGCGCCGCCTCGATGAAGGGCAGCGCAAGATGCGTGGTTTGCGTCATCGGTTTTCCTATTGGACGGAAAGCGTCGTGGTCAGCGGGAATCCTCGTCCGACCGTCGCGCTCATCTGATAAAGCGACAGCGTCAGTTCGCTTTGCGGCGCGCCGAAATCGGCGAGTTCTTCGGCGGCGGGATAAAGGATCGATGTTGCGACGGCGGTGAGCGTGCGCTTTCCGCTTGCCGGCAGCGAGATATCGGCTTCGTAGGATCCGCTCGCCTCGCCGAGCGGAATGTCGAGCGCTTCCCAGGCGTCGGAATCGAGACGTCCACGCCGCACGAAATCGATGAGGACGCCGGCCGGCGTGCGCCGCGCGCGCGCCTTCGTCGGCGCGTAGGGGCGCAGCGCCTTGCTTGTCGCGGCGACCGTCGGTTGAACAAAGACCGGCTCCGCATAGTCGCGATCCGCCGGTCCGATGCGATAGGTCGTCGGCGCGCCAATCTCGGCGATCTTACGCGCAAGCGGCGCGATCGCGTCATTGAGCAGTACGACGGTTGCGCCGGCGGGCGCATCACGCTTGGCGAGATGTTCTTCGCCGCCGAGGCCGCGAATGAGCCGTGACAGTCGATATGTCTTTTCGCCAATCAGCTCGGCATGCGCGAAAGCGAAAATCTCCCAGTCGCCGTCGACGCGAATCGCCATCGCCGAACGTCCGGCGAGCGCGGCGAGGTCGCCGACCGATGAAAGCTGCCCGGCGCCGATCCGGACAGTGACGCTGCTTCCATTGTCGAAGCGCCCACCGGGACCCGAGGGCAAAACGTCGAGCGTCTCGCCGATGGTTGCGCGCTTGTCGATGATCGCGATCTGCTCATAGCCGCCCTGAAAGGTCATCCTCCAGATTGCGAGCGGACCGGGCCAGGGATCGGCGAAGGCCGCGACATAGGAGAGCGCTTCTTCGTCGCGCCAGAGCGCCAGGTCGAGGATTTCGACTCTCGGCGGTCCGACCATCTTCGGTGAGACGACATTCGCGCGTCCAAGCTGCGGCGCGGCCGCGTCATAGACGGAAGCGTCCGCCGCGCGCGCGCTTATCTGTCGCGCGGCGCCGTCCGTGATGCGCTGAATTTGAAACAGCCGGCCGCCGCCGGCTGCGCCGAGCCGCACCAGATCGCCGGGCTGCAAGGCGAGAAGGCCAGGCCGCAGCGAAAATTCGGCGGTTTCGCGTCCGATCCACAAGTCCTGAAGCCAGCTCTCCGCAAGCGACTGCGCATTGGCGCGATGCGTCATCACCGCGGCTTGCGCTTCACTCTGGCGCGCCGAGCGGCCCTCGAGTCTGCGGGATATGACTCGCGCCATCTGAAAGTCGTTCTCGGAATCGGAGAAGGAGAGCGCGATTTCCTGTGGCAGTTCGCTTTCTTGCGCCCGCGTCAGCGTCACGAGCGAGGCGGTTTTTCCGGAGACGAGATCGTCTTCGTCAATTTCGCGCACGGACTTTCCGCGCCGATCCGCGAAGCGCAAGGCGCCGCCGCTCGCAACGGCGTCGAAGCCGAAGAGCGCGGCAAGAGGATCGATCGCCTCGCGCGGCGACATCGGCCGCTCCAGCACATAGCCGTCAAGAAAGCCGGCGACGTTTGGCCGCTGTGTGACAATTTCAGGCGCGGAAACGGCGCCGGCGAGCGCCGGCAGGAGGCGGTCGAGCGGCGCGCCTTCGAGGCGTCCGTTCAACCAATGGCCCGTCTCCCAATTGGGGGCGTCGCTCCATGCGTCGGTCTGCGTCGGAAAGGCCGGAAAGGGGCGCGCATCCCAGCACCATATGTGCAGGCGCGCCGGATCAACCATCGGCCCGGCGTAGAGGTCGGACGTCGGGTTGCGCGCCGCGCCGCCGGGCGCCGCCGGATCGAAATGCGCGATCATCGCTTCGATGAATCGCGCCTGTATGAGATCGTCGCGGCCGTTGCGCGAAAAATAGGGCAGACCGCCGTCGCTCGAACGCGGGTCTGGAAAAACATTCGGCGCATTGGCGCCGCGATCCACCGCCGCACATCCGGTCTCGACGATCCAGATCGGTTTCGACTGCGGAACCCATGCCGTCGGCGTCCCCAGCTCAGCGCCGCCGACGCGCTCGTAATGCGGTTGCGACCACCACGATAGAAAATCCTTCTGGCGGAAGATCCAAGGCTTGCCGAGTCCGTCGCTGATCGGCGTGCGATCTTGCGCGAGGCGCGCATTTGCGTCGGCGTAATGCCAATCATAGGCCTCGCCCGAGGCGACGCCAGACTTGAGATAGTCGAGATCATAAATGCTCGACGCTTGCTGCGCGTCGAGATGGGCGTGGCCGTCGCGCCAGTCGGAGAGCGGCCAATAGACGTCGACGCCGATGAAGTCGACGGCGCTTGACGCCCACAGCGGATCGAGCGGAAAGCGCGCTTCGCCGCTTGCAGGAACATGCGCGCCATATTCGGTCCAGTCGGCGGCGTAAGAGATTTTTGTTTGGGCGCCAAGGATCGCCTTCACGTCCGCGGCGAGAGTCATCAGCGCCGCGACGGCGGGATATTCGCCTGGCGCGGAGCGCACGCGCGTCAGGCCGATCAACTCGGAGCCGATGAGGAAGGCGTCGACCCCGCCGGCCGCGACGCAAAGATCGGCGTAATGCAGAATGAAGGCGCGATAGCGCGCAAAAAAAGCATCGAGCTGCGCCGCTGCAGTCGCGGTTGTATCAGGCGAACCGGGCCGGCCCGGCGCAGGATCGCACGTGATGCGTCCGCGCCAGGGAAACGCCGGCTGTTCGACGGCGCCCGTGTAAGGATTGGACAGCGCATTGCCCGGCGGCACGTCCATCATCACGAAGGGATAGAAAGTCACCGCAAGGCCACGCGCCGTGAGGTCGGCGATTGCGGCCATCACCGACGCGTCGCTGGGCGTTCCGCCATAGGCCGAGCGTCCGTCGATTTGCGACACAAGCCGCGCCGTCGAGCGAACGAGTCCGGCGACAGACCAATCCGGCGGCCAGAAGCCGCCCAGAATGAAGTTGAACTGACCGATGGTCTTGAATGTAGCGTCGACGCGCGGCGCGATCGTGCAATGTTCGGCGCGAAGATCGTCGCCGAACCAGGCGACGACGAGCGCGACGCTTTCGAGATTGGGGCAAAGCGCCTGCAGGGCGTCGAGCGACGCGGTCCAGTCCGTCGCCGCTGTCCGCTGATGGCGATTTTCCGCCGCCGTGGCGCCGGGCGAGTAGAAGTTGAGCTTGAGGGCAGGGTGATAGCCGGCCTCCGTCGCGCCGGGAATGAGGTCGACGGCGCGGATCATCTCGCCGAGTCCGTCAACGGGCTTCACGACTTCGAACGTAAATTGCGGAATGCGATTGCCGAAGGGCGCGAGCGCAAGATCCTCGAAAACAATATAGGCGAGGCCGCGATAGGCGGGCGCGTTTTCAGTCCCTTCCTTGGCGACGATCAGCGGATCAGGCTCCTGATCCTCGCTCCCGCGATAAATGCGGATCGGCAGCGTCGTCATGTCGAGCTCTGACCCGTCAGCCCAGATGCGTCGAACGAAGGCGACAGGCCCTTCGCACAGCGCGATCGCAAAATTCGCCGAATAGGAATAGGTGAAATGGATGTTCTGAGAGCCGCCGCCGCCTTTGCTCTGATGCTGCGTCTGTTCGAAAGAGACGTTGACGCGTTCGAGAAAGCGCGTCGCCCAGATCATCTGTCCGCCGATGCGCGCGCGGCCATAGATTCGCGGCACGCCGGCGCCTTCCGTTGAGGTGATCCCGTCCATCGATTTCAGCCGCGGGCCGATCGAATAGCGGGGCGATGCATGCGGTTGCAGCGCCGCGTCGACGAAGGAGCCGCCAAAGCCGCCGAGCACGCGGCCGATAGAGGAACCGACAGGTCCGCCGATCGCGCCGCCGGCGACAGAGCCGACCGTCTGCAGAACAAGAGTGGCCATGAAGATCTCGTCGAATGTCATTCCCGACGCGCGCATTGCGCGCGATCGAGAACCTTGCAGAGACTCGCGTGAGCGGTTCTGGATTCCTGGTCAGGCCTTCGGCCTGCCGGGAGTGAATTGGAAGAATTCAGTCAGTAACGCCCGGAAAGGCGAAGGCGGCGACAAGCTTCTTGCCCCAATGCGGGCCGATCGCGACCTCCGCGACGCAGGCGCCGGCATGAGCGTGAATTATATGCGTGGACGAAATTGCGATGCCCAGATGTTTCGCCGGGAGATGTTCACGAAAGCGAAACAGCAGAACGTCGCCTTCACGAAAATCGCTTAAAGCCACCGCTCTGAAATGGCGATGGGCGGCGTCGAGCAATGTCTCGGCGCTCAAGGCTTCGGCCCAGTCGGGCGTATAGGGCGGCGCCGTCTCCGGCTCGTCGCCGATGATGTCACGCCAGACGCCGCGCACGAGCCCGAGGCAGTCGCAGCCGACATGGATGAGCGAAGCTTGATGCACATAAGGCGTGCCACGCCAGCGCCGCGCCGCCGCGACAATGTCGGCGCGGGTCATTTAAAAAAACTCCCGCCGTCCATCGCCGGCGCAAGCGAACTCGGATAGGCGATGATCCGGTCATTGCCCGGCATATGCGGAAACCCGCGGAAGTTGACGATATTGTCGAACTTGGCGCGGCAGCTCGTCGGCGACTTGTCGCAGCCCGCTGTCATGAGAACGGCGTCTCCGGCGATGATCGCGCCGCCTGGCGGCGTCCACAGCGTGACGCTCGCCCGCAGATTTTCTTGCCGATGCGATTTGACGGTCTGGCGGGCGTTTTCGTTTGCGCCGCTCGTAAAGGTTAGCGCGCCGCCTGTGAAAAAGCCGCTGTCGAATGTTTCCGAAAGATCGATGTCGATTGCGCCGCCGACGAAGGCGGCGACGACGCCCGTCGCGTGAAAACCGGGCGCCATGACGTCAAGACCGCAGCGCGCGTCGCCGAAATCAGCCGAACAGCTGCGTTGAAAGGCGCGGCCCTGCTGCTGATCGAAGACATGGGCGCTCGAGCGCAGCTCCGCAGAGAAGGCGTTCTCGCCGCGGCGAATCTCGCCGATCGTCGCGATATCCAGCAAAGCGCGATCAGTAACATTCGTCCAATCGACGAGCCATGTCTCGACCGAGGCGCTGTCATAGAGGCCGTTCAGCAGATCGGTCTCGGAGAGGCTCTCGTCGCTCAAGGCGCCGGCCGCTTCGCCCGTTCCCGGCGCAAAGCCGACGCTCGATTCGAGTTGCGACGCTGAGAGACCGGTGTTTGCGCGAAAGGTCACGCCATTGAACGTCAGATCGCGATCATGATCAGTAAAGCCCATCGTTGTCGCATCGTTGCGCGCAACGCGCCAACAATGGCAGAAGGTGGTGGCGCGCTGATCGAGCTTCGCCTGCATCGAAGGAGAGAGCGAGAGCATCATTGTCTTCCAATTTTCAACGTCATTGCGAACCGCGCCGTTTTGCGGCAATTCAGCATGAGTGAGGCGCCACTGAATGGCTTCGCTTCGCGCTTTTTCGACGGCTAGGGAACGATTTCGACGATCGGAATATGCGGGATCGCCCCGGCATCGAAGGCGTGCATGTCGATTTCGAGAAAATCCGTATCGAAGCGCGCAGGCACGTCGAAGAAAAAGCCGGCCGTGACGACTGCTCCAACCGCAGGAATGGCGCCCGGCGCGAAGGTCACGATTCCTGTCGTGACGTCGACGCTCACATCCGGCGTGAACTTCTCGACGCCATCGGCCGCGACCCGCACTGTTCCAGCGGCGGGCTTTACGATGTCGCGCGCATAAGCGGAAAATGCGCCTCCGTACGTCTTCACCAGCTGGAATGCGGCGCGCGCGCCATCCCCCATTCCTATTGTTTGATCCGTTCGGCTTGGGGTCGCGCCCGGCGCGCAGGAGGCGCAATCGGCGCGGTCGCGCCATCGAAAGCCATACAGCCGGCCGCGCCGCTCTTCGAAAAATTCGATGATCTGCGAGAGCTGCGTGAGACTCTTGACGCCGTAGCCAGCTTCATAGCGGCGCCGAGAATGCGCCCAGCGGGCGTTTCGCGCCTCGCGATTGGAGCCGAGCGTCACGATCTCGGTGCGCCGCTCCGGTCCGCCGCGCCCGCCGAGCGAGACATCAAGCGGAAAGCGGATCTCGTGAAAATCGCTCATGCCGGCTGCGCCCGCTTAGAGGTTGCGTTGGCCGCGCGCGACAGCCCGCGCCAGGGCGCCCGTGATTTGCGCCTCCGAACGGCGGAAGCTCTCGATATCCTGCGCGGCGATGTTGACCGTGACCGACACCGGACGCGCGCCGGCGCTCTGCGCGACGACGCCGAGCCGGCCATCCGCGCCGCGCGCAAGCGGCATGATCGCCTCGGCGCCGCGCTCGCCCATCAGCCCCATTGCGCCGCCGCTCGCAAAATAGGTTGGACTTGCGACGACTCCGCCCTGCGCAAAAGGCGCAACGGTCCCGGAGCCGCCGAAGGCCCCGGAAAACATGCCGCTCAATCCGCTCACCAGTCCTTCGGCGAGCGCCTTGGTTCCCGTGCGCAACGCCATGCGCGTCAGCGACTGTGCGATCGTCGAGAGCACATCGTTGAAGCTGCGGCCGCTCGCCGCCGCCGAGCCGAAACCCAGGTGAAGCGTCTTCGTGACATTTCCTGCCGAGACGTTGATCTGATCGAGCAGCAGTTTCGTCGCTTGCAGGTTAGCTGTCGCGATACGGTCATTCGCCCCGGGCGCGTTGAAAGGATCGGGAAAGGCGTCGAAATCTGTCATCATGTCGATCCTTGAGAATCGGGAAATTGGCGCATCATGTCTTCAAGCGCCGCGCGCGTCGGCGCGCCCGGCGCTAAGCCGTAAACGCCCTCCGCCGCGCAAAAGAGTTCGCGCGGCGTCATCGACCAGAACTCGCGAGATGAAAGCCGCAGGACGCCGAGCCCGAAGGCCATGGCGCGCGCAAAAGGAAAGGGCGCGCGATGGGAGGAGTCGCACGCTTCTTCTTCCGCCTGCGTCAGGCGTCCTGCGGCGTCGGAGGGTTTGCGGTCGCGCTTCGCTCCGGCGCATCGCCGAAGGTCGCGGCGAGGAGTTCGGCCGCGATGCGCACATAGCCCGCAAGACCTTCCGAAACTTTCATTCTGGCGACGTCTTCGTCGGTTATGTCGTTGCCCGCTCCGCGCAGCCCGCAGCCGATGATGCGCAGTATGTCGCGTGCGGAAAGCCGTCGTTCCTCAAAGCGGCTGGCGAGCCCGACAAGGTCGTTTGCGCCAAAGCCGCTTTCGAGTTCGGCGAGCGCGCCTAGCGTCAGGCAAAGCGTGTAACTCCTGCCGTCAATCGTCGCGTCGATTTCGCCGCGCTTGCCATTGGCCATCTTCTTCCTCACAACGCCGCGAAGGCGAGCGCGCCCGCCGATTCGAGCGAAATATCGAAGGTCACTTCGGCCGAATATTCACCGCGGTAATCGAGATTGGCGATCTGGAACAGGCCGGAGAGAAGGCCAAAATCCGGAATGACGATCTGCCATTCGCGCAGCAGCCCGTCGAAGAAGGTCTGGCGCAGGAGCGCATCCGACGACTGATCCTTGAACACGCCTGTCCCGGAAATGCTGGCGCGCTTCAAGCCGGCGCCGTCGAGCAGTTCGCGCCAGCGGCCGCTGGATTCGGCGTCGGTGACGTCGACCGTGTCGGCGTTCAGCGCGAGGCGTCGCGTGCGCAAGCCAGCGACCGTGACGAAGCTCGTGCCGTCATGAATTTTCAAAAGCAGATCCTTGCCTTTCTGGGCGGCCATCATTGAGCTCCGTTAAAGAATTCGGTCGTGGCGCGAAAGCGCAGATTGACCCGCGCAAAGCGGCCACTTTGCTCGCGACGCGTTTCCATGGTGAGGAAGCGCAAGTCGATCAGCCGATGCCCCTCAAGACTGAGCGGCGCCTCATCGAGGAGATCGGCGATGCGCTGGGCCAGTTGGAGCGCCTCGCTTAGCCCCCGCATCGTCGATGTGACGCCGATCGTAAAGAGCTGCTCTGCGCCCGGCGAGAGATCGGCGGACCAGTCGCGCAGCTGCGCTTCGCCAAAAAGCGCATAGGGCGGTTCGGTTCCGTGCGGCGTCTCGTCGTAAAGCTTTTGGCCGAACGCGGCGGCGAAACCCGCATCCGCGAGCAGATAGGCGCGGATCGCTTTGCGAAGCGCGATGACCGGTGAAGCGCTCATGGCGAGTCCTTTAAGTGATCTCTTCGCACGCGCAGATCAGAAGTCGCCGACGCTCGTCGGGATCGAGAGCCGATTGGATGCGCAGCCTGCGGCCACGATGAACGAAGCGCAGGTCCTTTGTGACGTCGTTACGCCAACGAATCATCACGACATAGTTCGTGGCCTGTTCGGCGCGCTGCTCGACGAAGTCCTCGCGCGCGCCTGAAGGCGCGATGCGCGCCCAGAGGCTCGCGACCGGGGCGAAGCTGCGCGTAAATCCGCCGGCGCCATCCGGCGCGTCGATGGGCGCCTCGAGCGTCACGCGATGGCGAAGCGCGCCGATAGGGAGGCCGCTCACAGCAGCCGCCCCCGCCGAAACGGCGCTGCAAGTTGCGCGACCGTTTTGGGCAAAGCGTCGTCGCCGCTATCGCCGCGGTGTTCGCGCCAATGCGCGACGAGCGTCAAAATCGCTTGACGCAGCGGTTGCGGCGCGTCGCTCGCGAGCGAGCCATAGCCGACGTCAAAGTCGATCTCGATTCCATCGCTCGCGCGTTCAGGCGCCGGCGGCGCCGATGTAAAGTTGATGCGGCCGCCCTCGGTCGAGTTTGGCGCGCGATAGGCCGCGGCATTGAGCGTCTGCGGCGCGTTGCTTGCGTCGAACACGCGGATCGCCGTCACCGACTGAAATGGCGCGAAGGGAATGCGGAGCGTCGCAATCGAGGCGACCGAAGTCGGCCAGCAGTCGAAAACCAGGCGCCAGCTTTGCGTGACGAAGAAGCGCCGCGTATAGGCCTCGAGCGTCATGCGCGCGGCGACGATCAGCGCCTGGATCAATTCATCCTCTTCGACGCCGTCTTCACGCAGCCATGATTTTGCGTCGGCGAGCGAGACGGGCTCGATCGCCGGCGCGCCGATGAGCATCGGTCGCATCGCGCTTCCTAGGTTGTGGTGAGCAGATGGCCGCGACCTTTCTCGTCGCGGCCTCAACGGGGCCGGCTGATTACGACGCAGCGAATTTCAACAGCTTGATCGCCTCGAAATTCTGCACGCCGCCGCCGACCCGCTTCGTCGTGTAGAAAAGGACGTAGGGCTTGGCCGAGTAGGGATCGCGCAGCACGCGAATGCCGACGCGGTCCACCACCACATAGCCGCGCTCGAAATCACCGAAGGCGATGGAGAGAGAATTCGCGGCTGGGTCCGGCATGTCCTCGGCTTCGATGACGGGGAAGTTCATCAGCGAGGCGCCGGCGTCGGCGGTTGCAGGCGGCGCCCAGATGTAGTCGCCCGTCGTCGTCTTGAACTGTCGCACGAGCGACTGTGCGCGCCGACCCATCACGAATTTGCCGTTCTGGCGGAAGCCGGCGCGCAGCGCATAGACGAGATTGACCAGCGCGTCGGAAGGATCGCTCGCCGCGAAAGCGCCGGCGGCGCCCGTCGCCACATAGCCGATATTGCCCCAGGTCCAGCTCGCATCGGCGACGCTTGTATAGGAGACAAAGCCCTTCGGCTTATTGACGCCGTCGCCGCTGACGAAGGCCGCGCCTTCTTGTTCGGCGAAGGCGGTTTGCACCTCCTCGGCGATCCATTGCTCGATATCGACGACGGCGTCGTCGAGCAGCGCCTGTGTCGCCGCCGGCATCGCGTAAAGCTCCATCGCCGGGAAGGTCATGTCGGCGAGCTGCTGATTGTTGGTCTGCGGGCGCGGATCGGCTTCCGCGACCCAGCCGGCGGCGGGTCCCGTCGTGGAGAAGGCGCGGCGTAGCGAGGCGCCGGAGATTTCGCGCACGCTGGAAATGGCGCGGATCGGCGAGAACTTCGCGAGTCTGCGCAGAACTTCCCGCTCGGTCGGCAGCGGCACGAGATAGCCGCCGTCAGGGCCCGACCCGCGCGACAGCGCCTTGGCTTCGAGCGCCTTGAGGCCGCTGGCTTCGCCCGAACGCATGTAGTGATTGAAGGCGCTCTTGTGCTCGCGCCCGCTGTGGTCGTCGACGAGCTTGCCGCCAATACGCGGCCGCGACATTTCGAGCGCCAAGCGATCGAGCCGGCTCTTGGTGTCGTCAAGCGCCTGGTCGATGCGCGCGAGCTTCTCTTCGGTCACGACGTCGGCGCCGAAGCGGTTCTCAAGCTGCGTCAGACGCTCGTCGTTCGTCTCCTTGAAGGCGCTGAAAGCGCGATTGAGATCGGCGAGAATGTCGTCGCCGGCGGATTTGGTTTCAACTGCTGACATGTTTAGAGCCTCGTGTTTGAGCCGGCGCGCGGAAAGGCGCCCCGCGGCTGTAGCCGTTGGAAGAACTTTGTGCGCTTTGGAAAGACCGTCTCGAAAGTTGCGTTCGCGCTCGACGGCAAGAGCGCGGGTCAAGGCAATAAATAGATCCGCCTGGTCAGGACGACCCGGACAGCCGGCGCAGCGCGTTGGAAAATTCAAGCGCCGCATGTTGCGCCTTGAGCCGGGCGAGTCTTACGCCGAACGCGTCCATGCGGGATACGCCGCTGCGACTTTGCTTCACTGCGCCGATGCGCGCCTGCGGCAGCATCGGAAAGGTGACGATGGAGATCTCCCACAGATCGATTTCGTGCAGGCGGCGCACGCCGCTCGATTTTTCCGTCGTGGCGCGCCGTGTGCGAAAGCCGATGGAGAGGCCGTCGATCGCGCCTTTGCGCATCAGCGACAGCGCCTCGCGCGCCCGCGCCACCGATAAATCGAGACGGCCTTCGACTTTGAGACCTCGGGTATCTTCGACGATGGAGGCCCACATCCCGATCGGCTCGGCCGCCTGATGCTGCCACAGCATTTTTACGCCCTGGGCGCCGCGCTTGATCAGCGAGCGCGCGAAGGCGCCAGCCATCACCATGTCGCCGCCTGAATCGACCACGCCGAAGAGACTGGCATAGCCCGAGAAGGCGCCGGCTTCGTTGGCCTGTAGCAACGGCAGTTCGGCGCGCTTGATTTCCGGCGCGCCCGCGCTCGTCGTCGTCTTTCGCAGCGCCTTCATCAGCCTTTCTCCGCCTGAGCATTAATTGGCGTATGGCTCGCCGCGCGGGCGTCGGCGCGCAATTGCGCCAGCAATTCGACAAAGGTCTTGAACACGGCGGAAGGATCGTCCCGCATGCGCGCATGGCGCGCGCGCGGACGCTTGAAGAAATGCGGCAGCCAATTGTTCTGACTCATTGATCGCTCCTGCAGCGTCGGTTGAAGCGCGCGAGTTCGCGCACAAAGGCGTCAAGGCGGCGCGTCGCTTCGCCGAGTTCGCGCAACGCGAGATAGGCTTGCGCAGTGGCGGCGCAGGCCCACAAAAACAGCGCGAGATGCGCGAGATCGCCGCGCTCCAAGATGGCGTTCAGAATGTCGGACATGGGCGGTTTCGTATTTCCGGCCGGCGGCGCGTTGTCAGTCATTCCCGACGCGAAGCCCGGCTGCAGCCAGGCCTGAAAGCTCTTCTGGACGCGCGCGACGAGTGGCAGCACCGTTTGCCGCCAGAAGGCGCGATTGGCCTCGGCGTAATTGCTGAAGGTGTTGTCGCCGGGAAGACCCAGCAGCGGCGGCACGCCAAAGGCGAGCGCGATCTCGCGCGCGGCGTCCCAGGTCAGGACGGCGGAATGAGTTCGTAGTTGAGATCGAACACCAATACCTTATCGCGTCCGAAGGACTCGTACATGACGCGGGGGATTTCTGGAATGTATTCAGCTCCGCCTTCCTTATTCCACTGAATGAGGAAGCCGCTTTTGGCTGTGACGCCGTGTTCCGCTGCTCGCTCCCGTTCGTGCTCCAAGGGCTCGCCGACTTCCGAAATCCAGAAGTGCTTTAAAATGTCGTGATAGCGATCGTCCGCTTGGGCTATTTTCTGACGAGCTTCTTCAGGGGAATAGGCGCTCGAACATGTTACAAAAATTGACATCACCATCCCCCCTTTAAGTAAAATAGCTTGCCGTCGCGATCGATAACCCAGAGTCGATTCAAGCCGTCTATCTGATACCTTCGAAATTGCGCTTCCACTTCCGCAGTTGAAATGGAACTGTCGCGTAGGTTGATAATTATGCTTGAAGCTTGCTTGCGCGCAACCTTTCCCGCGACATTGTCCCACACGTTCCGCACGCTGCCCGTTACTGGAGCGTAATTGTCAAACACCTCGCCATCGATCCGATAATCGGGTCGTTTCGGACCAGGAACATCCGGCTTTTGTTCGACGTTGTGGCCGTTGAGCCAAAGAATGTCGGCAGACTGATTTTCTCGCTCGGCGCCGCGCCTCGTCTCAGGATCGTCTTGTCGCCGCACCAGTGCGCGCGGTCCCGTGAGATCGCCTCTCGGGGCGCTGTCCCGCTGGTCAGGCAATGCGAGGTTTCTATAGAGTTCTCGCAAGTGCTCCGAATAGCGCGCGTTCGCCTGTCGCGTTGCGCTTTCATTGCGAGCGATGCGCGCCTCGATGTTGTTTGGATCGATGAGCGCGGGTTCGGGTTTCCAGCTTGGATCGATTTCGCGCACGCGGGTCTCGGCTTCCCTCGCCAGGCGCGCCGTATCTTCCAGTCGATCGAGTTGCGAAGGAGTCGCTTCGCCGGGTCCGCTGAAACGTCCGCCTCTGCCTCGGCCGCTCGTTCAAAGCCCATCCCCGGAATTTCACGCGCGGTTGATCCGGGCTATAGCGGCGCTCCAGCGCGTTTCTCAGTCGGAGTGACTCTCGATAAGGTGAAACAGTTTTGTTTCGTCTGTTTCGACATCCTCATGGCCCGTAAAATAACTGTACTCCATGTGGTCTGCAAAAAAAGTCACTTCGAGTCGATAGCCGACGAGCGCGAAGGAAACCTCCAGCCCATCGTCGACCTGCTGCTCAATTCGATACATGATCTTCTTTTTACGCAGATAGGCAAGGAACTCGAGCATTCCTTCGAGACCGTGGCGCGTCATTGGTGTCCCCTATGGCTTTCTGAACCGATCCTGCCCCAGCAACTTCTTGCACTTGTTTGCAGCGATGCTTCCACTCTTGGCTTGTTCAAGGACCTCTTTGACCGTCGCGCTGAGAAACTGGCTTGGCAGCTCGCTATTTATCGAGCCTTTGCAGAAGTTGGAAACAAAGTCTTGCACTGACATATCCAATTGTTCCGGAGTAAATCCACCAGCAACCTCGAAAGAGCGGAATCCTCCATTTTGAGGCCTATGGTCTCCGAGAGGTTTCCATCCCCCGTCCGCGTCGCTCGCCACTTTCGGATCTGTGTTCTGCGCAGTCTGGACGCGGCCCCCCACATCTCGCGCCTCGCCAAACCCGACTCCCGAATCTCCGCCGCCTCCGCCGCTCGTCCATCGCCCGCCATCGGAATTTCCCGCCGGCACGCGCGGCTGATCCGGGCTGTAGCGGCGCTCCAGCGCAAGATCGCGTTTGGCGACGAGCGCTTCTTTCGGCGCCGGGCCATAGCCCAGCGCCTCGCGCTGTTCGTCGAGCGTGAGGAAGGCGGCCTTGCCGACGCGCTCCCATTCGGCGGCGCGCTCGCTCGCCAATGCTTCGAGACGGTCGGCGTTATAGTCGAGACGGAAGGAACCGAAGCCCGGCTGCAGCCAGGCCTGAAAACTCTTCTGCACGCGCGCGACGAGCGGCAGCACGGTCTGGCGCCAGAAGGCGCGATTGGCCTCGGCGTAATTGCTGAACGTATTGTCGCCGAGCAGACCCAGCAGCAGCGGCGGCACGCCGAAGGCGAGCGCGATCTCGCGCGCCGCGCCGGCTTTCGACTCGGTAAAATCCATGTCCTTTGGCGAAAGCGACAGCGCTTTCCAGTCGAGCCCGCCTTCGAGCAGCAGCGGCCGTCCGGCGTTTGTCGCGCCGGAGAAATTCTCTTCCAGCTCTTCCTTCAGCCTCGAGAACTGCTCGTCATTGAGATGCGCGCCTTCCGGCCCGGCATAGACGAGGGCGCCGGAAGGCCGCGCGGAATTGTCGAGCAGCGCCTTGTTCCAGAAACTCGCGGCGTTATGCGCTCGTCCTCTTTCGCCGAGCGGTTCTTCACTCCCCTTGCGGAGAGCCTTCAGCTTTCAGTCGTCGCCATATCTCTTCAAGATAAACTCGATAGTGTTGTTGATCGGCAAAGCCAACGCGTGCGCCGCCGTCAAACCAAACAGCCTCCAATTCCGTGTCGCTGGGATCGCCCGTCAAGATTTCAGTAAGAAAATCCTTGACGATCTGCTTTTCTTCGGCACTGAGATGTCCGATCGCGTACGAGATGTCGTCCGAGCCTTCTGGAATGTTTTCCTCGAGCTCGAGGTCGAACCAACCGCACATCTCGTAGAATGCGTCGGGTACCTTCATGACAAATTTCCTTCGTCTACTCGAGTGGGCGCGGGTTCATGGGAAATGCGGTTAGTACTCTGTAGCCTTTTTCAGCCTTAGAATCCCTTATTATGATAACACGCGCGCCAAATGTCTGTCGGATAACAGGATCTGAAATTCCTGATGCCAAATAAGCTTCCTTGCCGGTGCGATATCCGAATATGCGCTCAAGCTTTGCTTCAGGCGACTTTCCCTCGGCAACTGCATCCACCAGGTCCTTGTTGGCCTCCAACACACGGTTGACGAAGTCGTTCGCCGATTCATGGGAATCAAATGAGCCAACAGCCCGCAGATACTTTACGACACGCACAGCGGCCGTTCGTGTCGTTGTTCGCTCTTTCTCAATTGCAGCGAGCAACTCATCATCACGTTTGCCGACGTGCCGCTCAATTGTGTGGCCGTAACCTTCTTCGTCTTTCAGTTTGACGACGTAGCGATCACGACTCTCGTTTTGTGCCGTTCTAAACCTCGGCGCAATGGTTGAACTATCGGCCGAATCATTGCTTTCGCTCCTATCGCCGCCGCCCCCGTCGCCCGTCCATTGCCCGGCGCCGAAACTGCCCGCCGGGACGCGCGGCTGATCCGGGCTGTAGCGGCGCTCCAGCGCAAGATCGCGTTTGGCGAAGAGCGCCTCTTTCGGCGCCGGGCCGTAGCCCAGCGCCTCGCGCTGTTCGTCGAGGGTGAGGAAGGCGGCCTTGCCGACGCGCTCCCATTCGTTTGCGCGTTCGCTCGCCAATGCTTCGAGACGGTCGGCGTTATAGTCGAGACGAAAGGCGCCGAAGCCCGGTTGCAGCCAGGCCTGAAAACTCTTCTGCACGCGCGCGACGAGTGGCAGCACCGTTTGCCGCCAGAAGGCGCGATTGGCCTCGGCGTAATTGCTGAACGTATTGTCGCCGGGCAGGCCCAGTAGCAGCGGCGGCACGCCGAAGGCGAGCGCGATCTCGCGCGCGGCGCCCGCCTTAGACTCGGTAAAATCCATGTCTTTTGGCGACAGCGACAGCGCTTTCCAGTCGAGCCCGCCTTCGAGCAGCAGCGGCCTTCCCGCGTTGGTCGCGCCGGAGAAATTCTCCTCCAGCTCTTCCTTTAAACGCGAGAATTGCTCGTCGGTAAGATGCGCGCCTTCCGGCCCCGCATAGACAAGGGCGCCGGAAGGGCGCGCGGAATTGTCGAGCAGCGCCTTGTTCCAGAAACTCGCGGCGTTATGCGTGTCGAGCGCCACCTGCGCGGCGGCGAGCGGCGGAAAGCCGTAATAATCGTCGAGCGGGTTGAAGAATTTGATGTGCAGGATCGGCTCGATCCCTTCGCCGCGCATCTCGTAGCGCGCTTCCTGTCCCAGCGCGCGATAGATGAAGGCCGCGGGCCAGCCGTTGCGCCCCGCCTCAATGCTCATGCGGTCGGGCCGCAGCGCATAGAGTTCGCGCAGCTCCTCGTCGATGACGACGGATTCGATATAGGCGTTGCCGTAAAGCAGCAGATTGGCGCAGATCGCCTCGATGAAGGAGGCGCTGGTGTCGAGCGGATTGGGCCGCTCGATGAGAGAGATCAGCGGATGGTCGATCGCCTCGTCGCGGCCCTCGTAGACGAGCCAGGGCACGGAGGCGGCGGCCTCCGCCACCATGCGCACGCAGCGATGGCAGACGGCGTTGCGCTCATAGCCTTCGCGCGTCAGCACCGTCGAATTGCGCGCGCTCCAATGCGGCTGTCCAAGCGCATGCATGGCGAGGAGCTTCGCCGCGCGCGAATATTTGGTTTCGCGCGCCGGCGCGACCGCGCTGACTAAGCGCGAGAGCAGAGAGGGCATGAATGGTCCTTGAGAGAAGCGTTCAATGGGGCGCGCGTTCACCCTCCCCTTGATGGGGAGGTCGAACCGCGAAGCGGTTCGGGGTGGGGTGACCAATGGAAACGATAAGGAACCCACCCCACCCCGCGACTTCGTCGCGACCCTCCCCGTCGAGGGGAGGGTGGGATGCGCTCTTTCACACTCTCCGCATGCGCGGCTCGGGCGCCTTCGGCGTCAGCGCCAAAGCCGTGATCGCCCAGACCAGCGCGTCGAGACGATCGGGACTTCGCCCCGACGAAAGTCCGTCGGCGCCGAAATCGCACATCTCGTCTTCGAGCGCCGGAAAGGCGCCGACATGTCTGACGCGGCCCTGTTCGTAAAGCTGCGCGACCGGCGCGGCGCGCAAATATTTGCCGCGCGTCGCGCGCGCCATCGTCACCGGCGCCGAGGGATCGGCTTCGTTGAGCACGGCGCGCACCATTTCGCCGCCCTGATTGACTTCGGCGACAAGCGCGTCGGCCGAAAGCCTGTGATAGAGCGCGATCGCCGCGCGCGCCCATTGCGCCGGCCGCGCCGCCGACACTGTCGCGTCGGCGAGAACGTAAAGCGTCCCTGCCTCTTCAATCCCTGCGGCGACGAGGCCGCAATTGTCGGCGCGTTTGCCCGAACTCGCCGGCGGATCGACGGCGACGACGATGCGCTTCAAGGGCGGCGCCTCATGGACCCGCGCGCGCTCCAGCATGTCGCGCGTCCACAGCGCATCCTTGCGCTCGTCGAGGATCTCGCCGTCGAGCTCCTGGCGACCCAATCGCGTGCCGGCATATTGCGCGACGACGCTTTCCAGAAACGACGGCGCAAGATTGGCGGCGTTCTCGCGCGTCAAGGCGCGGGTCACGACGCTCGCCGGATGGGCGATCAGCTCTTTCAAAAGCGGCAGCGGACGCGGCGTCGTGGTCACCAGCTGACGCGGCCAGTCGCCGAGACGCAGGCCGAATTGCAGCATGTCCCATGTCTCCCTGGCGTAGCGCCATTTGGCGAGCTCGTCGCACCAGGCGGCGTGAAACTGCGGCCCGCGCAGGCTTTCCGGATCTTCCGCCGAAAACGCCTGCGCCACGGCGCCCGAGTCCCAGACGACACGCTTTCGCGTCGTCTCCCAGCGTGGCCGCTCGCGCCTTCCATGCACCGCGAGCAATCCTGAGACGCCTTCGACCATCACTTCGCGAACGTCAGCCGCCGTCTCGCCGACAAGCGCGATGCGCCCGAGCGGGCGCATTGAAAATTGCGCGCGTCCGAGCGCCAGCGCTTTCACCCATTCGGCGCCGGCGCGAGTCTTGCCCGCGCCGCGTCCGCCAAGGATCAGCCATGTGCGCCAAGGCGCGCCGCTCGCGGCCAAATGCGGCGGCCATTGATCACGCCGCGCGACGAATTCCCACTCGTCGAGAAGCCGCGCCAGTTCTCGCGCGCTGAAACTTTCGAGCGCCTCATTCAGTCGGCCCTGCGCCGCGCAGGCGCTCAAGCCGTCGAGCAAGCTCCGCGCGGAGTTCGGCCAATTCACGGGGCGGCGCGTCGCCGCCTCCTTCGCTCGCGTCTCCGACGGATTGGTCGCTGTCATCGTCTGCGTCGTTCTTCTTGTCCTCGCTCTCGCGCCGCATGCGCTTCAACTCGGCGAGCGTTTTGACGAGGCTTGCAAGCGTACGTGCGCTCGCCTCGATGGTCTTTGGCGCATGTTTGGCGAGCGCTGCTTCGGCGCGGGCGAATTCCTGCTCGACCGCGTCTTCGAGCCGCGCGATGAGTCGCCCCGCGTCGCGCGGCCTCTTTGCGGCGAGCGCAGCCTCTTGAGGCTTTTTCGGCGCGCAGGCGGAGGCGCGTAGCGGCCAGCCGTGATGTTCGCGAAAGCGGCGGAACTGCCCGACGCTCATGCCGAGCAGTTCGAGAATTTCGCCGATGGGCGTGACGCCCGAGTCGTAGAGAAGCTTCGCCTGCGCGATCTTTTCATCGCACGGCGGCGCGGATTTGGCTCGCATCTGCGAGTCTCCGAAAGGTTGGCGACTTATCGGGTTGCACCGCTAAAGCAGTGGGGCTTTGTCATTCCCGACAGGCCGCAGGCCTGATCGGGAATCCAGAGTCGCAACGATCGTGTTTGACTTTGCCCTGGATTCCCGATCGCGCTCCGCGCGTCGGGAATGACAGCCGGGGAACGAATTGAGCGAGATGTTCACTTTTTGAAAAGCTCTATATTGCTCTTCAATAGTGGCCGCTGCGCAGTGTCATTCCCGACAGGCCGAAGGCCTGATCGGGAATCCAGAGTCACACCAATCATGCTTGATCTTGCCCCTGGATTCCCGATCGCGCTTCGCGCGTCGGGAATGACAGCAGTGGAAGCATCGAAGATGGAGAAGACCTTTTTTGTCTATATCCTCGCGAGTGCGCGAAACGGCACTCTTTACGCCGGCGTGACCAATGATTTAGCCAGGCGCATTCACGAGCATAAAACGAAACAGGTCCCCGGTTTCACGTCGCGATACAATGTCCACATGCTCGTCTGGTACGAAACCTACGGCGATGTGAACGAAGCCATTGCGCGCGAGAAGCAGCTGAAGAAATGGGAGAGACGCTGGAAGCTCGAGTTAATCGAGACCCTTAATCCCGAATGGAAGGACCTCTATTTCGACCTTAATAATTAATCGTCGGGCGTGTCATTCCGACAGGCCGAAGGCCTGATCGGGAATCCAGAGTCACACCAATCATGCTTGATCTTGCCCCTGGATTCCCGATCGCGCTTCGCGCGTCGGGAATGACAATGTGGAAGCTCTCGCCCACGTCGGGTGAGAGGCGCGGTCCTTTCCCGCGCTCCAAAAAAATCCCCTCGGCTCAAGACGCAAGCGTCTCGAAGCGCGAGGGGCCAGGCGGGCGCGGGGGAACGGGAGGAGAGGACGCCCGCGCCGGTAAAGTCGTTCGCGCCGCTCAAGCGCAATTTTGGAGCATGGCGTTTTTCTATAGGATCATCGTCCGGCTGTCAAGGAATAAATACCTACAGACAGAAAAATCTCAGGCGCCCGTCACCACCGCGCCTTCTTCGGCCAGCGCTTTGGCCACAGCCTGATGAAGTCCGGGAGATCGTCGGTTTCGACGTCGTCCTCGCCGGCCTCGATCCGCCCTTGAGCCGACACGCCGGCGCGCGCGACGCTTTCCGCATCGCCGGAGATCAGCGGATGCCAGGGCGGCAGCGGCTTGCCCTGATGCCGCAGGACATAGGCGCAGGTCGGCGGCAGCCAGGTAATATCCGCAAGCTTCTCCAGCGTGAGACGCACGCAGTCCGGGACGTAGCGGCGTCGCCGCGGATAGTCGCCGCAGCGGCAGCTCTGCTGGTCCAGCAATTTGCAGGCGACGCTCGTGTGATAGATCGCGCCCGTGTCCTCGTCTTCGAGCTTCACCAGACAGCAGCGGCCGCAGCCGTCGCAGAGCTGTTCCCACTCGGCGCGGGTGAGGTCCGAAAGCGGCTGTTCCCAGAACGGCGCCTCGGTCTGCGCGGTCCCTTCCTGGCGGCGCTGCGAAAAACTGGAGAGAGGTTTTTCGGCGCGCTCCAGACTTTTGGACCCCGTCCCGTTCTTCGGAGTCCCGCGGTTCCAGCCGCCTGCAGCGTGATCTGGGGCATTTTCGCCTTTTTTTAACGCCATCCTTCTCTTTCGGCTTGCGCTTTGCGCGACAGAAACCATAACGCAGTGTGGGTCGCGCGGACTGTCGTCAAGATGGTTTAAAAAGTGTTAAAGTCCAAGCAGCGCCGGTAAGTTTTGCCGGCCGCGGGAGGCATTTGAGCTGTGTTGGAGCGTTTCCAGGCTTCTGCTTTCGCCAAGCGCTTGCGGCGCATCCTGCTCGCGATCGATGCGCGCATCGATTCCGCCATGTACCAGAGTGGCCGGCGCGCCCGCGAACTCTATGAGGATTTTTCGACCTTCATGGAGCGGTTCCATGTCTCCGGCCTTGCCCGGGTCGGCGTGGAGCTCTCCTGCGAGGCGCTGACTCTTGGTCTGGGCGCCGGCATCGTCGCCATGGCGCTCGCGTCCTCGGCCTTCCAGATGACCAGTGACGAGAACTGGCTTAAGCAGACCGATCTCGCGGTCACCTTCCTCGATCGCTACGGCGCGGAAGTCGGCCAGCGCGGCATCAAGCATGACGACGCCGTGCCGCTCGATCAATATCCCGATTATCTTATCAAGGCGGTGCTGGCGACGGAAGACCGCCGCTTCTACGAACATTTCGGCATCGACGTGATCGGCACGCTGCGGGCGCTCACCGTCAACGCCCGGTCATCGGGCGTGGTGCAAGGCGGCTCCTCCATCAGCCAGCAGCTCGCCAAGAATCTTTTCCTGTCGAATGAGCGCACCATCACCCGCAAGATCAATGAGGCCTTTCTCGCGCTGTGGCTCGAGCACCATCTGACCAAGCGGGAAATCCTCAAGCTCTATCTCGATCGCGTCTATATGGGCGGCGGCGCTTTCGGCATTCAGGCGGCGGCCGAATTCTATTTCGGCAAGTCGGTCAAAGACGTCACGCTCTCCGAGGCGGCGATGCTCGCGGGCCTCTTCAAGGCGCCGACCAAATATGCGCCGCACGTCAATCTGCCGGCGGCGCGCGCGCGCGCCAATGACGTCTTGAACAATCTGGTCGACTCCGGCTTCATGACCGATAGCCAGATCATCGCGGCGCAGCGCAGTCCGGCGACGCCGATCGACCGCGCCCGCGAGACGAGCCCCGACTGGTATCTCGATTACGCCTATGGCGAAATCCGCAAGTTCGCGCAGGAAGGCAAACTCGGCGACAACCGTGTGCTCAGCGTGCGCACCACGCTCGATTCCAATGTCCAGAAGCGCGCCGAAGACGTCATCGAAACCAATCTGCGCGAGCAGGGCCGCAGCTTCCATGTCAAGCAGAGCGCCGCGGTCGTCATGGAGCCCGACGGCGCCGTGCGCGCCATCGTCGGCGGACGGGATTATGGCGCCAGCCAGTTCAATCGCGCGACCGACGCCGCACGCCAGCCGGGCTCCTCCTTCAAGCCCTACGTCTATCTCACCGCGCTGATGACCGGCCGTTTCAAGCCGACGACCATCGTCACCGACCGGCCGACCTGCATCGGCAATTACTGCGTCCATAACTACAGCGGCGGCTATGCCGGCTCCATGCCGCTCGCCATGGCCCTGGCGAAATCCTTGAACACGGTCGCCATTCAACTGTCGCAGGCGATCGGCAAGGGCGATTCGCGCATCGGCCGCGCCAAAATTATTGAAACCTGCCGGCGGCTCGGCATCACCACGCCGCTCGAGGACACGCCCTCGCTTCCGGTCGGACAGAGCGACGTGATCCTGCTCGAACATTCGGCGGGCTATGGGGCTTTCGTCAACGGCGGCAAAAAGGTCACGCCTTACGCCGCCGTCGAGATCCGCAATCGTCAGGGCGATCTGCTCTATCGCCACGACCGCGACGCGCCGCCGCAAGCGCAGGCGGTGCCGCTCGACAAGGTCGTCGAACTCGCCGGCATGATGAAGAAGGTCGTCGAGGAAGGCACCGGCAAGCGCGCGCAGCTCGGCGAGGGCATCGACGTCATCGGCAAGACCGGCACCACAAATGGCTATAAGGACGCCTGGTTCTGCGGCTATTCAGGAACGATGGGCGGCTGCGTGTGGTACGGCAATGACGACAACGCCCCGATGAACAACATGACCGGCGGCACGCTGCCGGCAGGCACCTGGCACGACATCATGGCCTATGCGCATCAGGGCGCGATCCTGAAGCCCATTGTCGGCTTGAAGCCGGATCCCAAGGGCGCGACCGCCGCCGTGAACGCCAATGTCGTCAAGCCGCTCGAACTTGGCGCGCCGCAGCGTCCCGCGACCCTGTCCAAGGGCGCGATGCAGGCGCTGGAATCGCTTCAAACGAAGATCAAAGCGGTCGGCGGCGACAAGCAGAGCGCGCTCGAAGCGCCTGACCCGGCCGCATCCGACGCTGTGCGGCGCGAGGCGCAGCGCGCGAGCGGCGCCGACGGCGTCATCCGTTAAGCGGCGGGAGCGCACCCTTGGACCTCAAGCCTTACGCAAATTATCTGCGCGCCGCCTCGGCGATGATCGCCGGCGTCGGCATCGGCCTGTTTGCGACCATCCTGTCGCTCAACGCCGGCTATGGCTTCAATTCATTGCGCGCCGGGCCGTGGACCGCCTGGCCGCATATCGGCGGCGCCGATATCGACCCTTATGCGCGGGCGGTCATCTCGCGTTCTGGAGAAGCGCCGCTCGGCCGCGATCAGGGACTGGCCTTCATCGCGCGCGCCGACTCCAATGGCGCGCCGCTGAGCGCCGAATGCGAATATCGGATTATCGATCCCTTGCCCGCCGCGCGCTTCTGGACGATCGCGCTGGCGAACCCCCACGGCCGGCTCCTCGCCAATCCCACCGAGCGCTACGGCTATTCCTCGGTCGACGTTCTGCGCAAGGAGGGCGGCGCCTTTGAGATCGACGTCGCGCGCGAGGCGCGGCCCGGCAATTGGCTGTCGCCGGGCGCCGCGAAAGACTTTGTCGTCATGCTGCGGCTCTATGATACGCCGCTCGACATCGAGTCGGCTCCAGATCCAGATTCCTTTCCAAAAATTGTGAAACTCGGATGCGCCTGAACATTCCCGATCGCTATCTCGACCTTTTGCCGTGGCTGTTCGCGACGCTGCTTGTCGCGGGGATCGTGCATATCGTTTCGGTGCTGCTGATGCCGACCTTGGCGCCGAACGACGCGCTCGCGCGACTCGCGTCCTATGTGAAGAGCGCCGCGCCGGCGGAAGGCCTGGTGATGTTGCCGCAAATGGCGCCCGGCGCCGAAACGCTGCCCTTCGAGGACCCGGCCTTCGCGGAGGCGGTCTGCGTCTATGATCTCGCCAAGGGTCCGCTGCGGGTCAAGACGAGCGTCGACGGCGAGGATTTTCTCGGGCTCTCATTTCACGGCGTCGCCGGACGCATCTATCATTCCATGACCGATCGTTCGGCGATCAAGGGCAAGATCGACATCGTCGTCGGCGACGCGCGCCAGATCGACGCGCTGACGAGCGCCGATGAGGGCGACGCGCCGCCGCCGCAGGAAGTGCGGCTCACGGCGCCGGCGAAGCGCGGCTTCATTCTGATACGCTCCTTGGCCAAGCGCGCCTCCGATCAGGAGCGGGCGCGCAGCCGGTTGAGCGCGATCAGCTGCCAGCGTTTCGACCTGCCGCAGGGGTAGCGCGGTTTCCCGCCCAAAGCGGTTTATTGGCGACCGGCTTTCGGTCGCCAACCCTAAAGACGCGCCGTCAGGCGGGCATCCGTTTATCGTATTCCTTCTGCAGCTGGCTCCAGCCTTCCCAGAATGGCGCCGGCTTCCTGCCTGTCGCTCGGGCGACCAGGATGTCGAGGTGCATGTGCCAGCCGGCGCCGACCTTCAACAGTGTTGCGCGGTCGGGCAGACGTCGATGGATCACGGTCAGCAACACATGATCGCCCCTTGGCTCGAGCTCGAAAGAAACGTCGCCGCTGCCTTGCCATGCGAAGGCAAGTTTGCGGGGCGGATCGACCTCGGTGATGCGGCTTTGCATCCGGTGCTCGTCGCCAAAGCCGGTTGGCCGCTGGCCAGGCGGATCGGTCAGTTCGTCGTTGCGCCAGACGAACTCGAAGGGCGCGCCGACCTTCATCTCCATCGGCCCCGCCGCCAGCCATTTGCGGCGCAGTTCGCTCTCCGTGAGATAGGCCCATACGCGCTCTATGGGGCCGGGGAGAAGGCGCTCGATCGTCAAGGTGGCGGGTTCGGTAAGCGCGCCAAAAGCATTTGGCGTTGCAAGATCGGTCATGAGTCGTCTCCTTTGCAGGCGTCGGAACGGCGTGTGTCCTCCGTCAGGAGGAGGCCTTCGAGCGCATCCAGACGGTCTGTCCAAAAGCGCGCGTAGAAATTCAGCCACTCGTGGGCGCTGGCGAGCGGACCAGGAGCGAGGCGGCAGATATGGGCGCGGCCGCGCACTTCGCGCCGGATCAGCCCTGCATTCTCAAGCGCCTTGACGTGCTTCGAGGCGGCCGCGAGCGACATCGCGAAAGGTTCCGCAAGCTGGCCGACGGTTCGTTCGCTCTTGGCGAGATCGCGAAGCATCCGCCGGCGCGTGGCGTCGCCGAGCGCGTGAAAGACGGCGTCGAGTTGAGGCGCTTCTAATTCAATCATATGGTTGAATATATCGGCTCATCCGGGAATGTCAACCAATTGGTTGAATGACTGATTATGGGCGCTTTTCAATTGCTTTGTTCGTTTTTCGATGGCGGGCGCCATATTAACGCTCAATCGTACGGACATCGTTATGCTCGACGCTTGAGAGCCGGCTTCGACGCAAAGCCCATTTCATTCGGGCGTCGGTTCTTGCACGGATGGACGCGATGTTTTTTTGCGTGTGGCAATGACGACTCAGATTGCCGTGTCATTCCCGACAGGCCGAAGGCCTGATCGGGAATCCAGGGCAACGCCATGCACGATTGGTTTTTTCTGGATTCCCGATCGCGCTTCGCGCGTCGGGAATGACAGCGCGCAGAGGCTCTGCGCGTCGGGAATGACATCAGGCGAGGCTTGCATTTAACGGCGCGACAGGCGCGCGCTAATTGCTGTCGCTGGGCAGACCCGGGATCGGCAGAATTTCGATTCCCTCTTCGAGCAGCGCCTTCGCTTCTTCGAATGTGGCGCGGCCGCGGATCGCGCGTCGCTCCGTCTCGCCGTCCTCCATGGCGCGCACCTCCTCGGGGAAGCGGTCGCCGACGTCTTCGGTATGCGCGACCACCGTGTCGTGCAGCTCGCGCAGCTTCACGCGCAGATCATGCGCCGCGTCGTCGCGCGGCTTGGCGATATGGGGCGCCATGACGTCGCGCGTAATCTTCGTCGAGTCGCAGAAGGGGCAGGCGATCTGTCCTTCGGCCGCCTGTTTTTCAAATCCCGCGCTGTCGCGAAACCAGCTGTCGAAGCTGTGCCCGGCGTCGCAGATGAGGGAGTAACGGATCATGGCGTCGCTCCGCTGGCGAGAAGCGCGTCGAGCTTTCCCTCGCCTTCGAGCGCGTGTAGCTCGTCGCAGCCGCCGATGTGCTTGTCGTCGATGAAGATCTGCGGAACGGTCGAGCGGCCATTGGCGCGCTGGGTCATGCGGCGGCGTCCGAGCGGGTCCCACGCCACCGAGATTTCTTCAAAGGCGGCGCCCTTTTGCGTCAGCAGTCGCTTCGCGGCAAGGCAATAGGGGCAGGTCGGCGTGGTGTAGATTTCGATGCGGGGGGCCATGGCGCGCTTATACGCCTGCGCCTAGGCGCTTGTCACGGCCCGCGCGAAGACGAGGAGATCAACGCGCGCCGCGCCCGCCTTGAGCAAAGCGCGAGTCGCGGCGTTGGCGGTCGCCCCGGTGGTCAGCACATCGTCCACCAGCACCACATTGCGCCCGTGGATGCCGTCCGTCCGCTCCGGGTCGACGCGAAAGGCGCCGGAGAGATTGGCGGCGCGCTGCGCCCGCGTCAGTCCGACCTGCGGCGCCGTCGGCTTGACGCGCTGCAGCGCCATGGTCTCCACCGGCACGGCGCTCTCGCGCGCGATCGCCTGCGCCAGGGCCGCCGACTGGTTGAACCGCCGCGCGAGAATACGCAGCCGGTGTAAGGGGATGGGCACGATGACGTCCGCGTCGGCGAGGAGTTCGGCGCCGGCCCGCGCCATCCAGCGGCCCATCGGCTCGGCGAGCTCCAGCCGGTCGTAATATTTCAGCCGGTGCGCCAAAGCGCGGGCCTTGTCGCTGTCGTAGCGCGCGACGGCCCTGGCGCGGCCGAAGGCCGGCGGGTTGGCGGCCGCTTCCAGCGAGATCAGCCCCGGCTGCCCCAAATCGCGTTCGAACGGCGTGCCGAGCCGCTCGCAATAGGGGCGCTCGATGAAGGCGATGTCGCGCCAGCACTCGGGGCAGATCGCGCCATGGGCGGCGACCGCCCTTCGGCAGACGAGGCAGGATGGCGGATAAATGAGGTCGAGGAGCGCATGTCCCGCCCGCGCGAGGGGCCGAAGCAGACCCTCCTTCACGAGCCGCGTCATGGCCGAAATCCGCTCAAATGAATCTGCGCGCGCGCTTCGCAAAATAATTCAGGGCTTGAGCGCAGGCGGAATCCTATCGCATCGTAAGGCTCAGGAAAAGAATCATCCGTCGGAGTCGGACCGCCGGCGCGCCCCCGTTACAGCGCGAAGCGAAGCCCCTTAGGAGATTGACGCCCCCATGAGCGAATTCCACACGATCTTCGTCATCTCCTGCATCGCCGTGCTCGCGCCGCTGCTCAACAGAGTTCCGGCTTTTGCGCGCGCGCCGATCGTCGCCATCGAACTGTTGCTGGGCATGCTCGTCGGTCCAAGCGGGGCGGGGCTGGTGGCGGGGGATGGCGCCGTCAATTTTTTGATGGAGTTTGGACTGGTCTATTTGTTTTTTCAGGCGGGCTTCGAGTTCAACCAAAAGGAAATAAGCGGAAAGCCGCTTCGACTGGGACTGTTCGCATGGCTCGTTTCATTGAGCCTCTCGGTCGTTATTTCCGGACTGCTTTATCTCGTTGGACTCGTGGAGGCGCCGCTTCTCGTTGCGCTGATCTTGCCGACCACGGCGTTTGGCATATTGATCCCTGTTTTGCGGCAGTCGGGAGATCTCGATAATGAATTCGGACGCTACGTCCTTGGCGTGGCGGCTGTCAGCGAACTCGGACCGCTCATACTCGCCTCGATCGTTCTGGCGCAGCACAATCATCATCTGCACCAGACGCTGTTAAGCGCGCTTTTCATCGTGCTCGGACTGGCCGCGATCTTTTTTCTCAAGACCGTGCGTTCGGACCGACTCGCCGAAAGCATTGTGTATTGGCTTGGCGACGGCGAGCTTCTGCCTATCCGAATCGCGCTCGTCGTCTTGCTTGGCTTCGTCTCATTCGCCGACAGGCTGGGGATGGAGCTTGTGGTTGGCTCCTATATGGCGGGCATGGCCGTCGCGGTCCTGGTGCGGGGCACCAAGGCCGAAATCCTCAAGGATCGTTTAACCGCCATCGGCTCCGGTTTTTTGATTCCGCTGTTTTTTATCGAGAGCGGCGCGTCATTTGACTTTGTGGCGCTCGTCAGGAGCCCGGCGACCGTCGCGCTCTTCGCGTTTTTTTGCGTCGCCTTCCTGCTCATTCGTCTCGCGCCGCTGAATCTTTTTCGCGGGACGCTGCCCGAGCGGGACATTCCGGCGTTGGGGCTGTTGTCGTCGACCACCCTGCCGCTTGTCGTCGCGCTCACCTATCTGGGCGTCGGGAGGGGACAGATGGCGCCAGAGACGGCTTCCGCGCTTGTCGGCGCCGCGATGGTGACCGTCACGGCGTTCCCGACGCTGGCCTTCTGGCTGCGTGGAACGCGTCAGCCGTCGCGCCTTGAGAGCAGCATATCGTCCATCGCTCACGCCGTCGCCGATTGGTTCTCTTCGCAAGCGGTCGGCGTATTCGCCAAACTGCCGACTCGATGGATCGAGACGCTCCAGAACGCCGAGCGTCGCGTCTCAGATCTGTTCAACCGCCCATAGAGCGCTTCCCGATCACATGGAATCATGTGATCGATAAGGAATCGCTCAAAATCAAAATGGTGGAGCAGGTTCTCATCGAAAAAGTCTGTCAACTTTTTCGGAACCTGATCTAGCCGAACAGGCCGCCCGCCCTGGGCGCAAGCGGATTGTCGGTGAGCGCCTGCGCGTCGGGACGGTCGGGCGCAGGGTGGTTGACGAGCGCGCCGTAGAGTCCGTGGACGAAGCCTTCGTCGAGATCCTTGACGATGAAGACGATGCGCGTGCGCCTGTCCGCGTCGGGCCACGCGTCGAGGCGGTGCGGCGGGTGAAAGACATGCTGCACGCCATGGATCGCCACGGGGCGCGATGGATCGTCGGCGAGCGCGACGATTCCCTTCACGCGCAACATCCGCGGCCCGTGCGTGTGACGCAAAAGGTCGATGAAAATGTCGAAGGAGGCTGGCGTGAGCGGCGTCTCGGAGGAAAAGCAGAAGGCGCGGATATGTGCGTCATGCCGGTTCACGTCCTGACGATGGCCATGCGTTTCGTGCTCATGATCATGGTGATGCCCATGGTCATGGTCATGGTCCGCGTGATCATGCGCCTGCGCTGTTTCCACCGCTTCGGCGTTGAGCCACTCTTTCACGCGCGGCGTCTTGGTCTCGGGGTCGTAAAGACCGCAGTTGATCAGCGCCCCGGGCGTCGCTTCGCCCTTGGCGGCGTCAAGCAGTAGGGCCCCCGGGTTGAGCCGCGCCAGCCGCGCCTTCAGCGCATCCACACGCTCGGCGCCTTGCGGCAGATCCGTCTTGGCGATGACGAGCCGATCCGCGACGGCGGCCTGTTTGACGGCTTCTTCATGCGCGTCGAGCGTCGCTTCGCCGTTCACCGCATCAATGAGCGTCACGACGCCGTCGAGCCGATAGCGCATCATCAGATAGGGGTGGGACATGATCGTGTGCAGGATCGGCGCCGGATCGGCGAGGCCCGTCGTTTCCAGCACGACGCGCTTGAACGGCTTGATCCGGCCGTTGTCGAGCCGCTTCAGCAGATCTTCGAGCGTGTTCACCAGATCGCCGCGGATGGAGCAGCACACGCAGCCCGAACTCATCATCACCATGTCGCCGTCGATCTTCTCGATGAAGAGATGATCGAGGCCGATCTCGCCGAATTCATTGATGAGGACGAGCGTCTCGGCGAGCGCCGGCGAGGCGAGCAGTCGGTTGAGCATCGTCGTCTTGCCGGCGCCAAGGAAGCCGGTGATGACGGTCAGCGGAATTGGCGGCGGCGCCGGGCGCGTCGCGCGACTCGCGGCGGCCTTGGTCAGATCGTTCATTCAGCGAAACTCGCGCCGGAGCAGAAGAAATTTCCTGCTCGCGGAAGGCTCGCATCTTCGCCGAAAACGCTGTCCGTTTCCAGAACGAACGACCTTTGGGTTCTCAGCTCTTGCCCGGTTCGGCGGCGGAGTGCGCCTTCGAGGCCGCCGGCTTTTGCGCTGCGGCCGCTTTCGGCTTCGTGGCGCTTCTCGCCGCCTTGGCCTTGGGGGCTGGCTCCTCGGCGATGACGGCCTCGACCTTTACAGCGTCCGCCTTTGCCGCCTTGGCGGCGCGCGCCGCTTTCACGGCCTTGGCGTGTTTGGCGCGTCGCAGCGATACCGCGTCGGGCGCGGGCTTGCTGATCGGCGAGGCGCTGGCGTCGCCCGCCTCCGGCTGCGACGCATAGGCGGCAAGATCAGGCTGCTCGCCGACCGGCGCTCCAGGCGCGCGGGCTCGCGCCACCGGCCCGGCATAGCCCGGCGCGCGTCCGACATAGACGGACACGGGCTCAAAACGCGGGCGCGGCAGATGCGCGATCTCCTTGGCGTTCATTTGCTGCTGCGGAGCGCCGCCGAGCGTGTCGAGCAGCGGCACGCCCGAGCCGATTGGGACCGAGGCGTCCTCGATCTCGGCCATGAATTCCGCAGCCGCCGGACCGCGGTGATGGCACACGGACTCGCGCAAGTCGGGCGCCGCCGTTGGGCCGGAGCTGGGCAGGGACGCCAAAGAGGCGACGGCCGCCCCGCTCTGAAAGCCGCGATCGAGCAGCGCCGCCGTCTTCGCCGTGCGCAGAATCGGATTGGGCGCGCCGAGGACGACGGCGATCAAACGCCGGCCGCCGCGCGTGGCGGAGGCGACAAGATTGAATCCCGCTGAACACGTGAACCCAGTCTTCATGCCGTCGGCGCCGGCGTAGCGGCCGAGAAGATGGTTATGCGTGGGGATGATCTGCTTGCCGAGCTGCATCGCGCCGATGTTGAACAGATTGGCGTGCTCGGGAAACTGCAGGTAAAGCGCGCGGCCGAGAATGGCGAGGTCGCGGGCCGACGTGACCTGCCGCGAATCGGGCAAGCCGTTGGGATTGACCCATATCGACTGGGTCATGCCGAGGGCGGCGGAGTGGCGGTTCATATCGTCGGCGAAGGCCTCGACCGAGCCGGACACGCCTTCGGCGATGGCGACGGCGATGTCATTGGCCGATTTCACCATCAGCATGACGAGCGCATTTTGCAGGGTGACTTCCGAGCCGGGTCTGAAGCCCATCTTGGAAGGCGCCATGCTGCATGCGCGCGGCGACATCATCACCGGCGTCTCGAGCGAGATGCGTCCCTGGCGCACCGCTTCGAGCGCGACATAGGCCGTCATCAGCTTCGTCACGGAGGCGGGATACCAGGAGGCGGTCGCCTGATCATGCGAGAGCACGGCCCCCGACGCGACGTCGACGACGATCGACGGGGTCGCGCGGCTGGGCGCTGCGGCGCCAAACAGGATCAGCAATGCGCTGGCCGCTGCAACCAAAGTGGACTTCGAGAAGATCATCCGCCTAGCCCCGTTACCCGGCGCTGAACGCGCGGGATCGCATGAAAACGCCACATATATAATAGCGCCTGAGGCGCTCAGCCGGAATAGGCGTGGAATTGGGCGATTCGGGGGCGGTTGTTGATAACCTGTTAACCATGACCTCAGGGAGAGGCGCGCGCCGCCGTCACGGCTGAAGCGGGTGGTTTCGACGCGCGAGCTCCGGCCCGACAAGGTGATATCTCATCAGGAACTTCAGCGCACGGGTCCACGACTGGTCGGTTTCCCCGCGCAGATCCGTTTGCGAGATATGCGCCAGTTCTCCTGTGCGCGCGTCGCGAATGCGCAGTTCGAGATATTGCTCCATCACGCTGACTTTTCGGAAGAAGCACACGAAGGACAGGTCTGCCCCAAGCGTGCGCGCGATGTCGGCGTCGCAGCCGTTGCACTTTCGCAGCCAATGGTCCTTGACCCTTTGATCCGTCGCTGCGCTTCCGTCAATGATTTCGAACAGTCCGGATTGAGCTAAGAGCTCCCGCGCGAGCCCGGTCATTCGCTGGAGGCGCGCGGTTTCTTCCGGGCTTTCCCCGGCGATCGGCCCCCCGGCGGTGAAGTCGTCGAGCTCGATGTCGAAGACCGCGAGTTTCATCGGCGGCGAGGATTGAGCGCGGGCGCCGGTTGTTAAGGTCCCGGTCGCGATTGTGATGAGCGCCGATAACAAGATGTGTGTGAGCGTCCTCTTAAACATCGCCAGGCTCCGCTGTTGCAGTTCAAGGCGTAGCTGCGCGAAGCGTCAGAAGCTTCGGCCTTTCGCCTGCGGCGGTCTGGGCAAATTTCCTTGGGGCCCCCGATCAGGTCGCCGACGCGTCGCCGACAAGTCCCGCGCCGATGGCGAGCCAGACGAGATGGGCGTCGGTGCGCGCGCCGATCTTGGATTTGATCTGATAATGGTAGTTCTGAACGGTTTTCGGACTGAGATTTAAGATGCCGGCGATGTCCTCGGTCGTTCGGCCAGACGCCACGAGCCGCAAGATCTCCGTCTCTCTGGGGCCAAGCTCATCGACGAGCGCGCGGCCCTCGCCCAATCGCTCCGCGGCGATCTCTCTCGCGACGTCGTCGCTGAGCGCCCGGCCGCCCTTGGCGACGATCGCCACGGCGCGGAGCAGCTCCGCAGCGTCGCTGCTTTTGGTGACATAGCCGGACGCGCCGGCTTCGAAGGCTTTCAGCGCAAAGGCCGCGCCGCTGTGCATGGTGAAGATCAGAATGCGCGCGCCCTTGTCCCACTGCTTGATGTGGCGGACCGCTTCGACGCCGCTCGCGCCGGGGAGAGAAAGGTCCATGATGACGATGTCGGGCGAAACCTTCCGATAGGCCTGGTAGGCCTCCGCGGCGTTGGCGGCTTCGGCGACGATTCTGTAATCCGGCTGGCGCTCCAGGAGCCGCCGATATCCCTCCCGAACGATCGGGTGGTCGTCAACGAGAAGAATTGCGGTCATGCGGGCGCCAGACCTTTCATCGGCGCGTTGTCGAAGGCGATAAGCGGGATGCGCGCGACGACGCGCACGCCTTTTGTGGCGTCGCTGATCGACAGACTTCCGCCAAAAGCCGCGATGCGCTCGCGAATTCCGAGAATGCCGTGGCCGGAGCCGGCGGCGAGGCGGGAGGCGTCGCCGCCGCCGTCATCCTCGACCGTCAGCGCGACGAGCCCGTCGTCTGACGCCGCGCGCTCGACGCGCAGATAGACATTTTTCGAGTCGCCATGCCGCATGGCGTTGGTCAGACATTCCTGCGCGATGCGATAGAGGCTCGTCGAAATCGTCTGAGGAAGGTCGGCGAGGTCGCCCGTGAGCCGCAGGTGGATGAGCGCCTTTCTCTCCGCTTTGGCGTTCCAGCTCGCCGCGAGCTGAACGAGACAGGCTTCGAGCCCAAGTTCGTCGAGGTCTTGCGAGCGCAGCCGGGCAAGCGCGTCGCGCAGGGTCGTCATCATGCGTTTGGCGACGCGCGCGATTGAGCGGGCGTCCTCGGCGACGCCGGGATCAATCCGGGCCGCCGCCGTCTCGATCGAGCCGGCGAAGGCGAGAGTCGCCGTCAGGCACTGGCCGAATTCGTCGTGGAGGTCGCGGGCGAGGGCGCGGCGCTCCTCCTCCTGGACTTCGAACAGCCGCTTCGTGAGCGCGGCGCGTTCCGCCGTCGTCCGCGCCAGCCGCTCGGCAAGGTCGTTGACCGCGCGCGCGATCAGGCCGAACTCGCCCTTTGTCAGCGCCTTAAGCCGGCTCGCGTAGTTTCCCTGCTCCAGCTGGCGCAGCCCGCAGACAATGGCTCGGGTCGGCGCCAGAGCATGGACGATGGCGGCTGCCGCCAGAAGGCAAATGCAGATCGCCATCGTGGCCGCAACGCCGACGATGATCGAGATCTGCCGCCAGGCTTGTCGGATGGCGGCGCCGGCGTCCGCCCTGACCAGGATTGCGCCGGTTTCCGGTTGCCGCACGGTCAAGGGTCGAACGATCGGCGCATGTGCGCCGAATATGCGCTCATAGGCCGCCGCAAACCATGTCGGCGCGGCGGAGCCGACGCCCTCGAGCTGACTGCAAAGGGTCCGCGGCTCTTCGTCGCCCGGCGCATAGCTGATGCAGACGCCCGGCGAAACGAGCTTCAAGGTCGAAAGCGACTCCCAGTCGGGAACGGGCAGAATCTTGTCGCGCCGCATGCTGCCCCGCCACAGGATGGCCTGCCAGTAGAGATTTTCGAGGTGATGCGCGACGCGCTCGGCGGACGTCGCCGCTTCCGTTTCGATTGCGCGGTGCGCGTCGACCATCACCCAGCCCGCGGTCAGCGTAAGGCAGATGAGAGTGATGCCGACAAGCTGCAGGACGAGCCGAACGATCAACCGCATTGGCGCATTCCTCGACGAAAAACCCGTCGCTCAGTAGAGCAGGATTCGAAACGAGGTCCAGCGCGCATCATGCGCTTGGGCCCTGATCGGGCAAATTGCCTGGGGGCGAGAGATTTGGATTCGTTTCAAAATTTCGGCGCGGCCTGGGCGGATATGCTAATGTGACGCCCATGCGGGTTGACGAAAGCGCCAGTGACGCTCTGGACGCTGCGTCCTGGCGACCCGTTTGTGGACTAGGTCGTGATCGACAAGCTTGAATTCCTTATCGCCGTCGCAAAAGAGAAGAGCTTTTCGCGCGCGGCGGAGATTTGCGGCGTCACCCAGCCCACGCTCTCGGCCGGCGTCAAGCAGCTCGAAGATTCGCTCGGCGTGTTGCTTGTCAATCGTTCCTCGCGCTTCCATGGACTGACCGCCGAGGGCGAGCGGGTGCTCGAATGGGCGAAGCGCATCGTTGGCGATGCGCGCGCGATGCGCCAGGAAGTTCGCACGCTCAGGGAAGGCCTTACCGGCCAGCTGAAGATCGCCGTCATCCCGACCGCGCTCGGCATCGTCTCGGCGCTGACGACGCCCTACCGCGAGAAGCATCCGGCGGTGCGCTTTTCCGTCATCTCCGCGTCGTCGAGCGAAGTGCTCACCATGCTCGACAATCTTGAGATCGACGCCGGCATCACTTATCTCGACAATGAGCCGCTTGGCCGCGTGCGCACCGTGCCGCTCTGCTCCGAACGCTACCGGCTGCTGACCTTCGCCGACAACCCACTGGGGAACCGCGACCGTGTGACATGGGCTGACGTGGGGCGCATCGATCTCTGTCTGCTCACGCCGGACATGCAGAACCGTCGCATCGTCGAGCAGCTCATTCGCAAGGGCGGGTCCGAACCCGTGCCGATCCTCGAGTCAAACGATGTCATCTTGCTGTTCGACCATGTGCGATCCGGCCGCTGGGCGACGGTGCTGCCGGAGAAGCTCGCGAAGACCCTGAACGTGGCGGCGCCGTTACGCTCGATTCCCATCGTTGAGCCGGAGGCTGTGCATGAAATCGGCCTTGTGGCGCCGCAGCGCGAACCGGTGATCCCGCTGGTCGCCGCCTTGGTCTCGGAGGCCAAAAAGCTGGCGGAAAGCCACACGCTGGACGGTTGATAGGATCGCCCTATCGCACAACGGATGGTCGCTATTGATCGCGCCTTGGATTTCCGGCACTGTTCTCGGAATTAGTCTAAATAGGACGACCGCATATGCGCAACGTCCAGGCTGAAAGGGAAGAAATGTCTGGCGCTGCTCAGTATAACGACGAGCGCGCGCGGGAGATCATCGCCGCCCATATGGGTCTCGAGGGGCCCGCGATGCCCATTCTGCACGCGCTTCAAAAAGAATTCGGCTATGTGCCCGACGCCGCCGTCAAGGAAATGGCAGAGGCGCTCAATATCTCTCGCGCCGAAATGCATGGCGTCGTCACCTTTTATCACGACTTTCACCGCGCCCCGCATGGGCGCCACACGCTGAAGATCTGCCGGGCCGAATCCTGCCAGTCGATGGGGGCGGAGCGACAGGCGCGGGCGTTTCTCGACAAATTGAAGCTCGACTGGGGCGGAACGACGCCGGACGGCGCCCTCTCGGTCGAGGCGGTGTATTGTTTGGGACTGTGCGCCCACAGCCCTTCAGCGCTCTACGATGGCGAGCCGATCGGCCGCGTTGACGCTGAAATGCTTGACGAAATCGCCGCGGAGGCGCGCGACTGATGGTGAAGCTATACATCCCGTTGGACATGGCCGCCGTTGCGATGGGCGCCGACAGACTGGCCGCCGCCGTCGCACAAGAGGCCGCAGCCCGCGGCGAAACAATCGAGATCGTGAGAAACGGCTCGCGTGGAATGCTCTGGCTCGAGCCCCTGATCGAGGTGGAGACTCCCGCGGGCCGCGTCGGTTACGGGCCGGCCAAGGTCAAGGACGTCGCGTCGCTGTTTGACGCCGGGTTCCTGACCGGCGGCGCGCATCTGCTGAACATCGGGATCGTCGACGAACATCCCTGGATGAAGAAGCAGAACCGCGTCACCTTCGTTCGTTGCGGCGTCATCGATCCGCTGTCGGTCGCCGAATATGAGGCGCATGACGGCTTCAAGGGACTGAAACGCGCCTTCGAGATCGGGCCCGTGGCCGTCGTCGAAGAGGTCACGAAGTCGGGCCTGCGCGGCCGCGGCGGCGCGGGCTTTCCGACGGGCATCAAATGGAAGACGGTGGCGGACTGTCCGCCGGGCCAAAAATACGTGGTCGTCAATGCCGACGAAGGCGATTCCGGCACTTTCGCCGACCGCATGATCATGGAGGGCGATCCGCTCTCGCTGATCGAAGGCATGCTGATTTGCGGATACGCCGTCGGCGCCTCCAAGGGCTATATCTATCTGCGTTCCGAATATCCCATCGTCGCCAAGGTCTTTCAGGCGGCGATCGAGAAGGCGCTTGAGGCGGGCTGGCTCGGCAAGAACATCAAGGGCTCGGGTTTCGACTTCGACGTCGAACTGCGCATCGGCGCCGGGGCCTATGTTTGCGGCGAGGAGACCTCGCTGCTCGAATCTCTCGAGGGCAAGCGCGGCATCGTGCGCGCCAAGCCGCCGTTGCCGGCGCATGTCGGGCTCTTCGGCAAGCCGACGGTCATTAACAATGTGCTGTCCATGGCCACGATCCCGATGATCATGGAGAAGGGCGCGAAGCATTACGCCGATCTCGGCGTCGGCCGCTCACGCGGCACTATGCCGCTGCAGATCGCCGGCAACGTCAAATATGGCGGCCTCTTTGAGACGGACTTCGGGATTCCGCTCGGCGTGGTCGTCAACGAGATTGGCGGCGGCACCCGCTCTGGTCGTCCCGTCCGGGCGGTTCAGGTCGGCGGTCCGCTCGGCGCCTATGTGCCCGTGTCGCTTTTCGACCTTCCGATCGACTATGAAGCCTTCGCTGCCAAGGACAGTCTCATCGGTCACGGCGGCCTCGTCGTTTTCGACGACACCGTCGACATGGCCTGGATGGCGCGCTTCGGCATGGAGTTCTGCGCCATCGAAAGCTGCGGCAAATGCACGCCGTGCCGGCTCGGATCGACGCGCGGCGTCGAGACCATCGACAAGATTCGCAACGGCATGGACGTCGATGCGAATATCGAGCTCCTCAAGGACCTCTGCCACACGATGAAGTTTGGCTCGCTCTGTGCATTGGGCGGCTTCGCGCCGTATCCGGTCGAGAGCGCGCTTCGACATTTCCCCGAGGACTTCCGCAAGCCGGCCCTTGAAGCCGCCGAGTGAGGTAGCCGCCATGACGCTTATCAAAGAAATCGATTACGGCACGCCTGAGTCCCTATCCGTAAAATCGGTCACGCTGACCATTGACGGGAAGAGCGTCACCGTCCCCGAGGGCACCTCGATCATGCGCGCGGCGATGGAGGTTGGCACCGAGATCCCCAAGCTCTGCGCCACCGACAGCATCAAGGCGTTCGGCTCCTGCCGGCTCTGCGTCATCGAGGTCGAGGGCCGCAACGGCACGCCGGCCTCCTGCACGACGCCGGTTGCGCCCGGCATTTCCGTCAAGACGCAGACCCCACGCCTCGCCGCGATCCGCCGCGGCGTGATGGAGCTTTATATTTCCGACCATCCGCTCGATTGTCTGACCTGCGCGGCCAATGGCGACTGCGAACTGCAGGACATGGCGGGCGCGGTGGGCCTGCGCGACGTGCGCTATGGCTATGACGGCGCCAATCACGTCTTCGCCCGCAACAATGGCGAAGTGAATTTCGACTGGAAGCCGAAGGACGAATCGAACCCCTACTTCACCTTCGACTCGTCTAAATGCATCGTCTGTAACCGCTGCGTGCGCGCCTGCGAGGAAGTGCAGGGCACCTTCGCGTTGACGATATCGGGCCGCGGTTTCGAATCGCGCGTTTCCGCCGGCATGGACGAAGCTTTCATGGAGTCGGAATGCGTGTCCTGCGGCGCCTGCGTTCAGGCCTGCCCGACCGCGACGCTGATCGAGAAGTCGGTGGTCGCCGTCGGTCAGCCGGAGCATTCCGAGGTCACGACCTGCGCCTATTGCGGCGTCGGCTGCACCTTCAAGGCTGAGATGCGCGGCGAGGAAGTCGTCCGCATGGTTCCCTGGAAGGACGGCAAGGCCAACCATGGCCATAGCTGCGTCAAGGGCCGCTTCGCCTACGGCTACGCCCATCACGGCGACCGAGTTCTTGATCCGATGATCCGCGAGTCGATCGACCAGCCCTGGCGCGTCGTCTCGTGGGACGAAGCGGTCGGCTTCGCCGCCGACCGGCTGAAAGCGGCGCAGGAGAAATACGGAAAGAACGCCGTCGGCGTGATCACCTCGTCGCGCTGCACCAATGAGGAAAGCTACCTCGTTCAGAAGCTCGCGCGTCAAGGCTTCCTCAACAACAACACCGACACCTGCGCGCGCGTCTGCCATTCGCCGACCGGTTACGGACTGGCGCAGGCCTTCGGCACCTCCGCCGGCACGCAGGATTTCGACTCGGTCGACGACGCCGACGTCATTCTGGTCATCGGCGCCAATCCGACCGACGCGCATCCGGTGTTCGGATCGCGCATGAAGAAGCGCCTGCGCGAGGGCGCCAAGCTGATCGTCATCGATCCGCGCCGCATCGACCTCGTGCGCTCGCCTCATGTCGAGGCGGACTATCATCTGCCGCTGAAGCCCGGCACCAATGTCGCGATGGTTACGGCGCTGGCGCATGTGATCGTGAAGGAAAACCTCGTCAATCTCGACTTCGTCAAAGCGCGTTGCGACTGGGACGAATATCAGGATTGGGCAGCCTTCGTCGCGGACGACCGCTACAGCCCCGAGGCGCTTGAAAGCGTGCTGGGCGTGCCGGCCGCCGACATTCGCGGCGCTGCGCGTCTCTACGCCACCGGCGGCAACGGGGCGATCTACTACGGCCTCGGCGTGACGGAACATAGCCAAGGCTCCACCACGGTCATGGGCATCGCCAATCTCGCCATGGCGACCGGCAATCTCGGCCGCCGCGGCGTCGGCGTGAATCCGCTGCGCGGCCAGAATAATGTGCAGGGCTCCTGCGACATGGGCTCGTTCCCGCACGAGCTGCCGGGCTATCGCCACATCTCTAACGATGCGGCGCGCCAGGCGTTCGAGAAGGATTGGGGCGTCTCCCTTGATCCGGAGCCGGGCCTGCGCATCCCCAACATGTTCGACGCGGCGATCGAAGGCACGTTCAAGGGACTTTACGTTCAGGGCGAGGACATTCTGCAGTCCGACCCCGACACGCGTCACGTGTCGCGCGCGCTGGCGAATATGGACATCGTCATCGTGCAGGATCTCTTCCTGGTCGAGACGGCGAACTACGCGCATGTCTTCCTGCCGGGCGCGACCTTCCTCGAGAAGGACGGCACCTTCACCAACGCCGAGCGCCGCATCCAGCGCGTCACCAAGGTGATGTCGCCGAAGAATGGCTACGCCGACTGGGAAGTCACCCAGCTGCTCGCCAACAAGCTGGGACTCAATTGGAACTACGCCAACGCCAGCGAGATCATGGACGAGATCGCTCGGCTGACGCCGTCCTTCGCGGGGGTGTCGTTCGAGCGTCTCGCCGAGGTCGGCTCCGTGCAGTGGCCGTGCAACGATCAGTCGCCGGAAGGCATGCCGATCATGCACACCGACGGCTTCGCGCGCGGCAAAGGCAAATTCGTCATCACCGAATATGTGCCGACCGAGGAGAAGGTGGGGCCGCGGTTCCCGCTGCTGCTCACCACCGGCCGCATCCTGTCGCAATACAATGTCGGCGCGCAGACGCGACGCACCGAAAACAGCCAGTGGCATCCTGAGGACGTCCTCGAGATCCACCCGCATGACGCAGAAGATCGCGGCGTGCGCGAGGGCGACTGGGTGAAGGTGGCGAGCCGCGCCGGCGAGACGACGTTGCGCGCTAAAATCACGGATCGCGTCGCGCCGGGCGTCGTCTATACGACGTTCCATCATCCCAACACCCAGGCCAATGTGGTCACGACCGATAATTCCGACTGGGCCACCAATTGTCCCGAATACAAGGTCACGGCGGTTCAGGTCTCGACCACCAACGGACCGACCGAGTGGCAGCATCAATATCGCGAGCTGACGGAGCAGAGCCGTCGCATTGCGAGCACGATCGACGCGGCGGAATGACGGAGAGGCCGCCGCCGACACTACGGGTGGAATGCCTGGCGCGCCGTCACGATGTGACGGCGCGTTCTTCTCGCGTGATCCCCGAAGAGACGCCGGTCGCCTTCACCTTTGGCGGCTCCACTCATGCGGTGATGATGGCGACGCCAGCGGATCTCGAGGATTTCGCGATCGGCTTCGCGCTCACGGAGGGGCTGATCGATTCGCCGGAGCAGGCAGGCGACGTCGAGATCGTCGTCTCCGACGCCGGCATTGAACTGCGCGCCTGGCTCAAGGGCGGACGGCAGGAAGCCTATGTCGAGCGGCGTCGGTCGATGGCGGGGCCGACCGGTTGCGGTCTTTGCGGCATTGAGAGTCTCGAGGCCGCGACGCGCATTCTGCCGACTCTCGACAATGCGCTGTCGGTGCGCGCCGACGCCTTGATCGAGGCGATGGAGCGTCTGCCCGCCGCTCAGAAATATAATCAGGAGACCCGCGCCATCCACGCCGCGGCCTTCTGGAATCCCGTCTCCGGGGCGCTGATCGCGCGCGAGGACGTCGGCCGCCATAACGCTCTCGACAAGCTCGCCGGCGCGCTGACGCGCCAAGCCATCGCCGCGGGGCAAGGCGTGGTGCTGATGACGAGCCGCGTTTCTGTCGAACTCGTGCAGAAGGCCGCGCGCATGGGCGCGCCGATCATCGCCGCCGTCTCGGCGCCGACCGCGCTCGCGGTGCGCAACGCGCAACACTGCGGCATGACTCTCGTCGCCGTCATGCGCGGCCGGGACTTCGAAGTCTTCACCCATCCAGGACGCATCCTCGAACAGGTTTCCGCACATGTCGCATGATTCGGTCGATAAGCTCGTCAGAATGGCTAACCAGATCGGCACGTTCTTCGTGGCTCAGAAGCATCCCGAAGGCGTCGCGAGCATGACGGATCATTTGAAGAAGTTCTGGGACCCGCGTATGCGGAACGCTATCGTCGCGCATGTCGATCATGGCGGCGCCGGCCTCGATCCGATCGCGATGGAGGCGGTGAAGCGCCTCAAAAATGCAGCGGGCGCCGCTGCTTCGGAATTGCGTCCCGGCGAAGGCGGTTCCGACGGCTGACGCACGCTCGATTGCTCGCACTCTCCATGTCGCAAAACATTGGACGTCGGCGCATTGGTCGCCTAGGTCTGAGACCCAGGCGCAGCCGCGCGATCATTCTTACTCCGACTGAGCGATGACCGACCAGACATGTCCCTGCCGCGCGATGGACGCGCAACAGCTTTCCTATGCGGCCTGCTGCGCCCGTTACATCGAAGAGAAACTGCCGGCGCCAAGCGCTGAAGCGCTCATGCGTTCGCGTTACACCGCCTTCGCATTGGGTGACATCGATTACCTTGTCGACTCCTTAGCGCCGGAGTCGCGTTACGATTTTGATCGCAAGGCCATCACGCATTGGTCGCGCAGCTCGCAATGGCTCGGGCTTGAGATCCTGTCGACGGAACAGGGGCTGCAGGGCGATGAAACCGGCTACGTCGAATTCGTCGCGCATTTCTCCAGCGAAGGCGAACGTTATGCGCATCGGGAGCGATCGCTGTTTCGACATGACGCGCAGGATGGCCGCTGGTATTTCCTTGAAGAGGCCAATCGCAAGAGCGCGCCCGTCGTTAAGGGCAAGCAGGCGGGCCGTAACGATCCATGTCCCTGCGGCTCCGGCAAGAAGTATAAGAAGTGCTGCGGCGCAGCCGCCTGAGCGGCAATTCGCCTTTCGCTGCGATTCACCTGCCGCCAAATCCTGGAACAAAGCGGTTCCGCCCGCGTTGCGTCGGCGTGGAACATTCCTTGACCTTGGGAGAACGGCGATGGACTGGAACCGAGTCGAAGGCAACTGGAAGCAGTTCAAGGGCAAGGTAAGAGAGAAGTGGGCGGAGCTCACCGACGACGATCTCGCGCGCATGGACGGCAAGCGCGAACAGTTTGAGGGCGTTCTCCAAGAGCGCTACGGCGAAGGGCGGGACCGCATTCGCGAAGAGGTCGACACCTGGCTGAAGACTCTAAACTCGTGAGTTTTTAGCGCGTCGCGGGCTTAGCGTGACGCGTTCTGGCGCTTTTCGATCGGCCCGAACCTCAGGTGGCTTTTTTGTCGACGCCCAGCCAGTTCGCTGGGCGAAGAGCGGTGAGAACAGAGCTTTGCCGACATCTTGGAACATTCTTAAAAAGGCAGAGTTGTTTTCATACCCGTCTCCGTTGAAAGGAGAGCCGAAATGAGTTCGAAGCCGAAACTTGGTGTAGACTGGCTGCGCACTGTGGAAGTTGTCCGCAAGATGCTGCTTTTGCCGCAAGTCGAAGCGCCGCGAAAGCGTTTCATCCATGTTCGCGAACCGCGACAGGCGGAGATCGAGCAGTGGCTGCGCAGCCGAAAATGATTCCCTCGACCATAAACCCTTGATGATTGCCTGTTGAACGACAGGCAATCATTTTTTTTCATTTCTCGTCACTTAGCGTCTCAACTCAAGGCGCCAGTGCGCTTTCCGAGAACGGGAGCAACAACCGCTACAGCCTATTTGGCGACCGACGTTGAAAGTCGCACCAGTAAGTCGAGAAACTTGTCAGGCATCGGTTCTAAGAGGCTCGTCGCGTATATGTCGCGCAGCCCGGAGGTCAATTCCCCATCGATGCCAAGGAACGAGAGCTGGTGGGCAGCGTCACATCGCTGCGCCCCCGGCGCGCCCCGGCGGCCCTTCGAGATTTGCTTTTCAGCTTTCTTATTCATGTCGAAGAGCCCTTGGGCGGCGCTCTGGATATCGGAGCCGTCGACTCCAATGAATACGGGCAGGTGAAGGGTCATGATTGAATTCAACAATGATCGAGCGCCAAAGTTCCCTTTTGGAGCGCTAACCATCTTTTATCGTGGCGATTTGGGCGGAAGCGGAACGATGCATTCGACGGAGCGTTATTGGAGAAGTTCCGGGCCCTCGGAGGGTTTAGATGGCGCCGCGGTCATTCTGGAAAGGCTATTTGAAGCTTTCGCTTGTGACCTGTCCGGTCGCGATGACGCCCGCCACGACTGAAGGTGAAAAAGTTCGCTTCCACATCCTCAATCGGAACACTGGCAACCGCGTCGTCAGTCAATATGTCGACGCGGTCTCCGGCGCGCCGATTGGCGAAGACGACGCGGCGAAAGGTTATCCCCGCAGCGAAGACGATTACGTGCTGCTTGAAGATGAAGAGCTTGACGCCTTAAGCCTCGAAAGCACGCGAACGATCGATATCGAGACCTTTGCTCCGGCCGCGAGCCTCGACTGGATCTGGTTCGATAAGCCCCACTATCTCGTGCCCGACGATCCGATCGGCGTCGAGGCCTTTTCCGTCATTCGCGACGCGATGAAGGCGACCGGCACAGTCGGCCTGTCGCGGCTGGTGATGTATCGACGCGAGCGCGCCGTGATGGTCGAGCCGCGCGACAAGGGGCTTGTCTTATGGACGCTGCGCTTCGCCGACGAAGTGCGCAATCCGAAGGACTACCTCGACAAGATCGGCGCCGAACCGCCGAACGCGAAAGCTCTCACCCTGATTTCCAAATTGATCGATGAGCGCAAGAGTCACTGGGACCCGGCGATGACCCATGATCCCGTTCAAGCGCAGTTGCTGGACATCATTTCCGGAAAGAAGAAGGAGCACAAACCCGCTCGCGGCGCAAAACAAGCGCCGGCGGCTCCGAGCAATGTCGTCAATATCATGGATGCGCTCCGCAAGAGCATCGATGCGGAAAAGCGCGGCTCCAAACGTCGCTAGGCTTTTCTCTTCCTCCGCGTCGTCTTCGGCGTTTCGATCGGCGCCGCCGCTTGACGAAAGTCCCCCCACGGATCGCTCTGCAGCGACTCGAGGCGCGCAAGGGTCTTCACGATCGTGAAATAGTCAGGTCCGATCGCGGGACTAAGTTCGTCCCAGGCAAGCGGCATCGACACGGCGGCGCCGGGCCGGGCGCGCGTGGAATAGGGCGCGACAGCCGTCGCGCCGCGCTGATTGCGCAGATAGTCGACGAGTATCTTTCCGCGGCGCTTCGATTTCGTGATCGTTGCAACATATTTGCTCGGGCTGTCATGCGTCATCGCATCGGCGATTCTTTTGGTGAAAGCCTTCACCTCTGGCCATTCCGCTTTGGGCTTCACGGGCGCCACCACATGAAGGCCCTTTCCTCCGGATGTTTTCACGAAGGCGGCGAGCCCAAGGTCTTGAAGTCGCTCCCGCGTTTCTTCCGCTGCGGCAATGACGGACTCCCACGTAACCTGTTCGCCGGGATCGAGATCCATGATGATGACGTCAGGACGCTCCCAGTCCGACGCCGTCGAGCCCCATGGATGAATTTCCAGGGCCCCGGATTGAACGAGCGCGATCAGGCCGTTGAGGTCCTTGATGCTGAGCAAGGGCTCTTCTTCGCCTTTCGGGTCGTCGATGAGCACGATGTTCGGATCGATGCCCTTCCAGGCATGCTTCTGGAAGAATTTCTCTCCCTCGACGCCGTTGGGGCAGCGCAGCAGCGCCAGCGGGCGATTGACGATGAAGGGCGCGATATAGCGCCAGATTTCGGCGTAGTAATCCGCTAGGCCCTGTTTGGTGACGCCTTGATCCGGCCAATAGAGCCGATCGGGATGGGTGAGCCTCACGGTGCTTTGCTCCGCTCTCGCCGCTGTCGCCCGCTCAAGGGGCGGCGCCTTTTCGCGAACGACGTCGCGCGCGTCCTTATCTTCGCGCAGACCGCGAAAGGAGGCGTGCCGAAGAACCTGCTCGGCTGTCCAGCCGCGAAACTCCACCTCAGCGACCAGTTCGGGCCGAGCGTAGCGTACATTGCGCGCGGCCTCCGTACTGAGGCGCGCGCCGAAAGGGCTCGAGGGCGTGCGCATGGGATCGAGTTTCGTGAAAAGCTCATTCGCCATATCCGCCGTAAATCCCGTCCCGACGCGGCCAACATGGCAAAGGACGCCGTTCTGGTAGACGCCAAGCACGAGGGCGCCGATCGCCCGGCGCGACACCGTCGATGGCGTATAGCCTGCGACGACGAATTCCTGCCGGGCGAAGCATTTGGCCTTTATCCAGCTCTTCACGCGGCCGGAGCGATAGGGCGAATCCCGCAGCTTCGACACTACGCCTTCGAGACCGAGCCGACACGCGTGCGACAGCACGACCGCGCCGCTGTCCTCAAAGTGAAGGCTCAGACGAACCCTGTCGCCGTTCTCAGCGCCTAAGAGCGCTCCCAGAAACCGTTTGCGTTCCAGCAAGGTCGCGCCGCGCAGATCATAGCCGTCGAGGTAAAGAAGATCGAAGACCCAATAGACGAAGCGATCGGTCCGCCCTGCGCTCAGATCGGCCTGCAGCCCGGAGAAATCCGATGCGCCTGAACTTGTCTCGACGACGATTTCGCCGTCGATGAGCCCGGCGCCGAGAGGCAGGGCGCGCAGCGCCGACGCAACCTCATCGCCAAATTTCTTCGTCCAATCGAGACCGCTGCGTGAGAGCAGCCGTACGCGTCCCGCCTCGATGCGCGCCTGCACGCGATAACCGTCGAATTTGATTTCGTGTATCCATTCCTTGCTCGATGGCGCGGCGCCGGCACTGGCCTGCATCGGCGCAACGAATGTCGGCAGCGGCGCTTTCTTTGCGCCCTCGAGACGCGACGGGTCGATGTCGACCGCAGGCGCTTGCGTTGGCGTGATGGCGCTTGTCTTGATTGACCGGGGCGCCGCGGCCTGCTTTGGCGCGGCGGCCTTTTTCGAGCGCCGCGCCGGCTTGCCTTCTGCGACATCGCCGATCGTGCGCCCGGTGTCTACCGAACGCGGCATCTCGTCGAGTATGTCTTCATCCTTAGGCGTTCGCGCAAATACGTCTTCGCTTTTGATGAGAAGCCAATTGTCGTGCTTCTCGCGCGGCTTTCGCGCCATGCGCACGAGATGCCAACGGCCGCCGAGCTTCTCGCCGCGCAGCTCGAAATCGAGATGCCCCTTGGCATAGCCCTTGTGCGGATCGCCTTCGGGAATCCAGACGCCCTTGTCCCATACGATCACTTCGCCGGCGCCATATTGGCCTTCCGGAATGACGCCTTCGAAATTGCGATAGTCGAGAGGGTGGTCCTCGACGTGAACGGCGAGCCGCTTTTCGCCGGGCACGAGACTTGGGCCTCTGGTCACAGCCCAGCTTTTCAGAACGCCGTCCATCTCCAGGCGAAGATCGTAGTGAAGTCGCCTCGCGGCATGTTTCTGGACGACGAAGCTGCTGCCGGTCTTTCGAGCGCCTCGCCCCTTCGGCTCGCGCGTCGCCCCAAAATCGCGCTTCTTGCGGTAGTCGGCAAGCGACATGCGCGGTCAGCTCGCTTTCCGGCGTGTCGCGGCTGTTCGGGTCTTGCGAGGCTGGGCGGCTCGCTTCTTGGTTGCAGCTTTGTCGCTCTGCTCGGAAAGCGCCGCGCTCTCGCGCAGCGCCTCGAGCAGATTAACGACCTTGGCTTCGCGAGCCTTACGCGGCGGCGCGACTGGCGTGCCTTCCAGCTTCGCTTTTACAAACTCGGCGAGGGCGGACTCATAGCGGTCTTCGAACGTAGATGGGTCGAAGGCGCCCCGCTTGGTGTCAATAATGTGCTTGGCCAGCTGAAACATTTCGCCTTGAACTTTAACCTCGGGCACTTCGTCGAACGCCTGTTGCGCCGAGCGCACCTCATAATCGAAGTTCAGAGTCGTCGCGAGAAGCCCGTCGCCATAAGCGCTGATCAGAACGGTGCGCGCGCGCCTGAAGAGCACCGTCTTCGCGAGGGCTGCGACTCTGTTCTTGCGCATGCCTTCGCGTATCAGAACGAAAAGTTCGTTCGCGTCGCTTTGCGCGGGGGAGAGATAGTAGGGCTTGTCGAAATAGACGGCGTCGATCTCGCCGCAATCCACAAATGTCTCGATGGCGAGAGTTTTGTCGCTTTTCGGCGTCGCCTGCGCGACTTCCTCGGGTTCGAGAACGACATATTCGTTCTTACCGACTTCATAGCCTTTGACTTGATCGCCGGATTCCACAGGTTCGCCGGTGTCGCTATCGACAAAGGTCCGCCGCACGCGGTGACCGGTGGATCGGTTGATCGTGTGGAACGCGATCCTGTCAGACGTTGAGGTCGCGGAGTAGAGCGCCACCGGACAGGTAAGCTCCGCTATCTTCAGAGAGCCCTTCCAGTTCGCTCTTGGCGCCAACGCAAACCTCTTACGCTCGCGGGCGAGCTGAACGCTCGCCCGCTGATTACGCTTCCGGAGACTTCATATTGTCAAGCTTTTCGGAGAGTTTTGACGCAAGCATCAGTCCGACGGCGGCGCCGATGATCAGATGGAGGTTTGGCGCAACGCGTTCGGCCACTGCTTTCGCCGCGACAGGAGCCATCGAGCCGATGGAGGAGCTGATCGAGCGCACCAGATTTCCATCCGGCTTGAGCAGCTGATCAAGGAAGGGGAGCTGCGAAAAGCTGCTCTGTTCGACTTCGGGTGCTGGAGCTTGAGTCTCCAGTGAGACTGATTCCTTTGTCGCCAGATAGACAACGAGCGCCGCGAAGAGAAAGGCTCCGGCAATGACGAGGTTGCCGGCGATCTCTCCCCACGTCCTCATGGCGTAAGCATGGGCGGCGGCCGTTGCGAAGCCGAGCGCGAGCAGCGCGAGGGTCGCGACGATGGCGAGGCGCGACGCGCCTCGCGTCGCGTTCGCGATACTCTCGTCAACCCGATGGAATAGCGGATCCAGCATCATGATCTTGCCCCGCCAGAGATTAGCTGCGGCCCTTCCACATGGCCCCGATGAGAAATCCTCCCGCGACGGCAAGCAACAGCGCCGTCACCGGCTGTTCGCGCACCGCGCCTTCGACCGTTGTCTTGAGCCCTTCGCCTGCCGACCTGGCCTTCTCCGCGATTTCCCGGGACTGCTCGCCCACTGTCGTCAAAGCGGCGTCAGCCCTCTCCATGGTTTCATCAACCTTTGCGCTGACGTCGTCAGCCATCGAGGCCGCCTTCGCGGCGGCGTTCGCCGACGCCTTGGTCACGGCGTCTTGGGCCTCCTGGACCTTGTTCGTGACTTGCGATGTTATGCTCATGCCCTCTTCTCCGCTGGTACTGCCCCGCTGGGCGAAGACTGAACTTCCAGATCGGTTGATTGTTCCTCGCCGCGTCCCACTGGGGCACGCTACTCGGGAAGATTGATCTCGTGCTGAGGGAACAGGTGGCTGAAGGTCACTGTTCCGGCGATGAGCAGAGGCGTCGCGAGAATTGCGCCGACCGGCCCCCAGAGCCATGTCCAGAACACGAGTCCCAGGAAGACTAGTCCGGGATTCAAAGTCAGTCGGCGGCCGATGACGCTCGGCGATACGACATTGGCCTCTAACGTATCTGCGACGAGAAGAATGAGCGGGGCGACGAACGCCTGCGAAAGTGATCCGAACGTAGCGAAGCCGACCAGAAACAATGCGACGTAGATCGCGATCGGGCCGACATAAGGGATAAATTCGAGAGCGAAGGCGACGATGCCCCATAGCAGCGGATTTGGAAGGCCGACAGCAAAAGCGGTCACGGCGACGATCAGCGCCAGAACGAGGTTGATGGCGGCGACCACCGCCATATAGCTCTTGAGATCTCGTTCGATGTTGTTCAGAAGCCGCAGCGTGCGCAGTCGCGTTTCCTTGTCATCGAAGACGAAGACAAGGTAGCGGCGCAGCTCCTCTCGTCCGGACAAGGAGAAGAACAAGGCCGCGAGAAATACAATCAACTCGCCAATGGTCGGAGTAAGAAAATTCATCGTTGATTGCAGGACTGCCGCCGCGTCAAGGGAGCCGCCCCCGGTTCGTGCGAATGTGCTTTGCAGCCGCTCCAGCGAAAACGCCGGGCCAAACGCCGATCGCAGCTTATCGCTGAACGAGGTCAACAGTTCGGGTGCGCGACCAACCCAGTCGACGGCGATCGTCGAGCCCTGAACAATCGCTGCATGAATAATCAATAACGCGCCAAAGACGACAGCAGCTGCAAAAACGCTGGGCGGCAAGCCCCATTTTCGCAGAGTGGTCACCCACGGCCCGAGCATGAAAGCGAGCACGCCTGCCGAAACGAGCGGCACCAACAGGGTCTGAGCCAGGCTCATCGCGACGGCGAGCATCAGCACGAACATGCCAATGAGCGCCCAGGATGAGATTCTCTGGAGATCGAGCGAGGATTCCAGCGGCTGGTCTTGGACCGTCTTCGTCGGCAAGTTGAGCCCCGGGAAAGCGCGACAATTCGGCGGAGACGTAACTCAACGGCGCACGCCAATGTTCCACTGCGCCCACGCGCCAGCTTGCGGGCAATCGCTTTTTACAGTCCCGGGAAGATGTCCTTGCCGTCTTCGGCAAGCTTCGCTTCGCCTATCGATTTTTGAAATTCACCAACGACGATCTGCGCCAGTCCGGTCAGCGTGAGATGGGTCGACTGCGTCGCGAGTCCAAGAGTCAACTTGGTCTTGCCCATGGCCTCGTTGGCATAGCCGCGCATTTGATCGGTCGCGCCCGATTGCACAAGGTTGTCGAGCGCCTCCCACATCGAATCCTTCACTTGGGCGACCGAGTAGCGCGCCCGAGTTGAGCGCTCCAGATCGACAGAATTTTCCTCCGCGCTCGCTGGTGGATTCGATGCATCGCCAGAACGGCGTTCTTCATCGGCACAGATAATGGGGGACCCGCCATTTTCAGTTAACGCATCCATCGATTCCATGCTCCCAAATCTCAATCCCTGGGTTCGGCCAATGCCGCCCGCCAGGATGAAAACTGATTTGAAGGGTTCTATGTTCCGAGGGTTCGCGCAGTCGCGTATTGCGCAGCTCGAGGCTCGGAGCGGCTGCTAAATAAAAAGCGGCGTAACGAAATGGCGATGCGTAATTTACTTGAACGGCTTCTCGACGCCTGGCGGCAATGCGACGTGGAACCCCTGGTTGATCGCCGAAAACATCTGATAAAAACCCGACAGGACGACGAGTTCGATAAACCCTTCGACGCCGAACGCCTTGATGGCTTCGTCCTGAACGCTCTGCGGAATATTTCGCCAGGACAATGTCGACGCCAGCACCTCAGTGACGAGATCATAGGGCGATGAAGCGACGGCGCCTAAGTCTTCGTCTCTTTCCAGGGCGCTGATCAGCGAGGATGGAACGCCCGCCGCTTCGGCGTGCTGAACATGATCAGCCCATTCGAAGGCGGCTCCGGTCCGACGCGCGACGAACAGCACAATGAACTGATAGACCTCACGGGGCAGATGGCCCTGGAACTTCAAATAATAGCCGAGGTCCTCGATTTTTTCGCAAAGCTGCGGATGGTTCATCAGGGCGGCGTACGGGCCGCCGAAGCCTGCGCCTTGCGCCTTCCGCCGTTCGACCATGCGGTCGTAGCGCGCACGATCGGCCGGCGACAGCGTTGAAGGATCAAAAGGCAACTGAGCCATCGGCGCGTCCCTTGTCACTCGTGGTAGGAATAGGCCGCAATGGCCTCGGCCCAGTCCTTGACGGGCGTCGTGAAGGCCTTGTCGGCTTTAACGTCGATGAGGCAGGGGCCCACGCCCTGTAAGGCTCTTTCGAAAGCGGCGGCGAGATCGCCCGGAGAACGCACGGTTTCGGCGCGAGAGCCCAGGGCCCGTGCGAACCCTGCCCAGTCGTGATCCGGCAATCGCGTCAATTCGTCGGGCGTTGGACCGAGTCCATGCGCGCGCAACCAGACATTGCCAAGCGCGGCATTGTTGATGACGACATAGATCACCGGCAGCTGGTAGCGCGCCGCGGTCGCGATTTCCATGCCGCCCATGCGCATGCATCCATCGCCCGTGACGACCGCCACGCGGCGGTGCGGCTGCGCGCATTGGACGCCGATCGCAGCGCTGATCGCCCAGCCCATCGGGCCCAGATTGGTGGCGGATACATAGGTCTTGGGTTCGTAAGCCTCCCAGTAATGGCCGGCGAAAGCGCGATGCGCGCCGGAATCCACCACAAGAACGCCGTCGCGCGGGAATGCCTTTCTGAGTTCGCTGATGACGCGCGCCGGATGAATCGGAGCCGCATCGCTCTCGCAGTTTTCCGGATCCTGCAGGCGGGGTTGGGAGCGGATCTCGGACACCCAAGCCGCGCGTGCGGAGAGCGTCGGTTCGAGAGCCGCGCGCAATTTATCACCTTGGTCGAGCAGATAGCCAAGATAGGCGCCGCAGCTGCCAACGATCCCGCCGTCTTGGACATGCGTCCCGATTGCGGAGGGCAGCAAATTCACGCAGATCGTTTTATTGGGTTTGACTTGCAGCGCCCAATGCATCGTGTCGCGCTCGTTCAGTCCCGACCCCAAAATGATCAGCAGATCGAGCGAAGGGTCCATCAGCGCGGCGCGGGAGTGGTGCGTCCCCGCATAGCCGAACACGCCGAGCGAAAGCGGATGGTCCTCCGGGAAGACGCCCTTTCCGCGCAGCGTCGTCGCGACGGGAATGCGCCAGGTCTCGGCGAATTCCTTCAGCGCATGGGCGGCTTTCGAGTGCTCAACGCCCGCGCCGGCCAATATGGCGATCTTGACAGGCGGCTTGCCGCCAGGACCGCCATGAAAATGTTCGAGCGACGACTCGGCGGCCGCCATAGACAGCGCGTTGTAATCGACCAAGGCCCGATCAATCGGCGTATGGCTGACGGAAATCTCGGCGGCCAGGCAGTCGCCTGGCAAGGAGAGATGTACGGGCGCAGCAGGACGGGTACGAAGATGTAGCAGGGCGTGCTCAAACAGATGCGGCATATTCTTCGGATTGTCGACGGAAGAAGAATAGCGCGTCAGCGGCTTCATGATCGCGACGTCATCCAGCGTCTGGGGGCTTGCGTCCTGAAATACGCCCAAGCCCTCGAGGACAGTCGCCACTTCGCCGCTCATCAGAAGAAGCGGCGAGCCATCGGATTGCGCGGTCGCCACTGCGGTGACCGTATTGGTGAGTCCGGGGCCGCCGATGCAAAGCGCGGCGCCAAAATTTCCGCTCGCGCGTGCGTAGCCGTCCGCCATATAGGCGGCGCCGCCCTCTTGCGCCGCCACGATCGGCGTCAGCGCCTTCTGTCTTCCCAAGGCGGGGAGAAAGGGATCAACGAGGCCGCCCGGGACCATGAACACATGGTCGAGTCCTTCGCGCGCCAGCGCTTCGAGGATGAAGTCGACCCCTAGATGCATTCCAAGCTCCATTGACGCGTCAGGCGCGCATGAAAAAAGCGCATTCGCCAGCACTTCATATAGTCGAGCGCAAGCTTGAGGATCAATGGAGGATTTTGACCGCGACAGGCGCGGCGGGAGCAAGCGCCGTCGCGAACTCGGCCGTCGCCGGAAGTGAATCCGTGCGACCGAGTTCCTATTTATGCTGTCGGCGCTGTTCCAAGACGCGCCGAGGCGCTTTTCACATCTTCGGCTAGATGACCAAGGATCTGATCGTTCCCGTCGCAGAGGGCCTCTACTGCCCTCCTGGAAATTTCCACATCGACCCGTGGCGCCCGGCGGCTCTGGCGGTGATTACGCACGGCCATTCTGATCACGCGCGATGGGGCAGCGGCGCCTATCTCTGTCACGAGGATTGCGCGCCGATCCTGCGCAGACGACTCGGCGACGTTCGCATCGAGACGCTGCGTTATGGCGAGAGCCGAGACATCGGCGAGGTGCGGCTCTCGCTGCATCCCGCCGGCCATGTCATCGGCTCGGCGCAGGTGCGCATCGAGCATCGCGGCGAGGTCTGGGTCGCCTCCGGCGACTACAAGCTCGAAACGGACGGCGTCAGTGCACCTTTTGAGCCCGTCCCGTGCGACGTCTTCATCACCGAATCGACCTTCGGTCTGCCGATCTATCGCTGGCGCCCGCAAGCCGAAGTGATGGCCGACATCAATTCATGGTGGGCGGAAAATGCGCGCGCGGGACGGGCCAGCGTCATGCAGGCCTACGGGCTTGGCAAAGCGCAGCGCCTGCTCAAACATCTCGACGCGAATATCGGCCCGATCGTCTGCCATGGCGCGATCGAACCGCTCAATCAGATTCATCGCGATCTCGGCATAGCGCTGCCACCCACCTTCAACGTCGGCGCGCTCGACAAGCCGGGGCTTTCGCGCTGCTTTGCGCTGGCGCCGCCCCACGCCGTGCAAAGCGGGTGGATTAGACGCTTTGGCGATCATTCGGACGCCTTCGCCAGCGGATGGATGCGGCTGCGCGGCAATCGGCGACGCCGCGGCGTCGATCAAGGCTTCGCGCTTTCGGATCACGCCGACTGGCCGGGTCTGTTGCAGGCGATCGCCGCAACCGGCGCGGAGCGTATCCTTGTCACGCATGGAAGCGGGGAGGCGCTTTCGCGCTATCTGCGCGAAAAAGGATATGACGCGCGGCCGATGGCGACCGAATATGGCGACGAAGAGGGCGAGGCGGAGCCGAACGTCGACGCCGACACAGACGGCGCATGAAGACCTTCGCCACGCTCTACCGGCGCATCGACGCCGCCACGTCGACGCAGCATAAGAGACAGGCGCTGATCGACTATCTGCGCCTTGCGGTCGGCGATCCGGAGCAATACGCCAGCGCCGCCTGGACAGTCTATTTTCTCGCCGGCGGCAAGCCGCGCCAGATGATCTCGACCAAGCTCCTGCGCCAGCTCGCCTTGGAGGCGACGGATCTGCCCGAGTGGCTCCTCGACGAGTGCTATCACAGCGTCGGCGATCTCGCCGAGACTTTGGCGCTTTTGCTGCCGCCGCCGACCCGGGTGGAAGACGCGCCGCTCGATCTTTGGATGAACGAACGGCTACTGCCCTTGCGCGAGCGCGATGACGCTGAGCGGCTCGCGGCGCTACGCGGCTGGCTCGACGCTATGCCATCCGACGACCGCTTGCCGTTTTTCAAGCTCGTCACCGGCGAAATGCGCATCGGCGTCTCGAAGCTGCAAATGACTCAGGCGATCGCCCAGGCGACCGAGCTTGACGCCAAGCTCGTCGCGCAGCGGATGATGGGCTACACGCAGGCGAATCGCGCGCCTCAGGCGCAGGATTTCGTCGCGCTCGTTGCGCCAGCCGAAGCGGGCGAAGACGGCCGCCCTCTGCGTGGTCAGCCTTATCCGTTCTTTCTCGCGCACCCGCTTCAGGCGCCGCTTTCGGCCTTTCCAGAACTGCTCGGCCCCGTCGATGACTGGCTCGTTGAATGGAAATTCGATGGCATACGCGCGCAGTTCATTCATCGCGCCGGAGAGTGGTGGCTGTGGTCTCGCGGCGAAGAGCTTGTCAGCGACAGCTTTCCGGAGCTCGCCGCGCTCGTCGATTTTCTCCCCGACGATATTGTTCTCGATGGCGAGCTCATCGTCGTCGCGCCCCGTTCGGACGCGCGTTCCGCGGTGGACGATCTTAGCGATCTGCGTCCCTTTTCAGAATTGCAGCAGCGTCTCGGACGCAAGGTTCTCACGCCAAAAATGTTGCGCGACAGGCCAGTGGCGCTGATCGCTTATGACCTTCTCGAGAAAGACGGCCACGATCTTCGCGAAAAGCCGCAGAGGGAGCGTCGCGTGCTCCTCGAAGAGGTCGTGTCGCGCGCGCATTCCTGCGCGATGCAGGTCGGCGCCGATTTGCCCCTGCGGCTCAGCCCGGCGCTGACGCAACCCGATTGGGAGTCCTTTGCAAGACAGCGCGAGGAGGCCCGGGCGCGCGGCGCCGAAGGCATGATGCTGAAGGCGATGAACGCGCCTTATGGCGTCGGCCGCCAGAAGAGCGGCGCCAATCTGTGGTGGAAATGGAAGCTCGATCCGATGAGCGTCGACGCGGTGCTGATCTACGCCGCGCGGGGTCATGGGCGCCGTTCGGGAGTTTACAGCGACTACACATTCGGGGTGTGGAGCGGCCCGCCGGAGCAGACGGACCGCACGCTGCTGCCCTTCGCCAAGGCCTATTCCGGACTTTCCGACGAGGAGATGCGCAAGGTCGACGCGACGATCAGAAGGACGACGATCGAGAATTTCGGGCCAGTGCGCAGCGTGCGTCCGACGATGGTTTTCGAACTCGGCTTTGAGGGAATTGGCGCCAGCAACCGTCACAAAAGCGGCATCGCCGTGCGATTTCCGCGCATGTTGCGCTGGCGACAGGACAAGCCCGTGGAGGACGCCGACACGATCGAGGCGCTACGCGCGCTGTTGCCTGGCGGCGGCGCATGAGCGGACGACGCGCGAAACATTCCGCCGTGAAGAGCTTACTCGCGGAGCGCGGCTGGAAGGCGTTTCGCTTCCAGCAAGAAGTGTGGCGCGAAATGGCGGAGGGACGCAGCGGCCTGCTGCACGCGACGACTGGCGCCGGCAAAACTCTGGCCGTTGCGCTCGGCGCCTGGAAGGCCCTCGCGGATGACGCGGAAGAGCCGCCACGACTCTGTGTTCTCTGGATCACGCCGATGCGCGCCCTCGCCGCGGATACCGCCAAGGCGCTCAACGAGGCGTTCGACGGTCTCTCCGCGCATGGCCAGCGATGGACGGTCGGCGTTCGCAGCGGTGATACGCCCCCAGCCGAGCGCGCCCGGCAGGCGCGTCGTCCGCCCAGCGTGTTGATCACGACGCCGGAGAGCCTGTCGCTCATGCTCTCGCGCGCCGACGCTCGCGACTATCTCGGCGCGATCAGATGCGTTGTCGTCGACGAGTGGCACGAACTCCTCGGCAATAAGCGCGGCGTGCAGACGCAGCTTGCGCTCGCGCGGTTGAAGCGCTGGCGACCGGATCTGTTGATTTGGGGCATGTCGGCGACGCTTGGCGATCTTGAAGAAGCAAAGCGCGTCCTGCTCGGTCCAACCGATGCGCCGCGCGGTGCGATCGTCGCGGGCGGCTTGCGCAAAGATATCGTCATCGACACGCTGTTGCCGGAAGATTTCGCGCGCTTTCCCTGGGCCGGGCATCTTGGAATTAGAATGGCGCCGCAGGTGGTCGCGGAGATCGAGCAATCTCCGACGTCGCTCATTTTCACCAACACGCGCTCCCAGGCGGAAATCTGGTATCACAATCTCTTGCGCGCCCGGCCGGACTGGGCGGGACTCATCGCAGTTCATCACGGCTCGCTGGCGCGCGAGTCGCGCGACTGGGTTGAGGATGGACTTAAGCTCGGCAAGCTTAAAGCCGTCGTCTGCACGTCCAGCCTCGATCTTGGCGTGGATTTTCTTCCCGTCGAACGCATCCTGCAGGTCGGCTCGCCCAAGGGCGTCGCGCGCCTTCTGCAGCGTGCCGGCCGCAGCGGCCATGCTCCCGGGCGCACGTCGCGCATCACGCTTGTGCCGAGCCATGCACTCGAGCTTGTCGAATCGTCGGCCGTGCAGCAGGCGGTGCGGGAGGGCCGCATCGAAAGCCGCCGCACGCCGATCGCGCCGCTCGACGTGCTGGTGCAACATCTTGTCACCATCGGACTGGGCGGCGGCTTCAGGCCTGACGAATTGCTCGAGGAAATTCGTTCGACGGCGTCCTATGAATATCTTCCCGAAGAGAATTGGCGCTGGTGTCTCGACTTCGTGAGCGGCGGCGGACCGAGCCTTTCCGCCTATCCCGAATATCGCCGCTGCGGTCCTGACGCGGGCGGCGTGTGGCGCGTCGTGAGCAAGCAGATCGCTCTGCGCCATCGACTCAACATCGGGACGATCACCGCGGACGCGAGCGTTCTCGTTCAATACGGACCCGCGCCGCCGGGTCAAAAGCTCGGCGTCGTGGAGGAAAGCTTTATCGCGCGGCTCAAGCCAGGCGACAGCTTTTGGTTTGCGGGTCGGATTCTCGAATTCGTGCGCTTGCGCGACCTTGTCGCCTATGTGCGGCCGGCGAAGGCGCGAAGCGGCGCGGTTCCGCGCTGGGACGGCGGGCGAATGCCGCTTTCGACGACTCTGGCCGACGCCATGGTCGAGCAATTGCAGCGCGCGGCCGAGGGGCGTTATGACACGCCGGAGCTGCGGGCGGCTGAGAAAATGCTGAGATTGCAAGCGCGCTGGTCGCACCTGCCGACGCCGACGACGCTGCTTGCCGAAACATTGAAAAGCCGCGACGGCTGGCATTTGTTCCTCTATCCCTTTGCGGGCCGGAATGCGCATATCGGCATGGCGAGCCTCATCGCCTGGCGGGCGGCGCAGGAGACTGCGAGCACGTTCTCGATCGCCGTGAATGATTACGGCTTCGAGCTTTTGAGCGCCGACCCGCGCGACTGGGACGCCATGCTGCCGGAACTGATTGCGCCGCGCGCCATTGATGACCTGACGCATGAAACGCTCGCGAGCCTGAACGCTGCGGAGCTGGCGCGCCGACGTTTTCGTGACATTGCGCAGATCGCCGGTCTCGTCGTGACGACCTATCCCGGACAACATAAGAGCATGCGCCAGTTGCAGGCCTCTTCGAGCCTGTTCTACGACGTCTTTCGCAAATTCGATCCGGAAAACGGGTTGTTGCGCCAGGCTGAGCGCGAGGTCCTGGAAGACGCGCTCGACATCGCGCGTCTTGCCGAAAGCTTCGAGCGGCTGCAAAATAGAGAGATTGTCCATGTCGCGCTGCAGCGCTGCTCGCCGCTCGCCTTTCCGCTGATGGTCGAGAGAATGCGCGAGCGCCTCAGCAATGAGACGCTCGCGGCGCGCATCGAGCGCATGATTTCGCAGCTGGAGCGCGCCGCGGACAAATGTTAGAGCCTGAAAAGACGTTGCAGAGAGAAGGTGCCGGCCTCGTCTCCTCTCACGAGCATCGCGGCCTGGTTTTGCTGCCGCAGCGCGCCGTGTGGCGCGTTGAGACTCGCACGCTGTTTGTCGCCGACGCGCATCTTGGCAAGGCGGCGACATTTCGTACGCTCGGACAACCGGCGCCGAAGGGAACGACGCGCGACAATCTCGACCGGCTCGACGCGCTCATAGATCGATTCAATCCCACCCGGCTCGTTTTCTTGGGCGATTTGTTTCACGCGCGGCAGGCGCATGCGCCGAGGGTGGCGGCCTCCTTTCTCGACTGGCGCAGGCGTCACGCCGCGTTGCGCCTCACGCTCGTGCGCGGCAATCATGATCGGCGCGCAGGCGATCCGTCGGAACAGTTGGGGATCGAGCTTGTCGACGAGCCCTACGACGCAGAAGGGATTGTCCTACGTCACCACCCGCTTGCGTCCGACGAATGCGAAGGGCAGGGGGCGACCATTCTTGCGGGGCATCTTCACCCATGTGTCCGGCTGAGGGGGGCGGCGCGCGACAGCGTTCGTCTTCCCTGCTTTGTGCTGCAAGAGCGACAGGTCGTGCTGCCCGCCTTCGGCGCGTTCACGGGCGGCGCGCTGGTGCGTGGGCGCGATATTCGAACCTGTGCGATCGTCGATGAACGATGGCTCGTTGCCGGCTAGCTGCGCGTTGCATGAAGCGTGGTGACAGGTGGCGAGGGCGGATGACCGTGCAATTTGATTTCGTCTCCCAGCAGGCCAAGCGCTTTCACTTTGGCGTAATGCGCCGCGATCAATTGTTCTCCGATGTCGCGCCGGTAACGCATGTTGGGGATATGCACGCGCTCAATCAGCCGATAAGTGTCGCGGCGCGCGCTCTGGATCGTTCGCCCGCAGCCCGTCGCCACCATCGTCCAGCCATAGGCGCCCTCGGTGACCAGCTGGCCGTTGTCGAGAGCCACTTCGCAATAGTGCAGATGTTCCTGGTCCCTGCGGGACAATGCGCCGTCAAAGAGGATCGGCATGCCGATTGGCTCTTCCGCCTGTCGTCGCGAATAGGGGAAAGGCGGGACCGTTAGGACAACGCCGACCGAGAACCCCTCATCGACGTCCAGATGATCCCTGTCGCGGCGGACCATCGCCTCAAACAATTCCGCCCAGGACGTTCGCTGTAACGGCGACAGAATGGCGAAGCCCGGATAGCCGAACCTGCAGGTGAATTCGAGCGGCCAAATGCCCTGCTCATTGACGATGGTGTTGAGGTTCACATAGCCGCAATGGCCGTGTCGCCTGAGCAAAGGCTCGATCCTCGCCAAAGTTTTCTCAAAGAAGAGGGTCGAGTTCTCGAATGTAGCGACGGTGCCCATTTCTCCTGTCAGCTCGCCAAGGTCGCCCGGGAAGAAGCGCTTGTGCTCCCAGTCGAGACAGGCAGGCCGCAAAAACTTCTCGCCGTCGAAATAAGCGCCGACGCCCATCTCGACGCCATCTATGAAATCCATCAGGACGAAGCCGGCTTCGTCCGCCGGAGTGTCCGGCAGATTTTGCAGCAGCGCGGAAATGTCGCGTCCGTCGGCGAGACCGCCGGCGAAGTTGCGATGCGCCAAATCGGGCGAGTTGAATTTTAGGACATAGCGTCCGGGGCGCTCGCGAAGGAAGCTTAAGCCCTCCTGCCTTTTCGAAAAATGGCGGGTATCCGCGGTTGAGAGGCCGAGTTCAGCAAGAAGGCTCTGCGCATAGGCGCGGTCGATTTCGAGCCGGTCGCCGAAGGCGCTCCCGCCGATGACATTGAATCCATCCTTTCGCAACTCGTCCTGCAAGCCGCCGCACGAGACGTTTTCGAATAGGATGATTCCCTCGCTGCCGGCGCTTTTCACCCAATGCAGTTGCGAACGCCAGTCATCCGTCTTGGGGATCATCCCGTTCAGAATGTTCTGACAAAGCGGCGCGTCGATGAAGACTTTGACCTCATGTCCTTGCGCGGAAAGTCGAAGATAGAGCGCGGCGAGGTCGCAGTAGTTCCCAATCCCCAGAACCCGCATGGACGCTCCTAGGCCGCTTCTCGCGGCGGCTCCATTCGCAGCCGGAAGTGACGTCGGTAGCGCTCGAAGCATCGCGCGCCGTGCCAGAGCCGAAGAACCGCGCCCTCACCGATCGCCTGCGCGCGTCGCGGATCTTCCTCAACGAGAGGGCGCAGAACTTCGCGATTCCACGCCTCGGAGTGTTTGACGTCGAGAATCGCGTGCAGCGAAAAATACTGGCGCTGTTTGCCGGGAACTTTGAGCCGCCGCAGCCCGCATTCGACATGGATCGCGCGTCCCGGCGCCGTCATCTCGATGGCGCCAAGCGCGCCGATCGAATGGAAGGCGTAGCGACGATTGCTGGCGAGCGCCACCATCGTATTGCCGAGCGCGAGCGACTCGGGGCAGACGCGCTCCGGCCGCGCGTCGATGCCGAAAAAGGCGGCGAGCCGCGTCAGCATCGGTCCGTGCATGCCCTGCGCATTGCCCCGGCCCATTTCGTCCCAGTAATTTCGCGCCATTTCGAGCTTGGGCGTCTGCGGCATCTTGATCTGGGTGAGCGCGACGAGATCGTCGAACCCTGCTTCGCCGGACACTTCCTGCTCAAGAAACCATTTCATGTCCTCGAAGCTCGCCCGTCGCTCGAGCCAGGGGAACAGCGGATCTTTCTGGCCTGGCCCCTTCTCGGCAAGGCGCTCATACCAGGCCAGGAAGGCGTCGGCGTCGCTTGGAATATCGGCGACAAAGGGCGCGATCGCCGCGCGAGCGCTCTCCACATAGGCGATTTCAGCCTCCGCGAGCGCGGCGCGCTCTTGCACGTCTTCACGCCAGTCGCCGGACGGAGTCAGAGGCTCTAGCCGAACGCCATTGCGTCGGCAAAGCTCTCTCTGGAAGCGCTCAAAGGCCGCGCCGTCTAGCGCCGGAGCCAGGTCGATCCAATCGGGATCACGCATATGTCAGCCTTCTTTCTTGATGTTGAGGAAGACTGCGGCGATGCGGTCAACATTGTCGTAGGCAGAGCGCTTCAGCTCTTCGCCGAAGACGTCGGGGTCGACCTCGTCGTAATCGAAGGTTACCGGCGAGGCGTCCAGGATTGGCGTCACGGCTGCAAAAAACTGATCGACGCCGCCAACGATCGGCGAGCCGGTATAGAGCAGCAGTCTTCCGCTTTCCGTCAGACGCGGGATGCCCTCCCGTACAATGTCGACGGATAGGGCTATGCCGAACTCGCCGCCCCCATGGCGATAGAGACGTTGGTAGTCATCGACGAGATAGGGCGGATTGGCGATGATATAGTCGAACAGGCCGCCAGCGTTCTGGAAGAGATCGCTGTGAATCGCCTGTGTGCGTTTTAATCCGTTCAACGCAGCGTTGACTCGCGCATATCGCACCGCTTGGGGATTGATGTCGGCGAGCAGCAGCCCGACGCCGGGTCTCATCAGGCTCGCCGCGAAAATCCCGCCCGCGCCGCTGCCGCACCCGATGTCGACGAAACGGCCGGGCGCCGAGGCTGAGAGAGGCTGCGAATTGAGGACAGATTCGACGCAGCGCGCGAAACGGTACGTGTCAGGTCCGAAAAAAACTGAATCGGCGGCGTCCGTGGGAAAGGCCGAGTGCGCAAAGAGCTGGTTCTTAAGAGTCGAGAAGCGGACCTTGCTGCGCAAGAGTCCGTTGCAATGCGCCAGCGCCTTAGCCTCCGCGAGTGCGCGCAGCACCGGCGCCGGCAGATCGCTCGCAGAAAATGGCAGACTCCATCCGAATGCGCGCGCCAAATTCGATCCATCCACCGCCGGACGTTGCACGACGCGGTTATGCGTCAGCGGCGTCGTCGTCGTGAAGCGGTAGTTCTGGTCCCGAAGGAACGCGCCCAGCCGTAGCAGCGCCTCGTCCGCGACGCTCAGACCTTGGTGAGTAGCCGTCGACGGCCCGGTAGCCGTCTCGTCAGAGCAGAGATCCAGTTGCATCCATCGCCCCAAGCGCCAAGAGAGGTCTCAACTCACGGCGATGACGATAGTTCCGATACGTTTGTGCTTGCGCCAAAGTTGGATCGTAAAGCCTGCGGCAAGCGGCGAGAGCGGATAGCTAACTCTTGGCGTCGATCGCGCGCAGTTCTCCCGATGGAAGCGTATCGGCTTCGTCTTTGAGATCGACGCCGGTCAGCTGGCGTCGACGCGCTTCGTTGCAAAGATAAAGCAGCTTGTGCGCGGCGTCGGCGTAGGAAAGACCTTGCGGGCGGATATTCGAGAGGCAGTTGCGCTCGGCGTCGGTGCGGCCGACGCGCGGCGCAAATGTGAGATAGACGCCCATGCTGTCCGGCGAGGAGAGTCCGGGTCGTTCGCCGATGAAAACCGCCACAAGCCTTGCCCCAAGCGTTTCGCCGATATCGTCGCCGAGCGCCACGCGCCCCTGTTCGGCGAGAACGATCGGCGCGATTTTCCACGATGTTTGGCCGAGAGATTGCAGCGCTCTTTCGAGCACCGGAAGTGCGTGCCGGGCGATCGCGCGGGCGGAAAGTCCTTCGGCGATGACGAACACAAGATCGTAGTCGCCTGCCAAGGGCTTGAGATGCTCGCGGGAATCGTCGTCCAGTTTTCGACCAAGGTCGGGACGCAGCAGAAAGCTTCGCCGATCGCGGGCGGCGCTCTTCACGCGGACGGCCGTCAGCCCGCGCGAGGTCAGCGCGTTGAAGAGCCGGTCGGCGTCGAGCCGCTCTTCCACCGCATCCCGCGCTTCGGCATGCGCCAGCTGGAAATCGAGAGTAGCGCGCGTCGTCAGCGCCGGCCCGGCGCGTGGCAGGAAAATTCTTGCCGGCGTCGCCGAACGCAGCATCGAAATCTTGTCGAGAGGCGTCGGGCGATCATCGGCCATCCTCAGGCTCTTTCGAGAAGCGGCGCAAAGGATGCAGGCAGCGCCAGCGGCTGCAATTCGCCACGCGCGTCCGTCAAACCGACGTCAGCGAGCCATTGCGCAAATTCGGGAGCGGGCGCCAGGTTCAGCATGCGCCGAACGGCAACCACGTCATGATAGGAGGTGCTCTGGTAATTCAGCATGATGTCGTCCGCGCCGGGGACGCCCATGACGTAATTAACGCCGGCGACGGCGAGCAGCGTCAGCAGATCATCCATATCATTCTGGTCGGCTTCGGCGTGGTTCGTGTAACACACGTCGCAGCCCATCGGCAGTCCAAGCAGCTTGCCGCAGAAGTGGTCTTCGAGCGCCGCCCGCGTAATCTGCTTGCCGTCGAACAGATATTCAGGGCCGATGAACCCGACGACGGTGTTGACCAGCAGAGGATCGAACATCCGCGCCACGCCATAGGCGCGGGCTTCCAGCGTCTGTTGATCGCAATTCCAGTGGGCACTGGCCGAAAGCGCGCTGCCCTGGCCAGTCTCAAAATACATGACATTGTCGCCGATCGTTCCGCGTCTGAGCGCAAGCGCCGCCTCGCGCGACTCGCGCAACACCGCGAGGTCGATCCCAAAGCTGGTATTGGCGGCCTGCGTGCCGCCGATCGATTGAAACACCAAATCGACGGGCGCACGTCGCTCCATCAGCTGCAGCGTCGTCGTGACATGGGCGAGCACGCAGGATTGCGTCGGGATGCTGAGCGTCTCGCGCAGCTCATCGAGAAGGCTCAGGAGTTCGTAGCACTGCTCCGGACTGTCGGACGCGGGATTGACGCCGATGACTGCGTCGCCATTGCCGAGCAGAAGCCCGTCGATGGCGCTTGCGAGGACGCCGCGCGCATCATCGGTCGGATGGTTGGGCTGAATGCGCGATGACAGTCGTCCGCGCAGGCCGAGCGTATTGCGAAATTTCGTGACGACGCGCCGCTTGGCGGCGATCAGGATCAGGTCCTGGTTGCGGCAGATCTTCGAGACCGCCGCGGCCATTTCCGGCGTCAGGCCGAAGGTCAAGGCGGCGAGCTTGTCCTCATCGACGGCGTCGGAGAGAAGCCAGTCGCGAAATTCTCCGACGGTCAGCGAGGCGATCGGCGCAAAGGCGTTTCGGTCGTGGCCGTCGAGGATCAGTCGCGTGACCTCGTCCTCTTCGTAGGGGACAAGCGCTTCGTTCAAGAACACGCTCAAGGGCAGATCGGCGAGGGTCATCTGCGCAGCGACGCGCTCCGCGGCGCTCGTCGCCGCAATGCCGGCGAGGCAATCCCCGGAACGCAAGGGGGTCGCCTTCGCCATCAGCGTTTTAAGGTCTGGAAACCTGTAGCTCGTTCCACGTATCGTCGTTGCATACATGGGGCCAGACCTCGAAAGACCTTCTCACAGGCTATGGCGCCCCAGCGGACATGTCACTGTCCGCGCGTAAGGTTTTCCCCAAGGCCCTTCGTAGCCCATGGCCTTTGCGCGCCAGCCGCATATATTAGCTCAGTCAGAGTTTGTTACATTGCCCCGCCGGAGCCGATGTCAGCCCATACCGCAGATCCAGAAGCCCTGATACGCGCGCTTCCGCTCTGGCGCGGCCAGATCGAGATCGCGCCGTTGCTCGGCGGCATCACCAACAAAAATTATATCGTCAAGGATGGCGATCGATCCGTCGTCGTTCGCCTTGGCGGTGACATTCCGGTTCATGGCGTCATGCGCTTTAACGAATTGGCGGCGAGCAGGGCCGCGGGCGCCGCCGGCATATCGCCGAAAGTTCTGCATGCCGCGCCGATGGCGATGGCGCTCGAATTTATCTCGGGCCGCACCTATGAGCCGGAAGACATGCGGGCGAACCGCAGACGCTGCGTCGATCTCATCAAGCGCGTTCATCGTGAGGTTGCGCCGCATTTGCGCGGGCCGACCCTGGCGTTCAACGTCTTCCATATCATTCGCGACTACGCCCATACGCTGATCGAGGACAAAAGCCGGATGTCGGCGAATTTGCCGCGCTTGCTCGCGGCGAGCGAGAATTTGGAAAAAGCGATGGGCCCGATCGACCTCGTCTTCGGTCATAATGATCTCCTTGCCGCCAATTTCATCGACGACGGGCGTCGGCTTTGGCTGGTCGACTGGGACTATGCCGGATGGAATACGCCGCTGTTCGATCTTGGCGGACTCTCCTCGAACAATGGTTATTACGCCGCGGACGACGACGCGATGCTCGAGGACTATTTCGAAGCGGCGCCATCCGATGCGTTGCGGCGCCACTTCAAAGCGATGCTTTGCGCCTCGCTGTTGCGCGAAGCGTTGTGGAGCCTTGTCTCAGAGAGTCGGTCGTCGATTGATTTCGATTACGTCGCTTACTCAGAACAAAATCTGACGCGCTTCGATGACGCCTGGGCGGCGTTCCAGCAGATGGAAAGAGCATGACGGATCTCCCGCGAAGCGCCCAGATCGTCATCATCGGCGGCGGCATCGTTGGCTGCTCCGTCGCTTACCACCTCGCCAAGCGTGGCGTGGAGACGCTGCTGCTTGAACGACATCAACTGTCCTCTGGTTCGACCTGGCATGCGGCGGGACTGATCGGTCAATTGCGGACCAACGCCAATATCACCAAGCTCCTCGGCTATTCGGTGGAGCTCTACGATCGGCTCGAAGCAGAGACGGGCTATGCGACCGGCTGGCGGCGCAATGGCGGTCTTCGTCTCGCCTGCAACGCCGACCGATGGATCGAAGTCAAGCGGCAGGCGACGTCCGCGCGGAGCTTCGGTCTGGAGATGCAGCTGCTGAGCGCCAAGGAGGCGCAGGCGCTCTGGCCGCTGATGAATGTCGATGACGTCATCGGCGCGGCCTTCCTGCCGACCGACGGACAAGCGAACCCTTCGGACATCACTCAGGCGCTGGCGAAGGGCGCGCGGCTTGCGGGCGCCAAGCTTGTCGAGGGCGTCGTCGTCACGGATTTCATCATCGAGAACGATCGCGTGCGCGGCGTCGTCACGAATCGCGGCGCCGTCGCCTGCGAGAAGCTCGTGCTCTGCGCCGGCCTCTGGACCCAGCGCCTCGCGGCGCGCGCCGGCGTCGCCGTTCCGCTCTCGGCGGTGCATCACCAATATCTCGTGACCGAAAAGATCCACGGCGTGACGAGCGATCTGCCGACGCTGCGCGATCCGGATCGGCTCACCTATTACAAGGAGGAGGTCGGCGGTCTCGTCATGGGCGGCTATGAGCCCAACCCCGTGCCTTGGTCATCCGGCGCCGTGCCGGAGGATTTCGCCTTTCGGCTTCTCGAAGACGATTGGGATCATTTCGAGCCGATCATGAATCTGGCGCTTGGCCGCGTGCCGGCGCTCGCCGAGGCCGGCGTCAAGCAGATGATCAACGGCCTCGAAAGCTTCACGCCCGACGGCAATTGGATGATCGGCGAAGCGCCGGAGGTGCGCAATTTCTTCGTCGGCGCGGGTTTTAACGCCTTCGGCATCGCGTCGGCGGGCGGCGCCGGCATGGCGCTGGCGGAATGGGCGGCGGACGGCGAACAGCCGTTCGATCTCTGGCCGGTCGACATCCGCCGCTTCGGCGCGCCGCACAGGGACCCGAATTGGGTGCGGGTGCGAACGCTCGAAGCCTATGCGCGCCACTACAGCATCGCCTGGCCCTTCGAAGAATTTACGTCGGGTCGGCCGCTGCGGCGCTCGCCGCTCTATGACCGCCTCAAAGCGAAAGGCGCGTGCTTCGGCGAAAAGATGGGCTTTGAACGGCCCAATTGGTTCGCGGATGTGACGGCGGGCGAAGAGCCGAAGGATCGCTATTCCTTCGGCAGGTCGGGCTGGTTCGATGCGGTCGGACGAGAGCATCGCGCATGCCGGGAGGCGGCGGCGCTTTTCGATCAGACAAGCTTCGCCAAGGCGCTCATTGTCGGCAAAGACGCCGAAGCGGCGCTGTCCTGGATCGCCGCCAACAATGTGGCCAAGCCGCCGGGCGCCGTCACCTATACGCAGTTGTTGAACCACAAGGGCGGCATCGAATGCGATCTGACGATCACGCGATTGGCGAAGGACCGCTTCTATGTCGTGACGGGGACCGCCTTCGGAACGCACGACTTCGACTGGATCAGGCGATCGATTCCCGAAGGCATGGACGCGCGAGTGATCGACGTCACCTCGGCGAATTCCGTGCTGGCGCTGATGGGTCCGCGCGCGCGAGAGATTCTGCAATCGTGCTGCGACGATGATCTTTCGAATGCGGCGTTCCCTTTTATGAGCGCCCGTGAAAATCGCTTGGCCGGCGCGCCGGTGCTGGCGATCCGCGTCACTTATGTGGGCGAACTCGGCTGGGAGCTTCATGTTCCCGTCGACTTCGCCGTCTCTGTCTATGACGCGCTACTCGAGGAGGGCGCGCCGGTTGGCCTTGTCGACGCGGGCTATCGAGCGATCGAGTCTCTGCGTTTGGAGAAGGGCTACCGCGCGTGGGGCTCGGATATCGGTCCGGATCACACGCCGCCGATCGCGGGTCTCGGCTGGGCCGTCAAGATGAAGTCCGGCGCGCCTTTTCAGGGAAGAGACGCGCTCGTTCAAGCTGCGGGCTTGCCCTTGCCGCGACTTCTCGCCGGCTTCGTCGTCGACGATCCTGAGATCGTGCTGCTCGGGCGCGAAACGATCTATCGTAACGGCGTCCGCGTCGGATGGCTGTCAAGCGGCGGCTACGGCTATTCGATCGGCAAGGCGATCGGCTATGGCTATGTCCGCAACTCCGACGGAGTCGATCCGACTTTTGTGCTCTCTGGCGAATATCAACTTGAAATCGCCGGCGAGCGCCGGCCGGCGACCGTTTCTCTTTCGCCGTTCTACGATCCGAAAGGCGAACGCATTCGGGCATAGCCGCTGCGGCTATGCTTCAAGTGAATGGCCGACGTCGGCGGCGCCACGGAGATTGCGCGGCGCGTGAAATTTCGAGATCGTTTCCTCGACGGCGTCGAGCGCGAGATCGAGATCCTCTTGAGAAATGACGAAGGGCGGCGCCAAGCGCACGACCGTGTGATGCGTCGCGGTCGTCAGCACGCCTTTCGCGAGCAGGCTTTCGCAGATTTCTCGCGCGCTCGCATAACCCGGGTCTATGTCGACGCCGGCCCACAGGCCGCGCCCGCGAACTTCGCTGATCGCCGGAGCGCGCATCGCGTGCAGCCGTTGCAGCATTCTCGCGCCAAGCGCTTGGCTGCGTTCGACCAACCGTTCGTCGCGAATGACATGCAGCGCCTCCAAACCGACGGCGGCGGCGAGAGCGTTGCCGCCGAAGGTCGATCCGTGCGAGCCCGGCGTGAAAACATCCATCACTTCGCGTTTCGCCACGAAGGCGGAAACGGGCAGAACGCCGCCGCCGAGCGCCTTTCCCAGCATCACGCCGTCGGGAAGAACATTCTCATGCTCAAAGGCGAACCAGGCGCCGCTGCGCCCCAAACCTGATTGGATTTCGTCCAGCAGCAACAAAACGCCGCGTTCGTCGCACAGTCGGCGTAGACCCGCGAGCCAGCCGTCCGGCGGCACGATCACCCCCGCCTCTCCCTGGATCGGCTCGACGAGAATGGCGGCGGTCTGCGGAGTGATGGCGGCTTCGAAGGCCGCGAGATCGCCAAACGGGGCGGCGCGAAAGCCCGGCATGAAGGGGCCAAACCCGTCCCGATACTCGCGCTCCGAGGAGAAGCTGATGATCGCGGTGGTGCGACCATGGAAATTGCCTGCGGCGACGATAATCTCTGGGTCGGCGACGCCCTTTACGCGATTGGCCCAGCGGCGCGCCGCTTTGATCGCCGTCTCAACTGCCTCCGCGCCGGTATTCATCGGCAGAGCGACGTCGAGTCCTGTCAGTTTGCAGAGCGCTTCGAGAAACGGCGCGAGCCGATCATTGTAAAAGGCGCGAGAGGGGACAGCGAGCCGCTGCGCCTGCTCCGCGAGCTTTGCAAGAATTCGAGGATGCGCGTGACCGAGGCTCACAGCCGAATAGGCGCTCATCATGTCGATGTAGCGCCGGCCTTCCACATCCCACAGGTATGCGCCCTCGCCCCGCGTGAGCATGACGGGCAAGGGATCGTAGTTTCTGGCGACGTGCGGGTTACTGAACTCCGTATTGTCCATATCCGAGAGCTTTTGGCGCGCATTCGCATTGGATAAATGCGTGCGAATGATCATCTACTGACTACATTACATGGGCACATGCGGGGCGCGGCGCCAGCCGCGCATCAGCCGCGAACATCGGGAGTTGAAATGGAGGCGCGCGCTTTAGATCGTGGCCTCGCCGGGGAAGCTGCGGCCCTCCTGCGCAAGCTCGGGGTCCAACCACAGACGTTTGAGCGCGGCTCGGTGGCGACCCGCTCGCCGATCAGTGGGGAGATCATCGCGCGCGTCGAGAGCGTGGATTCTCCTGCTGTGCAAGATGCTGTCGCCCGCGCCGCGAATGCGTTTCGCATCTGGCGCAGCGTCCCGGCGCCGCGCCGGGGCGAGTTCGTGCGCCTGCTGGGCGAGGAGCTTCGGGCGGCCAAGACCGAGTTGGCCCATCTTGTCACGATCGAGGCGGGCAAGAACACGACGGAGGGCCTCGGTGAAGTCCAGGAGATGATCGACATCTGCGACTTCGCCGTCGGCCTCTCGCGTCAGCTCCACGGCTTGACCATCGCCACCGAGCGCCGAGGCCACCGGATGATGGAGACTTGGCGCCCGCTCGGCGTCGTCGGCGTGATCACCAGCTTCAACTTTCCTGTCGCCGTCTGGGCCTGGAACGCGGCGCTTGCGCTGGTCTGCGGGAATACGCTGATTTGGAAGCCTTCGGAAAAGACGCCGCTTGTGGCGCTGGCGACCCAAGCGCTGTTCGAGCGCGCGGCCGCGCGTTTCGGCGACGCGCCGGAGGGGCTTTCAACCGTGCTCGTCGGCGGGCGCGACGTCGGCGAAATGCTTGTCGAAGACGCGCGGGTTCAACTCGTATCCGCGACGGGTTCGACGGCGATGGGGCGCGCCATCGCGCCGCGCCTCGCGGGTCGTTTCGCAAAATCGATTCTGGAGCTTGGCGGCAACAACGCCGCTGTCGTTTGCGCTTCCGCGCCCCTCGATCTCACTGTGCGAGCGATCGCCTTCGCGGCCATGGGCACGGCGGGCCAGCGCTGCACGACGCTGCGGCGGCTGATCGTGCATGAAGACGTCTATGACGAACTTCTCGGTCGCTTGCGGCGCGCCTACGCATCAGTTTCGGTCGGCGATCCACGAGACGGCGCCGCGCTTGTCGGCCCGCTCATCGATCAGAACGCCTATGCGGCGATGCGCGCCGCGCTCGACGAAGCGCGCGCAGCAGGGGGCGTCATCCTCGGCGGAGAACGCGTGCTAACGGAGACATTCCCCGACGCGTTCTACGTCCGCCCGGCGCTCGTCGAAATGCGGGGGCAGACGAACGTCGTTCGGCGGGAGACATTCGCGCCCATCCTTTATGTGATGAAGTTCCGCAGCCTCGACGAAGCGATAGCGCTGAATAACGATGTCGCACATGGCCTTGCGTCGTCGATCTTCACCGCGCGTCTGGACGAAGCCGAGCGATTCTTGGCCGCCGACGGATCGGATTGCGGCATCGTCAATGTGAACATCGGACCTTCCGGCGCCGAAATCGGCGGAGCCTTCGGCGGCGAGAAGGACACGGGCGGCGGCCGCGAAGCGGGGTCGGACTGCTGGAAGTTCTATATGCGCCGCGCCACGAACACGATTAACTATTCGGGCGAACTGCCGCTGGCGCAGGGCGTCAAATTCGATCTGGACGTTTAGCGCATGACGCTACGCTCATGATTTCCGCAGCTGATGGATTAAATACGCGATGATAGCGAAGGTCACAAAAAATGAACGACGCTTCCGCTGACTCGATTCGGACGATGTTCGCATCGGCGGTCTCGGACATGTATCAGGCCGAAGCGCCGCAGTATCGCGCGATGAAGGCGCTCGTCGCCGACGTAAACCGGCAAACGCTCGCCGAAAAGCCGCAACTCAAGCGGCGCCTGGCGGAAAACAATGAACTCGAGCGGCTCGACGTTGAGCGCCATGGCGCGATTCGCGTCGGAACCGCCGAGGAACTGTCGATGCTGCGCCGGCTTTTCGCAATCATGGGAATGGCGCCGGTCGGCTATTACGATCTGTCGATCGCCGGAATTCCAGTGCATTCGACGGCATTCCGTCCGATCGGCGAGCGCGCATTGCGGGCCAATCCCTTTCGCATTTTCACTTCTCTTCTCCGACTGGATCTCATCACCGATCCGCAGGCGCGCGCGATCGCCGCCAAGGTTCTTGCGCAGCGCGACATTTTTACGCCCCGCTGCCGAGCCCTGATCGATCTCTTCGAAAGACGCGGGTTCGACGACGTAGAGGCGCGCGAATTTGTCCTGGAAGCGGCGAAGATCTTTCGCTGGAACGGGCAGGCGACGGTTTCATCGGCGGTGTATCGGACTCTGCATGCGACGCATCCGCTGCTCGCCGACATCGTCTGTTTCAAAGGACCGCACATCAATCATCTCACCTTGCATGCGCTCGATATCGACGCCGCGCACAGCGCCATGGCGGCGCGCGGTATGAATCCGAAAGCGATCGTGGAGGGGCCCCCGCGTCGCCGTTGCCCGATCCTGTTGCGCCAGACGAGCTTCAAGGCGCGCCCCGAGCCTGTCGAATTCATTGAAGATGACGGCCGGCGCGTGACGGGCGGCCATGCCGCGCGTTTTGGCGAGATCGAGCAGAGAGGCGCGGCGCTGACCGCGAAGGGCCGCGCGCTTTACGACAGACTTCTCGGCGAAGCTCAGGCCGCGGTTCCGCTCACGACAGACGGCGCCAATGCGCTCGCCTACAACGAGGAGCTGGCGCGGCGCTTCGCGGCGTTTCCCGACGATGATGAGGCGCTGCGGCGCGAAAAGCTCGCCTTCTTCCATTATTCGTTCGATCCAAGCGCGAGGGGACCGGAGCCGACATATGCTGGCTCAGTGGATGATCTTCTGCGGACGGGAGTTCTGCACGCCGAACCGATCGTTTACGAGGATTTCCTGCCGGTCAGCGCCGCAGGAATCTTTCGCTCGAATCTTGGGGAGCAGGGTGAAGAGGAATTGATCGAGCGCGCCGACCGACGCGCCTTCGAGGCCGCGCTCGGCGCGCCGGTTTTGGATGAACTCGCGCTCTATGAGGAAGCGGAGACGCGCTCCTTAGGGGCCAGCCTGCAGGCGCTTGGCGTCGATCACGCCGGTTCTGTGCAATTCGCAAAAACGGGCGCCGCGCATATTGGCGCGGCGGAAAGCAGCCATAACTGAGGAGTAGGGCGCTCGACGCATGGGCGGAGGCGCCGCGGTATTGGAAGGCGCATGCGACGCATCCTGGTTACGGGCGCCCTCGGCCAAATCGGCGCCGAACTGACGCCGGCGCTGCGAAAGCGATATGGCGCGGCGCGCGTCATGGCCTCGGACCTCGAAGAGGCGCGGCCATCTGACGATCATTATGAACGTCTCGACTGTACGCAGGCGGAAGCGGTCGCCGATCTGATCGCTCGATACGACGTCGGCGTCGTCTACCACCTCGCAGCGCTGCTCTCGGCGGTCGCTGAGGATAGGCCGCAAGACGCCTGGAGCGTCAATATGAGCGGCCTCTACAATGTGCTGGAGGCGGCCCGCCGCTTCGGTTGCCAGGTGTTTTTCCCAAGCTCGATTGCGGCGTTCGGCCCGTCGACGCCGCGCCGCGGCACGCCGCAGATCACGATCCAGCGGCCAACGACCATCTACGGCGTCACCAAAGTCGCGGGCGAATTGCTGTGCGATTATTACGCGACCCGCTTTGGCGTCGACGCGCGTGGATTGCGCCTGCCGGGTCTCGTTTCTTCCGCGGCGCCGCCGGGCGGCGGCACGACCGACTACGCCGTCGAAATGTTTCGCGCGGCTGTTCGGCGCAAGCGCTATTCCTGCTTCCTCGCCGCAGAGACCCGTCTCGACATGATGTATATGCCGGATGCGACGCGCGCGATCATGGAGCTCATGGAGGCTGAGCCCGAGCGCCTGCGGTTTCGCAATGCGTATAACGTCACCGGCATGAGCGTCACGCCGCGCGAAATCGCCGCGGAAATTCGCCAACACGCGCCATCTTTCGCGGTGGACTACCGCATCGACCCGCTACGCCAGGCGATCGCCGATTCCTGGCCGCAGTCGCTTGACGCCAGTGCGGCGCGGGAAGATTGGGGCTTTGCGCCGCGCTTCGATCTCGCCGCCATGACGCGAGATATGCTCGCGCGTCTTGGCGCGGCGACAGATCCGTTTGACGATCCAAATTCTGACGAGGTCCCCAATGCCAATGCAGGGTTTGGCTAAGGCGCTCGCCGCGCAGCTCGGCGAACTCTCGCAGGCGGGGCTGCTCAAGGGCGCGGAAAACGTGCTCTGTGGCGTCATTGCCCCGCGTGGCGGCCACGGTCCGCGCTTTCTCATCGAAGGCGAAGGCGACAGGCCGTTCCTGCGCATGAACGCCAACAATTATCTTGGCATGTCGCTGCGCGAAGAGGTGATTGACGCCGAAGATGCGGCGGCGACGAACTATGGCGCAGGGCCCGGCGCGGTGCGCTTCATCAGCGGCACCTGGTCGCCTCATGTCGCCTTGGAGCGTCGGCTCGCCGCCTTTCACTCGCGGCCGTCGGCGATCATCTTTTCGTCGGCCTATGCGGCGATCATGGGCCTCATTCCGCAGCTCGTCAGCAAGAAGACCGCCGTCATCAGCGACGAGCTCAACCACAGCTGCATCATCAATGCGATCTCACTTGCGGCGCCTGCGGAGAAGCGGATCTACAAACATCTCGACATGGGCGAACTCGAGCGCTGTCTCGACGAGACGGCGAAATCATGCACCCGCGCGATCATCGTGACCGACGGCGTGTTCAGCATGCGCGGCGATCACGCGCCGCTCGACCGCATCATGACGCTGGCGCGCAGCCGCGATAATGCCTTCGCGGAGGGTGCGATCGTCGTCGTCGATGATTCACATGGCGTCGGCGCGCTTGGCGCGACCGGGCGCGGTGCGGAGGAATATACGCGGTCAGTTCCGGTCGACATTCTGGTGGCGACGCTCGGCAAGGCCTTCGGCGTCAATGGCGGCTATGTGGTCGGCGATGAAATCCTCATCCGCTACCTGCGCGAACGCTCGCCCTTCTACGTTTACTCGAATCCCATCACGCCGGCGGAAGCCGCCGCCGCGCATAAGGCCATCGACATGCTGGACAGTCCGGACGGCCTGTCGTTGCTCGAGCATCTGCGCGCCATGACCGCACGCTTCAAGGCGGGGCTTGTCAGGCTTGGTTTCGAGACGCTGCCCGGGGAACATCCGGTCGCGCCGCTCGTGACCCGCGACAGCGCCCGCACCGTGGCGCTCGTCGAGCATCTGCGGCGGCGAGGCATATTGGTTACTGGGCTGACCTATCCGGTCGTGCCGAGGGGCGACGAGGAGATCCGCTTTCAGATCAGCGCGGATCACACGGCCGCCGACATCGACGCGGCGTTGGCGGCGCTGGCCGAAATGGCGGAGGCGAATGTTCCGCTGGCGCGGGCGAAGCAGCTTTAGCGCGCTATTTACTTTGGCGGCGCCGCCTGACTTTCGAGCGCGGCGACAGCCGAGGAAGCATCCATGGACAGCGCGCGCTACCACAAGGCGAGCATCGGAAACCGCTTGCTTCAGCCGGAAACGCTCATGCTGGGCTACGGCTACGATCCGACGCTGTCGGAAGGCGCAGTTAAGCCGCCGGTATTTCTAACGTCGACCTTCGTGTTTCGAACGGCCGAAGAGGGGCGCGACTTCTTCGACTATATGGCCGGACGTCGTGCGCCGCCGGAAGGCGAAGAATCCGGACTCGTCTATTCACGGTTTAACCATCCCAATCTCGAGATCGTCGAGGACCGCTTGGCGATCTACGAGCACGCCGAATGCGGTCTCGTCTTTTCCTCCGGCATGTCGGCGATCGTCACCACGATTCTCGCCTTCGCGCGCCCGGGAGAAACGATCCTGCGCAGCCGCCCGCTCTATGGCGGGACGGAAGTTCTCATCGACAAGACGCTGGCACCGTTCGGATTGACTGGCGTCGGCTTCACCAACGGGCTCGACGAAGACAATATCCGCGCCGCGGCCGCGCGCGCGATGGACGTCGGACGCATCGCGATGATCTTCATCGAGACGCCGTCCAATCCCATGAACAGCCTCGTTGATATCGCGCTGGTGCGACGTATCGCCGAAGACGTCGCGGAAAAACAGGGCTCGAGGCCGGTCATTTGCTGCGACAACACGCTGCTCGGCCCCGTTTTCCAATCGCCGCTCCGACACGGCGCCGATTTGTCGCTCTATTCGCTGACGAAATATGTCGGCGGGCACAGCGATCTCATCGGCGGCGCGGTCGTCGGGTCCTGCGCGCATCTGAAGACTATTCGCACGATGCGCAGCGCCATCGGCACGCAGCTTGACGCGCATTCCTGCTGGATGCTTGGCCGCTCGCTCGAGACTTTGTCTTTGCGCATGAACCGGGCGGCGGAGAACGCGGCGATCGTCGCGGACTTTCTCGCGGGTCATCCCAAGGTGACCCGCGTTCACTACCCGCCGCTGCTGCCGGCCGATCATCCCGAAAGGTTGTTGATGGCGCGACAGTCGAGTTCCGCCGGCTCCACCTTTTCTTTTGAGGTCGTGGGCGGACAAGCCGAAGCCTTCGCCTTCCTCAATCGGCTACAGATTTTCAAGCTCGCCGTCAGCCTCGGCGGCACCGAATCGTTGATTTGTCATCCGACGACCACCGTGCACTCGGGACTCACCGAAGAAGCCCGCCGTGAGATCGGCATTACGCCTTCGCTCGTTCGCGCTTCGATCGGCATCGAACATCCGGACGATCTTATCGCCGATTTGGCGCAGGCCTTCGCTTAACGCGCAGTTAACCGTCGCGGTCGGCTTAGCGGAGACTGCGCGCTGGGGCCTGTTAATCGCTCGCCGCAGACATATCTATTTGCAAGAGACTTTCGTGGTCATAATCGAGCTGAGACTAGACAATGAGAGTAGCGAAGGAAGTGCGAGACGACCGAACCGTTCTGAGCATCCAGGAGGATCGCATCGATGCGCACAACTCCGGCGAGCTCAAGGACTTGGTGCTCAAGACGCTCGAAGGCGGCACTAAAAACGTCGTCATCGACTTGGCGAGAGTTCAGTTCATCGACAGCTCAGGGCTCGGGGCGCTGCTCTCTGGCTACAAGAATGCGACTTTGCGCTCCAGCGGGTTCGCTTTGGCGGGTCTACAGCCGCGTGTCAGGTCGATGTTCGAACTGACGCGACTGCACCGCGTTTTCGACATCTATCCAAGCTTGCAGTTGGCGCTGAGCGCGTAAGTCCGCGAATGGGGTGGGCGGTGATCGAGATGTGCGAGACATTCGTCAATCTGGACATCGTCGTTCCCAATCAAACGCGATATCTGCGTCTCGTTGGCGCGATCGCCGAGCAGCTGGCGAAAGAGCTGGACGTTCAGGAGGACACACGCGACACCCTGGCTTTTCACCTCAATCTTGCGCTGACCGAGGCGGTCGCCAACGCCATTCAATATAGCTCCGCAGCAAATTCGACCGACTCCGTCCGGATCTGTTTTTCGGTAGAGGACGCTTATCTTTCCGTCCGCGTTTACGATCATGGAGGGGGCTTCGACCTTGCTGCCCTGCCGATGCCCGAGTTCGATGAACTTCGCGAACGCGGCCGCGGCATATTCTTCATTCGCTCTGTGATGGACTCTGTTCAATATCACAAGACGGATTCAGGCAATGTTCTCGAAATGCGCAAGAAGATCGCCTAGCTGATGGTTTCACGTGCTTCGCTCTCCGGACACATTGACGTTTGAGACGCCCCGCGTCGCGGACTGGGATTCCGTGGTGCGGGATTTCCTCCGCCGCGCCGGTCGCCGTTCTGGGCTGAATCTTTCCGGCGAGGCGCTTGACGCGCTGCCCAAAGCCTATCGCTATCTCGTCCCCGCGCGGCGCGCCGCGCGCGATCTCGCGCTGATTGCGGCCAACCAAAACGAGAGCGAGATCGTCGAGTTGCGTCCGCTGCGCGGCCCGGGAGTAGGCGACGCCCGATATGAGGTTCGGCTGATCGGCGCCAAAGACCATGCGCTCGATGAACTTCTACCGATGCTGCAGAACCTCGGACTGCGCGTCGCAGATCAAATTCAGTTCGCGCTCAATCTCAGCATCGGGCCGCGGTTCATTCGAAGTTTCATCGTCGAGCCCTCCATGGGCAGCGGCGCGAGCGTCGCACGATCGCACGGTCGATTGTTGGCGGCGCTCAAAGCCGTGCTTTCAGCCGAGGTTGAGAGCGACGCCTTGAACGGCCTGGTCCTGGTCACGGAACTTGACTGGCGGCAGATCGATCTGTTTCGCGCCTATAGCAACTACTATCAACAGCTCGGTCTGCGGATCGAGCGCACGCGCATCTATCGCGCGCTTTTGCACAGTCCGGCGGTCGCCCAACTCCTCTATCGTTACTTCCAAGCGCGGTTCGAGCCGGATGGCGGCGGACGCGACTCCTTTGAGATCGAGTTGGAGTTGCTCACGCCGATCAGGGCTCAGCTTGTCGACGTATTGGACAAGGTCGCTGACGGTGGCGACGATCGCATTCTTCGCGACCTCTTCAATCTCATCGACGCGACGGTGCGCACCAACTTCTATTTTTGCGGCGATTGGGCGCGAAAGTTCATTTCGCTAAAGATCAGCAGTCTGGGCGTGTTCAATATGCCGTCTCCAAAGCCGATGGCGGAGATCTACGTTCACTCCCCTTCAATGGAAGGCGTGCATTTGCGGGGCGCCAAAGTCGCGCGCGGCGGCATCCGCTGGTCGGACCGGCCCGAGGACTTTCGCGGCGAAGTCCTGGCGCTGATGCAGACTCAGATGATCAAGAACGCCCTCATCGTGCCGCAGGGCGCTAAGGGCGGATTTGTTCTGAAGCTTCCCTTTGACGACGCATCGCAGCGGCAGCGTCTCGGGAGGGAGGCATACTCGCAGTTCCTGCGCGGCCTTCTCGATCTCACGGACAATCTGAAGGATTCACAGATCGTCAGGCCGCCGGCGCTTGTCGCTTATGACGGCCCCGATCCTTATCTCGTCGTCGCGGCCGACAAGGGCACCGCCTCCTGGGCCGATGTCGCCAATGAAATTTCGCACTCCTATGGCTTCTGGCTCGGCGACGCCTTCGCGAGCGGCGGCGCGCATGGCTATCACCACAAGCGTTTGGGCATTACTGCGCGTGGCGCCTGGGTCTGTGTAAGACGGCACTTCCATGAACTCGGTCACAACGTCGATGCGGAGCCGATTACAGTTGTCGGAGTCGGCTCCATGGATGGCGACGTCTTCGGCAATGGCATGCTGCACACGCCGAACATTCGGCTGCTTGGCGCGTTCGACGGCCAGTACATCTTCATCGACCCAGACCCCGATCCGCTCATTTCCTTCGCCGAGCGACGCCGTCTGTTCCAACTGCCACGGTCGACGTGGCGCGACTACAACCCGGCGCTGCTTTCACAAGGCGGAGGCGTCTATCGGCGCGACGCCAAGGATATCCCGCTGAGCCCGGAAGTGCGCGCGTGGCTCGGCGTTAGGCATAGCGCGATCGATGGCGAATCGCTGGTCCGCTGGCTCTTGATCGCGCCCGTGGATCTGTTGTGGATGGGCGGCGTCGGCACTTATGTCAAGGCGAGCTCGGAGACGAATGAGAGCGTTGGCGATCGCGTCAACGACGGCGCGCGCGTCGATGCGCTACAGCTTCGCGCCAAGGTCGTTGGCGAGGGCGCCAACCTCGCCTTTACGCAGCGGGCGCGCATTGAATACGCCCTGAGAGGCGGACGGATTAATACCGACGCGGTCGACAATTCGGCGGGCGTTGATCTCTCCGATCACGAAGTCAATTTGAAGACTCTGCTGCAAACGCGGCCGGACCAACACACGCCAGACGTCGAAGATCCCGATCGCTTGCTCCAATCCCTCACCGAAGAGGTTTGCGCGTCCGTATTGCAGGACAACGACCGACAGAGTCTTTGCCTGTCACTGGACCGCGCGCGGTGCCGGATCAATCTCGATCAATTCATGGACCTCGCGGAGCAACTTGAAAACGCCGGCTATATCAATCCTGCGGCCGAAGCCTTCCCGACACGAAAGGATGTCTCGGCGCGCGAGACGAAAGAGCTGACGCGACCGGAGCTCGCCTTGCTGATGGCCAGTTCGAAGCTGGCGCTGAAGCAGAGGCTGCTGGAAGATGAGGCGTTTCTGCAGGGTTCGTGGTCGTATGAATTTCTGGCGAGCTATTTTCCAGAATATTTGCGGTCTCATTTTTCGGAGCGGATCAGGAGTCATTCACTCGCGCGGGAAATCGCCGTCACGGTGATCTGCAACAAGGTCGTCGATCAGGCGGGAGTTTGCTTCCTGCTGCTGGGCGAGGGGCTGGTCCCAACTCTGCTCAGCTATGCCGTCAAGCTCTATCTTTCCTTCGATCGAATCTTCGAGGGCGATCGATGGCGCGCCAGTTTTCGCGAAAGCCGCGAATTGGACGCCGCATGCCAGTATGCGCTGCTTCTCCAACTCGAAGACGCACTGGCTTACATGTGCCATTGGTCGATGCGACGTGGACATCGGCTGAGCCCCGACGACGAAGACATCGAGCGCTGGCGTTCCGATCTGCGCGCCTATCGTGAACGCGTGGGTGTGAGCGAAGCGCAGGGCGACCAGTCTGTGGCGGCGCCCTATTTCGATCGCCTGCGGAATTTCCCTTTCCTTGTCGCGCTCACCCGCGAATCGGGAGAGGACATGCGGGTCGCCGGCGCGTATTTTGATAAGGCCGCCAATCTGTTTGGATTGCAAAAGCTTACCGCCCTTCTTGCGGACGTGAAGCCAAGAGACCTCTGGGAGCAGCAGTTGCAGGCCGCGCTCGACGCGCGAATGCGGGACGCGTCCGCGCGCATCGCGTCCATGCAATTGCTGAGCGGAATCGCCGACGCGCGGGCTTTGTTTCGAAATGTCGGCCTGGAGTTTCGTCTCGCCGGGCTTGAGCGGCTGGCGTTCAAACTCGAGGCGTCTCTCTTAACGACGCTGACGCCCTTCGCAGCGTTCGTCGCCGAGCTGAACGCCCTGGTCGACGCGTGCGACGCCGCTTATCGCAGCCGCTCGGCTGAGGGCGCGGAGAGGGCGCGAAAGCGAAGGCGCGCGTCCTCGGAAGCAGGAGCTTCGTAGCGCATGGAAACGGTCGCGGCCGATCGCGCCATTCTCGACGCTTTTGATGAAGCTCTTTGCATCGTCGAATCGTCGGGCGCCCTGCGATCGATGAACCGAGCCGCCGAACGTCTCACGGGCTATCGCGAAGGGGAGCTTCGCGGCCAGCCTTTCTTTCCGCAGGTTCTCGCGCCAGACGCCGATGATTTCGAGCCTTCGTCGCCCTCGCTGCGCGGGCGCCAGCGGCTGTCTCTGCGCATTCGGCGCAAGGATGGACCAACGCTTGACGTTCGCTGCGAGATCGACCCACTTTCCGGCAACGGCGATGGCGGATCGTTGCTCAAACTTCGTTCGCTCGACGGGCCGAATGAGCCCGATGCGCTCGACGAGACGACGAAAAAGCTCGAAACCATCTTCGGCGGCATGGTCGATGGTCTGGTTGTGATCAATGAGGCCGGCGACATATTGCTCTTCAGCAGAGGCGCGGAGAAGCTGTTCGGCTACCGCGCCGAGGAAGCGCTTGGACGGAACGTCAAGCTGTTGATGCCTTCGCCCTATCGCGAGGCGCATGACAGTTATCTTGCCGCCTACAGGCGAACCGGCGTCAAGAAGATCATTGGCGTTGGCCAAGAGGTCGTCGGGCGACGCAAGGACGGCACCACCTTCCCGATGTATCTGTCGATTGGCGAAATCTGGCTCGAAGGAACGCGCTACTTCGTCGGCGTCACGCATGATCTGACACGGCTCAAGCGCGCCGAGGATAGGCTGCTGACGCTTTCCGCCGCCGTCGAGCAAAGTCCGATCGCGGTGATGATCACCAATAAGCACGGTGAAATCGAATATGTGAACAGCCGCTTCGCCAGCCTGACCGGCTACCCGCCGCATGAGCTCATCGGCCGGAACCCGCGGATGCTTCAATCGAAGCGGACCGAGGGCGATCAATATCGGCGGCTTTGGGAGAGCATTCGCGCCGGCGTTGAATGGCGCGGACAGATCCAGGACAAAAGAAAGGACGGCGAGCTCTATTGGGCTTCCGAAATCGTCACGCCCCTGCGCGACGCGAATGGCGAGATCACCCATTATCTCGCCATGCAGCAGGATATCACCGAACAGAAGCGCGACAAGGAGGCGCTGTTCGAGAGCGAACAGCGCTTTCGGCAGATCGCCGACATGGCCGGCGATTGGCTGTGGGAGCAGGATCAGGACGGCCGCTACACTTATAGCAGCAGCGCCGTCGAGGACGTGCTCGGCATGACGCCCGAAGAGGTTCTCGGCAAGACCTATGTCGATCTCTTCGCGAAGGAGAGCGCAGAAGACGCCGCTCTCAAGTCTTCCCCGAGCCCGATCGCGCTGCGCCGGGCCTTCCATCGCGTCGTCAACCACTACCGGCACAAGAACGACGGCGACGTCTTCACCGAGTCGACCGGCGCGCCGATCTTCGACGAAGGCGGCCGACTGGTAAAATGGCGGGGCGTTGATCACGACATCACCGCGCGCAAGAAATTCGAAGACGCGCTGCGCGTGCGCAATCGCGCCATCGAATCCGTCCCGATCGGCATTGCGGTCTGGGACGCGCAGGCGCCCCGCGTTCCGAACATCTACGTCAATCCGGCGCTGAGCCGGATCACCGGCTTCACCCGCGAAGAGCTGCTCGGGCACAGCCTGCATCTGTTGCGCGGGCCGGAGACGGACCCTGCGGCGCTCGAGGAAATCCGCAACGCCATCGTGCATCGCACGAGCTGCCAGGTGGTGGTGAAATTCTACCGCAAGGACGGCGTCTCCTTCTGGGACGAACTCTCCATCTCGCCGGTCGCCAATGAGGCGGGGCGCATCACCCATTTCGTCAGCGTTCACGCCGATATTTCCGACCGGCGGCGCGTCGAAGAGAATCGCCACGAACTCGAAATCGCCAAGCAGATCCAGCTGTCGCTGCTGCCGAATGCGCCGCTGCGCACCCCGCATATGGAGATCGCCGGAATCTGCGTGCCGGCGACCCATGTCGGCGGCGATTATTTCGACTATTTCGAAAATTCCGGCGTGATCGACATCGTCATCGCCGATGTTTCCGGCCATAGCGTCGGCGCCGCGCTGATCATGACCGAAGTGCGCAGCACGCTGCGCGCCGAAACGCGAAAGGCGACGAACGCGTTAACCGGGCCGGCGGAGCTGTTGCACGACCTCAATGAGCTCCTGCACGAGGACCTGACCGCCGCGGACCTCTTCATCACCATGTTCTATTGCCGCTTCCTGCCGCGCACGCGCACCTTGCAATACGCCAACGCCGGCCAAAATCCGCCGTTGCTGCTGCGCGCGAAGGGCGCCGTGTGCGTGCAGCTCGACGCCGACGGCCTGGTGCTCGGCGTCATGCGCGCGGTCGAATTCAAGGAGGGGAGCATCGAACTCGCCGCGGGCGACAAGCTGCTGTTCTACACCGATGGAATCACCGAGGCGCAAAACCGCCAGGGCGACTTCTTTGGGCTCGAGCGCCTGTCCGCCGCGTTCATGCAGCATCGCAGCCTCTCGCCGCGAGACCTCATCAAGGCGGTGCTCGCCGACGTGCGCACCTTCCGCGGCGAGGCCCCGGCGTCGGACGACGTCGCCATGGTGGTGGCGCAAGTGTGCTGACGTCGAAAGATGATCTCAAGGATCGACGGTCAGAACTTTCCCCGCCTTGTTCGCGGCGATCCACTTATTCAGTTCAGTGACGTGACTAAGCTCTTCCGCGACAAATTCCTTGGCGAGGATCTTGATCTCGGGGTCGGACGTCGTGTCGAGAACATGCTGGTAATATTTGAGGCCCGCGGTCTCGGCGTCGAGCGCAATCTCAAGAGCCTGTTCGCGTCCGATAAACGGATCGGCGGCCCAGATCGCCGCCGTCTCGGGGCTCTCCAATCCGGGCCACACGAACTCGTCCGGTTTCATTTTTGGCAGTTCGCGAAAGCCGCCGCGGGCCTGCGCCTCGGCCAGATGCAGTCTGGAATAATCCGCCAATCGACGAAACAGTTTGCCGACTTCGCGATTGCCGCCTGACTCCATGGCGTCGGCCAATTGCCCGTAGCGGGTCGCCGCTTCGAATTCGAGATGGATTGCATAAGCGAGAAATTCCTCGACCGATTCCATGTCTCCCCCTCGCTCGCCGAGCTCAGATTTGTCAGCGAGCGGCGGCCAAAAAAGGCCGCCCCCGCCTCAAGCCGATTGTCAGGCTCCTCGCTCAAGCATTGGCGCTTGGCGGGTTCTTTATGGTCCATTCTTCGCGCGTGATCCAGGCTTCGAGAATTTTGACGTGCTCGGCCTCTTCCTTGACGAATTCCTTCGCCATCGCTTCGATCTCCGGCGATTTGGTTTTGGCGGCCACGGCCCGATAGAACTCATAGCCTCGGCGTTCGCCCTGCAGGGCGGCCTTCAGGCCGTCGAGCCGCGACAGCGTTGGATCGGCGGCCCAGATTTCCGTGCGTTCCGGGGTCGCATGGTTTGGCCAGACGTAATCGGGCGGAATGACCGCCGCGAGGTCGATCGATCCCGCGCGCTTCTTGGCCTCGGCGAGATGCAGGCGTGAAAAGCCGGCGAGCTGTCGAAACAGTTTGGCGACTTCCGCGTTGCCGCAGCTTTCCATCATGCCGGCGAGTTCATCGAAATGTATCGCCGCGTCTTCTTCGACCTTGACGGCGTATCCCATGAACTCATCCACCGTGGAAATCTCGATGCCGCCCGTGAAGCGCTTCGCGGCATGGGTGATATGGGCGCCTTGCGCCGGCAGCGTTTGATCGCCTTCGAACTTGACGAGGATGTCCTCGTTACGGACGAAACATTGGCACGCCAGGCGATAGCGCGGCGGCATGTCGTTGACTTCCGCGGCTTCGATCTCGGCTTTGCTGATCTTGCCGAGCTGGCGCAGCATCTCCTTTTCCTTCTCGGTCAGCGCGATGCCGTATTTCTGGTTGCGGCTGAGATGCGTGACCTCGACGAGGCAGGAGCCGCATTCGCCGTCCTGACAGTCGAAGGGAATGGGAATTTTGTGCGCCTTGGCCACCGCCAGGATCGTGCCCCGGTCTCCGGCGATCGCATAGACAGTAACGTCGCGTGCAAGGACGGGGGATGAGAATGTCACATTAGCCACTGTTTTTGCTCCTTTTGTCTGAACTCAGACATGTTTTGGCGTTTAAGGGGCAATCCGGGTCTAAATGTAAGCTCACCGGAGTTATTCTAAGCGGCAGCCCGGCCCGTTATCTTGCCAGAGACTTTGCAAAGCAGAAATCTCGCCACGCAATACGACGCGCTGGAGGACGCATTGTCGCACGCGTGCGGTATTACTGATGGGATGGCGACGAGGCTGACGTGAATCCGATCGTCGCCGCATGGCGACTCGCCAAGGCGGCGCTGAAAGTGCGCGGACAAGGCGCGTCAAGAATCGGGCGAGCATCGGGCGCGCGAAGATTTCCCGCCGCCGTAAGGCGCAGGGGGCGAGCGGTCCGGGACGCCCCGGCCATCGCTGGCCGCAGCGCAAAAAATTGCTTCGACGGCCGGTTTCTCCCGGACACGGATCGCGTCGTCTCGCCGCCTCCGGGCTGAGGGAGCCGCTCCCCATCGTTCGGGTAACCGACGCCTGCGCCAACCTCGGATATTGTGGTCCGGGCTTTCAAAGCCTGCACATGAGGTTCAGTAAGCTGGACGCCTCCAAAAACCTCTGGCCAAATCGGCGTTGAGTTGATTCACTTGGTCATGTCGCAAGGGGATCGCGGCCATGGCGAAGGGAACGCCCGGATTTTTCGACGTCGACGAACGGCTGGCGGAGCTGTCGGCCAAAGGCGACGATCTTGAGCGCGTGAAGGCGCTGGTCGATTTTGAGATGTTCCGGGCGGCGCTGGAGGCGGCAGTGCCGCGCGCCGATCGCTCCAAGGGTGGGCGTCCGCCGTTCGATCATGTGTTCATGTTCAAGGTGCTGATCCTGCAAGCCATGCATTCGTTGTCGGACGAGCGCTGCGAATATCTGATCAAGGACCGTCTGTCGTTCATGCGCTTTCTCGGATTGGGTTTAGCCGACGCCGTTCCCGACGCCAATACGATCTGGACATTCCGCGAGGCGCTGAAGAAGGCGAATGCGGCCGACGTCTTGTTCGAGCAGTTTGACGCAGCGCTGCGCGAGGCCGGCTTTCTCGCGATGTCGGGCCAGATCGTCGACGCCACGATTGTCGCCGCGCCCAAGCAGCGCAATACGAACGGCGAGAAGCAGGCGATCAAGGACGGCCGCATTCCAGAGGGCTGGAAGGACAAGCCGGCGAAGCTCGCGCAGAAAGATCGCGATGCGCGCTGGACGGTCAAATACACGAAAGCCAAAGTGCGGGAGGACGGCTCGGTTCCGCCGGTCGATCTCGCCATCCCCGCCTTCGGATACAAGAACCATGTGTCGATCGACCGGGCGCATGGGCTGATCCGCAAATGGACGGCGACACACGCCGCCGCGCATGACGGCGCAAGGCTCGAGGATGTTCTCGACCGCGCCAACACAGCGAGCGAGGTCTATGCAGATACGGCGTATCGCTCGGCGAAGAATGAAGCGATGCTGTTGCGGCGCGGCTTCGTCTCGCGCATTCATCGCAAGAAGCCCAAGGGCAAGGCGATGCCGGAGCGCACGCGCTTCGCCAATGCGCAGAAGTCGAAAGTGCGTAGCGCCGTCGAGCATGTGTTCGCGCATCAGAAGGGGCTGATGGGCCTGTTCGTTCGAACCATCGGCCTGGCGCGGGCGCGGCTCAAGATCGGGCTCGCCAATCTCGCCTACAACATGCGCCGCTTCGTATGGCTGCACGAGCGAGGGGCGCCCGCGTCAGGAATATGAGCGACGGGAATGGCCGCCGCTCAACGACGCACGGGACGCAGCAAGGCCAAATGTCACCCTGCGCGAAGACGTCGATCCGCGTCATGCCGCGCTATCGACCCAAGAAAACAGGGTTATTGGAGGCGTCCAGCTTGCGCTTATCGAAGGGCTCATGCGTCTCCGCGCAAAGGAGAGAAGCCCAGACCGGCGACGCGCCGCCGGATCAGGGAACGAGGGTCGTTCGTCCCGCCGGATCCGTCCTTCGCCGGCGCCGCTCGACCCTGAGCCGCGCCCTCGCTTGACGAAGGCGAGCAGAGGATAGGAATTTATTCCAGGAATGTCAAGAGGTGCGCGGGCAACGGACAATGAAGTAAAAATTACCGCCCCGCCGCCCGCGCCGACGTGCGCTTTCACTTGGAACAAAGGAACAGCGGCGCATCGCAGTCGAGAAATTGGCTGTCAATTTGCTTCGCAGCGTCATTGTTCGATCTCTTTCAACAGCAGGTCCGGTAGAGCAATCTCCTGTAAAAATGTAGCAACGTCCGGCGTCTCGTACCAATAAAGCTTCGAAATAAACTCATTATTCTTCGTGATTACGTCCCGGATAGCCTCGCTGTCAGCGGCATTCGCCCCCTTTAATAACGCCTTCGCTTTTTTCCGTTCATTTAGGGCTTCTTCAAATAACTCCCGGGCGTTCCTTCCCCAGGTCAAATCCTTTAGTATGCCTCCCGTTCCCTCGCTCACCATTGCGAGACCTGCCTCGATAGCCGCAGCGCGCACCATAGCTGCTCTTGCTTGCGAGGACAGCATGGCGTCCCAAAAAATAGTTGTATTCCCAGCGAGGAGCGCGCGAGCGGCTGGGAGCATGTCGGCGTCTTGCGATGATATTGGATTTCCTTCCTTTAGATTTTGTAGGAGATATGCAAATCGGCGTGCAGTTTCCGGTTCCTTTAAATATTGTAAGGCCTTGTCCGCTAGCGTATTGCGTTCAGATACATACACCTGAGCAGCATCCGCGCCGGCAATTAAACTTTTGGCAGGAATTACAAGAAACAGTTGGGCGTTTGGCAGGATTTTTCCGCCGATTGTTCCCCTCAACTCCCAACTTAAAACAAGGAGGTCAAGCGCCAAGATCAGTCGTTCTTGGTCTTTTTTGCCAAGCAGCGTTGTCCACTCTAAGGAAAGATCTTTCTCGGGAATAGGTGGTGGAACCCATTCCATTAAACGATTTGTGGTAGCCACCAGCTCGGCGATTTGAGGCGTTGTTTCGGATGTGAGCGGCAGACACTCGCGATCCTGACCGCAGAATTCGCTCGCCCTGCAATAGCTATCGCCACATTCGACTGCGCCTCGGGGCATGCAGCCGCCGCCTCGCTTGCATACGTAGCCCGGGCTGCAATTTCGACCACCGCCGCAGTCGACATTGCCCCGAGGCATGCAGCCGCCGCCCCGCATGCATACCCAGCCCGGATGGCAATAGTCATCGCCACATTCGACAGCGCCTCGGGGCATGCAGCCGCCACCTCGCTTGCATACTTGGCCCGGAGGGCAATATTGCGTTCCGCCACAATAAGTAGCGCCGCGAGGCATGCAGCCTACACCGCGCGCGCATACGTAGCCCGGACGGCAAGAGATTGCACCGCACTCGACATGACCCCGAGGCATGCAGCCGCCGCCTCGCTTGCATACTTGGGCCGGAGGGCAATATCCACCATCGCCACAATTAGTAGCACCGCGAGGCATGCAACGCCCGCCCCTCACGCATTCTTCGCCATGCAGGCAAAAATAGCCCCCACAGTCCACTGACCCGCGAGGCCCGCAACGCCCGCCCCTCATGCATACTTTGCCTGGACCGCAATAATAAGCACCGCAGTCCACTGACCCGCGAGGCATGCAACGCCAGCTCCTCATGCATACTTTGCCTGGACCGCAATAATGGGGGGTTCCGCCATAAGAGAAGCCGCATACGACTGATCCAGGAGGAAGAGTTTTGGGCGATCGTCGATAGGTAGGAGTTGAATAGCCGTTGTCGTTGCCGCCGCCGGATTGACCGTCACACTTTGCGTGTCCAGGCGCGTCGACACATTCATACGTGGGATTAGGAAAGTCTTGTGCCATTAGACTTAAGGTGGTGATCCAGTACGCGATCAGCGCGAGAACAAGTCTGGAAATGTAAGACCACCGCAATCTAGCACTCCCCAGGGATTAAATCCGTTCGATCAAAGCCCTCGCCGGTGTCCTACCCCGTCCTATGTTAGCTAGCTCTTCGAGCTCTTTCCTGTAACGCCGCCTAACCATTTCGCTTTCCTCCCGTCCAGGAAGCGACGGGCAGTTTGCTTATGGTGTGTGGTCGCGTCAATGTCCGTCCCGTGCTGCCGAAGGGTAGCCCCCATGCTTCGAGACGGCGCCTTCGGCGCCTCCTCAGCATGAGGGCGACCAGGATGGCGCTCTCTAGTGTCATTCCCGACAGGCCGAAGGCCTGATCGGGAATCCAGAGCAAATTCGTGAATGTTCGGCTTTTCTGGATTCCCGATCGCGCACGATGCGCGCGTCGAGAATGACACCATGGCCTATCACCAAAAGCGCGCGTCGGGAATGACCTCGCTGCATGTGCCCAAGCGCGCGCGTCGGGAATGACAGGTGGGCTCGCGCGTTCCAAAGGACAGCGTAGCTCTTGCTGTCCTCTTGACGCGCCGCTTGCGCAACCAATTTCACACACATGTGCCCGCGCTGGCGAGGGTAAGACAATGGCGATTTATCGTGTTCGTGAAGTCAAATTCATTGAGACCGAGGGCGGCCATGTGAAGCTGAAGCCGCTGCGTGAATATGAGCGGGAATCCTCCGATCCGGCGAGCGTCATCGCCGAAGTGAGCCGATTCTTCGAGATGGAGCTCTCCAGTCCCAAAGCGCTCGATGTCGTCGATTTCGACGAGGTGATCGTTCTCGACGAAAAGGGCGCGGTCATCGCGCGCTTCGGCGTCGCCGACTTCTGGGAGCAGGAGTGGAACGCCGTCGCCGCCAAAAGCGACGCCGCGCCGATCGCGCGCTCGGCTTAAATCACGGGCCGCGAAACGCCGCTTCGACCGCGGCGAGGTCGATCTTGCGCATGCCAAGCATCGCCTGAAAGGCGCGGCCCGCCGCGGCGCGGTCGTCATCCGTGAACATGCGCGGCAAGGCTTCCGGCACAATCTGCCAGTGGATGCCGTAGCGGTCTTTGAGCCAGCTGCATTCGATCTCGGCGCCGCCGCCGGCGAGCAGCTTGTCCCAAAGCGCGTCGGTCTCGCGCTGATCCTTGGTCATCACCGAGATCGAAAAGGCTTCATTGTGGCTCGGCTCGCGGCCCATGTTCAGCGCCTGATAGGGCGCGCCGGCGAGGGTGAAGGAGACGAGCAGCGCCGGCCCGTCCGGCTGGAGGCGGAACACGCCTTCGAACGCCGAGTCCGGAATGATCGAGACATAGAAGCGGGCCGCTTCCTCCGCCTGATCCTTGAAGGCGATACAGGTTCTGACTTTCGACTGCATGGCTGCTCCTTGCTTCGTGTCTGCCATTTCCAACGCGCGATCGTGTGAAGGTTTCCTCATCCTAAAGGAGCGTGCGGCGCACGCGTCTCGAACATTTCCTCATCCTGAGGAGCGTGCGGAGCACGCGTCTCGAAGGACGAGGAAATGTTCATGCGTCGCCTTCGTGAACTGGCCCTCGTGCTTCGAGACGCGGCTTGCGCGCCACCCCCCTAGGGGAAACCGTTTCCTCGTCCTTCGAGACGCGGCCTTCGGCCGCTCCTCAGGATGAGGCAACGGTTTACTGGAGCGCGCGACTCGACAAACGCAATAAACGTTGATATCAACATAATGACGCCATGTCAAAGAAGCTGCCGATCGAGGTCGTTCATGAGGTTCGCGACGCCTGTCTCTGCCTTGCGACGCAGCGCGCAGCGCGCACGCTCGCGCGGCGCTTCGATCGCGCCTTCGCGCCGCTTGGACTCACCAATGGCCAGTTCTCGCTGATGATGATGCTCAATGCGCCGCAGGCGCCGACGCTGGGGCGACTCGCGCAGGCGCTCGCCATGGATCGCACGACGCTCACCGCCGCGCTGAAATCCCTGGAGCGGCGCGGTCTCGTCGAAACGCGTCTCGATGAGAAGGACCGCCGCGCGCGCAGACTGTTTTTGACCAACGCCGGCGGCGATCTGCTCGCCGCCGCGCTGCCGATCTGGCGTCGCGAACATGCCGCGCTCGACGCCGGGTTTTCGCAAAGCGAAGGACAAAGGCTGCGCAAAGCGCTGCGCACATTAGGGGCTGAAATTCAAACCGAAGGAAAGGACGTCAAAGCATGAACGCCAATGTCGAGAAAAATCCCTCCTGCATGCGATCGATCACGCCGCATCTCATTTGCGCCGGCGCGGCCGACGCGATCGAATTTTACAAGAAGGCCTTCGGCGCCGAAGAGATGATGCGCATGCCCGGACCTGACGGAAGGTTGATGCATGCGGCGGTGAAGATCGGCGACTCCGTGGTGATGCTTGTCGACGAGATGCCGGAATGGGGCGCGCTGGGACCGAAGGCGCTCAAAGGTTCGCCGGTCACCATCCATCTCATGGTCGACAATGTCGACGAGGTGTACGCGCGCGCGGTCGCGGCCGGCGCAACGGCGAAAATGCCGGTCGCCGACATGTTCTGGGGCGATCGCTATGGGAAGGTGGTCGACCCCTTCGGCCATGACTGGTCGATCGCGACGCATGTGCGCGACATGACGACGGAAGAGATGCTCGAGGCGGGACGCGCGGCGATGGCGCAGGGCTGCGCCGAGGCGACGGCCTGAGAAACGGGCGTCCTCGTCCTTCGAGACGCGTGCTGCGCACGCTCCTCAGGACGAGGAAGCCCTTCACCCGATCGCCCTTCTGACGGGGAAGCGGGCCGGGGCGTCGGCCCGCTTGGTTTCAGCACAATCAAATTCCCGCGCCGTGATCGAAGAGCTCGATCCGCGCTTTCGCCTGCGTGATGTTGCTGCCGGGCGGAATGGAGTGCGTGAGCCAGACGTTGCCGCCGATCGTCGATCCGCGGCCGATGGTGATGCGGCCGAGCACCGTCGCGCCGGCATAGATCACGACGTCGTCTTCGAGAATCGGATGTCGCGGCTTGCCTTTCTCGAGCGCGCCGTTTTCATCGACATCGAAGCGCTTGGCGCCAAGCGTCACCGCCTGATAGAGCCGCACATTCTTGCCGATGCGCGCCGTTTCGCCGATGACGACGCCGGTGCCGTGATCGATGAAGAAGCCCTGGTCGATTTCGGCGCCCGGATGAATGTCGATGCCTGTCTGTGAATGCGCGATTTCCGCGACGATGCGCGCCAGCATCGGAACGCCGAGTCGATAGAGTTCATGCGCCAGCCGGTGTTTGATCAAGGCGGCGACGCCGGGATAGCAGAAAATAATCTCATCGAGGCTTTTCGCGGCCGGATCGCCGGCATAAGCCGCACGGATGTCGGCGTCGAGCAGCATGCGCACGCGCGGAATCGCACGCGCGAAGGCGTCGACGATGTCCGTTGGGCGCAGCCGCGTCTGTTCGTCCGACGCATCGCTCGGGAAAAGCGCGAACTCGCGCCGGACCTGTTCGTGCAGACCCCCAAGGCACGTCTTTAGCGTCGTCGCGATGAATTCGTCGGTGCTGTCGAAGGGCAGTTCGGGCGGTCCATAATGCCGGGGATAAAGAGCTGCAGTGATCCCCTCGACGATCGACGCCATGACGAATTTCGACGGGAGCTGCGGCGGCGCGGCGTTTCCGTAACGCTGCGCCTGCGACGCTCGGCGCAGCGCGCTCAAGGCGGAAACGATCGCGTCGATGTCGCGGTCATTCGAAAAAAACTCTCGCAGCATCGTCATATTGCTTTCGCTCGCCGATGGGGCCCGACCCCTGGCTTGACCATATAACTGGTATAGTCTATCGACAAGCTATAGTAAGCGAGTAGCGGCGTCGAATGGCGCGGGCCGCGTGGAGCTATCTTGTCGAGGGAAAAGGATTGATGACCGCAGAACCTGAAGTTCGCCGAACGTTAAGCGAATCGGCCGCCCGCCAGCTCGCCAATGCGACGAAGACGCGTCCGCAATGGTCGGGCATCACGCCGCGCTGGCTGGTGTCGTTCCTGCCCTGGGTGCCGGTCGAAGCGGGCATCTATCGTCTCAACCGGGTCAAGGAGGCGACGGCGCTCAGCGACGCCGACGTCCAATGCAGTCCGGCGCGCGACCGCGACGCCGACCTGCCGGAGACCTTCGTTGATTACGAGGATGCGCCGCGCGAATATTCGATGAACGCGGTGACCACGATCCTCGACGTGCAGACGCGCGTCTCGGATCTCTACAATCATCCTTACGACCAGATTCAGGAGCAGGTGCGGCTCCTCACCGAAAAGGTGAAGGAGAAACAGGAAGCCGAACTCATCAACAATGCCGAATATGGCTTCCTCGCCAATGCGCATCCGTCGATGAAGCTCAGCGCGCGCACCGGCGCGCCGCAGCCCGACGATCTCGACGAACTCATTGCGAAAGTCTGGAAGGAGCCCGCCTTCTTCCTCGCTCATCCGCGCGCCATCGCGGCATTCGGGCGCGAATGCACGCGCCGCGGCGTGCCGCCGCCAACCGTGACGCTGTTCGGCTCGCCCTTCGTCACCTGGCGCGGCCTGCCGCTGATCCCAAGCGACAAGCTCTACGTCGATGAAGCGGGAAAGACGAATATTCTGCTGCTGCGCACCGGCGAGAAGAAACAGGGCGTCGTCGGCCTGTTCCAGCCGGGCGTCCCCGGAGAAGTCGCGCCGAGCCTGTCGGTGCGCTTCATGGGAATTAATCGCAAGGCGATCGCCTCGTATCTGATCTCGCTCTATTGCTCGGCGGCCGTGCTGACGCATGACGCGCTGGGCGTGCTCGAAGATGTCGATGTCGGCAAATATCACAAATATCCCGACGAATATGCGTGAACCCTATGGGATCGGCGCTGAGCGCGCCGATTCTTCCCTGCTGAGGTGTGCACATATGCCGACTGCGCCGCAGACGCCGCAATTAATCGACTTCCCCATCGATGGCCTGCCGTCTAAGGAGGCGTTCACGCATCATGACGCCGCCGCGCCCGACGCGCAGATCATCGCGCACATGGCCAACGCCTTCTTTGGCGCGCTGCCCCATGCGACGCTACCGGCGACCGGCGCCGTGACGCAGCAATCCGGCGCGCCGGCCCTTGCCGGCGCGTTGCCGTTCTTCCCCGCCGTGACGCCCAGTCTGACCGATATTCCGGCGCCATCGGTCGTGACGAGCATCGCGCCGCATGCGCCTGCGCGCGCGCCTTTCGGTCCCATGGACTTTCCGCCGACGACGATCCCTTCCGTTGTCCCGACTCCGAATGTCCCGGCGCCCTCGGCGCCGCAGACCTTGCATTCCTCGACGCGGCCGTTGGGGCTCGCAGATATTCCGCAGCCCGGCGCTTCGCTCGGCGGCGCGACATCATCGGTCCCCGGCGAATTGGATTACAGCGAGCCGACGCGCCGCCTTGCGCAGGAGTTCTCGCTCGTCGAGACTGACGCGGTCGCACGACCGGCAAGCGACTATTATTTTCTTACAACCGCGCTGACGCCTGGACGCGGAGAGCCCTTACGCTATGAAACGCGCGCGCCGTCAACCGGCGCGGGCTATGGCCATCCCGACCCCTTCTCGCCGCAGCAGACGAGCGGAGCGATGCGTGGCGACGAAATCGTCTCGCGTCACTCGCAAGGCGGCGCGACGCAGGGAGCCTATCCGCTGCATCCCGGCGAATTCGCGCAAGGCGGCGGCGCGTCCGATTATGCGCATAGCGCGCCACACTCGCCGGGCGCCGGCGGTCGCGAGATCCATGGCGCGCCCCCCGGCGCGACCCCTGGCGCGGCGCCCTATGGCGGCGATGGCGTCTACGCGGCGCCTCGGCAGGGACGCCAACCCGAGAAAACCGTCGCCACGCGGCATCTCTTCGATCCCTATCGCGTCAAGCGCGACTTCCCCATCCTCAACCAGAGCGTCAACGGACGTCAGCTTATCTGGCTCGACAACGCCGCGACGACGCAAAAGCCGCAATCGGTGATCGACCGGCTGGCGCATTTCTATGAATATGAAAATTCCAACATCCATCGCGCCGCGCATACGCTCGCGGCGCGCGCGACCGACGCCTATGAGGAAGCGCGCGAGAAAGTCCGCCGCTTTTTGAAGGCGCCCAACGTCAAGGATATTATCTTCGTGCGCGGCGCGACGGAGGGCGTCAATCTCGTCGCGCAGAGCTGGGGCCGGCGCAATGTGCGTGAGGGCGACGAGATCGTCGTCTCACACCTTGAACATCACGCCAATATCGTGCCGTGGCAAATGCTGTGTTCCGAGAAGGGCGCGAAGCTGCGCGTCGCGCCCGTCGACGACCGCGGCGCGCTCATTCTCCAAGAGTATGAGAAGCTCCTGGGCCCGAAGACGCGGATCGTCGCGGTCTCGCAGGTCTCGAACGCGCTCGGCACGGTTACGCCCGTCCAGGAGATCACGGCGATCGCGCATCGTTACGGCGCCTGCGTGCTCGTCGATGGCGCGCAATCGGTTTCGCATATGCCTGTCGACGTCCAGTCGATCGGCTGCGACTTCTTCGTCTTCTCCGGCCATAAGGTGTTCGGCCCGACCGGCATTGGCGTCGTTTACGGCAAGGACGCCGTGCTCGAACATCTCGATCCGTGGCAGGGCGGCGGCAATATGATCGCCGACGTCACGTTCGAAAAGACGATCTACCAAGGCCCGCCGGAGCGCTTCGAGGCCGGCACGGGCAATATCGCCGACGCCGTGGGGCTCGGCGCGGCGCTCGACTATGTCGAAGCCATCGGCATGGAGGTGATCGCCCGTTACGAGCACGATCTTCTCGTCTATGCGACCGAAAAGATGACGACCGTTCCGGGTCTGACCCTCATCGGCACGGCGCCGGAGAAAGCCTCGGTGCTCTCCTTCACGCTCGATGGACACGATTCGCAAGAGGTCGGCAAAGCGCTCGATCGCGAGGGGATCGCCGTTCGCGCCGGTCATCACTGCGCGCAACCGATTCTGCGCCGCTTCGGCCTCGAAGCCACCGTGCGCCCGTCGCTGGCCTTCTACAACACATGCGCGGACATCGACGCGCTTGTCAGCGCGCTGCTGCGGCTGCAGACGGGGAGAGCTTTTTAGCCAGCGATTTCGAGCCGTGGCTGCTTAGTCATTATCGAGCCTGTAGCAGGAAAAATCGCGATCGGTGAAGCCGGTGCGCCAGTCTTTCAGATCGTGGCGGTAACCCGGCGGATAGGGGAATTTACAATCTCCCGCGTAGGCGGGCGGCCGGGCCCTTCCATACCAGCCGGGCTGGCCTGGATGATATCCCGGGGACTGAGCAAAGGCCGAGCCCGCCGTGGCGGTGATCAGCGTCAAGGCGAATGCGCCGGCGAAGAGCTGTCGCGTCCTGGCTTGCATTGCGCGCCTCCCGTCGAACCGTTAGACGGGAGAACAACCCGGCGTTTCATGGGATGTTCCGGCGCCATGGCGAGCGCCGCCATTTTTGGGAGCGTCTCTTGCATTGGCGCCACGCGCGCGGCAAGGGACTTCGACCGCTGGCCCTTTCGGCGCAACTCGTGTAGTCCATCCCGTGAATGAGCCAGGACACCGAAGGTAAAAAGCGCGGCATGTTCTCCCGCCTGTTTGGCGGCGGCCAGAGCGAGCCCGCGCCCGAAGCGGCGCCCCAGCCGGCGCCTGAGCAAGAGGCGCCTGAGGAGGAAAAGCGCTCCTGGTGGTCGCGCCTGTCCGGCGGCCTCTCGCGCACCTCGCAGGCGATCACCCAGGGCGTCGCCGACGTTTTCACCAAGCGCAAGCTCGACGCGCTGACGCTCGAGGAGCTCGAAGACGTGCTGCTGCGGGCCGATCTTGGCGTGGGCGCCGCGACGCGCATCACCGAGGCGGTCGGCAAGGCGCGCTACGAGCGCGACATCGAGCCCGAGGAAGTGCGCGAAATCCTTGCGCGCGAAGTCGAGCGCGTGCTGGCGCCGGTCGCCGAGGAACTCGTCGTCGACGACGCCAAGAAGCCCTTCATCATTCTCGTCGTCGGCGTCAACGGCTCGGGCAAGACGACGACCATCGCCAAGCTCACCGCGAAATGGACCGGCGAGGGCAAAACGATCTTGCTTGCGGCGGGCGACACCTTCCGCGCCGCGGCGGTCCAGCAGCTCGAGGTCTGGGGCGCGCGGCTTGGCGCCGAAGTCGTATCGGGCGCGGAAGGCGCCGATGCGGCGGCGCTCGCCTTCGACGCGATCAAGCGCGCGAAAGAGCAGGGCGCCGACATTTTGCTCATGGACACGGCCGGCCGACTGCAAAATCGCGCCGAGTTGATGGCCGAGCTTGAAAAAATCGTTCGCGTGATGAAAAAAGCCGACGCCGAGGCGCCGCATGCGGTGCTGCTCGTGCTCGACGCCACCGTCGGACAGAACGCGCTGCAGCAGGTGGATGTTTTCGAGCGGGTCGCCGGCGTCACGGGCCTCGTGATGACCAAGCTCGACGGCACCGCGCGAGGCGGCATTCTGGTCGCAATCGCCGAGACTTACGGCTTGCCGATCCACTTTATCGGCGTGGGCGAAAGCGCCGACGATCTGGAGCCGTTTGCGGCGCGCGACTTCGCACGGGCGATTGCAGGGCTTGAAGAAACGTCAGAGGCGGAAAGCTAAGAGAGATGACGCAGGAAACGGCCATCGCGGCAAAAAGAAAGCTCAATCCCTGGCTGAAGCTCGCACTGGAACTGGGACCGCTGCTGCTGTTCTTCGTCATCAATTCCAAATACGGCATTTTCGCCGCGACCGGCGTGCTGATGGCCGGCGTTGTCGTTACGCTCGCCGTCTCATGGGCGATCACCCGACATCTGCCGGCGATGCCCGTCGTCACCGCCGTGCTGGTGCTGGTTTTCGGCTCGCTCACCTATTTTCTGCATGACGAAACCTTCATCAAGCTGAAGGTGACGATCCTTTACACGCTGTTTGGCGCCGGCCTCATCGGCGCGCTCTATTTCGGCAAGCTGCTGCTGCCGATCGTCTTCGACATGGCGATCCACATTGACGACGCGGGCTGGCGCAAGCTCACTATACGCTGGGGCCTGTTCTTTTTCGCGCTTGCCGGGCTCAATGAAGTCCTGCGCCGCATTCTGACGACCGACGACTGGGTGAATTTCAAGGTCTTCGGCATATTGCCGCTGACGCTCGTCTTCGCGCTGTCGCAGGCGCCGCTGATCATGCGCCACGAAATTCGCCCCGAGGACGAAGACCCCGAAACGCATTTCTAAGGCTTGGCGTCGCGCGCCTTTTGAACGCGATCGGCGGCGTCCCGCGCCGAACATTTCAAGCGCATGCGCGCCGACCATCGCGCGGGTTGCAATCGACGCGCGTTCGGGCGAAGAGAGTCTTCGGGTTTATGGGGGCTGAGTCGAATCCTTGCCGAGTCTCATCCGCTTTCTGATCGTCGTCGGCGCCATCGTCGCGATCGCCTATGGCGTCATGGTCGCCCTCGTCGCTTATGTGACGCCGCAACCGCGCCAGATGACCTATACGATCCCGGCGCAGCGGTTGAACAAGTGAAGGCTGTCATTCGTGACGCCTGTGCGGAATGACGCTGGGGAGTTAAGCGCATGAAAGCCGGCGCAGCGCGCCAGCTCGACGCCTTTCTCGACATGCTGGCCGCGGAGCGTGGCGCGGCGCGCAACACGCAGGACGCCTATCGGCGCGATCTTTCCGATTACATCGCGCATCTTACCGCGAATGGCCGCGATCCCGGCGCCGCGACGACGGAAGACATTCGCGCCTATCTCGCCTCATTGGAGCCGCGCGGCATGTCGGCGGCGACGGTGGCGCGGCGCATTTCGGCGATTCGCCAGTTCCACAAATTTCTCTACGTCGACCGCCATCGCGCCGACGACCCTGCCTCGGCGCTCGACGGACCGCGGATGCGGCGCAGCGCGCCCGGCGTATTCTCCACCGCGGAGATCGATCGGCTGCTCACGATCGCGAGTGAAGGACTCGATGACGAAACGCGGCCTGCCGGCGAGCGGCTGCGGGCGACGCGGCTCTATGCGCTGCTCGAAACGCTGTACGCCACCGGCCTGCGCGTCTCCGAACTTGTCTCGCTGCCAAAAACCGCCGCGCATTCGCGCGATCCTTTCATCGCCATTCGCGGCAAGGGCGGGCGCGAGCGCCTGGCGCCGCTGACCGATCGGGCGCGCCGCGCGCTTCTTTCCTACCGCAAGCTGCTTGAGGAGATGGCGCTAGAGCGCGCCGGCTCGAGCTTTCTGTTCCCCGCCGACAGCGACAGCGGTCACCTGACCCGCCAGGCCTTCGCGCGTGATCTCAAGGCGCTGGCGAGCGCCGCCGGCCTGCCGGCCGCCGCGATGCATCCGCATGCGCTGCGCCACGCCTTTGCGAGCCATCTGCTGCAGAACGGCGCCGATCTGCGCGTGGTGCAGGAACTGCTCGGCCATGCGGACATCTCGACGACGCAGATCTATACGCATGTGCTCGACGAGCGCATGCGGGCGATGGTGCGCGATCTGCATCCGCTGTCGGAGACGACGGACAAGCCGGGTTAAGCCGCCTTGAGCCGCCTTTGGCGCTTTTTCCGTTGAATGTTGAGACGCGCTCAACGTAAGCTTTTCCGCGCATTTGAACGACCGAGGAGCTTGGCGATGGCGAAGAACGCGATGGACTTTCGGCCCGAGGAAGAGAATGTCGCCTATATCGGCGCCGGCGTGACGCTCAAGGGCGAGATCTCCGCCTCGGATCTCATCATCGTCGACGGCGCGATCGAGGGCGACGTCTCCGCGCGCGTCATTCAGGTGGGGCAGGGCGGCGTCATCCGCGGCAAGGTCAGCGCCACGGAAGCCGACGTCAGCGGCTGGATCTCCGATCATATCGAGATCAAGCAGCTGCTCGTCGTGCGCGCCACCGGACGCGTCGAGGGCAAGATCACCTATGGCGAGATCGAGCTGGAAAAGGGCGCCGTCATCGCCGGCGAACTGACCGCGATCGATGATTATCGCGCCGCGAAGCCGGCGCAGGCGGCGAAGTCCGCCGCCGAACGCGTGGAGATCGCGGGCGCGCCGCCCAAACCCTCTTCGATCGATCGCATCAATGAGGCGGTGCGCGGCGCCAAGGGCGGTAAGGGCGCGCTCTATCTCGCCGCCGAGGGCGAGGCGAAGCGCGTCGCGACGCGCACGCTGCTCGGCCGCAAAACTTCGGCGGGCGGTTGAGGCTGATCGTTGCGCGACAGCTTGCCCGGCGGGCGGCGGCGGTCTATAGAACGCTCCTTCCCGCTCCCTTCGTCTAGCGGTCTAGGACGTCGCCCTCTCACGGCGAAAACAGGGGTTCGAGTCCCCTAGGGAGCGCCAACAGATAAGCATTGGCGAAGCCGCCTATGTGCGGTAGCTCGTATTTCAAATTTCGCTTCGGCCAAGCCGCGCTCACTCCACCGGCGGATAATAAGCCGTCCGGAACAGAACGCGCGTGGCGTCCCGGGACTCCCGTAAAACGGTTTCTGGCGGCAGTTCGCGCAGTTCGTCAGGTGAAAAATTCGCCGGCAGTCCGACGGCGACGGCAATCCCCGAATGGATCGCCTTGCGAATAAGAGGCAGCGGATTCGGTAAAAAATCCTGCCAGCCGAAGTGCGTTTTCGTGAAGTAGTCCGGTCCGCCCCAGGGCGGGTCGATATTCAGCGCATCGAATGAGAGCTTGGGATAGACTTCCATCACGTCGTCATGAATGAATTCGATGCGCGCTGAGACGCCATAGATCTCGGCGTTATGCTTCGCCATGGACAGCCTGTCGCGATCGACGTCGACGGCGATGACGCGCTTGCCGCATCTGGCGAATCCGATCGCCGAGCCGCCGATGCCGCAAAAGGCGTCTAACACGACGGCGCCGTTCAGGAGATTGCCGATCTCCAGAGCAAAGCGCTCCGGCTTGACGGAGAACAGCCCCACCTCATCGGTTTCGACGCCCTCATCCCATTTCGAAAACAGATCGTAGCGACGATCCCAGTATTTTTGGGCGCGTGCGCCGAATGGATTATCGATGCTGGTCATCACGAGAGTGCATGAGGCTGAGCTTTCGCACTCGATCATAGGGATTGATCCCAGGCAAGGGAGGGAAGCCCTCACGCCAATCGCCAAACGCCTCGGCTCAAGAAAAAGCGCCCGGCCAGGTTGGCCGAGCGCAGTCGAAGAGGGGAGAGGGGAGCTCCGTGTCATTGAACCGCCGGCGCTCAGAATTGTTCCAAGCGGCGCGTTGTCGGAATGCGCGCGTCGCCGCGACCCGGCGCCGCCTTGACGAAACGGCTCCGCCTATGCCCATTGAGCGCGATTTTTCGCCGCGCCGGCGCGCCATTGCGCCAGGGAGACATAGCCCATGAACATCCACGAATATCAGGCCAAGGCCGTTCTGCGCGAGTTCGGCGCGCCCGTCGCTGAAGGCTTCGCCGTGCTGCGCGCCGAAGATTCGCGCGCGGCGGCCGAAAAGCTCCCCGGTCCGGTCTATGTGGTGAAGGCGCAGATCCACGCCGGAGGGCGCGGCAAGGGCAAGTTCAAGGAAGCATCTGCGGGCGACAAGGGCGGCGTGCGCATCGCCAAGTCCATCGACGAGGCGGAAGCCTTCGCCAAAGAGATGCTGGGCGCGACGCTCGTCACGCAGCAGACCGGCGAGGCCGGCAAGCAGGTCAATCGCCTCTATATCGAAGACGGCGCCGCGATTGACAAGGAATTCTACCTGTCGATGCTGATCGACCGCGCGACGTCGCGCATCGCCTATGTGGTCTCGACCGAAGGCGGCATGGACATCGAGAAGGTGGCGCATGACACGCCCGAGAAGATCGTGACCTTCTCGGTCGATCCGGCGACGGGGCTAATGCCGCATCACGGCCGCCAGGTCGCCGCGGCGCTCGGCCTCACCGGCGATCTCGCCAAGCAGGCGGGCGCGCTTACCGAAAAGCTCTACGCCGCCTTTGTGGCCAAGGACATGGAGCTCCTGGAGATCAATCCGCTGATCGTCACCAAGGACGGCAAGCTGCGCTGCCTCGACGCCAAGGTCAGTTTTGAGAACAATGCGCTCTACCGCCATCCGGACATGGTCGAGCTGCGCGACAAGAGCGAGGAGGACGAGAAGGAGATCGAGGCGTCGAAATACGACCTCGCCTACATCTCGCTCCCGGGCAATATCGGCTGCATGGTCAATGGCGCCGGCCTCGCCATGGCGACGATGGACATCATCAAGCTCTACGGCGAGTTTCCGGCGAACTTCCTCGACGTCGGCGGCGGCGCCACGACCGAGAAGGTCACGGCCGCGTTCAAGATCATCACCGCCGATCCGAACGTGAAGGGCATTCTCGTCAATATTTTCGGCGGCATCATGCGCTGCGACACCATCGCCGAAGGCGTGATCGCGGCCGTGAAGGAAGTGGGCCTGAAAGTGCCGCTGGTCGTGCGGCTCGAGGGCACCAATGTCGATCTTGGCAAGAAGATCATCAATGAGTCGGGCCTGAACGTCATTCCCGCCGACGATCTCGACGACGCGGCGCAAAAAATCGTCGCCGCGATCCGACAGGCTTGAGCTTTCCTTTGGGCTTCTCCGCAAATGGGAGAAGCCCTGCCGGGATTTCTTCCGCCTTGCGTCATCGGCCCAAAAGGGCCATCTTTAGGCGCGACCTTGGACTTTTAGGCCGCTGTTCCGCGTGGGGCGGCCTTTGCGCGCGATCGTCGCCTTTTAGGGAAGCGCCAGTGCCCAATTCAGCTCTTCTGTTTGCGTCTCCGGCCAGCCGCGCGAGACGCGCTCTGGCGCGCCTATCGTGCATCTTGCTTGCGGGATCCGGCGCCTTCGGGCTCTCCTGCGACAGCAGCCTCGCGGCGCGGGAAAATATCATCGTCGCCCGGCCTTTCGAGGTCGGCTCCAGCCTGTCGGGCAATTATCTCGCCGCGATCGTCGCCGGCGCGCAGCGCGACACGCTCGCCGCCTCGACCTTCTTCCGCGAGGCCTTGCGCGACGATCCCAAGAACACCGATCTCGCCGACCGCGCCTTCGTCGCGGCGCTCGCCAACGGCAATATGTCGGAGGCCCTCTCGCTGACCGGCCGCGTGATCGCGCATGACCGCACGAACGGGCTCGCGCATCTCGCCCGCGGGGTCGATCTGATCAAGACTCGCAAATACGCCGCCGCGCGCGCCGAACTCGCAAAGGGCGGCGGGGATCGGCGCCGCGACATCACCTCGACGCTGCTCTCCGCATGGAGTTACGCCGGCGCCAAGGACACGCGTCGCGCCCTCGCAACGCTCGATACGCTCACCGATGACGCCTTCGTGGTGTTTCGCGACTATCATGCGGGCCTGATCGCCGATCTCGGCGGCGACAAGGCGGAGGCTGAAAAGCGCTTCAAGTCCGCCTATACCGCCGAGAAGAACACGCTGCGGCTTGTCGACGCCTATGCGCGCTTTCTCGCGACGCACGGACGGCGCGACGAGGCGAAGCAACTCTACCTCGCCTTCGACGAGGTCGCGCCCAGTCACCCGATTGTCGTCGCTGGCCTCGCCGCGCTCGAGGAGGGCAAGCCGCTGCCGGCCTTCGTGCGCAACGCCGACGAAGGCGCGGGTGAAGTGCTTTACGGGCTGGGCGCCGTCGGCGGCCGCCAGGGCGACGAACTCGCCTCGCTCATCTATCTGCGCCTCGCGCTGCATCTTGCGCCGGAGAACGCTCTCGCCATCGTCACGCTCGGCGACGTCTATGAGCGCATGAAGCAGGAAGAGGCCGCCATCGATCTTTATCAAAGCGTGCCGAAAGACAGTCCGCTGCGCGTCAACGCCGACGTGCAGGCGGCGCTTCTGCTGGAGACGCTCGGCAAAACCAAAGAGGCCAGCGAAAATCTCTCCGCGATCGTCGCCGCTAACCCCAAGAATCAGGAGGCGTTGACGGCGCTCGGCAATCTTCAGCGCTCGCGCAAGGCCTTCGCCGACGCCGCCGTGACCTATACGCGCGTGCTCGATCTGCGGTCCAAGGCGGACAAGAGTCTGTGGCTGCTCTACTATTATCGCGGCATCGCCAATGAACGGCGCAAGGATTGGCCGGCGGCGGAAGCCGATCTCAAGAAGGCGCTGGATCTCAACCCCGACCAGCCGCTGGTGTTGAACTATCTCGGCTATTCGTGGGTCGACAAGGGCTCTAACCTCGACGAAGCCTTCAAGATGCTGCGCCGCGCCGTCGATCTGCGGCAGCGCGACGGCTATGTCGTCGACAGCCTCGGCTGGGCCTATTACCGCCTCGGGCGCTATGACGACGCCGTGCGCGAATTGGAGAAGGCGATCGATCTGAAGCCGTCAGACCCAGTGATCAACGACCATCTCGGCGACGCCTATTGGCGCGTCGGCCGTAAGCTCGAAGCGCATTTCCAGTGGAACCATGCGCGCGACCTCAATCCGGAGGCCGACGAACTGCCGAAGATCCTCGACAAGATCAACCACGGCATGTCGGACGCGCCGACGCTCGCCCATGACAAGGCGGCGCAGAACGGCGGGTGATTACGCCTTCTCTCCCGCCATCTCCAGCACGACGCGCCACTCTTCGTCGCTCACCGGCTGCACGGAGAGGCGCGAATTGTTGACGAGGACCATGTCCTTGAGGCGCGGTTCGGCTTTGATCTCGGCAAGCGTCACCGGCTTTTTCAAAGCCTTCACGGCCTTCACATCGACCATGCCGAATTTGCCGCTCTCGTCGGTGTGGTCGGGATAATAGGTCTTGATGATCTCGACGATGCCGACCACCGCCTTGTCCTCGTTCGAATGATAGAAGAAGCCCTTTTCGCCCTTCTTCATCGCCATCAGATTGAGTTTGGCCGAGTGGTTGCGCACGCTGTTCCAGAACGTGCCCTTGGCGCCGGCCTCGACCTGCTGATCCCAGGACCAGCTCGACGGCTCGCTTTTTAACAGCCAATGCGCCACTAGAGCTGCGCTCCCACCACGCGTTTCCAGGGTTTCAGCTCCACCGAGGCGAAGAGGCCGGCCGCGGCGTAAGGGTCTTCGCTGAGCAGCGCGCGCGCCGCCGCCTCATTCTCGCAGTCGAGAATGAGCAGGGAGCCGACCGGCGTCTCGCCGTCCAGAAAAGGGCCGCCGAGCTTCACGCGCGCGGCGTGCTTGTCGAGGAAGGCGAGATGCGCGGCGCGGGTCGACATGCGCAGCTCGACGTGATCGGGCTTATCCAGGCAAAGGGCGACGAAGAACACAAGCGGCCTCGCGTAAGCGTGACGAAGGCGCAACTTGTTCCAAAGCGCGCGCCGCGGGTCAACAGCGCCGTCGACGAAATGACGATTTCGTATTCGTGCCGAGGCCTTCGGGAAGGGGAAGGCGCCAGGCGATCGGGTGTGGAAGGCGCGCTTTAGGCGCGCGTCGCCGGCGCCTCGAGCTCCTGCGCGACGACGCGGTCGCCAAAATCGATGATCGCTTCGCGCAGGGCGGCGATTTCGGCGTCGCTCGCCGCGACGGGAACAACGGACAAACCCTTGGACCCGTTGACGGCGCGGCGCAGATTGGCCCGCTCCGCGCGCAGCGCCTCGACGGCGCCTTGCAGCATGGCGTTGTCGGCGCGCGCCGATTCGAGCTTTCCGGCGGCGTCGTTCGCTTCGGCGCGCGCCACGCGCAGCGCCCCTTCCAATTGGTCGCCGTCGCTCTTTTGGCGTTCTTCGGCGGCTTTGAGCTGCGCCCGCGCCGCGTCGAGTTCAGCGGCGAGCGTCTCGCCCAGCGTGCGGGTCGCGGCAAGTTCGCCCGACATGCGCGTCAGCAGATCTTCAAGCTCCGTGGCCCGCGCGCCCGACTGCGCGGCGCGCGCGTGCTCGTCGCGCAAGACCTGCAGTTCGCGCTGCATCTCGCTATTGTGCTGATGCAGCGCCGCGACGCGCGACTCATAGGCGGCGACGAAACCGTCCAGCTGCGCCCCGGCGCCTTCGTCCTGCGCCGCCGTCTCGGTTCGAATCAGGCGCAGCTGCGCGACGCGGCCTTCGGCGCGGTCGGTCATTTCATGCAGCGCTCTCTCGGTGGCCTTCAGAAGCTCGGTGCGCTCGCCCAAAACCTTCTCCGCCTCATTGGCGCGCATGTTCATGTCGCGATTGTCGGCTTCGGCGCGATTGAGCTGCGTTTCAAGTTCGGCGATCCGCGCGACATGGCGGCCGACCGTCGCGAGATCGTGCGCCCGCGTGGCTTGCGTCGCCTCCATCGCTTGTTCGAGCCGCCGCTCGCGCACGGCGAACTCGGCGCGCAGCAGATCGCGCTCGGCGACGACTTCCTCCATCGACATCGGCGCAAGCATCTGCAGCCGTCGCATCGAAAGACGAAGCGCGCGCCGCCAGAAAGCGGGGAGGAACATCAAGGCGAAAAGCCCGGCGACGAGGAAGCCGAGCGCGAAATACATCGCTTGTTCGATCAAGACGCAGCAATCCTTGATCCGTCTCAAGGCGGACGGCGCTGCGGATTTTGCCACGTAATGACGCGGAACGCAAAGCACGAGCTATGGTTCGTCGGCGCGCGCGATGCAATACGACCGCGGCGCGCCGCGTCGTCCATTTGGATGACGACTTTCCCCCTAGCGGGCTGCAGAACGGCGGAAGCAACGGCCGCTGGCGTCGCTCGCTGAAAGCAGGAGAAGCCAAATGACGTTATCCGCTGGCGTTTTTTGCGGTGGCGGCGCGCGCGGCGCGCCGCGATTCGGGCAGGCTCGCCGATGAGCGCCATGCGCTGTCCCGGGGCTCCCGCGCTTCTTGTCGGCGATCCGGCCGAAAGAAGCCCGCAAGGCGCCAATGAGCGAGGTTTCGCCACCACGCTCGCGGCGGATGAAAGCGTTCTCGCCGCGGCGCAAACGCAGGCCGCGCCGGCTGCGCGCATCCGATTCGCGCCGATTTGCGTTGAAAACGACTGCGCGCATTGGAGCGGCGGCGGATGCGCCGTGCTCGGCCGCATCGCGCAACTGCTCGCTGAGGCGGGTGCGCCAGTGAAGCCGAGTCCCGCCTACGACTGCAGCATTCGTCATGATTGCCGCTGGCGCGGGCAGCGCGGCGACGAGGCCTGCGGCTTCTGCGGATTCGTCGCCAGGGAGCCGCTCGATCCGTCTCCGCCGCGCGCGGGCGCGCGCCGCCACCCGGTCCTTTGAACGGGGCTTTTGCGCCTTAAGTCGGCGCATCGGATCGGATCAGAACGGGTTCCAGGTCGATTCCGGCGTGAATTTCAGATAGCCGAGATTGAGGCCGAGCCGCGCGCCAAGTCCCGAGCGCACCGGCATGACGACGACCTCGTCACTGTTGAGCGCGGTGAATCCGAGGCCGCCGACGAGATAGGCTGATCCGGCGGCGCCGGAGAACCGCCGATAGATCGAGTCGACCGACGGCAGATTATAAACGAGCATCATCGTCCGATCGCCGTCGGCGCCGGCGTCGAGGCCAATCGATGGGCCCTGCCAAAACACGCGCTGCTGGCCGGCGTTGCGCGTATACATCCTGCCCTGGCCGTAGCGGAGCCCGCCAACGAAAGCGCCGCTCGCTTCCTCGCCGAGAATGTAAGCGTTCGGACTGCCCCACTGCCGCGATGCGCGCTCGACGCCTTCGGCGAGGCCGCGAGAAATAGAGCCGAAAAAGCGGTGGCCGTTCTCGACGATCTCTCCGCTGGAATAGGTTTCGGGCCGCTGCGCCGCGCGGGCGAAAGAACCAGGAGCCGCCCAAGCGCAGGCCGAGGCGGCGGCGAGGCGAAACAGGTCGCGGCGCGAGGCGGCGTTGAACGAAGATTTGCTCATGACGACGAACTCCAGGACGAACGTGTTCAAGCGCCATGCGTCGGCGTCAACGATGGCCGACCCGCGGCGCAGTTGCGTCGCAAAGGCGACAGGCGGGTTTGCGCCCGTCAAAGTCGCGCGCCGTAGTTAAGGAAGCGTTGCAGCGGCTTCGAGCGCGGCCGCGTCGGCCCAGGCGACGAATGGACCATTGCGATAATCGTCGGCCTTCTTGCCATAGCGCAGCGGCGCGCCATCCGGATCGAGCGTGACGCCGCCGGCCGCGCGCAACACGGCGTCGCCCGCAGCGGTGTCCCATTCCATCGTCGGTCCGAAACGCGGGTAGACGTCCGCCTCGCCATTGGCGAGTAGGCAGAATTTAATCGAGGAGCCGACGGGCGCGCTGCGCGCGATATGCTGTCGCGAGAGAAACGCCTTCGTCGCCTCGTCGAGATGAGACTTCGAAATCAACGCGACCAACCCTTCCGGGGGACGCGGCCGCGCGCGCAGCGGACGCCAGTCCTGCATCGGCGGCAAGGGCCCGCCAGGGACCGCCTGCGCCTCATAGCCCTGCGCGCCGGCGAACCAGACGCGGCCTTGCGCCGGCGCGTAAACCGCGCCAACGCGCGGCGCGTTCTTCTCCGCGAGCGCCACATTGATGGTGAAATCGGAGCTGCGGGCGAGAAACTCGCGCGTGCCGTCAATCGGATCGATCAACAAAAAGGCGTCGCCGGCGCCGAGCGTCTTGCCGCGCGCGACGCTCTCCTCGGCCAAAAAGGGCACGCCGGGCAGCGCCGCTTCGAGTTCGCGGAGCAGATAGGCCTCGATCCGCTCGTCCGCCTCGGTCACGGGCGACGTATCGCCCTTGAGTCGTGACTCGATGTTTGCATGGGCCAGCGTCTCCATCGCCAGCGCGCCCGCCGCAATCGCCATATTCGCGAAAAGGCGGGCGAGGTCTTCGATGTCGCCAGACGCGCTCGCCGACTGAACAAATCTCTCCGCCGCCATCGTTCGATTCCCCCAACGTCTGTTTACGATTCAGGCGCATGTCATTTGCAATCCGCGCGGCGCCCGCTAGTTTCGTTTTAGCCTGAACGCAGTGATTCGCGCGCCGCGTCAGTCCGCCGCGCATCATACAGGAAGACGGGATCAAGCTTTCTTGAGACGTCGCCGCCTTCACCCGCTTTGGATGGCATCATGACCAAATTCTCGCTCGACCCACTCGATCTTGCCGCGCTCCTGTCCTCGCGGGTCTGTCACGACGTCATTTCGCCGGTGGGCGCGATCGTCAATGGTCTTGAAGTGCTCGAGGAGGAGAAGGACGCCGAGATGCGCGGCCATGCGCTGGCGCTGATCAAATCGAGCGCCAATGAGGCTTCGGCGCGGTTGCAGTTTTGCCGGCTCGCCTTCGGCGCCGCAGGTTCGAAGGGCGCGTCGATCGACACGGGCGACGCCGAACTGGTGACGCGCCAGCTGATCGCCGACGATCGCACGCAACTCTTTTGGAGCGTTCCGCGTGTGCTGATGTCCAAGAACAAGGTCAAGCTGCTGCTGAACCTCTGCGTCTTGGCCGACGCGGCGATCCCGCGTGGCGGCGTGATTTCCGTTAGCTCGGCGGGTGAAGACGATCGGGTGACGTTCAGAATCGAGGCGAAAGGCGTCAATGCGCGCGTCGCGTCGAACGTTCCTCGCTTGCTCGAAGGCGAATCGGAAGAGGGCGCGATCGACGCCCGCGCCATTCAGGCCTATTACGCCGGTCTCGTGGCCAATTCCTGCGGCATGCAGGTTGTTGTTTCCAGCGAGCCTGAACTCGTGACGATCGAGGCGATCCCTGTCCAAGCGGCGGCGGGGATGGATGCTCCTGCAGAGAGCGCCGTCGCCTGAAGCCAAGCTCCGGGGCGAGCCTTGCGGGACCCGCGCGAGACCCGCGCGGATCCTGCCGTTTTCGATGAAGCGTATCAGCTAAGCGGAGCCGTGTTATTCGGCGCTGGTGCTTCGCTGAGTCGCGCGCGGCAGCGCCTTGGCGTCGCGCAGGTGATTCTCCAGCATCGGAATGGCGCTCTGCGCCCATCGCTTCAGATCGGCGTTCTGACCGTTCCTGGCGTAGCTTTCGAAAAGCTTCACAGCCTTCTCGTGTCCGTCGATCTGCTGTGTCCGGAAGCGCTCTTCGAAGCGCGCGCCAGTCGCTGACGTCAATTGCTGCAGAAGATTCTGGTGTTCCTTGTCGAGCGCGTTCGGAGCGTTAATCCCGCCTTGCTGCAGGATCGGCTTCAGTTCGTCGTCCATGTTCGTGTGATCTCTTACGATCCTACGGGCATAGTCGAGGAAGTCCTGAGTGTTCGCCTTGTTCTGAGCTTCGCGTCCGGCCTGGATTTCAAAATTGCCGATGTTCCAGGCCTTGTCCACGAAGTTCTGGGTCGTGGCGTCCACTCGGTTTGATCGGGTCATCGTGGCCGTTGAGCCGGATTTCGACCACGACGCGGCAAGCGCGTAACTGGGCGCCATAAGCGAAAGCGCAATGACTCCGACCAGCAGGGGTTTCCTCATCTTCGTCTCCTCGACGTTCCGCCCCCGCACCGTAAACCAATCGCGCACACGCCTGTTCCGCGAGATGCTTCAGTTGGCAAAAGAAAACGCCGCATCCTCGGACGCGGCGTTTTGCGATTCGCTCGTGATCGCGCTTTTGCTTCAGCGTTGGCGATGGCGCCGTATCAGGCGGTGATGCGTTCTTCCGCTTCGCTGGGCTCTCGCAGCACATAGCCGCGGCCCCAAACGGTCTCGATGTAGTTGCGGCCTTCGCTAGCGTTGGCGAGCTTCTTGCGCAATTTGCAAATGAACACGTCGATGATCTTCAATTCGGGCTCGTCCATCCCGCCATAGAGATGATTGAGGAACATCTCCTTCGTCAGCGTGGTGCCCTTGCGCAGCGAGAGCAACTCCAGCATCTGATATTCCTTGCCGGTCAGATGCACCCTGGCGCCGCTGACTTCCACCGTCTTCTGGTCGAGATTGACGATGAGGTCGCCGGTGATGATGATCGATTGGGCGTGGCCCTTCGAGCGGCGAACGATGGCGTGAATGCGCGCGACGAGTTCGTCCTTGTGAAAGGGCTTCGTCAGATAGTCATCGGCGCCGAAGCCTAGGCCCTTCACCTTGTCTTCGATGCCGGCGAGTCCGGAGAGAATGAGGATCGGGGTCTTCACCTTGGCGACGCGCAACGTGCGCAGCACCTCGTAGCCGGACATGTCGGGCAGGTTAAGGTCGAGAAGAATAATGTCGTAGTCATAGAGCTTGCCGAGGTCGATGCCCTCTTCGCCGAGATCGGTCGTATAGACGTTGAAGTTCTCGGATTTGAGCATGAGCTCAATACTTTGAGCCGTCGCGCTGTCGTCTTCGATCAATAAAACGCGCATGTTGGTTCCCCACCGAGCTCCATCGTCCGCGACCGATCGCGCGAAGGACGCGCGCCGGCGGCCGGCGAGAGTCCTCGCCTCAGCGACCTGACCGACCTTCCAGCGAAGGTAAGCGGAATTGGTTAATAAACCTTCACTTACGCCTCAAACGCTGCCCTAAATCTTAATCTTGGGCGGTAAGCAAGGCGGACGCGTCACGCTACGTCTGGAAGGACACGGACAGCGACGCGCGAATCACGCGTCATTTCCAATCTATACGCCGCCGCGAGTCCGGTGGGCAAAGACAAAATACGCGGCGCGTAACGAATTGCGCAGCGCGCGGCGCGCATGCGGGCAGGGCGGTCATAGGGCGCTCGTCGGGCGCTCACCGGGCGCTCATGGCCTCACGAGCGCCATCGCCTCGCCCAATGCGCGGCGTCAATGAGGCGGGGCGACGACACGCTTGCGACGACACGCTTGCGAAGAGAGCGCAGCCGATGCCGTGCGCAAAACGCTTCGCGCTTCTGATCCAGTCGTTTCGCGCCGGCGTAGTCCGAGCGCTCTTGCCAAAATAAGACGACTGGTCATATTATGACGCCATGAGCCGACGCGACGCCAAAGAGCTGAAGGAGAAGCTTCTGGACCGGGGAGTCGCCCTGCTGATGGAGCAGGGCTATCACGGCACCGGTCTGCAGGAGCTAGTGCAGAGCGTCGGCGTGCCGAAGGGTTCCTTCTACAATTATTTCGAGAGCAAAGAGGCCTTCAGCGCCGAGGTCGTCGCACATTACATCGAACCGTTCATCAAACGGCTCGACGCACAGCTTCAGCGAAAGGATCTTGGGGCCGCGACGGCGCTGCGCGCCTACTTCGATGGGCTGATCGAAGAGACGGAACGCCTGGATTTTCGGGGCGGATGCCTGCTCGGCAATCTCATCGGCGAGATCGGCGACACGAGCGATCTCTGCCAGACTTCGCTGCGCGAGGCCGTGCACCGCTATCGCGACAAGCTGCGCGAGGGAATCGCCCGAGCTCAGCGGGAAGGCAGTTTCCGCACGGACATGGACGCGAAGGAAATGGCGGACCTTCTCGTCAATTTCTGGCAGGGCGCGTTGCTGCGCATGAAGATCGAGCGCTCGGTGCGTCCGCTGACGCAATTCTGCGACATGCTGCTCAACGGCTACTTCAAGGCGTGATCGATTTGCGCCCTAATGAGACGACCGGTCATATCAGTTTGGCTCTAAGTAGGGAAAGACGATGCCGAAATTCATCATCGAACGGGACATCCCCGGCGCCGGGAAGATGACGCAGACCGATCTCCAGGCGATCTCGCGGCGCTCCTGCGCCGTCCTGCGCGCGCTTGGCCCGCAGACGCAATGGGTCGAAAGCTATGTCACCGACGATAAGGTCTACTGCGTCTACATCGCCGAGAACGCGGCGGCGATCAAAGAACATGCGGAGCAAGGAGGCTTTCCGGCCAACCGGATCAGCGAAATCAGGGCGATCATAGACCCTGCGACGGCGTGACCGGGGACTGACCAACAAGGGAGAGTGGTTCGAATGAAAAGCTTGCCGTCACGCGCAGTTCTCTGCGCGCTTCTTTTGGGGGGCGCGTTTGCGCCCGCCATCGCGGATGAAACCTGCAACTCGCCCTTCATGAGCGGGCTGATCAAGGGACAGGAACAGTATCTCCACGTCTGGACGCTCGGCGAGAAGGGCGTCGGCGATGGATCCGACAAGCTCGTCACGATCGATGTCGTTCCCGGCTCCGCGACCTACGGAAAGGTGATTCACACGATTGCCGTCGGCGGGCGCGGCGAAGCGCATCACATGGGATTCACCGACGATCGCAAATATCTCTGGGCGGGCCGTCTCGACGACAGCAAGATTTTCATCTTCGACGTCGGCTCCGATCCCTCGACGCCGAAGCTCGTCAAAACCGTCGATAATCTTGCCGAGAGCACGGGCTATGTCGGCCCGCACACCTTCTACGCGCTGCCCGGCCGCATGCTGGTGCAGGCGCTTTCGAACAAGAAGGATCACGGCGGCGTCACCGGGCTGATCACCTACAACAACGCTGGCGAACTCGTGACGACGACGCCGATGCCGCTCAATGACGGCGGCGACGGCTATGGCTACGACATCGCCATCAATCCCGCCCAGAACCGCATGCTGACGTCGAGCTTCACCGGCTGGACCAACTACATGATGGATCTTTCCCAGCTCATCCAAGACGATTCCGCGATGAAGAATTTCGGGAACACGATGGTGATGTGGGACTTGAAGGCGATGAAGCCTCTCAAGGTGTTTTCCGTTCCCGGCGCGCCGCTCGAAATTCGCTGGGCGCTGAAGCCCGGCGCCAATTGGGCGATCACCGCCGGCGCGCTCACCTCGAAACTCTACCTGATCAAGCAGGACGACAAGAACGAGTGGCAGGCGAAGGCCGTCGCCGACGTCGGCGATCCATCGAAAATTCCCTTGCCCGTGGACATCTCGATTTCGTCCGACGCATCGTCGCTCTGGGTCAACACCTTCATGGACGGAACGGCGCGGCTCTTCGATCTTTCCAATCCCGAAGCGCCCAAACAGGTCTATGCAAAAAAGATCGGCGCGCAAGTGAACATGGTCTCGCAAAGCTGGGACGGGAAGCGCGTCTATTTCACCACCTCGCTGCTCGCCAACTGGGACAAGAAGAACGCCGACAACGAGCAGTTCCTCAAGGGCTACTCATGGGACGGGAAGGAGCTTAGGGAAGATTTCGTCGTCGACTTCCATAAGGAAGGCCTCGGCCGCGCGCATCATATGAAATTCACCGCGCGCGCCCAGAAGGCCGAGGCGCCGTGACGGGCAAAGCGCGACAGACGGAGGGCGCACGCGCGCCTTTCGCCGCGTTCGTCGGTCTAGCGCTGGTTTCTGCAGCGCTGTTGGCCGCGCCGTTGCGCGCGGCCGAGACTCGCGCGCAGGCTGCGAAGGCCGAGGCCGCTAATCTTCCGCGACCCGGCGCTTATGTTCTTCAGCGCATTCAGCGCGCCCCCGAGGCGCAACTGCTCGACGCCGAGGGCAGGGCGGCGCAGCTCTCCGCCTATACGCGCGGCGCGGTGACGGCTCTCGCCTTCTTCTACGCACATTGCGTCGATCCGGCAGGCTGTCCTCTCGCGTGGTCGACCTTCGAGACGGTCGCGCGGGACGCCAATGACGATCCGCTGCTCAAATCGAGATTGCGGCTCGTCTTCGCGAGTCTCGATCCCGAGCACGATACGCCCAACGTCATGCGCCTGCTGCAAAGCAGCGAGAACGAAGCCGACAAAGTTCCCTGGGCGTTTGTCACCAGCCGTTCGCTGAGCGACCTCTCGCCGCTGATCGCGCAAATGGGTCAGGACATCGCTTTCGAAGCCGACCCAACTGGGCGGCGTTCGGGCGCGATCAATCATATGCTCAAGATCTTTCTGATCGATCCCGATGGCTGGGTGCGCGAGATCTATAGCGCCGCCTTCCTCACGCCCGAAAATCTGCTCAATGACGCGCGCACGCTCGCCATGGAGTTTCCGGAGGCGAACAATGCGGGCGCCGCGAGGTGAGCGTCCTGCCGTTCGCCATTCGTAGGAGCGCGGCGACGAAACCATCCCGGAGTCCCCCACCCGCGACACTGCGTGTCGCGACCTCCCCGCAAGGGGGAGGCATTGCGCGCGTTCTGCAAGCGCTGGCGCTATTGTTTTGCGTCGGCCACGCCGCAGCGGAGGACATCCAATCGCCGCTGGGGCTTCCACCCGTTCCCGCAATGGTCGCGGGAACGCCTGCGATGCGCAGGCTCGGCGAGAAACTGTTCTTCGACCGCAGCCTTTCGGCGAACGGCACCTTGTCCTGCGCCATGTGCCACATTCCCGCGCAGGGCTTCGCCTCCAATCAGAGCGCGCTCTCGATCGGCATGGAGGGGCGGTCGCTGCGGCGCAACGCGCCCTCGCTCTATAATGTCGCCTTCAAGAAATTCCTGTTTCACGACGGCCGCGAGACCGATCTCGCCGCGCAGGTCTGGGGGCCGTTGCTCGCGGCCGACGAGATGGGCAATTCCGGGATCGGTCCGCTCATCGCCCGGCTTCGCGCCGACGTTGAATATGGGCCGTTGTTCGAGGCGTCTTTTCCGGGCGAGGGCGCGACGATGATGACGCTCGGGCGCGCCATCGCCGCCTATGAAGCTGCGCTGCTGCGCGGCGGCGGGCGTTTCGATCGCGCGGTCTATGGCGGCGAACGCGCGGCGCTGACGCCTCAGGAGTGGAAGGGCTATGAGCTTTTCATCGGCAAGGCCGGCTGCGCCGCCTGCCATGTGCTTGGACCTGAGACGGCGCTTTTCACGGATCAGTCCTGGCATAACACAGGCGTCGCGTTTCGCTCGGGGGCGACGGGCGGCAAAAGGCTGGTGCAGCTCGCGCCCGGGGTTCTCCAAAATGTCGACATTGCGGCGATCGGCCTTGCTCAGACCGGCGCGCCGAATGACGTCGGCCGTTTCGAGATCACCAATGCGCCCACGGACCGATGGGCCTATACGACGCCGATGCTGCGCGGCGTCAGCGAGAGTTCGCCCTACATGCACGACGGAAGCTTGAGGACGCTTGCCGAGGTCATCGAGTTCTACGATGGCGGCGGGGGAGCCAATCCGTCGCTCGACCCGAAAATCCGTCCGCTGGGTCTGACCCCAGACGAAAAAGCCGCGATCGTCGTCTTCCTCGGGGCGCTTTGACCCGAGACCGGCGGATGGGAACTCGCCGACGATCGGTCGCGTCGCGTTCGGCCATTTTCGCGAGGCTCCGGCGCAAAACCGGCGGGACGAACATTGACTTGAACCTGCGCTTTCTCCTATATGCCTGCGATCGGCGCCGCTCCAAAAGGGGCGGCGAATGTTTTGTGACGGCTGTGCGTCGTCGCGGGCGCCGAAACTTTTTTGAGCTGTCTGCGGCGCGGCCGTCGACGGCGACAGGCAAGACGAGCGCGGGAGCCGGGCGCAAGCCCCTTTCGCCAGCGGAGAAGAACGGTGAAACGGACATTTCAGCCCAGCAACATTGTGCGCAAGCGCCGTCACGGCTTTCGCGCCCGCATGGCCACGGTCGGCGGACGTAACGTCATCGCCGCGCGGCGCGCCCGCGGACGCAAGCGCCTCTCGGCCTGATCCGGCTCAATGCGGACGAGGCGGATGACTGCATGAAGGCGCAAGTCCCCGCCGAAGATGAAAAATCCCCGCGCCCGGAGACTCTGCGCCGGCGCGGAGATTTCGTGCGCGCGGCGCGCGGCGCGCGGGTCGCACTGCCAGCCTTTACGGTGCAGATGGCGCCGCGGGAGCTCACGGACTCGCATGCGCCGGCCCGTTTCGGCCTCACCGTCACGCGGAAGGTCGCGGGCGCGGTGGGTCGTAACCGCATTCGCCGCAGGCTCCGCGAGGCGCTGCGGCTCGGCGGCGCCCTTGGCGCGAAGCCTGGTCGCGATTACGTCTTCGTCGCGCGGCCCGTGTCCCTTTCCGCGCCATTCGCCGAACTGCTCGCGCAGATGACTGAAGGACTCGCCAGGTTGAACGATCGCGGCGCGGCGCGCCCGAGACGCAAACAGGAAGACAGGCTTACGCGGCCATGAGTGAAAACGTTAAGAACATGATCCTCGCCGCGGCGTTGTCGCTGGTCTTCATTGGCCTGTGGGACTATTTTTACGCCTTCCCGGAGATCGACAAGCAGCGCCGGGCGCAGACGCAGCAGGAGCAGATTGCCAAGGTTCCTCAGCTCGGCGCGCCCGAGCGGGTCACTGCCGGCCAGCCGCCGGTAAAGGCCGCGCCCAAGACACGCGCTGAAGCGCTGGCGCTCAGCCCCCGGATCGGCATCGACACAAGATCAATCTCCGGCTCGATCGCGCTGAAAGGCGGGCGTATCGACGACGTCTCCTTGAAGAATTATCGCGAGACCGTCGATCCCTCGAGCCCGATCATCACGCTGCTCTCGCCCGAGGACGGCCCCAGCCCCTATTACGCTGAACTCGGCTATCTGACCGCCGAAACGGAAAACGCGCCGGTGCTGCCGACCACCGAGACGCTGTGGACCACGGATGCCGACGGGCTGACGACGGCAAAGCCGGTGACGCTGACCTGGGACAATGGCCACGGCCTCGTTTTCAAGCGCGTCATCTCGGTCGACGACGAATATCTCTTCACCGTCAAGGACAGCGTCGAGAACAAAGCGGGCGCCCCCGTCACGCTTTTTAACTACGCGCGCGTGAGCCGCTTCGGCCACCCGCCATCCGCGGGCTATGCGGCGTTGCACGAAGGCTTCGTCGGCGTCGTCGGCGAGACGGGAGAGGAAGTCACCTACGACAAGATTGAGAAAGAGGACAACGCGGTCAAGACCTACAAGGGGGTCGGCGGCTGGGTTGGGCTGACGGACAAATATTGGGCGGCCGTGGTCGCTCCCGACCAAAATCTGCCCATGGAGGCGCGCTTCGCCTCGATGGGCGGCGCGGTGAAAACCTATCAGGCCGATACGGTCAGCGACCAGAAGACGATCGAGCCCGGCAAGTCGGCGGAGGCGACGACCTATGTCTTCGCCGGCGCCAAGGTCGTCGACGTGCTCGACGCCTATAAAGCCAATCCTGGCCTGAAGCGCTTCGATCTTCTGATCGACTGGGGATGGTTCTACTTCATCACCCGGCCGATGTTCCGGCTGATCGACTTCCTTTACAAGCTCCTGGGGAATTTCGGCCTCGCCATTCTGGCGGTGACGGTTATCGTCAAGCTCGCCTTCCTGCCGCTCGCCAACAAAAGCTATCAGTCGATCGCCAAAATGAAGGCGATTCAGCCAAGAATCAAAGAGCTGAAGGAAAAATACGGCGACGACAAGCACAAGTTCAACATGGAGCAGATGGAGCTCTTCAAGCGGGAGAAGGTTAACCCCGCGAGCGGCTGTCTGCCGGTGATCGTGCAAATCCCGGTGTTCTTCTCGCTCTACAAGGTGCTGGTCGTCACGATCGAAATGCGTCACGCGCCGTTCTTCGGCTGGATCAGGGATCTCTCGGCGCCCGACCCGACCAATGTCTTCAACCTGTTCGGGCTGCTGCCGTTCGATCCCACCCATGTGGCGATCTTCGGCCCCTATCTCGCGCTCGGCGTCTGGCCGCTGCTGATGGGCGTCTCGATGTGGCTGCAGATGAAGATGAATCCGGAGCCCGCCGACGAGATTCAGAAGACGATGTTCGCCTGGATGCCGGTGATCTTCACATTCACCATGGGTGGCTTCGCCTCCGGCCTGCTGATCTACTGGACGTGGAACAATCTCCTGTCCATCGTCCAGCAGGGGGTCATCATGAAGCGCGCCGGCGTGAGGTTCGAATTCTGGGATAATCTGCGCAAGACGTTCCAGAGAGCGTGACCGAAACCGACTTCAGCGAACCGGGCCGGCTGCTCTTTGCCGGCCCATGCGACTTCATCTTCGCGAGCGCCAAGGCGAGCGATCTGCCGGTCATCGGCCCGCCGGAGATCGCCTTCGCAGGGCGCTCCAATGTCGGCAAATCCTCGCTCCTCAACGCCTTGACGAACCGTAAGACGCTCGCGCGCGTTTCCAACACGCCGGGGCGGACGCAACAGCTGAATTTCTTCGCGCTTGGCGGCGCGCCAGGCGCCGAGCGGCTGCGCCTCGTCGACATGCCCGGCTATGGCTACGCGGCCGTCGGCAAGGAGAAGGTGGCGAACTGGTCGCAGCTGATGCGCGACTATCTGAAGGGGAGGGCCAGCCTCGCCCGCGTCTTCGTGCTCGTCGACGGGCGCCGCGGCGTGAAGCCGCTTGACGAAGAGATGTTCGATCTCCTCGATCAGTCGGCCGTCTCCTATCAGGTCATTCTGACCAAGCATGACGAATTGAAGATCGCCGAGCGCGACGAGGTCCTCGCCGCGACGATGAAGGCGCTGGAGAAGCGCCCCGCCGCCTTTCCTGAAGTGATTTTCACCTCGGCGCACGGCGGCGAGGGAATCCCCGAACTTCGCGCCGCGATCGCGAAGCTCCTCGCCGAACGAAACGCTTGAAAGCGACAGTAGCGGCGGGCTAGTTGGGCCGCATTCTTTCGCATGTCGTAAGGAACCGCCATGACCGACGCCGTCGACACCGCGCTCCAGCAAGCCCGCATTCTCATGCAGGCGCTGCCGCATATGCTGCGCTACGACGACGCCATCGTCGTGGTGAAATACGGCGGCCACGCCATGGGCGATGATCAGGTGGCGCGCGATTTTTCCCGCGACATGGTGCTGCTCGAACAGTCTGGGGTGAATCCGGTCGTCGTGCATGGCGGCGGGCCGCAGATCGGCGCGATGCTGAAGCGGCTCGGCGTCGAGTCGCGCTTCGCCGACGGCCTGCGCATCACCGACGAAGAGACGATGGACGTCGTCGAGATGGTGCTCGCCGGCTCCATCAATAAGCAGATCGTCGGCTACATCAATTCGGAAGGCGGGCGCGCGATTGGGCTGACCGGCAAGGACGGACGCATGGTCACCGCCAAAAAGATCGAACGCCCCGACGGCGTCGACCTCGGCTTTGTCGGCGAACCCGACAAGGTCGACACGACCGTGCTCGATCAGGTGCTGGGCCGCGAACTCATTCCGGTGTTGGCGCCTGTCGCCGAAGGTCCGCGCGGCGAAAGCTATAACGTCAACGCCGATACGTTCGCCGGCGCGATCGCCGGCGCGCTTCACGCCAAGCGCCTGATCTTCCTCACCGACGTGCCGGGCGTGCTCGACAAGGACAAGCAGATTATCCAAGAACTGAAGGTCGGGGATATTCCCGGCCTTATCGCCGAGGGCGTGATCACCGGCGGCATGATTCCGAAGGTCGAGACCTGCATGTACGCCATCGAGCGCGGCGTCGAGGGCGTCGTCATTCTCGACGGGAAACTGCCGCACGCCGTGCTGATCGAATTGCTCACAGATCATGGCGCCGGCACGCTGATCACGCGGTGAAAGGAAGCTGCCGAGGTTCCTCTTCGGCGCGTCATGGCCGGCCTTGTGCCGGCCATCCACGCCGAAGAGCTGCGCAGCCGTTATGGAGATGCTGCACGATCCAGCTTGATGCTTCCGCCGCCTGCGATGTCACGGCGTGGATGCCCGCGACAAGCGCGGGCATGACGGAGTATCGCCGATGAACCTCTTTATCCTCACCGGCGCGGGCGTCTCCGCCGAAAGCGGCCTTGGCGTCTTTCGCGGACCGGGCGCGGCGCTGTGGAAGCGCTACGATCCCATGCAACTCGCGACGCCCGAGGCCTTCATGCGCGATCCGGCCCTGGTGCATGCGTTCTATAATGCGCGTCGGCGCAATCTGCTCGCCGCGTCGCCCAACGCCGCCCATGCCGCGCTGGCGCGGCTCGAAGCCGGAATCGCGCGGCGCGGCGGCGCATTGACTCTCGTGACGCAGAACATCGACGATCTGCATGAGCGCGCCGGTTCGACGCGCGTCATTCATATGCACGGCGAATTGCTCAAAGCGCGCTGCGCCTCATGCGGTGCGGTGAGCGATTGCCGCGATGACCTTTCGACGGATTCGCGTTGCGGATGCGATGGCGCATTGCGGCCGCATGTCGTTTGGTTCGGCGAGACGCCGCTCTATATGGAAGATATCTATGCGGCGCTCGGTGCGGCGGATCTTTTCGTCGCCATCGGCACGTCGGGCGCGGTCTATCCGGCGGCCGGCTTCGTGCGCGAGGCGCGAGCCCGTGGTCTGCGCTGCTGCGAGATCAACCTGGAGGCGTCGGAAAACGCAACGCAATTCGACGACAGACGCTATGGCCGCGCGAGCGAGATCACGCCGTCATGGGTCGAGGAGATATTGGCGCGATGAATCAGTGTCATTCCCGACGCGCAAAGCGCGATCGGGAATCCAGAGCAACCACAACAACCGCTGGCGTTGCTCTGGATTCCCACTTTCGCGGGAATGACATGCGGCGACCGATGCGATGACCAAACTTTTGCCCGACAGATCGCGCTTCGCCGCGATCGACACCTGGGTGTTCGATCTAGACAATACGCTCTATCCGCAGACCGCCGATCTCTGGCCCAAGATCGACGCGCGCATCACGCTGTTCATGATGCGGCTGTTCGGCCTCGACGCCATTTCGCTGCGCGCGTTGCAGAAACATTATTATCGTCAATACGGCACGACGCTGCGCGGGCTGATGACCGAACATGGGATCGACGCGCAGGCCTATCTGGCCTTTGTGCACGACATCGATCGCTCGTCGCTGGCGCATAATCATTCGCTGGCTGAGGCGATCGCCGCGTTGCCCGGCCGCAAGCTCATCCTCACCAACGCCTCGCGCCATCACGCGGTCGAGACAGCGAAGCAACTTGGCATCGACCATTGCTTCGAGGACATCTTCGACATCATCGCCGCGGACTTCATCAACAAGCCCGAGGAAGGCGCCTATATGCGCTTTTTCGAGAAGCTGAAGATCGAGCCCAAACGTTCCGTGATCTTCGAGGACATCGACCGCAATCTCGTCGTTCCGCATGCGCGCGGCATGACGACGGTGCTGGTGCTGCCGGCGCATGATGAGGGCCCCGAGCGGGAGCTTTGGGAAATCGCCACCGGCGACGAGCCGCATGTGGATTTCGTGACGGACGATCTCGTGGCGTTTTTGGAGGGATTGATCGGCGATTAAGTCGCGCGTTGTTCCATCAAGATCAGATCGGTGTCTTTCGGCTTGGCGCCGGCGGCCGTCAACATCGCATGAATCTGGCCCCGGTGATGGGTCTGGTGATTGAAGATGTGGCTGACGACGAGCCACTTCGGCTTGATCATATCCGATTGCATTAGGCTTGAACGCCAGAGGAGATCGCCGGCGAGCCAGTCGTCGGTGACGGCGTCCGCCCAGGCGATCAGCCTGTCGTCGCAGGCGAGGCGGTCCCGTTTCAAGCCGTCCCAATCGTCGCGATACGAAGCTGATTCGCTCAGCGGCGTGGAGGGCCTCGGGGCGTCGGAAATGCGGCTCAGCCACATATGGTCCGCCCAGAGAAGATGGTTGAGGCTCGCATGAATGGATTTGAAGAAAGCGCCGCGGTCCTTGCGCCGCGCTTCGTCCGACAGGCTGTCGGCGGCGGCGTAAAGGCTGGCGTTTTGCCAGCGATTGTAGCGCGCCATGGTCTGTACAAATGTGGAGCATATCATGTGATTTTCTTGTCTGTTTATTGCAGCAACGCCCTTGCCTTCGCCAAGGCTTGCGCCACTTCCGCCTTCGTCGCGGCGCCTTTCCTCTTCGCCTTACGCGCGCGCCAATCGAGGCTCTTCACCTGATCCGCCAGCGCGGCGGAAGGTTTCGCGTCCGCGAGCGGGACTTCGAATGGATAGCCTTTGATCTTCGTCGTCATCGGGCAGCACAGCATCAACCCGGTTTTACCGTTATAGGCTTTCGGACTGAGCACCAGCGCCGGACGATGGCCCTTCTGTTCATGTCCCGCCTGCGGATCGAAACTGAGCCAGACGATGTCGCCGCGTTCCGGGACGTAAGGCATTTCAATAATCCATTTCGCGCATGTCATTCCCGACGCGCGGAGCGCGATCGGGAATCCAGGGGCAAATTCAGAATGCTTGCGGTTGCTCTGGATTCCCGATCAGGCCTGCGGCCTGTCGGGAATGACACGCGTCGTCGACACGTCATTGATCGATTAAAGCGCCTCGCGGCCGACGGGCGCGCCGAAGTCTTCCTCTTCATGCATATTGTCGCGTGTGACGCCTGCGAGCAGCGCGTCGAGCGTGAATTCTGGCGCCACAAGCGGCTCGATCACCACGCGCCCTTCTTCGACGCGAACGTCGACCGGCTGGTCGATTTCGAGCCGGGCTTCCTCCATCACCGCGGCCGACATGCGCACGGCGGCAGAATTTCCCCATTTTCTTATGGTCGCGCGCATGGCCTTCCTCCTGATTCCGCACTCACTGCGAGCGCAGCGAAGCGACCCGTCATGACGCAGCGCTCTCGGGATTGCTTCGTCGCTTGCGTTCCTCGCGATGAGCGCAGTGTATCTACAGGGTAGAAACATAGGCGACGGCGGTCGGCGCGTCAACATTCGCGCCGCAGCGCTTGCCAATGGTTTCCGCGTCATGGCCGGGCTTGTCCCGGCCATCCACGCCGGGACGTTGCGCCAAGCTGCGGGACTCGCGTCACGTCGACGCGTGGATGCCCGGCACAAGGCCGGGCATGACGCGGAGAGGTTACCGCATGATTTTTTTCACAAGTCGCGTCACCCGACTTGCGGCGGCTCCTCAGCTGAGGGTGAGGAAGAAGGGCGCTCTTCCTCGCTTGTTGAACTCCCCTCGCCATAGCCTTACAACCGCGCCAGCTTCACCGCATCATTTTCGGGATATTCATGCCGCACACGGGACTTGAGACGCTCATCACCGCCGCTTTCGAGGATCGCGCCAATATCACCGCCGAGACGCAGGGCGACGTTCGCCGCGCCGTCGACAGCGCACTGCGTCTGCTCGACGCCGGCAAGCTGCGCGTCGCCGAAAAGATCGAAGGCCAGGAAGGCCCGGAAAGCTGGACGGTCAATCAGTGGCTGAAGAAGGCCGTGCTGCTGTCGTTCCGCTTGAATGATATGTCCGTCATTGCGGGCGGGCCGGGCGGCGCGACCTGGTGGGACAAGGTCCCCTCGAAATTCGTCGGCTGGGGCGCGTCCGAACATAGCGCGGCGGGCTTCCGCTCCGTGCCGGGCGCGATTGTGCGCCATTCGGCCTATGTGGCGCCGGGCGCGATCCTGATGCCCTCCTTCGTCAATCTCGGCGCTTATGTCGACAGCGGCACGATGGTCGACACCTGGGTCACCGTCGGCTCCTGCGCGCAGATCGGCAAAAATGTTCACTTGTCTGGCGGCGTCGGCATCGGCGGCGTGCTCGAGCCCTTGCAGGCCAATCCCACCATCGTCGAGGACGACTGCTTTATCGGCGCGCGTTCCGAGGTCGTCGAAGGCGTCGTCGTTGGCAAGGGCTCGGTGCTGTCGATGGGCGTCTTCATCGGCGCCTCGACCAAGGTCATCGACCGCGCCACCGGCAAGATCCACATGGGCTATGTGCCGCCCTATTCGGTGGTCGTCTCCGGCAGTCTGCCGGGCAAGCCCTTGCCGGACGGAACGCCCGGCCCGTCGCTCTATTGCGCGGTGATCGTCAAGACGGTCGATGCGCAGACGCGCAGCAAGACCGGCATCAACGAGCTGCTGAGGGATTGATGGACGCCGAGCGCCTGCGTTTTCTCTACCGAACCGATCAGGGCCGCATTGATCGCGCGACCTGGCGGCGCGGCGCGGGCGCGCTCATCGCGGTGCTTTTGCCGCTGACGCTGATCTGGTTCGCGCTTGCGCCCTATTCGGTCCACGATCTGGCGACGACGCCCTTCTTCGCGCCGATGACGATTCTCGCCTACTTCTATGTCATCTTTTACGCCTTCGCCGTGATGCTGATCGTGGTGAGCTTCATCAATCTTTCGGCCAAGCGCTGTCGCGACCGCGGCCTTACGCCGCCGCTCGGCCTTGCGAGCCTCGCGCCGCTCCTGGCGCTGCTTGCCGGCGCGGCGCACTTTCTGCAGCCGCGCGTCGCCGAAGTCATGTCGCGCTGGTATGTCTGGGGCGTCGACGCGCTCTTTGTCGCCGCTGCTCTGTGGACCATCTATGAATTGGGTTGGCGCGAGGAGTCGCTGTCGTAGTGCGCTTTACCTCCTCCTTGATGGGGGAGGTCGGCAGGCGGAGCCTGCCGGGAGGGGGTGAGATACAGTATTCACCCCACCCCGCCTTGCTGCGCAAGGCGACCCTCCCCGTCGAGGGGAGGGTGAGCTTCTGAAACCGTCAACGATGCTGCCTGCTCGAAGTAACAAAGCGAATTGACGATGACCCAATCCCGCGCTGTCGCGCTTACCCGCGAACTCATCCGCTGTCCGTCCGTGACGCCGGCCGACGCCGGCGCGCTCGACGTCGTCGAGAAGGCGCTGAAGGCGGTCGGCTTCGAGACGCATCGAATCGTCTTCTCCGCGCCGGGCACGCCCGACATCGACAATCTCTTCGCCAAGATCGGCTCGGGCGCGCCGCATCTCGCTTTCGCTGGGCACACCGACGTCGTGCCGCCCGGCGATCCGGCGCGCTGGCGCTTCGAACCCTTCGCCGCGGAAGTCTCCGATGGCCGCGTCTACGGTCGCGGCGCCTCGGACATGAAGGGCGCCATCGCCGCATTCGCCGCCGCCGCGATCGCCTATGTCGAGCGGCATAGGGCGCAGAATGTAAAATCTTGGGGAACGCTCTCGCTGCTCATCACCGGCGATGAGGAAGGCGTGTCGATCAACGGCACGGTGAAGCTGCTCGAATGGGCGCGAGCGCGCGGCGAGCGCTTCGATCATTGCATCGTCGGCGAGCCCAGCAATGCGTCGACGCTCGGCGACATGATCAAGATCGGCCGGCGCGGTTCGCTCAGCGGACGCATTCGCGTCATCGGCAAGCAGGGCCATGTCGCCTATCCGCAGCGCGCGGAAAATCCGGCGCCGATCATCGCGCGCATCGTCTCTGCGCTCTCGGGGCACGAACTCGATAAGGGCACGACGCATTTCGAGCGCTCCAATCTCGAATTTTCCACGATCGACATCGGCAATCCGGCGGTCAATGTCATCCCCGGCGAAGCGCGCGCGCAGTTCAATGTCCGCTTCAACGACGTCTGGACGCATGAGTCGCTGAAAGAGCGCATTCTGCAGGTCATCAAGGAAGCGGCGCCGAACGCGAATGTCGAAGTCGAATTCCCGCCGTCGAACGCGAGGTCCTTCATCACCAAGCCTGGCGCCTTCACAGAACTCGTGGTTGACGCCGTGCGGCAGGTGACGGGCCTGACGCCGGAACTCTCGACGACCGGCGGCACGTCGGACGCGCGCTTCATCGTCAATTATTGTCCGGTGCTGGAGCTCGGCCTCACCAATGAGACGATTCACGCGGTCGACGAGAACGCCCGCGTCGCCGATATCGACGGGCTCTGCGCGGTCTATACGCGAATCATCGAGCGCTATTTCGAGCCTGCATCCGCTCGATGAAGGCGGCCCAAACCGGGTCGGGCGTCCATATTCTATCGAGGTCGGCGCGGGCGCGGGCCTCTTCCATGCCTGCGCTGATCCGGTAGAGATAGAGAAAGGCCGAGACCCGGTAGTTCGCGATGCAGTGGACATGCGTCGCAGCTTCGCTGGCGCCTTCAAAAGCCTCACAGAAGCGATCGAAGTCGGCTTGCGTGGGATTTTGAAAATCGACCGGAATATGCGTGTAGCGCAGGCCCAGCGTCGCCAGAATCTCCGCTTCGTTCTTGAGCGCCTTCTCACTCGTCGCGGGCGCGAGATTGATCACCTCGCGCACGCCAAGCGCGGCGATCTCATCGAACTGCGCTTGCGTCGGCTGGCCGGACGTCGTGGTCCGCTCATCGAGGCGCAGCCAATTGTAGATGTCGACGGGATCGGCCACTGGCGCTCTCACGCATTGCGTTTCATGCGAAGCAGACGCCTGCGCGTCACCCGCGCGCGGCGAGCGGCACGACATTATGCAGCTGCGCATCCGCCGTCTCGAAGAAGCGGCGCAGATTACGCGCCGCCTGACGAATCCGCTGCTCGTTCTCGACAAGCGCAAGGCGCACGAACCCCTCGCCATGCTCGCCGAAGCCCTCGCCCGGCGCAACGGCGACGTCGGCCTTCTCGATCAGCAGCTTCGAAAATTCGAGCGTCGAGATGTTACGGAAGCGCTCGGGCGCCGGCGCCCAGGCGAACATCGAGGCGCGCGGCGCCGGGATCGGCCAGCCGGCCTGCGCGAAGCTCTCGACCATCACGTCGCGCCGCCGTTTGTAGATCGCGCGCATCTCCCTGACGCAATCGTCGGAGCCGTTGAGCGCCGCGACCGCCGCGACCTGCACCGGCGTGAAGGCGCCGTAATCGAGATAGCTCTTCACCCGCGCTAGCGCCGAGAGCAGCCGCTCATTGCCGACGGCGAAGCCGATGCGCCAGCCGGCCATCGAGAAGGTCTTCGACATCGAGGTGAATTCCACCGTCACATCCATCGCGCCCGGCACCTGCAGCATAGAGGGCGGCGGATTGTCATCGAAATAGACTTCGGCGTAGGCGAGGTCGGAGAGCACGAAGATCTCGTGCTTCTTCGCGAAGGCGACGAGATCCTTATAGAAGTCGAGGGATGCCACTTCCGCCGTCGGATTGGACGGATAGCAGACGACCACCGCGATGGGTTTGGGGATCGAGTGGATGATCGCGCGCTCCAGCGCCACGAAATAGTCCGGCGTCGGCGCCGAGGGCACGGAGCGGATGACGCCGCCGGCCATCAGAAAGCCGAAGGCGTGGATCGGGTAGGAGGGGTTTGGCACCAGCACCACGTCGCCCGGCGCGGTGATCGCCTGCGCCATATTGGCGAAGCCCTCCTTGGAGCCGAGCGTCGCGACGACCTGCGACTCGGGGTCGAGCGTGACGCCGAAGCGGCGCGCGTAATAGCCGGCCTGGGCGCGGCGCAGCCCGGCGATGCCCTTGCTGGCCGAATAGCGGTCGGTGCGCGGCTTGCCGGCGGTCTCGACCAGCTTGTCGATGACGTGCTTGGGGGCGGGCAGGTCGGGATTGCCCATGCCGAGGTCGATGATGTCGGCGCCGCCGGCGCGGGCGCGCGCCTTGAGGCGGTTCACCTGCTCGAAGACGTAAGGCGGCAGACGCTTGATGCGATAGAAATCCGACATTCTGTGTTTGTTCCGGAAGGCGCGAAGCGGCAAGTCTAGCGCATTTTGGCGCGGGCGTCAGGGGCGGGGGGCGAGGCTCCAGGGCGATCGGGTGAAGGGCCTCCCTCATCCCGAGGAGCATGCGCAGCACGCGCTCGAAGGGCGAGGAAGCCCGTTCGCGTATTTTTCCTCACCCTCGTCCTTCGCCGACGTCCGGCGCCCCGATCACTCGGTGGTGACGATGACGAAATCCTTGCCCGAGCGGCTGTCGGGCGACAGCGGCGCGTCGGTCAGCACCATGGTCATGCCGGGATGCATGCGCTCCTGCATGGCCGCGTTGAAGGACGGGTCGGCGCGAAGCCGCTGGATCACATCCTGGTTCGGCGCGAGCGTCGCATCCTCTTGATGATGCGTGATCGCGCTCCAATGCATGCCGCGCGAAGTCTGGTCGGCGCCGTTCAGCACGAACACATGCGAGCCGAGCTTGTCGGCGCCCTCCAAGCCAAGCACAGATCGCGCGACCACATGGTCGTTCTCGATCAGCTCGATCACATGGTCGGCCGACGAGGCGACGACGCTGGTGACGGGGAAATTCTCGGCTTCCGTCCAGTCGGAGGGGTGCTTCTTGCCTTCGAGGCCGGAGAGCACCTGCTCGAACTCCTGTTCGGCATAGCCGCTCAGCACCATGCCCGGATGGGTCAGCTCCCAGGGGTCGGTATGGGCGCCGGCGATGATGACCGGCGTGCCGATATGGGTGACGCCGAACAGCAATTCCGAGAATTTCGCCGGCAGCCGCACGCAGCCATGCGACGCCGGATAGCCGGGCAGGTTGCCGGCATGCAGCGCGACGCCCGACCAGGTGAGGCGGTTCATGTTCGGCATCGGCGCGTCGTCGTAAAGCGACGAGTGATGATTCCGGTCTTTCTCCAGCACGACGAAGACGCCGGTCGGCGTCGTATGTCCGGGCTTGCCGGTCGAGCAGGTGGAGGCGGCGATGCGGATGCCGTTGCGATAGACATGCACGCGCTGCTGGGGAAGCGACACGACGACGGAGACGGGTCCCTTCAAGGCGAGCTCGGGGCGCCAGATGTATTCGCCCGGCTTGAGCCGGCCGATCTCCGCCATCTTCTCGTCGCCGAACGCGCGGCGCCCGGTGATGACGGCGCTCGCCAGAAGCATCGCGCCCAAAAATTTACGGCGGTTCGCTGCAATGATGGTCATGACATGCCCCCCGAAACATGGCCCCCAAGGTCCACGCGTAACGAACCGCGGGTAGCATGAACAGTTAGGTTAACAAAGTGCGGCGGGGCACATCCGATGCGAGCGAGGCGATTGGAAAGCGCGTCCACAGCGGGGAAGTGTCGCAGTTTGAACATGAGAATCGCTTGGCGCGGTCGGGCGCGCCAGCGTTATTCTTCGGGATTATCTCTTCGCTCGGAGACGCGCATATGAAAAACAACATTGTCGCCGTGATCAGCGTCATCGCCCTGACGATGATCGCCGTCGGCGCGTCGGCCTCGACCGCCTCGCAGCGCGAATACAAACGCGGCTACGCCGATTGCAAGGCGGGCCGCTGGGACGAGAACCAGCATGGCGAATCCTATAAGAACGGCTGCCGCGCCGCCGAGGATCAGCGCGCCGGGACGGGGGCAGGGGCAGGGGCAGGGGCCGGGGCCGGCGCCGCGACGAAGCCCGCCGACGGCGGATTGCGCGGCGACAAGACCGCCTGCCTGCTGGCGGTGAAGCGGAAGACCAATAATCCCAAGGTCGTCGTGCTCAGCGTCGAAACGTCGGAGGCGAACAACAGTGTGACGATCGGCGTCGGGCCGAACCGCGCGCCCTGGCGCTGTCTCGTCAAGCGCGGAATCGTCGCCGACGTGATGTCGCTGACGGATGAAGGAAAGCTGTGAGATTTTGATGGCCGGCGGGCAAAAGAGGCAGAGCCCTTGCCCCCTGCAAAGCAGGCTCTAACTCCATGTTAGGCCTCTATCAATGAGGCGCGTAGGTCATGGAGGAGACGATGATATCTGCCAAGGAACACATGACAATGGCGGCTGTCGGCGCGATCGTCGGCGCGGCCATCGGCGCTGGACTAGGCGGCGCGCTCTTTGGGATGCCGGGGGTCCTCGCCACGGCGGTGCTCGCGGGAATTGGCGGCGCCTTTATCGGATCGTTTCTGTAATCGAGAGGCGACGCTGTCGCTGTCATGAAGACAATAAGCGCCGCGCTATGTTTTGAGCGCGGCGTTTTGGCGAGTTTCGCAAGTCCCTTGCACCTCCGTTCACTGGCGCGAGGAACTCCCCACAAGTCGCTTTGAGCCCTATTGTCCAAAGGATTGGGTGGCCGAGGCCTCAAAGCTTAGGGGTTTGAAATGGTCAATGCGTCTCCACCGCCTTCCAACGTCAGGGTAGATAAGCCGACGCGCCGCGATCTCCTTTATATCGCGACGGCCGTAACAGGGGTTGCGGGGGCAGCGGCCTCCTTAGTGCCGTTAATCGACCAGATGAATCCCGATGCTTCAACTCTCGCAGCCGGCGGTCCGGTAGACATCGATCTCGGCCAGGTGGAACCGGGCGGACAGGTTGTCATTCTATGGCGAAAAAAACCGATCTTTGTGGTGTTTCGAACTCAGGAAAATCTGCAGGTTCTTCAAAGTCGCCAATTGTTGATTGAGCTAGCTGATCCGGATTCGAAATATCTTCAGCAACCTCCCTACGCCAAAAACTGGCACCGCTCGTTGACGCCGGAAATCGGAGTATTTGTGGGGATATGCACGCATTTGGGATGCATCCCGCAATTTGATCCGCTTCCTAACGCTTCCGACCCGGCCCCAAACTGGTTGGGCGGATATTTTTGCGCATGCCATGGCTCAAAATACGATCTTGCGGGGCGCGTATTTCGTGACGTTCCCGCTCCCTATAATTTACCGGTTCCGCCATATCGCTTCACGGGCGATACGACAATTCGAGTCGGGGAAAATCCGCCGAACGAGGACTTCGACTTTTCAACGATCCGACAAATGTGAAGATGATCAGCCGGTGGCGCGCCTGCCGCTGGTGGCCACACTGTTCTCAACCGTGCCAAATGCCACGGTCGACTCCAGGATATGCGCGCCTCTGTCCCGCAAATGAATAGTTGTTCGCGACCGCGCATAAATTATCCCCGTCTGTTTTGAACGACCGCTTCTGGCGCAATGCAGACGTTTACTCTAAGGCACCCCTACCCCACCTCGCTCGCCCAGCGCTCCGAGCGAAACGCCCGCGCGATCGCCTCGGCGCGGGCGCTTTGGCGCGCCTCCAGGTCGTTCTCCGCAATGTCGGCGCAGGCCTTGAGCGCGATCTCCAGCAGCGCCGCCTTGGGGTAAGGCTTTCCCTCGCGGCCTTCATGGGCGCAAAAATCGCTGGCGCAGACCATCATCAGCTCCTGAAACCGCTCCGGCGCGTCGAACGCCCCCAAGCGTTCAAGCATCAAGGCGACGGGACCGGCGCGCATTTTCGAGACGCGATGCACGCGTTCGCACTCAGCGAGCGCCAGCAGCGCGAGAGCCTTGCATTCCGCCGGCGCGCGAAAGCGCGCGCAGATCTCTTCGATGCGCGGGCGCCCGCGCTCGACATGTCGGTAATGCACAGGAAGATGTTCGCGCGGCGAATCCGACTTGCCGACATTCATCACCAGCAGCGCGAAACGCGTGGGCAAGGACGCGCCGCGTTTTGCCGCCGTATCGAGCGATCGCATCAGATGTTCGCCGAGATCGACCTCGTCCTCGCCATCGGAAATCTGCGGCACGCCAAACAGCGCCGCGACTTCGGGGAGGATCTCAAAGAGCGCGCCGCAGTCGCGCAGCGTCCCGATCATTTTCGACGGCGCCGGGCTCATCAACCCGCGCACCAGCTCCGGCCACATCTGCGCGGGGTCGGCGTCGACGAGATGGCCGGCCTCGACCTGTTCAAACAACAGATCGAGCGTTTCCTCGTCCGGGCCGTCCTCCGCCTCGGCGAGCAGCGCCGCCATGCGCAGCACGGAAAGGCCGGGGTCGGTTTGTCCGTAGTCGAACGACGGGGAAGCAGATTTTGAAGCCATGGCGCCCATCATCACAAGTCTTGTGACGATATGCAAAGCTCTTGCCGCGCATCTCCCCTGGGCGTCGCGTCCCCTCGGGGCGTCACGTCCCCTTGGGGCGTCGCGGCGCCGCCGGCGACGGCTTGTGCGCCGCGGAGGCGTTTGTTACGCGTGACACGAGCCGATCGGGCAGGTCATTCCATGGGCGTCAGCACAATCCTACCCGGCGTCCTCTCCGTCGGCTCCGCCTTGCCCGATCCGCCGTTTGAATTCATGGACGGCGATCAAGCGCGCGGTTTTGACGTCGAGCTGATGCAGGCGATCGCCGCGGAGCTCGGTCTCGCCTGGCGGCTTGTTCCCTATGACGGCGCGGATTTCAACGGCGTCTTTGCGGGTCTGACCAAGGGAACTTGCGACTGCGTCGCATCGGGCGCGACTATCACGCCCGAGCGCGAGCGGCTGGCGTCGTTCTGCGCGCCCTACATCCGCTCCGGACAAAGCCTCGTCTGCAATATCGAGGCGACGCCGCATGTGGGCTCGATCGACGATCTGCGCGGGATGACCCTCGGGGTGCAGCAGGGCAACACATCCGAGCCGGTGGCGCATCGTCTCAAGGATGAGGGGCGGATCGCCGAGGTGCGGACCTACGCCTATCACGACATCGGCGTGATGCTGGACGATCTTGCCGCTGGAAAAATCGGCGGCGTGATGAAGCTCGCGCCCGTCATGCGCTGGATGATCAGACACCGGCCCCGGCTCCGGGTGGTGCAGGAGCGGATCACCGAGGAAGCGCTCGGCGTCGCCGTTCGCCTTGGCGACGAAGCGCTGCGCGCGGCGGTGAACGGCGCGCAGGCGCAATTGCAGGAGCGCGGCGCGCTTGCGCGATTGGTGAAGAAATGGCTCGAAGCGTAATCGGCTGCATCCGTCTCTTCACGGGGGCTGACGGCCGCTCGCATGTGGAACACACGGACATTGAGCTCGGCGTCGCGCGTCACGCCAAATTGGCGCGCTTCGAGGAGACCGCGGCGGGCTCCGCGCTCGACTGGCACACTGCGCCATGCGCGCAATTCGTCATTACGCTCACCGGCACGCTGGAGTTCACCACGCGCGACGGCGAGACCTTTATATTGCGCCCAGGGGATATTCTGCTCGCCGCCGATACGACCGGAACGGGACATCGCTGGCGACTCATCGACGATCAGCCGTGGCGACGCGTATACATCGAGCTTGCCGAGTCCGCTCCGGCGGCGGGGAGCGCGAGCACGTAGAGCGCTGCTGCAGACCGCTTAGCGGGCGGGCTTCGCCGGCGCGTCGGGCGCGGCGACGCGGCCCGCCCGGCGCCGGTTCTCGGCCGCCGCCGCTTCCAGCCCCGCGCCCATGGCGCGCAGATCGGCCGCCGACTTGCGCTTGGGGTCTTTGGCGACCGTCGGGTCGAAGGCGCGATATTGCAACTGCTCGGACCGCGAGTCGCGCACGAAATCCTGCGCCGGCGGCGGCGGGGTGCGCAGCCCGGTCGCGTCGAAGATCCGCCCGATGAAGGCGCCGCCGCTCGACGGCGCCTCCTGCGCGAGAGCGGCGCCGGCGGCGAGGCTAAATGTCAGAAGGCCGCATGTCAGAACGAGGGCGAGGCGCGCGAACATCATCTTTCGAGCAGGCCATAAAAATGCGGCGCGAGTAGGTCTGAGCAGTCGGGAAGCGCTCTACGCGATCTGCGCGTAGACCGCGTCGATTTTCGCGCCCCGGTTGAGGCCCCGGTGGATCGAAATGTCGAGCCCGTCTTCGCGCGCCTGCGCGCCGTGACGCCCGAGGAGGCGGCGCGCCGCCGCGTCGCTCTCGACGAAGGCGAAGCCGGTCGGGCCCCAGGACGTCTGGCCGCCGCCGGTCGCGCCGTCGGCGAGCAGCCGCGCGACGATCGCCTCGACCTTGCCGCTGGTGAAGCGGCGCCCGCCCTGCGCCGGAGCGAAATGATCGCCGACGATCTCCTGGATGCGGGTCACCGCGGCGCCGAACGGGGCAAGCTCACGTTCGGCGAGCGCCGGCAGGATCTGCATCAGCACCAGCCGGCAGACTTCGCCGCTTGTTTCGGCGCCGAATGGCGGCAGTTCGGCGAAGGCGTCGCGCTCATCCGCGCCATGCAGGCCGACATCGCCCGGATCGCAGACCAGCAGCACGCGCCACGCATCCGGAAATTCGGCGCGCGCGACGACCGGCGGCGTCGTCGTCTGCGGGCCGCGTCCGCCGTCAACTACGACGCCGCCGAGCTGGAAGAGGCCGGCGCCGAGCCCGGAGCGCGCGCCGCGCGCCATCAGCGCCGCGTCGGCGGCCGGGTCATTCGGCAGGTCCTCGAGACGGCGCAGCGCCGCGCTGACCGCGAGCGCCAGCTGGGTGCCGGAGCCCAGGCCCGCATGGGCGGGAATCGCTTCTTCCAGCGTCAGCCTGTGGCGCTGCGTCAGGCCAAGCGCCTCCTGCGCGCGCGCCAGCAGCGCGGCGGCGCGCCCGCCTTCGGGGCCCTCGACGCGATTTTTGTCGGCGCGGGTCAGGGTCAGCCGGGTCGCCGGCGCGTCGAGCGCAAGGCCGACGCCGCCGAACTTGCGTCCAAGCCCGCCGTTCATGTCGAGAAAACCCAGATGCAGCCGGGCGCTGGCCGCGACGCTTACCTTTGCCGGCATGCCGCCTCTTTGGTGCAACTGAAGACTTTGGGTCGGTTTAGGCTATAACGCGTCTCAGCGAAAGAATGTTGCGGCGCAAAGCGCAAGAGGGGAGCCTGAGATGGCGAAGGAAGAGCGCGCGTATTCCGAGGACGAGATCGCCGCGCGGCTGAAGAGCGAACTGCCGCATTGGCGCTACGAAAACGGCTGGATCCGGCGCAAGTTCAAGACGCATGGCTGGAAGGGCACGCTGATGGTCGTCAATACGGTCGGCCATCTTGCCGAAGCCGCCTGGCACCACCCCGACATCGCCGCGTCCTACGCCTGGGTCGAAGTGAAGCTTCAGACCCATACGGCGAAGGGAATCACCGACAAGGATTTCGAACTCGCCAAGAAAATCGAGGAGGTCGTCTCCTGGCGCCCCGGCAAGGCCGGCGGCGCGCTCGAAGGCACGCCCGAGAGCGACCAGCGCTTCGCCTATGTGAAATACGACGACTGACGGAACGCGCGCTTGGCTTTCGACGTTCAGGCGATCGCGACGGCGCGCGATCGCTTCCTTTCGCTGATCGGAACGCGCCCCATCATCATGGGGATCGTCAACGTCACGCCCGATTCCTTCTCGGACGGGGGGCTGTTCGCGACGCGTGACGCCGCGCTGGCGCAGGCGCAGGCGCTCGTCAGCAATGGCGCCGACATCGTCGACGTCGGCGCCGAGTCGACGCGTCCTGGCCACACGCCGCTCACCGCGGAGGAGGAGTGGGCGCGGCTTGAGCCGCTGCTCGCCGCGCTGGTGGCGCAGGCGGGCGCGCCGGTGTCGATCGACACCTACAAAGCCGAGACGGCGCGGCGGGCGCTCGCGCTCGGCGTCTGTCTCGTGAATGATATCTGGGGCCTGCAGCGCGATCCTTTGATGGCGCCAACGATCGCCCAAGCCGGCGCCGCCGTCGTGATCATGCATAATCGGGAGACGACGGAGCCACAGATCGACATCGTCGCCGACATGAAGCGGTTCTTCGCCCGCTCGCTCGAGATCGCCCGGCGCGCCGGCGTGCCGGAGCGGCATATTCTGCTCGATCCGGGGATCGGCTTCGGCAAGAGCCGCGAGCAGAACTATGACGCGTTGCGCGCGACGCCGGAGCTGTTGGCGCTCGGCTTTCCGCTGCTCATCGGCGTCTCCCGAAAATCCATTTTCAAGGGCCTGGGCGACGGCGTTCTCGAGGGACGGCTCGTCGGCACGCTGGCGGCCAATCTTCTCGCCGCGCGCGACGGCGCGCAGGTGTTTCGCGTGCATGACGCTGCGGAGCATCGCGCGGCGTTCGACGTGATGCGCATTCTCGCTGCGCGCCCGGGAGGTTGAGACGATGCGGGTTGGATTTGGGCTTGGCAGCAATCTCGGCGACAAGCCGGCCAATATTCGTGAGGCGCTGCGGTTGATCGAAGCGCGCGGATTGGCGCGGCTCGATCGGATCTCACGACTTTACCGCACGCCGCCCTGGGGCGATCTCGACCAGGGGGATTTCGCCAACGCCTGCGCCATCGGCGACACCGCGCTCGCGCCCTATGAACTGCTCGCCGCGGTCAAGAAGATCGAGGCGGACATGGGCCGCGCGCCGACACGGCGCTGGGGGCCGCGACTGATCGACGTCGATATTCTGTTCCTCGGCGACCACGCGATCGACGATCCGGAGCTGACCTTGCCGCATAAGGAGCTTTTTCGCCGCGGCTTCGTTCTCGCGCCGCTTGCCGAAATTGCCCCTGAACTTGAACTGGACGGCGTTACCATGCGCGCGGCGCTGGACGGCGCTGACGCGAGCGGCGTGCGTCCGTGGTCGGACGAATAGCGGCCCACCCCGGATGGTTGCCTATCTTCGCGGCGCAGCATTCGCTGTTGCTCTGGCGTCGAGAGCAAACGATGTAATCGCAAATAATTATATATTACAATGATTTATGAAGAATTGTGCGCCGCGCCATGGTTGCGCTTGGAGCCTCGCTAGGGTAGGTTTTTAACCATCCACTAGGGTTGTATTGGCTATTCGATAGATTGTTTTACTCTATACTAACGGGTATTGTGATTATCGGGGGTTATTGGAATGTTGCGGCACGCTGAGCTGGGTCTACGGTCTGCTCTTTCAAGGGGCGGATTTAGGATTTTGGCTTAGGCGGCGACGTCGGTTTTCGTCCGATAACAACAAGCAGCCGGGTTCTGGGGATTTTGGGGATTGCTCGCCTTTGGGCGGGGGGTTCCGGGGTTTTCGGGAAGGCTGCGGCAGACAAGGGCGGTTTTGCGTGTTTTTAGAAGAAGACGCGCTTTCGCTTTGCTTTACGAAACGAGGACGAAGCGGCTCCGTTGTGGGAGGCGGAGCGATACCGGTCACGCGCAATTCCCTGGGAGCACATTGGAGGAGAAGGGTATGAGCTCAACGACTGACACAGCAGCCCGCGCTGCTGCTGGCACGGAAGCTGTAGTAGACCTGAAGGGCATGTGGATCGGCTTGGCCGTTCTGAACGGGTTCTATCTGGTCGTCCGGATTTACGAGCAGGTTTTTGGCTGGCGCGCCGGCCTTGATTCGTTCGCTCCGGAGTTTCAGACATATTGGATGTCGATCCTTTGGACCGAGATTCCGCTTGAGCTGATCTCCGGCATTGGCCTTGCGGGCTTTCTTTGGAAGACGCGCACGCGCGACTTCTCGAACCTGGCGCCGCGCGAAGAGATGCGCCGCCTGGTTGTCGAAGTGCAATGGCTGGTTGTTTACGCCGCGGCCATCTACTGGGGCGCGTCGTTCTTCACCGAGCAGGACGGCACCTGGCACATGACGGTGATTCGCGACACGGACTTCACGCCGTCGCACATCATCGAGTTCTACATGAGCTACCCGATTTACTCGGTGATCGCGGTCGGCGGCTTCTTCTATGCGAAGACGCGTCTTCCGTATTTCTCCAAGGGCTATTCGGTCGCCTATCTGATCGTGGCGATTGGCCCGTTCATGATCATCCCGAACGTCGGCCTGAATGAGTGGGGCCACACGTTCTGGTTCATGGAAGAACTGTTCGTTGCGCCGCTGCATTGGGGCTTCGTGTTCTTCGGCTGGATGGCGCTCGGCGTGTTCGGCGTCGTGCTTCAGCTGCTGATGAACATTCAGCGCCTGATCGGCAAGGAAGGCGTCGCCCTCCTGACCGAGTAATCCGAGACTTCGCCGCCCGCTCTAAGGCGGGCGGCGACGGGCTCCGGGCTTTTCGCGAAAACCAGAGAGCTTTTGCCTGTCGCTTTGGCGAATGGGGTGGCTTGTTGCGGTCGAGAAGGGGTCTTCGGGCTCTGGGGGCGATCGGGCGCGAAGGGCTTTTAAGCGATGCGGCCGGCGGGATCTCCGCCGTCCGGGCGCCGGCGGCGGGAAGGCCTGCCGGAGGCCATAAGGAAAGAACTCGGGCTTTACGGGTTCGAGAAACACCAAGGAGAAGAGTGATGTCACAATCGAAAAGCGGGGGGGCGGTCGGTCCGTTCAACTCCGTCGCCGAGGCGGCGGGTTGCGTTCAGACGGTCGACTGGATGCTTCTTGTTCTTCTGTTCTTCGCCGTTCTTGGCGGCTACCACGTCCACTTCATGTTGACGGCGGGCGACTGGGACTTCTGGGTTGACTGGAAGGATCGTCGTATGTGGCCGACGGTCGTGCCGATTCTCGGCGTGACCTTCTGCGCCGCGGCGCAGGCGTTCTGGTGGGTGAACTTCCGTCTGCCGTTCGGCGCGGTGTTCGCGGCTCTTGGCCTGCTGATTGGCGAGTGGATCAACCGCTACGTCAACTTCTGGGGCTGGACCTACTTCCCGATCAGCCTTGTGTTCCCGTCTGCTCTGATCGTTCCGGCGATCTGGCTTGACGTGATCCTGCTTCTGTCGGGCTCCTATGTGATCACGGCGATTGTTGGTTCGCTCGGCTGGGGTCTGTTGTTCTACCCGAACAACTGGCCGGCGATTGCGGCGTTCCACCAGGCGACGGAGCAGCATGGTCAGCTGATGACGCTTGCGGATCTGATCGGCTTCCACTTCGTCCGCACCTCGATGCCGGAATATATCCGCATGGTCGAGCGCGGCACGCTGCGCACCTTCGGTAAGGACGTTGTGCCGGTTGCGGCGTTCTTCTCGGGCTTCGTCTCGATGATGGTGTACTTCCTGTGGTGGTTCATGGGTCGTTGGTATTCGACGACCAAGATCATCGACACGATCTAAGCCACGTCGCGTGCTGCGGCGCTGAACGGGCGCCGCGGCGGCCTGCAAGAAAGAAGAGCGGCGGACTGGAAGCTTTTTTAAGAGCGAAGGTCCGCTGCGAGAGACAAGACCGGTTGGCGCGCGAGGCGGCGGCCGGGAAGAGGAACCTGGGAGGTTTATCGATGAAAAAGTTCGTCAAGCTCGCCGCGATTGGCGCGGCGGCGGCTGTGGCGGCGACCCTGGGAGCTGTTGCTCCTGCGTCGGCGCACGGCGAAAAGTCTCAGCAGGCGTTTCTTCGGATGCGCACGTTGAACTGGTATGACGTTCAGTGGTCGAAGACGACGGTGAACGTCAATGAAGAGATGGTGCTGTCGGGCAAGATCCATGTGTTCTCCGCCTGGCCGCAGGCGGTCGCCAATCCGCGCGTGTCGTTCCTGAACGCCGGCGAGCCCGGTCCGGTTCTGGTTCGTACGGCGCAGTTCATCGGCGATCAGTTTGCGCCGCGTTCGGTGTCGCTTGTTCCTGGCAACGACTACGCCTTCTCCATCAACCTTCGCGGTCGTCGCGCGGGCCGTTGGCACGTTCATGCGCAGGTCAACGTCGAGGGCGGCGGTCCGATCATCGGCCCCGGCCAGTGGATCGAGATCAAGGGCGACATGAAGGACTTCACCGATCCGGTGACGTTGCTTGATGGCTCGACGGTCGACCTCGAGACCTACGGCATCAGCCGCGTTTACGCGTGGCATCTGCCGTGGCTTGCGGTTGGCGCGGCGTGGATCCTGTTCTGGTTCGTCCGTAAGGGCGTCATCGCTTCTTATCTCCGTGTCGCCACCGGCAAGGTTGATGAGCAGGTGACTGACGACGACAAGCGGATTGGCGCGATTGTCCTGGCGTTGACCATTCTGGCGACGATCGTCGGCTACGCTGTGACGAACTCGACCTTCCCGCGCACGATCCCGCTTCAGGCGGGCTTGCAGAAGCCTCTGACGCCGCTCGTTACGGACGGCACGGCGGGCGTCGGCAAGGAGCGCGTGACGGCCGATCTGAACGGCGGCGTCTACAAGGTTCCTGGCCGTGAGCTGACGATCAACGTCAAGGTCACGAACACGACCTCCGAGCCGCTTCGCCTTGGCGAATATACGGCGGCTGGCCTGCGCTTCCTGAACCCTGACGTGTTCACGACGAAGCCCGACTTCCCGGACTATCTGTTGGCCGACCGCGGTCTGTCGACGGACCCGACGCCGATCGCGCCGGGCGAGACGAAGGAAATCGCCGTGAAGGTGCAGGACGCGCGTTGGGACATCGAGCGTCTGTCTGACCTGGCTTACGACACCGACAGCCAGATCGGCGGCCTCTTGATGTTCTTCTCGCCGACGGGTCGCCGCTTCGCGGCCGAAATCGGCGGTCCGGTCATTCCGAAGTTCGTCGCGGGCGATATGCCCTAAGCGATACTGACGAATTGAAATAAAAAGCCCCCGGCCCATAAAGCCGGGGGTTTTCTTTTGTGGCGGCGCCGCCAAGCCTTACGGTTCGCCGGATGCGCGGCGGTCGCGCAGCAAAGCGCCATGCGTAGCAAACGGCTGCGCACAGAGTTGGCGCCTTCGCGGCTAAATGAAACGAAACGACCGCCTTCGCGCCGTTGGCGCTCGCTGCTTCTATTGCTCTGTTTCTACTGGCGCTTGTTTCATCAAGCGACGCTCACTATAAAATACGGGGGTTGAGGCTGCCTCTAGCCGGCGGCGCATTCGAGCGTCGCTCAGAGGCGGCGCCCCTTCCATCGCCTCGGCATTGCGCTGAGGAGCCCACGGCGAACACGATGTCCGACCTCTCCGAAGTCTTCCGCGCCGGCGCGGCGAACGCCTGGATTTTTGCGCCGAGCGCTGTGGCGTTGGGCGCGTTGCACGGGCTCGAACCGGGTCACTCGAAGACGATGATGGCTGCCTTCATCGTCGCGGTTCGTGGCACGGTGGCGCAAGCGGTGCTGCTCGGCCTCGCGGCGACCATTTCCCATACGGCGATCGTCTGGGCCGTGGCGCTGACCGGGCTTTATCTAGGCGCGCAACTGAACGTCGAAGCGAACGAACCTTATCTGCAGATTGTCTCCGGCGTGTTGATCATCGCCGTCGCTCTTTGGATGATGTGGCGAAGCTGGCGCGATATCGCCGCCAAAGGCGCCGTGACGGCGTCTGCGCGCGAAAGCGGGCTGCTTCCGGCCGGCGCCAGCGCCGCGCATGGCCACCCGCACGACGGCGCGCATGTTCACGGGCATGTGCACGAGCATGTTCACGTCCATGACGGCGGCGTTCCGCATAGCCATCAGGAAGAGGAATTCGAGAGCGAACTCCTGGACGTTGATCCCACCGTCTATGCTGACGCGCATGAGCGCGAACATGCGTTGGATATCGAGCGTCGCTTCGCCAGTCGCCGCGTGACGACGGGACAGATCATTCTCTTCGGCCTGACGGGCGGACTCATCCCCTGTCCCGCATCGATCACCGTGCTGCTGCTTTGCCTGCAGGTCGGGCGCATCGGACTCGGCGCGCTGCTCGTGCTCTGCTTCAGCGTCGGTCTCGCGCTGACGCTCGTGCTTGTCGGGGTGGCGGCGGCGCTCGGCATGCGTCACGCCGCGTCGCGCTGGCCAGGATTGGAAGCGTTGGCGGCCCGGGCGCCCTATGTTTCAGGCGCGATCGTCGCCGCCGTCGGCGCCTATACGATCGCCGTGGGCGCAGCCGCGCTGGCGTAAGGCTATTTCCCCAGGTGAAACGCCGACTTCGTCACCTTTGCGGTGATCGGCGCGTCGAGAAAAAAGTCGAGCACGGCGTCAACCCGGGGTTCGACGGCGTAGGTCGAGAAGTCGGTCATGCCTTCTTCCGCCAGAACGCTGACGTCGATGAAGAAATTGCCGCTGCAACTCTTTGCGGGACGAACCAGAATGGCATGCGCGGCGTCCGCGACGATCTCGGGCTTTCGGGAACGGCGGAGCAGTTCGTCGCCGCCCAAGAGATTGCCGACGGCCGCCGTCGCGATCGCCGTCTCCGGCCACAGCGAATTCACGGCGACGCCATCGGCCGCGAGATCCTTTGCGAGGCCGAGCGTCACGAGGCTCATCCCATATTTCGACATTGTGTAGGCGAGGTTGGGGGAAAACCACTTCGGGTTCAGATCCAGCGGCGGCGACAGCGTCAGGATGTGCGGATTGGCGGATTTGCGCAGATGCGGCAGCGCCGCCTTGCAGCAAAGATATGTCCCACGCGCATTGATCTGATGCATCAGATCGAAGCGCTTCATCTCGAGCGTGTCGATCCCGCGCAGATCTATGGCGCTGGCGTTGTTGACCAGGATGTCGATCCCGCCAAAGCATGAGACGGCCTGACCGACCGCCGCTTCCACCTGATCCTCGAAGCGAATGTCACAAGGAATGGCGAGCGCTTGTCCGCCCGCCGCTTCGATCTCGGCTGCGGCGGTGTAGATCGTGCCGGGAATTCTCGGGTTTTCGGTCACGCTCTTCGCCACGACCACGACATTCGCGCCGTCGCGCGCGGCGCGCATGGCGATCGCGAGGCCGATTCCTCGGCTCGCGCCGGTGACGAAGAGCGTCTTGCCGGCGAGCGAGCGCGTCGTTGTCGGCGTCATCGCGCGCTCCCGCAGTCATTCGTCATGGAAAGCGCGCGCCGCCTCACGCGGCGACCTGCGCCGGATAGCCCGCTTCGCTGATCGCCTTGGCGAGCGCCTGGGCGTCCTTGGGCGCGGGCGTGACATCGACCTTGCCCGTGGCGAGATCGACCTTGACGTCGGCGTTCGGCTCCACGGCTTGCACTGCCTTGGTGACATGTTTCACGCACATATTGCAGGTCATGTCTTGCACATTGAATGTTGTCATTGCTTCCTCCTTGTTGTCTTTTTCCGCCGCTTCCGTTTCGACAGGCGCCGCTTCCGCGCCGGAATCGGCGCTTGCGATGACCGGAGCCTTGAAGCGACGCAGTCGCAACGCATTGGTCAGCACGAAAACGCTCGACAGCGCCATGGCCGCCGCGCCAAACATCGGCGAGAGCAGCATGCCGTTGACGGGATAGAGCGCGCCCGCCGCGACCGGTATGAGCACGACGTTATAGCCGAACGCCCAGAACAGATTCTGCTGGATGTTGCGCATCGTCGCGCGCGAGATCGCGAGCGCCGCGGGCACCTTGGCGAGATCGCCCGACATCAGCACCACGTCGGCGGCTTCGATCGCGATGTCGGTTCCCGTGCCGATGGCGATCCCGGCGTCGGCGGCAGCGAGCGCAGGCGCGTCGTTCACCCCGTCGCCAACGAAGGCGATGCTGTTGGTCTCGCGCAGCCGCTCGAGCGCCGCGACTTTCCCGTCAGGAAGTACGCCGGCGACGACCTCGTCAATTCCGAGTCTCGCGGCGATAGCCTTCGCCGTGCGCGCGTCGTCGCCCGTGATCATCGCGGTCTTAACGCCGAGCAAATGGATCGCATCAATCGCAGCGCGGCTCGTCGGCTTCAGATCGTCGGCGACGGAGAGTATGGCGCCAAGCTTCCCGTCGACCGCGACGTAAAGCGGCGTCTTGCCTTCCTCGGCGAGCCTCTGGGCGTCCTGCGCGAAGGGCGAAGCGTCGAGGCCGAGGGACGCCATGAAGCGCTCGGCGCCAATGGCGACGGTCTTGCGGTCGACGATCCCCGTGACGCCCATGCCGGCGATCGATTTGAAGTCGGCGCAGGGGGAAAGCGCCAGATCCGCGGCCTTGGCGGCGACGACCAGCGCCGCGCCCACGGGATGTTCGGACTGCGCTTCGACGCTCGCGGCAAGCCGCAAAAGCTCGTTCTCGTTCTTGCCGGGCGTCGCGACGAGATCGGTCAGGCGCGGCTTGCCATACGTCAGCGTGCCGGTCTTGTCGAAGGCGATGAGGGTCACGTCGCGCAGCGTCTGCAGGGCTTCGCCCTTGCGAAACAGCACGCCGAGCTCCGCCGCCCGGCCGGTGCCGGTCATGATCGCCGCCGGCGTCGCCAGCCCCATGGCGCAGGGGCAGGCGATGATGAGCACGGCGACCGCATTGACCAGCGCGTAGGTCAGTCGCGGCTCCGGGCCGATCAGCATCCAGACGACGAAGGTCAGCGCCGCGACGGCGAAAACAGCGGGAACGAAGACGGCGGTGACGCGGTCGACCATCGCCTGAATCGGCAGCTTGGCCCCCTGCGCCTGCTCGACCATGCGGATGATGCCGGCGAGCGTCGTATCGGCGCCGATGCGGGTGGCGCGAAACGAGAACGCGCCGGAGCCGTTTACGGTCGCGCCGGTGACGGCGGCGCCCGTCCTCTTTGCCACCGGCGTCGGCTCGCCTGTGACCATCGACTCATCGACATGCGACGAGCCCTGCGTGACCACGCCGTCCGTCGGAATGCGTTCGCCCGGCCGCACCAGCACGATGTCGCCGACGCGCACGTCGTCGATATCGACGTCGACGGTCGCGCCGTCGCGCTCGACGCGGGCGGTTTTCGGCTGCAGCCGCGCCAGCGCGCGGATCGCCTCCGACGTGCGGCCTTTGGCGCGCGCCTCGAGATAGCGGCCAAACAGGATCAGCGTGACGATGACGACCGCGGCCTCGTAATAGACATGCACCGAGCCGGCCGGCAGCACCTGGGGCGCAAAGGTCGCGACGACGGAATAGAGATAGGCGCTGAGCGTGCCCGTGGCGACGAGGGCGTTCATGTCGGGCTGGCGCCGCAACAGCGACGGAATCCCCTTGAGGAAGAAAACCAGGCCCGGTCCAAACAGCACGACGCTGGCGAGCAGGAAGGAAATCTCGCGGATCCTCGCCTCACCGATCACGCCCATCGTCCAGTGATGGACGGCGGGGATCAGATGCCCGCCCATTTCGACCACGAAGACCGGCGCCGTCAGAGTCGCGGCGACGATGAGGCGGAAGCGCAGCGCGCGCATCTCCTCCTCACGCCGCAGCCTCTCGCGATCGGCGCCGCCGGAATCGGTTTCGATCGCGCGAGGCTCATAGCCGGCCTGTGAAATCGCGCGGCGCAGGTGGTCTGTCAGGCCGGGCCCGGCGAGCGCGCGCACGGTCGCGCGTTCGGTCGCGAGATTGACTTTCGCTTCCATCACGCCTGGAACGGCGCTGAGCGCTTTTTCGACATGCGAGACGCAGGAGGCGCAGGTCATGCCGCCGACGCCGATCTCAATCGTCTCGACGACGGCTTCGTAGCCCGCATCCGAGACCGACTTTACCAGTTGCGTCAGATTTGCGTCCGGCGCCAGCGAAACTTCCGCCCGTTCAGTGGCGAGATTGACGCTGGCGGCGTTAACGCCCGGCGTATGCGCAAGCGCCTTCTCGACATGCGACACGCAGGAGGCGCAGGTCATGCCTCGGACGATGAAGTCTAGGCGTTCGCCGCCCGGTAACGGAGTTTGAGCGTTCATACTTGCCGCCTCGTTCACAACGCCCACGCGCAGCAGCTTAAAGCCACCGCCGCGTGCGCGCCATATAGGACCGATAGTCGTCGCCAAATTTGCCAAGAAGATGCCGCTCTTCGGGCTCGATCGCCAGCTTCGTCAGCCCAAAAGCGAGAACTGGCGTTAATAACAGCGTGAAGGGCGAGCCGAGGAAGAGACCAAGTCCAAAGATCAAGGCGACATGCGAGATATAGATCGGATTGCGCGAAAAGCGGAACGGCCCCTCGGTGACGAGAAAGGACGCGGCGCGATGCGGCATGATCGTTGTTTGATGGCGCGAGAGGATGCGAAAGCACCAGACGTCATTGGCCAGCGCGAGGACGACGATCGCTGCGCCGGCGACCTGGGTGATAGAGGAGGAGGCGCGATCGAGGAGCGAAGCGCCTGTCGCGGCGTCGAGCGTCAGCCCGGCCGCCAAGGTCATCGCCATCAGGATCGGCGGCCATGGCATACGGGAGGGGGGCGCGTTTGCGCCGATCTGCGCATTCATCGCGGCTCCTATCGGTGGAAAACGCTTCTCTTTAGATCGCGGTTGCGGGCGCTCGTTTCAAGTGCGCCCTTGTCAAGGGCAGCTTGACGGCGGTCCTGCGGGCTGTCAAGATCGGCTTGACATCCGATCGCCCTGGACATGCGAGAGCTGCATGCTGGCTTTGCCTAAACGTAAACTGCGTTGCTCATTCTGCAAGAAGTCCGAGACGCAGGTCGCGCGGCTCATCGGCGGCGCCGCCGGGGGCTATATTTGCGAAGATTGCGTCGGAGTCTGCAACACGATTCTTGACGCCGCGCCTTCGCCGTTCAAGAGCTGGGACGACCTCACCGACGAGCAGCTGTTGATCTCGATCAAGGCGAGCGAGGCCAGCGTGGCGGCGCTGCATTCACTCATCCACGCGCAAGTCGCGGCGCTTCGCAAACGCGAGGTGAGCTGGACCGCGATCGGCAAGGTCCTGGGCGTTTCCCGTCAGGCCGCCTGGGAGCGTTTCTCCTGATCGAGCATCGATCCTCCATGCTTGAGCGCTACGCGCAAGATCTTGCGAGCCTCGCCGCGCGCGGCAGGCTGCGCGCGCTCGCTTCGCGCGCCGGACTGGATTTCGCGTCGAATGACTATCTGGCTTTCGCCGAGTCGCCGGAACTCGCCGCGGCCGTGACGGCGGCGCTCGCGCGCGGCGTTCCCGTTGGCGCTGGCGGTTCGCGGCTGTTGCGCGGCAATCATTTGGAGCATGAAGCGCTGGAAGAGGAAGCGGCGCGTTTTTTTGGCGCGGAAAGCGCGCTGTATTTCAGTGGCGGCTTTACCGCCAATGAAGCGCTGCTCTCCACGGCGCCGCAGCGTGACGATCTCATTCTCTATGACGCGCTCGCGCACGCCAGCGCCCATGAGGGCATGCGACTGTCGCGCGCGCCGAATGCGAAATTCCCTCATAATGACGTCGACGCCGCCGAGGACGCGATCCGCGCCTGGCGCGGAAAGGGCGGAACCGGGCAGATTTGGATCGTCGTGGAAAGCCTTTACAGCATGGACGGCGACAAGGCGCCGCTCGATGATCTCTATGCGCTCGCCGTGAAGAACGACGCCTTTCTCCTGATCGACGAGGCGCATGCGACGGGGGTTTATGGACCGGGCGGGCGTGGACTCGCCGCGCGTTTTGAAGGCGCGGAGAACGTCGTCACGCTGCATACGTGTGGCAAGGCGCTGGGAGTCGCGGGCGGTCTCCTTTGTCTGCCGCGCATTTTGCGGGACTTCATGGTCAACCGCTGTCGCCCGTTCATTTTCGCGACTGCGCCTTCGCCTGTTATGGCCGCTTGCGTGCGCGCGGCGCTCAAGATCATCGAAGCGGCCGACGATCGGCGCGCCGAGCTGATGTCGCGCATCGATTTCGCCGGCGCCGAGCTGCGGCGCCTCTGCGCGATCGAACCCTCAGGCTCCCAGATTCAACCGATCGTCGTCGGGGACGATATCCGCGCAACGACGTTGGCGTCGCGCATGCAGGCGCATGGCTATGACATTCGCGCCATTCGTCCGCCGACCGTGCCGGACGGCTCCGCTCGCTTGCGCATCGCGCTGACGCTCAATACGAGCAAAGATGACGTCGCGCGCATGGTCGCGCATCTTGGCGCAGAACTCGCGAGGCTCGAACCATGAACCGCCGCTTCGTGATCGTGGGAACCGATACGGACGTCGGCAAGACTGTCGTCTCCGCCGCGCTCGTCGGCGCACTCAACGCCTGTTACTGGAAGCCGGTGCAGTCGGGCCTCGATGGCGAGACGGACTCGCAGATCGTCGCGCGGCTTTCGGGCGCGCCGGCCGCGCATATTTTCCCAGAAGCCTGGCGGCTGCGTCGACCGGCCTCGCCGCATCTTGCCGCGCGCGACGAGGGCGTCGAAATCGACGCCGCCGCGCTAAACCCGCCGCCATGCGACGGTCCTCTGATCATAGAGACGGCCGGCGGGGTGCTGACGCCGCTCAGCGACCGCGCGCTGACCATCGACGTGCTCGAACGCTGGCGCTTGCCGGTCATACTCGTCGCGCGCACGCGCCTTGGCACGATCAATCACAGCCTGCTCACGCTCGAAGCCTTGCGCAGACGCGGAATCTCGATCGCCGGAATCATTTTCGTCGGCGACGCCGACGCCGATGCGCAACATTCGATCGAGACGATCGGCGGCGCGCGCATTCTCGGCCGTCTGCCGAAGCTCGATCCTCTGAATAAAAAGACGCTCGGCGCGGCGTTTAGCGCCGCGATCGCGCGCGACGCTTTCGGGAGCTGCGCATGAGCATCGTCACTGACTCTCCGGTCTGGCGGCCGTTCACGCAGCATGCGCTGCAGCCCGGCGCCTTCAAGATCGCGCGCGCCGAAGGCGCCTGGCTCGAAGCCGAAGACGGCACGCGCTTTCTCGACGCCATTTCGTCCTGGTGGGTCATTACGCACGGCCACCGCCACCCAGCCATCATGCAGGCGATCCGCGAAGAAACCGAGCGGCTCGATCAGATCATCTTCGCCGGCTTCACCCATGAGCCTGCGGAAGCGCTGGCGCGGCGCCTTGTGGCGCTGACGCCGCCGGGACTCGACTACGTGTTCTATTCCGACAGCGGCTCCACCTGCGTCGAAGTGGCGATCAAGATGGCGCTCGGCTTCTGGCGCAATCGCGGCGAAGCGCGCACGCGCATCGTCGCGCTCGAACACGGCTATCACGGCGATACGATCGGCACGATGTCCGTCGGCGCGCGATCGCCCTTCAATGCGCCTTACGAGCCGCTGCTCTATGAGGTCTCGCGCATTCCCTTCCCCTCGCGCGGGCGCGAGCAGGAGACGCTCGACGCGCTGGAGCGCGCCTGCCGCGACCGACCCGCCGCCCTGCTGGTCGAGCCGCTCATTCTTGGCGCGGGCGGCATGCTCTTCTACGGCGCCGATACGCTTGCGGAGATGCAGCGCATCTGCGCGCAACACAGCGTGCTGTTCATCGCCGATGAGGTGATGACCGGCTTCGGCCGCACGGGAACGCTCTTCGCCTCCGAGCAGGCGGGCGTCGTTCCGGACATCGCCTGCTACGCCAAGGGCCTCACCGGCGGCGCGCTGCCGCTCGCCGTCACCATGTGCAAGCGCGAAATTTTCGAGGCGCATCTATCGCCGGAGCGCGCGCGCGCCTTTTTTCATTCGAGCTCCTACACCGCCAATCCGATCGCCTGCGCCGCGGCGCTCGCCAATCTCGACGTCTGGGCGACGGGCGAACCCGCCGCCCGCGTCGCGGCGCTGTGCGACATGCAGGCGACGCGGCTTGCGCGCTTTGCGTCCGATGCGCGCTTCTCCAACGTCCGCCAGCTCGGAATCATCGCGGCGCTCGATCTCAATATCGTGCAGGGCGGCTATCTGGCGACGATCGCGCTCGATCTGATGCGCTTCTTCAACGCGCGCGGACTTCTGATGCGTCCGCTCGGGCCGACGATCTATGTGTTTCCGCCATACTGCGTCGAGGCGGCCGAACTCGATCTCGTCTATGACGCGATCAGCGAGGCGGTGGATTGCTTCGGCGGCTCTACGTAAAGCGATCGTTAGCCTTTGAGTTCGGTGCGCACGCTCGTGCCGCGCCCCTCATCGGCGACGGTCTTCTTGCGCGCGAGAAATTCGTCCTTGAGCGCGCGCCGCAAAATTTTGCCGACGTTGCTCTTGGGCAGGCTCTCGCGAAATTCGTAATAGCGCGGAACCTTGTAGCTTGTCAGTTGCTCATGCGCGAAAGCGCGCAACTCTTCGCGCGTGAGGCTCGGATCGCGCGCCACGATGAACGCCATCGGCGCTTCGCCGGAATGTTCGTTCGGCACGCCGATGACAGCCGCTTCCTTCACCTTGGGGTGTTCGGCCAGGACGGATTCGACTTCGTTCGGATAGACGTTGAAGCCCGAGACGAGGATCATGTCCTTCAGTCGATCGACGATCTTGATGAGCCCGTCCGGCGCCATCACCGCAATGTCGCCAGTTTTGAGAAATCCATCGGCGGTCAGGGCTTGCGCGGTTTCATCCGGCCGGCGCCAATAGCCGCCCATCAACTGCGGCCCCTTGATGCAAAGTTCGCCGCGCTCGCCAAGGGGAACGGGCTCGCCATCGGGCGAGCGCACCGAGATCTCCGTCGATGGCACGGGGTAGCCGATCCCGCCGGTGAATTCTGCGATTGTCGGCTTGTTGATCGTGACGATCGGCGATGTTTCCGTCAGCCCATAGCCTTCGACGATCGGCTTTCCCGTCAACGCCTTCCACTTTTTCGCCACCACCTCTTGAGTCGACATGCCGCCGGAGATGGTCAGAAGAAGTTTGGAATAGTCGACCGAGCGGGCGGTGGAATGGTCGGCGATCGCCGCGTAAAGCGTGTTGACGCCGGAGAACAGCGTGAACGTCGATTTGCGTAGCGTCGCGATCAGGCCCTTGATGTCGCGCGGATTGGCGATCAGCAGGCAGCAACCGCCGGTCTTCACCACAAGCAGCAGGCAGGCGGTCAGTCCGAAAATATGGTAGAGCGGCAGCGCCGTCACCATGATCAGCGGCTTGTTTCCGAGATAAGGCTTCAGCCAGGCCCAGGATTGCTCGACATTGGCGGCGACATTGCGATGCAGCAGCATGGCGCCCTTGGCGACGCCGGTGGTGCCGCCGGTGTATTGCAGAAAGGCGATGTCGTCCGGCCCGATTGGCGGCGGCTTAAGCGTCTCCTCGCCGCCCGCCTGCAACACATGCGCGAAGCCGACGCAGCCGGGCAGCCGATAGGCGGGGACCATGCGTTTGATCCAGCGCGAGACGAAATTGACGATCAGTCCGCGCAGACCCATCAGGTCTCCGGGCTTCATGATCACCGCACGTTCGACTTTCATGTGCGGCCAGGCGGCGGCCGCCGTATGCGCGAAGTTTTCGAACACGAACAAGAAGCGCGCGCCGGAGTCGTTCAGCTGGTGCTCGAGCTCATGCGGCGTGTACAGCGGATTGACGTTCACAACGACGCCGCCAGCGAGGAGGACGCCAAAGAGCGTCGCCGGATAGGCAAGGACGTTGGGCGACATGATCGCGACCCGATCGCCTTTTCTTAATCCGCGCGTCTGCAGCCAGGCGGCGACGGCGACCGCCGCGCGGCCGAGTTCCTCGAAGGTGAGCGTTGCGCCGAAACTCTCCATCGCCGGCCGCTCGGCGAATTTCGCAACGCTCGCGTTGAAAATATTGACCAGCGTCGAATAGGAAGATTCGTCGATGTCCGCCGGGACGCCAGCGGGGTAGGACGAGAGCCAGGGCCGCTTGACGTAGGGGTCCTCTCGTTGTTGTTCCGCGCTTGTCATGTCGTCCTGGACCTCCACGAGGCGGCGTCGATCTCGCAGTGCGAATCGTCTGCTCCGCCTATGTGCTTTTATCCAAGATAGCGCGTCTCGCGTCGAGTGAGGCCACTCCTGCCGCAATCATTATGTTGCGTCGCCGCGAGCGGCGTCACGCCGTCCCGGGTGGCGCCAGCCCGAGGCCGAAGAGCAGCGAAACGCCGAGCGCCAGAACGAGGATTGCGGCGATGAACTCGCCGCCGCGGGCGATGATGACCGCGCGCCGTGAATCCTTCGCGCCAAACCGCACCGCGGCGCTCTTGGCGTAAACAGCCGTCGCGGCGAGGGCGCTCGTTGTAATCGCCGTTCCCGCCGACATGGCGATGACCGCCGCGGCCCCGGCGGCGAAAAGCCCCTGCGACAGGGTGAAGACCAGCACCAGAATGGCCCCCGAGCAGGGGCGCAGGCCGGCGGCCACGACGGTCGCGGCCGCGTCGGCGAGGCGAAACTTTGGTCCTCCCAATGTCGAAGGGTCCGGCGCGTGGCGGCAGGTCGCGTCATGCACATGCGTCGGGTCGTCGATGGCCTCGCAAATGAAGCCGCGCGACGTTGGGCCGATTGCAGGCATGCGGACGGCCGCCGCGAGCGCGCGGCCTTTCACCCAGGCGAGCCGCGCGCCTAGCGCCGCGACCGCCGCATAGCTCGCAAGCTCGATAAAGCGGGTCGCGTCGTTCATTTGACTCGCGGTCGCGCGAAAAAACACCGCCGCCGCGCCGACGACGGCGATCGCGACAAGTCCCTGCAGCAGCGCGGCCAGCGCCGCAAGCAGCAGACCGCGGCGCAGCGCCGTTTCATTGGCGAGCATGTAGGATGCAAGCACCGCTTTCCCGTGGCCGGGACCGGCGGCGTGAAAGGCGCCATAGGCGAAACTTGCCGCGGCGAGCGCGAAGAACGCGGAAGGATCGGTCTTCAGCGCGCGGACGGCGGCGTGCAGCTCAGCGTGGAACTTGCTTTGCCAAGCCAGGATCAGCCCTGCGACGCCCGTCGCCGCAGCGGTCGACTCCTGCGCGCCGACCGCAAACGGATGGCGCGGCGCGCCCCAGGCCGATGAAGCGGCGATCGCGGCCAGCGTCGCGGCGGCGACGCCGAGCCAAACCGCCCTCTGCCCAATCTTCACGGACAGGCCACGATCGCGCGCGTCGCCAGCTTCATGCCGAAATCGGCTCCCGGCGACATGTTCTGAAAGAACGCTTCGCTCAGTTTCTGGTTTTCATTCGCCATGAGCGGCGCAGGTTCGACGAGGCTGAGCGAGCATCCGGTCGGCGCTCCCGCGAGCGTCACGGGATCCTTCTTTTCCAGTCCGAAGGAGACGAAATAGGTCGGGTCATAGACCTGAAAGGAGAACGGCTTCTTCGCCGCGACCGGCGTCTGCAGCGGCAGGAAGAAGCGCAGCGTGACGATCTTCTTGTCATTGGCTTCGAGCGTCACATTCTCCGGCTCCTTGAACGCAAGCTTGGCGCTGTTCTGCTTGGCGAAGGTGAAGAACTCGAATTCGGCCAGCGACTCGACGTTCGTCCTGGCGAGCGGCGCGAGTTCTTCCCGGGTGGGCGGCTTGCCGTCCTTGCCGAGCCCCTGTACGGCATAGGCCGAATACATTTCGTCGAACTCCCAAGCGTGTTGAACGCCCGAGATTTTTCCGTCTGGCGCGAATATGACCTCGCTGCGCACCGCCACCCAGACATGGGGGTGCGCGAAAGCCGCGCCGATCCCCAGCGCCGTCGTCAAAAGAATGAGAATCGAGTTTATTTTCAGCTTCATGCGAGTCTCGCGCTTAGGCGGCGAAGGCGGCGAAAACGCGGCGCAGGCTCCCGCTTCGAGCCTGTGCATGCTAGCAGATCCGTCCTTGAAAAGGCGCTTCCGTGTGGCATAAGGTGGCGGAATAGAATCGGCGCTAGTGGGGCGCCTCTGCGGCGGAAGGCCGCCCGGCTGGGTCTTTGAACCGGATTCGTTCGCGGGTTGATCCTTGCTTTTAGCGTCTGAGCGCAAGAGTCCCAAGCGCGCTTCGCCCCGATTTCTCGCAGGAGAGCAGTAATGGCGGACATCGCCGCCGGCGACGCAAAGACCGGCTCCGCCTTTGCCGAGGCGTCGCTCTCCGATCGATTTGATCTCGACAGGTCGCGCGTTCTGATCACCGGCACCCAGGCGATCGTGCGCATGCTCCTGATGCAGAAGGAGGCGGACCGCCGCGCTGGACTGAACACTGCGGGTTTCGTCACCGGCTACCGCGGCTCGCCGCTCGGCGGCGTCGACGCGCAGATGCACAAGGCCAAGGCGCTCTTCGACGCCAATAATATCTTGTACATGCCCGGGCTCAACGAGGATCTCGCCGCGACCGCCATCTGGGGCGCGCAGCAGGCCGAGATGCGCGGCGAAGGCAGATATGACGGCGTCTTCTCGCTCTGGTACGGCAAAGGTCCCGGCATCGACCGCAGCGGCGACGCCTTCCGCCACGTCAATCTCGCCGGCACGTCGCGCTACGGCGGCGCGCTGGCGCTCATGGGCGACGATCACACCGCGGAATCCTCAACCACTGCGCATCAGTCGGATTACCATTTCGTCGATGTGATGATCCCGATCCTGTCGCCGGCCGGCGTTCAGGAAATCCTCGATTACGGGCTTTACGGCTTCGCCCTGTCGCGCTTCGCGGGCGTGTGGGTCGGTCTGAAGCTCCTCAAGGATACGGTCGAGTCGACGGCCTCGATCGACGGCTCGCTCGACCGCATTCGCCCGATCGTCCCCCCATCTTTCTTCATGCCGCCGGGCGGCCTCAACATCCGTCCTGGCGATCCGGTCCTTTCGCAGGAAGCGCGCATGCAGGAGAGCAAGCGCGACGCGATGCTCGCCTTCATCCGCGCCAATCGATTGAACCGCATCATTACCTCCGGCGGCGCCAATCCGAAGATCGGCGTCATCACCGTCGGCAAGTCCTATCTCGACGTGCGCCAAGCGATGGACGATCTTGGCCTCGACGAGGTGAAGGCGAACGATCTCGGTCTGCGCCTATACAAGATCGCCGCGCCCTGGCCGCTGGAGCCGCAGGGTCTGCGTGAATTCGCCCGCGGCCTCGACCTCATCATCGTCGTCGAGGAGAAGCGCTCGCTCATTGAAGTGCAGCTGCGCGAGGAACTGTACGGCGCGCCGCATCAGCCGCTCTGCATCGGCAAGAAGGACGAGCGCGGCGAATGGCTGTTCCCGGTCAAGGGCGCGCTCGATTCCAATGACGTCGCCATCGCCATCGGCCGGCGGCTGTTGAAATATCATTCGCTCGACGAGCTAGAGGCGCGCGTGCGCCGGCTCGAGAAGCTGCAGGATCGACGCCGGACGATGACCGACGTCACGGTCCGCGTGCCGCATTTCTGCGCCGGCTGTCCGCATTCGACGTCGACCCATGTGCCCGAGGGCTCGCGCGCCTATACCGGCATCGGCTGCCATTACATGGCGCAATGGATGGACCGCTCCACGGAAGGTTACACCCATATGGGCGGCGAAGGCGCGAACTGGATCGGCGAGGCGCCGTTCTCGACGCGCAAACATATGTTCCAAAATCTCGGCGACGGCACCTATAATCATTCGGGGTCGCTCGCCATCCGCTTTGCGGTCGCGACCAACACCAACATCACCTTCAAGATTCTCTTCAACGGCGTCGTCGCGATGACTGGCGGCCAGAAGCATGAAGGCGAGCTGACCGTCGAGACGATCGCGCGGCAGGTCGCAGCCGAAGGCGTGCAGAAGATCGCGCTCGTCTCCGATGAGCCTGGCAAATATGCGCCGACGATCGGCTGGCCGCCGGGCCTGACGATCCATCATCGCAATGTCCTCAATGAGGTGCAGAGCGATCTGGCGCAAACGGACGGCGTCACCGTCCTCATCTATGATCAGACCTGCGCGACCGAAAAGCGTCGCCTGCGCAAGCGCGGGCTGATGAACGATCCGGATTCGCGCGTCATCATCAACGAACTCGTCTGCGAGGGCTGCGGCGACTGCGGCACGGCGTCGAACTGCGTCGCGGTGCAGCCGGTCGAAACCGAATTCGGCCGCAAGCGGCGCATCGACCAGTCCGCCTGCAACAAGGACTTTTCCTGTCTCGAGGGGTTCTGCCCGAGCTTCGTCACCGTACATGGCGGGCGCATGAAGAAGGCGCCGCTGCCCTCGACGCAGGACGACGGCGGACTGCCGGCGTTGCCGGAGCCTGCGATCGCCGAGATCGGCGCCGTCCCCTACGGCGTTCTCATCGCCGGGCTTGGCGGCACCGGCGTCGTCACGGTTTCCGCCATTCTCGGCATGGCCGCGCATCTCGAAGGCAAAGGCGTCGGCGTCATCGATATGGCCGGCCTCGCGCAGAAGGGCGGGGCGGTCTATTGCCACGTGAAGATCGGCCGCACGCCGGCGGACGTTCACGCCATCCGCATCGCTGCGGGCGAAGCCGATCTTCTGCTCGGCTGCGACCTCGTCGTCGCCGGCGCGAAACAGGTGCTCGCCGCCGTCGAGCAGGGCAAGACGGCGGTGCTCGTCAACAGCGCCGAAGTGTTCCCCGGCGATATCGAGCGCAATCCCGACTTCGTGCTGCCTTCGGAAGAGATCAAGCAGGCGATCCGCCGCGCGGGCGGGCCGGAGTCGACGTTCATCGACACCACGGCGCTCGCGCAGGCGCTGCTCGGCGACTCGATCGCCGCAAATATTTTCATCCTCGGCTACGCGTGGCAGAAGGGCTATCTGCCGCTGTCGGAAGCGGCGATCCTGCGCGCCATCGAACTGAACGGCGAATCCGTGCCGATGAATCAGTCGGCCTTTCTGTGGGGCCGGCGCGCCGCGCATGATCTGAGCAGCGTGCTCGCCACCGTTAAGTCGCTGCGCCAGCCCAATGGCGGTCGCGAGAAAGCGAAGACGCTCGAGGACATCATCGAGCGTCGCGCGGCTTTTCTCGTCGGTTACCAGAACGAAGCCTACGCCGCCCGCTATCGCACTCGCGTCGAGAAGATCGCGAGGCTCGAAGCTGCGCGCGCGCCAGGCTCGCGCGAACTTACCGAGGCGGTCGCCCGCTATCTCTTCAAGCTGATGGCGGCGAAAGACTATTATGAAGTCGGACGGCTCTACACGGACGGCGCCTTCCAACGTCAGCTCAAGGAAACTTTCGAGGGCGATCTTCGCCTCGAACTGCATCTTGCGCCCAACTTCCCGTCCCTTCAGCGCAAGACCGACTTCGGCGGCTCGCGCAAGATCACCTTCGGTCCCTGGATGTTCAAGGTGCTGCGCGTGTTGGCGCGGATGAAGAGCTTGCGCAACACCTGGTTCGACGTCTTCCGCTTCGACCACGACCGGGTGGTCGAGGGCAGGTTGCTGAAGGATTACGAAGCGCTGCTCGACGAATTTGCCGCTTCGTTGACGCGGGAAAACCATGCAAGCGCCGTGGCGTTGGCGCGCGTGCCCGAATACATCCGCGGGTTTGGCCACGTCAAGGCGCGCCACATCGCGGCGGCGGACGCCGAGCGCGAGCGGCTCATGGCCGAATATCGCCAGCCAAGCGCGGTGAAACTCGCCGCCGAGTGAGCCCCGCTCCGAACGATGCGGCGATATAAAGCTCAGTAGCCGGGGCTTCCGGGCTGTCGTTCCCGGCGGACCGAAGGTCCGACCGGGAATCCAGTATCGCGATAAGCGTCGGGATTCCCGATCGCGCTTCCGCGCGTCGGGAATGACACCCACGAAGCGATCAATCAGTTCTGATGCGCGTAAAAGGATCGGTGGACATTGGCGTGACAGTTTCGCTTTCGTCATCTCTTCTTTCTTCGTATGCCGCGCACCCGCATCGCCGCGCGCTCGTGCTCGGCGGCTCGAGCGAAGCGCGCGAGCTTGCGACGCGTATCGCCGCCGACCCGCGTCTCGACGGCGTCATTTCGCTTGCCGGCCGCACCAGCGCGCCACTCGCGCATGATCTGCGGGCTCGCGTCGGCGGCTTCGGCGGCGTTGAAGGATTGACGCGCTATCTCATCGAAGAACGCATCTCGCATGTCGTCGACGCGACCCATCCCTTCGCCGCGCGCATCTCCGCCAACGCCCGCGCCGCCTGCGCCGTCGCCGGCGTGCCGCTGCTCGTCCTGACACGCCCGCCATGGGTCTCTGCGCAGGGCGATCGCTGGATCGACGTCGACGACAACGCCGCAGCGGTAAGCGCGCTCGGCGTCGCGCCACGCCGGGTCTTTCTTGCGATCGGCCGGCAGGGCGTCGCCGATTTTCGCGCCGCGCCACAGCACGACTACCTCCTGCGGGTGATCGAACCGCCCGACTCCGATGACCTGCCGCCCTCCTACGAGGTGATCTTCGGCCGCGGTCCCTTTGCGCTCGCGGATGAGATCGCGCTGATGCGCGAGGGGCGCATTGAGATCATCGTCACCAAGAACAGCGGCGGCGCGCTCGCCTACGCCAAGATCGAAGCGGCGAGGATGCTCGGGCTTGACGTTGTTATGATCGCCCGTCCGGCAGGCGCGGACGCCGCGACGACGCATAGCATCGACGCGGCGATGGCTTTCCTCGCTTCATGAGCCGCACCCTGATGATCCAGGGCACGGGCTCCGACGTCGGCAAGTCGCTGCTCGTCGCCGGGCTCGCGCGCGCCTTCGTCAATCGCGGCGTCAGCGTCGCGCCTTTCAAGCCGCAAAACATGTCAAACAACGCCGCGGTCACGGTCGACGGCGGTGAGATCGGCCGGGCCCAGGCCTTGCAGGCACGCGCCGCGCGGCTTACGCCTCGCATCGACATGAATCCCGTGCTGCTCAAACCGCAAGGCGCCTCGGGCGCTCAAATCATCGTGCAGGGACGCGTCGTCGGCCAGGCGAAGGCGCGCGATTACCAGGATTTGAAGCCGCGCCTGATGCAGCCTGTGCTCGAGAGCTACGCGCGGCTGAAAGCTGAAGCCGAGCTTGTCATCGTCGAAGGCGCCGGCAGCGCCGCCGAAATCAATCTGCGCAAGAACGACATCGCCAATATGGGCTTTGCTCGCGAAGCCGACGTTCCGGTTGTGCTGGTCGGCGACATCGACCGCGGCGGCGTCATCGCCCAGCTGGTCGGCTGCAAGGCGGCGTTGGACGATGACGACGCGGCGATGATCGAAGGGTTCATCGTCAACAAGTTTCGCGGCGACGCCTCGCTGTTCGACGATGGCCTGCGCTTCATCGAAACGCGGACGGGCTGGCGCTCGCTCGGCCTCGTGCCGTTTTTTGAGGCCGCGGCGCGGCTTCCGGAGGAGGACGCATTCGGGTTGCGCATGCGAGGCCAGGATCAATGCGATGGCGTGACGATCGCCGCGCCGCTGCTGCCGCACATCGCCAATTTCGACGACCTCGATCCCCTGAAAGCCGAACCCGGCGTGCGCGTGGTCTTCCTCAAGGATCGGGAGCCGCTGCCGCCGGAAACGCAACTCGTTGTGCTGCCGGGCTCGAAAGCGACGATCGCCGATCTGGCGGCGCTGCGAGACAATGGCTGGGATATCGACATTCTCGCGCATGTGCGACGCGGCGGGCGCGTTTTCGGCATTTGTGGCGGCTATCAGATGCTGGGCCGCGTTATCCGCGATCCGCTCGGCGTCGAAGGCGCCGCCGGCGAAGCGCAGGGCTTGGGTCTCCTCGATGTTGAAACGACGCTGACGGGAGAAAAAACGCTGGCCCCGGTCAGTGGCCACGCGCCGATTTTCGCCGCGCCCTTCTGCGGCTACGAAATGCATGTCGGCGCAACCACCGGTCCCGACTGCGCGCGCCCGGCGCTGCAACTGGCGGATGGGCGCGCAGACGGCGCGATCTCGCGCGATGGGCGTGTGGCGGGCGCCTATGCGCATGGAATCTTCGCGGATGATTGCTTGCGCGCGTCGCTGCTGCGAACGCTCGGCGCGCCGCCATCTTCGCTTCGGTATGAAGATTCAATCGAAGAGACGCTCGATGCGCTGGCGGCGCATTGCGCGCAGCATATCGATCTCGACGCGCTGTGGGAGATGGCGCGGTGACGGCGCATTCCGCAATCGGCGCGCCGCTGGTCGTGGCGCATGGCGGGCGACTCGACGCCGCGCGCCGACTCTATCCCAACGCGCCGCAGCCCTGGATAGATCTGTCGACGGGCGTCAATCCGCGCGCCTATCCGCTGCCGCCGCTCGCCGATGATGTGTTTACGCGGCTACCCGACGATGACGCTTTCGCCGCGCTCGACAGCGCCGCGCGCAAGAACTATGGCGCGCCCGCCGGAGCCGACGTCGTTCCAGGCGGCGGCGCGCAAGCCTTCATTCAGATGCTTCCGCGCGTATTCCCGGCCGAACGCGTCGCGATCCTCGGCTTCACTTACGCCGAGCACGCCGCCTGCTGGGCGGCAATGGGCGCGCAGGTCGATACGGTGGAAACATTGGACGCGCTTGCGAACGCCGACGTCGGCGTGATTGTCGCTCCCAATAATCCTGACGGACGCACCGTTGAGCCGCAGGATATTTTATCCGCCGCCACGCAGATGTCGCAACGCGGCCGTCTGCTGATCGTCGATGAATCCTTCATGGATTTCACCCCGGAACGCAGCGTCGCGCGTTTCACGCATAACGACGGCCTCCTTGTGCTGCGCTCCTTCGGCAAGGCTTACGGGCTTCCCGGATTGCGGCTCGGCTTCGCGCTCTGTTCGCGTGCACGCGGGGCGAAGCTGCGCGCCGCGCTCGGGCCATGGGCCGTGTCCGGTCCAGCGCTCGCCATCGGCGCTCGCGCGCTTGCAGATGACGTATGGCGCGCGAACGCCGCGCGAGCCAGCGCGGGCGACGCTGCGCGCCTCGACGCGCTTTTAACGCAGGCCGGTTGTCACATCATGGGCGGAACGACGCTGTTTCGGCTGGCGGCGCATCCGCAGGCCTCTCGCTGGTCCGCGCATCTTGCCGCGCGGGGGATATTGACCCGAGCCTTCGCCGAAAGGCCAAACTGGCTGCGGTTCGGTCTGCCGCCAAATGAGCCCGCCTGGGCGCGGCTCGCCGCGGCGCTGGAGAGCGTCGATGGCGACTGAGGCGCCGAACAAGCCGGACGAGAAGCCAGCGGAGCTGGCGCCCGCCGCGCCCTTCAGCGAGGCCGAGCGCGCGGCGATCTATCGCGTCATCCACGCGCGCCGCGACGTGCGTGACGAATTCCTTCCCGAAGACGTGCCGCGCGACGTTCTGCTGCGCATCCTCGACGCGGCCCATCATGCGCCCTCCGTCGGCTTCATGCAGCCCTGGAACTTCATCGTCATCCGGGACGTCGAGAAACGGCGCGCCGCCTATGCGGCCTTTCAGCGCGCCTGCGAAGCCGAGGAGCAGGCGCTGGAGCCGGAGCGTCGCTCGCTCTATCGCAGCCTCAAGCTGCAGGGCATCGTGAAGGCGCCGCTCAATATCTGCGTCACCTGCGATCGCGCGCGGTTCGGCGCGACCGGGCTCGGACGCACGCAGCAGCCCGACACCGATATTCTGAGCACCGCCTGCGCTGTTCAAAATCTATGGCTTGCGGCGCGCGCCGAAGGCGTCGGCGTCGGCTGGGTGAGCATCGTCAAGGATGCCGATCTGCGCCAGATCTTTAAAATTCCTAAAGAGATAGCCATCGTGGCCTATCTCTGCGTCGGCTATGTCGCGCAGGCCTATAAGCTGCCGGAGCTCGAAGCGAAACGCTGGGCCTCGCGTCTGCCTTTGGAGAATCTGATCTTCGAGGACAGCTGGGGAGAACTGGTCGCTTCCACAAACCCGCCTTAAATAACTGAAAGGCTGAGCCCGGCTTCCCTGTGGACTCCTATCGCCAACGTGTTAGCCTCACTCATCTTTTGGCGTGATGTTAAGGGTTGGCGCGTTAGGACTTCCAGGATAGTCGAAGCTCCATCTCGGGGGCGTCGGAGACGCGAACATGGCGCCGGTTAATATGGAACAGCTGTTCGACAAAGACTTCCCCCTCGCCAACAACACCATTCTCACCGTCACGGAAGTGCCAGACTGCGAAGAGCAGCTGCTGAAATTGTTCGAACGCGCCATGCTTCGAGGTTTCGACAGTCACGCGCGGCTCACGCAGATCCAGCTGCCGATGGAGCGGTTTCCCGATCTCGATTCCAAGTTCTGGCACGTCCCGATCGAGGATTGCGGCGCGGCCCAGGTGCTGCGCTTCTTCTTCGCGGCGCCACAACCGCCGGCGCACTGAGCTAAGCTCCACTGACCTTTAAGGGCGTGACCCGCGCTTGCGCGGGCGCGGCCGGCTTCTCGCGCCGAAGCTTGCTCATCAACAGATAGATCACCGGCGTCGTGTAGAGCGTCAGCGCCTGGCTGAGCAGCAATCCGCCGATGATGGTGATGCCAAGCGGGCGTCGCAGCTCGGCGCCGATCCCGGTGGCAAAAGCCAGCGGCAGCGCGCCGAAGGTCGCCGCAAGCGTCGTCATGAGAATTGGACGGAAGCGTTCGCGCGCCGCAGCGAGCGCGGCGTCATGCACGGACATGCCGCTGTCGCGCTCCGCCTGCAAGGCAAAGTCGACGAGCATGATGCCGTTCTTCTTGACGATGCCGATCAGCAGCAAAATGCCGATGAAAGCGATGATGGTGAATTCGACGTTGAATAGTTCGAGCGACAGCAGCGCGCCCAGGCCTGCCGAGGGCAGCGTCGAGATGATCGTGATCGGATGGACGAGGCTTTCGTAAAGAATGCCAAGAATAATGTACACCGAAAGCAGAGCGGCGAGGATCAGCACCGCCATTCCCGCCGCCACCTTGCGGAAATCCGCGACGTCGCCGGCGAATTCGGCGCGCAGGCCGCCCGGCGGATTGAGTTCGGCGATCGCCAATTCGATCGCCGCGACGGTGGCGTCGAGACTGTAGCCTGGCGCGACATTGTAGGAGATGGTCGTCGCCGGCACGACGCCCTGATGATGAACGACAAGAGGCATCGAGCTGCGCTCGATATGGGCCATCGCGGTGAGCGGAATCTGCTGGCCGGTTACAGAGGAGACATAAATGCCGGCGAGGTCGCGAATGTCCCGCTGACGTTCGAGCGGCGTCTCATAGATCACGCGGTACTGGTTGCGCTGGGTATAGACGATTGCATCTTGTCTCTGGCCGAAAGCGCTGTTCAGCGCCGCGTCGATTGCGGCGATCTGCACATTCATTCGCGAGGCGGCGTTGCGATCGATGACGACCTTGGCGCGCAGCCCGCCGCGCTCCTGATCGGAGGCCACGTCGATGAGCTCGGGCGCCTGCTTCAGGCGCTCCAGCACCTTGTCGCGCCACGTCTCGAGAATTTCGATCGACGGACTCGACAGCGTGAACTGATATTGCGACTTGCTCAGCCTTCCGCCCGTTCGCAGATCCTGAGACGGCACCATGAACACGCTGAGGCCCGGAATTTTCGCGAATTCGCCGCGCAGGCGCGCGATCACCTCTTTGCTCGATGCGCGCCGTTCGTCTGCCGGCTTCAAGGCGACGAACAGCCGGCCTTGATTCGTCGAGGCGGTCAGGCTGCTGGCGCCGATGAATGAGCCGACATTGGCGACGTCGGGATCGGCGACCAGCACGTCGGAGGCGAGCCGCTGCAAACGCGCCATCTCCGTGAAAGACACGTCGCCCGCCGCCTCGGTCGTTCCATTGATCAGACCAATGTCGTCTTGCGGCAGGCTGCCCTTGGGGATCGTCTGGTAGAGACGCACCGTCCAGCCGATCGAGAGGATCACGACGAACAGCGTGGCCCATGGATGATTGATCACCGGCCGCAGGCTGCGCGCGTAAAGATCGACAATACGATCGAGACTGCCTTCGATAAGCCGGTCGAAGCGCGAAGGCGCCCTTTCCCGAGGCGCCGGCAGGCGCGCGCAGACCATCGGCGTCACGGTCAGGGAGACGACCGTCGAGATCGCAATGGCGAAGGTCAGCGTCCAGGAAAATTCGCGCAGCAGCCGGCCCATCACGCCTTCCATGAAAAGAAGCGGAATGAAGACGGCGACGAGCGACAGGCTGATTGAAACGACGGTGAAGCCGATCTGCTTGGAGCCGACCAGCGCCGCCTCGATGCGACTGAGACCGCGCTCGGCGTTGCTTTGAATATTTTCGATCATGACAATGGCGTCGTCGACGACGAAGCCGACCGAGATCGTCAGCGCCATCAGCGACAGATTGTCGATCGAGAAGCCCGCAACCCACATCGCGGCGCAGGTGCCGACCAGAGAGAGAGGCACGGTGATGCCGGCGGCGATGACGGGCGTCGCGCGGCGCAAAAACACATAGACGACCATCATCACCAGAAAGACGGAGATCGCCAGCGTCCGCTGAATGTCGTGAATGCTGGCGCGAATGGTCTGGGTGCGGTCGGCAAGCACATCGATCTTGACGCCGCTCGGGATCCACTCCTGAAATTGCGGCATCATCGCTTTGATCTGATCGACCGTCTCGATCACATTGGCGTTTGGCTGCTTGGTGACGATAAGAAGAACGGCCGGCTTGCCATTGAACCAGCCGGCGGCGTTGCGGTTTTTGACGCCGAGCTCGACCGTGGCGACGTCGCCGAGCTTGACCACCACCCCGCCGCGCGCTGCGATGACGATGTTGCGATAGTCTTCGGGCGTCGACAGCTGATCGGTAGTCGCGAGCGTGATCTCCCGCGTATTGCCGCCGAGCGCCCCTACGGCGGAATGCGCGTTGGCGGCGTTGAGCGCGTTGGCGACGGCGTCGACGCCAAGCCCCATGGCGGCGAGACGCGCGCTATCGACCTGGACGCGGATCGCCGGCTGCTCGGCGCCCGCGAGGCGCGCCTCGGCGACGCCTGGGATCTGGGAAATCCGCTGCGCGATCACGGAATCGGCCGCATCGAAAATCGCGCTCGTCGGCAATGTGTCGGAGGTCATCGCCAGCACGAGCACGGGCATGCTCGACTGGCTCGCCTTTCGATAGACGGGCGCCATCGGCAGATCTGAGGGAAGATCGGTGATGGAGGCGTTGATCGCCGCCTGAACGTCGCGCGCCGCCGCGTCCAGCGGCCGTGATATGTCGAATTGCGCGATGATCTGCGTCGAGCCAAGCGAATTCGCCGATGTCAGCTCGTTTAGGCCGGCGATGCTGGACAGGCGCCGTTCGAGCGGCGCCGCGACGGACGCCGCCATGGTTTGCGGATCGGCGCCGGGCCGCAGCGCGGAAATGCCGATAATCGGAAAATCCACCGCGGGCAGGCTCGCCACCGGCAGGAAAAAATAAGCGACGGCGCCGACGAGGAAGAGCGCGCTGGCGAGCAGCGTCGTCGCGACCGGCCGCCTGATGAAGGGCGCGGAGACATTCACTCGGCGGCCTCCCGGGTCGGCGGCTTCGGCAGTTCGCCGACCGGCTCAAACTCCTTCTCGGCGACCGGCGGCTCGGCCGGCGGCGAAAGCCGCACGCGCAGCCGCTCGACGGCGAGATAGATGACCGGCGTCGTGTACAGCGTCAGCGCCTGTGAGAGCAGCAGGCCGCCGATGATCGCGACGCCTAGCGGAATGCGCAACTCGCTGCCCGGCCCATGCGAGAGCGCGAGCGGCAGCGCGCCAAAGAGCGCGGCAAGCGTCGTCATCATGATGGGACGGAAGCGCAGATGGCAGGCGCGCACGATCGCGTCACGCGCCGAGAGTCCGTCGTCGCGCTCGGCGTCCAGCGCGAAGTCGATCATCATGATCGCATTCTTCTTGACGATGCCCATCAGCAGAACGACGCCGATCAGCGCGACGATGGACATCTCAATTCGAAATAACAGAAGCGCGACCAATGCGCCGACGCCCGCCGAGGGCAGAGTCGTCAAAACGGTGAAAGGATGGGCGAAGCTCTCGTAGAGAACGCCGAGCACGACATAGATCGACACGACCGCCGCAAGTATGAGCCAGGGCTCGCTCGCCAGCGACTTGTTGAATTCGGCGGCGTCGGCGCTGAATACGCCGAGGATCGACGACGGCATGCCGATCGCGGCCTCGGCTTTGGCGATCATTTTCACCGCATCGCCAAGCGCATAGCCATCCGCAAGATCGAAGCTGATCGTCGACGCCGGAAATTGGTCCTCATGCGCGACGGTCAGCGGCGCCGAGAGGTTCTCCAGCCTCACGAAGCTCGCAAGCGGCGTCTGCGGTCCGCCGCCAAGCGGCGCGACATAGAGCTTTTCCAGAGCCGACGGGTCGCGTTGATATTGCGCGGCGGCTTCGAGAATGACGCGGTACTGGTTCGATTGCGTGTAGATTGTCGAGATCTGCCGCTGTCCGAAGGCGTCGTTGAGCACGTCATCGACCATCTGCGCGGTGATGCCGAGCCGCCCCATCTTCTCCCGGTCGATGCGCATAAGCGTGCGCAGGCCGCCGTCCTGCGTTTCGGCGGCGACATTGCGCAACCCTGGGGTCTCGCGCAGGCTGTCGAGCAATCGATTCGACCAGGTCAGCAATTCCTCGCGGTCGGGGGAGGTCAGCGTATACTGATACTGAGACCGGCTCGGCCGCGTCGTGATCTGGATGTCTTGCACCGGCTGGACGTACAGCGCGACGCCAGGGAGTTTTTGCCCTGCGGCCTTCAGCCGGTCCGCAATCTTTTCAGCATTCTCGTGGCGCTCGCTATGCGGGCGCAGCATCACGGTGAGCCGCGCCACATTGGTCGTCGCATTGAGCGGCCCGACGCCGAGCACGGACGTCACCGCCCTGACGTCCGGGTCTCGGCGGAACTCCTCGGATATCTTCGCCTGCAGCGCCGTCATTTTGTCGAAGGACGCGTCCGCTGAGGCCTCAAGAACCACCGACAGCACGCCGGTGTCCTGCCGCGGCAGGAAGCCTTTGGGAATCACAACATAGAGCGCGACGGTGAGCGCGAGAGTCGCGACGGTGATCGCGAGCATGAGCTTCTCGCGCTTGAGCGCCCAGTCGAGCGACACGTAATAACCGCGGTCGAGCGCAAGCGAAAGCGTCTCCAAGCGGGAGGGGCCCCGCGGCGGCGCAAGACGCAGCAGGACCGCGCAGAGCATCGGCGTCAGGGTCAGCGAGATCACCGCCGAGACGACGACGGCGATCGTCAAGGTCAGCGCGAATTCGCTGAACATCCGCCCGACAATGCCGGTCATGAACAGCAGCGGTATAAAGACGGCGATAAGCGAGACGGTGAGCGATACGACCGTGAAGCTGATTTGGCGCGCCCCGTCGAGCGCGGCCTGACGCGGCGCTTTGCCTTCCTCAATATTGCGCACGATGTTCTCGATCATCACGATCGCGTCGTCGACGATGAAACCGGTGCCGATGGTCAGCGCCATCAGCGACAGATTGTCGAGCGAGAAGCCCGCCGCCCACATGATCGAGAAGGTGGCGATGATCGAGAGCGGCAGGCTGACGCCGGCGATGATCGTCGCCCGCCAGCTGCGCAGAAACATCAACACGACGAGCACGACGAGCGCCGCGGCGATGACGAGCGTCAGCTGAACCTCGAAAATCGAGGCCCGGATCGTCACGGTCCGGTCATTGACGATCTCAAGAGACATGCCAGCGGGAAGCGCCCGCTGAATTTGCGGCAGCTCCTTCTTCACCAACTCGACGGTATTGATGATATTGGCGCCGGGCTGTCGCAGCACGTCGAGAACGACCGTCTGCTCGCCATTGTGCCAGCCGCCGACGCGCGAGTTCTCGAGCCCATCGACCACCTGCGCAACGTCGCGAAGCGCCACCGGCGCGCCATTGCGCCACGTGACGATGATGTCATTGTATTGACTAGCGCGCAGAATCTGGTCGTTGGCGTCGAGGGTATAGGACTGCCGCCTGCCGTCGAGCGAACCCTTGGCGCCGGCGACGTTCGCCGCGGCGATGGCGAGGCGCAGCTCCTCCATGCCGATGCGATTGGCGGCGAGCCGGCCGAGATCGGCCTGGATGCGCACGGCGGGGCGGACGCCGCCCTGCACCGACACGCGCCCGACGCCTGTGACCTGCGAGAGCTGCGGCGCGATCAAGGTGTCGGCCCGATCGCTCAAATCGCGCAGCGTGGCGGTCTTCGAGCGCAGCGTCAGCGTCAGGACCGGGGTATCGGCGGGGTTCACCTTGGCGTAGACCGGCGGATAGGGAAGGTTGCGGGGCAGCGTCGAGGCGGCCGCGTTGATCGCCGCTTGAATGTCTTGCGCGGCCGCGTCGATGTCGCGATCAAGGTCGAACTGCAGCGTGATCTGCGAAAGCCCGAACGAGCTTTGCGACGACATGCTGGTCAGGGACGGAATCTGGCCAAACTGCCGTTCGAGCGACGCTGTCACCAGTGAGGCGATTGTGTCAGGGTTGGCGCCCGGAAGCTGCGTCGTCACCTGGATCGTGGGAAAGTCGACCTGCGGCAACGGCGAGACGGGAAGCCGCAGATAGCCCATCACGCCAAACAGCAGCACGGCGAACGCCAAGAGCGACGTCGCCACCGGCCGATGGATGAAGGGCGCCGAAACGTTCATCTTCTTGTTCGATTACCTCGCATCGCAGGCGCAGGCGCTTCGCTGGGCGCGCTGCGCCGGTCTTCGGCGCCAGGGTCGTTTTTTTCGGCGTTGGCGGTTTCCGGCGCATTCATGACGCGCACTTTCGCGCCATCCGACAGCCGCGAAAAGCCGCTTGTGATCAAGACGTCGCTGGGCTCGAGCCCCGAAGTGACAACGGCGATCGTCTCATCTTGCCGGCCTGTCGTCACCGGGCGCATCGTGGCGACGTTATCGGGCCCCACGACATAGACGAAGGCGCCGCTCGGCCCGCGCTGCACAGCCTGACTCGGCGCAACGAGGACGTTCTTCATCGTGTCGAGAATCAGCCGCACATTGACGAACTGGCCGGGCCAGAGCGCCAGGTTCGGATTGGCGAAGGTCGCTTTCAAACGCACCGTGCCTGTCTGCTGGTCGATCTGATTGTCGATGACGGTCAGCTCGCCGATTTCGATCGGCGTGGCGTTGTCCGGACCAAGCGCCGAAACCTTGGCCTTTCCTTGAGCCTTCTGCACCGCTGGCAACGCCTGCTGAGGCAAGGTGAACACAACATAGATCGGCTTCAGTTGCGTGATGACGACAATGCCGGTCTGGTCGGAGGCGTGCAGGATATTGCCGACGTCGACGAGGCGGATGCCGACGCGCCCGTCAATCGGCGAACGGATCGTCGCATAGTCCAGCGTGGTTTTGGCGTTGTCGATCGCCGCTTTGTCGGCGCGCACCAGCGCTTCAAGCTGGGCGACGGACGCCTTTTGAGTGGCGTGTTGCTGCTTCGAGGCGTAGGCGCCGACGAGAAGTCTTTCGTAGCGCGCGAGATCGACGCGAGCGTTGGCGAGATTAGCTTCGTCCTGCGCTCTTTTGGCCACCGCCTGATCATACTGCGCTTGATACAGCGCCGGATCAATTTCGGCCAAAATGTCGCCTTTGCGGACGTCCTGTCCCTCCGTGAAGGCGAGGCGCATCAGCCTCCCGTCCACCTGCGTGCGGATCGTCACCGTGTTCAGCGCCTGTACCGTGCCGACGGCGTCAATGGTCACGGGCACGTCGTCGAGACGCGCCTTCGTGGCGGTGACGGTGACGGTCCCTTCGCTGCGCCCGCCGCCGGAACGCCCGGCGACCGGGCCCTGGTCCTTGGCGGCGAAGCCAGGAAGCCTGCCCGTCTGATACGCCCACGCAAGGGCGCCGGCGAGCGCGAGCGCGCCGACCGCAAGCAGCACCCTTCGGCTGATGCGGCTCATGGCCAAGGTCCTCTGTCGGCCTCATAGGCGGCGTTGGAGCGCGTGATCTCGATTTCGCGAGTCGTCGGCGACCAGCCGCCGCCGAGCGCCTGATACAGGCTCGTGGCCGCCTGGAAGTGGGAGAGTCGCGCGATCGCGAGCTGATCCTCCGTCTGGAAATACGTCGTCTGCGTCTGCGCCAGCTGCACGATATCGATTGTCCCTTCCCGCAGACGCATCTCTACGGCGTCCAATGCGCGTCGAGCCGCGGAGACGGCGACGCCCAGGAGCTTCATCTGGCGGTCCGTTTCGCGTATTGCAATCAGCGCGTTCTCAGTATCCGACAGAGCGGTTAGAATCTGCTTGCGATAAAGCGCCGCTAATTCGGAATATCGGCCTTTCTGCAGGTCATATTGGCCCTGCAGGTTCCAGCCGTCGAACACGGGCTGCGTGAGCGAGCCGGCGACCTGCCAGGCGATCGCGTCCGGCCTCATAATGAGCGTCGACAGCATCGAACTCTGGAAACCATACAGCCCCGTCAGAGTCAGGGACGGAAAAAAAGCCGCCCGCGCCTGCAGCACCGAAAATTCCTGGGATGCGAGGCGCGCTTCCGCTTCGGCGACGTCTGGGCGGCGCAGCAGCACTTCAGAGGGCAGCCCTGGCGCAATCAGCGGAAACTTGAGCTTTACGAGAGAGCCGCCCTTTACAGTCATGCTTTCGGGGGTCTGTCCCAGCAATACGGCGAGGTTGTTGCGCGTCTGGCGCAAGGTCTGTTCGAGCGGCGGGATCGTCGCGCGCTGTTGAGCCAGTATCGTTTCCTGCTGCGAGGTGTCGAGGACGGTCGCCGTCCCGGCTTCAAGCCGCGCGTTGATAGCGTCCATGACGCCCTGCGCGATCGCGACGTTCTGATTGGCGATGCGCAGACGGTCCTGCGCCGTGAGCACCTGGAAATAGGCGTTCAGCACGGCCGCGACGGTCGAGATTTCAACAACATTGCGATCGAAGCGCGAGACATTGGCGAGTATGCGCGCGGCTTTTGAGGCGTTCTCATTCTTACCCCAAAAATCCACCTCGTAGCTCGCCGTAAGCGCAAGCTGGAAGAAGCCGAAGGTCCGCGCGTCGAAGCCTTGCTGCGATCCGGTGCTCGACGTCGAAGGATTGAAGCCGGTGCTTGAAGAGCCCACGTTGATCGTCGTGCCGGGAACGCGCGTGGAGCGAGCGATATCGGTCATGTTAACGGTTGGAAACAGCGCAGCGCTCGAGACCCGCGCTTGAGCGTCGGCCTGAGTGATGCGGGCGATCGCGGCTGCGATATCCTGGTTGTCGTCGAGCGCACGCTCCACGAGTTGGGTCAGTTCCTTCGAACCGAATTTGGCGGCGAAATCCCGGCCGCCGGCGATGGGGGGCTGTGGCTGCGGCTTCGCTTCCCGAAATTGCGCGGGCGGCGGGGCCGAGAGATCGGGCTTGTCCCATTCGAGATCACAGCCCGCGAGCGCCGCCGCGAGCGTCGCGGCGGCCGCCAGCGCTGGTCGAAAAGAGCGAGACGGAGCGGGCGCGGTCAAGTAGCAGACGTCTCCGGAAGGATCGCGGGAACGGCCGCGAGCATCCCCTTCCTTAAGCGCCGGCGAAGGCGCCGGGAAGGCTTCTCGCTCGTCTCTGCGGCTCGCTTTCGCTCGTCCGAAGACTAAACGAGCAGCGAGTTGCGGGCCTCGGAGCGGCGGCGGGGAGGCGCGCGATGGCCGTCAACGCGCGAAAAGCTGTGAAGTCTAAGCTCGCGCGGCGCGCTGCGACGGTCAAGTTACGTATCTGTAAGGACCGCCTGCCGCGCGCCGCAACGGGCCGCTATTCCGTTGCGGCTGGAGGGGCTGTCGTCTTGCCTTTCGCCGGTTTCGCCGCCTTGGCCGCGGGCTTCGCCGTCTCCTTGGCCGCCGGTTCGTGGGCGGTGGGTTTCGCCGCAGCAGGCTCCTTCGTGTCCGGCGCGGGCGCGGCCGTTTTGGCGGCAGGCTGTCCGGCGGGCTTGGCGTCGGCCGCCGGCTTGGTCGGGCCGGAAATTTTCGTCCAGGTCTCGCTTTGGCACAGGAAGGAGACGAGGCAGCCGGTCATCGTCAGCGTCGTTGGCGAATCAAGCGCGATCTTGCCGATGTAGGTCTTGCCGCTTTCGGGATCATTGATCTCGCCCTCCCAGTGGTTGGGCGTTGTTTTTGCGGCGTTGCGCAGAACCTGAGGGGCCGGCGAGCCATCGGGCATCGCCTCGATTCCCTTGGCGCAAAGCTTGCCCGAGCAGTCGTAGAATTCCAGCTTGTCGTTCGGATGTCCTTCGCGAACCCAGACGCCGTAAACGCCGTCGGCGGCGTACGCCGCCGTGGGGGCGCAGAGGGCCGTCGCCATCGCGATGCGTAGAAATGCTTTTCTCATGACGCGGGACCTCTGTTCGGTTGCAATGAATACGATTCGCTCAAAGTAGCGAACGGCGGAACGCCGACTCCGTCAAGCCACGTCCCCCGCATCCCTCGGGGGGGCGCGCGGCGGGCCAAGAAACGCCGGCACGATAATGAAGGCGGCGAGCAATGTGAAGAACAGCGCAATGGCGAGAAGTTGGCCCATGCTCGCGGTTCCGGGATGGCTCGACAGGATCAAGCTGCCAAATGCGGTGCCCGTCGTTAGAGAACTGAAAAAGATGGCGCGAGTCAGGCTCGACGCCAACATGTCGACGACGCCCTTTCGCCAAGCGATGACATAATAGATGTGGAAGGCGACGCCGACGCCGAACATCAGCGGCAGCGCGATGATGTTGGCGAAATTAAGCGACATGCCAAGTAAGTCTGCGGCCTGAAGGCTCATGATGCCGGCGAGAACCAGCGGGCCCAGCGTCAAGGCGACGTCGAGCGGATTGCGCAGCGCCACCGCCAAGATGATGAAGATCGCGATAAAGGCGTAGAGTCCAGCTTCGAGAAACGCGCGCGTAATAGTTTTTTGCGCTTCCGACACGATCACCGGCGGACCGCTCGCGTCCGGCGCGATTGCTTGCATCGCTTGAGCGAATTCGGTCATGACGACGCGGTCGTTGCTGTCGCCTTTGGGCGTCACCTCGACGCGCACCACGCCGGTGTCGGAAATCCAGTCGCGACGCAAATCCTGGGGCAGCGTGTCGACCGTCACGCGCTGCGCTTGTAGCGCCTGACGGATTTCACCGAGCATCTTGTCGAAGCCGCCGAACACCGCCTGGCGCGCCGCCGCGCGCGTCTCCGGGCTCGCCTTGGCGAGCGCGTCGAGGTCGTCGGCGAAGCGCGTCACGGCCGGGATGGGCTTCTTCGCCGTCGCGCGGCGCAGCGCCTTGGCGGCGTCCGTCAGCGCCTTGACGGTCTGGGCGTCGCTTGGCGGCGATTTCAGCTTGGGATTCAGCACGCCGCGTAATTGCGAAACCGCCATGTCGACGAGGGCGAGCTTGTCGTCCTGGTCCTTGGGGACCAATGAGTCGATCGAGTCGACGTGATCGACTTCAGGCAGCGCATCGATCTTCTTTTCCAGTTCGCGCGCGGCTTCGATCGAGGGCGCGAGCACCTCGATCTTGTTCGGCGCCGTCTTGGGGTCCTTGGAGAGATCGAGAAACGTCGCGACCGATTCCACCTTCTGATCGCGCAGATTCATCGGATTGGAGTCGAAGGTCAGATGCATCAGCGCCGGCATGCCGGCGAGCACGACGATCGCCGTGGCGATCAGCACGAAGGCGCGATGATGCGCGATCCAATGGTCAACGGCGGCGAGCGACGTGGTCGCGATCGGCACATGCTCCGCGCGCGGGCGCAGCAATTTGATCGCCGCCGGCAGGAACGTCAGGGTCGCGATATAGGCGACGATCATGCCGACGCCGGCGATGAGTCCGAGCTCCGACACGCCGCTGAACGAGGTCGGCAGAAAACAGAAGAAGCCCGCGAGCAGCGACACCGCGGCGAGCGTCAGCGAGCTGCCGATGCCCCGAGTCGCGGAAAGCAGCGAGCGTTCGAGATGGTCGTCGCTGTGCCGTTCTTCGCGATAGCGTGTCGCAAACTGGATTCCGAAGTCGACTCCAAGTCCGATGAACAGCGCGGCGAAAGCGACCGAGATCAGGTTGAAGCGGCCGATCATCAAGATCCCAAGCCCCGACGTCATGGCGAGACCTGCGAGCAGGGTGGCGAGGACGGCGAGAATGAGCTTTGGCGAACGCAGCGCGGCGAACAGAATGAGCGTCACCACGGCGAGCGTGCCAACCGTGTTCAGGGTCATGTTTTCCGAGATGGTGGCGAATTCGTCGTCCGCGAGCGGCACCTGACCCGTCAAGCGCAGCTTGACTCCGTGTTGTTCGTCGAGATGTAGGTCGGCCGCCGTCTGTCGCACCAGCCTGATCGCGTCGGCGCCCGGCTCAAGGTCGGAATAATTGACGACCGGCTTGGCGATCACGATGCGTCGCTTGTCCATTTCAGGCGCGGCGGGCGCGCTGCCGCCTGACGCCAGCAGCTTGCCCCAGTCGACCTCCGCCTGCTTTCCAGCGAGCGCCTGCTCAATCCCGGCGGAAAACTCCTCGACGCCGCTGATGTACATTTTCATCGCGCGGTCGCTGCCGGAAGCGGACTTGAAGTTGCCGACGAGCACGCTCGCCAGGCCGCGCAAACTTGGATCTTCGGCGAGCGGTTGGAGAACGTCGCGCTGACCGATCATCACGCCGACATTTTTTTCGATGTCGGAGACCGGCAGGAACAGCAGGCCGTTCTTGCGGAAATATTCGTGCTCGTCCGGGCGCCATACGCGCGACAGGAGAGGCTTGTCCTGCAGCGCCGCGTTGAGCCGCTTCGCGGCGTCGTCGGCCTCTTCGCTGGTTTTGCCGTCGATGACGATGACGATGACGTCGAGGAGGTCCGGGAAGGCTTTGTAGAGCGCCGCTTCATTCTTGCGCCAAGGGATATCTGGCGAGAAAAGATTTCCGGTGTCAGTATCGATGGCGAACCGCTCAGCGGTGACATAAACGCCCCCCGCCGTCAGGCAGAGAGTGAGCAAAACCACTGTCCAGGGCCAGCGGAGACAAAAGGCGACCAGCTTTTCAAGCATTCCGTTTTTTCCCGCCTTCTGGCGTAAGACCTGATATGAGCGGGAACCGGCGCTCTTCGGTCGGGTTCCTCTATACAAGCGCGCTGCGCGACCACCAAGGCGGCTTACGCCGAAACCTTAATGGCGACGCGATGCGTCAATTTGACGCCGCGTCGTCATAAATACGTCAGCCACCAGAGATCGCGGCGTCGACGCTTCACCTCCGCAAACCAGCGGCACAGCGGGTACAGCGCCAAAACAATCAATATCCACGCGACGTAAGCGCCCGCGAGCCCAACGCCGAATTCCGGCGGCGGCCCCCCGCTCTTTGCCCAGGCTGCGACGTCCTCCAGGGAATAGCCGCGCGCGAAGGTGAGCGCCAGCGCCGCGAGGGCGCCGACGTAAAGATGCAGGACATAAAAGAACAACGGCGTGCGGCCGAAGACCGTCAGCGCGTCGCCGATTCTTTTTCCGGCGCGCGCCAGCGCGGGCAGCGTCAACGCCGCGCCGCCAAGCGTCACCAGAAGATAGAGCAGCGAGGGCGGATATTTCGTGACGTTGAGAAAGGAGAGCAGGGTGAAGACGGAGTCACGCTGCACGCTCCAAGGGCGCGGATCGCCGTAGAGATTGGAGAAGCGCAGCACGACAAAAAGCGCCAGCGCCGCGCCGCCAGCAAGATAAAGCGTGCGGTCGCGCAGTCTCGCCGGCTTGAGGAACAGCGGCCCGAGTCCGTAACCCAGCGCGCCGACGCCGATCCAAGGAAGCGCCGGATAGAGGACGCCGCCCTGCACATCAAAGGGCAGTTTGCCGGGCTCATGCAGCAGAGACCACCAGGGTCCGAACGCGCCGAGGTCGGCGGCATGAATCCCATCGAGGAGATTATGACCGAAGATGATTGCGACGCCGATAAGCAGCACAATTCGCGGCGACAGGCGCGAGAGGGCGGCGAGCGCCACGAGGCTGCAGCCGATCGCCCAAAGCGTCGACAGCTCGATTCGGCCCCAGCCCATGCTCCAGATCGGGCTTATGACGGCGGCGTCGAGCAAGATGAGCCATACGCCGCGCGCGGCCAGAAATTTCGAAAGCGCGACAGGGTCCCTCACCTTCACGCCATAGAGATAGGCGCTCACTCCGGCGAGAACGGTGAAGGTCGGCGCGCAGAAATGTGTGATGAAGCGCGTGAAGAATAGAAACGGATAGGTGTGATCGAGATCGGTTGGCGAGAAGCGCATGACGTCCGCGTCGAAGAAGTCGCGCATGTGGTCGAGCGCCATGAGGACCATGACGAGGCCGCGCAGCCGGTCGATCTCCGGCAGCCGGTGCTCGTCGTACAGCGGGTTTTGCGCGCCGCCTATCCGAGCCTGGCGAGGCCAGGAAACAGTTCCAGTAGCCAATAGGACATCTCCTGCACGCCGCCCGTGAGAAATGCGATGCCGGTGAAGACGAGCAGCACGCCGACGATCTTTTCGACTTTTCCGAAATGCCGGCGGAAACGCGCAACGAAGGCGAGGAAGCGGCCGAGCGCCAAGCCGGCCCCGATGAAAGGCAGACCGAGGCCGAGCGAATAGGTTGCGAGCAGAGCGGCGCCGAGCGGCACCGTCTCCTGTGTCCCCGCGACGGCGAGAATGGCGGCGAGGATCGGCCCGATGCAGGGCGTCCAGCCGAAAGCGAAGGCAAGCCCCATGACATAAGAGCCGAAAAGCCCCATGGGCTTGGCGATCTCGGCGCGCTTCTCGCGATACAGCAGGTCGACTTTCAGAAGCCCGATGAAGTGCAGGCCCATCAAAATGATGATGCCGCCCGCGACCCAGGACAGAATATGCATATTGGCGCGCAGCACGCCGCCGAAGGCGCTGGCCGTCGCGCCAAGCGCGACGAAGACCGTCGTAAAGCCAAGGACGAACAGAATTGACGACAGCAGAATGTCGCGCCGCGCGGCGGAGCGCGTCTCAAGTTCGAGATCCTCCATGCTGACGCCCGCGAGATAGGTCAGGTAGGGCGGCACGAGAGGCAGGACGCAGGGGGAGAGAAAAGACAGTAGTCCCGCCGCCGCAGCGGCCGGGAATGTCACATCCGCCATTAAGGCTCCTCGTTGGGTCGCTCGGCGCGTCTGCCACAGGGCGGGCCGGACCGCAAAGGCTTACGCAAGAAGAAGCCCCGCCGAAGCGGGGCTTTTCTCGGGCGGGCGCCCGTTTAGTTGTTGCGCTGGCCGAACAGGAACAGCAGCGACTGGAACATGTTGATGAAGTCCAGATAGAGCGAGAGCGCGCCAAAAACGCTCTTCTTCTGCGCGACTTCATAGCTGTCGCTGCTGTAATACATGTCCTTGATGTTCTGCGTGTCCCAGGCCGTCAGGCCGGCGAACACCAACACCGCGATGATCGACAACGCGAACTGCAGGCCGGTCGACTGCAGGAACAGGTTGACGAGGCCGGCGATCACGAGCCCCCAGACGCCCATCACCAGGAAGGAGCCGAAGGCCGACAGGTCCCGCTGCGTCATGTAGCCGTAAAGGCTCAGCCCGCCGAACGCCGCCGCGGTAATGAAGAAGACCCGCGCGACCGATACGCCCGTGAAGACGAGCAGAAGCGAGGACATCGACAATCCCATCACCGCCGCGAAGGCGATGAAAAGATTGCGGGCCGTCGCCGCCGAAATGGTGTTCGCGCGCGCGCCCAAGAAGAAAATGAACGCCAGCGGCGACAGAATCACCACCCAGCGCAGCGGTGTGGCGTAGAGCGTGTGGCCGAAGGACGTCAGTTCAATCGCGCCGGGCGCCACCCTGGCGACGGCGAGCATATAAACGCCGAGCGCGACGAGCCCGGTCACGGCCAAGCCCAGCGTCATATAATTATAGACGCCAAGCATATAGCTGCGCAGGCCCTGGTCGATCTCAGCCGTGGTCGGCCGCGCGACCCCGCGCCCGTAGCCGAAGCTGGTGTTGCGGTCGAAGTTGGACATGTGATCCTCTTAGTCTGTTTGGCCGTTCCGCGCTTCGCGATAGAGAAAGCGCTCCCAGCCTCGCGCTGAATATGGCTCCGCCTTAATTGGGAGGCAAGCTTCCCCGTGATGAACTCTTGTTAAGGTGGTTTCACGACGGAGAGCCGCCGGAGAATATTTTTCTGATTTTAGTCAATTTCATTTCGCGCTGCAAAATGCATTTCTCCGAGCGGCGTTCGTTTGGCTGCTGGCGGTTTCCAAGGAGCGCCGCACTTAGAGAGAGCCGCCACGTTGCGCACCGCGGAAACAGCGGCCGATTGTCGCACCCTTGCTGATGCGCCGGAATCCGCTAACATCAAGCCTCAGGCGTTGTTACGAGCGACCCCCGAGCGTAAGCCTGACGGGAGTAGCTTGTGCGGCGCAAAGGCAACATTTCTGAGAGTCGCGTGTTCTTGTCACACGAAGACCCAGGAGGTCATCATGCGTGATGGTGGAATTCCGGAAGCGCATCCCGCGCCGGACGTGGGCGAAGATCGCTTGGCGCAGCGGAACGCTTGCCGTTTCGCTAGAGGCCTTCGCCTTGCTGTTTTATCGGCCGCGGCCATTGTCGTGGCGATTGTCGCCGGCGCGCCCGCTCCGGCCGAGGCGCATGGGCGCTTGGGGGCGGCCGAAGGCCGGTGCCGGCTCTTCATTGGGCCGGACATCATGAATTTTACTGGCTACCTGCCGGAAGCGTCCAAGAACGAATTCTGCGAAGACATTCCCGCCACCGGGCCGATTATCATGGTTTTCGACGCGGAGCAGGAAGAGCTGCGCGACATGAAGGTCGAACTGCGCATCGTCAAGGACATCGGCGGGGAGGAGAAGGAAAACGAGGATCTCCAGGCCGTCACCGTCGCCTACCGGGAGCCCAAGAGCTACCCGACAGGCACGATCAATTTCGAACATACGTTCAGTGAGCCGGGCTATTTCGTCGGCATCGTCACGGTCACGGGCGATCACGGTGAGCGATGGGTGTCTCGCTTCCCCTTCTCGGTGGGAAAGAGCTTCATGCGCGATCTGCCAGTCTATCTTACGCTCGGGCTCGGCACGATCGCCGCGTTCTTAATCTATCTCGTCCATCGCCGTCGTGACACGACGACCGCGGCCAAGGCGCATAAACCTCCGCCGCCGCCTCCGCCGCCGAGTGCGCCCGATGAGGATCACGGACCGGAGGCGACGCCGGCTGAGTGATGGCCTCTCGCCTCAGGGCATTTGGGAATTGCGCCGGCGCCAATCGCGCCGGCGCTTTTTTTTGGCTTAGCGCGTCATTGGTCCGGCGACGCGCCGCCGCCGTCGATCTGGCGACCGATCTGCGCAATCGCGCGCTGATAAACCGTGGCCGCGTTCCAGGCCTGGATCGCGCCGAAATTGCTTTCGCCAGGCTGATAGCCGCCGCCGGCGCGCCAGCCGTGAGCGTGAAGGAAATTCGCCGTGGCGTTTAGGGCGGCGGCCGAGTTGTCGAGATTGCCCCCGCCGCCGTAATTGAGGATGTTTTTCGGGAGGAACTGGGTCTGGCCGATTTCGCCATGCATCGAGCCGCGGGCGCTCGGCGACAGCGCGCCGCGATCGACCAGCGTCAGCGCGGCATAGAGCTGATCGGTGAAATAGTCGGAGCGGCGGCAGTCATAGGCCAAAGTCGCGACAGCTGACAGCGCGTGCTGGTTGCCATGCACCGCGCCAAACCCGGTCTCCATCCCCCAGATCGCGAGAAGAGGTCCCGGCGGCACGCCGTAGCGCTGCTCGATCTGGGCGAAGAGCCCGCCGTAGGAGCGCTTGAGCGCGCGGCCGCGCGACACAATGGCCGAGCCGCCGCGCTTGGCGAGGAACTGGTCGAGCGAAAGGCGGAAACTCTTCTGGCCGCGATCGGCGGAAATCGTCGGCGCGTTGTAATGGGTGCCCATTAACGCGCTGATGCCGGCCTGACCTATCCCTTGGCCGCGCGCTTCCTGGGCAAATTCCTGCTTCCAATTGTCGAAGCCCGCAGCCGAGTGTCCACACTGGGCCGCCAGAGCGGGATACGAGATTCCAACAAACGCGAACGCAATCGAAAATTTGAGGACAGTCCGCATAGTCTGTTTCCTTTGTTTAAATTTTTGGACTCGCTTCCGTCGTGGCCGTCAGGCGCGGCCGCTCGGCCGCCGCGGCGTTCCAGCTTCTCTCACCTCTTCCCGCTTAGCGGGAGCTTACCCCGAATGGCCGTTTCAGCGCCACCGTCACTTCGCGTCCTCATGGCGCGTCCTCCTGGCGCGTCCTCCTGGCGCGTTCACATGGCGCGTCTCATGGCGCGTCGTAAGCTCGGCATTGAAAGTCCCAGCGCCGCTGTTCTGGTTCGCGCGACGCTTGCGTTAGCAGCTTGTTCGCGCGCAGATTTCTCGCGCCGCGAACCTGACCAGGGCGGAGTCAAGCCCAGGATCATTGACGCACGCCGTCAGTCAGCTAGCATCGATTTCGTGTAAACCTCATGCGTTCCCGGATGATCATCGCTGCAGCCATGAGCGCAGGAGCGGAGCCGGTGAGTGGGGATATGACTTTGCAAGAAATTCTCGAAAGCGATTGGACGCTGGGCGCCTTTAAACGCCGCGAAGATGCGCGGCGAAGCGGCGAGCCCGGCGCTTCCCCAAGCGGCGCCGACAGCGGCGAAACGCGCCGAGCTCACGACCGATCCGGCAATAATTGGATCGCTGAAGCCTTCAGGCGCCGGCAAGAGGAAGAGCGCGCAAAAGCGGCGAGGCATCCATCCCGCGGCGCACATATGCATGCCGCCAGCAAGGAAGTTCCCGTCGATAACTGGCTCATCGAAGGCTTCAAACGTCACCAGGAAGAAGATCGGCGACGAGAAACAATCTCCAGAACTGATGAAGCAGAAGCGCGGAATGTTGGCGACGACCATCCCATTTCAAATCTGGACTCGTCGCCGTCGGATGGCGACGTCGTCGTGGAGCGCATCAGCCTGTCCGAGGATCGCGGGTCTGCGAACGAAGACGCGATAGGCGCCAATAATGAAGCTACAGCAACAGCCCTTGTGCCTCTTGTAAGCCGCCACGACGGAACGGTTCTCGACAAGCCGCCGCGCCGCGCTGGCCGAACCATCATGATCGCCGGTCTGGTCGTTGTTGGCGGTTTGGTTTCCGTCATTGGCGTCAAAACATTGCTCTTTGGCTCTGTCGATTCAACCAAACGCGCAGGCGCCCCGCGCGCATCGCCGCCGACAAGACAGGAAAAGGTCAATCCCAGCCAGAGCGCATTGCCCAAGGCGGAGACGGGCGCTCCGGCGGCAAAGCCCATGGAGAAGGAGAGCGCGCCGACAAACGACGCGGCGCCACATCCGAGCAGCGCCGCGCCGGCAGGGCCGAGCGACGCCGCAATCATCGCCGCGCCTCCGGCCGCAACGCCAGAAGACTCGAAACCGAATCCTGTTGCGCCGGGCGCCGAGCACGGAAGCAAAGCGAACTCTCCATCTCAAGAGCGTGAGCAGGGAGACAAGGCTCTCCATGGCAATGAGGCTGCGCCAGCGGCGACGCTGCCGGCGCCAGTTCCGCGGGCCGCTCCGGAATCCGCCGCGCCTGCAAAGCCGGACAAGAATTCAACTGCGGAGCCTGCAACCGTGGCGCCGGAAAGATCGCGTGTGCAGATCAGGCCCGAACAAGAGCAAAACGCCTCTGAGTCCAAACGCGGAGCAGTCAATACCGGCGCGGACGCCAAACCCAAGCATCAAGCCAAGGACAGGAACGCCAGCCATCAAACCTCTCGGAAGCCCGACGGCCTCTCCACCTTTCTGAAGCGCACCGCGAATTCGGTTCGCAAGTTTTTCGGACGGCTCGGGGAGAAGCAGTAACGATCGCAGTTGATCGGCGCAGTCGCCCACAATCGATGGCTGCTCCCGGCGCCGCGACCAGTCTTGGCGCAATCGGTTCGGCGTCCAGTCGCCGTTATGCACGCGCCGCGTCAAACGCGCGAACGCCAGAACGCGCCGAACTGCCCGACGATCCCGAAGATTGAATCCACGAAAGAGCGATAAGCTCGCAGGCGCTGTGAAAGAGCGGCGATGCCTGCCGTTGGCGCTTGGAAGTGGACCAGCCGTGCGATGAGGCCCATTTGAGTAGCACGTGGCCGACAGCCGGTCGGTTCGGCTATCAATCGCGAGCATTCCCGTGAGAACGATCATCGAGCCGTTTCGCATCAAGATGACCGAGGCGCTGCCCATCACCACGCGCAGCGAGCGTGAGGCGTTTCTCGCCAGCGCCTTCAACAATGTTTTCCTCTTGGACGCCGACCACGTCACCATCGACTTGCTGACCGACAGCGGCACGGGCGCCATGTCCGATCGCCAATGGGCGGCTCTGATGCTCGGCGACGAAAGCTATGCCGGCAGCCGCTCCTGGCGACGATTCGAGCGAACCGTGCGCGAGATTACCGGATTCAAACACATTTTTCCGACGCATCAGGGGCGCGCCGCCGAGCGCATTCTGGCTGCGACGCGTCTCAAGAAAGGGAACGTCGTTCCCAACAACGGTCACTTCGACACGACGCGCGCGAACATCGAATATGTCGGCGCGATTGCGACGGATTTGCCGTCGACCGAAGCGCGCGAACTGCAATCTGAGAAACTGTTCAAGGGAAATATGGACCTCGGCAAGCTCGAACAGTTGATCGAGGCCGAAGGCGCCGGAAACATTCCCTTCTGCATGCTGACAGTGACCAACAACACCGGCGGCGGCCAACCGGTGTCGATGGAAAACGTCCGAAGCGTCAGGGAAATCCTGAACAAGCGCGGTATTCCGCTGATTATCGACGCCTGCCGCTTTGCGGAAAACGCCTTCTTCATCAAAGAGCGCGAGCAAGGCTTCGCCGATCGGAGCCTGTTGGAAATTGCGCGGGAAATGTTTTCATTCGCCGACGGGGCGACGATGAGCGCAAAGAAGGACGGGCTCGCAAATATCGGAGGATTTCTCGCCTGCAACAATGATTCTTGGGCCGACGACTTTCGTAACCTGCTCATCCTGACGGAAGGATTTCCGACATACGGCGGTCTCGCCGGCCGCGATCTGGAAGCCATCTCCGTCGGCTTGTTGGAGGCGTTGGAATACGACTATCAGCGCTATCGGCACGCGACCGTCGAATATGTGGCGTCGGCGCTTATCTCGCGCGACATACCGATCGTGCGCCCAGCCGGCGGCCACGCCATATTCATCGACGCCGCGGCGTTTTGCCCGCATTTGAGGGCCAGCGACTATCCCGGCATCGGACTCGTCAATGCGCTTTATCTCGAGGGCGGGGTTCGCGCCGTGGAGCTCGGCAGCGTCATGTTCGGAAAGCCTTCGCCGGGAGGGGGAGAGGAGATCGCAGCGCCGCACGAATTGGTGCGGTTGGCGTTCCCCCGCCGGGTCTATACGCAGAGCCATTTCGACTATCTGATTGAAGTGCTGGACGCCATTGGCCGCCGGCGCGACGCAATCCCGGCCTACCGGATCACCGAACAGGCGCCGTTTCTCCGACACTTCACCGCCCATTACGAACGGGTCGGTTGAGCCGCGAGCTAGGCGGTCGACGATGGGCCGCCCTGAGCGGCCTGAAACTGTATGACCTCGGTGGCGGAATATTCTCCGCGCGCTCCGCAGTTCGGACACGTCACCTTAAATGTGGCGGGCCCGGATATCTCCAGAGCGCCCGTGCCTGTCAGTTCGCTCAGAAAAGCAAAGCGTTGTCGGCACTGTTTGCACGCAATTCCAATATACCAGCTGCCAGGGATGAGCGCCGGCATCGCGGATACCTCAAAATCGCCGGTGAACTGAATGCCTTTTGGCATGGGGGCCTCCTGTCTTATAACTTTAGATATTCATGTAGCGCTGGTCCGCCTCCCCGACGATCTTTACGTCGTTTGCGCTTATTCCCCCGGCTGGCGCCGCGGCGTGCCCATTACAACGCCACCGCGTTCTGCAACGTGCAAAGCGTATAATACCCGTAAAGGGGCGAGGTTAACGGCTGATCCGGCCAATAGGTTCGATGGAGGTCGGCGAGCGTCGCCCGATCGAGCACCCTTGCGCCGCAACGCGCCGCGAGTTCGGCAAGATTGTCGATCCCGTACGTCCAGGGGGCGCCCATGGCGGCGAATCTCTCGACGACGCTGGTGATTTCAGGATCGCCGGTGGCGTTGCTGATGACGTCCTCAGCCATATAGTCGAAGGACACGGAGCAGCGCTCGATATGGCGCATGAGTCCCGTCAAGATCTGACTCACAGCCGCTTCGTTCAAATACATTGTGTTGCCTTCCCATATGACATGGGTGGGAAGCCGGAAATCACATCCGTTTTCTCGTAGGAGATCAATCATTCCATCCGTCACGTAATCCGCCCCGATATATGTCGTGTTGGGATCAACATCGCTTGCTTCGAGCTTCGCCTTCTTGAACGCCTGGGTTTCTGGAGCGTCGATTTCAAAATAGGCGACGCCTTCGGCCGCGATCCGCTGCGGCCTTGTGTCGAGACCGGCGCCAAGTATGAGGATCTGTCGGCGCCCTTGGTCGATCTGATGACGAAGCCGGTCGTCGAAGTAGCGGGTCCTCAGTCGCACATTGTTCCTGATCGGCGGAAACGACTGGGAAATGCGATCCGCCGCCTCCTTCGTTTCCCGATCGAGGAACAGGTGCACGTAGGGATCACGGTAGAGCGGATGAGCTTGCGTGTTTTCGTCATTGCGGAATTCCGCCACGACAAAAGCGGTGCCAACCACTTTTTGAATTTTTGTCATTGGCTCGTCTCGATCGGACTCGGGTTCGGCGCAGGAACGCGTTCCGGCGTTCGTTGAAGGTTAATGCAATTTTATTGGAACTCTTAGCTGCGTCTGCAGGGCGCTATCAAAGGTGAGCCGGTCACTTTTGAGGATAGCGCTCCAGCAGTTGCGCAAGCGGCTCGGAACTCACCGCGTTGGGCGGCGAATAGGGCTCGTCCACGGATGCGACGAGCGATATCGGGACGATCGCCGCCAAAGCGAAAATTGTCTGCGCGAGAAGCTGAGGCCTCGGGCGGTCGAGATGCACGACGGCAAGGGCGATTTGCGTGATGAAGGCGATGATGATCACCGCCGCCCATTTTCGATCGTCGGGAAAGGCCCCCGCAATCGCGAGTCGTTGTTCCCGCGCCGACCGCAAACGCATCACCGTATCGACGAGCGCGCGCTGGAAGGCCGCCTCGATTCTCGCGCTGGCGACCGCGCGCGTGAGTCTGTTCAGCGCGGCCTCGGTTTCCGGCGATTCTTTGCCGTCTTCCATGGTTTTCCATTCGAGGCCAACGGCGGTTTCCACATAGTCACGCACGGCGCGCGGAATATCGTCCGCGTGGTCTCCGTGATTGCCGGAAAGCGCTGCGAGCGTCGCCAATTGTTCGCGCTCCATGGCGATGGCGCGATAGGCGCTGCGATTGGCGTCCCAGACGTCCTGCGAGAGAAACGTCATCAGCAGGCCAAACAGGGTCGCCGGGACGGCCACGAAGGGCGGCACGACGCCTTTCCAGCTCTGTGCATAGGCGGCAAAGCGCGAGGCGAAGCTTAGCCAGCACAGGAAAAGCGCGACAGCGGCCATGGCGCCTGTGAGCATGAGCGCCATGACGAGCGTCGTCTGCGACATCCAGAATTTTAGAATCACGTGTTCCCTCGAATCGACAGTCAATGGCGATTGAAGGGCATCATAATCGAGATTCGCCAGCCGATCGTACGGGGTTCCTCTCGCGTCCAAACGCGTTACCTTCAGCAAGGCTGATCGTCAATCTGAGTTCGGTAGGCATGACAACCGAGACTGACATTTCCGCCTATGCGAGTTCAATCCTGGAGACCGTGGGTTTGCCGCTGCTGGCGCTTGATCCACAGCTCACGGTCGAGGTCGCCAACAAGGCGTTCCTCAGTCAGTTTCAGGTGACGCGCGAGGAGACGGTTGGCCGGACAGTTTATGAGCTTTGCGACGGTCAGTGGGACATCCCGGAGCTGCGCAGGCTGCTAGAGCAAATTGTTGAGCGAAACAGTACGATCGAGGATTGCCGCGTTGAACATGATTTCCAACGTGTCGGACGTCGCATCCTGCGGCTCAAGGCCAAGCGCCTCCGCGGGCCAGATGATAAAGAATGCATCCTGCTTGCGATATCCGATGACACCGAGCGTGAGCGGCTCCGTCATGAACTCGAGGGACGAATCGAATTCGCCGAGAAACTGATCGACAGCGTGCATGAAGCGCTGCTGATTCTCCACGGGGACCTCACGGTTCACTCGGCGAATCGCCCCTTCTATCAACTCTTCGGCGGCGATCCCAAGGAGACGGCAGGGCGCTCCATTTACGAGCTGGGCAATGGCCATTGGGACACCCCGGAGCTGCGACGACTGCTTGAGGACATTCTCCCTCGTCGCCAGAGTTTCGACGACCACCGGATCGAACGCGTGTTCCAAGGCTTCGGTCCTCGGGTGATGCTGCTGAACGGCCGTCGGCTCGAGCAGCTTAACCTGATCCTTCTCGCCATACGCGACACGACAGAGCAGCGGACGCGCGAGGCGAGCCGTCGGGACCGCGAGGCCCGGCAAAATCTCCTGATCGATCTGAACGACCGTTTGCGCCCGTTGGAGGATCCCATGGCCATTCAGGCTGCGGCGAGCGAGGTCCTGGGCCGTCATCTCGAGGCCAACGATGCGGCCTATGCGGAGATCGACGAGGCCGGCGAATACGCAACTGTTCAGCACGACTGGAACGACGGCGCGGCGCCAAGCAACGCCGGGCGCCATCGTCTCGCGAGTTGGGGTGAGGCCCTTCTCGCAGACCTCAAGCGCGGCAGAACAATCGCCGTTAACGACGTCCGCAACGACCCGCGCATGGCGGCGCCTGAGACCCTCAGGTCATTCGAAAACCGTTCGGTTTCCGCTTTTCTGGCCGCGCCGCTGGTCAAGGACGACCGGCTGGTCGCGGTGGTTACCGTTCATTCGCGGCTACCGAGGACCTGGAGCGCCGCTCAGGCGGCCGTCGCAGAAGATGTCGCCGAGCGGACGTGGTCGGCGATCGAACGGGCGCGCGCGGAAGAGGCGCTGCGCGAGAGCGAGTCGCGGTATCGCCTGCTGTTTGAATCCATTGACGAAAGCTTCACGGTGGTCGAGCCGCTCTATGACGAGGAAGGTCATGCGACCGACTACCGCTTCCTTGAAGTCAATCCAGCATTTGAGGCTATCACTGGTCTGAAAAACGTTGAAGGGCGTAGCGGTCGCGAGCTTGTGCCCAGTCTGGAAAAGGACTGGATCGATACGATCGGCAGAGTCGCGGTGTCCGGGAACGCCGAACGCGTCGTCCGCAGAGCGCGAGCCCTCGGCAAGATCTATGACGCCTTTGTCTTCCGCATCGAGGAAGCGGAAAGCCCAAGAGTCGCCGTGCTGTCGAGGGACGTGACTGAGCGCGTGCGCGCGGAGGAACAGCGCGCTCTTCTCATGCGTGAACTCAATCACCGCTCGAAAAATATGTTGAGCATCGTGCTGGCCATCGCACGAGCGACCGCGGGCGATCCAGGACGCGACTTCGAGGAAACGTTTCAAGAGCGCATTTTGTCTCTCGCCGCGAACCAGGACCTGCTGGTCGCCAGTGATTGGCAGGGCGTCACGCTAAGCGATCTCGTGCGCTCGCAGCTCGCTCATCTGGAGGATTTGATCGACGATCGCATCACGCTAAAAGGCCCGCCGCTGACCATCTCGGCCGCGGCGTCGCAATCTTTCAGCATGGCGCTGCATGAGCTGGCGACCAACGCCGTCAAATATGGCGCGCTGTCCAACTCGGATGGCCGCGTCGACATCGAATGGGGCGTCCGCGAGCAGGAAGGCGAGGGCCGGCGCTTCACGATGAGCTGGCGTGAGACGGAGGGTCCCACGGTCGTTACGCCTGCGCGTAAGGGCTTCGGGTCCACAGTCATTCGCGATATGATCAGACTGAACCTCAGAGGGGATGCAAGGCTCCAATACGACAGCGCAGGCATCGTCTGGGAGTTCAACTGTCCGATCGAGAATGTGCTGGAGGCGACGGAAGCTTCCCGAGCCGAATAGCGACGCCGCAGCATGTGGCTGTTACGCCTTTCGCCTCTAGGGCGAGGCGCTCGTCGAAGCGCGAGCCCGCTATCGCGGCCGGCCCACTTGCTTAAATCTTTGCCGCTCTATGCAGAACGCCCCGCCGTTACATCACGGTCGGGGCATTCGTTTGCTACCCTGTCGGCGCGTCCAATGCTTGCGGCTGACGCGCTCACGCCCGCCGCCGCCCATATCTATCGACGATCGCCGTGCCCGCCGACGTTGGTCGAACCGCGCGACAGCTTCGGCCGAGGCTGACTCAGCCATCCGCCAGAGTGCGGCAATTGATCCTCGCAGAACGGACGAGTTTCGAGATTCTGGAGAAGCGACCTGATCGCGCTTCGTCTTCGCTGAAGCTTTCTGGTGGTCATTGAAAATCTCCTTCTTAGAGACGGACCACTGAACAACCTATTGAGAGCGTCATCCTAACAACGAATGAAATCAAGCTCTGTTCCGATCATCTCGCGTCTTTCGTCGAAGAATTGCGCCAGGCGTTGCAAATTTGTCGCGGCGCTTTATGGCTCTCGATAGATTTTCGGCGCAATGCAGCACTTTCGACGACTTTCGGCTTATCAGCGAGGAATGATGAAAGCGCTGGTTCGATTGGGCTTCCTGATCGCTGTGATGGCCACAACATTCCTGTTGGCGGGATCATCTGATGCCGGGGCGGGAAGCGATCCGCTTCCGTCATGGAACGAAGCGCCGACTAAACATGCAATCGTCGACTTCGTTCGAGCGACGACCGATCCGTCCAATACGAAATTCGTCCCGCCCGAGGAGCGCATCGCGGTCTTCGATCAGGATGGCACGCTCTGGGCGTCCCATCCAATCTATCCGCAGTTGATGTATTGTCTGGATCGCCTGCCTGCCGTCGTAAAGGCAAGACCCGCGCTTGCGAAGATCGAACCCTTCAAGACAGCGCTCTCGCGCAACATGGAGGCGATATCGAAGCTTTCGACGAAGGACCTCATCAAGATCATGGCCGTGCCGCTGAGCGGCATGAGCATAGAGCGGTTCAGAGCCGATGCGGAGACATGGCTTGAGACAGCAAGACACCCGCGCTGGGGCCGCCGCTACACCGAGCTGACATATCTGCCGATGCTCGAGCTGATGAAGCATCTGCGCGCCAATGGCTATAAGACCTACATCGTCACCGGAGGCGGGCAGGATTTCGTGCGAGTCTATGCGGAGAAGACCTATGGCGTTCCGCCCGAGCAGGTTGTCGGAACTCTGGAGAGCGTGAGTTATCGTTATGACAAGCGCGGGCGTCCCGTTCTGATCGAGAGCGCCGAAACGCTGCTCAGCGACGTCGGCGCCGGCAAACCCGAGGCCATCCATTTGATGATCGGTCGTCTGCCGCGCGCCGCGTTCGGGAACTCAACGGGCGACCGGCAGATGCTCGAATACACGACGTCCGGGGACGGCGCGCGGTTTGGCATGTTGGTTTTGCACGACGACCCCACGCGCGAATACGCCTATGGTCCGGCGCTCGGCTTGCCTGACACCAAAATTGGGACTTTTCCTCAGTCTTTGTATGACGAGGCGAAGCGGCAAGGATGGTTTGTCACCAGCATGAAAAGCGATTGGAATCGGATATGGGCTTTCGAACAATGAAGCGCATGGGAGCAGCGCGCTCCAAAGCAGCCAGTAATTCTAAGGCCCCCCGAGCCGTGTTGCTCGGCGGCGGAATGCCTACCAATAGACCTGCGCGCGCGCTTCAAAGAGATCGGGATGGGCGCCGTTGAAATAAGGGCCTTGCCGCGTCGGAACGCCGGTTGTGAACAAGGCGTAATCATTGAGCGGCGCAGAGGCTTGCAGCACATGGACCCAGTTGAACTGAAAGTGGATTCCATTGTCAGGATACCAATTGAGTCCCAGAGTGACGTTTTGCTGGCGACCGCCGACAACGCCCGCGTTGCCGATATAAGACGCGGCCGCGGGATTGGGCGCGATGAGCGTCGTATAGGCGAGCATGTTGTACAGGCTTGAGCCGCTATAGGGTCCGCTGTTGAGATTGAGCGCGCTGTAGCGCGCGGCGAGCCCAACCGCGCCGAAGCCGCCCGCGCTCATCGGATGCTTGATCGTGATCTGATTGAAGTTCGCGCCGATTTTGTTCGTCACGTCATATGCGGCGGCGCGCTCCTCACCCGTCAGGTACAATTGTCCGTAGAGATAGAAGCCGCTGAAATAATGCGAGGCGCCGCCCGGCGCGAAAGCGCCCGCGAGGCGCGCAAGCCCAATATTGGTCGTATTGCGATTGACTTGCTGCCCCAGATATTCCGCCTGCAGCGAGAACGGTCCATGCGCCGCGGACAACTCCACGCCGAAGGACTGCACGCTGTTGACGCAATGCGCGGCGGCGGCGGCGCCCCATCCCGGCAGAGCGACGGTTCCGCAGGAGAGATCGGGCGTGCCGAGCAGCCCTTGATTGAGGATATAGGCTTCCGAGCGAATGCGGTTGCCGATCCGCAGCACGCGATCGTCGGATAATCCCGTGGCGCTGTTTGGCTGGTGATAGCGGCCCGAGACGCCGACATGCAGGAGATCATGCTCGGTCATGATCGGCGCGTAGGTCAATCGGCCGGTCAGATCGAAATATTGACCGCCGCCGGTTGGGACCCAACCGGCCCTCGCGGGAACACCGAACGACGGCGGCGCGCCGACTGTGGGATTTGTGTTTAAATCTTCGAAGCTCGTCGTGAAGATGCCGCCTTTTGCCGTCCAGTTGTCGCCATAGGCGCCGATCGCCGCGCCGAGATGGCGGCTGGGCGCGATGGCTTCGACCGCCATGGCGCGTTCGATGAAGTCCCGGAATCGCGAAGAAGCGGTGAATTCGAGGCTGAAGGGTTCGAAATAGCTGCCGATATGGATGAACGCTGGCTCCTTCGTGAAGGGCAGCGCGAGAAGGGGATGTTGTACGCCAAGATAGAAATCGCGAATGCCGCCTTGCACGGGCGCGTTGAATGGCGTGCCATATTGCGAGCCGGCGAAATCATATTGCAGTTTGTAGAACCAATATTTGGCAGCCTTCCCCTCGACTTCGAGACGCACCTGGCGAACGCCAGCCTGGCCTGACCAGCCATTCAGCGGCTGCGCCGCGCCGCCGCCGTCGAACTGCATGCGCCCGCCAATCTTGAAGTTGTAAGATTTGTCTGCGTTTTCGACGAACAGACCGTTCTTGAATGCGACGAAAACTGGCGGCATAAGCGGCGTAGCGGTCTGCGCCGCCTCGGCCTTCGCGGCGCTTCGTTGAGCGGACTGGGAAGCCTGCTGGGCTTCCTCTTTGGCCTGACGAGCCTCTCGCCGCAGTTTTGCGATCTCCGCCTCCAGCGCTCGCAGCCTCGCCTCAATCACGTCGCTTGAGGCGGCATGCGCCGTCGTTGTCGAGAGAACCGCGACAAGTCCGCTTGCCGCGACATGCTTCCAGCCTGGGAGATTCATGACTAGCCTCGCTTGCGTCTTCATTCGCGTGGGCGGCGCGCGCTGCGCCGCGAATCAAGACAGCAAGTTCATCGCGTTGAACGCCGCGACTCGCATATGCGAAGCGCTAAGCACGCTTCCGTTCTAGCCAAGTTTTCGTACGTAGGTTTTTCCCGAGTTTTTCTCTTTGCGAGGAAATATTGCTCGCGCATTTCGAGAGTCGGGCGGCTGACAGAACGTCGCCACATTCGCGGGGCGAGGGGCCTTCGGCCGAGTCGTTCAGCTCATCGTTTCAACGAAGGCGATCAGCCCTTTGAGCAGCGTCGTCGGATCAGGCGGACAGCCGCGAATGTGAAGATCGACGGGAATGACTTTCGCGACGGCGCCCACGCATGCGTAGCTCTCGCAATAGACGCCGCCGTCAAAGGCGCAGTCGCCGACGGCGATCACCCATTTTGGATCCGGCGTCGCCGCATAGGTTCGCTCAAGCGCTTCGCGCATGTTTTTCGTCACCGGTCCGGTGACGAGCAAGACGTCGGCGTGACGCGGCGACGCCACGAAGCGCATGCCAAATCTCTCGAGATCGTAATAGGCGTTGTTGAGCGCGTGGATCTCCAGCTCGCAGCCATTGCAGGAACCCGCGTCGACTTCGCGGATCGACAGACTGCGGCCCAGTTTCTGGCGGGCTGTTCGCCCCAGCGTGTAGCCAAGTTCGGCGATCGACGTCGGAGTTGGCGTGGGCGCCTGTTCGGTCAGAGCGCGCCGGAGCAGGCCCTGAAGCAAGAATTTCTGCATCGTGCGCGCGTCCTAGAGATCATGCCCCGAGTAGGAGCAGTTGAAGGATTTGTTGCAGAGGGGGAAGTCGGCGACGATGTTGTCCTTGATCGCCGCTTCGAGCAGCGGCCATTGGAACCAGGACGGATCGCGCAAATGACAGCGCTGCACCACGCCGTCAGCGCGGATGCGCAGCCAGACAAATATATCGCCGCGGAAGCCTTCGACGAGCGCGGCGCCTTCGCGCGTCCAGTCTTCCGGCAGCGCCCAGGCGGCGATGATCGGTCCCTCCGGCATTTCGTCGAGAATCTGTCTGACGATTTTGAGGGAGGCTTTGATTTCGTCGAACCGGACCCAGACGCGCGCATCGACGTCGCCTTCCTTTGAGGCGCCGATCTCGAACGTCAGCTGCGGATAGGGGGCGTAACCGATCGCCTTGCGCGCGTCGAACTCCCGGCCCGAGGCGCGTCCAACATAGCCGCCGCATGCATATTGCGTCGCGAGCGCCTCACTGACGACGCCGGTTCCGACGGTCCGATCCTGCAGCGACGTCGTGTCGCCGAAGAGCGCGATGAACCGGGGAGTCATGAGCTCGATCCACTCGATCAGCGTGAAAAGCGCCGTGACGTTCTCTTGCGCCAGATCGACGACGACGCCGCCCGGCGCGATGCGATCCATCATCAGGCGGTGTCCGAAACAGCTCGCGGCCTCCCTCAAGATGCGTTCGCGGACGATGCCGCATTGCGCATGCATCAATGCGAAGGCCGCGTCGTTACAGATGGCGCCGATATCGCCGAAGTGATTGGCGAGGCGTTCCAGTTCGGCCATCAGCGCGCGCAGATATGTCGCGCGCGGCGGAACATTGACGTCGAACGCCGCTTCGATCGCCTGCGAAAAGGCGAGGCTATAGGCGACCGTGCTGTCGCCGGACACGCGCGCCGCGAGACGCGCGGCGCGCTCGAACGAGGCGCCGGCCATCAGTTGATCGACGCCCTTGTGCACGAAGCCAAACCGCTCCTCAAGCCGCACGACGGTTTCGCCATTGGCCGAGAAGCGGAAGTGACCCGGCTCGATAATGCCGGCGTGCACGGGTCCGACCGGTATCTGGTGGAGCGGTTCGCCTTCTGCGGGAAGGAACGTGTAGCTGTCACTGGCGGAGTCGATCTTTTCGGGGTCGTTGCAAGGATGACGCACGCCCCAGCGGCCATGGTCGAGCCAGGGCCGGTCATCGGGCGGGTTTTCGGCCCTCAACCCATAAAGATCGCGGATAGCGCGCTCGAGCCTCGACGCCGGCGGATGCAATCGCCCGACGGATGGAAAGGAGCCTTCAGGGCACTCCAATGTGATGATGCGCAGGCGCGGCTGCCGCTCTTCGAGCACCGCCATGTGAACGCTCGAAGGTTCGCCCCACAGGCTGAGGAGTTCGCGCTCGCCTCTCGCAAGACTTTCGGCGAAAGCGAGCCAACCAGCTCTGTCGACGATCTCACGCGGCCAAGGCAGGCACGTCGGCGGCGACGGCTGGGCCTCTATCTGTTTGCTGGCGAAGTTCATCTTTTCATCCTTTGAACTCAACCCAAGAGCCGCGCGACGTTCTGGAACCAGGTCACGACGTGAGAGGGAAGGTAGATTCCCGCCAGCAGCACAAGCGAGAGATGCGCGTAGACAGGCCACATCGAAGCCTTCACCTCGCCTTGGTCGCGGCTCGGCTCGCCGAACGCCATTCCGGTGAGGCGCAACAGCAGCGCGCCAAAGGCCAGCAGGAGGCCGAAGACCAGTGGAATAGCGAGGAGGGGCTGGCGCGCGAAGGTCGAACTCACGACGAGAAATTCGCTCATGAAGATGCCAAGCGGCGGCAGACCGATGATGGCGACGACGCCAGCGACGAGGGACCAGCCGAGCGCCGGCTGGCTCTGCGTCAGTCCTCGGATGTCGGCGATTCTCTGCGTGCCCTTGACCTGCGCGATGTGACCGACCGAGAAGAAGATCGCGGACTTCGTCAGGCTGTGCATCGTCATGTGCAGCAGACCGGCGAAGTTGGCGAGCGGTCCGCCCATGCCAAAGGCGAAGGCGATAATGCCCATGTGCTCGATGGAGGAGTAGGCGAACAGCCGCTTGATGTCGCCGCGGCGGTAAAGCATGAAGGCCGCCATGATGAGCGATGCAAGGCCGAGCGTGATCATCAGCGGGCCAGGCGTAATCGCCGCCGCATTCGCCGTCAGCAGCATCTTGAACCGCAGTACCGCATAGAGCGCGACATTCAGAAGGAGGCCGGACAAGACCGCCGAGATCGGCGTCGGGCCTTCCGCATGCGCATCCGGAAGCCAGGCGTGCATCGGCGCCAACCCAACCTTGGTGCCGTAGCCGAGCATCAGAAACACGAAGGCGACGTTGAGCATCCGGGGATTGAACTGCGGCGCTTGCTGCATCAGCGTCGTCCAGACCATGGCGTCGTAGCCCTGTCCCAGAACCGGCTCGGCCGCCATGTAAATGAGGATCGTGCCAAAGAGCGCCAGCGCGATCCCGACGCTGCCGAGGATGAAATATTTCCAGGCGGCCTCGAGCGCGTGTGGCGTGCGGTACATGCCGACCATCAATACGGTCGTCAGGGTCGCGACTTCGACCGCGACCCACATGAGGCCGATGTTGCTGGCGAGCAGCGCCAGATTCATCGCGCACATCAGCGACTGATACATCGCGTGATAGAAGCGGACGTTTCTCGTGGTCAGCCGGCCGGTTTCGATCTCATGGTCGATATAGCTCGCGCTATAGACGCTCGTGGTGAAGCCGATGAAGGTCGAGAGCACAATAAAGACGATGTTGAGGTCGTCGACGAAGAGATAGCCGCCGCGTTCGGGTTCGACGACGAGAAGCACAAGCGCGAAGAGAAACGTCGCGCCGGAGGCGCAGAGGTTGATGATCGCCGAGCGTCGGTAGGCCGGTTCAAGCGCCACGGCGATGGCCGCGACGGCGGGAATGCCGACAAGCGCGTTCGAGACCAGGAAGAGATCGGAACTCATGAACGTCCTCCGCGTACGCGATCGAGTTCAGAAAGGTCGACGTTGTCGAATCGCTCGCGGATGCGAAACAGGAAGATGCCGATCACGATGAAGGCGATGAGAATGGAAAAGGCGACGCTGATCTCGACGACGAGCGGCATGCCGTTCGCCCCTGCCGCCGCCAGAACCAGACCATTTTCCAGCGACATGAAACCGATAATCTGGCTCACGACGTTGCGTCGCGTCACCATCATCAACAGCCCCAGCAGCACGATCGCCAAGGCGAATGCGATGTCCTCGCGCGACAGCGGATCGGCGGAGGCGGTCGCCGGCAGCATGACGACGAGCGACAGCGCCACAAGAAATATGCCGATGAGCATGGTTATGCCGACGCCGCCAACGACCTCCACGGTGCGGTGGATGCGCAAGCGCTTGATGATGCGGCGAAGGCTGAACGGAATGATCAGCGCCTTGAAGATCGCCGCGATGGCAGCCGTGAGATAGAGATGATGTGCGTCCTGGTAATAGGCCTGCCAGGCGACCGACAGCGACAGAATGACGGCGTGGAGCGTGTAGATATTGATCAGCCCCGACAGTCTGTCCTGATACAGCAGCATGAAGCTCGTCAGCAGGAGCGCGCCCGCCAGCACATGGGCGATGTCGATTGTCAGAAGCTCCATCAGAGGCTCCGTGTCACGAAAACGAGCAGCGTCGCGAGGAGGCCGAGCATCAGCCCCGCGCCGAGAAAGTCGGGCACGCGGAAGATGCGCATCTTGGCCGTGGATGTCTCAAATAGCGCGAGCGCGCCGCCGCCGATCGCCAGCTTGAGGACGTAAGCGCCAAGGCCGATCGCCATCGCCCTTGGGCCCGCGTCATGCGTCGCGAGGCCAACTGGGAAGAAGACGCAGGCGATGAGCGAGAGATAAAGGAGCAGTTTGAGCGCGGAGGCGAGTTCAATGAGCGCGAGATAGCGCCCGGAATACTCAAGAATCATCGCCTCATGCACCATCGTCAGCTCGAGATGCGTCGCCGGATTGTCGACAGGAATCCGTCCATTCTCCGCGATGGCGACGATGAGGAGCGCAACGAGCGCCATGCCGACGGAGGCGCGCAATTCCATATTCGCGACCATGTAGGCCGCAATTTCAGAGAGCTGCGTCGTTCCGGCGACGAAGGAGACGGTGAAGACGATCATCATCATCGCCGGCTCCGCGAGCGAGCCGAACATCGCCTCGCGGCTGGAGCCGATGCCGCCGAAACTTGTTCCAATGTCCATGCCGGCGAGAGCAAGGAAAAAGCGGGCGCTGCCGAGCAGGGCGATGATGGCGATGAGATCGGCCGACCAGCTGAACGTCAGTCCCGTGGCGAATGTCGGCACGAGCGATGCGGCGACCCAGATCATCGCAAAGATCAGATAGGGCGCCGCGCGATATAGCCAGGACGCGTTGTCTGCGAGGACGACCTCCTTGCGCAGCAGCCGAATGAGATCGAGCCAGGGTTGAATGATCGGCGGTCCTTTGCGGCGCAAGAGACGCGCCTTCAGCTTTCGAACAAAGCCGATGAGCAGCGGCGCGAGCGCAAGCACCAAAAGCATTTGGAGGCTCTGGGCCATAAGGTTGAAAAGAAGCGTCATATCGCCACCAGAACCAGGAGGAAGACGAGCGCCGCGAAGACCAGCGCGAGATATTCCTGGATCGTCAGGAGACTGAGAATGTTCAGCCCGGCGGCGCAAGATTCCACCGCCCGCGTGAGCGGCGCGTAGAGGTAATCGAAGATTCGATCCTTGACGTCGACGCTCAAGCGCGCGGCCCGCGTATCGCCAGGCGCCGGCATGTCGAGGCGCTCCCGCACCGAAAAGGCGATGACGCCAAGAGTGCGCCGGATCGGCTGCGCGAAGCTGCTGCCGGTGTATTGCGTCATGGGACTGGTTTCGATGTAGCCGCAGTCCCAGGCCGGCGCGCGCCGCGACCGCGCCGTGCCGAATTTGTGGATGACCCATCTCGCCGAATAGGCGGAGAAGAGAATGAACGCGAAGACCAGAAGCCCATTGTAGGAGCTGCGGCTTTCGGCCACGGGCGCGATCGAGAGCCAGGAGAGTTCAGCCTGCGTAGGCATGCGGCCGCCGACAAAATCTTTCGCCACGGGCGAGATCGTGTCGATGACGAGGCTCGGCAGCAGACCGGCCGTGAGGCACAGCGTCAGCAAAACCGCCATGGTCGCGAGCGACCAGCGATCCGGGTCGTGCGCCGCGCGCGCCGCTTCGCTGCGGGGACGTCCCAGAAAGGCGACGCCATAAGCGCGTATGTAACAGCCGGCGCCGAGCGCCGCGCTCAGCGCCAGCGCCACGCCGACCGCCGGAACGAGGAGCTTCACGGTCCATTGCGGCAGCGCCGGGCTCAGCAGGATCGCCTGAAAGACCAGCCATTCCGAGACGAAGCCGTTCAGCGGCGGCAGGGCGGCGATGGCGACGCACCCGCCCAGAAAAAGGAACGCCGTTTTCGGCATGGAGTGAATGAGCCCGCCGAGCCGCTCGATGCTTCTTTCGCCGCTCGCGTTCAGCACCGCGCCGGCGCCAAAGAACAGCAGGCTCTTGAACAGCGAATGATTGAAAACGTGAAACAGCGCGGCTGTGAAGGCGAGGGCGGCCGGCAGCGCCATGCCATTGGCCTTGAACGCCAAGGCAAGTCCGAGCGCGATGAAAATGACGCCGATGTTTTCGATGGTGCTGTAGGCGAGCAGCTTCTTCAGATCGCTCTGAATCGTCGCGAAGAGAACGCCGATGAGCGCGCTCGCTGCGCCAAAGGTCATCGGCTCGACCGACCACCAGAACGCCGGCGGCCCGAGCAAATCGAACACGACGCGAATGAAGCCGTAGACGGCGACCTTCGTCATAACGCCGCTCATCAGGGCCGAGACATGGCTCGGCGCCGCCGGATGGGCGAGTGGCAGCCAGATATGCAGGGGCGCGAGTCCGGCTTTCGACCCCATACCGACTATCGCGAGGGCGAGGACAAGGCCCGAGGTCCAGCCCGCCCTAGTCGACTCGCGAATCGAGGCGAAGTCATAGGCGCCGCCGACGCCCCCGAGAACGCCAAACGCCATCAACAGCGCGAAACCGCCGAAGCTCGCCATCAACAAATAGACGAAGCCGGCGCGCCTGTTCTCTTCCTCATGATGATGCGTCAGCACGAGCGCCCATGACGCAAGCGACATGAACTCCCAAGCGACAAGAAAGGTGAAGGCGTCGTCGGCCAGCACGACGAGATTCATGCCAGCGAGAAAAGCCGGATAGAACGGCAGCACGCGTATCGGCTCTTTCTCATGCGCGCCATAGCCGATCGCATAGGCGCTTGCCGCCGCGCCCCCCAGATTGACGACCGCGAGAAAAAAGGCGGTCAGGACGTCGATGCGAAAATGCATGCCGATCCACGGCAGCCCGAGCGGCAAAGTCGTGGAAACGACATGAGCGCCCCTTGGCATGACCGCTGCGAGAAAGATGACGCCGCAGAGGCCGATGCACAGGCGGTAGACGTTACGGCTGACGTCATGGTTCCGCCTGTCGACGATGGCGTAAACGCTGACGGCGAGCAGGGCGCTGACAGAGGTCAGCGCCAGGTAGAGCGGCATACGTGTCACCTTTGAATCGACGCGACGGTCGTCGGTCGCGCCTTGCGTGAACTTTACGGACTAGACGCTGCGCTTGCGCGGGGCGAGGGGATGCTTTGACGTTGCGACGTGTTGATCCAGTCCGCAAATCTCTGCGTGGCCGCCGTTTGCTTCATAGTCCTCGCAAAAGTGATGGAGGTTCTCCATCACCGTATGATCGACGCACCAGGACTCCGAGAGGTCGAAGATCACCGTCTTGCCCTTTGGGAGCTTCGCGAGATCGCCCTTGAGCGCGAGGTAATTGGCGAAAAACGCGGCGCCGCCGATCTTGACCTGATAAACGCCGGGTTCGCTCTCCACGACGTCACGATGCAACTTGAAGACCTGCCCCCAATTGACGCTGCGCCAGAAGTGAAACAGGAACTCGGCGGCGATGCCGATGGCGACGCCGATCAAGAGATCGGTCGCCAGCACGCCGATGATGGTAATCACGAAAACGGTGAGCTGGTCCCAGCCGATCGCCAGCGTCTTCTTGAACTCGAGCGGCGACGCAAGTCGATAACCGGTGAACACCAGCAGCGCCGCGAGCGAGGCAAGCGGGATCTCATGAATGACCCTCGGGAAAAGCGCGACGAAGATCAGCAGGAACAACCCGTGGAAGAAATTCGCCCACCCCGTGCGCGCGCCGTTATTCACATTGGCGGAGCTGCGAACGATTTCTGCGATCATCGGCAGACCGCCAATCAGACCGCAGATGATGTTGCCGAAGCCGACGGCCGCGACGTCGCGGTTGAGATCCGAGGTGCGCTTATAGGGATCGAGCTTATCGACCGCCGCCGCGCTGAGCAGGCTCTCCAGGCTGCCAACAAGACAGATGGCGAAGACCTGCTGCCAGAACATGCCGGAGCCGATCAGCGAGAAATCCGGGAAGGCGAAGCCGGACAGGAAGTTCTGCGGAATCGAGACAAGGAATTTCGGACCGATCGTGAATTCGTGATGCGGCAGGAACGGCGTGTCGGGCAGGAAGAGATAGATATGTTCATCGTCGAGATCGTAATATTGCGCGAGCGCCATGCCGATGATGACGACGACGAGCGGCGCGGGGATCATTTTTAGGCGGCGACTCTTCACCAGCGACCAGGCGATCAGGATCAAAAGCCCAATGCCGCCGATCATGGCGACTTCGGGATTCATGTCGCGAAGGCTGGCGGGGATCGCGCCAATCGTCTCAAACAGCGTCTGCGCATCGGGCTTCACGCCGAGCATGACGTGAATCTGCTTGGCCATAATGATGATGCCGATCGCCGCCAACATGCCATGCACGGCCGAGGACGGAAAAAAGGCGCTCATCTTGCCGGCTTTCATGATGCCCATCAGCATCTGAATGACGCTGGCGCAGACGATCGCCGCCAAGGTGTAGTGATAGCCGGCTTTGGCGTCGCCGCCGCCGAGCGCCTGCACCGAGTCCAGAATGACCACGATGAGGCCCGCCGCCGGGCCGGTGATGGTGACGAAGGAGCCATTGATTCGTGACACCAGCAGTCCGCCGACGACGGCGGTGATGATGCCCGCCTGCGGCGGAAAGCCCGACGCCATCGAAATGCCAAGGCAGAGCGGCAGCGCGATAAGAAAGACCAGAAAGCCGGACAGAACGTCCGCGCGCCAATTTTGAGCCAATCCGGCGAGGCCGGTCTTCGGCGTGAACCTTGTTGGAAGCGTCCCTCGTGAATGATTGTCGTCCACGGCGATGTGACTGGTTCCTGTCGCGCCGGCCAAAATTCCGTCTGATCCGCCTAAGCCCAGCCATCCGTCCTGCGCCGACGATCCGGCGCGCTGAGAGGCGTTCGCGTCTGCCGCGGTCGCTTCGAGGTCTTGGGTGACAGCCTGAGCCTTACTTTTCATACATTGTCCTTGCCATCGCGCTCAGTCGAAACCTTGGCACCAACCGGGTAGCTCGGCCGCAACATAGGATAGGCTAGTGGCTGTGGTGTTTCTCCAGTTTTTCAGACCACAGAGATTGTTTCTGATTCTTTTCCCAAATCCGACGAGATCAGACCAAGAGCTACTGAAGCGTCGCGGGACGGCGTCCTTTTTTGTGATGGAAACACTCTAGAAACACTGCATTATTAGGTTCCGCATAGTTCCAGTGAGCTCCAACGAAAGCGATTGCGCCTCCTTTGACCCCTCCCATTTCAATTCTGATCGTCGAGGATGACGCCGAAATCGGCGAGTTCATCTCGCTCTATCTCGCGGCGCACGATATTCAGGCTAAGGTGGCCGCAAACGCCCAGGCAATGGACGCTGCGTTCAGCGCCGGAGCCTATGACCTGCTGATCCTCGACCTTAATCTTCCCGGCGAAGACGGCTTGTCGATCTGCCGGCGGGTGCGATCCGAGAGACGCATCCCCATAATCATACTGACGGCGCAGTCGGAGGACATCGACAAAATATTGGGTCTGGAGCTCGGGGCCGACGATTACATCGTCAAGCCTTTCAATTCGCGCGAGCTGCTGGCGCGTATCCGCGCCGTTTTGAGGCGAACTGAAACCCCGAACGCGAACGCCGTCGACGGGCGCGCTGTACGGCAAGCGTATCTTTTCTCGGGCTGGCGTGTGGATGTGCTGGCGCGGGAGGTCGTCGCGCCGTGCGGCATAAAAGTGGCCATGACGGGCGCCGAATTCGATCTGTTGCATGCCTTGTGCGAAAATCCCAACCGGGTGTTGACGCGCGAGCAACTGATCAACATGACGCATGGCCCGACGACCGGGCCCTTTGAGCGGAGCATTGATGTGCTGATCAGCCGGCTTCGACAGAAGATAGAAGCGGATCCAAAAAAGCCCGCGTTCATCCAGACGGTTCGCTCCGAGGGCTATATTTTCTCCACTCACGTGGCGCGCGCATGAACTCAACTCGCGTTCCCTGGCGTTTCCGGCTCAACAAGCTGGCCGTGCAAATCACGCTGCTCATGCTTGTGTCCATCGTCGCATTCCAAACCATCGTGATCGGCATGTTCCATGTGTTCGGCCGGCGGCACATTGTCGATCAGGGCGATTTCATCGCGAGCATAATCCTCGCTCTGGACGTCGCGCCGAATGCAGAGAGAGCGAATATCGTTTCAGAGCTTTCTCTTGCCGTTCCCTACGCCAATATCGAGATCCAGGAGACTCGCCCAGCAGCGGCGGACGCCTCGTTGGGAAGCGACGTGGCCTTCGATAACGAGATCCGTCACATCGATTCGCTTTTGTGGAAAGGCGCGGACGTGTTCAAGGTTGCCAGCTCGGCGCCAGGGGACTACGGCGTTCTCGCCGTCGAATTGCGCAAGGGCGGCTACGCGACCATCTCGATCGCGCAGCATCAAAAGTCGCCTGGCTCAATCTGGCGGTGGCTCTGGCAGCACGCGGAGGACGAACCGATCATCGTCACTCCGGGAGCGCGAACGGCGCTATCTTTCATCATATTCACCGCGATCTTCGTCTTCTGGGCGCTGAACGCGATCATGGCGCCGCTGCAGCGACTCGCGAAATACGCCGAGCAGATTCCGAATGACATCGATACGAAGACGCCGCTTCCCGAACGAGGTCCCCACGAGGTGCGCGAATTGACCCGCTCGCTCAATCGTATGCAGGCGCGCATCAGCAAGATGATCGCCGCGCGCGCCCATGTGCTTGCGGCGGTGAGTCATGACTTGCGAACAATTATCACGCGCCTGAAGCTAAAAACGGAGTTCGTGCCAGATCAAAGCCTTCAGCAGCGGATGATGCGCGACGTCGATCTGATGGACGCAATGCTGTTCAAGAATCTGCAGTATTTGCGCGCTGAAGGAGACGACAAGTCCGACTGTTCCCTGGTCGATCTCGACAGCGTTCTGCAAACTGTCGCTGACGAGTTCTGCGACCTCGGGCATCATGTCACCTACCATGGCGATGGTCACCAAATGGTCTTCGGATCGCTTTGCGACGTGCAGCGCATTTTCACCAATCTCGTCGAAAACGCGACGCATCACGCGAAGACCGTGGATATCTACATCGCGGAGGGCCCGGGAGGGCTCATCGAGGTCGACGTCGTCGACGACGGACCGGGAATGTCAGCGGAGGGCAAGAACACTGCATTTGAGCCCTTCGTTCGCGGCCAGCCGGGACGAACGCTTGACGAGCACAGCGGATTTGGACTCGGCCTATCGATTGTGCGCTCGCTCGTCGAGAACCATGGCGGATCCGTGTCGCTGCTCGATCGAGAGCCCAACGGGCTGATCGCGCGTGTCTGTCTGCCCCGCGCGGTCGAAGGAGACGAAAAGCTGTTTCCGACGGACTCCAAGGCGGCGCCGGCACTCTTCTGAACGATATCGGACGGGGTTCGTCCTTGACGCGCCCGAATGCCCGCGCGATGCGCCAGGGGGCGTTCATGCGGGTGCAAGCAGCAGGCTCGTCTCGCTTCGAGCGATCCCCTCGATCATCCTCACGCCCGACAGCACCCGATCGAATTCCTCGAGATTGGCGCACTCGATCTCCGCGATGAGGTCGAAAGGCCCGTTGGTGCTGTAAAGCGTGTGGATCTGCGGGAGCCCGCGCAGCGCCTGAGCGACGCGACGGGAATTCTTGCCGGAGACTTCGACCATCATGATCGCCCGGATGCGATCGGATGCGGCGGGATTTTTCAGCCGAACCGTAAAGCCCAGGATCACGTCGGACGCGATGAGCTTGTCGAGTCGGTTCTGGACCGTCCCGCGCGAGACGCCGAGCGCCTTGGCGAGCTGGGATAATGAAGCGCGCGCGTCGGTTCGCAGCAGCGCGATCAGTCGGTGGTCGAGATCGTCCATGCCCATATCTCTGTCGAAACAGTCAATATCTATGACCGAAATGACAGATTTCGAGCCGTTTCGACAATTTATGGCGATTTTGATTAGCGGCGCCGCGTTCTAGTCTCCTGACAGGGATCGATTGGAGAAGGCATGGTGACGTTTCTGAGCGCGCGAGATGTCGCCCGCATCGTTGGAGAAGTGGGCGCGCGGCGCTTTTGGTTGCTGCTCGTCGACTATCTGCGTCACGATTTTATGCGCTGGGACGCGTTCGAGAAGTCGCCGCGTTACGCGAGCCATTCGCCGCGCGGCGTCATTGAACTGATGCCGACGAGCGACGGCGAGGCTTTCGCCTTTAAATACGTCAACGGTCATCCCGGCAACACGCACTTCAACCTGCAGACCGTCGTCGCCTTCGGCGCGCTCGCCGACGTCGAAACCGGCTATCCGACGCTTATCGCCGACATGACGCTCGCCACCGCCTTTCGCACCGGCGCCACTTCGGCGCTGGCGGCGGCGCATCTCGCGCGGCCCGACAGCAAGACGATGGCGCTGATCGGCCTTGGCGCCCAATCGGAGTTTCAGGCATGCGCCTTTCACGCCGTTCTTGGCGTTGACCGGCTTCGCGTCTTCGATGTCGATCCTGACGCCGTCGAGAAGTTCGAGCGCAACATGGCCGACTTCGGCCTGACGATCATTCGGTGCGCCGACGCGCGCAGCGCCGCATCCGGCGCAGATATCATCACGACGATCACGGCGGATAAGAAATGCGCCACGATATTGGCCGACGACATGGTTGGGCCTGGAACCCATATCAACGCGGTCGGCGGCGATTGTCCCGGCAAGACCGAACTTGCGCGCGACCTGCTGCTGCGCTCTGAAATATTCGTCGAATATGCGCCGCAGACGCGCAGCGAGGGCGAAATTCAGCAACTCGGCCCGGAGCATCCGTTGACGGAACTGCGTGAGATTCTGGCTGGTCATCGACCAGGGCGCACCTCCAAAGACGCAATCACCATCTTCGACAGCGTCGGTTTCGCCATCGAGGATTTTTCGGTGTTGCGCCTATTGCGCGATCTTGCGCGGGAGACGGGGGTCGGCCGCACGATCGAGCTGATCGCTGAGCCGGCAGACCCCAAGGATCTGTTCTCCCTGCTGCATCCGCTCGACGCGGAACAGGAAAACGACGCAACTCTCGTAAGGACGGAACAGCCCGCATGATCGACGGACGTTCAATGCCAGAGAAATCGCTGACGAGCTTCGACGCTGAAGCGGCTGTGTTGAGCGATGCGCCGCGAAGCGACGCGCGCGAGGCCACGCCGCCACGGCCTGCGCCTCCGCGTCGCGCGATATTGATGTGCGCGCCGGACCATTTCGGCATCGACTACATCATCAATCCGTGGATGGAAAACCAGATCGGGCAAGCAGCGCTGCCGCGCGCGAAGGCGCAATGGGAGAACTTGCGCGGCAAGCTGGCGGCGCATAGCGAGATCGCCTTCGTGGCGCCGACGCCGGGCTTGCCGGACATGGTCTTCACCGCCAATGCCGGGCTTGCGATCGGCGACACGGCCGTCGTGAGTCGTTTCAACGCCAAGGAGCGGCGGCCCGAAGAGCGTCTGTTTTGCGAATGGTTCGAAGCGCAAGGCTATTCAATCGCGCCCTGGCCGGAGAACGTTCCGTTCGAGGGCGCCGGCGACGCGCTCCTCGATCACGCGCGGGGAATTGTCTGGTGCGGATATGGCTGGCGCTCAGGCGAAGAAGCGCCCAAACATCTTGAAAGAATCTTCGGCCGTCGCGCCGTCGCGCTGAGGCTCATAGACCCGCGCTTCTATCATCTCGACACCTGCTTCTGCCCGCTGAGCGGCGGCTGGCTGATGTATTACCCGGATGCCTTTGACATCGCGTCGCGGGAAGCGATCCGAGCCATCGCGCCAGTGGAGAAGCGGATCGAAGTCGGCGAGAAAGACGCGCTCTCCTTCGCCTGCAATGCTGTCGAAGTCGCCGGGCGCGTTTTCCTCAATGCCTGTTCCGAGGATCTTCGCTCACGCCTTCTCGACGCGGGATTTACGCCCGTCGTGACGCCGCTTTCCGAATTCATGAAGGCGGGCGGCGCCGCGAAATGTCTGACGCTGCAGTTGCCGGGCGCCGCGTCCAAGGTCATACCGCGGGGATAAGCGTTTCTCCGCCGACCGGCCGGCTACAGGGGCAGAGCGCGCCGGTCTGCAAGGCGTCGAGGACGCGCAGCGTGTCGTCCGGCGCGCGGCCGACGTCGAGATTGGTGGCATAGATATGTTGAATGACATTGCCAGGATCGACGACGAAGGTGGCGCGATAGGCGACGCCTGAAGGCGCGCGCACGCCGAGGCCATCGACCAGATCGCCCTTCGAGTCCGCGAACTGCCAGATCGGCAAGCTCTTCAGGTCACGGTGGTCGCGCCGCCAGGCGAGCTTCACGAATTCATTGTCCGTCGAGCCGCCGAGAACGACGGCGTCGCGCTCGGCGAAATCCTTCGACAAGCGCGCGAAGGCCGCGATTTCCGTCGGGCAAACGAAGGTAAAGTCTTTCGGATAGAAGAAGATGATTTTCCACATGCCTGGGAAGCTCGTCTCGCTGAGCGTTTCGAAGGCTGTCTCGCCGTTTTCTTCGATCTCGTTAAATCCCGGCTTGACGCCAGTCACAACGAAAGGCCGTATGCTGTCCCCAATTCCCAACATGTTTTTCTCCTAGAGAACGCCGTCGGCGCCTATTGCGGATTGCTTCTGGAGACCGTTGCGTCGAATTCCTCCAGCCTCGAGGCGCAGCGCGGGACAGCGCCGCCGTTCGACAGCCCATAGAGTTCGGCGCGTCGCCAATCGAGGAAGCGCTCTTCCGTCTCCCACATGGTCACCGAGAAATAGAGCACGTGCGGACCGCTCTCCTTCCCTCGATGGAATTGAAATCCGATGAGACCGGTCGCTTCCCGCAGCCGGATGCTTGTCTCTCGCCAAGCCGTTTCGAACGTTTCTTCGCAGCCTTTGACGACCTTGAACTGGTTCGAGGCCATGAACATCGCGCGTTCCTTCTTTCCTGTTGCCGAATATTTCATGGCGCATGCATCTCATGCTGCTGCGCGCGACGCGTTAGCGCGATAAGCGCAGCGAATTCGTCACATCTCTTGCGCATGCATTCATCCGGACAGGAAAGCGCATAGTGGCTGCGCAACGCCGCAAGCCCATAGCCGGCGAGTTCGACTTCATCGATCGACAGTCGAACCGAGTTTTGGTTCATCGCGTCGGCGAGGATCGAATCAATGCGTTTTCTCTCTCGCGCCAGATCGCACATCATTCTCTCCTTGAGGGCACGGAACGTCACGCGTGGGGTTGCGCGCCTGATTTTTTGCTCGAGGGTTCGATGCTGAAAGTCTCAGCGGCGCCGCGTGCATGGTGTAAAGATTTAACAGGCGACTTGCTACGTCAATACAATTGATCACTCATCGGAAGTCTTTCAGAAAGTGCTGTTTGCAGCGTTCTTACTTGCGAAATATTCCAATTAGAAGGAAGCGCGTCGTCATCGAGCGCTCCGGCTGTGGCCATCACGCCAAGGCCATCGTTCTGGCCTGTGGCTTCACGACAGGGCCATCGTTCTGGCGCAAATCTGGGTTCATTCGACGATGCGCCGCGAAGGCTTGGCTTCAGCGCCAACGCGGCGAGAAGAGTGTGAACAAGGGAATAAAAATGCACAGCATCGCCACGCCCCGCCGGGCCAAGAAAGCCCTCGTCCTTGCGACGCTTCTGACGGCCTCGATGCCGCTTTATGGCTGCTACACGCCCGCGGAACGCGCTCTCGGCGGCGGCGTCATCGGCGGTTTGGGCGGCGCCGGCATCGGCGCGCTTGCCTCAGGCGGACTGGCCGGCCCGACGCTCGCCACGGCGGCGGTCGGCGCAGCAGGCGGCGCGATCATTGGCGCCGCGACGGCGCCGCGCCCATATTATTACCGCCGTCATCGGCACTACTACTGAGACAGGACGGTCTCGCCTATGTGCGGGCGCTTCACGCAGCATCTCTCCTGGGAGGAGCTCCAGCGGCTTGCCGATTTGATCGGCCAGCCGCGTAATTTGCAGCCCCGCTACAATGTGGCGCCGACGACGATGATCGAGGTCATCAGGCCGACGCCGGCGGGAAACGAACTTGTCCAGATGCGCTGGGGCTTCGCGCCCTCCTGGTGGAAGAAGCCCCTGCGCGAACTGCCTGCAACTTTCAATGCGCGTGCCGAGACGGTCGCCGAAAAACCGATGTTCCGCTCGGCCTTCGCATCTCGGCGCTGCATCATCCCGGCGTCGGGCTTCTATGAATGGACCGGGGCGAAAGGCGCCAGGAATCCGCATTATTTCACGGCGCCCGACGGCCGCCCGCTCGCCTTCGCCAGCTTGTGCGAGAGCTGTCGCGATATTGAAAGCGATGCGACGATCGACTCCGCGACGATCATCGTCGGTCCAGCGAATGGCTGGATGCGCCGTTTCCATGATCGCATGCCGGTCATTCTCGACTGGCGCGACGCCAACGCATGGATGACAGGCGAGGATCCCGGGGCGTTGCTCCGGGCGCCGCCCGAAGAGGCTCTGCAGGAATGGACCGTGTCGCCGCGCGTCAACCGTTCGGGCGAAGCCGACGACGATGCGACGCTGATCGCGCCGAGCCTCGCGGCGTCCGATCTCATCGATCGCCTCGGCGCCCTGTCAGGCGAAGCGAATCACCCGAGTTCGAAGGTCGTGACGCCGTAGCAGCGGTCGATGCGATCCGGCGGCGTTCCTTCCGTATACATGCGCGCCGTGTCGAACACGGCGGTCATCTGGCGTCGCTGCGCCAGCGCGATGGCGGCCGAGTTTGCTTCGGGCGTATCGAGAAACACCGGCGCACGCGCGGCTCGTGCGCATAAGCCTTGAAACAGCGCGTCGGCGATCTGTGAATCATCCGCGAACAGCGGCCCGATCTTGTAGCCGTCGCGACACGCGCGCAGCACGCCATAGCCGGCGAGCCGCTCTGGCTTCACCACGGCGAGCGCGGCGCTCTGCGGCTGCGCGATCCAGTGCGAGAGAAAATTCGGTCGCGACGTCGGAAAGACCGTCTGGTCATATCGCACGATCTCGTCGAAGGGGACGTCAGCCAATTCAGTCAGGTCGGGAGGCGCTTTGCCGCCGCCGACGCATCGATGACGTATGTTGCGATAGGCGAATGTGAATCCGTAGCGCGCATAAGTCTGCTGAAGGTCGATCGCGGCGTCGAGCCCGACATTGCGGCCCTGCACGTGCTGCAGTGCGACGTCCAAGAGCCGAAGGCCGACGCCCTGTCCACGGTAGGGCGGACGAACGATGAATAGCCCGACATAGCCGAATGACTCGTCATAGGCGACGGCGGAGACGCAGCCCAGAGGCTCGCCCGCGCGTTCGGCGATAAAGAACCCTTTCGGATCGACGGCGTAGAAACTCTCCGCGTCATACAGTCCGGGATTCCAGCCCTCGGCCGCGGCCCAATCGAGCGCGCGATCAAGTTCGCTCTTGGACATTCGGCGAATGAGGATGTCTTCCAAGTTCATGCGAGGCTTGTGGCGCGAGTCGCTGCAGGACGCAACCAAAGCGCGGCCGGCGGCTAGGGCCCGTTCTCCAGAAGCTGCGTGATGGAACCATTTGCGTGCAGGCGTCTGATCGCTTCGGCGAGGAGACCAGTGACGCTGACCACCATCAACCGATCGCCAAGCGCGGCCGCCATGGACGGTTGCAGCGGCGCTGTATCGGTGATGATGAGCCGGTCAATCGGCGCGCTCTTAAGCGCGGACGCCGCCTTTTCGGAAAAGACGCCGTGGGTCGCCGCGACCCAGACGTGCGCCGCGCCATTGGCGCGGCAGGCCGCAGCGGTGCGCGCCACCGTGCCGCCGCCGGCGATGAGGTCGTCGATGATGATCGCCGTGCGATCCTTGACGTCGCCCGAGAAAATATCGCCAGCGACGTGGCCCTCGCTTCGGTATTTATCCATGAAGGCCTTGGCGACTGGCCGCTTCAGCATGCCTTCGAGCCGCAGCCGAAAAAGCTCCGCGCGTTTCTCGCCGCCAAGATCGGGAGAGACGACGGCGACCGGCCTGTCCCCGATGTTGGCCAGGACATGACGCGCAAACAGCGCCTGAGCGTCAAGGTGAACGGTCTCGCAACGAAAGGCGTTCTGAAAAGCGGCGATGTTGTGTACGTCGACGCAGACCACACGGTCCGTCCCAAGCGCTTCAAACAGCTGCGCGACATAGCGCGTGGTGACCGGATCGCGGGGCTTGGTGCGCCGGTCCTTGCGCGCGAAGCACAGATAGGGCGTGACGGCCGTGACGCGCTGAGCGCCTGCGTCCTTCAGCGCGCCGACGAAGAACAGCAGTTTGCAGAGCTTGTCGGCGCTGCTCGCGACGTCGTCGCCATTTAGGGTGAAAACGACGTAACAGTCGCGGCCGCGCACATTTTCGAGCGGCCGGATCTTATATTCGCCGTCTTCGAACTCGCGGTCTTCCAGCGGCGCGAGCTCAGCGCCAAGCAATTGTGCGACGTCTTCGCCAAAAGATATGCTGGCGCCGAGCGCGAATAGCGCAAGGCTGCTCTCTGCTTCGCTCGGCGGTTCGGTCAGCGCCATCGTCATCATTTTCAAACCTTCTGCGCTAAGAAAAATTTGGCATGCGTTATTCTTGGGCGTTATTCTTGGGTCACGACTGAGGCGCGCAAAGAGACTCGCCAAACCATTTGGCCGCGCGCTCGACGACGCTCTCCAATGTGCCGGGCTCCTCGAAGAGATGGGTGGCGCCGGGGACGATGTCGAGACGGTTGGGGCATATGAGCAGCTGCTGCGCGCTGCGATTGAGTTCAATCACGCCATAGTCCAGTCCGCCGACGATCAGCAATGTCGGCGCTTGAACCCGCCGCAGCGCGTCGCCTGCAAGATCTGGCCGACCGCCACGCGAGACGACGGCGGCGACGCGTGGTTCATCGGCCGCGGCGACGAGCGCGGCGGCGGCGCCCGTGCTCGCCCCGAACAGCCCGATGGGCAAGCGAGCAATATCGCTGTCCCTCACCCAGTCGATCGCCTCGCGGACGCGCGCGCCGAGCAGTTCAATGTCGAAGACGTTGCGCCGGAATTCGCCTTCCTCGGCGGTGAGGAGGTCGAACAGCAAGCAGGCGAATCCCTGCGCGACGAGTCGCTCGGCGACATATCTGTTGCGCGGACTGAAGCGCGAGGAGCCGCTGCCATGCGCGAAAATGACAAGGCCCTGTGGCGATTGAGGCAGGTACAGCGATCCCTCCAATCGATGGGGGCCGATTGCGACGTCGGCGGTCGTAAAGTCGCGCGTCATAGGGACCTCGTGCAGATTGGACGTTTCAGCCTACATGGCGTCCTACATGGCGTCGCAGTATGAATCTTCTTCTGGAGAAACCGCTCAGCCCTCGCCATATTCCCTTAAGGACGCTCGCTTGTGAGAGGGAGGTTCATGCTAACGCAGCGGCAGATCGATTTTCAGGGCCTTGAGCGGCCATCCGAGCGCAAGAGAGGATCATGCGCATGATCGAAAAGCTCGAAGTTCGCTTTGAACGTGGGACAGCCTGCGACGGCTTGGTCGAAGGCCGCGGCCCGCAGCAAATCGACCGCGGCGATGGAGTCGATGCCCGATAGCGGAGCGAGCGCCATTGGCGACACGGGCTCTCCCGCAACTGCCGAGAAGGTTCGATTTCTCAGCGCGCCCGGAGCCTATTCGCATGCGCCGGCGTCGGTGGCCGTGCTGGAAACGCATATGTCCTATGTTTTTCTCGCAGGCGATAAGGTCTACAAGCTCAAGAAGCCCGTTCGCTATCCCTTCCTCGACTTCTCGACGATCGATGCTCGCGAACATAATTGTCGCGAGGAGGTGCGTCTCAATCGCCGGCTCGCGGCCGATGTGTATTTGGGCGTCGCGCCGCTGACCTATAGCGCGGAAGGCGGCATTGCGCTTGGCGGCGATGGCGCGGTCATCGACTGGCTTGTCGAGATGCGCCGCCTGCCGCGCGACGCGATGCTCGATCGGCTGATCGCCGAAGATCGCTTGAGCGCGGCGCAGATTGACGCGCTTTGCGACACATTGGGGAGTTTTTATCACGGCGTGGAACGCTCCTCGATCAGCGCCGAGGATTATGCGCTGCGGTTTTTTCGCGAGCAGGAAAAGAATCGGGACATTCTGACGCGGCGGGACTTCGCGCTCGACCATGGGCGCACGCCCGTTCTGCTCGACCTTCTCGACGCAAGACTGGCGGCCAGCCGATCAGAGTTGCAGCAGCGCGTCTTTCAGGGCCGGGTCGTCGACGGGCATGGCGACTTGCGCCCGGAGCACATCTGCTTTCGTGACCCGATCGCCATATTCGACTGTCTGGAGTTCAACGCCGAACTGCGCCAGGTCGATCCCTTCGACGAGCTTGCCTATCTTGGCGTCGAATGTGCGCTGCTTGGCGCGCACACGCTCGGCGTCGAACTCGTCGACAAAGTGGCGCAGCGACTCTCCTGCGAACCCCCGCGACGCCTGGTGTCGCTTTACGCGGCTTGGCGCGCGGTGCTGCGCGCGCGGCAGTCTGTGGCGCATCTTCTCGATGATGCGCCCCGGGAGCCAACGAAGTGGGAGCCGCTGGCGACGCGCTATCTGAATCTTGCGCAATCGGCGCTCGCCGCCGACAATCGAAGGTGAGGGCGCCATGTCCTTTTACGACCGAACCGACGCTGGCCATCGCCTTGCCGCCGAGCTTGAGAAATTCAAGGGCGAGGATGTTGTCGTCTTCGCCCTGCCGCGCGGCGGCGCGCCCGTCGCCGAGCCGATCGCGGTTTTGTTGAAGGCGCCTCTCGATCTCGTGCTCGTCAGGAAAATTGGCGTGCCCTTTCAGCCGGAGCTGGCGATGGGCGCCGTGGCGGATGGCGGCGCGCCGATCATCGTGCGCAATGAGGACGTGATCGCCATAGCGAATGTGAGCGAACAAGAATTTGAGGAGGTGTGCGCGCGCGAGCTTGAGGAGATCGAGCGGCGCCGGCAGCTCTATCTTGGAGGCCGTGAACGACCGGAAGCGAAAGGGCACATCGCCATCGTTGTCGACGACGGCGTCGCCACCGGCGCGACGACGCGCGCGGCTCTGCGCGCCGTCCGCGCGCGCGGGCCCAAAAAGCTTGTGCTGGCCGTGCCGGTCGCGCCTCCAGATACGCTGGAGTCACTCAGCGCTGAAGTCGATGAGATTGTCTGTCTTGAGACGCCTCGCGCGTTCGGCGCGATAGGCTTTTTCTACCGGGATTTTCGCCAGATCAGCGATGGTGAAGTGATCGAAATCCTGAACCGATGCGCCAAGAGGGCCGGGGGCGCGTCGAACGCGACGATCTGAGCGGCCGAACGGAGCATGGCGCTATGTCGTCGCCGTTATCGGCGACCCGAAATCAGCCGTAATCGCCCAAAAAACTCTCTCCGCGGCTTTTGGGAGATCAACCATGCGCCAAAACAGCGGATCGATCATTTTTGTCGCGCTTCTCTTCACGGCGGCCCCGGCGCAGGCTTTCGACAGTCCGATCAATCGCGGTCCGCTGGCCGATTTCCTCAATGTTTTTCGCGAGCAGGCGATACCGCGGCAGGCCGTCTATTGGCGCCATCCGGAATTCAAGCGCGGCACGGTCGTCATCTCGACCAAGGACCGTCGGCTCTATTACGTGCTCGGCGATCGACGCGCGATCGAATATGGCGTCGGCGTCGGCCGAATGGGCTTCACCTGGTCCGGCGTGAAAACGATTTCGCGCAAGCGCGAGTGGCCGGACTGGAGCCCGCCGCCGCAAATGCTCAAGCGCAGACCCGATTTGCCGCGCCATATGGCCGGCGGCATGGAAAATCCGCTTGGCGCGCGCGCGCTCTACCTCGGCTCGAGCCAATATCGGATTCATGGCTCCAACGAGCCGGACACGATCGGCGCCGCCGTGTCATCGGGCTGCATCCGCATGACCAACAAGGACGTCGTCGATCTCTACAGTCGCGTGAAGGTCGGGACGAAAGTCGTCGTGCTCAATTAAGGGCGCCCGGCGTCCATCTTGTCTCCGGGCTCGACGGCTTCGCAGACCAAGCGCTGGCGCCAGACGCCATAGCGCCAGGGCGTGAGCGGGCGCGCATTGGCGCGCAGTGTCTCGGGCACAGGGTCGAAACCCGCGCCGCCGCCCGGACGGCAGCGGCAGATGCGCGCGAACCCCATCCAGCCGCCAGCCCAAAAGCCATGTTTCGCGATGGCTTCATCGGCGTATTCGGAGCAGGTGGGCGCATAGCGGCAGAAGCGTCCCGCGAAGGCCGAGAAGGTGACGCGGTAGACGAATATCAGCGCGCGCGCCGCGCGAGCGGGGAGAGATCGCAGCAGGGCAAGAAGGGTCAGCACAACCGCAATCTATTTCCGCCGGACGCGAATCTGAAGGGCGCGCGCTTAATTTTACCGGGCCTGAGCGAGACGGCTGTCGGGGCGCCGCCGCCGGGCGAGACGATCCTTGTCGCAGCCTCCCTCTATGCTGGTCACACGCATGCGCTCGGCGCCAAGATCAAGAAAGTGGAGGGCCACCCATCAGGATCGCCGGCTTTTTGATCGGCGTGATAGGCCCCATCGTCGGCTGCCGATACTACAAGGCCAATGAGGAAGCCCTGATTGCCCGCGCGCAGGAGGAATTGGGGAATGTCGTGTTTCCTGAGATTGGGCGGGGTATGCATCAGTCCGATTCTCGATAGACAATGGTATTGAAACCCTCGGCCTGCGCCGGAGGCGCAAAATAGCTCGTGATTAAATCGAACTGTTCGTCTGTTACAAGAAACTCGTGCTCGCCGCGAGCGTAACGCGCATGCATGCGCGCTCTGCAAAGAGCGTCTGACGCTTTTAGATAATGAAGCTGATGCGCGACGCCGGCGTTCTCCAAAATGCCGTGCATCCATTGCCGGGTAGCGACGGTGTTCGCGGGGAAATCCAGGATGACCGACAGTCCCGCGCGCAGCACATCCTCTATATGCGGGCCTATCACATCGCGTAAGCGCGCCGAGTAACGCACATAATCCTCTACCGAATGCATCTCGGGACCGTAAAGGCGTTTCATCCACCTATCTTCGCTGACCAGCAAGGTCGCCGGCGCCGCGGCGAGGCGATTGCAGAGCGTCGATTTGCCGGCGGCGATCTTGCCGCAGACCAAATGGAGGGTGGGTTGATGCGTAGTCACGATCGTCATCCGCCACGTCGGAATTCGAAAACGAAACTCGGCGTTATATCGAAAAAGGCCGCCCGGCGAGGGCGGCCTTTTCGAGTTTAGCGTGTAGGCGATCTCACTCCGCCGGCGGCAGCGCCGGCGCAGGCTCGGCCGCTTCGGCGCCGCGCTGCTCGATGATGAGTTCGTCGCGCCCGCCCGCGACGGCGCGGAACTTGGACATCGCAGCGCCGGTGCCGGCCGGAATGAGCCGGCCAACGATGACGTTCTCCTTGAGGCCGACCAGCGGATCGATCTTGCCGTTGACGGCGGCCTCGGTGAGGACGCGGGTCGTTTCCTGGAAGGAGGCGGCCGAGAAGAAGGAGCGCGTCTGCAGCGAGGCCTTGGTGATGCCGAGAAGCACCGGCGTGCCTGTCGCAGGCTTGCCGCCATTCTCGAGCGCCTTGGCGTTCGCCTCCTCGAGCTCCAGCTTGTCGACTTGCTCGCCTTCGAGGAAGCCGGTGTCGCCCGGATCGACGATGTCGATCTTCTGCAACATCTGACGCACGATCACTTCGATGTGCTTGTCGTTGATGTTGACGCCCTGCAGCCGGTAGACCTCCTGGATCTCGTTGACGAGGTAAGCTGCAAGCTCCTCCACGCCCTTGATCGCCAAAATGTCATGCGGCGCCGGATTGCCGTCGACGATGTAATCGCCCTTCTCGACGACGTCGCCATCCTGAAGATGGATATGCTTGCCCTTCGGGATCAGATATTCGACCGGATCCGCGCCTTCCTCGGTCGGCGTGATGGTGATGCGCTGCTTGTTCTTGTAGTCCTTGCCGAAGGCGACCGTGCCGGAGATTTCCGCGATGATCGCGTGATCCTTCGGACGGCGCGCCTCGAAAAGCTCCGCGACGCGCGGCAGACCGCCGGTGATGTCGCGGGTCTTGGCGCTCTCCACCGAAATACGCGCGACAATGTCGCCGGCCTTCACCGTGCCGCCGGGTTCGACGGCGATGATCGAGTCGACGGGCAGCAAGTAGCGAGCGTCGCCGCCGCGGGCCAGTTTGACGATCTTGCCATCGGCGCCCTTGATCAGGATCGAGGGCTTCAGGCTCGCCGAACGCAGGTTGAGGCGGTAGTCCATGACCATGCGCTTGGTGATGCCGGTCGATTCGTCGACCGTCTCCGACATCGATTGCCCTTCGACGAGTTCCTCGAAGCCGATGACGCCGTCGACTTCGCTGATGATCGGACGCGTGTAGGGGTCCCACTCGGCCAGTCGCTGGCCGCGCTTCACCTTGTCGCCCTCGTCGACCTTCATTTTGGCGCCATAGAGGAGGCGGTTCACCGCCCGCTCCTCGCCATTCGGGCCGAGGATCACGATGGCGACGTTACGCGCCATGACGATGAGGTCGCCGTCCGAGTTGCGGGCGAGATGGCGATTGCGCACATGCACCTTGCCCTCGAAGTTCGACTCGATGAACGACTGGTCAGCCAGCTGCGCCGCGCCGCCGATATGGAAGGTGCGCATGGTGAGCTGCGTGCCCGGCTCGCCGATCGACTGCGCCGCGATGACGCCGACGGCTTCGCCCATGTTGACGGGCGTGCCGCGCGCCAGATCGCGTCCATAGCACTTGCCGCAGACGCCATTCTTGGCCTCGCAGGTCAGGACCGAGCGGATCTTCACCTCCTGAATGCCGGCGGCGTTGATCGCGTCGATGTGCTGCTCCTGGATCATCTCGCCGGCCGGCACAATCACGGTCTTGCCGTCCTGCGACATCAGAGGCTCCGCCGCGGTGCGGCCGAGGATGCGCGACGTCAGCGAGGCGACGACCTGTCCCGCGTCGATGATCGCGCGCATGCGGATGCCGTTCTGGGAGCCGCAGTCGGTCGATGAGATGATCGAATCCTGCGCGACGTCAACGAGACGGCGCGTGAGATAGCCCGAGTTCGCGGTCTTCAACGCCGTGTCGGCGAGACCCTTGCGGGCGCCGTGCGTGGAGTTGAAGTATTCAAGGACGGTGAGGCCTTCCTTGAAGTTCGAGATGATCGGGCTCTCGATGATCTCGCCCGAGGGCTTGGCCATCAGTCCGCGCATCGCGGCGAGCTGCTTCATCTGCTGCGGCGAGCCGCGCGCGCCGGAATGCGACATCATATAGATCGAGTTGATCGGCATGTCGCGGCCGTGCTCGTCTTTGCTCACCGACGAGATGCGCTGCATCATCTCCTCAGCGAGCTTGTCGGTGCACTTCATCCAGGCGTCGACGACCTTGTTGTATTTTTCGCCCTGAGTGATCAGGCCGTCATTATACTGCTGCTCATATTCCTTGGCCGCCGCGCGCGTCTCGGAGACGATCGCCTCCTTGTTTTCCGGCACGACCATGTCGTCCTTGCCGAAGGAGATTCCCGCCTTGAAGGCTTCGCGGAAGCCAAGCGACATGATGCGATCGCAGAAGATGACCGTCTCCTTCTGACCGCAGTTGCGGTAGACGGTGTCGATCATGTTCGAGATTTCCTTCTTGGTCATCAGTCTGTTGACGACGTCGAAGGGAATCTTGTCGTGTCTCGGCATGAGCTGGCCGAGCATCATGCGGCCGGGCGTCGTGTCGAAAATCTTCGACACGCGCTTGCCCTTTTCATCATAGGTCCAGGCGCGGCCCTTGATCTTGGTGTGGAGCGTGACCGCCTTGGCGGCGATCGCGTGCTCAATCTCGCCCTGGCTCGAGAAAGCCATGCCCTGTCCGGGTTCGCCGTCGCGCTCAAGCGTGAGATAATAGAGGCCGAGAACGATATCCTGCGACGGCACGATGATCGGCTGACCATTGGCCGGGTGCAAGATGTTGTTCGTCGACATCATCAGCACGCGCGCTTCGAGCTGCGCTTCGAGCGACAGCGGCACGTGAACGGCCATCTGGTCGCCGTCGAAGTCGGCGTTGAAGGCGGCGCAGACGAGCGGATGCAGCTGGATCGCCTTGCCCTCGATCAGCACCGGCTCGAACGCCTGAATGCCGAGACGATGCAGAGTGGGCGCGCGATTCAGCAGCACCGGATGCTCGCGAATAACCTCGTCGAGGATGTCCCAGACTTCCGGCTTTTCCTTTTCGACGAGCTTCTTCGCCTGCTTGACGGTCGCCGAATAGCCCTTGGCGTCGAGACGCGAATAGATGAAGGGCTTGAACAGCTCGAGCGCCATCTTCTTGGGCAGGCCGCACTGATGCAGCTTCAGCTCCGGACCGACGACGATCACCGAACGGCCGGAATAATCGACGCGCTTGCCGAGCAGGTTCTGCCGGAAGCGGCCCTGCTTGCCCTTCAGCATGTCGGCGAGCGACTTCAGCGGACGCTTGTTGGCGCCCGTGATCACGCGTCCGCGGCGGCCGTTGTCGAACAGCGCGTCGACGGCCTCCTGCAACATGCGCTTCTCGTTGCGGATGATGATGTCCGGCGCGCGCAATTCGATCAGCCGCTTCAGACGATTGTTGCGGTTGATGACGCGGCGGTAGAGATCGTTCAGATCCGAGGTCGCGAAGCGGCCGCCGTCCAGCGGCACGAGCGGACGCAGATCCGGCGGAATGACCGGAACTTCCTTGAGAATCATCCATTCGGGGCGATTGCCCGACTGGAGGAAAGCCTCGATGATCTTGAGGCGCTTGGCCAGCTTCTTGGGCTTGAGCTCGGTCTTCGCTTCGGAGATCTCGATGCGCAGCGACGCCGCGATCGCTTCCAGGTCCATCGACTCAAGAAGTTTGCGGATCGCTTCCGCGCCGATCATGGCCGTGAACGTGTCCTGGCCATATTCGTCTTGCGCGCGCACATATTCGTCTTCCGACAGCAACTGACGCTCTTTGAGCGGCGTCAGGCCCGCGTCGAGGACGATATACGACTCGAAATAGAGGATTCGCTCAAGATCCTTGAGCGTCATGTCGAGCAACAGGCCGATGCGCGAGGGCAGCGACTTCAGAAACCAGATGTGGGCGACGGGCGCGGCGAGCGAGATGTGGCCCATGCGGTCGCGCCGCACACGCGCGAGGGTGACCTCGACGCCGCACTTTTCGCAAATGACGCCCTTGTATTTCATCCGCTTATATTTGCCGCACAGGCACTCATAGTCCTTGATCGGACCGAAGATGCGCGCGCAGAATAATCCGTCGCGCTCTGGCTTGAACGTGCGGTAGTTGATCGTCTCGGGCTTTTTGATCTCGCCGTAAGACCAGGAAAGAATCTTCTCCGGGCTTGCGATCGAAATCTGAATCTGGTCGAAGGCCTGCGTCGCCACGACCGGATTGAAGAGATTCATGACCTCTTGCTGATTCATGGTCTTCTCCTAGGGCGCTGCGAATGCGGCTTCGAGCCCTTTCCGCGCGCCGTGAAATTCTTATTCAGAGCGTCACCGCGAGACGCGAAACGGCGAAGCAATCCTGGACTGCTTCGCTTCGCTCGCAATGACGTTCTGCAGCTTCATCGGCAGGGATTACTCCGCCGCCTCGGCCGCTGTGGGCGGCGCTTCCTCTTCCGGCTCCGCGTTGGTCAGTTCGACGTTCAGCGCCAGCGAGCGCATCTCCTTGATGAGCACGTTGAAGCTCTCCGGAATGCCCGATTCGAAGGTGTCGTCGCCGCGCACGATCGACTCATAGACCTTGGTGCGGCCGGCGACGTCGTCCGACTTCACGGTCAGCATCTCCTGCAGCGTGTACGCGGCGCCATAGGCTTCGAGCGCCCAGACCTCCATTTCGCCGAAGCGCTGACCGCCGAACTGCGCCTTGCCGCCCAGCGGTTGCTGGGTGACGAGCGAGTAGGGGCCGATGGAGCGCGCGTGGATCTTATCGTCGACGAGATGATGCAGCTTCAGCATATAGATGTAGCCGACGGTCACCTTACGGTCGAAGGTCTCGCCGGTGCGTCCGTCGAAGAGCCTCACCTGACCTGACGAGGCCAGTCCCGCCTTCTCCAGCATTTCGACGATGTCCTTCTCGCGCGCGCCGTCGAACACCGGCGTCGCGATCGGAACCCCGCGCTTCAAATCCTTGCCGACTTCCACAAGGCTCGTCTCGCTGAGCGAGGCGAGTTCCGGATCTTCGCCGTAGATTTCCGTCAACGCTTTGCGCAAAGGCTTGATGTCTTTGCTGCGATAATACGCGTCAACGGCCTGGCCGACCTGCTTGCCGAGACCGGCGCAGGCCCAGCCGAGATGCGTCTCGAGAATCTGTCCGACATTCATCCGGCTCGGCACGCCGAGCGGATTGAGCACGATGTCGACAGGCGTGCCGTCCTCGAGGAACGGCATGTCTTCCTGCGGCACGATGCGCGAAACGACGCCCTTGTTGCCGTGACGGCCGGCCATCTTGTCGCCGGGCTGAATCTTGCGCTTCACCGCGACGAAGACTTTGACCATCTTCATCACGCCGGGCGGCAGTTCGTCGCCACGCTGCAGTTTCTCGACCTTGTCGAGGAAGCGGTTCTCAAGCCCCTTCTTCGACTCGTCATATTGCTTGCGCACGGCTTCGATCGACGCCATCAGCGCGTCATCCTCGACGACGAAGGTCCACCACTGCGAGCGGGGATATTCGTCGAGGATCGCCTGAGTCAGCTTCTCGCCCTTCTTGAAGGACTTCGGGCCGGCGATACCGACCTTGCCGATCAACGTTTCACAAAGACGCGTATAGACGTTGCGGTCCAGGATCGCGAGCTCGTCGTCGCGGTCCTTGGCGAGACGCTCGATCTCCTCGCGTTCGATCGCCTGGGCGCGCTCGTCCTTCTCGACGCCGTGGCGATTGAACACGCGCACTTCGACGATGGTTCCCTGAACGCCCGGCGGCACGCGCAGCGATGTGTCGCGCACGTCGGAGGCCTTTTCGCCGAAGATGGCGCGCAGGAGTTTCTCTTCCGGCGTCATCGGGCTTTCGCCCTTGGGCGTGATCTTGCCGACGAGAATGTCGCCCGCCTGCACTTCGGCGCCGATGTAAACGATCCCCGCCTCGTCGAGATTCTTCAACGTCTCTTCCGAAACGTTGGGAATATCGCGGGTGATCTCTTCCGGACCGAGCTTCGTGTCGCGCGCCATCACCTCGAATTCATCGATGTGAATCGAGGTGAACACGTCGTCCTTGACGATGCGCTCGTTCAGGAGGATCGAATCCTCGAAGTTGTAGCCGTTCCAAGGCATGAAGGCGACGAGCACATTTCGCCCGAGCGCCAGATCGCCAAGGTCGGTCGACGGACCGTCGGCGATGATGTCGCCCTTCACCACAAGGTCGCCGACGCGAACGAGCGGCTTCTGGTTGATGCAGGTCGACTGGTTCGAGCGCTGGAACTTCATCAGCCGATAGATGTCGACGCCGGGCTTGCCCGGATCAAGTTCTTCGGTCGCGCGGATGACGATACGGGTCGCGTCGATCTGATCGACCACGCCGGTGCGGCGCGCCGAAATGGCGGCGCCAGAGTCGCGCGCCACGATCGGCTCCATGCCGGTGCCGACGAGCGGCGCGTCGGCCTTGACGAGCGGCACGGCCTGGCGCTGCATGTTCGAGCCCATCAGCGCGCGGTTGGCGTCATCGTTCTCAAGGAACGGAATGAGCGCCGCGGCCACCGACACGAGCTGCTTGGGCGACACGTCCATCGCGTCGACCTTCTCGCGCGGCACGAGCATGACGTCGCCGGCGTGGCGGCAGAGCACGAGGTCTTCCGTCAGATTGCCGTCCTTGTCGACCTGCGCGTTCGCCTGAGCGACGTGATATTTCGCCTCCTCCATCGCCGACAGATAGGCGACTTCGCCGGTCACCTTGCTGTCGCGCACGCGGCGATACGGCGCTTCGATGAAGCCGTATTTGTTGACGCGGGCGAAAGTCGCGAGCGAATTGATCAGGCCGATGTTCGGACCTTCCGGCGTCTCGATCGGACAGATGCGGCCGTAATGCGTCGGGTGCACGTCGCGCACCTCGAAGCCCGCTCTTTCACGAGTCAGTCCGCCCGGGCCAAGCGCCGAGAGACGACGCTTATGCGTGATCTCCGACAGAGGATTGGTCTGGTCCATGAACTGCGACAGCTGCGACGAACCGAAGAATTCGCGCACGGCGGCCGCCGCCGGCTTGGCGTTGATCAGATCCTGCGGCATGACCGTGTCGATATCGACCGACGACATGCGCTCCTTGATGGCGCGCTCCATGCGCAGCAGGCCGAGGCGATACTGATTCTCCATCAGCTCGCCGACCGAACGCACGCGGCGATTGCCGAGATGGTCGATGTCGTCGATTTCGCCGCGACCATCGCGCAGATCGACGAGCGCCTTGACGACCGCGAGGATATCCTCGCGACGCAGCGTCCGCGTCGTATCCGGCGCGTCGAGATCGAGGCGCATGTTCATCTTCACGCGGCCGACGGCCGAGAGATCATAGCGCTCCGGATCGAAGAACAGCGAGTGGAACATGTTTTCCGCCGTGTCCATCGTCGGCGGCTCGCCGGGACGCATGACGCGGTAGATGTCGAACAGCGCCTCTTCGCGAATCGAGTTCTTGTCGACGGCGAGCGTATTGCGGATGTACGGACCGATATTGATGTGGTCGATGTCGAGCACCGGCAGCTCATCGAAGCCTTTTTCGATCAGCAGCGGCAGCGTCTTCACGGTGATCTCCTCGCCCGCTTCGGCGAAGATCTCGCCGGTGGCGGGGTCGAAGAGGTCCTGCGCGAGATATTGGCCGTAGAGCTCTTCGGGCGCGACGCGAATCGCCTTCACGCCCTTCTCGGCGAGTTGGCGCGCGGCGCGCACGGCCAGCTTCTTGCCGGCTTCGAGAATCACCTGGCCGGTGTCGGCGTCGACCATATCGGCGACAGCCTTCACGCCCTTGATGCGCTCGGCGTCGAACGGCATGCGCCAGTTCTCGCCGTCCTGCGTGTACAGGATGGTCTTGTAGAAGGTCGACAGAATCTCTTCGCCGTCGAGGCCAAGCGCGAACAGGAGCGACGTCACCGGAATCTTGCGGCGGCGGTCGATGCGCGCATAGACGATGTCCTTGGCGTCGAACTCGATGTCGAGCCAGGATCCGCGATAGGGAATGATGCGGGCGGCGAACAGCAGCTTGCCCGAAGAATGGCTCTTGCCCTTGTCGTGGTCGAAGAACACGCCCGGCGAGCGATGCATCTGCGAGACGATGACGCGCTCGGTGCCGTTGACGACGAAGGTGCCGTTCGACGTCATGAAGGGCATGTCGCCCATGTAGACGTCCTGCTCCTTGATGTCCTTGACCGACTTCGCCTGCGTATCGGGATCGACATCGAACACGATGAGGCGCAGCGTCACTTTGAGCGGCGCAGCGTAGGTCATGCCGCGCTGGCGGCACTCGTCGACGTCATATTTCGGCTGTTCGAACTCGTAACGCACGAATTCGAGCAGGGAGACCTGCGAGAAGTCGGAGATCGGAAAGACGGACTTGAAGACGGACTGCAGCCCCTCGTCAGGACGGCCGCCTTTCGGCTCGTCGACAAGGAGGAACTGATCGTAGGAGGCCTTTTGGACCTCGATCAGATTCGGCATTTCCGCCGCTTCGCGGATATGTCCGAAGAATTTGCGGATGCGCTTGCGACCGGTGAACTTTCTCGCCGACGTCTGAGCCATGTCGCTTTTCGAGCCTCTTTCTTCGTTGGCCGACCATCCCGCTGCGAGAGGTCCTTGCCCGTCAGGCGCTCGTCTTGCGGCGGGTTCCCGCGTCCGTGAGCGCCTTTTGTTTATTGGCCGCAGCCCCGGCGCGCCGGGGCTGCGACGATCGCAACGCCGCCAAAGGCGGCAGAGGAATTACTTGAGTTCGACCTTGGCGCCGACCTTTTCGAGGGCGGCCTTGATCTTCTCGGCCTCGTCCTTCGTCGCGCCTTCCTTGACGGGCTTGGGCGCGCCTTCGACCAGGTCCTTTGCCTCCTTCAGGCCGAGGCCGGTGATCGCGCGGACTTCCTTGATGACCTCGATCTTCTTCTCGCCGGCCGCGGCCAGGATCACGTTGAACTCGGTCTTCTCTTCCACGACCGGCGCAGCGGCGGCGGCGCCAGGAGCGGCGGCGACGGCGACGGCGGCGGCGGCGGAAACGCCCCACTTCTCTTCGAGGAGCTTCGCGAGTTCAGCCGCCTCGAGGACGGTCAGCGCCGAGAGGTCTTCGACGATCTTTTCAAGATTTGCCATTTGTTGCGTCCTTTGAATTTGGTTTGTCTGGTTCTCGGCCTCTTAGGCCGCGTCTCGATTGGCGTAGGCTCCGAAGACGCGCGCGAGCTTGGCGGCTGGCGCGGTCGAGAGCTGAGCGATCTTGGTCGCGGGCGCCTGGATAAGGCCCACGAGCTTGGCGCGCAGTTCGTCGAGGGACGGCATCGTCGCAAGCGACTTGACGCTGTCCGGATTCAGAGCAGTCTTGCCCATGGCGCCGCCCAGGATGACAAACTTGTTGTTGTCCTTGGCGAAGGCCACGGCGACTTTCGGCGCCGCCACCGGATCGTCCGAATAGGCGATCAGGGTCGGCCCCTTGAGCAGGGGCGCGATAGAGGCGACGTCGGCGCCATCGAGAGCGATCTTGGCGAGGCGGTTCTTCGCGACCTGGACCGTCGCGCCAGCATTGCGGGCCTGCTTGCGCAGGTTTTGCAGCTGGGCCACGGTCAGGCCGGAGTAGTGAGCGACGACGACGACGCCGGTCTTCGAAAAGACTTCGCGTAACGCCGCGACCGCTTCCTTTTTCTCCGCTCTGTCCACGGTTGCTCTCTCTACTGGCGGGAAATCCCGCCGGTTGCGACATGCCGCTCGCTTGAGGCGCGCGGCGCCGTAGATCCTGTCCCCGTCACGGCGCAACGCCGCGGCGGTTGAAGGGGCGCGAACCAAATTCGAAGGACGCACGCGGGAAGCCCGCTTGCGGCCTCTAAAATTCCGGTTTCCCCGTCTGTGCAGGCCGCCTTCGAGAAGACGGATCGCTCCGCCTTTCCTTGGGCCGATTGAGCCGCTACAGGGTTGAAGCCCCTTGCGTGCGCCGGCAGTCTCGGACAGGACATGGCCGGACGGGACACGAGGGAGAACCCCCGGGTCCGCCGGCCTATCCACCGCCTTTTCCTAAGCCCTGGAAGGACTTGAGTCGAGGCGGAAGCTCAAAACTGAAAAGGGGGCCGCAGGTCGATTGGCCAGCCCCGGATCGTCTATTTAAGGGGAGTGGAGCAGTTTGCCAAGGGGAAAAACGACGTTTCTCACCCAGTTCAGCCGCGTTACCGCCGTCCCGGCGTGAACTCCATCCGAACGCGGCCGCCCCGGCTGGCGGAAATCCGCGCGGCGCCAGAGCGAGACGGCGGGCGAGAGGCGCTGCGGTTTGTAGCTTTCCCGCTGTGGCCGCCTTCGGCGGCGACGCCGGGATAGGTCGCTCCATGCTGGCCGCGCATCGGCCCGAAGGAGGCGAGGCAGCGGTTATAGGAGTCCGCCTCCTTGATCGCTTCGCAATCGTCGATGCTTCGCGGCGCGGCGAGGGCGGGAGCAGCGAGGACAGCAAGGAATGCCGCAATCGCCAAGGTCAGGCCGCGGCGAGGGGCTTCGCGAAAAAGCCATCCAGCGGCTGCTTCACGGCTCGCTTCATGTCGCTGGAGACGACGGCCCCTCATCCCCTCAGCGTCGCGCCGCATTTCTTTTGCGCCTCCGCCACGATTTTCTGGGCCACCGCCTCGATCTCCGCGTCCGTCAGAGTCTTTTCGCGCGGCTGCAGGGTGACGGCGATGCCGATCGATTTTTTGCCCTCGGGGACGCCCTTGCCTTCGTAGACGTCGAAGACTGCGACATCGGCGATCAGAGTCCGGTCGGCGCCCTGCGCCGCCTTCACCAGATCGCCGGCGGCCGCTGCCCGATCGACGATAAAGGCGAAATCGCGCGAAACCGGCTGAAGATCCGAAATGTCCAGCTTCGGCTTGATTTTCGTCGGCTTCGCCTTGGGCGCGGGGAGCGCGTCGAGAATGATCTCGAAAGCCGCGATGGGTCCCTCGACATCCATGACTTTCAGCGCGCGCGGATGCAATTCGCCGAAATGGCCGACGATGTTCTTTGGTCCAAATTGCAGCGTCGCCGAGCGGCCGGGGTGAAACCATGCCGGCCCGCCGGAGACGATCTGCAGGCCGCCGGCCGCGACGCCGAGCGCATTCAGCAGCGCCATGGCGTCGGCCTTGGCGTCGAAGGCGCCGGCCGCGCGCGCTAGCGCCGACCAGTGGCGGCCGGCGCCCGCCAATCCGCGCCGCACGCCCGCCGCCGCGAGGCGCTGGCCGGTCTCGGTCGCGTCGAGGAAGATCTGGCCGGCTTCGAAGAGGTTCTGATCGCCAAGCCCGCGCGCGGCGTTGCGGCCGGCGGCCGCGACAAGGCCCGGCAACAGGCTCGGCCGCATGTCGGAAAGATTGGCGGCGATCGGATTGGCGAGCGCCAGCGACGGCTTGCAGCCGCCAAACGCCTCCGCCTGCTCCTTGGAGACGAAGGACCACGTCACCGCCTCGACGAGGCCCTGGCCGGCGAGCGCGCGGCGCGCGTTGCGGGCGCGCTTCTGCATCATGGTCAGCACGGGCGGCGCGACGCCCTCGGCGCGCGGCAGCGGCGTCGAGGGCACATTGTCGACGCCGATCATGCGCACGATTTCCTCGACGATGTCGGCCTTGCCCTCGATATCCGGACGCCAGCTCGGCGCGGCGACATGGGCGATGTCGGCGTCGGCGTTCTCGACGCTGAAGCCGAGGCGCTCGAGAATCTTCGCCGCTTCTTCACGCGGCGCGTCGAGGCCCGTGAGCCGCTTGGTTTCGCTCCAGGGGAAATTGATCGCGCGGGAGAGCAGCGGCAGTTCGCCGGCGAGCGTGAGTTCAGACGGCTCGCCGCCGCAGAATTCCAGCACGAGCTGCGTCGCAAGCTCGATCCCCGGCAGTGCAAAGGCCGGATCGACGCCGCGCTCGAAACGGTAGCGCGCGTCGGTGACAATGCCGAGCTTGCGGCCGGTGAGCGCGATATTCATCGGGTCCCACAGCGCCGTCTCAATCAGCACGTCGGTCGTCGATTCATCGCAGCCTGAGGCCTCGCCGCCCATGACGCCCGCAAGCGATTCCGGTCCGGCCTCGTCGCAGATGACCACCATGCTCTCGTCGAGTTCGTATGTCCGCCCGTCGAGCGCGTGCAGGCTCTCGCCTTTTCGCGCAAGGCGCACGACAAGATCGCCCTTCACTTTTTTCCCGTCGAAGACGTGCAGCGGCCGCGCGCGATCGAAGGTGAGGAAGTTGGTGACGTCGACCAGCGCGTTGATCGGCCGAAGGCCGATTTCGCGCAACCTCGCCTGCAGCCAGGCGGGGCTGGGTCCGTTTTTGACGCCGCGCACGAGGCGGAGGCCGAAGAAGGGCGCTAGATGCCTGTCCTCCTGCGCGAAATCCAGCGTCACGCCGACGGGGCAGGGGAACCTGCCCTCGATTGGCGCAATGTCCTTGGTCTTGAGGACGCCCAGGCCCGCCGCGGCAAGGTCGCGCGCGATGCCGTAGACGCCGGCGGCGTCGGGGCGATTGGGCGTCAGATTGATCTCGATGATCGGATCGTCGAGCCCGGCCCATTGCGCATAGACGGCGCCGACCGGCGCGTCGTCAGGCAGATCGATGATGCCTTCATGGTCGTTGGAAAGTTCGAGTTCGGCCGCAGAGCACAGCATGCCGAGCGACTCGACGCCGCGGATGACGCCCTTGCCAAGCGTGATCTTCTTTCCTGGAATATATGTCCCTGGGGCTGAAAAGACGCTCTTCATGCCGTTGCGGGCGTTCGGCGCGCCGCAGACGACCTGAACCGGCGCGCCGCTTCCCGTATCGACCATGCAGACCCGCAAACGATCGGCGTTCGGATGCGGCTTCGCCCCGATCACCCGCGCGATGGTGAAATCTTTCAGCTGCGCGGCCGGGTCGTGCACATATTCGACCTCAAGGCCGATGCGCGTCAGCGTTTCGACGATCTCGCTGAGCGAGGCCGACGTGTCGAGATGTTCCTTGAGCCAGGAGAGGGTGAGTTTCATTTGTTGAGAACTTTGAAGTTGTCGAGCGCAGGCGCCAAGGGCTCGTCATGCCCGCGCTTGTCGCGGGCATCCACGCCGTGAGGCCGCGGAATGATGAAAGTGAGCGGCGCCATTTTTGTCTCGTATCTCTATTACTATGTGTCTTTGCGTGGATGGCCGCGACAAGCCCGGCCATGACGCGGAGAGATTGTCGTTAGCTGCTCAAGCCGCCGGCGTCCGGAGTTGAGCGCGTGAATTCATCATGCTTCAGACGGCGAGCCTGTCTCTGCTGTTGCAATAGCGGTCAAGCGGCTTTCTCCGGCGAGACCGCGCCTGGCGCCTTCTGCCCGCGCAGCATGCTCGCGACGCTGATATCCTCGTCGATCTGCGACCAGTGCATCCCCAAAGGAGACAGCTCCACGGACCGACGCGCCTCCGGCGAAGCCTGAGCAAGACGCGGATACCACCACAGCGGCGCGCGCAATATGCGCCCATCAGCCAGCGCGACAGTGAGGAAGCTGTCGTCGCATGACGCCTCGGTAGGCCGGGCGTCTTCGACCTCAATTTGCAAAGTAGTCATTCCACGACCTCAGAAAGGACTCACGCTCCTCGCGCGTCTTCTTGACGATCTCATTCAGATCCTGGGCCGTGAAGCCCATATTCACGGCGACGCTAACGTTCTCAAGCCAGATTTTCGCTTCCTTCGCGTCTTTGGTCACATGGACGTGCGCCGGCTCCCAGCCATCCGCAGAATAGAAGAAGAAGCGGTATCCCTTCCACCTCAGCACCGTCGGCATATTCTAGCTGCTCAACCCGCCCGCAAGCGTCGGGAAATCCAGCGGCCTGAACCCATAGTGCTCTAGCCAGCGCGTATCGGCGTCGAAGAAGGCGCGCAGATCCGACATGCCATATTTCAGCATCGCCAGCCGGTCGACGCCGACGCCGAAGGCGAAGCCCTGATAGCGGTCGGGATCGATGCCGCAATTTCTCAGCACATTGGGATGCACCATGCCGCAGCCCAGAATCTCCATCCAGTCTTCGCCCTCGCCGAAGCGAATTTCGCCGCCCTGGCGCCGGCATTGAACATCGACCTCCATCGAGGGTTCGGTGAAGGGGAAGAAGGAGGGCCGAAAGCGCAGCTTGACGCCCTTCACCTCGAAGAAGCTCCTTAGGAATTCTTCGAGCGTCCATTTGAGATGCCCAAGATGCGTCGTCTCATCGATGACGAGCCCCTCGATCTGATGGAACATCGGCGTATGTGTCTGGTCGAAGTCGCAGCGGTAGACCCGGCCAGGGCAGATGACTCGGATCGGCGGCTGCTGCGACAACATGGTGCGCACCTGCACCGGGCTCGTATGGGTGCGCAGCAGCCGCTTCTCGCCTGAGTCGGTGGTCAGAAAGAACGTGTCCTGCATCTCCCGCGCGGGATGCCCTTCGGGGAAGTTGAGCTTGGTGAAATTATAGTCGTCGCTCTCGATGTCCGGTCCCTCGGCGACCGCGAAGCCCATATCGGCAAAGATGATGGAGAGTTCGTCCGTGACCTGCGAAATCGGATGGATGCGCCCGCGCTCCAGCGGACCCGCCGGCGCAGGCAGCGTCATATCGAGCGTCTCGGCCGTAAGGCGCGCTTCCAAAGCCGCTTCAGCAAGCCGTTCGCGTCGCGCGGCGATCGCCTCGGCCGCCTTGTCTTTTAGCGCATTGATCTTCGCGCCCTCGGTCTTGCGCTCTTCGGGCGACATTTTGCCGAGCGTTGCGAGCAGCGCCGAAATCGCGCCCTTCTTGCCGAGCGAGGAGAGGCGCACGGCTTCGAGCGCCGCCTCGTCGGCGGCCTCGTCGATTTGGCGCAGCGTATCTTCTTCGAGTTTGGCGAGGTCGGTCATATTGGTTTCTAATGTGGACGTTTCCTCGTCCTTCGAGACGCCCGCTCCGCGGGATCCTCAGGATAGGGAAACGTAAAGCGCGCCGCTTGCGCCCTCATGCTGAGGAGGCTCCGCAGGAGCCGTCTCGAAGCATGCGGGCGAAGGTCAGCCGCCCTTTTCGGGAAATCTTGCGCTGCGTTCTGCCATGCGGGCGGCGATCTGTCGAGAACGACAGATCGCGCCGCATTTGGGCGCGCCCGCTTTGCGCGAAAAACCGGGCCCACTTGATCGCAGCGCGGTCTACGGCGCGGCGCGCGGCCGATGGGTGAAAATCTGCGCCAGCGCCGAAGAGACGACGCGCGAATCGACGTCGTCGGCGCGGCTCGTCAGCACGATCGGGACGCGCGCGCCGAGGACCAGTCCCGCGGTGTCGGCGCCGCCGAGGAAGACGAGCTGCTTCGCCAGGATATTGCCCGCCTCGAGATCGGGCGCCACCAGAATGTCCGCGTCGCCGGCGACTTCGGACTCAATGTGCTTGGCATCGGCCGCCTCGCGCGAGATGGCGTTGTCGAAGGCCAGCGGACCGTCAAGCGCGGCGCCGGCGATCTGGCCGCGGTCGGCCATCTTGCAGAGCGCCGCCGCCTCGATGGTCGACGGGATCTTTCCTTCGACCGTCTCCACGGCCGAAAGTAGCGCCACCTTGGGACGCTCGATGCCGATCGCATGCGCGAGATCGATTGCGTTGCGCACGATGTCGCGCTTGGTGTCGAGCGTCGGCGCAATGTTGATCGCGGCGTCGGTGACGAGCAGCAACTTATGATAATACGGCGCGTCGATCACAAAGACATGGCTGATCCGCCGGTCCGTGCGCAGTCCCGCGCCGTCGCGTATGACCGCAGTCATCAGTTCATCCGTGTGCAGCGCGCCTTTCATCAGCGCGTGCAGCCGGCCGCGGCGCACGAGCTCCACCGCTTGATCGGCGGCGGCGTGGCTGTGTGGCGCATCGACGATCTCGACGCCTTCGAGCGAGACCCCGCTCGCGCGCGCGGCCGCCTCGATCTTCGCCCGCGGTCCGATAAGAGTCGGGACGATCAGCCCTTTGTCGCGCGCGGCGATCGCGCCTTCGACCGAGCGCGCGTCGCAAGGATGGATGACGCCCATGCGGATGGGCGGCAGCGCCTGCGCCCGCCGCACGAGGGCGTCAAGCAAGGCGCCGCGCGCGCGGGCCTGCGCCACCATCGACCAGGGCGGGCGCGACGTCGCCGTCGGTTCACAGCCAGCGCTCTGGCTCATACGGGCCTCCTTGGCTCAATTCAGCGGATCTCGGGCAATACGATCGACGAAGAATTTCGTCGTGCGCGCCCAGGATTGATCATTATCCCCGCGAAAATCGAACCCTTGATGATAGATCAGTTCGCCCGTCGAGACGCGCGCGATTGACACGCCCATGCTGAGGATCAGCGTGCTGACCTTATTGACGACGCCCGTCAGAACGAGATCGGCGCCGGCCTTGCGGGCGAGCGACAATTCGCAGCCGTTGCAGGTGCGAATGTAGGTTTGTTTCAAGATCGCGTCGAGATCCGCCGCGATGGGCGCCCGGTCGACGACGTCATAGACGCGCCGCGCGGCGAGTCCCGCGCCGATGTCGTCACGCGCCCGCGCCAGTCGCTTTGCATGTTCGGCGCTTTGGTCGACAGGCTCGTTTGACGTGTCGACCAGCTCAAAATCGAGAACGAGTAGGCGTTTACGCGGCTCTTCGGCCAGCGCCGACGCGGCTTGCGACATCGGGAGGGGCAGGAGCAGGGCGAATCCGAGCAGGCCGCGGCGGTCGATCATCGCGCCTTGGCTCCATATTTGTGGAGGTGCGCGCCATGGGCGGAGAGCCAGGCTTCGGCGTGATCCGTGTCGGCGCAAAGCCGCCGCGTCAGCTTCCAAAATCGCGGCGAATGATCGAGATGCACGAGATGCGCGACCTCGTGGGCGGCGAGGTAATCGAGGACGAATGGCGGCGCCATGATCAGCCGCCAGGAAAAGTTCAACGAGCCGGAGGCCGAACATGATCCCCATCGGCTGATCGGATCGCGCAGGCCGACGCCGCGGGGCGGCAGACTCAGTGCGCCCGTGTGGCGGGCGACGGCCTCTTCAAGGTCGCGTCGCGCCTCCCGCTTCAGGTGGTCCTGAACGCGGCGGTGCACATGTTCGGTCTGGCCGGCGACGCAAAGCGCGAAGGGAGCCTCGGCATCGTCTCTCGGCTCGATCCAAGTGACCCCTCGGCGGTCCGGATGATGGGCGATCATATGATCGACGCCGCGCAGAGGCGCGACCGACCCATGCGCGAAAGGAATGGTTGCAGGAAGCCTGTCGAGACGCGAAGCGAGCCAGGCGGCGTGGCGCTGGGCGAAATCTCGCGCATCGCGCAATGACGCCCGCTTCGGCATCGTCAACACCGCATCGCGTGCAGCGAAGCGCACACGCAAAGTGAACCGCCGCGCATTCTGTGACCGACGCAAAGCGACGAGAATTGTTTCGCCGGCGTGGACCAATGTGAGAATTGACGCGCCGCCAGTCGGCGTCGGTCCTTGGCGCAGGAGTCGAAGCATAACGCTCATGCTAGCGCAAAGGCCATATGAGTCGCGAGTTCCAAAATTGCAGCTTGATGAAAATATTTCCCTTGCGTTGCCTTTTTGCGCGCTCTCCGGTGCAGGCGACTGCACGCGCTACAGATGGCGTTCAAGCTCACGCGCGGCTTCGGCAGGGCGTCGCGCCACGTTGAACGGGCTTACAAAGCGGCCGTTCTTGTCCATCAGATACACGACAGTGGTGTGGTCGACGGAATAGTCCTCTTCCTTGCCGGGCGCACGCTTGGAGAAGATACGATATTCGCGCAACACGGGATCGAGCGAAGCGCGCGGACCGGTGACGCCAATGATGCGCGGATCGAAATTGGAGAGATAATCTTTGAGAGCCTCGGGCGTGTCTCGCTCCGGATCGACGGTGACGAACAGCGCGCCGACTTTCGCATCCGGCCCCATCGCCCGCAAGATCTCCGACATCTCGAAGAGCGTGGTGTGACAAATGTCGGGACAGTGCGTATAGCCGAAGAAAACGAGGAAGGGGCGTCCGAGGAAATCCTGCTCTGTCACCCGCTGCCCGGTATGTGCGGTGAGCTGAAAAGGTCCGCCGATGGTTTCCGTCGACGTCGTGGGCTTGCCGCTGGTGAAGTAGACAAAGGCGACGAACATGAACGCGAAGACAGCGCCGACGCCGATCAGCAGCGGCCTCGAGATGCCTGGTCCGCTTGTGGATTGTGCGCCCTTTGCGCCGCGCTTGACTCCCTTTGCGCCACCCTTCGATCCGTTGGCCATCGTGCGTTTCCTGATTGTTGTCATGGGCGGCGCGCGCCGCAGCGGGTCCGCTGAGCGGACCGCGAATAGGATTAATCCGCGAAAACTATATGGGCGTCATTGCATAAGTCCACGTCGCCTGAATCTTTCGCGTCGTCGAACGCCCAACGCGCCTCAAAGCGGCAGCCTCTGGCGCCGGTGATGGGAAACCGCGTGCGGCCTCCGGCGGCCAGCGGCTTATCGAGCTTGCCGACGATGGCCTCCGGCGCCGTTTTGTTTTTTGCCGCCATGACGATCTCGAAGCTTTTCAGCGGCACGGGACGCTGATTCTCCAGATCGACGGTTTGCGCCAGCTTCGCCGGCGCCGTTCGCGGCTTCGTCGCGCCGACCGCCTGCGCGACGCCGGCGGCGGCGACGACGCCGATCATCGCCAAGCGTAGCTTCATTGGATTTTCTCCCGGCGCGAACTTATCGCGCCCTTTTGCATTCGCCAAGCGCCGTCGCGCCCAGACTGAGCCGCACGGGGCGGACATGCGCGTCCTGCGCCGATGGTGTAGCTTCGCGCAATTGCGATTCCTGACTGTGAAAGCGCTTTAACCATGAGCGAAACCCCGAGCGCCGTCCCAGGCAAAATCCTCGTCGGCGCAAGCATGAAGGATGGGAAGCCGCAGGCTTACCACTACCTTCTGCTCGCGCTTGGCAATCGCCATGGCTTGATCGCGGGCGCAACCGGCGGCGGCAAAACCGTTTCGCTGCAGCGGCTCGCCGAGGGCTTCTCGAACGCCGGAACCTGCGTCTTTCTCGCCGACGTCAAAGGCGATCTTGCGGGCCTGTCGCAGCCGGGCGAAGGCAAGTCGGCCTTCGTCGCGCGCGCCAAGGAGATTGGCGTTCTCTACGAGCCCGACCGGTTTCCCGTCGCCTTCTGGGACGTTTTTGGCGAACAGGGACACCCGGTTCGGGCTTCGATCTCGGAAATGGGGCCGCTGCTTCTTTCGCGCCTGCTCGATTTGAACGACGTCCAAGAGGGCGTTCTGAATGTCGTTTTCAGGGTTGCGGACGAGCAGGGCATGTTGCTGCTCGATTTGAAGGATTTGCGGGCGATGCTCGCGCATGTTGCGGAGAACGCCGCGGCCTACAAACAGAAATACGGAAATGTGGCGCCCGCGAGCGTCGGCGCCATTCAGCGGCAGCTGTTGGTGCTGGAGACGCAGGGCGGCGCAAGTTTCTTCGGCGAGCCGGCGCTCGACATCATGGATTTCCTGCGAGTCGATCGCGACGGACGCGGGGTCATCAATATTCTCGCCGCAGACAAGTTGATGCGCGCGCCGCGGCTCTACGCGACCTTCCTTCTTTGGATGCTTTCCGAGCTGTTCGAAGCCCTGCCGGAAGTCGGCGATCTCGACAAGCCGAAGCTCGTTTTCTTCTTCGACGAGGCGCATCTTCTGTTCACCGACGCGCCGAAGGCGCTGCTGTCCGCCATTGAGCAGGTCGTGCGTCTCTCGGCGTCTATTTCATCACCCAAAATCCGCTCGACGTGCCGGACACGGTTCTGGGCCAACTCGGCAACCGCATTCAACATGTGCTGCGCGCATTCACGCCCCGCGATCAGAAGGCGGTGCGCGCCGCCGCCGAGACCTTTCGCGACAATCGCGCCCTCGAGGAAGCTGAGGCGATCATGCAGCTTGGCGTTGGCGAAGCGCTGGTGTCGATGCTCGACGCCAAAGGAACGCCCGAAGTCGTCGAACGAACGTTGATCGCGCCGCCGTCCGCCCGCGTTGGACCGATATCGCCGCAGGAGCGGAAGGCCGTCATGGCCGCGAGCGCCTTCGGGGGAAAATACGACACGATGGTCGATCGCGAGTCCGCATTCGAAATGCTGCAAGCGCGCGCCAAGGGCAAGGGCGAGGCCGAAAGCGGCGCGGGCGGCGGTCTGCTCGGCGCGCTCGGCGGCATATTGGGCGGCATTTTTGGCAAGGGCGACAAGAAGCGCATGTCGCCCGCGGAACTCGCGGCGCGCGCCGCGATTCAATCGGCGGCGCGGTCCGCCGGGACACAGATCGCGCGCCAAATTCTGCGCGGCGTGCTGGGCGGCATGTCGAAGTGAATTCGCGCCCGAAGATTGCGGAATCATACGGGCAGAATCTTCGCCAAACTTGCGCGGCCAAACTCGCGCGGCCGAGCCTTTGAAACGCGTCATTCACATTGCTGAATCTTAATCCGTGCTTTAGCCTCCCTTCACGCAATTGTCATTTTCCAGCCCACTAGGGGCGCCCTATAATGACCCCCTGTCGCGGCCGGCGTTTTGTGGCCGCGCTTCGCGGACCCGCCTTACTCAGGGGGTTCGTCAGGAGGGACTTATGGCGAATGCCTTGCCAATCGTCTCAGAAGACGGCCTAGCCCGCTATCTTTCTGAAATCAGGCGGTTTCCAATGTTGGAGCCGCAGCAGGAATATATGCTTGCCAAGCGCTGGCGCGAGCATGAAGACGCAAAAGCCGCGCAGGAATTGATCACGTCGCATCTGCGGCTCGTGGCGAAAATCGCCATGGGCTATCGCGGCTACGGCTTGCCGATCGGGGAAATCGTTTCCGAAGGCAATGTCGGCCTCATGCAGGCCGTCAAGCGCTTCGAGCCCGAGCGCGGCTTCCGCCTTGCGACCTATGCAATGTGGTGGATCCGCGCCTCCATCCAAGAGTATATTTTGCGCTCCTGGTCGCTCGTCAAAATGGGCACCACCGCGAGTCAGAAGAAGCTCTTCTTCAATCTTCGCAAGGCCAAGAGCCGCATCTCGGCCTTCGAGGAAGGCGACCTGAAGCCCGAGAATGTCGAAAAGATCGCGCATCGGCTTGGCGTGTCCAAGCAGGACGTCATCGACATGAATCGCCGCATGGGCGGCGACTCGTCGCTCAACACGCCTTTGCGCGAGGAGGGCGAAGGCGAATGGCAGGACTGGCTTGTCGACGATAGCGTCGATCAAGAGCATCTGCTGGTCGCCCACGAAGAAAGCGACAATCGCCTGAAGGCGCTGCGCGGCGCGCTTGACGTGCTCAATCCGCGCGAGCGGCGCATCTTCGAGGCGCGCCGACTGTCCGACGATCCTGTCACGCTCGAAACGCTCTCCGAGGAATTCGGCGTGTCGCGTGAGCGCGTGCGCCAGATCGAGGTGCGCGCCTTCGAGAAGGTGCAGGCGGCGGTGCGCGACGGCGTCGCGCGGATCGAAGCGGCGCCCGCGCCGGCGGCGCCGTAGATAGGGCTAGTCGCAGATCGTCTTCAGCGCCTTCCATTCGTCGTCTGTGAGCACGGGATCGGCCGTGGCTTTGTCCGCGGCCGAGAGCTTGGCGAGTCTGTCTTCGCTCAAGGGGTGATCGTGGAGGATGGTGAGGAAGCCGTCTTTTTCGTTGCCTGTGACGCGCAGCAGCAATTCGCCCATCGGTTTCGCGGGCCGGCCGAGGCGGGCGAGCGTTTGCGCAGCGAATGCGTCGGCCCGCGCCTCCGCTTCCCGCGAATTGGCGGCGTTCAGCAAAGTCTTGCCGGCGAAAACCACGGCGCCGCCGCCGGCCACGTCGCCAAACAGCAGGCCGAAGAGATAGGCGGTTCCGCCATCGGCGATGATGCGGCGCAGGTGATCGCGGTTCTGCAAATGACCGAGTTCATGCGCCAACACGCCCAGGATTTCATCCTGCGACTGCGCCTTCTCCAACAGTCCCGCAAGGACGAACACCTTACCCCCTGGAAGGGCGAAGGCGTTTGGCGTTCTTTCGGAGAGCGCCTCGATGGTCGCCGTCACGTGAAGGCCGGACGCGTCCTGCAAGCGTTTGGAGAGCTTCACGAGCGCGGCCGAGCCCTTGGGCGGTGTGCAGTTCTTGCCGTCGAACATTTGGCGCATCTGGCGTTCGGCCACTTCGCCAATACGGTTTTCCCATGAAATGGGCACGAGCGGCGCTAAGCGGTCGGCGGCGAAGGGAACGCCGAACCAAACGAGGCCGACGATCGAAGCGGTCGCGGCGAGCGACCACGCCACGATTTTGAGCGTCGAACCGTCGTGCGCCGCGTCATCCGCGAGCTTCGGACAATGGCGTTCGACCTCGCGCTGAGTGTCGCCGTCGCGGATGTCGAGATGCGCCAATTGCGCGGCGCCAATCGCCCGCAGCCGCATCAGGTCGGCTGGCGCGGGGATGCGGCGCACGTCGGCGTAAGACCACGCGGAGAGAACCGCGCCGTCCTCGCATATTTCCAGCGTCGGACCGAAAGCGAGCGAGACGCGGCGCTTCTTGTTGACGACACCGTCGAAATAGATCGCCTCGAATTTTTCGTTCACGCCGTCAGAATCCTGCGACGTCGAGACTATCGGCGAAGCCTTCGCCGAGCGCGGTGGGCGGCGACGCGTCGAGCCGCATCGCGACCTCTTGCGCGGCGTGCAAATTGTGAATCGTTAGCGAATTGACGACGATCCGCCACACCCGCTGGACGAAGTAGGTTCGCCACAGAATCGAATATTGCACGATCAGTGCAAGATAGAAGAATACAGCCAAGACGACGCCGAGGATTTTGGGCAGGAAGGCGATGGCGAGCGCCGCGCCGATCCCCGCCGCCAGCAGCGAAGCGAAGAAAAGGCCGACGAAAATCCAATAATTTCTAGTCAGGGCGTGGCGCTCCAGGGTCGAGGCCGCCCGCACGTCGCCGATGCGCACGCCTTCCAGCCACCACTTCCACTGCAGGGCCTTAAACCGCGCATATATGAAGACCAAGGCTGGAAGGGTCGGCAGCATCAACAAGAACCAAGCGCCTTGCTTCGTGAGTTCATAGAGGACAGGCCCCACCAAGTAAGCAGCCGCCGTGAAGGCGGCGCCGATCCAAAGCAGCCAGCCCTGTTTGAAGAAACTGCCGCCGGTTGCAATGAAGTCGCCACGAAGATCGCCGTAATAGGTGTGGCGCATCTTGTAGCGTTCCAATGCAGCCTGCATCCACGGCAGCGCTAACCCGAGCGTGACGACGCTGACGAAGCCCCAGCCCATGGCGCGCAGCGCATAGGAAACGCCGGAGCCTTCCATGTGAAAGCGCAGCCCTCGCCAGGCGGTGCGATGCAAGCGGTAGCGCCGCGCCCGATAGATCGCAAACTGCCAAAAGGTCAGAAAGAAAACGCCGAACACGGACGATGCGAACGATTGTGCGCGTTCCGCTTCGACGCCGAGCAGGAAAGACGCGAGATAGATAGGCGCAAGAATCGCGATGGCGAAAAGGAAGCCGATGAGCAATTCGCGCGCCGTGCCGAGATAGGCGAAGGCGTCGCCGTCCAGCACCGTATGCGACCACAGATGCTGGCGGATTTTGGTCGCCAGCCAAAAGCGGTAGAAGCCGAAGGTGACGATCTCAAGGAGCGCGCCTTTGCGCAGAAGGTCGCGAAATTCGTCGTCGTGGCCCGTGAAAACAATATCGCTCGACTCCGGCGCGCGCTGCGCCGCGTCTACTGTCATGTCGTTCATGAAAAAAGCCCCCTTGAACAGGGCGAATACTGCACCGCCACATGACCTTGGGCAAGCCTGTCCCGCGCCGCATCGACGCTATATTAAGAAGAGATCAATTTAAGAACGCGGGTGGATAAAACATGTCCCATTGGCTCATCGCCGGCGCGAGCCGCGGCATTGGATTGGAGGCTGCGCGTCAGCTTTCAGCACGAGGGGAGCGCGTGACCGCGAGCGCGCGTAGCGCGGCGGGCGTGGCGGCGCTGAAAGCGGCCGCGCCTGAGGCGACGACATTGCAGTTCGACGTGCGCGACGAGGCGCAGATCAAGGCCGCCGCCGCGCGGGTTTCCGATCCTATCGACGCGCTCATCGTCAACGCCGGCGCCTATGGGCCGCAGCGCCAATCCTCCACCGATATGGATTTCGAAGGCGCGCTCGATCTTCTCTCGGTCAATACGCTGGGTCCGCTGCGCGTCGTTCAGGCCTTTCTGCCGCTTATAAAGCGCAGCGCCCGTCCCCGCATCGTCATGATGTCGAGCATACTCGGGTCGATGTCGCTGGAAGGGACATTCAATGTCGCCTACCGCGTGTCTAAAGCGGGGCTGAACAAGATCGCGCAATGTCTCGCCGCCGATCTGAAGGCGGAAGGCGTCATCGTCGTCGCGATGCACCCCGGCTGGGTGCGCACCGACATGGGCGGGGCGGACGCCACGCTCGACGTGCGCGACAGCGTGGCCGGAATCATTCGTGTCGCCGAGTCGCTGACGCTCGCTGACACGCGCCGCTATCTCGACTACCGCGGCGAAAACATTCCCTGGTGAAGCAGGACACGCTCAAGCGCTAAGGATGTCTCGGGTGAGATGACCCGGCGCGCGCCGCAGCAAACGCGTCTTTCGCCTGCGCTTCAAGCGTCGCCGCCGTCTCTTTCTCCAACGCCCTTCGCGGCGCCGGCACATCGATCGTGGCGACGACATGGGCGGGACGCGCCGACAACAGGAACAGCCTGTCTCCAAGCGCAATCGCCTCGCGCAGATCGTGCGTCACGATCAGCGTCGTGATGCGCCGCTCATCGATGAGCCTTGCGATCATCTCGCGCAGATCTCGGGCAAGCGCCGCGTCAAGCGAAACGAGCGGTTCGTCCAGCAACAGGAGGTCCGGCTTGACGGCGAGCGCCCGCGCAAGAGCGACCCGCCGCGCGAGGCCGAGCGAAAGCTCGCGCGGGAAATGCGCCGCGTGCTCAGCGAGACCGAGTTCGTCGAGGAGCGCGGCGATGTCGTCTTCGCGCGCATGCGGCGCGGAGATTCGGATATTGTCGATGACGCTGCGCCAGGGCAGCAATCGCGGCTCTTGAAAAACCATGCCGAGCCGGCCGTGTTCGGGCAGGACAATCGTTCCGACATAGTCCTTGTCGAGGCCGGCGATGAGGCGCAGCAGAGTCGTCTTGCCGCAGCCGGAAGGGCCGACGACCGCGCCTGCCTGTCCCGCGGGCAGCATCAGCCGTAGCCCTTCGAGCGCCCGAAGCGGCCGGCCGCTGGCGGAATGATAATCCTTAGTCGCGATCGAGACGTCGAGAGACGTCGCGCCGCCAGCGGGAGACGTGTCGTTCAAGAGGCTGCACCAGAAAGGTTTCGACGCCGAGCATCAGCGCGACGAAGGGAAGCGCGTAAGCAAGCAGAAGCCTCATGTCAAAGAGCTGAAAGGCCATGTTGATTTCGAATCCGACGCCGTTCGAGCGCCCCAGCAGTTCGACGACGAGAACGATCTTCCAGACGAGCGACAGGCCGGAACGCGTCGCCGCCGCAAGATAGGGCGCGAGCTGCGGCAGGACGAGATGCCTGAAGCGCGCGGCGGGAGAAAAGCGAAACACATGCGCCATGTCCTCAAGCTGCGGATCAAGCGCGCGGGCGCCTTCGCGCACGACGACGATGGCGTTGGGCAGCTTGTTGAGCGCGACGGCGCCGATCGCGGCGACTTCCGTGAGGCCGGCCCAGACATAGGCGAGCACGATGACGACCAGCGCCGGCAGATTGAGCAGCGTGACGAGCCAGGGATCGAGCAGCCGGTCGGCGAGCCTGTTGCGACCCATGACATAGCCGATCGCCGCGCCGAAACTCATGGCGAGCGCGAAGGCGGCGACGACGCGCGCCAGCGTGATCGAGAGATTGGAGAACAGCGCGCCGGAGACCGCCTCTTCATAAATCTTCTCGAAAACGGCCATCGGTCCCGGAAGTCGGCGCGGATCTGAAAGCCACGCGCCGATCTGCCAAAGCAGGAGTAGAGCCGCAAGCGAGATGAACCGGATCAATTCGGCTTGACCTCGGCGCCCTTGTAGAAGGTCCCCGGATCAAGCGTCTGGCTCGGCCCGACGAGCTTTTCGCCGCCGAGCGCAGCGAGCGCGCCATAGAGCGTCCGGGCGTCGGCCTCTTCCTGCGCGATCGGGCGTTTCGGCAAGCTGGCGACATAGCGCTTGCGGTAGATGTCGACTGTCTTGGCGTCCTCGCCGCGAAGGCGCTGCGTCTTGACCACGTCCCAAGCCTTGTCCGAAGTCGCGATCAGCTCCTTAGCTTTCTTCGTCATCGAGAAGAACCGCGCCAGCGCGTCCCTGTTCTTCGCCGCGAAGCGTTCGTCGAAGACATAGCCGGTGACGACGACGTCGCCCTTGGCGCCGAGCGCCTTTTCGACGTCGGTGAGTTCGACGGCGCGCGTGAAGCCTTGCGCCTCAAGATCGGCGGCGAAATTCCAGAATTCGAGCGCCGCGTCGATCTCGCCCTCCAGCGCCTTTTCGGCGATGAGCGGCGGCGCGCCATAAAGCACGGTTGCGGTCTTGTCGAGATCGACGTCGTTCTTGAGCGCATAGGCCTTAAGCATGAGCCAGCTCTTGTCGAGCGGCCCGCCGGCGACGCCGAGCGTCTTGCCGGCGAGGTCCTTGACGCTCTTGATCGCGGGGTTCTTGGTCATGACCGCGCCGATCGCCGATGAGTGCGGGTAGAAGGTCAGCTTCGCGCCCTCCGCGCGCTGGCGGACGACCCATAGCCAATCGGAGATGATGACGTCGGCGCCGCCGCCCTGGATGGCGATCTTGCCGGCGTCGGTCGAGGCGAGCTCGGTGGCGTCGATATCGAGCTTCGCGTCCTTATCGAGGCCGAACGCCTTAGCGACGGCAAGTTCCCAGCCAAGCGTGCCGGTCTTTTGCAGCGCGATGCGCAGTTTTTCCGCCTGCGCCGGCGCGGCGAGGAGAAAGACGCTGGCGAGGCAGGCGGCGAGAGCGACGAAGAAGCGTTGCATGTTTTCCCTAGGATTTTGGCTGAATGTCTTACCGCAGGATCTATATGGCGTCGATGCGCCGCGTTAGGCTGGGCTATATCCGTTGTCGAGGAGCTACCGCCGAAGCCGCTGACGCAAACTCTCCGCGTCATGCCCGCGCTTGTCGCGGGCATCCGCGCCGGGACGTTAAGCAACGGCTGCAAGGCGCACGCAATGTCGACACGTGGATGGCCGGGACAAGCCCGGCCATGACGGTTCGGTGTGCCAACGCCGTTTTCGACGGTTTCGCCCCGCCATGACGGTTGCCTTCAAGGAGAGTTTTGTCGATTCGCCGCAAGCGCCGCGTCATAAAAATCCGCGAGCTGCGAGAGCAGGGCGGCGCCATCGCCTTCGAAACTGGAGCCGTGCATCACGGCGAGGCGACGTGGCTCCAACGCCGCGAGCATGCGGATCGTCGGGCCTGTCATCGGCGTCAGCGACGTGGCCTGGAAGGCATTCTCCGCCATCATCGCCGCTTCGAGCACACTCTCTTTCGTGACGGCCGGCCCTTCACCGATTTGCGTGAGAAGATCGCCGCAAAACAGCGTGCGGGTCGTCTCCTCATAGATCAGCCCCGATTCCCACGCATGCGGCACATGCGGCGTATCGATGTAGCGCACGCGCCTTCCGCCGATGTCCATGACCTCGCCAGTGCCAAGAGCGCGCGGCGGCCGGTCGGCGAGATCGTTCAGCGACACCATGCAGGCGGTCTGGCCATGAACCACTTGCGCCTGCGGCGCAGCCGCGAGCCACAGATTCATCGACCCGCATTCATCGGCTTCGACGTGGCCGAAGGAAATCCAGCGCAGCCGTTCGATCGGCATGATCGCGGCCAAGGCCTTCGACACGCGCGGAAACAGCGCACGCGGGCCGCAATGGAAGAGCAGCGGCTCGTCGGCGTCGATGAGGAACTGGTTGAAGGTGAAACCGGCCGGCGCCGCGATCTCTGGCGCGTAGGTCGAAAAGCGGTAGACGCGCTCGGCGATTTCATCGACCTTCGTTTCCATCTCACCCCCTGACGCTCATGACGATACGGCTGCTTTCGCGTCTTCCGCCGCGGCGGCCGCGACGCTGCTCTGGCCCGGCTTCAGCGCCTTGATCTGATATTTTTCACATTCCGCGCTCAACGCTGCGAGACCGCCGTAAAGCTCCTCAGTATCGCCATAGCCGATGGACGCGAATCGATAAATGAGCCGACGTACCAGGCTCGGCTTCAGGAAATAGCCGGAGTGGACGTCAACCTCGCCTCTGACATAGACCCAAAGCAAGCGCAGATGTCCAAGCCAGGACAGATTCGGCGGCGTGCCGGGCGCAGCGTTCGTCACCACCCCACGACCCTCGGCGTCGATGCTGTCGGTGCAGTCGAAATAGGTCAGCCTCTGCGCGAATGACTCCTCCGACTGCACGGCGTCGAGTTCAGCGTAAAGCTCGTAAAGGGTGCGCGCGCCGACGCGCAGATTGCCGAGCGTCAGCTGTTCGGATAATCCCCAGCCGGTCAGCACGCCGACATTGCCGAGCCGATAGCCGAAGCTGCGGCTCTTCGTCGGCAGCGAGAAAAAATTCGCCGTCGTCGAAATGTTGCGCAGAACTTCGTCGCCTTCATTGGAGAAAAGATGCGCCTCCTGAAAGCGGATCAACGACGAATGCAGCGCATTGCTGCGGCCCAACAGCAGCACCTCTGAGGGAATGTCGGGCGAGACCAGCACGAGGCGGCGCAATATAAAATTCTTTCCAATCTTCGATCTGAGCTCGCGCTGCCTGCGCTCCTCTTCGCTTCCCAGCATCTCCGGGCGGTGGCGCATGGCGGCGATCGCGAGTGGGGAAAACACGTCGGAGAGAATGCGCACGGCGTTGGTGACGACGAAGCCGCCCATGCTATGGCCGATAAAAGACAGCTCGACCCTTCCGATAAGATCGTCGGGGTCATCGTTCGGCCGTTTGGGAAGTCTGTCGTCGATGTCTCGGATAAGATTGACGAGGTCCGGCACGCCGTAATTCGTCGCTCGAAAGCCGTCACGAAAATAGACGATGAGCCGCAAGCCAAAAAGGGTGAGGGGAATGATGGCCATCGCCGCCGTCACGGCCGTCACGACGACGCGCGTGAGCTTCCACCAGTCGCAAATTTCGAAAGAGAAGTTCACGAGATATACGGCGGCGAGCGAGACGAAGAGAATGCCAAGGAGGAATAATGGCGCGGCGTTCAAACCGCTTCGCCAAGGGGTTCCCATCGCTTCCGACGGCCAACGATAACCGATGCAAACGAGGCCGCGGTTTTTGAGCTCATCGTCGTCGTTCAACGCGATGAAAGATTCTTTGAAAGTTTCAAGAACTTTCTTTCGCGGCGTGTTGAAGCCGTGGACGGTAATCAGGAGTTTAGGCTTCTCCTGTTTGGCCAATACCTTGACGATCTTTTCGATGTCCGAAGATTCGCAATTTTCAGGAGTTGACGGCGCACTTTCCTTGTCGTCGATATTATCGGGCGCAGTGCTTTCGACGAAGAACGCGGGGGTGAAGGCCTCGGCGGCAGGTGGAGGGGCGACCTCGTACACCGCCAATTGTTTATTTTGCGCCATGGATTAGCTCCAATTTTTTCGGTTGAGCAAAAATCCTTAAGTGAGTATTTAGCTGGGGCGCGAGCATGCCTCAGCGTCGCCTGTGCGACAAGCGCAAGCCTCGTCTGCCTTTTTTGTGAATTCCTGTGTCGTCCACGCGAATGCGCGTGCGCCGAACCGACCCACCCTGTCGCGAATCGCGCTAAGATCGCTCATGGCATCAAAACCCGATCTTTTCAGCGGCGCGCCGCGCAAGGCGCCCGCGTCGAAACCCGCCCCAAAGCGCGGGCCGGCGGAATATTCCGCCGCCTCGATCGAAGTGCTGGAGGGGCTCGAGCCCGTCCGCCGGCGCCCCGGCATGTATATCGGCGGCACCGACGAGGCGGCGATGCATCACCTCTTCGCCGAGGTGCTGGACAACGCCATGGACGAGGCCGTGGCCGGCCATGCGACCTTCATCGAAGTGACGCTGGAAACAGAGGGCTGGCTCACGGTGATCGACAACGGCCGCGGCATTCCGGTCGAGTCCCATCCGAAATTTCCCAAGAAGTCGGCGCTGGAAGTGGTGATGACCACGCTTCATGCGGGCGGCAAGTTCGATTCCGGCGCCTATCAGACCTCCGGCGGTCTGCACGGCGTCGGCGTCTCGGTCGTCAATGCGCTGTCCGAAAAGCTTGAAGTCGAAGTGGCGATCGCCGGCCAGCTTTACGGCCAGGAGTTTTCGCGGGGCCTGCCGCTCGGCAAGCTCAAGACGCTTGGCCGCGTCAACAATCGGCGCGGGACCAAGGTGCGCTTCAAGCCCGACGCGCAGATTTTCGGCGCCGGCGCGCATTGGAAGCCGGCGCGGCTCTTCCGCATGTCGCGCTCCAAGGCCTATCTCTTCGGCGGCGTCGAAATTCGCTGGCGCTGCGATCCTTCGCTGATCGACCCCGGCGCCGATACGCCGCCTGAGGCGGTGCTGCGCTTTCCCGGCGGCCTGAAGGATTATCTGGCGCGCGAAATCCATGGGAAGGAACTCGTCGCCGATCAGCCCTTCGTCGGCAAGATCACGCGCGAAGGCGGCCATGGTTCGCTGGAATGGGCGGTCTCCTGGCTCGCCGAGGATGACGGCTTTGTCCATTCCTATTGCAACACGATTCCGACGCCCGACGGCGGCACGCATGAGGCAGGGTTTCGCGCCGCGCTCCTAAAGGCGCTTAAGGATCACGCCGAGCGAGTCGGACAGACGAAGCGCGCCAAGGACATCGGCGCCGACGATCTCATGGGCCAGTCGGCCGCGATGATCTCTGTCTTCATTCGCGAGCCGGAGTTTCAGGGCCAGAACAAAAGCCGGCTGATGAGCGCCGAGGCGGCGCGCATCGTCGAAAGCGCGGTGCGCGACGCCTTCGACCATTGGCTCGCCGGAGCCCCCTCGCAGGCCAATAAGCTCTTGGACTTCGCCGTGGAGCGCGCCGAGGAGCGCCTGCGCCGGCGCGCCGAGAAGGACATCGCCCGCAAGACCGCGACCCGCAAACTCCGGCTGCCCGGCAAGCTCGTCGACTGCACGAATAATTCGGCGCAGGGCTCGGAGCTGTTCATCGTCGAAGGCGACTCCGCCGGCGGCTCGGCGAAGGAGGCGCGCAACCGCACGACGCAGGCCATTTTGCCGCTGCGTGGCAAGATTTTGAACGTCGCCTCGGCGACGAAGGACAAGCTTCTCGCCAATCAGCAGCTCGCCGATCTGACCCAGGCGCTCGGCTGCGGACTGGGCGCGCATTACCGCGATGAGGATCTGCGCTACGAGAAGGTGATCGTGATGACCGACGCCGACGTCGACGGCGCGCACATCGCCTCGCTGCTCATCACCTTCTTCTATCGGCAGATGCCGCGCCTCATCGAGAACGGCCATCTCTATCTGGCGCAGCCGCCGCTCTATAAGCTGACGCAGGGCGCGAAGACCGTTTACGCGCGGGACAATGAACATCGCGACGAATTGATCGCCAAGGAGCTGACCGGGAAGGGAAAAATCGAGACCGGCCGCTTCAAGGGGCTTGGCGAGATGAGTGCGGCTCAGCTCAAGGAAACGACGATGGACCCGAGCAAGCGCACGCTCCTCAAAGTCGTCGTGGAGCCGGAAGATCGCGAGGAGACAGCGGACTGCGTCGAGCGGCTGATGGGCAACAGGCCGGAAGCGCGCTTCGCCTTCATCCAGGAGCGCGCCGCGTTCGCGACGGAGCTGGTCGATATCTAACCGCTCGCGCCCGGACGCATCTGGGAGTATGCTGCCGGCCTCCCAACAGACAGGCGCCGCGTGACCGACACGGAAATTCGCCCAACGACGACCGAGGATGCGCGCGCCCCGCGGTCCTTCTGCGACGAGCAGGCCTTCGCCCTGGAGCGGATGCAGCTTGCGCTCGACGCCGGGCGCACCGGCATCTGGGACTGGAACCTCCTGACGGGCGAAGTCCATATCGACGAGCGCGTGCGCCGCCTGTGGGGCCTTCCAGAAGGCGTTCCGGCGAGTTTCGAGATTTTCCGCAGCGCGCTGCATCCGCAGGACAAGAAGCGTACGAAAGAGGCTGTCGGCGTCGCGCTCGATCCTACGCACGAGGGCGATTACGAGATCGAATATCGCGTCATCGGTCAGACCGACCGCATCGAGCGCTGGGTCTCGGTGCGCGGCCGCACTTTTTTCGACGAAGGCCGCGCGGTCCGCATTCTCGGCACCGCGCGCGACATCACGCCGCGCAAGCAGCGCGAGCAGCATGTGCGCGTGCTCTTGCGCGAACTCGTGCATCGCTCGAAGAACCTGCTCGCCGTCGTGCAGGCGATGTCGCGGCAGACGGCCGCCGGTTCGCCCTCCGTCGAAGATTTTCAGCGCAAGTTCGGCGCCCGCCTGCAGGCGCTGTCGATGGCGCATGATCTGCTCGTGTCGCAGGATTGGCGCGGCGCCTCGATGCGCGAATTGGTGCGCGCTCAGCTCGCCTATTGCATGGACGTGCCGCAGGGCGACGTGTCGTCGCGCGCGACGATCGATGGCCCGAAAATCATGCTGAAGCCGGAGGCGGCGCAGAACATCGGCCTCGCTTTGCATGAACTCGCCACGAACGCGCTAAGCTTTGGCGGCCTGTCACGGCCGGACGGCGCCGTCTCGCTGACATGGCGCTTCGAAGACGGGCGGCTCAATATCGAATGGCGCGAGAGCGGCGGCCCGGCTGTGGCGATGCCGCCGCGCGAAGGCTTCGGCCATAAGGTCATCAAGCGACTTGTCTCGCAGGCGCTGGATGGGACGGCCACGCTCAACTTTCCGCCCGATGGATTGATTTGGACGCTGTCGATTCCGGCGAGCTACGCGACCGTCAGGGACGAGCAGGCGTAACGCCTCGCTGCTTACAGAATGCTTCGTAGTCCTTCGCGTTTTGCTGCGCATAGAGCATCGCGAAGGACGCGAGAGCGTCGTCGAATGCCTCGCTCTTGCCCATGTATCCGGCGAGAGTCACGGCGTCGGCGGAACGCGCATGCGCGCGCGCCAAGGTGCGCCCGCATAGTTTCGCGTAATCCAGAAGGTCATGATTCTGCAGCAATTCGGTAAGTCCGCCCAAACGGCGCGTCTTCAGCTGGCGCATGTAGAATTCGCGCTTAGACGCAGGGTCGAGCATGGGCCCCAAAAATATGTCCGACGCCGCCTGCATCATGCGCTGGCCTTCCACGACGCGCTTGGCCTGCGCGCCGGGCGATGCGCCAAGGCCGAAGCGTTCCAGCACTGAGCGCTTCGCTTCCTTGATTTGAAGGAAGAGCCGCTCATCGTCCGGACTCATGAACAACGCGATCGTGCAATAGGTGCCGACGCTGCCGACGCCAACGGCCTTGAAAGCGATGTCGCACAAACCATAGCGGTGCAACAAAGAGGCGACGTGCGGCGGCAAGTTCGCGAAGGCGGCGGCAATGAGTCCGTTGACGTCGAATTGATTGGCCTCGCCGTCATCGAGATGGAAGAGCCGCGGCGGCTTGTCCTCGACTCGCCAGTCGCCGGAAGAGTCTTTCGCGACCCTTGGAAAATTGTCCGCATAATCATCTTCGTTTTTGTGCGACGCGATCGCTGCGTGCACGGCGTCGTGGAGAACCCGATCGCGGAGGCCGGCGGCGACGTCACGCAGCGGCACGCGGGTATTCCACGCCTCGAGCGGCGACAAGGCGGCGAGTTTGGTCACCGCGCGGCGGTAGGCTTTGACGGCGGCGCGCGCCGTGGATCTTGCTGTCTGCTCGCTCTTGCCGGCGCCAAGGGCTGCGACGACGGCGCTTGTCGCCAAGCGGCGCACATCGATCGTGACATCGATCTTAGGCAGCGTCTCATCGAAATCATTCACGTCGAACAGCGGATGTCCTTCCGGCGAGACGAAGGCGCCGAAATTCATCAAATGGCAGTCGCCGCAGACCTGCGCGAGAATGCCGGGCGCCGGTTGCGTCGAAAGATCGGCGGCCATCACATCGGCGGCGCCGCGCAGGAAGGCGTGCGGCGACTCCGCCATGGATTTGCGGCGAAGCGGAATCAAGGATTGGATTCGATCCCGTTCGGTCTCGGCGATGATCGCGAGAGCGTTTCGGTTTGCGGCAGGCGTAAAATCCGCCAGGCTTTCGCGCCGGACGAGCTGGCGCAAAGTTTTCCCAGCCGCATGGCGGGCGCGACGATCAAGACCGCGCTCAGCGACGCCAGTCTGCGTTTCAATGTTCATTGTCGGCAATCTCCAAAAAAATGAAGAGGCGATGACGGCATATAGATCGGCTGGGTCAGCGCGCCATCGCGATCAGCCCAGCAGATCGATCAGCGGTCCAATCAGCGGCGCGTCGGCGGGCGGCATCGGATAGTTGCGCAGATCGCGGGCGCGCGCCCATTTCACCGCCTGTCCCTCCATCGGCGAAACAAAGCCCTCCCACTTACGGCAGACGTAGAGCGGCATCAGAAGATGGAAGTCGTCGTAGGCGTGGCTCGCGAAGGTCAAAGGCGCGAGGCAGGGCGCGCAGACCCGCACGCCGAGTTCTTCTTCGAGTTCGCGGGCGAGAGCGTCTTCCGGCCGCTCGCCGGGATCTAGCTTGCCGCCGGGAAACTCCCACAGACCGGCGAGCTTCTTGCCTTCGGGACGTTGCGCGATCAGCACGCGGTTGTCGGCGTCGACGAGCGCCGCCGCCACGACGAGCAATAGAGCCACAGGCGCGCTCAATTGCCGGAGAGAACGACTTTCACCGGGCCGTTTTCCTTGCCGGTGAGCGTCACTTCTTCATACATCGCGCCGCCTTCAGGCGTGGGCGCATCCTTCGGCTTCCAGATGAGCTGGGTGGTGAGATAATAGCGTCCGGGGGCGACATTTTCGAAGGTGAATCGTCCGTTCGACTCCGTTGTCGTCGTGCGGGTCAGAGAGGCGTATTGGGTGTCCGGCTCGACCTTCGGGATTGACGCGGCCGGGAGGAATTTCACCGAGCCGTAAAAATTCTTGATGCGGCTCTGTGCATAGGTCGTGGCCGGTATCAGCCTCACGGTTTCGCCCGCGGCGTAGCGCACATTCGATTGCCCCGAGCCATCGCGCAGAAAGGCCTGTCCGGCGATGACGCCCCTGCCGGGCGCTCTGATGTAATTCGCCTGCGACGGATCGAAGCCGACGCCTGGCGAGGGGCCGCGCGCGGCGTTGCAGGCTGAAAGCAGGGCGAGCGGCGCCACGAAGAGAAGCTTGACGCAACGCATGACAATAACGCTCCACGAGAACGCAGATCACACACTTGGACCTGCGCCGACGCCGCACGCCTCCGGATCAGACCGGCGAGGCGGCTTCGGCGGCGATGAGGCAATCTAGCACGTCATGCATCGTTCTGACGACTGCGACGCACAGCGACCGCTCAGCCGCCGTCGCTGGCGCGAGGTCGGGAATCACGATGGTCATCGCGCCCGATCCGGCGGATCAGCTCCTGTAATCGCCGTTGATCGCGACATAGTCCTTGGTGAGATCGCAGGTCCACACGGTCGCCGCGCCTTTGCCGAGTCCAAGATCCACGTTGATGACGATGTCGTCGCGCTTCATGATCTGCGAAACCTCTCCTTCGTCATATTCGGGGTCGCGCACCCCCTTGTGGGCGACGCGCACGCCGCCAAACCAGATCGCGAGCCTGTCGCGGTCGGCCTTCTCGCCGGCCTTGCCGACGGCCATGACGATGCGGCCCCAATTGGCGTCCTCGCCGGCGATCGCCGTCTTCACAAGCGGCGAATTGGCGATGGAGAAGGCGACGCGCTTCGCCGCCTTGGCGCTATCGGCGCCCGTCACCGTCACTTCAACGAATTTGCGCGCGCCTTCGCCGTCCTTCACTACTTGATGGGCGAGATCGAGCAGCACGGCGTCCAGCGCACGCTTGAATTCGATCAGTCGCTTGTCGCTCGCCTTTTCGATCTTCGGCGCGCCTCGCGTCTTCGCCGCGCCTGTCGCAAAGAGCAGCAGCGTGTCTGAGGTCGACGTGTCGCCGTCGACCGTGATGGCGTTGAAGCTGCCCTTTACGCCGCTCTCAAGCAGCGCCTGCAGCGCCTCGGCGCCGACGGCGGCGTCGGTGAAGACGAAGGCGAGCATCGTCGCCATGTCGGGCGCGATCATGCCCGCGCCCTTGGCGAAGCCGCTGATCGTCACTTCGACGCCGGCGATCGTCGTCGTCCGGGTGGTAAGTTTCGGATAGGTGTCGGTCGTCATGATGGCGCGCGCGGCGTCCAGCCAGCCGTCGGGCCGCGCCTCCTGCGCGAGCCTCTCCAGCACGCCATCGAATTTATGCGCGTCGAGCGGCTCGCCGATGACCCCCGTGGACGCCAGAAAAATCTGCCGTTCGGGCGCGCCGGTCGCCGCGGCGGCGAGCTTCGCCGAGAATTTGACCGCCTGTGCGCCGGTCTTGCCGGTGAAGGCGTTGGCGTTTCCGGAATTGACGAGCAGTGCGCGCGCCTTGCCGCCTTTGAGCCGGTCTCGGCACCAGTCCACCGGCGCAGAGGGACATTTGGATTTGGTGAAGACGCCCGCGACCGTCGTTCCCGGATCGAGCAACGCCAGCATCACATCGGTGCGTCCGGCGTAGCGCACGCCCGCGGCGCCGACGGCGAAGCGAACGCCCTCGAGCGGCGGGATTTCGGGCGCGGATGTTGGCGCGAGCGGTGAAACGGGAGCGTCGTGAGCCATTTTCAGCCCTGAGAGTCGGAGTTGATCTGCGCGGTTTGGACCCTGCGCGAGTCGCGCGTCAAGGCTGTGACTGGCGGCGGACCTGCTTTGTCACCTCGCGCATCGAAATCATGTCGCACGAGATGGGCCGTAAGAGGGGGAGGGACCGGCCTCGCTGCTGCGTAGGCCAGCCCCTTATTCAGGATCTGCCGCTCTGTCCGTCCAGTCGGCCTGCCCTCAGAAAAGGGCGAGGGCGCCTGGGCGCCTACTTCTTCTTCGGCGCTTCGGCGGGCTTCTGCGCCGGAGCGGGCTTGGCGCCGGGAGAGCCCTCGGCCGGCGCGTCGGCGCGTTCGATCTTGGCGCCGTCGCGCAACTTCATGACGAGTTCGCTCTGCGCCTTCTGCACGACGTAGCGGGCGACCTGATCCTTCACCTCATCGAGCGGCGGGAAGACTTTCGGGCGTTTCTCGTCGAGCTTAATGACGTGCCATCCGAATTGCGTCTTGATCGGATCGGAGACCTGGCCCGGCTCCATCTTCGCCGCCGCGTCGCCGAACTCCGGCACCATGCGGTCCTTCGTGAACCAGCCGAGGTCGCCGCCCTTGGCGCCGGGGTCCTTGGAAAGTTCGGTCGCGACTTTGCCGAAATCCTCGCCGGCCTTGATGCGCTTCAGCGCGGCCTTCGCCTCTTCTTCGGTCGGCACCAGAATGTGGTGCGCGTGATATTCGGTTTCGGGCTTCTGGTTTTTCGCCGCTTCGTCATAGGTCTGCTTGACGGCCGCTGCAGTCGCCGCATTCTTGGCGACGTCGCCGAGCAGCGTCTCCATCAGCGCCTTGTCGCGCAAATAGGCGAGCTTTTTGGCGAATTCCGGCGTTTCGGCGAGCTTGTCGGCCTGCGCCTTCTGCACGACGAGCTGCTCGTCGATCAGGAAGTCGAGCACATAGGTTTCACGCGCCTTTCCTTCGAGCTGACGCGGAATGGCGGCGCCAAGATCCTCCATCGCAAGCTTCAGGTCCTCGTCGGTGATCTCGACGCCATTGACCTTGGCGAGGGTTTTCGCGACCGCAGATGTCGCGCCGACGGCGCTCATCGCCAGCAGGGCGGCGAGCGCGGTCGCTCCGAGCGCGGCACGGGCGAGAGAACGCGCATTCTTGCGGGCGTGAGACATGATGTGCTCCAAAAAGAGGCCGGGCCGGCCCTGAACAAAAGCGGCCGTCGCCGCCGGCGGAAAATGCTCCTGCGCGAGGAATCCGGCGTATCTATGCCCGAGGAGCCGGTTCTGACAACTCCCGGCTACGCCGAAACCGGGCGCTCGGCGACCTCTCCGACGACGCTCGTGAAAATTTCCCGGGTTCTCTTCTGCGTATCGGCGAGCAGCGCTTCCAGATTGGAAAGATCTGGCGCGTCGCCGACGCGCAGCAACAGCTCCGCCAGTCCGCGTGGGGCGTCGGCGGGACGGAAAGCGTCGTCGATGGCAAGCCGCAGCAATTGCGTCAGCCCTTGGTAGAGCTTTGAGGCCTCCGCCAGCGCGTCCGCCGCGCCGGCGTCGATAAACCCGGCGTCTTTTACACGCTGCAGGGCGACTGTTGTGTTCGTTGAAAAAAGCTCAGGACGCTGCGGGCCATGCAGCAGCATCAAATATTGCGCGACAAACTCGACGTCGATCAATCCACCGGGAACCTGCTTCAATTCCCAAGGGCTTGTCGCGCCCTTTTCCTTTTCGATCCGCCGGCGCATGGACAAAACGTCGTCTTTGAGTTTTTGCGCGTCGCGCGGACGCGTCAGCGCCACGCGGATCGCCGCTTCGACGCTTTGTGTGAACGCCTCAGGACCCGCGACGACGCGGGCGCGGGTCAAGGCCATGTGCTCCCATGTCCACGCTTCATGGGCCTGATAATCCGAAAAGGCGGCGAGACTTACTGCGAGCGGTCCGCTGTTGCCGGAAGGGCGCAAACGAAAATCCGCCTCATAGAGCAGGCCTTCGGCCGTAGGAGCGGAAAGGGCGCTGATCAGCCTCTGCGTGAGACGGCCGTAATATTGCTGCGTTGAAATCGGCCGTCCGCCACCCTTTGATTCCGCCAGTGGGTCGGCGTCGTAGAGCAGCATCAGATCGAGATCGGACGCGGCCGTCATCTCGCATCCGCCAAGCTTGCCCATGGCGACGACCGCGCACGCGCCGCCATCGATCGTTCCATGCGTTTTGGCGAATTCCTCGCAGACGCGCGCGAAGAGCCGGGCGATCAGCGTTTCGGCGAGGCGGGTATAAGCGAAGCCGGCCTCAGCGACCGACACGGATCCGGTCAGAATGCGTACGCCGATGAGGAATTTCTGCTCCTGTCCGAAGATGCGGGCGCGGTCGAGCGCGTCTTCATAGGAGCGCGCCTCGGCGAATTGCGAGGCGAGGCGTTCCTCCAATTCGCTTTGCGTCGGCACCGTCTCGAAAAAAGCCGGCTCCATGAGCGCGTCGAGCACGCGCGGGCGCCGGGAGATTGTTTCGGCGAGCTTGGGCGCCGCGCCCGTAATTGCGGCAAGCAGTTTGAGAAGTCGCGGCTGCGAGACGAGCAGGGAAAAGAGCTGCACGCCTGCCGGCAGTTTTGCGATGAGCCTGTCGAAGGCGAGAAAGGCGGCGTCGGCGTTCTCCGTCGCGGCGATGGCTTCGAGCAGGATGGGCGTCAGCTCCGTCAGCCGTTCGCGCGCGATGGTCGAGCGGGTCGCGGCATAGCGGCCGAAGTGCCAGCCGCGAATGGTCGCCGTCACCGTCTTGGGGTTGGCGAAGCCCATATTGGCGAGCGTCTCGATCGTCCCCGGATCGTCGTCGTCGCCGGTGAAGACGAGATTTCCGGCCGACGAGGTGAGCTGCGGCGCGCTTTCGAAGAGTTTCGCATAATGGCTCTGCACCACGTCGAGCCGCTTCAGCAGCGCTTCGGCAAAGTCGGCGTAGCCTGAAAAGCCCATCATGGCGCCGATGACGGCGACTCCGTCTTCAGTCTCGGGCAGCGTGTGCCTCTGCTCGTCGGCGACCATCTGAATGCGATGCTCGACGTCGCGCAGAAAGAGATAGGCTTCGCGCAGATCGTCGCGCGCCTCGCGCGCCACCCAGCCGCTCTCGACGAGCTGGTCAAGCATCGCCAGAGTCGAGCGCCCGCGCAGGCGCCGATCGCGACCGCCGGTGATGAGCTGCTGCGTCTGCACGAAGAATTCGATTTCGCGAATGCCGCCGCGTCCGAGCTTGATGTTGTGACCGGCGACGGCGATCTTGCCATGTCCCTTATGCGCGTGAATCTGCCGCTTGATCGAATGCACGTCGGCGATGGCGGCGAAGTCGAAATATTTGCGCCAGATGAAGGGCGCGAGCTCCTGCAGAAATTGTTCGCCGGCGAAGATGTCGCCCGCGACCGGCCGCGCCTTGATATAGGCGGCGCGCTCCCAGTTCTGGCCCATGCTTTCGTAATAGCTCAGCGCCGCTTCGAGCGGGATGGCGATGGGCGTCGCGCCCGGGTCGGGACGCAGCCGCAGATCGGCGCGAAACACATAGCCATCGACGGTGCGCTCGCTCATGATCCGCACGATCCGCTTCGTCAGTTTGACGAAGAAATCGACGTCCTCCGATGGGTCGGCGAGGCGCGCGCGCGAACGGTCGAAGAACACGATGAGATCGATGTCGGAGGAGTAGTTCAGCTCAAAGGCGCCCCCCTTGCCCATGCCGAGAAAAATCCAACCCGATCCGCGTTCGGGGTCGCGCTGATCGGCGAGTTCGATCTTGCCGGCGAGCGCGGCGGCGCGCAGCGTGAAGCGAATGGCGGCGGAAAGCGTGGCGTCGGCGATTCGCGTCAGCGCTCGCGTCGCCTCCGGCATGTCCCAGACTTTGGCAAGATCGGCGAGGGCGATGACGAGCGCGGCGTCCTGCTTTGTGAGGCGCAGCAGGCGCATCAGCTCGGCTTCGTCTTGGGTTTCGATGTTGCGCGTTTCTTCGATCAGCGCCTCGACGCGCTGCGCGGGATCGCTGATGAGGATGCGGGCGAGCCGCGCCGGATCGCGGGCGGAAAGGTCGGTCAGATAGGGCGACGAGCCGAACACGCCGAGCAGCAGATCGCGCGCTTGCGGCCGCTCCAGCAAAAGCGCCGCCAGCGCGCTATCGGCGGCTCCGTCCTTCTCCAACACGCGGGCGAGCGCCTCTTCGGCCCTCTGCGCGTCGAGAGGCTGAATGACGACCTTGGCGCGGTCCAAAAGGGCGTTGGCGTTTGACGTCAAGGAACCTTCCTTTTTGGGCAGCGAGAAAGCGGCTTTGCGCCGGGATATAATCCGGCTATCCCCCTAAATCAGCTTTGAGAGTCGACAAGCGGTCGTCAATGGGAAAAGGAGCAGGCCCCCTCGTCCTTCGAGACGCGCCCTACGGGCGCTCCTCAGGATGAGGGGGCCTTGGTTCCGCGAAATCAAAGGGCTTGACGCCATCACTCGCATACGGACTGACGCGAGCTACAAGCTCCCTCATCCTGAGGAGCGTGCGGAGCACGCATCTCGAAGGACGAGAGAGCCTGGCGCCATATGATGAGAAAAATTTCATGTCGGAAGAGGATGTCGCGCAGTTGCTCGCCCGCATCGCCGGGGCGCTGGAGCGCTTGGCCCCGCCGCAGCCGTCCGCGCCGGATTTCTCCGTCGCCGAGGCGTTCGTCTGGCGCGCCGCCGGCGAGGCGTTCCATCCCGTCAGCCGGGTCAATCGGGTCGATCTGGCGCTGCTCAAGGGAGTCGACCGTCAGCGCGACATGCTTCTCGCCAACACCAGCCGCTTCGCGCAAGGCCTGCCCGCCAACAACGCGCTGATGTGGGGCGCGCGGGGCATGGGCAAATCCTCGCTGGTGAAGTCAATTCATGGCGCGCTGGCCGAGAAGGGCCTGAAACTCATCGAAATCCATCGCGAGGATATTGAAGCGCTGCCCACGCTGCTCGGCGCGCTGGCGCAGGCGCCCTTCCGCTTCATCGTCTTTTGCGACGACCTGTCGTTTGACGGCGCGGAGACGAGCTACAAGGCGCTCAAGACCGCTCTCGAAGGCGGCGTCGAAGGGCGGCCGGACAATGTGCTGTTTTACGCCACGTCGAATCGCCGCCATCTGTTGCCGCGCGACATGATGGAGAACGAAAGCGCCACCGCCATCCACCCCGGCGAGGTGATCGAGGAGAAAATCTCGCTCTCAGACCGCTTCGGGCTTTGGATCGGCTTTCACAATTGCAGCCAGGACGACTATCTGGCGATGGTCTTCGGCTACGCCGGTCATTTTGGCCTCGGCGCGCCAGAAGCGACGATCCGCGCCGAGGCGCTGGAATGGTCGATCACCCGCGGCGCGCGCTCGGGCCGTGTCGCCTGGCAGTTCGTGCAGGATCTCGCGGGGCGACTGGGGAAGGATTTGTGCTAGCATCGTCCGGCGTTTACGCGTCCCGCCTGACTTCGCCCCGGTTTTTTTTCGCGCTTGCTAGCTTTCGCGCCGCGTCAGGCTTAGCCTGAGCTGGGCTAAAATGGGGGGCAGAATGAACTTCAGACGTATTGCGCTTATCTCGACCACAATGTTTCTCTCGCTGGTTTCTCTTTCTGGAAGCGCCTTTGCTTTCTGCGGGGTGTTGCAGGCTTCGGCCAGCGGCTATTCCAGAGACGAAGCGCTTTCAAAGGCCAACAACAAGGGACTGGTGGAGGTTCGAAGGCTCGAAGGCAATTACGGCAGCAGCAATGTTCATTATCAAACCGCCACGTCTTCTTGCCGAGACGGCGGGAGGGTGACGTGCTTCATCTCCCAGAAGTTCTGCGTCGACAGCGGCCAGCGACAGCGGCCGGGTCGCGGCGAGGAAGGCCATTCGATGCATGGCTGCCCGCCCGGAACGCGGCCCGTTCCGGAAACGGATAATTGCGTGCCTGTACGTAAACGGACGAGCGAATTTGAAAGCCAGCCGTGGAAAAAGCCGGGTTGCCGGACCTGGAAGCAGAGCTGCGACAGAGGCGACGCCCGGGCCTGCGGAAGATATGAGTCGACCTGCCAGGTCAATTGACGCGAGAACATTGCGAGACGCCTGCACGGCAGGCGTCTCGGATCGCCGTCTGGCGGATTAATACGGACGCTCCGGCGTGCATTCCGCAGTCGCGCATCGCGGTTGGTAGGCATAGGGGATCATGGCGGCGACAAGCAGCAACCCGCCCATAATGATGATCGCCATTTTGTAATTCATCGCGATTCCTCTCCGACGGCGTTCGGCCCTTGGGTTTGATTTTAAACAATCCCACGTCGCCCGCCGAGCGTCTGTGACTTTGTCCTTATTGCGCGTAGGGCTGCAAGGATCGGAAGATCAGAGCGTCTTGGCTTTGAACCGGCAGAGATCGGCGATCAGGCAGCGCGGGCATTCTGGCGTGCGCGCCTTGCACACATAGCGTCCGTGCAGAATGAGCCAGTGATGCGCGTGAAGCAGATATTTCTCTGGCGTGATCCTCGCGAGTCCTGCTTCGACCTCTTCGGGCGTCTTGCCGCTAGCGAGCGGCAGCCGGTTGGAGACTCGAAAAATATGCGTGTCGACCGCGATCACCGGCTCGCCGAAGGCGACATTGAGCACGACGTTCGCGGTCTTGCCGCCGACGCCTGGGAGCGCGGTCAATTCCTCGCGCGTGCGCGGCACGTCGCCGCCATGCCGTTCGATCAGCAATCGTGACAGGGCGACGATATTTTTCGCCTTGGCGCGATATAGGCCGATCGTCTTGATGAGATCGCGCACGCGCTCCTCGCCGAGCGCCGCCATTTTGGCGGGCGTGTCGGCGAGCGCGAAGAGCGCGGGAGTCGCCTTGTTGACCCCTGCATCGGTCGCTTGCGCGGATAGCACGACGGCGACGAGCAGCGTAAACGGGTTTTTGTAACCGAGTTCGGTCTTGGGTTCAGGATTCGCGGCTGCGAGACGCGCAAAAATCTCTTCGATGCGCGCAGCTTCAGCGGCAGCCGGCCGCCGACCGGCTCGTGGTTTTTTAGCGACGCGCGCGCGCTGACTGATTGTTTCCGCCATCGGCGCGTTATAACTTTTAGAATCTGAGGGACAAAGCCGGCAGGAGAAATGTCCGACCCCTTCGAGCGGAAAATTTACGAAGCGCGGCTGACGCCGCATCGGTCGATGACGCCGCACGCCTTCTACCTTTTCATCGTGATTTTCTGTTTCGGACAGGCCCTGTTTGCGCTGCCCTTCTTCTTCATGGGCGCCTGGCCCGTCGCCGGCTTCATGGGCCTCGACGCGGTCGGACTCTATTTCGCCTTCCGCGCAAGCTTCCACGCCGCCCGCAGTCATGAGACGCTCGACCTTACGCCGCTGGAGCTGGTTTTCGCGCAAATCGGCGCGCGCGGACAGCGAAAGGAATGGCGCTTCAACCCTTCTTGGGTGCGGCTGGAACAGACGGTCCACGAAGAATTCGGGACGGAGCGGGTGGCGCTGATCTCGCGCGGCGAATGCATCGAGATCGGCGCCTTTTTAGGGCCGGATCAGAAAGCGGAGCTGGCGCGGGAACTGAACCGCGCGCTCATCGACGCGCGCATGGGCGCCCGTTTCGGCTAGAACGGACATGAGCGGATCTAGCGTCGCTGGCTCAGCATGGCGTCGGCTTCCCGCATCAGCCGCGCCTCGTGCCGCTTATAGTAGCGCCAAAGCACAAACAGCCCGATGACGAGTCCGCCGACGAGCGCCATGGCGATCGGGCCCTCGATTTTTTCGAAGCCAGCGGTGAGGTAATAAGCGCCAAAGCCGAACACGCACGCCCAAACGACGCCGCCCGTCGCGTTATAGACGAAGAAGCGGCCTGGCGGCAGATGGTTTGCGCCGGCGAGCGAGGCCGCGAGAATGCGCAGCAACGCGATGAAGCGGCCGAAAAAAACGATCGCGCCGCCCCAACGATAGAAGAGATATTGGCCGAGGCGCAGCTTTTCCGGCCCGAGCCCGACATGATGGCCGTAACGTTCGAGAAGCTTCGTTCCATACTCCCGCCCCAGCCAATAACCGACATTGTCGCCGACGATCGCGCCCGCAGCGGCGGCTACGACGATATTTTCAATGGCGATCGCTCCGGACAGCCGCGCGTAGATTGCGGCGCCGACGAGCATGGTTTCTCCAGGCAGCGGTATGCCGGCGCTTTCCAGAGCCACGACGATAAAGATCGCCCAATAGCCGTAGGTCGAGAGGATCGCGGCGATCTGAGACTGATCGAGAAAATGCGTCATCCCTGGCCCGGAAAGTGTCCTATGCCACTCTCATGTAGGCCTAAATGCGCAAATGGCGACGTCGCCGAAGCGAGGCCGCCATTTTTAGGACGTCAATCGAAAGGGTCAGTGATATTGCAGCGCGTTCTCTCGCGCGGCGCTGAAGGCGTAGGGCGGCGTCGCTGCCATAGCCTCGCTGTCAAAGACGAAGGGGTCGCGCTCCAGCGCCACTTGAAGGACCTCCCGCAATCCTCGGAGCAAAGGCTGGTCGTCGCGGACAACCTTGGCCCGAAGCGCCTCCTGCGCGGCTTCATCCGACCGGCTCGCGAAATCGCGCACCGCCATCGCGACGAATCTGCCAACGCTGACGCCTTTCTCTTCAGCCGCGGCGCGTACGCGCTCGGCGAAGCCGCCGCCAATGCAAGCCAGGGCGGCATGCGCCACCTTGTCGTTCGAGCAGGAATTGATCAGATCCACGATGACCATGACGACCTCCGCCCTTGGACGTTCCATGTTTCGGAACCCTTTGTTGGCCGCGGTTTATCTCCGCGACAGTGTCCACGCCCGTTGGGGCGTTCGTACCCGCCAAGCTATCCAGTCAAGCTGAACGTTATCTGTATGAGTGCTGAAAAAATTCCGCGTCCGACGATCGGACGGGATCTCTCAACCCGGCGAACAAGGCTGTCGGCGCAAAAGCCGAGAGACTTTGCTCCCATGCCGCGCGCTGCTGCCTTCTAACTGAAGGCCGTGACAGCTTCACGACGAAGTTCGCCGGTATATCAACAACATAGTGATCAGCCGAGCTGAGGCCGCAGCACGACTCGGGACTCAACTCGTGGCTAGAGCAATAGTTCCGAGAAGCTGAAAAATTCGTAGCTGCGGCGCAAAAGATCCTGTGGCGCCGCAGTAGCCTTGCCTCTACCAAGCGCCGATGTTGGGCGCCGAAACCCAGGGTTCCGTTGGCGGCAGCGGCGCGCCCTTCTGCAACAACTCGATGGAGATCAAATCCGGCGATTGCACGAAGGCCATATGGCCGTCGCGCGGCGGCCGATTGATCGTCACGCCCGCCGCCTTCAGTCGCGCGCAGACGTCGTAAATATTCTCAACGGCGAAGGCGAGGTGACCAAAATTCAGCCCGCCGGCATACGCATGTTCGTCCCAGTTATGGGTGAGTTCGATCGTCGGCGCTCCATTTTCCTTGGCTTGCGCGACGTCCTCGGGCGCGGCGAGATAGACGAGCGTATAGCGGGCCTTCTCGTTCTGGGTGCGGCGCACCTCCTGCAGACCAAGCATGCCGCAAAAAAACTCCAGCGCGCGGTCGAGGTCGCCGACTCTGATCATGGTGTGCAGAAATCTCATATGCGGCTCCTATCTGATGCGTCCGCCGTAATAATAGCGTGCCATGGCGCGGATTTGCGCCCACGCCGAGCGCCTGCTAGAGCGCTGGCGCTCCCCAAACATAGGTGCCTATCGACGTGACCGAGACGAAGGCTCTTCCTCGAGCGGCGACGAGCGTCAAGCTGGCGGCCGCCAAGGCGTCGATCGCCGCCAGCGCTTTGCTTGCGGCGGCGAAACTCGCGGCCGGTCTGTGGTCTGGCTCGCTTGCGCTGCTGTCCGAGTCTGGGCACGCCTTCGTGGACACTGGCGCGACAGTGCTGACCTTCTTCGCGGTGCGCGAAGCAGAGAAGCCAGCGGACGAGGAACATCACTATGGCCATGGCAAATATGAGGCGCTGGCCGCGCTGATCCAAACCGGCTTCCTCTTCGGCCTCGCCTTGTTCATCGTCGGCGAAGCCTGGAGGCGGCTGCAGGAGACGGATGTCGTGATCGACGCCGGCTGGCCGATCTATGGCGTTCTGGTCGTCTCGATCATCGTCGATTTTGTTCGCTCGCGGCAGTTGCGGCGGATCGCAAAGGAAGAGGGCAGCGACGCTCTGGCCGCTGACGCGCTGCATTTTTCGAGCGATCTGGTGTCATCGGCGCTGGTGCTGCTCGGTCTCGTTGCGGCGCATTACGGGTTCGAGCGCGGCGACGCGCTCGCCGCCTTGGGCGTCGCCGTTTTCATCGCCGTCGCGGGCTTTCGATTGGGCCGTCGCACCATCGACACTTTGCTCGACGCCGCGCCACGCGAAATGGCGCCGCATCTCGAGAGGGCGATCGTCGACGTGCCGGGCGTCATCGCGATCGATTCGCTGCGACTGCGCACGATTGGCCCTGACATCGTCGGCGAAGCGACGATTGGCGTTTCGCGCGGCTTGCGCGTCGAACAGGCGGCGCGCATCAAATCGGCCGTCGCAGAAGCGATCGCCGGAGTCACGCCGCGCGCCCGGGTCACACTGTCGATTGAGCCGCGAGCGCTTGACGACGAAACGATCGCGGAACGCATCCTGCTGGTTGGGGCGCGTCGCCACATCCATGCCCATCATGTCATCGCCCAGCAGATCGAGGGCCGGCTATCGATCGGCGTCGACGTCGAACTCGATGGCGCCATGCCGCTCGGCCGCGCGCATGCGATCGCCGCCGACTTCGAGAGCGCCCTGCGCGACGAATTCGGCGCCGACGCCGAAGTCGACACGCATATCGAGCCGCTCGAGCTGCAATTGCTCGCGGCGCAGGTCGCCGATCCCGCAACTGCTGGGGCCATCGAGGCGGCGCTCGCGCGCGTCGCCGCTCAGACCCGACCGCCGGCGCAAGTGCGGGACGTGCGAGTCCGCGAAACGGCCGGAGGCATCGTCGTCAACTTCCGCTGCCGTCTCGACGTGGCCGTCTCCGTGCAAAGCGCCCATGATGCGCTCGACGAAATCGAGCGCCGCACACGCGAGGAATTTCCATCGATTCTGCGCATCGTCGGCCGCGCCGAGCCGGGCGATCGCTCAGCCGCCGCATAGCCAAGGATGCCCGCTTCGTCTATGAGAGACGCCATGACACAGCAGTCGGACGCCGCCGCTGACATCGCCTCGATGCCTTTCGAACAGGCGATGCAGGAGCTCGAGCGCATCGTCGGCGACCTGGAGAAAGGCGCCGTCTCGCTCGACGAGTCGGTGAAGCTCTATGCGCGCGGCAAGGCGCTGCAGGCGCGCTGCGAGGCGCTTCTCGCCGAGGCCGAAGCCCGCATCGAGAAAATCACGCTTGGCGAAAACGGCCAGCCGACAGGAGTCGCGCCCTTCGACGTCGAATAGACGTTAATCCAAGTGCTAATCCAAGCGTTAATCCAAGTGTTCCTCCTCCGCCGCCTCTCGCGACAATCTGAGGACGCGGGCCATGAACGCGATCGCGATGAGCACGGCGATCGGCATCGCCAGTGCGGCGACGAGATCGGCGGAAACCTGCGGCGGAAGCGCGCCAGCGGCCTTGAGCCCCTTGGCGACAAAGCTGAAGAGTCCAGTGAGAAAATAGGCGAGTCCGGCGATCGTGATTCCCTGCACGATGCGGTTGAGCCGCATCTGCAACCGCGTGCGGCGGTTCATCTCTTCAAGCAGCGCGCCGTTCTGCCGCTCCATCTCCAGCGTGATGCCGGTGCGCATCAGATCGGTCGCGCGCTCGACCTGCGCCGAGAAGCGCATTTGGCGCGCCTCGACGGCGTTGCAGGTTTCGATCGCTGGATCAAGGCGCGCATTGAGGAAATCAGAAATCGTCACATATTGTCCTTCGCGCCGTTCCTGCAGCTGGGAGAGGCGGTTCTTCACCAGCGCGCGATAGGCGCGGCTCGCGTCGAAACGGAAGGCCGTGCGCGTCGACAGCGCCTGACTGCTCGCGAGCAGGTCCGAGAGCCGCTTCAGCAAAAGGTAATTGACGCGCATGTCATGCGCTTCGTTCAGCGCTTCGGTGATGCCCGAAAGCTCTCGCTCCATGTTGGCGAGCTGCGGCGACACTTGCCGCGCGAGCGGCAGGCCGAGCAGCGCCATCGTACGATAAGTTTCGATCTCGAGGACCCGCTGCGCGAGACGGCCGGCTTCGAAACGCGGCAGCGCCTTGCTGCGGATCATCATGCGCGTAAAGCCGTACGCGTCGACGGCGAAGTCGGTCAGAACCTGCGCGTCGCGATCTTCGACGCCGACGACGCAGAGACTCTGCGAATTGAAATAGGATGCAAGCTCTTCGACCGATCGCGCGCCGTCGACGACGCAGAGCTGCGTCGCGACGATGAGAACGCCCGGCGGCGTAAAGGAGATTTCGCCCGCTTTGAACGGGTCGGCATGCGCGAAGGGGATATCGGCGCCGACGCCGGTCGACCAGCTGTAGGTGGTGAATTCGCTATGTTGCTCCCAGCGAAGCCGCCAATCGCCAAAGATAAAGTAGTGGAATCGCGCGCCCGGATCCGGCGCCAGCACGCCATGCGCGAGCGCGAGCGCGCTGATCGCTTCACGATCGGCGGCCGCCGCTTCGTGGTCGGTGGCGAAGGCGTAGTGATAGATGCGCCGCGGCGCGTCGAGCGGCAGGAACGGCCGCGCGTGCAGTTCCGCGAGAACCGCCTCGCGAAATGGATGCTCGCTGAGAGTCTTGGGTTCGTCTTCGCTGATTTCCATTGCGTCTCTTGGCTCGCATTGGCGGGCTGCATCATTCACGCGACTAAATCCTATTCGCGGCCTGCGGCTCAGGTGATGACGCTCGGCGCAGCGCGCTGCGTATAGCGTTCGATGTCGGCGAGTTCGCGCGATAGGCCTACGAGATCGGCGAGCGCCGCCTCAGTCTCCATATGCTGCCGCGCGGGATCGGGTTCGTAGCGCTCGATGTAAACCCGCAGCGTCGCGCCGGCCGTGCCGGTGCCCGATAGCCGGTAAACGATCCGCGAGCCATCAGTGAAAATCACCCGCAGGCCCTGATGCTTCGAGTCCGAGCCGTCGACCGGATCGTGATAGGCGAAGTCATCGGCCGTCGCGACTTCAAGGCCGCCGAAATATTGGCCCTTGAGAGTCGGCAGACGTTGGCGCAGCGCGTCGATCAGCGCATGGGCGCCGTCGCTTGCGACTTCCTCATAGTCGTGACGCGAATAATAATTGCGCCCATAGGTCGTCCAATGTTGTCGGACGATGGCGTCGACGCTCTCTTTGCGCGCCGCGAGAATGTCGAGCCAGAACAGCACCGCCCATAGCCCGTCTTTCTCGCGCACATGGTCGGAGCCCGCGCCGGCGCTTTCCTCGCCGCAGATCGTCACGAGACCCGCGTCGAGCAGATTGCCGAAATATTTCCACCCCGTCGGTGTCTCGTAGAGCGGGACGCCGAGCCTTTCCGCGACGCGGTCGGCGGCGGCGCTTGTCGGCATCGATCGCGCAATTCCTGTGACGCCTTTGCGATAGCCAGGCGCAATCGTGGCGTTGGCGGCGAGGATCGCGAGACTGTCCGAGGGCGTGACGAAACGGCCGCGGCCGATGATGAGATTGCGGTCGCCGTCGCCATCCGACGCGGCGCAAAGATCCGGAGCGGCGTCCGACATGGCGAGATCATAAAGATGCCTGGCGTGGACGAGATTGGGGTCGGGATGATGGCCGCCGAAATCGGGCAGCGGCGTCGCATTGATGACGCTGCCCGGCCGCGCCCCGAGATCCTCTTCGAACAGCACGCGCGCGTAGGGGCCGGTGACGGCCGACATGGCGTCGAATGTGAAGGTGAAGCCCGACCGAAAAGCGTCGCTGATGCGATCGAAATCAAAGAGCGTCTGCATCAGCGCTTTGTAATTCGCCACGCTGTCGACGACATCGACGCGCATGTCGCCGACGCGCGTTTCGCCGAGCCTGTCGATATCGACGTCTTGGGCTTCGACGATCTTGAACGAGGTAATCTCGCGCGTGCGCGCATAAATGGCGTCCGTCACCTTCTCGGGCGCCGGACCGCCATTCGCGACATTATATTTGACGCCGAAGTCGCCGTGCGGGCCGCCGGGGTTGTGGCTGGCGGACAGCACGATTCCGCCGAAGGCCATAAGCGCGCGAATGAGCGCCGACGCTGCGGGCGTCGATAATATGCCGCTTTGTCCGATGATGACGCGGCCGACGCCGTTAGCCGCGGCGATCTTCAGGATCTTTTGAATCGCCTCGCGGTTGTAATAGCGGCCGTCGCCGCCGACCACGAGCGTTGCGCCCTGATAGCCCTCCAGACTGTCGAAAATCGATTGAATGAAGTTTTCAAGATAGTGGCGCTGCTTGAAGACATCGACTTTCTTGCGCAGGCCGGATGTGCCCGGGCGTTGATCAGCAAACGGCGTCGTTGCGATGGTGGTCGCCTGTGAATTCCCCATTTGGAGCGGAGGCCTCGCGAGTTTGTCGGCGCCGCGGGGGCGCGGCGTCCGCTTCTATAATTCGTCTTCGGCAACGGCAAAAAGGCGGCGCGAGTCACGCGCCGCCGTTTAGACTGCCTGGAGAAATGTTGAGCTTACCAGCCCCAGCCGCCGCCCCAGCCGCCGCCGCCCCAGCCACCACCCCAACCGCCGCCCCAGCCGCCTCCCCAGCCGCCGCCGCCCCAGCCACCGCCCCAGCCGCCCCAGGGATCTCCCCATCCGCTGTAGGCGGCCGGGTAATAGCCATAGGGGTAGCCGTAGCCGCCATAACCGCTCGAAGCCGCGAGGCCGGCGCCCAGAAGTCCGAGGCCCACGCCTGCGGCGATGGCGCCGCCGGGGTTGTAATAGCCGCGCCGGTAGCCGTAGCGCCGGCCCCAGCCGCCGCGATAACCCCAGCCGCCGCGATTGCCCCAGCCGCGACGATACCAAACATTTTCGACCGGGCTCGAAGGTGCGACAATCGACCGATCGGGCGCGCTCATCGGCCCGGCGATCGCTTCTTCCGGAACGGCGGTCGCCAATGTCGCGCTGCAGAGCGCGCCGGACAGCGCCAATTTCAGGCCTTTTCGCATCGTTCATCCTCCTCCTGGCGCGGTGTCCCGCCGCGCGGCGTCGCGCGCTCCTCTGGAGCTCACGCTGCACTAACAACTTAGTTAGGCGCAAATTGATCCGCTGCGAGAGGCTGAAACGTGACTTTTTTTGGCGTTTACCTTAAGCGGCCAACGTCGCTGTCAGTCGCCGACGCCTCGGCGCCGATATCGTGGATGAAATCCAAAAGCCTGCAACGAAAGAAGTCGCGCACGCGAGCGGCGGTCGCCGGATGCTGCTCCAAGATCAAATGAAACAATGGCCGCAGAATCTTAAGCACCGTGGCCGGCTCCTGCGCGATCGCGCCGGCGGGGCGCGTCGAGGGCGCGAGGAGGGCGGTTTCGCCGATCAGCGTCCAGGGCCGGACGATCTTCGACTGAGGATGTCCGTCGTTTGCGGCGGTCAGCTCGATGGACCCCACGGTGAGCACATAGCCGCCGTCCGATATTTCGCCGCGTCGAAACAGGACGTCGCCGGCGCGCAGCAGGCGCGTTTCTGCGGAAAGCGCGAGCATACGCAGGGCGTTCGGCTCGAAGATCGAAAAGAGAGGGATGCGCGCGAGATTGTCGATATCGTCGTCCAGCGTCATGTCATTTTTGTTCGGCGTCCCCCGCGCTATCTCTACATGCGCTGGCGGCGGGGCGTAAGCGTGGCGTAAGCGTTAAGACGCGGGGTCTTCTTCGCTGGCGGCGAGCCGGTAACCGTCGCCTTGCGTTTTGAGCCAGCGCGGCTGTTCGGGCGATGGCTCGAGTTTGCGTCTTAGACGATGAATGTGCGTTTCCAGCGTCCGGGTCGACATATTCGGACCGTAGCCCCACACGTCGCGAAGCAGCGCCTCGCGCGAGACCGCCGCGCCATGGGCGCGCGCCAGCCTCGCGAGAATCGCCGTCTCTTTTTCGGTCAGCTTCAAGCGCGCGCCAGAAGGCGCCCGGAGTTCCCCGGCCTCAAAATGATAGGGGCCGACTGCGGCCCGCGCCGGCGCGGAATCGATGAGCGCCACCAATTCCGCAAAGCGGATGGGACGCGTCACGACGGCGTCGACCCCCAGCGGCGGCGATTTCGGCTCATCGGCGATGAGCACGACGCGGGTCCTGCAGCCCCGCGCGCGCACATCGGCAAGCGCTTTGGGGTCGCAATGGGATTCGTCCACGATCGCCGCATCCGGCCAATCGTCTCCCGGCGCGCCGAGCTGGCCGTCGCGCAGCGCATAGCGGCCGAGCGCGGCGAATTGCTCGACGAGCATCGCCCGCAACGGGGCGTTGGCGGCGATGCTCAAAGTGCGCGAAAGGGACATCAGTTGGTGGCGCTCCGCGTCAAAAGGATATTCCTGCTATAGCGCTCGGACGCGCCGGCGCGCGGCGCATATAACGTATCATGCCTCTACGAACGAACCGGACGAAACCAGCCGAACTGGACTTGCTGCGCGTCGCGCGGCGCATTGGCGGCCGCCCGCACGAGGGAAGGCTGATCGCCGGCTCGCTCGTTCTTCCTTGCGCGCTCGGCCGCAGCGGCGTTGTGCGCAACAAGCGCGAAGGCGACGGCGCGAGTCCGGCCGGCTGTTGGCCGCTCCTCTATTTCTACCTGCGCGCGCCCGCGCCCTTGCGTCTGCCATGGCGGCGCACCCGGCCGCACGATCTCTGGTGCGACGATCCGCGCTCCTTCCTTTACAACAAACCGCTGCGGGCGCCGTCGCGCCTCGGCCATGAGGAAATGTGGCGCAAGGACGCGCTCTATGACGCCGTCGGCGTTGTGGGCTATAATCTTCGTCCTCGGGTGCGCGGTCGCGGCAGCGCGATTTTCTTTCACATCGCCACGGATGATCTTTCGCCCACAGCCGGCTGCGTCGCATTGCGCGCCCGCGACATGGCGCGGCTTCTGCCACGTTTGGGACGCAAGGTCTCGCTGTTGATCGGATAGGCGCCGTAACGGCCCCCCTCCCTGTCCCTCCCCCGCTTCGCGGGAGAGGGGACGCTAACGAGCGGCATTCGGGGGATTGAATGGCGCGACCGCAGCGTTGAAGCGTGACGCCAGTGCTGATGAAACGCCGAACCTAACTCCCTCTCCCGCGGAGCGGGGGAGGGCTGGGGTGGGGGCCCGGGCCGCCATCATCCGCGCGAGTCTGGGAGGGGCCGCCGTCTCACGCGGGATAGTCGCGCTCGCCCATGATCGCCGAGCCGACCCGGACATAGGTCGCCCCTAACTGGATCGCGAGTTCGAAATCCGAACTCATGCCCATGGAGAGTTCGGCGATTCCATTGCGCGCGGCGATGTCGGCGAGCAGCGCGAAATGCGGCGAGGCCTGCTGGTCGAGCGGCGGCACGCACATCAGCCCTTCGATCTGCAGCCCATAAGCGTCGCGACAGGCGGCCAGAAAGCTGTCGGCGTTTTCGGGAAGGACGCCGGTCTTTTGCTGCTCGGCGCCGGTGTTGACCTGCACGAAAAGCTGCGGTCGCTTGCCGGTCCTGTCGATTTCCTCGGACAGCGCCTTGGCGATCTTTTCGCGGTCGACGCTCTCTATGACGTCGAAGATCTCGACCGCGTCGCGCGTCTTATTCGACTGCAGCGGGCCGATGAGATGCAATTCGATGTCCGGATACTTTTCACGCAACGGCGGCCACTTCGACAAAGCCTCCTGCACGCGGTTTTCCCCGAAAATGCGATGGCCCGCTTCCAGCAGCGGCGCCACGTCCTCGGCCGGAAAGGTCTTGGTGACGCAGACGAGGCGAATGGCGCCAGGATCGCGGCCACAGTCCTCTGCAGCGCGGCGAATCGCTTCGCGAGTCGATTCAAGGCGATCGGCGGCTCCCATGGCGCGAAAATCGCGATTTCAGCGGCCGGGTCAAGCGCCGAATGTTTTACGCCTTCGCAGCGCGGAACTTCGTGCAGTCCGGCGCGTTAAGCTTCCGGCGGGCGGAAGGGCGGGATTGTCGCACACGTTCATTATTGAGAAACGCGTCCCGCCTACCAAGGATTGTTCCCACCGAATTGGAGGCCGATAATGGTCAATGACAGCCTGACTTACGACGGGCGCTCGATGCATCTGCATCATCTGCGCCGCAAATGGGGATGGATCGTCGCGCTTGGCGCGCTCATGCTCATCGGCGGATTGTTCGCACTCTACGACGTCACGACCGCCACGCTCGTGACCGTGTTCTATGTCGGCGCGGCGATGCTCGTGGCCGGCGCGATGGAGATTATCACGGCCGTTCAGATCCGGCCCTGGACCAGGGCGCTGCTCTGGGGAGCGATCGGGCTTATCACGATCGTCGCGGGCTTTCTGGTCTTCCGCGATCCCTTGCTCGCGGCGGTGTCGTTGACGGCGATCATCGGCGTCGCGCTGATCGCCGCCGGCCTGTTCAAGCTGATCCTCGCCTGGCACATCCGCGACGTCGGCCCGTGGGGCCTCGTGGCGTTCTCGGGAGTGATCAGCATCGTGCTGGGCGGCATGATCCTGGCCCAGTGGCCGATGTCGGGCCTCTACATCCTTGGCCTCTTCCTCGCGATCAATCTGATCTTCGAGGGCGTCAGCTGGATCACCGTCGGGCTTTCGGCGAAGGCCTGAGTTCATGGCGAACTGTAGGGGGCCGTGCTTGCGGCCCCCGAGCTTTTTCGCGCCTCTGCGAACGGCTCCTGCCTTTGACATCCCTCCGACCGACCGGCATTAGAGGCACAATCCCGCAAGCCTTTTGACCGGACGCGCCAGCAAAATGAGACCCGAACGCTATAATTTTGCCGAGTCGGAGCCGCGCTGGCAAAAGATTTGGGAAGAAAAACAGTCTTTTAAGGCAGGCGCCGGCGCTGACGCGCCCAAATATTACGTGCTCGAGATGTTTCCCTATCCCTCGGGTCGGCTGCACATGGGCCATGTGCGCAATTACTCGATGGGCGACGTCATCGCGCGCTTCATGCGCGCCAGGGGTTTCGACGTCCTGCATCCGATGGGGTGGGACGCGTTCGGCCTGCCCGCCGAAAACGCCGCGGCGCAGACCGGCGCGCATCCGGCGCAATGGACCTACGCCAATATCGCGGCGATGCGGGCGCAGCTCAAAACGCTGGGGCTGTCGCTCGACTGGTCGCGCGAGATCGCGACCTGCGATCCCGAATATTACGGGCGCCAGCAGAAGCTTTTCCTCGATTTCCTGAAAGCCGGCATCGTCGACCGCAAGAAGTCGAAAGTGAATTGGGACCCCGTCGACATGACCGTGCTCGCCAATGAGCAGGTGATCGACGGCCGCGGCTGGCGTTCGGGCGCGCTCGTCGAGCAGCGCGAGCTGACGCAGTGGTTCTTCAAGATCACCGACTATTCGGAAGAGCTGCTCTCCGCGCTCGACGATCTCGAGCGCTGGCCCGACAAAGTGCGGCTCATGCAGCGCAACTGGATCGGGCGCTCGGAAGGCATGCTCGTGCGCTTCGCGCTCGCCCAGCCGCTCGGAGCAACACAAGAAATCGAAGTCTTCACCACCCGCGCCGACACGCTGTTTGGAGCGAAATTCGTCGCGCTCGCCGCGGACCATCCGCTGGCGAAGGCCGCCGCGCAGAAGGACCCGGCGCTCGCCGCCTTCGCCGAGGAGTGTCGGCGCGGCGCGACGTCCGCGGAAGCGATCGAGACCGCGGAAAAGATGGGCTACGACACGGGGCTGCGCGTCGTTCATCCGTTCGACCCGAACTCGACGCTGCCGGTCTATGTCGCGAATTTCATTCTGATGGACTACGGCACGGGCGCGATCTTCGGCTGCCCCGCGCACGACCAGCGCGACCTCGATTTCGCGACGAAATATGAACTCGGCTTCAAGGTCGTCGTCTGCCCGGAAGACCTCGTTCCTCAAGAGCTCGAAAAGCAGATTGCGACAAGCGGCGAAGCCTTCGAGGCCGAGGGGAGGCTGGTCAATTCCGGCTTTCTCGACGGCATGACCGTGCCGCAGGCGAAGGACGACGTCGCGAACCGTCTGACGACGACGGCGCTGTTTGGCCATCCCCAAGGCGAGCGGAAGGTGAATTACAAGCTGCGCGACTGGGGGATTTCGCGCCAGCGTTATTGGGGTTGCCCGATCCCGATCATCCATTGCGAGACCTGCGGCCCGGTGCCGGTTCCCGAGGCCGATCTGCCGGTGCGGCTGCCCGACGACGTCTCCTTCGACCAGCCCGGCAATCCGCTCGATCGCCACGCGACCTGGAAAAATGTCCCCTGTCCCACTTGCGGCGTGCCGGCGCGGCGCGAGACCGACACGATGGACACGTTCGTCGACTCGTCCTGGTATTACGCCCGCTTCGCCGATCCGCATAATGAGACGGCGCCGGCGAGCGCCGAGGCGCTCGCGCGCTGGCTGCCGGTCGATCAATATATCGGCGGCATCGAGCACGCGATTTTGCATCTTCTCTATTCGCGCTTCTTCGCGCGCGCCATGCGCGACAGCGGCCACGCCGCGGTGGCGGAGCCCTTCGCCGGCCTCTTCACCCAGGGCATGGTCGTGCATGAGACCTATCGCGCGCCGGACGGCCAGTGGGTCGCGCCGTATGATGTCCGGATCGAAGCCAAGGACGGCGGCCGCCGCGCCTTTCTCGTCGACGGCGACGTGGAGATCGGCATCGGCCCGATCGAAAAAATGTCGAAGTCGAAGAAGAACACGGTCGATCCCGACGATATCGTGGCGAGCTATGGCGCGGATACGGCGCGCCTCTTCGTCCTGTCCGACAGCCCGCCCGATCGCGACGTCATCTGGTCGGACGAAGGCGCGCAGGGCGCATGGCGCTTCGTGCAGCGCCTGTGGCGGCTGACCGGCGAACTGGGGCATGTGGCCGCGCCCGTTGGTGCCGAGCCGCTGGCGGCCTTTCACGATCTCGCGCTCGCCGTGCGCAAGGCGACGCATCGTTCGATCGCCCAGGCGAGCGAAAATATCGAGCGGCTGCGGTTTAACAGCGCTATCGCCCGCATCCGCGAATTCGCCAATGAGCTGACGAGCGCGCTCGACGCCGTGACCGAAACGCCCGTTCCGGACGATCTCGCCTTCGCCTTCCGCGAGGCGGCGGACGCGCTCATTCGGCTTGTCGCGCCGATGACGCCGCATGTCGCCGAGGAATGCTGGGCCGATTTGGGCCACAAAGGTCTGGTTGCTGAAGCGTCTTGGCCGGCGGCCGATCCTACCCTGTTGGCCCAGGAGATGATAAGCCTGCCGGTGCAGGTCAACGGCAAAAAGCGCGCCGAAATTCTTGTCGCCCATGACGCCGACGAAGAAACGATTCGCAAAGAGGCTTTGGCGCAAGATGGCGTTCAGCGCGCCATGGAAGGCAAGCCGCTGAGGAAGTTCATTCTCGTTCCGAAAAGGATCGTCAATGTGGTCGTTTAGCAAAGCGGCAGTCGGCAATCGGCAATCGGCATTCGGACGACTGCCGACTGCCGACCTGCCGATTGCCCGGTTCCGGCGCTTGGCGATGATGTGCGCAGCGCTGCTCGCCCTGCCGCTCGCCGGCTGCATCCAGCCGCTTTATGCGCCGGCAGGATTTGGGCTCGACTCCGCGCCGCTGGCGGCCGAGCTGCAGTCGATCGCGGTCGACGAAATTCCGCAGCGGCTCGGCCACTATGTCCGAAATGAGCTGATTTTCGGCCTGAACGGCACCGGTTCGCAGCCGCCGCCGCACTATAGGCTGATGGTTGTGCTCCGCGAGCGCGTGCAGACGCCGATTCTCGACACCGTGACCGGCCGCGCCACGTCGGCGACGGTGATCGTCGACGCCGAATATCGGCTCGTCACCATCCCTGATGAGGTGGAGGTCACGAAAGGCATCGCTTTCAACGTCGCGAGCTACGATCGTTTCTCGAACCGCTTCTCCAATGTGCGCGCCGCACGCGATGCAGAGATCCGTAACGCGCGGGTCATCGCCGATTCGATCCGCACCAGAATCGCCACCGTGCTCGCCACGCGCCTGTCGTCTGTCCCGGCTCCCGCCGTCGTTCGCTATTGAGGGCGGAGGCGGACGATAGCGCCTCATGACGGCGGTCAAGAGTCGCGACGCCGAACGCTTCATCGCCGCGCCGCCCGAGGGCGTCTTTCTTTTCCTGGTCTTCGGCTCCGACGCGGGCATGGTGCGTGAGCGCGCGCTCGCGCTTGTCGAGAAGCGGGTCGACGATCGCCGCGATCCTTTCCAATTCGTCGAGATGAGCGGCGATGGCGTCGCCTCCGACCCGCTTGCGCTTCTCGACGAGGCCAACACCACGCCGCTCTTTGGCGGACGGCGCGCCATCCTCGTCGAGACCGGCGGCAAATCCGTCATTCCGGCGCTGACGTCGCTTATCGGCGCGCCGCCGGCGCATTGCACGGTGGTGCTCACAGCTGGCGCGCTCAGACGCGACGCGCAGCTGCGCAAGCTGGTCGAGGGCGCCAAGCAGGGCGCGGCGATCGAGTGCCAGCCCGACGCGGAAGCGGATTTGCAGGCGCTGATCGAGCGCAGCCTGCGCGACGCCGGCCTTGTCGCCAGTCCCGAGGCCCGCGGCCTGCTGCTCGGCGCGCTTGGGGAAGACCGGCTGATGAGTCGCGCCGAGCTTGAAAAGCTCGCGCTCTATATGCACGGCCGCGAACATGTCGAAGCACAGGACGTTGAAGCGATCGTCGCGCATGCCTCGAACATCGCGTCGGATCGCATGGTGACGGCGGCTTTCGCGGGCGCCGCCGATATCGGCGCTGCCCTCGACGCCTATTTCGCGCAGGACGGCGACGCGCAGCAGCTTGTCATCGGGGCGCTGCGCTACGCCGTGGCGCTTCACCGCGCCCGTCTCGCCATGGAGCGCGAGGGCGGGCGACCTGACGCCGGCGTTTCGGCGCTGATGCGCGCGGGCTTTGGCTTCATGCACCGCGCGCTGATGGATGAACAGCTCAAGAGCTGGTCATCCGCGCGTCTCGGCGCGCTGATCGAGCCGCTGCGCGCCGCGCAGATGCGGGCGCGCGCCAACGCCGGCGTGGCGCAGATGGAGGCCGAGCGCGCGCTGTGGAACGTCGCGCGCGCGGCGCGGCGATGAGCGGGCGGCGTCAGTCCCGATCCGGCGCGCCGAGCGGAAAATAAGCGCGATAAGGTCTTGCTTCGTCCACGGCTCTCGCGAAGGAGGGACGCGCGAGCAGCCGCTGGCGATAGGCCATTACATTGACCAGCGCGTTGTCGATGGGGTGCGCCCAGTCGGCGTAGAAAAGCGCGGGCGCCGCCGCGCAATCGGCGAGCGAGAAATCCTCTCCCGCCGCCCATTCGCGAACTTTCATCTTCTCGTTTAGCCAGCCGTATGCCGTGTCCAGCGCCCGACGCGCTTCAGCGACTCCAAATGAATCGCGATCTTCTTCCGCGCGCAGACGATCCAACACGATTTTCTGCATTGGCGTCATGATGTAATTGTCGAAGAACCGATCCATGAAGCGGACATCGACCGCTGCCTGCCGGTCCGTCGGCAGGAGAGGGCTTGGGCCAGGATGATGGAGGTCGAGGTATTCGATGATCACGCTGGCCTCCACAACGCTGCGATCATCATCGAGCAGAAGCGGAAAGCGTTTGATCGGCCAAAGCGCGGCCCATTCCGCTGCCGCCTGCTTGTCTTCGAGCGAGCGAAACTGGAAAGCCGTGTCGTTCTCATAAAGCGCAATGAGCGCCTTTTGCGTGTAGGACGAAAACGGATGGCCATAGAGCGCGAGCGTCATGACGCGCTTTCGTCGAGCAGGACGCTGAAGCCGCCGAAGATCATGCGCTTGCCGTCGAATGGCATCGGCATGTCCTTCATGCGCGGGTCTTCGTGCATTTTCTTGTGCGCCGCGTCGCGCACGTCTTTGGACGGCCACAGAACCCACGAGAACACGACGTTTTCGCCGTTCTCGGCGGCGACGGCGCGTTTGAAGTCGGTGACTTTGCCGTCGGGCACGTCGTCGCCCCAACATTCGACGACGTGTAGCGCGCCCCACTCCTTCATGATGGGCCACATCTGCGCGGCGGCCTTATGGTAATCTTCCTTTTTGCCCGTTGGCACGGGAATCACGAAACCGTCGACATAGCTCATTGCGTCGCTCCTTCTTTCTGACACGCCTTCGACGCCGCCTCGGCGTCCATCCACATAATCTCCCAGATATGACCGTCGAGATCTTCGAAGCTGCGGCCATACATGAAGCCGAAATCCTGGGTCGGCGTGGGATCCGCCGCGCCGCCGGCGCGCGTCGCCTTTTCAACGACGGCGTCAACATCGGCGCGGCTGTCGGCCGAAATGCAGATCAGAACTTCGGCGCTCATATGCGCATCGGCGATCTGTTTCGTCGTGAATTGCCGAAACTTCTCATGCGTCAAAAGCATCGCATGAATGGTGTCTGAGAAAACCAGGCAGGACCCGGTGTGGTCGGAGAACTGCGGGTTCTTCCTGGCCCCGACCGCCTCGTAGAAAGCGGTCGCCCTGGGCAGATCGGCGACCGGAAGATTGATGAAAATAAGCTTGGACATGGACGCTCCTCAAACCGCCGTTGCCGAACCTACCGCAGAAGTTATAAAATGCAACGATGAAGTTAGTAAAAATAACTAAAAAGACGATTGCGGATAGGATCCGCTCTTCCGCGCGCACCTATGACGACGCCTGCGGCGCAGCCCATGCGCTTGATCTTATTGGCGAGCGCTGGGCGCTGCTGGTGATGCGCGAATTGATGTTCGGGCCGAAAAGATTCAGCGACCTGCGCGCCGATCTTCCCGGAATCAGCGCCAATGTGCTGACGCAGCGGCTGGAGCGGCTGGAAGAAATCGGCGCGCTGATACGGCGCAAGCTGCCGCCCCCGGCGGCGTCCCATGTCTATGAATTGACGCCCTGGGGCTACGAGATTGAGCCGGCTTTGAGCGTTCTCGGCCGCTGGGCGGCGCGCTCGCCGCTGCATGACCCGACGCTGCCTCTCAGCGCCGCCTCGCTGATGCTGTCGTTCAAGACGATGTTCGACGCGAGCAGGGCGAAGGGACTGAACGCGCGCATCGGCTTTCGCATCGGCGACGAGACGTTCCTCGTGCATATCCATGGCGGCGCATGCGAGGCCGCGCGGCAATCGTTGGATGGCGCCGACGTCGTCTTCGCCGGGCCGGCGAGGGCGATCGCCGCGGCGGTCTATGGCGGCGCGCCGCTTGAGGCGCTTGAGGCTGAGAAGGCGCTTTGGGTCGAGGGCGACCGCGCGCTCGCCGAACGCTTCACCAAGCTCTTTCCGCTGCCACAAAAAGCGTGAGGATCACGCCGCGCTGGCGAGGCTTTCGAAAAGCCCGCGGCCGTCGGTTCCGCCGACGAGCGCGTCGATGAGATTTTCGGGATGCGGCATCAGGCCAAGCACATTGCGCCCGTCCGAATAAATGCCGGCGATATCGTTGCGCGAGCCGTTGGGATTGGCCTCGCCACCGACCTTGCCGGCGGAGTCGCAATAGCGGAAGGCGACGAGGCCTTCGCCCTCCAGACGCTCGATCGTCGCATCGTCGGCTTCGTAATTGCCCTCGCCATGCGCGATGCAGACTTCGATCGTCTGACCTTTTGCGTATTGCCGCGTGAAGGCTGTGTCGTTGCGTTCGACCCTCAGATGCTGCATCCGGCAGACGAAGCGCAAATTGGCGTTGCGCATCAGCACGCCCGGCAGAAGCCCGCTTTCGCAGAGAATCTGGAAGCCGTTGCAGACGCCCAGCACCAGTCCGCCGCGCGCGGCATGCGCGCGCACCGCATCCATGATGGCGGCGCGGCCTGCGATGGCGCCGCAGCGCAGATAATCGCCGTAGGAAAAGCCTCCGGGCAATACGACGAGGTCAGTCCCGGCGGGGAGCTCGTGGTCGGCGTGCCACAGCATCGATGGCGGGCACCCGGTCGCCTGCGTCAAGGCGCGGGCCATGTCGCTTTCGCGATTGGAGCCGGGAAAAACGACGACGGCGGATTTCATCACAGATCGATCTGATAGTTTTCGATCACGGTATTGGCGAGCAGCTTCTCGCAGGCCGCCTGCAACTGCGCCTTGGCGGCGCTGGCGTCGGCGCCGGCGAGCTCCACGTCGAACACCTTGCCCTGCCGCACGCTCGCGACGCCTTCGACGCCAAGCGATTTCAGCGCGCCTTCGATCGCCTTGCCTTGCGGATCGAGGACGCCGGATTTGAGGGTGACGACGACGCGAGCTTTCATGCGCTATTCCAACTTCAGAAGATGGCGGAACGGTTACTGGCTCGACGCGCGAAGCGCAAGCCGGCGCGTTAGAGCAGACCCGTGCCGCGGTAAATCTCGCGCAAGTTGATGCACGCGCCGATGACGGGCAGGTCGAGCACGCTCTCCGCTGTCTCGAAACGGCGTTCGGTGAAGCCTTTGGCGCGTTCGAAGGACACGACTTCAAGCGCATCTTGCGCGATCACGACATATTGCAGGAGCGAGGGCAGGGAGGCGTAGGCTTTCCGTTTCCACCGCAGGTCGTAGTTGGCGGTCGACGGGGAAAGAATTTCGAAGGCGACGATCATGTCGTCGCATTCGATCCCTGTGGCGGTCTGCGGACGGACGAGCACATCGGGCACGGGGACGCTCATGGGGGAGATACGTACGCCGATGCCAGGCACTACCGCCCAAACTGCATCAGTTTCCCGGGCGAATCGGCCGAGCGCTACGATCAAATTGCTGGCAATGATCTGGTGAAGAAAACTTGCCGACGCGTTCAAAACCGGCTCCCCTTCGATCAGCTCCCATTTTTCGTCGTCGGGACGCGTCGCGGTGAACGCGAAGAATTCCTCCGCGCGCATCGGACCTGAATCGAAATGAGGAACGCCCATGGCGGCCCTTTGGGATTTTCCTACTGAACGAGCTTCGGCGCGCCGGTGCGGATCGTCTCGTTTTCCTGCATGATGCCGAGACGGCGCGCGACTTCGGTATAAGCCTCGACCAGCCCGCCCAAATCGCGGCGGAAGCGATCCTTGTCGAGCTTGTCGTTCGACTTGATATCCCACAGCCGGCAGCTGTCGGGCGAAATCTCGTCGGCGACGACGATTCGCATCATGTCGCCTTCCCAAAGCCGACCGCATTCCATCTTGAAGTCGACGAGGCGGATGCCGACGCCGAGGAAAAGCCCGGAGAGAAAATCATTGACGCGGATGGCGAGCGCCATGACGTCGTCGATCTCCTGGGGAGTCGCCCAGCCGAAGGCGGTGATATGCTCCTCGGACACCATCGGATCGTCGAGCGCGTCGTTCTTATAATAGAATTCGATGATAGAGCGGGGCAGCTGCGTGCCCTCTTCCATCCCGAGACGCTTGGCCAGCGAGCCGGCCGCGACATTGCGCACGACGACTTCGAGCGGAATGATTTCCACCTCGCGGATGAGCTGCTCGCGCATGTTCAGCCGGCGGATGAAGTGGGTCGGCACGCCGATGCTGTTCAAATGCTGGAAGATATATTCGGAGATCCGGTTGTTGAGCACGCCCTTCCCGTCGATCACCTCGTGTTTCTTCGCGTTGAAGGCCGTGGCGTCGTCCTTGAAGTGCTGAATCAAAGTGCCGGGCTCCGGGCCCTCATAGAGGACCTTGGCCTTGCCTTCGTAGATGCGGCGTCGGCGGTTCATTGGGATCAACCGGGGCTTGAGGAAGTCCATGTGGCGGGTCGTCGCTCCTCCGAAGTGTGAACCCATGCCGGCTTCTGGGTGGGAGCGGCGGCGGGCGTGCGCCCTGCCGCGAGCACCGGCGGTCCTAGCGTCTTTGGCGGCCAGTGACAAGCCGACAGGGCACTCTATCGCAAAGGGAAAGACGATACAATGAAACTGAGAGGGCGGCGGCCCACCGTCGCCGTCGCCGTGTCAGTCCTTCGCACGCGTCGGCGCCCGTAATTTGAGCATCTGGTCGATGATTTTCCGACCGCGCCCGCTCGCCCCTGCGACGCTCATGGCGCAAACGGAAGCGTCCTTGGCTATTTCCAGCCGGCCTTCTTCTCGCAGTCCTGCTGGGCCTCGGGATTGGCCTTTTCCCATTGGGTGACGGACCGGGTTTCGTTGTCGTCCATCTTCTCGTTCATGCATATGCAATATGCGCGGATAATGTCGGGCGTTCCGCCTTCCTCGCCTTTGTTATCGCTGATGCACTGATTGATCCATTTGAGGTCGTCGCTCGTCATTTTCTGAGCGAAGGCCGGGCTCGTAAGCGCCAAGGCGAATAACATAGCGCATGCAAATTTCTTCATGAAACGCTCCTGCGGTGTCTGATGGCCGGACGGAAAACACTACGCCTCGACAAATAGCCGCACCGGCGCGCTTATTGCAATTCGGCGCGGCGCGCGGCTCTGTTCGCGCTCGCACCGTGGCGGGCAGGGGCGGGGGGCGGTTTCGTCGTGGCCAGGATCACGCTTTCCGGCATTGGCTTTGCGCGCGAATACGCATATATCGAGCCCACGCCGATGCGGCGCATGATCGCCGAGTCCTGATTATAAGAACAACCCGGCCGAGGATGGACATGAGCACGTTCGACCAGCGCGAAGATTCCTTCGAAAAACGCTTTGTCCATGAAGAGGAGCTGCAGTTCCGCGCCGAAGCGCGCCGCAACAAGCTGCTTGGCCTCTGGGCGGCCGAAAAACTCGGCAAGACAGGCGCCGAGGCGCAGGCCTACGCCGACGCCTTGGTCGCTGCGGAAGTGACCGCCGACGCCGATGAGCGGGTCGTGGCTTTGGTCAAGAAGGATTTTGAAGCGGCGGGCGTGAACCAGTCCGAGCATCAGATCCGCCGCACCATGGACGAGATGCTGACCAAGGCGAAAGCCGAGATCAAGTCGGGCCAGTAACGGGCCTTTATTCATTTTCTTGGGCGATAGTCGCTTATGCGCGATTCGCCCTTAAGAGCGCCTCGACAGAAGCCGCTTCCCGACGCCTCCTATTTTCAGGCGGCGCCGGCGATCGCCGAGGAAGCGGCGCTATGGTTGCGCTATCTTGCCGGCGAGCGGCGCGCCTCCCGGCACACGGTCGAGGCCTATGGCCGGGACCTCGCCACGTTCTTGGCTTTTCTGGCGCAGCATACGGGTGAACGGCCAGACGCGGCCGCGCTTAAGTCGCTTCAACCCCCCGACTTGCGCGCTTTTATGGCCAAGCGTCGCCGCGATGGCTTGGAAAGCCGGTCGCTGCTGCGGGCGCTCGCCGCCGTTCGCAATTTTCTGCGCTTCATTGAGAAGAAGGGCCTCGCCCGTACGGACGTCTTTGGCGCCGTCCGGCCGCCGAAGCGCCCGCACAGCCTCCCCAAGGCGCTCACCGTGCCCGACGCCCGCGACGTCGTGGACCCCGAACAAAGAGCGGGCGAAGCGCGAGAGCCCTGGGTGATCGCCCGGGACGCCGCCGTGCTGGCGCTGCTCTACGGCGCCGGACTGCGAATTTCCGAGGCGCTGTCGATCGGGAGCGCCGAGGCGCCGGTCGGCGCCGCCGATCGGATCACGATCCTGGGGAAGGGCGGCAAAAGCCGGACCGTGCCGGTCATCGCGCCGGTGCGCTCGGCGATCGAGGCCTATCTCGCGCTCTGTCCCTATGATCTTGCCGGCGGGCCGCTGTTTGTGGGCGCGCGCGGCGGGCCGCTCTCGCCGCGCATCATCCAGCTCGCCGTCCAGCGCCTGCGCGGGGCGCTCGGCCTGCCGGAGAGCGCGACGCCGCATGCGCTGCGCCATTCCTTTGCAACGCATCTTCTGGGTCGTGGCGGCGATCTGCGCACGATTCAGGAATTGCTCGGCCACGCCTCGCTCTCGACGACGCAGATTTATACCGCCGTCGACAAGACGCGGCTCCTCGACGCTTATCGCTCGGCGCATCCGCGCGCGAAGTGAAACTGAAGGTCGCGTGAAAGCCCTGAGGAGCCGCGAACTCTACCCTCCCCTTGAGGGGGAGGGTCGCATTGCGAAGCAATGCGGGGTGGGGTGACAGCTCGGATGACTGGAAAGGATGGCGCGCACCGAACCGCTCGTAGAGCGACAATATTTTGAGATGCGGCTCCACCCCACCCCAGCGCTTCACGCCAACCCTCCCCCTCAAGGGGAGGGTAGCACCGTCGACGCCGCTCCAATTTCGCGCAGCGTGCGCAACTCTCACTCTACCGGCTCCACCGCGCTGATCTCGATTCCAAAGCCCGAGAGCCCAACGAATGCGCGGGGCTTTGACGACGAGGAGCGCAGACGGATCGAGGAAACGCCGAGGTCCTTCAAAATCTGGGCGCCGAGACCGACGTCGAGCCACTGCCGCTTGCGCGTTTCCTCGGCGTTTTCCTCCTGGCCCCGTCCGACGATATTCGCCGGGACGCCCGCCGCGCCGTCGCGCAGATAGACGAGCACGCCGCGCCCTTCGCGCGCAAAGCGATGCAGCGTCTTCTTGATCGTGTCGGCGCCCCCGAACACATCGGCGAGAATATCGGCGCGATGCAGTCGCGTCGGCACGTCGCGTCCGTCGCCGATCGCGCCCAGCACGAAGGCGAAGTGCTGCACGCTGTCGAACGGCGTCACATAGGCGTGGCCGATCATTTCCCCGGCCTCCGTCTCGACCGGGAAGGTTGCGACGCGCTCGACGAGCTTTTCGCGCGCCTGTCGGAACGCGATAAGATCGGAAACCGACACGAGTTTGAGGGCGTGCGCGCGCGCGAATTCCTCGATCTGGCGGCCGGTCATCACCGTGCCGTCGTCATTGGCGAGCTCGCAGATGACGCCGACGGGCGGCAGGCCGGCGAGCTTGCACAGATCGACGGCGGCTTCCGTATGTCCGGAGCGCATCAGCACCCCGCCGTCCTTGGCGATCAGCGGGAAGACGTGGCCGGGCCGCACGAAGTCGCTCGCGCCCATATTGCCATTGGCGAGCGCGCGCACCGTATTGCAGCGTTGCTCGGCGGAAATGCCGGTGGTGAGCCCGTGGCGCGCATCGACGGTGACGGTGAATGCGGTGGCGAGCGGCGCGTCGTTTTCCGCGACCATGGGCGCAAGATGCAGACGGCGCGCCTCCTCGAGCGTGAGCGGCGCGCAGACGATGCCACTCGTATGGCGGATGATGAAGGCCATTTTCTCGGGCGTGCAGAGCGACGCGGCGACGACGAGGTCGCCTTCGTTTTCGCGATCGTCGTCATCGGTGACGACGACGATCTCGCCGCGCGCCACGGCCTCGACGGCTTCAGTGATGGAATGGGACAAAGGTGGCTCCGGTGTGGGGCCGGCGCAGCTCTGCGCCGGGGGCCAGGACGTGGAGATTTACTCCGGGCGCAGGCGGGATTCAAACAGTCAGGCGGAGGTGGCGTCGAGGCTCAGCGATGTGGGGGGAACGATCATTGTCCGGGGGACATCGCCATCGGCGGCATAGGCGAGATCCAAGACGCGGCCGGCGATCGCCAAGTCATTGGTCGGGACGACATCGTATACTCCGCTCACGATCCCGTCGATCGCCTCGCGGACGTCTCGATAGATCGATCGCCCATGATCTGTGAGCATAACGCGACATTCATCGGCGAAAAGAGCGTTGAAAATTCCTATCGTTGCGAGCTTCTCGATCGCTTGCAGGGCATCGCTAACGAGGGAAGCGACGTGCGTTTGGACGATCACGCAGATCGTCGGCTGAATATCGCAACCAAGATTCGGAACGGAGAAGCCGCTTCGAGGAATCGCGTCGCTGTCGACTGCAGGTCGCGCCCGTTCCGTCGGATCATGAAGGTCGTTCATCGACAGTATGGGACGAGCGTGCGTATGCGATCATTCCTTAAGTAGAGAGCGCCCCAAAGCATGAAGCCGACATAAACTCCAAAGAGCGTGTGACTGAAAAGAGGGCTCCCAATGCGCGCATGAGTCGCGACGGCCCCGCCGAGATAAGCAGTGAGAAGGATCGCTCCGAGCACTGATGTTCTGGGATAGGCATACAGCGCCGTGCATGCGAGCAAGACGAGCCCTACTGAATTCACCGTCGTGGCAGGCCACCCGAGCTGAACAGTCGTTTCCAAGACGACAGGGAGCTGCGCGAGCTTCATTGTCACGTCCATCAGCATGAAGAGGATTACAAGTCCGCTCAGACCGTAGCCGGCCCACCGCGACCATTTGCGAGTTGCTGTCGTATTTTCTTGCGTCATATGAGTTTCCCTCCGTTCAGGCTCGCGGCATCGACGAATTTGCTGCGCGGTCATCGAGTCAGGGGCGCTTTTGCGGGCTTGAGCGCCGCGTAGATGGCCATCGCGTGGCCGCGACCCAGACCAAAATCGTCGCTGAGCCACTTGACGATCTCGCCGGCTTTGACGCCTTCCTTCAATTTCCCTTGTTGAGTGAAGCCCTTCTCGTCCGCGAGATTCTTAAAGTCGTCGACCCCCTTGCCCGTCTTCGCTCGGATATTGTCGAGATAAGCCTGGAACGTCATGCGCAATCGCTCCATGTTATATATATTCAATATAGTGAGATATATCTAATATGTCCGAACAGGGCAAGCGGCCATACGCATCGAAACTCCGGAGCCGGTCGGCGGAAAGCACCCGGACCCGAGTTCTCGACGCCGCGAAGGAGCTTTTCGCAAGTCAGGGAATAGACGGGGTCACCATCGCTAGGATCGCCGAAAAGGGCGGCGTGGCCGCCGCCACTGTTTATTCGCTGTTCAAGTCAAAGGAGGGATTGCTCCACGCGCTGATGCATGCCGGCCTATTCGGCCCACAATTTCAGGAAGCCGTTGCAAGGCTGGAAGGGGTGACCGACCCCGTCGAATCAATCGCGATGTCAGCCCATGTCGCACGCGCCATTTACGAGAGCGAAAGCGCGGAGCTTGGATTGATTCGGGGCGCTTCGGCCTTCTCGCCCGCTCTTCGAAAAATGGAGCAAGATTTCGAGAGGACCCGATTTGAGATGCAGGAAAAGCGGGTGAGTTTGCTGTTCGCGGCGGAAAAGCAGCGGAAAGGGCTCCAACTGATCGAGGCTCGGCGCATCCTCTGGATGTATACGAGTCGCGATGTCTATCGCATGCTGGTCCGTGATGGCGGTTGGACGCCGGATCGATATCAAAAATGGCTATCTGAAACGCTCGTGCTAACGCTGGTGAATGCGAATGCGCGACAAGACTGGGCGGCCTCGAGCGATTGACGCCAGATCCGCTCGCGCCGATTCCGGATCGAGGCGGCTGCTATGAGGAGGCTCATGAAGAAGTTCAGACGCCTTTCGCCGCTCGCTCTTCTCTTCGTCCTCTGGCTTGCGCCGACCGCCGCGGCCGAGCCCGGCCCCTGCGCCGATATCGAGGAGGGCGGCGCCGCCTACACAGTATGCGACTTCGACGCGCGCAAGAGCGACATTCGGCTCTTTCTGCGCGACGAGAAAGGCGAAATCTATGGCTCTTTCGCGCGGCTCGCGGACGGACTGGCGAACAAGGGCGAAACGCTCGTTTTCGCCATGAACGCCGGCATGTATGCGGAAGATCGGACGCCGGTCGGCCTCTATGTCGAAAACGGCCGCACGCTGAGCGTCGCGAATACGCGCCCGGGCGCCGGCAATTTCCATCTGAAGCCCAATGGCGTGTTCTGGGTCGACGGCGCGCGCGCCGGCGTCGCCGAGACCGCGCGCTTCCTAAAGAACCCTCAGCGGGCGCAATTCGCCACGCAATCGGGGCCGATGCTCGTCATCGGCGGGCGCATTCATCCCCGCATTCATGGGAACGGCATGTCGCAGAAATTTCGCAACGGCGTCTGCGTCGAGGACGGCCATGTCGCGCGCTTCGCGATCTCCAACCGGCCGGTGACGTTTCATGAATTTGCGCTGCTTTTTCGCGATCGCCTGCATTGCCATGACGCGCTGTTTCTCGATGGCGGCTCGGCGTCGGCGCTCTATGCGCCGTCGCTCTCGCGTCACGACCGTTTCGCGCCGACCATGGGGCCGATCCTCGGCGTCGTCGAGAAGGCGAACCGCTAGCTCAGTCGCGTAAGCGCCGCATTGAGCTTTTCGACGCGCGCCGCCGTCTCTTCACGCCGTTCGCGGTGCTCGTCGATCACCTCTTCTTCGGCCTTGGCGAGGAAGCCCTCATTGGCGAGTTTGGCGTCCAGCTTCTTCAACTCGCCTTCGAGCTTGCCGATCTCTTTCGCCAGTCGCGCCCTCTCGGCGCCAAGGTCGATCACGCCTTCGAGCGGCATGGCGGCGACGCCGCCGCGCACGATGATTTGCGCGCTGCTCTTTGGCGCCGCCTCAGCGAAGCCGATTTGCGAGAGGCGCGCCATCTTGAGGATCGTCTCGTCCCAGCGCGTCGCGCGCGCTTTCAGCGCGTCATCTGCGCCGATCAGCAGCAGCTCCGTCTCGCTCGTCAAATTCATTTCCGCACGCAGCGAGCGCACTTCGGAAATAAGGTCGACGACCCAGCCGATTTCGCTTTCGGCCTCCGCATCTTCGAGTCCCGTGAGCGACGGCCAACTGGCGAGCGCCAGCATCGTCTCGCGCTTGGGACCGTCCGCGCCCTTGATCGCCCAGAGCTCCTCGGTGAGGAAGGGCATGAAAGGATGCAGCAGCGCGTAAATCTGGTCGAGAACGAAGGCGGTCGTCGCGCGAGTCTCGTCCTTGTCCGCGCCGTCGACGCCCTGCAGCAGCGGCTTCGCGAGCTCGACATACCAGTCGCAGAAGACGCTCCAGACGAAGCGATAGACCGCGTTCGCCGCGTCGTTGAAGCGATAGGCCTCGATCGCCGCGCTCACGTCCGCCGTCGTGCGCGTCGCTTCGCCGACAATCCAGCGGTTCAGGGTGATCTTATTGGCGCGCGGATCGTAGCCCGCGACGCGCACGCAGCCGTTGATCTCGGCGAAGCGGGAGGCGTTCCACAGCTTCGTCGCGAAATTGCGATAGCCTTCGACGCGCTGCGTCGAGAGCTTGATGTCGCGTCCCTGCGCCGCCATCGCCGCGAGCGTGAAGCGGAGCGCGTCGGCGCCATATTCGTCGATGAGGCGCAGCGGGTCGATGACGTTGCCCTTCGACTTACTCATTTTCGCGCCCTTCTCGTCGCGAACGAGCGCATGGATATAGACGTCGCGGAAGGGGACCTCGTCCATGAAATAGAGGCCCATCATCATCATGCGGGCGACCCAGAAGAAGATGATGTCGAAGCCGGTGACGAGGGCGCTCGTCGGATAATAACGCGCAAGCTCCGGCGTCTTCTCCGGCCAGCCGAGAGTCGAGAAGGGCCAAAGCGCGGAAGAGAACCAGGTGTCGAGCACGTCTTCGTCGCGCGTCAGAGTCACGCCATCGCCGCGTTTGGCGCGCGCCGTGGCAAGCGCCGCTTCTTCCGTCTCTTCGACATAGGCGTTGCCGTCCTCGTCATACCAGGCGGGGATGCGATGGCCCCACCAGAGTTGGCGCGACACGCACCAGGGCTGGATATTCTCCAGCCACTCGAAATAGGTCTTCTCCCAATTCTTCGGCACGAAGCTCGTGCGGCCTTCGCGCACGGCTTTGAGCGCCGGCTGCGCGAGAGTCTTCGCGTCGACATACCACTGGTCGGTGAGACGCGGCTCGAGCACCGCGCCCGAGCGGTCGCCATGCGGCACCATGTGCTTATGGTCGTCGACGCCCTCGAGCAGCTCGCGCGCCTCCATCATTTCGACGACGCGCTTGCGCGCCGCGAAACGGTCGAGCCCGTCGAGGACGGAGACCGTCGCCGTGAGTTCGGGAGAGGGGTCGACGCCTTCGTGAAACTCGGCGCTGGCGGCAAGCGTCATCTGCGCCTGCGGGTCGAGCACGTTGACGAGACGCAGCCCATGCCGCTTGCCGACCTCGAAATCGTTGAAGTCATGCGCCGGGGTGATTTTCACCGCGCCGGTGCCCTTCTCGGGATCGGAATATTCGTCGGCGACGATCGGGATCAGCCTGCCGACCAATGGCAGACGCACGCGCTTGCCGACGAGCGCCGTATACCGCTCGTCTTCCGGATGCACGGCGACCGCCGTGTCGCCAAGCATCGTCTCGGGGCGCGTCGTGGCGACGACAATATATTCGCCGGTCTCGTTCCCAGCGTCGTCGACGATGGGATATTTGAAGCGCCAGAGGTGGCCCCTCACTTCCACCTGCTGCACTTCCAGATCGGAAATCGCCGTGTGCAGCGCCGGGTCCCAATTGACGAGGCGCTTGTCCTTGTAGAGCAGGCCGTCGCGATAGAGCTGCACGAAAACTTTCACGACCGCGCGTGATAGGCCCTCATCGAGCGTGAAGCGTTCGCGCGACCAGTCGCAACTGGCGCCGAGCTGCTTCAGCTGCTCGACGATCTTGCCGCCTGACTCCGCCTTCCATTCCCACACGCGCTCGACGAATTTCTCGCGTCCGAGTTCGCGGCGATGCTCCTGGCGCTCCATCAGCTGGCGCTCGACGACCATTTGCGTCGCGATGCCCGCGTGGTCGGTGCCCGGCTGCCACAGCACGTCGTCGCCCTTCATGCGGCGATAGCGCACCAGAATGTCCTGCAGCGTATTATTGAGCGCATGGCCCATATGCAGGCTGCCGGTGACGTTCGGCGGCGGAATGACGATGGAGTAGGGCGCCGCCCGCGCGCGTTCGGGCCGTCCGGCGCGAAAGGCTTGCGCCTCTTCCCACGCGTCGCGGATGCGCGATTCAATTGAGGCGGGAGCGAAGGTTTTTTCCATGGTCATTGGGCAGGAGCCTTTTGGCCCCCACCCTGTCCCTCCCCCGCTTGGCGGGAGAGGGGACGCTAACGATCGGCGTTTCGTCGCACGTCAGTGAAGGCTCGAATCTACTCCCTCTCCCGCGAAGCGGGGGAGGGCGGGGGAGAGGGTTACGCCAGCGCCTTGAGCGCGCCTTTGCCGGCGTAGATCGCCGCGTCGCCCAGCTCCTCCTCGATGCGGATGAGCTGGTTGTATTTGGCGGTGCGGTCGGAGCGGGCGAGCGAGCCGGTCTTGATCTGGCCGCTGTTCGTCGCGACGACGAGATCGGCGATGGTCGAATCCTCGGTCTCGCCGGAGCGATGCGAGAAGACGGTGGTGTAGCCGGCGCGATGCGCGGTCTCGACCGAAGCGAGCGTCTCGGTCAGCGTGCCGATCTGATTGACTTTGACGAGCAGCGAATTGGCGACGCCCAACTTAATGCCCTCATTGAGGCGCACGACATTGGTGACGAAAAGATCGTCGCCGACGAGCTGAACTTTGTCGCCGATCGCGTCGGTGAGCTTCTTCCAGCCCTCCCAATCGTCTTCGGCCATGCCATCCTCGATCGACACGATCGGATAGGCGCTGGCGAGCTTGGCAAGATAGGCGACCTGCTCGTCGATCGAGCGCGTCACGCCCTCGCCTTCATAGACATATTTGCCGTCCTTGAAGAATTCCGTCGCGGCGCAGTCGGAGCAAAGATGCACGTCGACGCCGGGCTTGAAGCCCGCCGTTTCGATCGCCTTCATGATGAAGTCGAGCGCCGCTTCGGCGGAGGGAAGATTGGGCGCGAAACCGCCTTCATCGCCGACCGAGGTGCTGAGCCCGGCTTTCTTGAGCGCCGCCTTGAGCGTGTGGAAAATCTCCGCGCCCCAGCGGATGGCGTCGCGCACATTCGGCGCGCCGGTCGGCATGATCATGAATTCCTGGAAATCGATCGGATTGTCGGCGTGCACGCCGCCGTTGACGATGTTCATCATCGGGGTCGGCAGAACCCGCGCCTGCACGCCGCCGACGTAGCGATAGAGCGGCAGCGCCGAGGCCTCGGCCGCCGCCTTGGCGACCGCGAGCGAGACGCCGAGAATGGCGTTGGCGCCGAGTCGCGACTTGTTCGGCGTCCCGTCGAGCTTGATCATCGCCTCGTCGAGGGCGACCTGTTCCTCAGCTTCGAAGCCGAGCAGCGCGCCGGCGATTTCGTCGTTGACGTTGTCGACCGCCGTGAGCACGCCCTTGCCGAGATAGCGAGACTTGTCGCCATCGCGCTTTTCCGCCGCTTCATGCGCGCCGGTCGAGGCGCCGGACGGCACCGCCGCGCGTCCAGACGATCCATCCTCCAGGGTGACGTCGACCTCGACGGTCGGGTTCCCGCGAGAATCCAGAATTTCGCGGGCGTGGATGTCGACGATCTCGGTCATGGATGCCTCTTCATGATGCGGCGCGGAGCGGCGCGACTTCTTAGACCTATTGCGCCGTCCGGAAAAGCCTCAGCCGTAAAAAGGTTCTGCGTCCGGTGCGGGCTTTTGTGGGATCTGTGCTGCGCCGCGGCGAGACGCGCCGGTGAAATCCGTTGACTGGGGAGGGGACCTCCCTATCCTTGAGCTTGATTAATGAGCGGACGTTCGCCGCCAAGCGCGACGGTCGGCGGGAGGTTCGGATGGCCCTAAGCACAACGCGATTCGCGCGTGGCGTCGTGTTCACCCTTTGCTTTGGGCTTTGCAGTCCGGCCAGCGCTTGGGCTCAATCGCCGGAGCACGTCGCCGCCGCCAAGGCGGTTTTGGAGAAATCTCCCGTCCGAGGCAATTGCGCGCCGGCGCAGGAAGATTTTCTGGGCTGGCCGGCGAGCCTCGTGCAGCGGTGCGAATATCAGCACGAGAGTATGCCTGGCCTCGCCTATGTGCTCGACGTCAAGCCGGAAACTCTGGCGCGCTGGGTCGAAACCGGATGCAGCGCGCTGATGGTCGGCGCCGGCCATTGTTTCGACCGGACGTTGAAATGCGCGCTCGACAGCACAGGCGCCAGCTTTGTCATCGGCGGCAATCTGATCGCGGCGCGCAGCGGCGTGAAGCAGAATCGCTTTTATCGCAACGGCGTCGCGATCGTAGCGCCCAAAAGCGGGATGCCGGGCGCCGTGCCGATCCCAGAACAGGAGCAGATCGCGCATATGCCCGAAAAAGACGTTTCGGCGATGCTCGACCGCGGCGGCGTCGCCTTGTGGAACACCTTGCCCTATCAATTCGCGGTGAAGGCGCTCGAAATCGCCGTGCCGGCGGAGATGAACACGCCGGACAGGCGCGAGAAATGGCTCGAAATGGTGCGCATCGAAATGCTGAAGGCGCTGGAGAGCCCCGAGAATCGCCTTCTCTCCGGCTGGATGTCGGCGCATCCGATCACTTTGCGCGCGGGCGAATGTCCCGACTCGCGCGACCCGTGAGCCGTTTGGCGCTTGACGCGGCGGCGATCGCGCCTTTGTTACGCGCATGACCAAGTTACTCGCATGACCAAGACGCATAAGGGCGCCGCGCTGCTCGGCCGCACGGCCGCGCTGCCGGCTTCGCCGGACGAGGCCGAACTCGATCTCGTTCCCAATCCCCACAAAGACGAGACCTATCTCGTGCGCTTCACCGCGCCGGAGTTCACCTCGCTTTGCCCGGTGACGGGACAGCCTGATTTCGCGCATATCGTTATCGACTATGTCCCGGCCGAATGGCTGGTCGAGTCGAAGGCGCTGAAGCTTTACCTTGGAAGTTTCCGAAACCACGGCGCCTTTCACGAAGACTGCACGCTGCGGATCGCGCGCGATCTCGTTGCGGCGATGGCGCCGAAATGGCTGCGCATCGGCGGCTATTGGTATCCGCGCGGCGGCATGCCGATCGACGTCTTCTGGCAGACCGGCGCCCCGCCCGAAGGGCTGTGGCTTCCCGATCAGGGCGTGCCGCCATACCGGGGGCGAGGCTAGACGTTTGGGCCGCCGCAAAGCCCAACCTTGTGCGTCCGCCAGTAAATCACCTATGGGTCACAGCCGTCTCCTGACAAAGAGACCGTCCGATCGCGGGACCCAGAGAACATGAAGCTTCGGACGTTTTTCTCGATCTTCTTCCTGTTGCTCGTCGCTCTCGCGGGCGGCAATTTGGCGCTGGGCGTTTTTCTGGAAAAAGCTCAGAAGAATCTGGAGACATCGCACCGCGAATTGCAATCCTTGACCACGCTTGCTGAGGATTTGGTTTTTTCCTCGCAGTGGCAGACTCGCTTTGCGCGAGGTTACATCTCCAGCAACGATCCGAGACGCGTTGAGTGGTACAACACGATCGAAGACATACTAAACGGCAAAGTCGCTCGACCGAAAGACTATGATGCTGGCTATTGGGACCTCGTGAATGGCGGAATCATTCCGCCGCCCGAGAAGAAAAGCGACCGCGCGGTTTCCATCGAGGAGCGCTTCCTAAGCCAGAATATCACCGCGCATGAATTGAACAAGCTTAAGGAAGCGCGAAGCTTCATGGAAAAAGTAGTCGCGATCGAACGCGCCGCAATGCATGCGGTGGATGGCGAATTCGATGATGGCGCTGGAACCTATTCCCGCAAGGGCAAGCCCGATCGCGCTTTAGCGACAAAGCTGCTGTTCAGCGATGAATATCGCAAGCTCAATGGAGATCTGACTCTGAGAATTGCGCAGATGCAGAACTTGATTCGGCAGAGATACGCCGGACGAATTTCCCAAGAACAGGCGTTCGCCAGCCAATTGTTTGAAGCCAACTCTTACTTGAATATCGGATTGTTTGGCGTGGTTGTTCTGTCCCTGATTTTTTTGCGCAACCGCTTCGCGGTTCGAGCGTCGCATCTCATGTCGGTCGTTCGCGAGATTGGCTCGGGAAATCTGGCGGCTCAAGCATCGGTCTTCGGAAGCGACGAGATCAGCGAACTCGCCACCACCGTCAACACGATGGCTGCAAATCTGAACGTCGCGTTCGACAAGCTCGAAGACAAGATAAAGCTTTCGGGCAAAGCCTTGTCGGACCTCGAGATCGAACGCTCGCGTTCGGAAAAGCTGCTCCACAATATTCTTCCCGCCGCAATCGCTGAAAGGCTGCGGGGCGGCGAGGAGACGATCGCGGAAGTTTTCCCTGAAGTTACGGTGTTTTTCTCCGACATTGTCGGTTTCACCGAACTTTCGGCAAAGCTTGGTCCGCATGCCACCGTCAACATGCTCAACGTCCTCTTCGAGAAATTCGACGAACTGGTCGAAAAGCACGGCGTCGAAAAAATCAAGACGATTGGCGACAGCTACATGGTGGTCGGCGGAGTCCCGAACCGGGACCCGTTGCACTGTCAGCATATCGCGGACTTCGCTTTAGACGCGCAAAGTTTCATCATGAGTTTCGCGGAAGGGCTCTCTTACCCGCTCAAAATGCGCATGGGCGTGCACACCGGCACGGTGGCGGCCGGCGTCGTGGGGAAAAAACGGTTTTCCTACGATCTATGGGGCGATGTCGTGAATGTCGCCAGCCGATTCGAATCGACTTCCAAGCCCGACAAGATTCACGTGTCCGAAGCGGTGAAGGTGCGTCTCAGCGACGATTACGTATTCCTCGACGGCGGGACTATCGAATTAAAGGGCAAAGAGGCGACGCGCTCGTTCTTCCTGATCGGCAAAAAGACGCAGATGCCGGGAATTTTGGAGTTCACGACTCCTGGCGGCGCGCCGGATAGTCCATCCCAACTGCGCCGCGATACGCCTTCATTTGTCCCTGGCTTCGATAGGCGAGCATAGAGATGAGCCAGCTCGCGATCAGGATCGCGGCGATCGCAAAGCCGAAATTGGCGAGATTGTCGTTAAGCCCTTGAACGAGGCGCCAAAGGCCGCCTTCGAAGCCGAGCTTATCGCCGATCAAGCCGAGCGCTTCGATGCCGCCGATGAAAATGGCGACGATCACCGACATCGCGGTCATGACCAGATTGTACCAAAGTTTCCTCAACGGATGGTCGAACGCCCAGCCGTAGGCTCCAGTCATCACGAGGCTATCCGTGGTGTCCATCAAGGTCATGCCGGCGGTGAACAGGGCGGGAAACACCAGAATCGTCGAAAATGACATGCCTTGCGCGGCCTGCGCCGCCGAAATCCCGAGCAGGCCGATCTCCGTCGCCGTGTCGAAGCCCAATCCGAATATAAATCCAACGACATACATGTGCCATGACCGCGACACGAAGCGGAACAGCGGGCGGAAAACCCGGGTGAACAAGCCTCGCCCGTTGAGCAGACGGTCGAGGTCCGCTTCGAGCACCGGCTCGCCAAGTCGGGCGCGGTTGTAGGCCGACCAGATGCCCCTGAGCAGGAGCAGGTTTGCAAGGCCGATGACAATGAGGAACGAAGCAGACGCCATCGTGCCGATGGCGCCTCCTAGGGCCTGAAAGTCACGCGCCTGGCCCTGCATGGCCACGGCCGCCGCCGCCATCATGACCGAAGCGAGGGTGACGAAGGTGGAGTGGCCGAGCGAGAAGAAAAATCCGACGGAATAGGGCGTCTTGCCGTCCTGCATCAATTTGCGGACGACATTGTCGATGGCGGCGATGTGATCGGCGTCGAACGCGTGGCGAAGTCCGAACATAAAGGCCAGAACGGCCGCTCCCATCAGGCCCGGCCGATCCGAGAAGGCCGTCCACGCCCAAGTCCAGGCGAAGACATTCGCCACGATAATCAAGCCATAGGTCGCCGCAGCCTTGGCTTTGAAATTTTCGCCTTGGTCGTCGAAAGGATTGAGCGCCATGACCCCCCGCCTGAGCAATGCAGCATTCTAGCGTAATCGCTTAATTATGAAAGTTCATACGTTGGTCAGCGCTTCTCGACCATCCGTTGGCTGCGCGCAAGGCTTCGCGGATCGCCTTCGCCAGACCGTCTCTTGAGCAAGATGGTTTGCGCAGCTTCGATTTTGATAGGATGCGCGATCAGGCGGAAGCGCCGGGGAACGACATGCTGTCGGAAGAGAATATCGCCGAGTGGCGGCTCTGCGCGCCTTCGCTGCGGGAAGCGGAACTCTCCGATGGCGAAACGCTGTATCGGCAAGGCGAGGAGCCGGGCTTTCTCTATTGTTTGATGCGGGGCGTCGTCAGGCTTTCTCATGTCGCGGAAAGCGGAGCGCAGATCACGCTTGCCATCGCGGGCGCCGGCGAACTCTTCGGGCGCGTTTCGCCAGGGCGAGCCTCGGCGCATGCCGCAAGCGCCATCGGCGAAACGTGCGTCCTGATGTTCGACCCTTCGGACGTGGCCCGTCTCCTCGCGAAAAGCCCATCGTTCGCGAGCTTCCTGAGCGCCGGACTGGAGGCGTCGCGGGAACGCGCCGAGCGCAGGCTGATCGACCGCCAGACCAAGTCAGTCGCCGCGCGGCTGATCGAGACGCTGGGGGAGCTTGCGCTCGCCTTTGGCGCGCCCTGTCCGCATGGCTATTCGCTCGAGATCCGGCTCACGCAGCAGGACATCGCCGATCTCGTCCATGCCAGCCGCCCAGTCGTGACGCGGATCATGAATGATTTGCGGCGCCGGGGGGCGCTCGACTATCGGCGCGACCTCATCTGCGTCAATCACGTCGCGCTGCAATCCCTGGCGAAGGAAAAAGGCGGCGATCTGTGATCAAGATGACAGACCGCCACTGCGCCGCGCGGTAACGACAAGCGCGGCGGCCGATCCGCGCCGCCAATGCGGAGAAACCACAATGAAACCGCTCCCGGCGCGCCTGCATGGCTATCTCGACTATCTGACGGTTTTGATTTTCCTGGCCGCGCCAGCCGTGCTTGGCTTCGGTGGCCTGCCGGCGAAGCTCGCCTGGCTGCTTGCGGGCGTGCATCTGGCGATGACGCTCGTGACGAAATTTCCGCTCGGCGTCTTTCGGCGATTGGCCTTCGCGCTTCATGGCTGGGTCGAAAGGATCGTCGGCCCAGCGCTCATCGCCATCGCTTTTCTTCCCGATATTTTCAGCGTCAAGCCGGCCTTCGCTTTTTTTGCCGGCATGGGCCTTATCATCATCGCGGTCGGCTGGCTGACCGATTACGCGGAGGCGGATTAACGCCGACGCCCCCTCCCGATCAGGCTTTCGGCCCGTCGGAGGAATGACAGGCGCATAGGAATTGCTCCGACCTTCTTCAGACGCGCTTTTTCGCCAGACGGTCGAACGCCATCAGCTCCTTGACCATTGTTTCGAGTTCGCCGAGCGGAATTTGCGTCGCGCCGTCCGAGATCGCCGCGCCCGGATCGGGATGCGTCTCGATGAAAAGCGCCGCGACGCCGACGGCGACCGCGGCGCGGGCGAGCGTTGCAACGAAACGCCGCTCGCCGCCCGACGACGTCCCTTGTCCGCCCGGCTGCTGCACGGCATGCGTCGCGTCGAAGACGACGGGCGCGCCGGTCTCCCTTAAAATCGGTAGCGAGCGCATATCGGCGACAAGCGCGTTATAGCCGAAGCTCGTCCCCCGCTCGGTGACGAGGACGCCGGCGGCGCCGGCCTCACGCGCTTTCTCGACGGCGTGGACCATGTCCCACGGCGCCAGGAACGGACCCTTCTTGATATTGACGGGGCGTCCGGTTTTCGCCGCGGCGACGATGAGATCGGTCTGCCGGGAGAGGAAGGCGGGAATCTGCAAGAGGTCGGCGACCTCGGCGACGCGCGCGCATTGCCATGCTTCATGCACGTCGGTCGTTATCTGGAGGCCGGTCTTTTCCTTGATTTCAGCAAAGATCGGTAGCGCGGCGTCGAGGCCGACGCCCCGCGCCGCTTCGCCGCTGGTGCGGTTCGCCTTGTCGAAGGACGCCTTGAAGACGACGCCGATCTTCAGCCGCTCGCCGAGCCGGGCAAGCTCTTCAGCGACCTTGAGCCCCATGTCCGCGCTTTCAAGCGCGCAGGGGCCGGCGATAAGCGTCAGCGGCCGATCATTGCCGATCTCGACGCGGCGCGGGCCATCTCCGATGATTATGCTTGTCACCCCGGGTTTTTGTCATGTTTTCACGAGCCGCGCGACCTCGGCGCGCAGCGCCGGCAAGACGTCGGCTTCGAACCAGGGATTTCGCTTCAACCAGCCGATATTGCGCCAGGATGGATGGGGGAGGGGAAAAATCAGCGGCCTAGCGCTCGCAAATTCGCGCCAGCGCGCGACGATCTCGGCGACGCTCGCGCTCCTCGGCAAAGCGTGGCCGAGCCGCTCGAAATGATAGTCCTGCGCATATCTGCCGATTGCGACGACCGTCTCGATCTGCGGCAGCGCTGCGAACAGCGAGTCGTGCCAGCGCGGGCGACACTCGGGGCGCGGCGGCAGGTCGCCCCCGGCGGCGTCGTAACCCGGAAAGCAAAAGCCCATGGGCACGATGGCGATACGCGAGACGTCATAGAAGGTCTCGCGATCCACGCCCATCCAGTCGCGCAGACGATCTCCAGAGGGATCGTTGAAAGGAACGCCGGTCACATTGACGAGATTGCCGGGCGCCTGGCTCGCGAGCAGCAGCCGGGCGGTGGGCGAGACGCGCAACACCGGGCGCGGCTCATGCGGCAGCTTTACGCCCTCGGGCGTTTCGGCGCAGACGCGGCAGGCGCGGATGCACGCCGTGATCTCATCGAGTTTCCTGCCCGACACGCGCCGCATCAGGGAACGACGCTCGGGCGCGCCGAGACGTCCGCCCGCCAGCGGGAGAGATTTGGTAGTGCGTCAGGGATCTCGACCCGGGCGACCTTCGTCAGATCCATGGCGACGATGGCGGTGATATCGGCGATCGTGAATTCATCCGAGGCGATGAAGCGCCGCGAGGCGAGTTCGCCATCGAGAAAGCGCATCATCTGTTGCGCGCGCGGCCGCTGATGCTCGGCCAATTGCGGGAGCTGCGGAGACTCGAGCCGCGCCAGCGCCGGATGGCTGTGCCGGAAGGCCAGCGCCACCGGCGTGAACAGGCGGAATTCCACCCGGCGCTGCCACATTTCGACGAAGGCAGTTTCCCGCGCGTCGCGCCCGAAAAGCGGCGGCTCCGGATATAGCGACTCGATGTAGCGGCAGATGGCGACCGACTCTGTGAGCTTCGCGCCGTCGTCGAGCACGAGCGCCGGAACTTCCTCCAGCGCATTGACCGCCGCATAGGACTCCTGCTTGTGCTCATGGGACATGAGGTTGACGTCGCGAAGGGGAATCGTGACGTTTTTCTCAGCCAGAAAAATGCGGACGCGTCTGGGATTGGGCGCCAGCGGCGTATTATAGAGCAGCATCTCCGCCTCGGTTTCGGCTCGAATATGGGTGGACCGGACGCGATTGGTGAGGGCGCCGTCAAACTTTCAAGAGGCGCGCCCGCTGGGCGGCTCGCAGTTTCGCAGCCGTAACGTAAGTTAGGCGCGATGACGAACGATCTCCCGACTCACTCCTCCGCCGCGCTCGTGCTGTTTTCCGGCGGGCAGGATTCCACCACCTGCCTTGCCTGGGCGCTGTCACGCTTCGAGCGCGTCGAGACGGTCGGATTCGATTACGGCCAGCGCCACCGCGTCGAACTCTCGCGCCGGGCCGGTTTGCGGGAAGGGCTCGCGCGGCTTTCGCCGCTTTGGGCCGAGCGGCTTGGCGAAGATCGCACGATTTCGATCGAAGCGCTCGGCGCGATTTCCGAGACGGCGTTGACGCGCAACGCGGAGATCGCCTTCGCCGCCGACGGGCTTCCCAACACATTCGTTCCAGGGCGCAATCTGCTGTTTCTGACCTTCGCCGCGGCGCTCGCCTATCGCCGCGGCGTCAACGATCTCGTCGGCGGCATGTGCGAGACCGACTATTCTGGCTATCCAGACTGCCGCGACCAGACGATCCGCGCCATGGCGCAGGCGCTCAGTCTCGGCATGGATCGCAGCATGAATATTCATACGCCGCTGATGTGGATCGACAAGGCGGCGACCTGGCGATTGGCGGAATCGCTCGGCGGCGAAGCGCTGGTGCGGCTCATCGTCGAAGAAACCCACACTTGCTATCTCGGCGAGAGGGGCCGCCGCTTCGACTGGGGCTATGGCTGCGGCGAATGCCCCGCCTGTAAGTTGCGCGCGCATGGCTGGGAGAACTATCGCGCCGGACAGACGAGCGCGACGGCCGAGACCTTCTGATCTTCGAGTGTGGCGCCGAGGCCACAGTCGGCGCCGACCTGCTCACGCCGAGCCACAGCGTATTGACACGGCTCAGCCCGCCTCGGCTATGTTATGTTATAACATAATCAGCGAGAGCGGGCGTCCATGAGGAAGAGCGTTTTGGCCGGCGCAGCAGCCGGCGGCGCCGTAGTCGGGATTTTCATCAGCGTCGCGAGCGCCTTGGCTCAGCAGGCCTTGCCGCCGATTGAAGTCGGCTCCGTGAGTCCGATCAAGCGCGCCAAAATCGTCTCCCCGCCACAGACTCCCCCAGCGCCCGGCGGGCGCAACCGCAGCGTCGCCGGCCCGAGCGGACCCGAGCCGCGCGAACCGGCCGTGGCGCCGCTAGGCGTCCTTCCCATCGTCGCCGATCAATTCGCGACGGTCACGGTCGTCACCAATGAGGAGCTGCGGCGCTCGCCGGGCGCGACGCTTGGCGACGTGCTCTTCGCCAAGCCGGGCGTCACCGGATCGACCTTCGCGCCCGGCGCGGCGAGCCGTCCCATCGTGCGCGGTCTCGACAATTACCGGGTGCGAATCCAGGAAAACGGCGTCAGCAACAGCGGCGTCTCGGAACTTGGCGAGGATCACGCCGTACCGCTCGATCCCGTCGCCGCGAGCCAAATCGAGGTGGTGCGCGGCCCGGCGACGCTTCGCTGGGGGTCGCAAGCGATCGGCGGCGTCGTCAATGTCGAAAACAACCGCATTCCCACGGCCTTGCCGTGCCGTCTCGCGCTCATCCCAACGGCCGAGACGGAGGGTTGCTCGGTCGTCGAGACTCGCGGCGCGGTGATGACCGTCGACAACTCGCTCGAGAACGCGACTCTGCTCGACGTCGGCCGCGGCAACGTCGCCTTCCACATGGATGTCCATGGCCGTCGCAGCAGCGACTACCTTATTCCCGGCTATCCATACCTTTTTCCGCCGGATCCGCCGCCGCCGGTCTTCGGACGCCAGCCCAATTCGTCAATGCGCTCGGCCGGCGGTTCGGTGGGCGGCTCCTATTTCTTCGACGGCGGCTTCGTCGGCGTCGCGGTGACGCAGTTCAACTCGCGCTATCGCATCCCTGGCATTGAGCCGACGGAGACCAATACGCGCATCGAACTTCGCCAGACGCGCGTGACGACCAAGGGCGAGTTCCGTCCGCAGTCGGCCTATATCGAAGCGGTCCGCTTCTGGGCGGGTCTGACCGACTACAAGCACCACGAACTCGCCAATGAGGGGGGCTTCGACGGCGTTCAGCAGACCTTCACCAACAAGGATCTCGAGGCGCGGGTCGAAACCCAGCTTCGCCCGGTCGACTTGTCCTTCGCGACTCTGACCAGCGCCTTCGGCGTGCAGGGGATGCATCAGATCCTGACTTCGCCAGGACGCGAGGGCGGGCTCTTCGACCCCAATCGGACGCGAAGCGTCGCCGGCTATTGGTTCAATGAATTCAGACTGACCGACACATCGAGAATGCAGCTGGCCGGACGCATAGAACACGCGACCGTCTCCGGCGCATTTCCCGAACTCCTCGTCTTCGACGCATTTCCCGAACCCCTCGCTGATCCGGCGCTGCAAGTCGCCCGCGTGCGAAATTTCACGCCAAAGAGCGGGGCCTTTGGGTTCCTCCAGGATCTGCCGCAAGGCGTCGTCGCCAGTCTGACCGCCCAATATGTCGAACGCGCGCCGCGCGCGCCCGAGCTCTTTTCGCGCGGAATCCATGAGGCGACGGGCACTTTCGACATCGGCAATCCGAATCTTCGAATTGAAGGGGCGAAGACCATCGAAATCGGCTTGCGCCGCCCAGTCGGCCCATTCCGCTTCGAGGCGACAGCCTACCTCACGCGCTTCGACGGCTTTATCTTCCGAAATCTCACCGGCGCGGTCTGCGAGGAAGATATTGCGAGCTGCGCCTTGGAAGGCGAGGGCGATCTGCGCGAGGCGATCTATTCGCAGCGCAATGCGCTCTTCCGGGGCGGCGAGTTTCAAAGCCAACTCGACGTCGCGACGCTGGCAGGCGGCGTTTTCGGGGCGGAGCACCAGTTTGACGTGGTGCGGGCGACATTCGTGGGCGGCGGCAACGTCCCCCGCATCCCGCCCGTGCGGCTCGGCGGCGGATTGTTCTGGCGAGATTCGAATTGGCTGCTGCGGGTCAATTTTTTGCACGCCTTCGCGCAGCGCAACATCGACCTGACCAATGAAACGCCAACGAAGGGCTATAATCTGCTGAAGGCCGAAATCAGCTACCGCATGCTGCTCGATCCGGGCGATCCGCTGAGCCGCGAGTTGCGGCTGGGACTCGTCGGCGACAATCTCCTCAACGAGGACATCCGCAACAGCGTCTCCTTCCGCAAGGATGAGGTGCTGCTCCCGGGGGCGAATCTGCGGTTTTTCGCCAATGCGCGCTTTTGACGTTCTAGGCGTTTCGGCTTGATCGCCGGGGCGAAATAGGGCATAGGCGGGGCCAACGAAGCGCTGGGCGTTATCCCGGCCAGTTCACCATTGCCGGGGATAGACCGATGAAAGTCCGCAACTCTTTGAAATCTCTGCGTTCGCGCCATCGCGCCAACCAGATCGTGCGCCGCAAAGGCCGCGTCTACATCATCAACAAGGTGCAGAAGCGCTATAAGGCCCGCCAGGGCTGAGTTCCGCCACGCCTGTTGATCCAGACGCATGAAGAAGGGCCGGAGCGTCAGCTCGCGGCCCTTTTGCATTATCGCTTAGGTTGCGCAGGCTACCGGCCGCCGCGCTAGGCGTTCGTGTTCTCCGCAACGCCCATGAGCGCCAGCACATGCGCGTTGACGCTGCGGCTCAGAGCGTCGACGTCATAGCCGCCTTCGAGCATTGAGACGATGCGGCCGCCGCAGCGCCGGTCGGCGATATCCATCAGCCGTTTGGTCGCGTCGCCGAAATCCGTCTCGCGGAGCCGTAGGCCGCCGAGCGGATCGCGCTCATGGGCGTCGAAGCCCGCCGATATCAGGATCAGGTCGGGCGCGAAATCGCGCACCCGCGGCAGGATTCGGTCGGCGAGCGCTTCGCCAAAGGCGTGCCCCGTCGAGCCGGCGAGGAGCGGCGCATTGACGATGTTGTCATGGTCGCCCGTCTCATTACGTCCGCCCGTGCCTGGATAAAAGGGCGCCTGATGCGTCGAGCAGAACAGCACTTTGTCGTCGGCCCAGAAAATCTCTTGCGTGCCATTGCCGTGATGGACGTCGAAGTCGACGATCGCCACCCGTTCCGCCCCATGCGCCGCCAGCGCGTGGCGCGCGGCCACGGCGATATTGTTGACGAAGCAAAACCCCATCGGATTGTGCACGCCGGCGTGATGCCCAGGCGGGCGGACGGCGACGAAGGCGTTGTCGGCCCGTCCCGACATGACTTCGTCCACTGCCGCGACGGCGCCGCCGGCGGCGCGCCAAACCGCTTCGATCGTCTGCGGACACATCAGCGTGTCGCTGTCGAGCGCCGAATAGCCTTCGCGCGGCGCCGCGTGCGCAAGGGCGGCAAGATAGGATTGGGGATGGACGCGTTGCAGGGATTCCGCTTGCGCTTGGGGCGCGCTCATCCGGCTCAGCGACGCGAATCGCTCTTGCTCCAAGCCGCGCTGGATCGCCCGCAACCGTTCGGGAGCTTCGGGATGGCCGGGACCCATCTCGTGAAGGAGCCCGCTTTCATGTGTGACGAGGAGGGTTTTCAATGCTGCGACGCAATCCAAGCGGGCGACGCTACGCCAGTCAACGCATGGATTTTCGGCCTTCCGCGGCCTCCTGTCCATGAAAAAGAAACAGTAAAGCTCAAGCGCGGGGCCGCGGCGGTTAGCGTGGCGCCGGCGCAACAGTAAGGGAATAATTCGGAAGACGTGATCCCAGCGCCAAAGTTCATGATAAGAAAATCGTAACAACTGTTTTGCGGCGGAAAGGAGTGCCTGAAATGAGTTTCAGATATGTGACAGCGGCGTCTGCGCTTCTCGCTGTTTTTCTGGCGGGTTGCAACGGCGGAACGCCTCTTCCCGATCCGAGGCTTAACGGTCGCGACGCCGAATTCATGGCGCTTGCTCCCAAGGCTGGGGTGAGTTCGCAATACGAACGCTACCTCGTCGATTATAAGACGAACGAGCCCGTCGGTTCGATCATCGTCGATAACCGCTCGAAATTTCTTTACTATGTCTTGCCGGGCGGAAAGGCGGTGCGCTACGGCGTCGCCACCGGTCAGGACGCGATGGCCTTCACCGGCCGGGCCTATGTGGGCGGCATGCAGGAATGGCCGCGGTGGATCCCGCCAAAAGACATGCTCGAGCGTTGGCCGCATCTCCAGCCGACGGCGGACGCCGGCGGTCTGCCGGGCGGTCCCGACAATCCGCTCGGCTCGCGCGCGCTCTACCTTTATCAGAACGGCAGGGATACGCTCTATCGTATCCATGGCACTAATGAGCCGGACAAGATCGGACAGGCCGTATCCTCGGGCTGCATCCGCATGCGCGACATCGATGCGATCGATCTTTACAACCGCGTGAAGGTCGGCACCAAGGTCGTCGTCCTCTAAGGCTTCGCCCGTTTATCAAGCTTCCTGCGACGCCCTCCGCCCAGCGCGCGAGGGCGTCGTCTTTTTTGCCATACGATTCCCGGGCGCAGTCGCTCCGCGCCCGCGCGAGTATGACCGAGGTTTCTCGACGCCCCGCCCCGGCATTCGCCCGTGTGCGCTCTCGCACGGCGCCTTGGTAAAGCGGACCTTAATGTCGCGAATGTTCGCGGGGTGCGGGCGATCGAAGAAGGGGATTGATTATGCGTCCGACGACAAGCATGGGCTGCTTAGTCCTGGTGGTCAGCATTCTGTTGCTGGAAGTCGCCGGCGCGGGCGCTTACCTCGCGTCGTCCGCGCAAGCGAAACCCTCGGACCCTTGCTACGGCTATGCGATTTGCCAGTAAAAATTTTCATTCGGTCGCTCAAATCGTGGAACGCGCGCGCGACATTTGCGTTTCTGTTCTGAAAGGCCGGCGTGCCCAAAATCAATGCTCGAAAGAGCGGAGACTCGGAGCGCCGCGCCTTTCAAGTTTTTATAACTGTTGCAGCGAGAGGCGGAAGGCTGGGCCTGTCATGCGCAATTTGGTTTTGTACGTTTTGATGCTGTTCCTGTTCGCGGCTGGTGTTGCAAGCGCCACGACAATTCTCTCCCGACCGTCGCCCAACGGCGACGATTTCTGCTTTGGATATGCAATCTGCGAATAATCAGGCGGACCGTTTCTGACGCGCCAGTTCGCGCATGCGCGCGACGCTGCGCGTCAGCGAGCCTGCTTCAACGCCGATGAACGTTTCTATTCGCCCGCACATCGCGTCGGCGGCCTCACAGACGCGTTGCTTGAACGGCGCGACCAGTCTGGCCGCCCAGGCGCGAATCTCGAGGACAATTGAATAGATCTGACGGAAGCGGTCGATCTGCATCAGCTTGTCCCGGCAGATATCGAAAAGAAACGACATGACGCCGAGCGCCAGTGTTTTGGCGAGAAGAATCGCCAAAAGCCCCGTGAACACATGACCATGCGCGATTAACTCAAAACCAACCAGCTTGGCCGGGATAATCGCGAACGCTGGCGCGATAAATATCGCCAATGTTTTTAGGGGCGTAAGCGTCGCGACGAAGTCCTTGAACTGCTGCTCGTAACGTTCAAGCCCTAGCGCGCGTCCAAGATCGTGCAGCCATTCGCTGAAATGATACCACAGCCAGGTTTCGACCAGAAAGAGGACGGCGAGCGCGAACCAAAACGCCTCCCTCAGGCGCTGTTTCCAATTTTCCATACGTCTTCCTCTCGCATGCGGCGGGCGCGTAGCGCCAGCGCTTGGCGTGGACCACGACGGCCGACTTAGACAAGCTCAAATGTGGATGGCGCGTTTGGCGACGGCGAAGGCCGCCTCGCGCATCGCCTCCGAGAGCGTCGGATGGGCGTGGCAGGTGCGCGCGAGATCTTCCGACGAGCCGGAAAATTCCATCAACACAGCAGCTTCAGCGATCAATTCGCCGGCCGCCGCGCCAACAATATGGACGCCGAGCACACGGTCGGTCGCCGCGTCGGCGATGATCTTCACGAAACCGTCGGTCGCGCGCATCGCGCGCGCGCGGCCATTGGCGGTAAAGGGAAATTTGCCGATCGCGACCTCGATCCCTCCGGATTTGGCCTCTTCCTCGGTGATGCCGACCGCTGCGACTTCCGGCATCGTGTAGACGACGCTGGGAATGACGCCGTAATTCACATGCCCGGCCTGTCCGGCGAGGATTTCGGCGATGGCGATGCCTTCGTCCTCAGCCTTATGGGCGAGCATCGGCCCGCGCACCACGTCGCCGATGGCGTAGACTCCCGGAACATTGGTCGCGAAACCTTCGTCGATGACGATGCGTCCGCGCTCCAGGGCGACGCCGGCGTCCTCGAGTCCGAGGCCCTGTGTGAACGGGATGCGGCCGGTCGCGATGAGCACGGCGTCGGCCTCGATCGTGTCGGATGTCGCGCCATCGACCGACGAATAGGAGACGACAGCGCGCTCGGCCTTGCCGGTTCCCTCGCGCCGCACGCCAGTCACCTTAGAGGCGAGCCGGAATTCGAAGCCCTGTTTTTCGAGGATCTTCTGGAAGCGTGCGGCGATCTCGAGATCGAAGCCGGGCAGGATGCGATCGAGATATTCGATCGCAATCACTTCGGCCCCAAGCCGCCGCCAGACCGATCCAAGCTCCAGTCCGATGACGCCCGCGCCGACGACGACCAGCCGCTTCGGCGTCTTCGCCAGGGCCAAAGCGCCGGTCGACGAAAGGATCAGCTTCTCGTCGATCGCGATCTCCGCGCCGGAGGCGTCGCGCAGCGGCGCGACAGCCGAACCGGTGGCGAGAACAATGTTCTTCGTTTCCAGCGTCTGAACCGCGCCGTCCGCGCTCGTGACCTCGACTCGCCCGGCGCCTTTCAGCCGGCCGACGCCGCGAAACGACTCGATCTTGTGTTTTCTAAACAGGAAGGCGACGCCATTGACGTTCGCGCCAACGGTGTCGTCCTTGTGCTTCATCATCGCCGCAAGATCGAGGCGCGGCGGATCGACGATGACGCCAAGCGGCGCCAGTCCATGCGCCGCTTCTTCGAACATATGTGAAGCGTGGAGCAGCGCCTTCGACGGAATGCAGCCGACATTGAGGCATGTGCCGCCGAACGTCGGATCCTTCTCGACGACGGCCGTCTTCAATCCAAGTTGCGCCGCGCGGATCGCGCATACGTAACCGCCTGGACCGGAACCGATCACGATAAGATCGTAGGTCATGTCATCCGCAATTCAAATATGTGGCCGCTTCCAAGATCCGTTCTTAGATGAACGCATCCGAGATGAACTTTGGCTAAACGCCGCTCTCGGAAATCAGCCGGCGGCCCAAACGTAGATGAGCGTTGCGACGAGGCCGAGCGCGGTTTGACCCAGCTCCAAGCGACCCCAAAGATTGATCACCTTGCGCGCTTCATGCGCCGCGTCGGCCTGGATCAGCGCCAGGATGCGATTGTTGAGCGGCACGATGGCAAGATAGGTGTAGGGCCAGCTCGCAATCGCGACGAGGGCGCCGAACAGCCATCTGACGTCGTCGAGCTCTCGAAACGCGATGAAGCCGAAGAGCGCGGCAAGCGCGGCAAAACTTGCGAGCACAATGAAGCCGCGATGATCGGAGGGCTCCCACTCCTTGATCAGCGCGTCGTCAGTGAGCGCAAGCCGCGCCGGCTGTTCGACGTAATTGACATAGAGCGAGGCGCCGGTGAAAGCGCCAGCTGTCGCGAGCGCAAGCGAACCAATAATCATTCAAGCGTCCTTTGGCGGTCGGCATGACTCGGCGTTCCTGGCGAATCGACCCCGACCGCCGACCCGCCGCCGTTGTCTCTTAAGCTGACTCGATCGCTTCCTCGTCGCAGACGACGCGGGAGTTGCTCTCGGCTTCAGCGGCGACGTCGATTTTCACCGCCTTCACCGCATCCTGCTCTTTTCGGCGATCGGTGAAATGGTCGAAGAACACCCTCATGGCGCGATCGACGCCATAGGGATTGATGCGTCTCGTATCCTCCCGATAGAACATCGGCACGTTCGGGGAAACGGTGGCGAGATCATAGGACGGGAGATAGGCGATGTTCGGCCTGGCCCGGACCACCTCGTCGGCGGCGGCGCGCAGAATCGCCTTGACGGCGCAGTTCGACTCAATAACGTGCCGGTCTTCATAGGTCGCGATAATGCCGACCGGCGACACGCTCAGCACGATGCGAACCTTGGGATTGACCTCGCGAATGCGGTCGACGGCGGCCATGAAGTCGCGCACGACTTCGCTGACGGTCATATTGTAGAACTCGTAGACGCTCGGATCCCAGGCGCCGCCGGCGACGCCCGGCGCAAGCTGCAGGATCGCGCCGTCGGGCTTGTGGCGCCAGGTCTCGGTATGGCCGAATGTGAAAACGAAGACGTCCATCGTCTCGAGCATGTGGCGGACCGCGGCGAGATGCCGCTCGCGATCGGCGCGCATCTCGTCAACAGTGGCGTATCCGTCTGGTTCGATGCGCGGACGGAACGGATCGACGACGCGGCCGTCCTCCGGCCTGTTCCAGTGATCGAGCTGCGGCGTGAAGCGTCCATAGGCGCGTTCGATCAATTGCAGCAGCTGCGCGGTCGTGTAGAGATTGCCGTAGCGGCAGGAATACATTGAGTAGTTGCGGCGCAGCGCCTCATCCGCAGACATGCCGGCCGGCGGCTGCTCGGCGAGATAATAATGGAATCCGCTCGCCTGCAGGCCCATGGCGATCTCCTGCGCGAAGCAGCTGCCGCCCGTCGCGACTTTGTCCTGCGGCGAAATCTTAAAAGGCGTGCGAATGATTGGATCGAGCGCGAAGGGCGGCAGCGAGGTCACCGCCTTGCGCCAAAAGCGATGGTCGGGTAGGGAGCTATAGGGGTTCTCCGCCATGGTCGCACTCCTTTCTGATCCGGCCGATGGTCGCGGATCGAGCTTTTCCCGCGTCGTTCGCGAGCCGCCCTCTGGCGTCGCAACATAAACGGCGCCCGACCGCTTGTCACCCGGCGGCGCCGCTGAGAACGCCCGCGCCGTCGCCAATCCATGAAAGACCGCATGTTAACGCAGGTTGACAGACAGATTCTAAAATCCTGGCGGCAATACGCCGTCGAGCCGCGGCTCGCGAAGATCACCGGCCGCGTCATGCGCAACACCGGGCCGCGGATCGCCATCATCGGCAATTGCCAGAGTTTCGGCGTCGCCTATGCGATGAAAGTGCTCGATCCGAGCGCGACCGTCGACCATTTTTCGATGATCGCCCGCGCCCGCTCGACGATGGGCCTCTTCGCCAAGACGCTGGAGACTTACGACTACGTCTTCTCGCATGACTTTCTTGACGGTCATGTGCGCGGCGGTGGTTCAGAAGAATTATGCAAGCGCCTGCCGAAGACGATGATCTTTCCTGCGATCACCTTTGCGGCCTTTCATCCCGATCTCGTCTATATTCACGATCTGGCGCGCATGCATGGTTTCGTTTGCGGGCCGATCGGTCCCTACCATTCGGCGATCGCGCTTTTCGCCTATCGCAAGGGCTTGTCGGTCGAGATGGCGAATGCGCTCTTCAACGAGAACGTCTTTGACGCGCTCGGCTATTTCGACATGTGGAACGACGCCTCGCGCGAACTGCTCGATGCGACGCGCGACAGATATGGCCTCGATCTTTCGGCCGAGCTGATGAACTGGTCGCGCCGCGGCGTCTTCATGTACAGCACCGTGCATCCGATGAGCTTTGTGCTGTTCGATCTCTCCAAGAAGCTTTTCGAGAGGGTCGGACTGAATCCGCGGACAGTGAATTTCAACTATTACGCCATTCATGATCTCGCGCGCAGCGAGATCTTCCCGATCTATCCGTCGATCGCGAAGCGATATGGGGCGCAGGGCGGCTATATGTTCAAGCTGCAGAACCACCATATATCGACGACGGTGGGCGACTTCCTGACGTTGCCGCAGTACATCGCGTCCTGCTACAAGATCTATAGCGGCCACGATCCCTCGCAGCTCAGCAATCCGCGTGTCGACGCCTGGGTCGCCGACGAGGCGACGAGCGGATTGCTGATGAGATTGGCGCGCGAGAATTTCGTCGCGGGCCTCACGCCTACGCTGTAAGCTGCTTGCGTCATTCCCGACGCGCGCAAAGCGTGCGATCGGGAATCCAGAGCAAGACCAGCGCGCTTGATCGGCCCTGGATTCCCGGTCAGCCCTTTGGCCTGCCGGGAATGACACGGCCCAAATGCATGGATATCCGTACTATTTCCAGCGCGTGTCGAATTTCGCGAGATTGAACGGCGGCTTATAGGGATGCAGCGGATTTTCGCCGCTGAACGGCTTCACCACGGTGAGAATGCGCTCGCGATGTTTCAGGGGCGGGAAGCCTGAAGGATCCAGCGCGCCCGTGAAACCGAAAAGATGCGCCGGATCGACATTGACCTTGAATGCCGGCGGCGGACGCATCCAGCTCTGCGCGACGACATCCATATAGGTTGTCTTCAGCATGTGGTTGAGGCCCCACTGCGTCGGCACGAAGCAGGACTTCGCCGAGTCCGACATGTCCCAATAAAAAGTGTCGGGTCGCAATTCGAGCGTCGCGTCGCCTTCGAAAATCGCGATTGATCCTTCGTGCATGAGATGCCGCACTTCGGCGAATCCCGCGAAGGGGTCGACAAGGTGGTAATAGACGCCGAGACAGATGATGATGTCGAAGGTCTCATTGAGCTTCGAGGCTTCGTAGATCGAAACGCTCTGATTGATCTCGACATTGGAGTTTAGAAGCTTCTTGGCGAGGCGCAGCCCGGCGCCGCTCGCCCAGTTCTGGCTCACGTCGTCGGTGGCGACAACGCGCTTGGCGCCCCGCCGCTCGGCGTAAAAGCTCCAGTATCCGTCCCAGCAGCCGATTTCGAGCACGCTCTTGCCGGCGAAATCGATCTTGTCGAGCTCGCTCTCGATAAAGCGCCAGATGCGGCGATGATCGTCGGCCTGCGACACGCTGAGGGCGCGCAGCCCGTTTCCGAAATCGAACTCATGATACCAATGAATGGCGTCAATTTCTTTTTGCAGCGCTTCGCGCGAGGCTGCGTCCTGCACGTCCATCGAATGTTCCTTGGATGATTGGATCTGGCGCGCGAAAGCGCCCACTCTAATCGCGGCGAGGGCGCGGAGTTTGCCTTTATTCCGCGCTCCATGCAAGGCGAGGACGCGTCGTCCCTAAGCCCTCGAGACTTTCCATGTCGGCCGCGAATGCGCGGATGCGCGGCGCAATCTCGTCGCGAAAGCGCGAGCCGTTGAAGACGCCGTAATGGCCGACGCCTTTCTGGACATAATGGCGTTTCCGGGCGGCAGGAATATTGGCGCACAGATCCAGCGCGGCTTCGGTCTGGCCGACGCCGGAAATGTCGTCCTTTTCACCCTCGACCGCAAAGAGCGCCGTGCGGCTGATTGCTTTGAGGTCGATGAGATGGTCCCGGTGGCGCAACAGGCCGAGCGGCACCTCGTGGCGGACGAAGATGCGATCCACGGTTTGCAGATAGAATTCTGCGGTCAGGTCCATCACCGCGAGATATTCGTCGTAAAAATCGCGGTGTCTTTCGGCGGAGTCGCCGTCCCCCTCGACGAGATGGTTGAACATTTCGAGATGGGCCGAGATATGGCGCTCGAAATTCATCGACATGAAGCCGGAGAGCTGCAGAAAGCCCGGATAGACTTGGCGTCCCATGCCGGCGTGCGGAAACGGCACGCTGTGGATGCAATGGCTGCGGAACCAATCCATCCCGCGCTGCTGCGCCAGCTTGTTGACGGCCGTCGGATTCACCCTTGTGTCGATAGGGCCGCCGACCAGCACCATGGATTCGGGGACGTCAGGATCGTTGCCCGCCTCCATTGCGGCGATCGCGCAGATGAGCGGCACTGACGCCTGACAGACGCCAAGCGTATGCAAGGGCGTTTCAGGCCCGTTCAGGGCAAGGAAACGCATGATTTCGCTGAGATAATCGATGTAATCATCGAGATCGAAGGAGCCGTCGACGAGCGGCACCGTGCGCGCGTCGCTCCAATCCGTGATGTAGACGTCGTAGGTCGGCAGGAACGCCTCGACCGTGCCGCGCAGCAGCGTGGCGTAGTGGCCGGACATCGGCGCGACAATCAGCAATTTCGACTGTCGGGGCGCCGGACCAGTAAACAGCCGCTTGAAATGCAGCAGGCCGCAAAACGGACGGCTCCAGACAACCTCCTCGACGATTTCGACCTCGGCGCCATCGACAATCGTCGTGTCCAGGCCGAACAGGGGTTTCCCGTAGCGGCGGGTCATGCGCTCGAACAGTTCCGCCGAGGCGGCGACGTTGCGGCCGAACGACGTGTGATGCAGCGGATTGAGCGGATTCTTCATCGCGTGCAACATCGCGTCCGTCGCCGCCCGTGCCGGCGCGAAAGCCAAGTGCAACATTTCGTATAGCTGGTACGACATACGGTCCATCTTTACGCTTCTCCCCGCCACCCCCGTCGCAGCCGCCGCGCTGCGTTTCATGCTGCACCGCACAATCTAACTAATAACACATTCAAGATGGGCAAGGTTAGAAATCTGGCGAGCAGAGCTGTGGCGCCATGGACCTGAAAATTTGCAGTTCTGTCATATTCTCGCAGCCAAGGCGCAGACTGCAAGCGAAAACCAGAGCGTGGCGGTTGAAATTTCATAGAGCGACAAAGCGCGGCGAATATCCGCCGCATTGGCCTCGCGCCTGCCGTCGCCAAGACTCGCTCCGTCCACCGCCTCAGCCCCGCCGTAGGATCGGGGACCGCCGAGCTTGAGACCAAGAGCGCCAGCCGCCGCCGCTTCGGGCCATCCGGCGTTGGGAGAGGCGTGCTTTGGCGCATCACGCCAGGCCGCCGCCAGCGCCTTGGCCGGAGAGGCGCCGCTCACGGCCAAGGCGCCGACCGTCAGCAGGCCCGCCGCCGCGCGCGCGGGGAGAACATTCATTAGATCGTCGCAGCGGGCCGCGGCCCAGCCGAAGGCGAGATAGCGCGCCGACTTATGGCCGATCATGCTATCGGCGGTGTTGACGGCCTTGTAGGCGAGCGCGCCGGGTAAGCCGAAAACTGCGAGCCAGAGCGCCGGCGCGACGACGCCGTCGGAGAAATTCTCGGCAAGGCTCTCGATGGCGGCGCGGGCGACGCCGGATTCGTCGAGCGCTGATACGTCGCGTCCGACGATTTTCGCCACCGCCGTCCGGCCGTCTTCCACCGAGATCGCCAGCGCCTCCGCGACCGCGGCGACATGCGCATGTAGGCTGCGCTGCGCCAGAAGGCTGGATGCAACGACAGCGAGCGCAATCCAGCCGAGCGGAAGCGCGAGCGCCGCGCGTTCCATCAGCGCGCCGCTCCCAACCGCGATGACAAGAAGCGCGGCGAGCGCCAGAGCGCCTTTCAGCCGCCGCAGCCCGAAGGAGTCGGCCTCACTGTTCAGCCCTCGGTCGAGCGCGGCGATCAGCGCGCCCATCCACGTCACCGGATGGCCGATCCTGCGAAAAAGCGCATCCGGATAGCCGGCGCCCGCCTCGATGGCGAGCGCCAGAAGCGCAACGCCGAAATTCACCGTCCAAAAAGCGCGGTGATCGAGGCTTTGGCCAGCGCATTCTGATTGATGGTGAAGCCGGCGACGGCGGTGCGGCCATGCGCGGCGTCGCCGAGCTTTTCGGTCTTGAGCGCATAGACGGTGAAAACGTAACGGTGCGGCTTGCCAGGCGGCGGGCAGGGACCGCCATAGGCCTTGTCGCCAAAGTCCGTCTCCAATTGCTGCGCGCCGGACGGCAGATTTTTCCCCGAAGCGTCGCCGGCGCCGCGCTTCAATCCGCGAACGTCGGCCGGAATATCGACGACGAGCCAGTGCCAAAACCCGGCGCCGCCCGTCGGCGCATCGGGGTCATGCACGAGGACGGCGAAGCTCTTGGTGCCCGCAGGCGGGTCGCTCCAGTGGAGCTCCGGCGAGATATTCTCACCGGTGCAGCTCATGGAATCATAGACATGCCTCATATCGATCGTCTTGCCTTCGGCGACGTCGGGGCTTGTGAGCTCGAACGCCTGGGCGCCGCTCGAGTCGGCGGCCAGCGCAATAAGACCGAGAAAGGATGAAACGCTGCGCAACATGTAAGCGTGCTCCTCAAATCTGGAAATCGCCGCATCTTTAGCGGATCGGCGCGCCGGTGTCGCGCGCTCGCGCTTCGCGGTAAAGAGGGCGCATGAGCGATGCGGGAAGTGGGCGTCCTTTGCGCCGCGGCTGGACGACGGGGGCCTGCGCGACCGCCGCGACGCGCGCCGCCTTCGAGGCGCTGATGACGGATGCGCCGCCTCCCGATCCGGTCGAGATCGCGTTGCCCTCGGGAAAGCGCGTCGCCTTCGCGCTGGCGACCTTTGAACGCGGTGAGGATTTCGCCCGTGCTGGCGTCGTCAAGGACGCCGGCGACGATCCGGACGTCACTCACGGCGCCCTGATATGCGCGCAAGTGCGCCGCGGCGTTCCCGGCGCGGGCGTGCGGTTTTTCGCGGGAGAGGGCGTCGGCGTCGTGACCCGTCCGGGGCTTCCCCTGGCGCCCGGCGAGCCGGCAATCAATCCCACGCCGCGTAAGATGATGGTTGAGACGATCATCGAGGCGAGCGCGAAGATCGGGGTCGGCGCGGACGCCGACATTGAAATTTCGGTCCCTGGCGGGGAGGAATTGGCCAAGCATACGCTGAATGGACGGCTCGGCATCGTTGGCGGACTCTCCATTCTCGGCACGACCGGCATCGTCACGCCGTTTTCCTGCGCCGCCTGGATCGACAGCATCCATCGCGGCGTCGATGTGGCCCGCGCCAGCGGCTTGACGCATGTCGCCGGCACGACAGGCTCGACCTCCGAAGCGGCGGTGACGCGGCTTTATGATCTGCCGGAGACGTCCCTCATTGAAATGGGCGATTTCGTCGGCGGGCTTTTGAAATATCTTCGCACCCATCCGGTCGCGCGCGTCACGATCGGGGGCGGCTTCGCCAAAATGACCAAGCTCGCGCAAGGGCGGCTCGATCTTCATTCGGGGCGCTCGAGCGTTGATTTTGCGCGGCTCGCCCAAACCGCGCGCGAGGTCGGCGCGGGCGAAGAGATTGCGGCGCTCATCGCCAATGCGAATAGCGCGCTCGAAGCGTTGCAGATCGGGCAAAGCGCAGGAATCGATCTTTCGGCGCCGGTCGCGCGCGCCGCGTGGAAAACCGCCGCGCGGGCGCTGGATCCGGCGGAGAGCGAATTGGAGATCATCATATTCGACCGCGACGGGGCGCTGCTCGCCCGCACGCCGTTTCAAAGAGCCCGGACATGAGCGAAAATCCGCATCTTACCCTTGTGCTCGGCGGCGCGCGTTCAGGCAAAAGCGCATATGCGGAGAGTCTCATCGTCACGCATCCGTCGCCCTGGACCTATATTGCGACGGCGGACATTCTGGATGAGGAAATGCGCGCGCGCGTCGACGCGCATCGCGCAAGACGCGGCGAGGACTGGCGCACGGTCGAAGCGGCGCAGGCGCTCGTCGACGCGATTCGCGAGGCGCCGGTCGATCGACCGCTGCTAATCGACTGTCTCACGCTCTGGCTGAGCAATCGGCTGCTTGGCGGCGCAGATCTTTCAAGCGATCGCGACGCGCTTGTTGATGCGTTGTCGTCCCGCTCGGCGCCGACCGTCGCCGTCTCGTCCGAGGTTGGATTGTCGATCGTGCCGGATAACGCATTGGCGCGTTCTTTTCGGGATGCGGCAGGCGAATTGCATCAGGCTGTTTCGCGGAGTGCGGGACGGGTCGTCCTCGTCGTCGCAGGCAATCCGCTTTTTGCGAAAGGGCCGTCGATCATGTGATCATTTCTGCCTGGCGCGAATTCCGGGTCATGCGATTTTGAAGGAGAAGTTCATGTTCATTCCTTTGCGCAAATTACACATCGCCGTCGCCGTGACGTGCTGTCTTGCAGCCGAAGCCGCGTCGGGCGCCGAGCGCCTGCCGGCTTACGGCGCGAATTTGTCCGAGACCTCCGTGTCGGGGCTTTCATCGGGCGCGGCGATGGCGTTGCAATTCCATGTGGCGCATTCCGGCGTTGTCAAAGGCGCGGGGATCGTCGCCGGCGTGCCTTACGACTGCGCGGAGCAGAGTTCAAACCAAGCGACCAGCAATTGCATGAAGCCGGACGCCGCCCACCCTGTCCCGGATCCAGCGCATCTTACGAACATCACCGACGCGCTCGCGCGCTCCGGGGCCATAGACGACGTCGCCAATTTGAACGATGCGCGCGTCTGGTTGTTTTCCGGCCGCAAGGATGAGGTCGTGCATCCCGTCGTGATGGATGCGGCGCGCGATTATTATGCGTCTTATGTGCCGCCGGATCGCATCGTCTATCGAAACGATATCGGCGCGGGTCACGCCATGGTGACCGAGGACTATGGCGATAAGGAATGCAGCGCGAACAAGGCTCCGTTCATCGTCGACTGCGACTTCGACGCCGCGAAAGCCATGCTCGAGCAGATTTACGGGCCGCTCAACCCGCCGAGCGCGCAGCCCGCCGGAAAATATGTCGAGTTCGATCAGAAGGAATTTTTGCCCGACGGCAATCCCTACAATCACAGTTTAAGCGATGTCGGCTACGCCTATGTGCCGCATGTCTGCGCGCTGGAGACGTGCCGCGTGCATGTCGCCCTGCATGGCTGCAAACAGCAGGCGGCCGAAGTTGGCGACGCGTTCTACAAACACGCCGGCTACAATCGCTGGGCGGATACGAACCACATCATCGTCGTCTATCCGCAAACCATCAGCCGCTGGGGATGGGGCTGGCCGTTCTATACGTTGAACTTCGTTTTGAACCCCAACGCTTGCTGGGACTGGTGGGGCTACGACAACGCCGAGCACCACACAAAGAAAGGTCCGCAGATCGCCGCCATTCGCGCGATCGTCGACCGGCTCGCGACGAAGCCGTGAGTCAGGCGCTAGTCAATCCCTCGTCCTTCGAGACGCGGCCCTTCGATCTCGGGCCTGCCCGAGATCGGCATTAAATCCGCAAGTCGGGTAAACCGCGACTTGCGGGCCGCTCCTCGGATGAGGGACCTCACACAGCCCTCATGCTGAGGAGCCGCTGAAAGCGGCGTCTCGAAGCACGACGACTGCGGAGCCTGAGCAGGAGCGAGAATCAGCCGCCCGCCGCTTTCAGCCCCTTTTCCAGATCGGCGATGATGTCGTCGATATGTTCAATGCCGATCGAGAGCCGCACATAGCCGGGCGTCACGCCGCTCGCGAGCTGCGCTTCCTCGGCGAGCTGCGAATGCGTCGTCGTCGCCGGATGGATGGCGAGGCTGCGCGCGTCGCCGATATTGGCGACGTGATAGAACATCTCCAGCGCGTCGATAAATCTGCGGCCGGCGTCGAGACCGCCCTTCAGCTCGAAGCCGAGCAGCGCGCCATAGCCGCCTTTCAGATAGGCGTCCGCGCGCCGGCGCATCTCGCCCGTCTGCTGCGACGGATGAATGACCCGCGTCACTTCGCTGCGCTTGCTCAAGAAGTCGACGACCTTCTGCGCGTTCTGCACATGACGCTCCATGCGCAGCGTCACCGTCTCGACGCCTTGCAGCGTGAGAAAAGCGTTGAAGGGCGAGGGCGCCGGACCGAGATCGCGCAACAGCGTCGCGCGCGCCTTGATGATGTAGGCGACCGGTCCGATCGGCTTGACTGCCTCAACCCAGATGGCGCCGTGATAGCTCGGATCTGGCGTATTCAGCGCCGGCTGACGCTGCGGAAATTTCTCCCAGTCGAAATTGCCGGCGTCGATGATGGCGCCGCCGATCGACGTGCCGTGGCCGCCAAGATATTTCGTCGTGGAATAAACGACGATCGCCGCGCCATGATCGATCGGCCGGCAGAGAATCGGCGCGGCGGTGTTGTCCATGATCAGTGGAACGCCGAGCTCCCGGCCGATCGCCGCCACTTCGGCGATCGGAAACACCGTGAGTTTCGGATTAGGCAGAGTCTCGGCGTAATAGGCGCGCGTGCGATCGTCGGTGGCGCGGCGGAAATTCTCGGGATCGGCGGGATCGACGAAGCGCACGTCGAGGCCCTGGTCCTTCAGCGTATTGGCGAAGAGGTTCCAGGTGCCGCCGTAAAGATCGGTGGACGAGACGACATTGTCACCGACACGCGCGAGATTCTGAATCGAGAGCGCCGACGCCGCCTGTCCCGAAGCCAGCGCCAGGGCCTCCACGCCGCCCTCCAGCGCCGCGAGCCGCGCCTCCAACACGCCGGTCGTCGGGTTGCCGATGCGCGTATAGATGTGGCCGAGCTCCTTCAGCGCAAAAAGATTGGCGGCATGCTCGGTGTCGTGAAACTGATACGAGGTCGTCTGATAGATCGGAACGGCGACGGCGCCGTTGGTTTCATCAGCGCGCCAGCCGGCGTGGAGCGCAATCGTTTCGGCGTGCTTGCTATCGACGGCCATCATCTTCCTCCTGGCGTGAGCGTAAGCTCAATAAATCAAAGAAAACGCCCGCGCTACATGGCGCGCCTTTCTCCATTGCTAGTTTGGTCTCCTCCTCCATTTACCCGCGGGGCGAATGTTGCGCGTTGGCGCCCCGTCAGGGAGTTCGACATGAAGACAGGAATAGCCGTTATCGGAAGCCTCGCCCTCGCCCTTCTGGCGCCCGCGGCGTTGGCCGAGGAGCAGCAGCAAGGGCAATCGCCGCAACAACAGTCAGATCAGCAGTCACAGCCGCAGCAGCAACCATCGCAGGATCAAGGCGTAACCTCGGGACCGGCGGCCGGAAGTCCGGTCGAGCCATCGGGCGCCGTGCAGAAGGACAATCCGAAAGCGGCTGATGTCAATGAAAGCGGTTTGGCGGGGTCGAGTGGAACCTCCGCCGGCTCGCCGGGCGTCGAGGGAAAGAAAGGAACGCAAAGCGGCCAGGAATGGCAGCCGCCCGAGGAGATCAGGCGGAAGAAGGGGCCGAGTTCATAGCGTCAGTTCAGCGGCAAGAGCGCCCGGGCCATAAAATGAGAAGACCCGGCGGTTCGCCTCAGCCTTCCGCCAGGACATCTCCGTCGTCTTTGAAGGCGCGCGCGGCGCAGGCGAGCGCGAAAGCATATTCCAGCGCCGTGTCTTCAAGCGCCTCGAAACGGCCCGAGGCGCCGGCGTGCCCCGCGCCCATATGGGTGAACAGCAACACGGGTCCGCCGCCGCTCATCGTCGCGCGCAGCTTCGCGACCCATTTGAGCGGCTCCCAATAGGTGACCCGAGGATCGGTCACGCCGGCGACGGCGAGTATCGGCGGATAGTGTTGCGCGCGCACATTGTCGTAAGGCGAGTACGACGCGAGGCGATCATAGGCTTCGGCGCTGGCGATCGGGTTGCCCCACTCGAGCCATTCTGGCGGCGTCAGCGGAAGATCGTCGCGCAGCATCGTATTCAACGTGTCGACGAAAGGCACGCTGGCGATGATGCCGGCGAACAGCTCCGGCGCCTCGTTGGCGACGGCGCCCATTAGCAGACCGCCCGCCGATCCTCCCTGCGCGACGACGCCGCCTTTGCGCGTGTAGCCGGCCGAAACCAGATGCCGCGCGCAATCGATGAAATCGGTGAAGCTGTTTTGCTTCTTCTCGAGCTTGCCGTCCTCATACCAGCGCCAGCCCTTGTCGGTTCCGCCGCGAATATGGGCGCGCGCATAGACAAAGCCTCGATCGACGAGCGAAAGCGCGTCTTCGTTAAAGCCCGCCGACAGCGCATAGCCATAGGCGCCATAGCCGTAGAGCAGCAGCGGCGCGCCGTCTCCGCCGGGCGTGAAGTCGGCGCGATGCAAGAGCGTGATCGGCACGATTTCGCCGTCGCGCGCCGTCGCGAACAGGCGCCGCGTCACATAGGTCTTCGGATCGTGTCCGGAGGGAATTTCCTGGCGCTTGCGCAAGACGCGCGTGCGCGCAGTCATGTCGTAGTCATAAGTCTCGTCTGGCGTCGTCATTGACGAATAGATGAAGCGCAGAATGTCGGTGTCGAATTCCAGTCCCGGATCGATCGACAGCGCATAGGCTTCTTCCTCGAAGTGAATCGCATGTTCCTCGCTGCTGGAGAGCGCGCGGATGACGAGTTTCGGCAAGGAGTTTTCCCGAAGCAGCCAGACAAGATGGCGCGCATAAACGGTGAAGGAGTCGATCAAGACGCCGTGGCGATGGTGAACGACGTCCTTCCAGTTTTCGCGGCCCGGCTCTGCGAGCGGCGCGACGGAAATGCGGAAATCATCGGCGCCGTCGGCGTTGTCGCGAATGTAAAGAAGGTCGCCATGCGGCTCGACGTCGTAGCGCAGGCGCGGTTCGCGCGGCGCGACAATGCGCGGCGTCGGATTGTCTTCGCGAAGGTCGATGAGCCAGCATTCCGTCGCGTCATGGCCGTGGATCGACACAATGGCGAAACGCCTGCAGCGGCTTTCATGAAGGCTGACGAACCAGGCGCTGTCAGTCTCCTCGATGATCAGCGCGTCGTCGGCGGGATCGGCGCCCACTTCGTGTCGAAAGACCTGCACGGTGCGATGGTTCTCGTCGATCAGCACATAGTAGTAGGCTTTCGAATTGGCCTGCCAGACAATGACGCCGTCGCTGTCGCTCACGACGTCGGCGCGGTCGAGGCCATCGCTCAACGCCCTGGTGCGGATGTCAAATAGCTCTGAACCGGCGTCATCAACGCTCCAGGCAAGTTGCGCGTGATCGGGCGCGTGCGCCGCGTCGCCGATATCGAAGAAGTCGTGGCCTTTGGCCAGCGCGTCGCCATCGAGCAGCACGCTTTCCGCCCCGCCTTCTCGCGGCGTCCGGCAGTAGAGCGGATGTTCCGCGCCCTGGTGGAAGCGTTCGTAATAGGCGTAAGGCCCGTCCGGCTCGGGAACCTCGCTGTCGTCCTCCTTGATGCGGCCGCGCATTTCGGCGACGAGCACCCTGCGTAAATTCTTGAGCGGCGCCATGACGCGATCGCAGTAAGCGTTTTCCGCCTCGATCAGTTCGGCGATGTCGTCGGGAAGCGCATTCGGGTCGCGCAGCACCTCGCGCCAGTTTTTCGCAGCGAGCCACTCGTAAGGATCATCGAGCACGCGGCCATGGATGACTCTTCGCGTGGGGCGCTGCGTGGCGAGAGGCGCTGCGGCGCCTGTAAGATCAAACCGCCAATCCGACGTCTTCGCCGTTGTTTCGCGGGCCATGTCGTCCTCCGCCGATTGCTTTCCGAGGCTTTTATCACTGCTTGCGGCGCCGCGCAGAGATCTCTCGGGCGGATTGAGATCGAAGCAATTTGTAAATCAATCGCGCCTTAGCCTTGCCGCAAGACCTATCCGCTTTTGGATGAGGAGCGATTCATGCGTTACTCCCACGCCGCGCTCAGTCCGGTTTCAATCGGCGAGCGAAGGACTTCCCGCCTCAACGACATTCCTGTCCGCCCTGCGTTCACACTGCGCCGGCTCGCATGGAAGATCGTCTATTCGAGCGTCATCGCCGGCGTCGCGATCTATGTGTGGTGGCGACGCTAGTCATTTTTGGCGCTGCTGCGCTGCGTCAAAGACAAACTGTCATAAATCGCCTAAGCTTCAGGTGTGGCCGATGGCGCACGCGCGCTTGCGCGTGATGGAGTCGCGCCGCAACCCCTCAACACGGCGCTGCGGCGCGCCTCGAAACGCAGAAGAAACTTAAAATGTTCACGAGCATGAAAAACATCGCCGCCGGCGTCATTTGCGCCAGTCTTTCCTTCGGCGCAGCCGCGCTCGCCGAGCCGAAGGCGTCTTCGCCAACGACCGCGCCGACCGCCTGGGCGCCGCCCGCCGAGATCGCGCCGAAGAGCGCCGCGCCTTCAGATGCGCCGGCGCCAAGCGCCGAAGCGCCTGCGGCCGCTGCGCAGCCAACGAGCGCCGCTCCGGCCAGGACGCATGCGGAGCGAGAAAAAGACTGCCGCACGCAAGCCGACGCCAAAGGGCTTCACGGCAAAGAGCGCAAACACTTCAAATCCGACTGTCTGAAGGGATGACAAGTTCGCCGGTCGCTTTCCGGCGGCCGGCGGCGCTAGAGCGCTTATCGATCACATTGTGATGGATAGGAATCGCTCAAAATACTTGGAGCAGGTTCTCACCGAAAAAGTCTGATCAACTTTTTCGGAACCTGCTTTAGTAGACGCGGTCGATGCAGAAGTCGACGACTTCGAGCAGCGCGCTCTTCCATGGCGATGCGGGAAAAATCTCCATCGCGTCGCGTGCGATGGCGCCGTAATGCGCCGCGCGCTCGATCGTATCGTCGAGCGCCTTGTGCTTCTTCATCAGACCGCAGGCGGTCTCGACGTCGCCGTCTTTGATTTCGGCCTTTTCCAGCGTGCGCCGCCAGAATTCACGTTCTTTCTCATTGCCGCGACGGAAGGCGAGCACCACGGGGAGCGTGATCTTGCCCTCGCGGAAGTCGTCGCCGACGTTCTTGCCGAGCTTGGTGGACGAGCCGCCATAATCGAGCGCGTCGTCGATGAGCTGGAAGGCGACGCCGAGATTCATGCCATAGCTGCGCGCGGCGGCTTCATCGGCCTTCGGTTTGCCGCCGAGCATCACCCCGACTTCGGCCGCGGCGGCGAAAAGCTCCGCCGTCTTGCGGCGAATGACGCCCATATAGGCGTCCTCGGTCGTGGTCGTGTCCTTCGCGGCGTTGAGCTGCATGATCTCGCCTTCGGCGATCACCGCGGCGGCTTGCGAAACCACGGAGAGCGGCGCGATGGCGCCGGGCTCGACCATCATTTTGAAGGCGTGGCCGAGCAGGAAGTCGCCGACGAGCACGCAGGTCTGATTGCCCCACAGCATGCGGGCGGCGATCTTGCCGCGGCGCATGTCGCTTTCGTCGACGACGTCGTCGTGGAGCAGCGTCGCCGTATGCATGAATTCAATGCCGGCGGCGAATTTCAGATGCCCGTCGCCCCTGTAGCCGCACATGCCGGCGGTGGCGAGAACGAGCATTGGCCGCAGGCGCTTGCCGCCGGCGGAGATGAGATGATTGGCGACCTCGGGAATCGTCGTGACGTCGGAGCCCATGCGCTGAATGATCAGCTGATTGGTGCGCTCCAGGTCGGGCTTGATGAGTTCGAGGAGACTGTCGAGGCCGGCGTCCTTTTTCTCATCGAGCGGAATGACGATACCCACGGACCCCCCTTAAGCCTTACGTTTTCTGGCGCGAACTTACGGCTTTGGGATGGAGGCGGCAAGTCGGCGGCGTTGGCTATCGCAATCACCCTCCCCTTGAGGGGGAGGGTCGCATTGCGATAGCCATGGGGGGTGGGGTGACAGGCGGCAAAGACCTTGGGTTCACCGCACCCCGGCGCTGCGCGCCGACTTTCCCCCTCAAGGGGAGGGTGGAGCGCGCGGATGTGAGTCTCTCGGCTCCTATGAAAGGCGCGAGTTTGGATGGTTTTCTCGGCGGGCGCCTGCGCCTGCGTCAAAGCGCCGCCGGCCACCGTTCCGGCACGGAGGCCGAGCTGCTCGCCGCCGCGACGCCGCAACATCAGCAGGGGCTCATTCTCGACGTCGGGGCCGGGGCGGGCGCGGTCGGACTGATGGCGGCGCTGCGCGCCCCTCGCGCGATCGTTGGTCTTGTCGAGATCGACCCCGAATCTTGCGCGCTCGCCCGCGAAAACGTCGCCGAAAATGCGCTGGGCGCAAGGGCGACGGTTTACCAAGCTGACGTGCTCGCGGCGAAATCGCGCCGCGCCGCTGGTTTGATCGACGAAAAGGCGGCGCTCGTTCTCACCAATCCGCCGTTTCACGACGCCGGCAAGGTGCGCGTCACGCCCGACGCGGCGAAAGCGCGCGCGCATGTCGCCAGCGCGCCGCTGATTGATTGGGTCCGGGCCTGTCTCGCGCTGCTCGCACCTGGCGGAACTTTCGTGATGATCCATCGCGCCGACGCGCTCGCGGAATGTCTCGCGGCTGTCGAGGGCAGAATAGGGGGCGTCTCGATCCAGCCCATCCACACGCGGACTGATGCGCCGGCGACGCGCATTCTTCTCGCCGGCGTCAAGGGCTCCAAAGCGCCGCTGTCGATCTTGAAGGCGATCGTTGTCTGATATGAATCCCGGTTGATCAGTTCGCTGGCCTGTCATTCCTGGCAGGCCGCAGGCCTGACCGGGAATCCAGAGCCGATACAGCAGCGCTGGTTTTGCTCTGGATTCCCGATCGCGCGTGAGACGCGCGTCGGGAATGACATACCTGCGACTCAGGCGAAACGAGTATTTACGCCGCGCGCTGCGACGCCGAGGGCGGGCTCGAGAGCTGCGGCTCCCAGTAATTGCCCTTGTCGAACATGTGCCGCGCCTGCGCATATTGAAACATGATGCGCGCGACGATGGTGATGGTCTCCGGCTTGCGCACGGCGGCGCCCCAGACCTTGTTCCACATGCGGCCTTCCGCCTCGCCCATCTTGCGCACGTCCATGCCGACCTGCATCGCCTGCTGTTCGACCTCGCGCAGCGATTTCGGATCGAAGGGCTGCGGCGCCGGCGCCTTGCGGTGGCGGCCGAAAGTGCTGATCAGGCGCAGCATGCGTTCGCCGAAGGCGGCCGGTGCGTAGATCGCGTTGCAGAGATTCTGCATGCCGTGATGCAGCTCGTCCATGCTCATCGTCTGGCACTGGATGTTGGAGCTCCACGGCACCGCCTGGGTCTCGACGCCGCCGGTGAGCAGCCGCCCCTCGCGGGTGATGCGGTCGAAGAGCGGCGTCGCTTCCGACGCCATCAGCGCGCCGAGGCTGAAGATCGGAATCGGCGTCGCCATGGCGAACTCATACTGCTGGGCGAAGACGCTCGGACCGTCATGGTCGAAGCCGACGATCATGCCGCCCATCACCGACATGCCATGGTCGACGAGCTTCTGGATTTCGTCGACGAGGCTGATCTTGAGATTCTGCCGCTTGCCGGTCTCGCGCAGGCTTTCGACATTGGGCGTCTCGATGCCGACGAAGACCTGCGTCAGGCCCGCCGCGACGCACATGTCGAGCAGCTCCTCGTCGCGCGTCGCGTCGATGGAGATCTGCGTGACGAACTCCATCGGACGATCGCGGCGCCAATGCGCGATCGCCGCGAGCAGCTCCTTGCAGTGCGCGCGGTACGCGGTGAAATTGTCGTCGGCGAGGAAGGCCGTGCGATAGCCCGCCGCCCACAGCGCATCGAGTTCGGCGAGGACGTTGGCGATCGGCTTGTGGCGCTGCTTGCGCCCCAGATATTGGATGACGTCGCAGAATTCGCATTCGAACGGACAGCCGCGCGAGGTCTGCACCGCGCCGAGAATCGCGCGGTCGTTGCGATAAAGATCCCAACGCGGCGGCGGCGAAGCGGCGAGTGACGGCTTGTCGCCGACATAGCTGTCCTTCGGCTTGCCGGCGCGAAGATCGGAGAAGATCTCGCCGGCGATTTCCTCGATCTCGCCGCTCACCAGCACGTCGCAATGGTCGCGCAGTCGCGCCGGCGAAAGGCTCGCATAAGGCCCGCCAATGATGACCTTCTTGCCGCGGCGACGGAATTCGTCGGCGATGGCGATCATCCGGCCGCGCTGGCTGACTTTGCCGGTGATCGCGATGTAGTCGGCGGGATGGTCGAACTTCACCGGCTCGACCTGCTCCTCGCAGAGCTCGAATTCGAAGTCGCTGGGGGCAAGCGCCGCGACGGTCGCCGTGGCGAGGTCCGCCATCATCACGCCGCCCGCCACGCCCGACGCCGCCAGCGCCTCGCCGCCGAAATAAGTTGGAAAATCCCCAGCAGGATTGATGAGATAGATCGAAACGGCCATGCAAATCCCCTCATGCGCTTCGAGCCGTACGCTAAATGAACTTCGCAATACCGACAAGAACTTGTCATCATTCCAAAGTGGAGGGCGGCGCGCAAACCCCAAGAAAAAAGCGCAAGAAAAAAGCGGCCGCTACGGGCCGCTTTTCGTTTTTAACGCGTGAGAATAAACGCTTAGAGATGGGCGACGACGGCGAGCCGGCGAACCTCGCCGTTCTTATAAGCGCGCAGGAAGGCCTGATAGTCGCGGAACGACACGCAGCCGTTCGAATCGCCGTTCGGGCCGAGCATGTAGGTATGCGCGAGAAGGCCGGCGCGGCCGAAGATCGCGCCTTCGCCGCCGACCGGCGTAAGACGCAGGGCCTCGACGCCATGGAACAGCGCTTCGCGCGGCTTGAGATCGTAAACATGCGGCGGCGTCGCGCCGCGCATGCGCAAATGAACGTAGCGCGGATCGTCGAGATGTTCGCGCAGGCCGGAATGCGCCTCGAGTTTTGCGCCGCTGGGCAAATAAACCGTATGCGACGAGATGTCATAGACGGCGGTGTAGCGGTCGAAGCGCGCCGCAGGTCCGACGGCCGCGCCGGCCGCGCCCGAAACGCCCCCTAGGATGCCGGATTTCAGGTCGGAAAGCGTGCCGCCGTCCGGCGCCGCATAGGCGAGCGCCTGACCGCGCGGCTGCTGCTGACGCGCCTCTTGCGCCGATTGCGCGGCGTCGCCGAGCCCGAAGAATCTCTCGAAGATCGAGCGGTCGTCCGGTCCCGAGCCCGGCACGACGGTGGTGCGCGCCATGCGGCGCAGCGAGCCCTCGTAGAGGCCGCGATTGGCGACGGTGAGTTCGACCGGGCGGCGCGGCGGCAGCGGCGTATCGTCCGCCGAGGCGACCTGCGCGTCGTCGACGTCCTGTTGCTCGGGAACGATGGCGGACGGCGTTTGCGCCGCGGGCTGGATGCTGGCGTCAAGCGCGCCGCGCAGCGTCGGTTCAGCGAACGCCAGCGTCTGGCGCCGGCCGCCGAGGCCGACGATGGCCCCGTAGGGGTTTTGCGCGATAGAGGCGCTTTGCGTGTGGAACGCCGCGGCTGTCTCAGAGCTGGCGGTCGCCGGGCGCTGCGACAGCGCCCACCACCCCGCCGACAGGCTCACCGCCAGCGCGACGCCGGCGATGACCAGATGAGACGAGCTCTTGCGAGAATAAATGCGACGATCCAAAGAAATAAAATCGATTGGCGCACCGATCCCTTGCATCATTCGCCCCTACCTCCGAATTACTCTTCCGTCGCAAGGCTCTGAGCTTCGCTGACATTTGCGCGAAATCGCGACAAAGTTCGGCGAAAGCCAGAACTGCACGGAACGCCTTCACATATTCTCACCAGAACTAAACGGCCTTGCTTGGGCTGCTTTAGGGCGAATTCTTGTCCGCGCTTACGGTAAAGACGAATAGTTAAGGCTTTGAAAATGCCGGCTTTCGCGAAATGTCCCACCAGGGCGCGGCCAAGTTCGCCGCCGCTTTGGCGCCAAATGTGGCGCCAAGATTGGCGCTCTCTCGCCGGCGCGTTTTGACGACGCGCGACGGCGAAAGCTGCGCTGCTTCAAGTCGTTCTGAAAAGGGTTCTGAAAGGGGACGCGGTCCGAACTATTCGAAGCGCTAGTCGGATGCAAGGTTGGCCGTAACGGGCGCGGCAAGCCGCATCGGCGCAGTCGCGGGACCGCCGTGCTTGGCGCGGAAGGGTTCAACGGCGATCCCCCGCGGGAAGGTCTATGGCAGTGCGAAATTCGCGGTCGCGACGATTTCCGAAGGCCTGCGTAGGAGGTCGGCGGCAAGATCCGCCCGACAACGACCATTGCCGGCGCGGTCGCGACCGAATTGATCGGTGCCGGCACCTCGTTTGAAGCCCCTCGCCAAGCAGGTCAGGCGGACGCTATCGCCCGCGCGATTCGCTACGCGATCGAGCAGCCTGCGGATGTGGATGTGAATCAGATTGTGGTGCGGTCACCGCGCAGGAGTTTTGATCGGGAGCCCGCCATAACCGTGGATCGTTATGAGGCCGATTCGCCACAAACGGCGGTTTCGGACCGAAAGGTAAAGCGTCTCATGCCAGCGTTCGTATCGTGTGAAACCTCCACGAGGTGCCCCTGCGGTCCTGCGATCTTCAGCACTGCCCGGAATTCGCCCTCCCTCGGCCTTTTGAACTCCGCGAGCGTGATCAGTTTGCCTAAGCCCGCCTGCGATGACGCAAAATGCTCGACGATCTGTTCCTTGCCCCAGTGAGGCTTGCTAACGACAAGCCCTTGGAGATCGTGGATATATTTGCTCACATATCCACGCAGAACGCTTTCGGTATCGACCGGCGGCTTAGCCGGCAGCATCTCGATGCACCCAAACAACTCGCCATATCTTTCCGCCAGCTCGTGGTCGACCGTGCCGGTCGCAAGCAACGCGGTCTCCGCCGCAACGGCCTTTTTCTTGGCGGCGTCGTTCAGCGCGTACCGATCGCCTACATATGATGGCAGGTAGTGCTCAAGCGCGCCGCCGCCGAGAAGAAAGATGTGTTTCTTCTCAAGCGCCGCCTGTACCTGATGCAAGCGTCCTTCGATATCGGCGATAAGCTGCCCGGTTAAAACCGGCAGGAGAGTGTTGCGGTTCGCCGCCATCTCCACGAGCACGGCCACGCGTTGGCGCGCGAGCTTCTTGGCGTCTTGGAGCAGCGTCCCAAAATAAGTCTGAAGCGCCGCGACCACGCCCTGCGCGTTTTTAGCGGTTTCGATGGCCCGGACTGCCGTGGTCAGTTCGCGGTCAAGTGCGCCACAATAGTTGGCGAAATCGGCTCCGAGCCCCAGGCCTGCAAGAAACTCGACGATGAGTCCGTCCTCACGAACGCACTGGCGAAGACTACCTAGGAAGAGACTGTCAAGATCGAAGAGGAAATACGCCTCCTTGCCATAGTGGCGGCAGAGTTCAATATACTTTGTCACTTCCTCGCAGCCACCAACATCGATCAGGCAACTGCCGGCCGCAGTTATCGACGCCTTGCGCCGCTCCTGAATCGCCTCGATCATTTGCGCGTCTGAAACACCTTCAACGAATATTGGGTTGTCAGCGAAGAACAGCTGCTTGTGATGGACATTCAGTCGCGGGATCAGCGAGACAAGGCGATCGCTCTCCGCCTTCTGCAAGGCCCCGATAAATCTCGGCGGACTGTGGTCGGCCGAAAAGCAGAATATCGACTGCATGTCGTCCAGCGTACGCAGATCGAGGATGAAAGGCGAATGTGTAATCAGGAGCACACCCTTCCGGCTGGAGCCGGTAACGTGCGACCCGGCGACCTTACGTGCCTCCTGAATGAAGAACGACTGAAACTGGGGGTGAAGGTTGAGCTCGGGTTCGTCTATAATAAGAAATGCATGCTCATCGTTGTGCAAGTGCGTCAGCAGGACCAGGAGCTCGCGGATGCCATGGCATTCCTCACGGTCCATGCGGTAGGCGTCGCCCGTGCGTGCGAGACGCGCCTTGGGGACTAGGTTGCCGGAGTCCCACTCCAGCGTGATGTCGCGGTCGAAGAGCGAGCTTAGGGTCGCCTCGACGATGACACGAATATCTGGGCGCTCTTCTAAAATAATGAAGGCGTCAATACCGGAGCCGACAGTGCCCGCGTGGCGGAAATGAGAGAATTGACTCTTCTGGTAACCGCCCGAGAACCGATCGCCGAGAATAGACGACATCGCGCTCTGCGACATGCCTTCGAGTCGGTCCGTTCCAAGCAGCCGCGCATTCGGAATAACGAATTTCAGGGTGTTGGCGAAACGCGATTTGCCGCTGCCGTTGGGGCCTACAAGAAACGATAATTCGCCTAAGCGCTCGAGAGTGAATTGTTGCTCGGCCCAGGGCTTGGGTAAAGTGAAAGTAATCGGTTGCTCGATCATCTCGACTAGTTCCGCGGAAAAGTTGTTGAGCTGGGCAGAAGGCGCGAAGCGTTACAGATCAATTATCACACGAGGCGGGTTCACAGTATCCGAACGTGCCAATCACATAATCTCTTAGCAAAGGAACCGAAATTGAGCCTGCGCGAATGTTCGCCTATGGCGCATAGCGGATATTCACCCGACCGCCATCGGCGAAGCATGTCGTTGACCTGCGTTGGCCCCGCCAATAGCTTGCGCGCAACTCGCGCAGGATTTCCCCATGCTCCCCGTCTCCCCCCACCTCTCCCCCATCCGCTCCTTCCAGGGGCTCATTCTCACGCTGCAAAACTTCTGGGCGGCGCAGGGCTGCGTCATTCTGCAGCCCTATGACATGGAGATGGGCGCGGGCACCTTTCATCCCGCCACGACGCTGCGCGCGCTCGGCCCAAAGCCGTGGCGCGCCGCCTATGCGCAGCCCTGCCGGCGCCCCAAGGACGGGCGCTATGGCGAGAACCCCAATCGCCTGCAGCATTACTATCAGTTCCAGGTGATCCTCAAACCCTCGCCCCCCGATCTGCAGGAACTCTATCTCGCCTCGCTCGCCGCCATCGGCATTGATCCCAAGCTCCACGACATCCGCTTCGTCGAGGACGATTGGGAAAGCCCGACGCTCGGCGCCTGGGGGCTCGGGTGGGAATGCTGGTGCGACGGCATGGAGGTCTCGCAGTTCACCTATTTCCAGCAGGTGGCGGGCTTCGAATGCGCGCCGGTCGCCGGCGAACTCACCTATGGGCTGGAGCGGCTCGCCTGCTATCTGCAGGGCGTCGACAGCATCATGGAATTAAATTTCAACGGCCGCGACGGCGACGAGAAAGTCACCTACGCCGACGTCTTCCTGCAGGCCGAGCAGGAATATTCGCGGCATAATTTTGAAGCCGCCGACACGGGCAAACTTTTTGAAGATTTCAAGGACGCCGAATCCGAATGCGAGCGCCTGCTGCATTTTGGCGCGGGCTCGGGCGACGAGATGCATCTCATGGCGCTGCCGGCCTATGACCAATGCATCAAGGCGAGCCACGCCTTCAATCTTCTCGACGCGCGCGGCGTGATCTCGGTGACCGAGCGGCAGAGCTATATTCTGCGCGTGCGCGAACTGGCGAAAGCCTGCGGCGCGGCCTGGCTGCGCACGGCGGGCGGCGGCGCGAACGGATAGGGCGCGCGCGCTATTGCGAAAGCCTCAATCGGCGCCCACCTCGATAAGAGGTAACAGCGTTTGTCATGCGCGTTGGCGCACATCTTCCAAGATCGAAGCCATGCATAACAGTGCGTGAGACGGGCAACCGTCTTGCGCCGTTGGCGAGTAGCGGCGCGTGCGCGCCTGTCCAGTCTTTTGCCAGGAACCCAAGAGACATGGATGGGCGCGCGCTCCCTTGACGCTGTGCCTGTTTCGTTCTAGTCATGTTCCGTGTTCATCCTCGTTAGCGGATCGTGCCATGTATCAGCCCCGTTATCCGTCTTTCAGCATCGCTCGCAGCATCGCTCGCAGCGTCTCTCGCAGCGCCTCTAGCAGCGTCTTGGGGCAAACGCTTGAGGATTCCGCGCCGCGCGGCGAGGCGCTTCAATCGCTCGCCGAGACGGATTCGCTGCGCAGCCGATTCTTTTCGTGGCGCGGCGCTTCCGGGCGCCGCTATGTGTGCTCGGTGTTCCAGTCGGGCGAGGAGTCTTTCGTCGCCGACGTGACGAATGGCGTCGTCATCGGCGTCGCGCGGGAGGGCGCGGCGACGCGGCCGGTCTGCGTCTTTCTCGCGCAGGAACGCAGCTACGGCGACCGCCGCGGGCTGCGCGAGATCGCGCGGGAGCTCGGCGTCGCCGAATGGCATGTGCATTTTTGCGCCGACGCCGCGTCGTTGCGCGATCTTTCCGCGTCGCTGCTCAACTGATCAGGCGGACCGTCTGTAGCGTAAGCGTTGCGTCGCGAGTTTCGTGCGCGCGAGCGTTGCGTCGTTGCGTAAAAGCGTTGTGCAAAAGCGTTGCGTATGGCGTCGCGTCAAAGCGGCGTCGGCTCATCGCCGGCGCCGCCGGTCGCGGGCCCGGTCCTGCAGGACTCATGATCGAGCCGGCGGACGACCTCGGCGAGCTCGGCGTCATGGATGTCGAGCCGCAGCAGATGTTCGTAGGTGTTGCGCACATAGGCGGGATTGTCGCCATTAAGGCCGACGCCCTCGGCGATCAGGCGAATCATCTCGTCTTCCGGCAGCCGCCCGGCGTATTGGATATGCGTGCGGTCGACGACATAGGCGAGGGCCTTGGCGGCGCCGCCGTCGACGAAGCGCACGCCGAGCGTTTTCTCAAGATAGACCGAGGTGACGAGTTCGCGTTCGCGCAGATAGCGAATCGTTTTGTCGCGGTCGCGCGCCGCGATTTTGAAGGCGACGCCCTGGCAGGAGCCGCCGCGATCGAGCCCCAGCACCAGCCCCGGCCGCTGCGGCGTGCCGCGATGGACATGCGAGAAGATGCACAGCGCGCGGTGATAGCCGTGCACCCAGGCGAGCGCGCTGTCGATGAAGTCGAAGCCCGGCCGCCACATCAGCGACCCGTAGCCGAACACCCAGAAATCTTCGTCCCGCGGACTGGCTGAACCCATTTCTTCGCTCTGGAGCCTCGCGATTTCGGTCAAAGATTCGCAGTGCTCGACTGAAGGTTTCCTCATCCTGAGGAGCCTGCGCAGCAGGCGTCTCGAAGGACGAGGAAACCTTCACGCACGCCTTTTAAGCTCTCCCTCGTGCTTCGAGACGCGCCTTCGATCTCGGGCCTGCCCGCGATCGACATTAAATCCGCAAGTCGGGTAAACCGCGACTTGCGGGCGCTCCTCAGCATGAGGGAGAGGATAGCTGTCCTTCACTAGACGCCCAGCGTCTCTATTCCTATTTTTTCCGCCGCAATCCTGCGATGCAATGAAAATCGTGATTCGGTGGCGGAATGCGACGCGCCTCCGTCTCGGGAGCGCCCTTCGGTAGAGCCTACCCACAACATATCGCGTCGGTTTTCTTGCTTTCCCCTGCAGTTTGTGGCGGTCTTTAGGCAATGAAATTCGAGCGCCTGCGCCTTCTGGGCTTCAAGAGCTTCTGCGAGCCGACCGATTTCCTCATCGAGCCGGGCTTGACCGGCGTCGTCGGCCCCAATGGTTGCGGCAAGTCGAACCTCGTCGAAGCCCTGCGCTGGGTGATGGGCGAAAACTCCTATAAAAACATGCGTGCGTCCGGCATGGACGACGTGATTTTCTCGGGCGGCGGCTCGCGCCCGGCGCGCAATCTCGCCGAAGTCGGGCTGGTTCTCGACAATTCGTCGCGCACCGCGCCGGCGGCCTTCAACGACGCCGACGCGATCGAGGTCACGCGCCGAATCGAGCGCGAGCAGGGCTCGACCTACCGGATCAACGGCCGCGAGGTGCGCGCCCGCGACGTGCAGCTTCTCTTCGCCGACGCCGCCACCGGCGCGCGCTCGCCTTCGCTCGTGCGCCAGGGCCAGATCGGCGAGATCATTTCGGCGAAGCCGCAGGCGCGCCGCCGCATCCTCGAAGACGCCGCCGGCGTCGCCGGGCTGCATTCGCGCCGGCACGAGGCTGAGCTGCGCCTCAACGCCGCGTCCGAAAATCTCACGCGCCTAGAAGACGTGTTGAAGCAGGTCGACAGCCAGGCCGACAGCTTGAAGCGGCAGGCGCGCCAGGCCAACAAATACCGCGGGCTGGCGGCGCAAATCCGCAAGAATGAGGCGCTGGCGGCGCTTCTCGCCTATCAGCTCGCCGCACAGCAGCTGCAGGGCGCCGCTTCGAAGCTCGACGCCGGCCGGCGCAGCGTGCAGGAACGCACGCTGGAGCAGGCCGAGGCGGCGAAATTTCAGGCGGTCGCCGCGCATGAGCTGCCGCCGCTGCGCGAGAAGGAGGCCGAGGCCGGCGCGGCGCTGCATCGGCTGGTCGTTGCGCGCGACGCGCTCGAGGCCGACGAGCGGCGCGCCAAGGAGCGAATCGCCGAGCTGCAGCGGCATATCGAGCAGTTCGGCCGCGATCTCGAGCGCGAACGCGCGCTGATTCAGGACGCGGCGGAGGTCGCGCAGCGGCTTGAGGACGAGCGCGGCGAGCTGCAAGGCGGCGACGCGCACGACGCCGGCCGCGAGGCTGAGGCGCAAGCGCGGCTGATCGACATCGAAGCGGCGCTGGCGGCGACCGAGGCCGAGCTGTCGAGCGCGCAGGAGCAGCTCGCCGGCGTCAACGCCAGGCGGGCGGCGCTTGAGGCGGCGCTGCGCGATGAAAATCAGCGGGTCGCGCGGTTCGAGGCGGAGCTGACCCGCATCGAGACGGAATTTGCGCTGATCGCCGGGCAGGGCGGCGGCGCCGACGAGGTCGAGCGTCTCGCGCAGGCTTTCGAACAGGCGGCGCAGGACGCGCGCGCCGCCGAAGAAGCGACGCAGGAGGCCGAGGCCGCCACGCGGCGGGCGCGCGACGCCGAGACCGCCGCTCGCACGCCGCTGGAGCCGGCGGCGCTGCGCGCCCAGCGGCTCGAGACCGAGATCCGCACGCTCGAACATCTGCTGCAAACCGGCTCCGGCGGCCTCTGGGCGCCGGTCGTCGAAAGCATGACCGTCGAGAAAGGCTATGAGACGGCGTTGGGCGCGGCGCTCGGCGACGATCTTGACGCCTCGGCTGACGATTCGGCGCCGGCGCATTGGTCGGTGACGCCTGGGGAGGGCGATCCGGCCCTGCCCAATGGCGTGCGCGCGCTCGCCGCGCTTGTCGACGCGCCGCCGGCGCTGCGCCGCCGCCTCGCGCAGATCGGCGTCGTGCTGCGCACCGAGGGCGAGAGCCTGCGCAAACTCTTGAAGCCCGGCCAGCGGCTCGTCTCCAAGGAGGGCGATCTGTGGCGCTGGGACGGCTTCACCCAGGCCGCCGAGGCGCCGACCGCCGCCGCACGCCGGCTCTCCGAAAAGAACCGGCTTGCCGATCTGCGCGTCGAAGCCACCGCCGCGCGCGCCGCGGCCGATTCGTTGACGCAAGCGCTGAACGCCGCGCGCGAGGCCGCGCGAGCGGCCGCTCAGGCCGAAGCGGAGGCGCGCGACGCGCATCGCCGCGCCCGCGTCCGCCTGGAGGAAGCGCGCGAACGCCATTCGACGGCGGAGCGTCGTCAGGCGCAAATCGCTCAGCGCCTGTCGGCGCTGCAGGAAGCCAAGGCGCGGACGCTCGCCAATCGCGACGAGGCCGCGCAGAAGCGCGCAAGCGTGACGCAGGCGCTCGACCAGCTTGAGGAGCCGGCCTTTCTCGCCGGCGCTTTGGAGAATTTGCGCGGCCGCGCCATGGCGGAGCGCGCCCAGGCCGGCGAGGCGCGGGCCGCGGTCGCCTCCCTGCGCCACGAAAGAGCCGCGCGCGCGTCGCGGCTCGCGGCGATCGTGCGAGAGGCCGCGTCATGGGCGGAGCGCCGCGATCGTGCGCAGGACCGCATCGGCGAGCTGGAAGAGCGGCTGGCGACGTCGCAAGAGGAACATGCCCGCATAGGCGACGCGCCCGACGCTTTCATCGGCCAGCGCCGCGCGCTGATGAATGCGCTCGAAGAGGCCGAGGCCGCCCGGCGCGACGCGTCCGACGCGCGCGCCAGCGCCGAAACGCGTCTCGCCGAAACCGACCGCGCCGCCCGCGCCGCGCTCGAGGCGATGAGCGCCGCGCGCGAGGAGATGGCGCGCAGCGAGGCGCAGCTGGACGCCGCGCGCCAGCGGGTCGCCGACGTCGAGCGCGCCATCGCGCATGATCTCGAATCGACGCCGCAAGCGCTCGCGCAGCTCGCCGAGGTCAAAGACGGCGACGATCTGCCGGAGATCGCCGACATCGAACGGCGGCTGGAGAATCTGCGCGCCGACCGCGAACGGCTCGGCGCCGTCAATCTGCGCGCCGAAGACGAACTCACCGAGGTCGAGACGCAGCGCGAAAAGATGATCTCCGAGCGCGACGATCTTTCGGAAGCGATCAAGAAGTTGCGCGCCGCGATCGCCAGTCTCAACAAGGAGGGGCGCGAGCGCATGCTCGCGGCCTTCGACAAGGTCAACGCGCACTTCAAGGAGCTGTTCACGCTGCTTTTTGACGGCGGCGCGGCGGAATTGCAGCTCGTCGAAAGCGACGATCCGCTCGAGGCCGGGCTCGACATTCTCGCACGACCGCCGGGTAAGAAGCCGACGACGATGACGCTGCTTTCCGGCGGCGAGCAGGCGCTGACCGCCATGTCGCTGATTTTCGCGGTGTTCCTGACCAATCCCTCGCCGATCTGCGTGCTCGACGAGGTCGACGCGCCGCTCGACGACAGCAATGTCGAGCGCTTCTGCGATCTCCTCGAGGAGATGCGCAAGAAGACCGACACGCGCTTCGTCACCATCACCCATAATCCGATCACCATGGCGCGCATGGACCGGCTGTTCGGCGTGACGCAAGCCGAGCGCGGAATCTCGCAGCTCGTCTCGGTCGATCTCGAGCAGGCGGAGAAATTCGCGCTGGCGAGTTGATGATTTCAATTTCGGATGTTTGGAGAGGGTGGCGTAGTAAGCACCGCGGTAGATCTGGGATGCTCAGCGCTTGAGCAAGTCCGTTTGACGTGGATGTCGCGGTCCCGTGAAAAATGCCTTGAGATTCGCTGACAGTGGTTGCCGAGGCAGCATATGTTCTATATTTGTTCTGCGCCATGCCATCGCTGAAACGAATCCGTGATCCTGTTCACGGCCTGATGACCTTCGACCAAGACGACGAGGTCGAGCGGGCCGCTTGGCGTCTGATCAATACACCTGAGTTCCAGCGTTTGCGCCGGGTTAAGCAACTCGGCGTCTCCGAGTTCACCTTTCCCGGCGCGACTCACACGCGGCTAGCACATTCAATCGGTGTTTTTCACATCGCTCGCCGCTTGATGGATGTCGCGCAGAGATACGTTCCAAAGGAAAAGCAGAGGCCCCATCGAATGCGCGCCGCTCTTTTGGCAGCGCTCCTGCATGATCTCGGTCACGGTCCCTTCAGTCACGCTTTCGAAAACGCCGAAAAAGCTCGATTGACTAAAGACGTTTATCAAGATCACGAGGATTGGACTGCCGAGCTTATCCGTCGAAGGGATGGAAATATCCGACGCATCCTCAAGGAGGAGTTTGGCGGCGACGGGTCTGTTGCCGACGATATCGCAGCCATGTTGAGAGGGGACGAGCAGGATTTCTATTCGTCAGTCGTTTCAAGTTCGTTTGACGCGGACCGCCTTGATTATCTTCGGCGCGACAGGCTGATGACCGGCTCGAGAGCGGGAGCCATCGATTTTGAATGGCTGCTGGACAACCTGCGGGTTGTGGATGTGGCGAGCAGCAGTGGAGAGGATCCGCAAGACAATTCAGGACGCACAATTCAAGTTTTTGCATTTGAGGAGAAGGCGATTCAGGCAGTGGAAAGCTTCATCCTGGCCCGTTTCCATCTCTATTCTCAGGTCTATCTTCATAGAACAACCCGCGGTATCGAGCAGATGCTGACCGCGTTCTTGTTGGCTTTCAGCGCAGAAGCCGCGAAGGGGCCACACGCTGAACTTGCAGTATCCGTGGATCATCCCCTTCGCATCTATTACGCGCAAGCTAAGCCACGCATAGAGGATTATTTTGCGCTGGACGATGCAATTATCTGGAACGCGTTGGAGACGTCAGCGGTGAAAGGCAATGGACCTTGTAAGGAATTTGCGGAGCGCATTTGCTCCCGCAGGGTTCTCAAGGCGATATCGATCGATATGGTCAACCAACAGCCTGCCGACGGTGCACGCAGGAAATATATTGCCGAGCACATGAAAGCCCTTATCGGCCAATCTATTTTTGAAGATCGGGCACCATTATCCATCTACAAGGATCCGAGTAAGGAAACGGTGAAACCGCATAAGCGCGTTTATATTCGACGCGAGGGTGGCAAGGTTGTCGATATAACGTCGCTCTCAAAGCCGATCGCAGCATTGTTCGAAGATCAGGAAGTGCTCCGTTATTACTTCATTAACGAAAAAGACCAGAAAAAGGTCCTCGAAATCACGGAGGAGAATTATGTCCCAGCTTGATGATCTGGTCGTGGGAGCTGTCGCCTTATCAGGCGGTGAGCTCGTCGGCCGCATTAGAATGCAGAAGGTGATCTACCTCCTCGATCAGCTTGGCATGGGGAGCGATGCGGCGTTTGAATATCATCACTACGGGCCTTACTCGGAAGCTGTCTCGGATGCCGTAACAGACGCTAAGTTTTGGGGCAACCTGAAGGAGTCTGTTAATTTCCGTGTTACGGACGGAGCGCCATACAGCACTTTCGCTACTGTTACTCAGGCTCCCGCTAATCTAGGGAACCTGAGCGGCGAGAGTGCTCGTCGCTATCTTGATAAGTTTGCAGGTTGTACATCGACCGTGCTCGAGCTAGCTGCGACGGTGCATTGGCTCGCTTTTAAGGAGCAGATTCCCGATTGGCGTAGCGAGCTTGAAGTCAGGAAGGCTGGAAAAACCGGCAACGGACGTATTGAACAAGCGTTGGTATTGCTACGCTCGTTAGGATTGGCACCGCAAGACGCGTAGGCGAGACGCGCGAAAGCAGCCTGTCTCGCTTCTCACTATTTTCTTTGCTTCATCGTCGGCAGGTTTGCGCCGGCAACGCGACTAGGAGCGCTGAGTCGCCTGTCGCTCTAAATTGTTCGCGGGGAGGACGCGCTTGCTCCGCTGGACGCGCGGACCATGTAATCGGGCTAAGCTGACATGACCAGAGGCGAATTCGTTCTGCGTTCGGCGATTTTCATTGCGCTCGCCCTGGCGCCGTTTCTCATCTGGCTGCTCTTCGACGTCATCGTCCTTGCGACAGGCGCGGTGCTCGTCGCAACGCTCATTCATCTTGTGGCGACGCCGTTCCTTAAGCTGCGGCTGCCGCGCGGCGTGGCGCTCACGCTCTCGGGCCTGCTGATCGCCTCGATCATCGGCGGGACCTTCTATCTCTTCGGCCGGACGATGGCTTCGGAATTTCATGAGGTGCTGCGCCGCGCCGAGGATACGGCGGACGCCATCTCGCTCGAAATCACCCGATCGGGACTCTCCGACTATCTGCCAAAATCGTTGAGCGAAGATTTTTCGTTGTCGGGCCTGATCGGACGTTCGTTCACCATCAGCATCGAGGCCGTTCTTGGCGCGCTCGTGGCTTTTTTCGCCGGCGTGTTCATCGCGAGCGAGCCGGCGCTCTACAGCGAAGGCTTCACGCTGCTGTTTGCGCCGCGCTGGCGCAACAGAGCGCGCGAAACGCTCGGTCACGTCTCCACCGCGCTGCGCCGTTGGCTGCTCGGTCAGATGATTGAAATGGTCACAATGGGCGTCATGGCCGGCGTCGCCGTCTGGCTCATCGGCCTGCCGTCGCCTTTCGCGCTTGGCGCCATATCGGGGCTCTCGGAATTCATCCCCTATATCGGGCCGATTCTGGCGATCTTTCCTTCAGTGGCGGTCGCGGCCACGATCGGACCCTACACGATGCTTTGGACGATCCTCGCCTATCTCGCCATTCATCAGCTCGACGGCAACATGATCATGCCGCTCATCCAGCGGCAATTGGTGCGCGTGCCGCCGGCGCTCATGCTCATTCGATCGCGCTGTTCGGCACGCTGTTCGGATTGGGCGCGACGATCTTCGCCGCGCCGCTGACGGTCGTCATCTATGTCGCGGTGATCAAGCTCTATGTGCGAGATACGCTCGGCGAGTCGACGCCGCTGCCAGGAGAGAAGGCGCAGCCGAAGAGTCTGCCTGGCGTTGGATGAGTGCGTGAGAAGCTGCGCAAAAACCCTCCCCTTGAGGGGGAGGGTCGCGCCGAAGGCGCGGGGTGGGGTGAAGCCCTTCTCCGATGATTGCTTATGGCGCGCCATTTAGTGCGCTTTATTTTATGCATTTATCCGTAAGTCACCCCACCCCGAAACGCTTCGCGTTTCGACCCTCCCCCTCAAGGGGAGGGTGGAGATCGTCGTCGGCGGCGATCAAATTGAAAAGAGCCGCCCGCGCATCGACGGACGCCAGCGAAAACCACATGTGGTCACGAGCTGCCCGAATGAAAACGGTGCCGCCCGAGCAGGGCCGATGCCGGCCTCACACCCTTTCTTAATTGCCGGGTCTTGGCGTTAAAGCCTTGGACAGCGTCTCCAATAATCGTTGGTCCGAGTAGGGCTTGTTGACCACGGGTATGGCGGCGAATCGGGCAGGAATGAGCATATCGGTGTCGTAAGCGGTCGTGAAAACGAACGGCCTCCCCGCATCCTTCAACGCGTCTGCGATCGGCCAAGCTGGCTCGCCGTTGAGATCGATATCTAGCAGAGCGACATCGAAATTTTCGACGTCGAGCGCGCGCAAAGACTCTCGAATCATTCCGAAGGGTCCGACCGGGATCATTTTATGCATGCGAAGCAGTTCGCACACATTCAGCGCCACTAGACCGGAGTCTTCAACAACAAGCACGCGCGCGTTGTCGCACGCTGCGAGGGTCGCGGGCGCGACGCGCACGCCTTTCTTCTTGTCGAGCGGCTCATCTCGCCGCGCGATCTGAGTGAGCGGCATCGACAAGCGACATTGCACGCCCTCGGGGTCGAACGTAAGCTCGACGGCGCCCTGTAGATCGAGCGCGATGGCCTTGCCGAGCAGCACCCGTCCAAAGCCCTTTTTGGTGGGCGGTGTAACGCGCGGGCCGCCACTCTCCTTCCATGTGATGACAAAAGACTCCGCCGGGCTGTTCTCTTCGGCGCCCCAGTCGATGCTGACGAGCCCGCCCGGGATCGAGAGAGATCCATACTTCTGCGCATTCGTGGCGAGTTCGTGAATGGCGAGACTGATGGCGAGCGCCGCCTTTGGTTTGAGCACCACCGGGTCGCCTGTGACCCGGCAACAATCCGAAGGAAGAGTCTCGAGCTCCGATTCGACCAATGCCTTGATGGACACTCCTTCCCACCTGCTTTCGGTCAAGAGAGTTTGCATCCGCGCCATGGAGAACAGCCGATTTTGCAAATCCTCCTGAAACGCTTCGAGCGAGACCGCCGACCGTGACGTGAATCGAACGAGCGACTGGATGACGGCGATCGTGTTTTTCACCCGATGGTCGAGTTCGGCCATCAACATGTCTTGACGGGCTTTCGCTGCATGACGCTCCCGCAAAGCTTCATCGAGCGTGCGAAGAATAACCTCCATAATCGATGTGCGCAGCGCTTTGGCGGATTCCACTTCCCTTCCGGTCCAAGGCTCCGACTTCAGGCGCACCATTTGTTCCCAGGCCGTGAAGGAGGCGCGGGGCGACAGCGTCTCGCCATCGGACGAGGGCTGAACGGGCTTTTCCGGGTTTCCAGCCCATTTCACGATTTCCGTGACTTCCGGTCTGAACCAGATCACGTAATCCCTTGGCGTCCGCGAAACGGATATCGCCAGCACCCCGGAGCCGACCTGACGAAAGTCTTCTGCTGGCGCAAACAGCACAGGGAGAGATTCGCTGACGAAAACGCCATCTTGCCCATTGGCGTCGAGCCAATGGATCAGCGACATAATCTGCTTTTCAGAAGGCACGTCGCCAATGCTCGTCAATTTTTCATCGACAAAGATCGCGCAACCATTCGCTGGGATGAGATCCAACAGATTCGGCGGACTGGAAATCAGCGCGTCGTTGAAGCCTTTTCGCGCCATCGATGTGACAATCGCGCGCTCGATCTCTCCGGCTTTCACGCGCGCTCCCGCCAGCTCAGATGCGATCTTCTCCTGGAGCTGAAGGGAAGCGACTTGCGAAAACAATTCGCAGGCTGCGCGCAACCGCGTGTCTAAAAAATGCGGGGAATAGTCATGGCAGGCAATCAAGCCCCACAACTCCCCGTCGATCACGATTGACATCGACATGGAAGCCTGCACGCCCATGTTCTTCAAATACTGGACATGGATGGGCGAGACGCTGCGCAGAACGCTGTGGCTCAAATCGAGCGGCCGGCCGGTTTTCGGGTTGTCCGCCGGAATGAGCGGCGCTGGCGTGTAGTCTACGTCGGGAATCGATCGCAACCAATTGGCGACATAAAGCCGTCGCGCCTGCTGCGGAACATCGGACGCCGGATATCGAAGCCCGAGAAACGAGTCGACGCCTTCGGCGCGCGACTCGGCAATAACGCTTCCCGACCCGTCTTGTAGAAATTGATAGACCATCACGCGGTCGAAGCCGGTGGCTCTGAAAACCTCTTCGGCCACGGATGAGACGAACTTCGAAATCGTCTCCGTTGCGGTGCAGTTGGCGATCATGCGCTGAACAAGCGCGAGAGGCTCCCGCTCGAACCCCGAGCGCTGCGGCTCGAGTTCAATGATGATCAATCCCTCGGAGATGTGCACGACGCCATCGAGCGCCATTCGCGAAACGCCAATAGACGTCTCGAACACCAGCAGAGGACGTGGAATGACGATCGCTTCGTCGATGAGTCGGCAGAGTTTGGTCGCCGCAACCGAGCCGAGGCGGGCCTCCAAACTCTGGCCGAGCAACGCGTCAGGTGGCGCGCCGAGAAGCCCCATTGTGTCGCCCGCGACCTGGACCACGGTCATGTGATCAGGGTCGAGCGCGAGCAAAACTCCATGCGGCTGGATCGCGCCGGATATGTGGATCGGTTCTTTGTCGCAAGCGGAAAGATCCATGACCAAGCTTAGCCTTAGCGTTATCTCCGGTCCAGACGCTTCTCGGCAATGGGTGGATCAAAATCGGCTCTGGCGTATTTGTTTCTCGTCTATGCTGCTGATCGTCATAATGACCTTGAGCTATCGCGACATCCGTTGGGATGAGCCCACCTGGCCACCGTCTCAAAATCTGTAGGGCGTTCTGTGAATACAAGTCACTGGATTTTCGAGGACTGCGTGAAATGGCGTCTTGATTTTAAGGAAGGCTTCGAAGCAATGTAACTGCATGTGTCAAAGCTTATGTAACTACGTGTGTCACAATAACGTGAAACATGAAAACAATCAATTTCAACGACGCGAGCCGCGACTTTTGAGAGCGTCTTCCAGCCGTAGCAATTGACCTGCAAAAAAAGCTCATGGATTGGCGCGCGCCGGTAATGGATTATTGCGAGAGACAGACCTCGGCCTTCTGGGCGGAGCCGGCGAATGCGTTGAGCAATTTCGCTTTCGTGATCGCGGCCGCCAGCGCCTTTCTTCTTTGGCGACGGCGGGGCGGGGCGGATTATCCTGCGCTCGCGCTCATCATCGTCACGGCGTCGGTCGGCGTCGGCAGCTTCATCTTCCATACCGTCGCGACGCGCGACGCCATGCTGCTCGACGTCGTTCCGATCGCGATCTTCATCTATAGCTATTTTCTGCTGGCGCTTCGCCGGTACTTTCGTCTGTCGATAATTTGGGCGACGGCGATCACGCTGGGCTTCGCCGCCGGCTCGTCTTTCGCAACGACAGTCGACGCGCTAAACGGTTCGGTGGGCTATCTGCCGGCGCTCGCGGCGCTGGCGATCTTCGCCGCGCTGCTGTGGACGTCGAGGCGCGAGACGGGGCGCACTCTTGCCGCCGCCGCGCTGCTTTTCGCAATCTCGCTGGTCTTTCGAACGATCGACCGCGTGATCTGTCCCGCCGTTCCGCTCGGCGCGCATGTCCTGTGGCATATGCTGAACGCCTGCGTGTTGTGGCTGCTGCTGCGCGCGGCGATCTTCGCCACAGCCCGCCGCGACGATCAGGCGAGTCCGATCCAGAACGCGAAAGAGCCGACCGCCGCGTGAGAGGCGGTCAGCGGCCAGACGTTGCGCGTGAAAAGGTAGGCCGTGCTCCACGCGACTCCGGCGAGAAATGTGTTGGCGAGCAGGACGGGATCGCCATAGGCGCCGTGCATCAGCGAAAAAACCGCCGAGGAAAACAGCACGTAGTTGCGTCCGCTCATCTGCAGCCGATCGGCGATCAGCTTGGGGACCGAGCGGCAGACGACCTCCTGGCAGGGGCTCGAGACGAGCAAATAGAAGGGCGCGAAGGCGACCCAGTTCGGCTCCGGACTCGAATGATTCAGGAACTGCGCTTCGACGACGATTCCCGCCAGAAGCAGGCAGGTCAGCGCGCCGCAAATGAGCCAGGCGAGACCGCCTCTAGGCGCGCCCAGACCGAGTTCAGCGAAGGAATATCCGCCGACCACGCAGGCCGCGATGCAAAGAACGGAAACGACAAGCAGCGCCTCGAAGCGGATTTGGAATGACAGCGCGCCGGCGGCGATCGCGAGGCTCGGCGCGAGCAGCAAGAGCACGAAGCCGACCAGCGGCGCCAGGGATCGCAAGGGAAGCGTCATAAAAGCGTAACAGACTTCCCCCTGTCACAGTTCCGTGCGCCCGAGCTCCGTCAAATTGCCGCGCCGCGGCGCCTCGTTGGAGAGCAGATGGGTCTGTTCCGATAAACGGGCTTTTGTTTCAATGAGTTATCTGGACGAGCCTCGCCTTGACTAAATGAAGGAGCGGAAATATGTTGCGCGCGGCTCGAAAGGATTGGCCGCAAGCCGAGAATTTCGCGCCGTCTCCCGAACGGTTCGACTTTTCCGTCGCGCGGCGTCGCGCCATCGTTCAATTTTTGCGCATGGCGCAATCTGCGAGGCGAAAAACGTCGATGAGCGACGAAAACGACGACGACGCGGAAGACGCGGAGCGCGCGGCGCTCAATGCGCGGCTTCAAAAGCTCAACGCGGCCTTGCGCAAGGTCGATGAAGAGCAGGCCGCCGCCGAAGCGGCGCCGCGGACGGAGCGCAAGGGCTTCACGCGCGCCATGCGCGTCGGCCTCAACGCGTTCTCCGAATTCGTCGGGGCGGTGTTGGTCAGCGCCGTTATCGGCTGGCAGGCGGATCAGTGGCTTGGCACGACGCCATGGCTTCTGATCGTGATGCTCGGACTGGGCGTCGCGGCGGGATTTTGGAATGTCTATCGCGTGGCGAAGCCGAAAGCGCCGGGCGAGGAGTAGAGCAGGTTCCGAAAAAGTTGCAGACTTTTTCGATGGGAGGCTGCTCCAACGTTTTGATTTTGAGCGCTTCCCGATCACATCGATTCCATGTGATCGGGAAGCGCTCTAGGGAACACGAAGGCGCGTCCTAGCGCCAAGCGGGGCCGGGCGGCGACGCCCGGAAAAAGCGATGAATCCGGAAGAAGCAGCCGCAAAGTCCAATCCCATCGAGCAGTTCGAACTGCATCGACTGTGGCCCTTCGAGATCAACGGCGTCGAGACGTCCTTCACCAACGCCTCGCTGTTCATGTTGCTCGCCGCGCTCGGCGTCGTCGCGCTGATGATCCTTGCGACCTCCAAGAAGGCGATCGTGCCGGGCCGCGTGCAGGCCATGGCCGAGATGCTCTATGAATTCGTCGCCGGCATGGTGCGTCAGACCGCCGGGACGGAAGGGATGAAGTTCTTTCCCTTCGTCTTCACGCTCTTCGCCTTCATTCTCATCGCCAATCTGATCGGGCTTGTGCCCTACACCTATTCGGTGACGAGCCAGATCGTCGTCACCTTCGCCTTCGCGATCGTGGTGATCTCGCTCGTGGTCGTTTACGGCCTCTATCGCCACGGCTTCGGCTTCCTCAACCTTTTCGTGCCGCATGGCGTGCCGCTGCCCGTGCTCGTCGTGCTGGTGCCGATCGAGATCATCTCCTTCCTGTCACGGCCGGTGTCGCTTTCCGTCCGTCTCTTCGCCAATATTCTCGCCGGCCACATCACCCTCGCCGTGTTCGGCGGTTTCGTGGTGATGCTGCTCGGGGCCGGCGCCTGGGCGGCGCTCGCGCCCGTGCCGATCCTGGCGATCGTCGCGCTCTATGCGCTCGAACTGCTCGTCGCCTGTCTGCAGGCGTTCGTCTTCAGCGTTCTCACATGCGTCTATCTGAACGACGCTATTCACCCGGGCCACTGATAAAAATCGAACAATAAACGTCGCCCCATTCAGCAGGAGAAAGATATGTCAGAAATGCAACTCGTCGGCGCCGGACTGGCGGCGATCGGCACCGGCGCTGCGGCGATCGGCGTCGGCATCATTTTCGGTAACTTCGTCAACGGCGCGCTGCGTAACCCGTCGGCGGCCGCTTCCCAGTTCACCAACGCCATCATCGGCGCGGCGCTTGCCGAAGGCCTGGGCATCTTCGCCTTTCTGATCGCAATCCTGCTCTTCCTGAAGCAGTGACGTTTCGCGTCCGGCCTTGCGGCCGGGCGCGCTTTCTCATGCGCCGCGCGGCCGCCGCGCGGCCTTTGTCCGAGACTTGGATCATGTCCATGGCGATCATCTCTTCCGCTTTCGCCGCCGAGGGCGAGCAGACGACGCACGAGACCGTCGGCGCCGGCGAAGCGCATCATGAGGGCGCGTTTCCGCCCTTCCAGACCGAAAATTTCGCGCCGCAGATCTTCTGGCTCGTTGTCATTTTCGGATTGCTCTACGTGCTGATGTCGCGCATCGCGCTTCCGCGCGTCGGCGGCATCATCGAGAACCGGGGCGCCAAGATCGCTTCAGATCTCGGCGCTGCGCGCGAGATGCAGTCGAAGGCGCAGGCCGCCGCGGCCGCGAATGACGAAAACCTTCGTCGCCGCCGTGACGAGGCGCAAGGCATCGGCCGCGAGGCGCAGCACAAGATCGCCGCTGAGACCGCAAAGCAGCGCGAACTCGCCGAATCGCAGGCCGCGGAGAAGATCCGCGCCGCCGACGAGCGCATCGCGAGCGCCAAGACTCAGGCGCTGGCCAATGTCGAGCAGATCGCCGTCGACGCCGCCGCCTCCATCGTCGAGAAGCTCACCGGAGCCAGAATCGACCAGGCCGCGCTCGCCAAGCACGCGACATCGTCGAACTGAGGAGAGGCTCAATGCATTTCGACGCGGAATTTTACGTCGCCGTCGGCTTCACGATCTTCCTTCTCGTGATGATTTGGGTCGGCGCGCATTCGAAGTTCGCCGCCTTCATTGATGCGCGCATCAACCGCATCAAGGGCGAACTCGCCGAAGCCGAACGCCTGCGCAACGAAGCGGAGGCGCTCCTTGCGTCCTTCGAACAGAAGCGGGCGGAAGCGGAAGCCGAAGCCAAGGCCATCGTCGCGCAGGCGAAGGAAGAGGCGGAATTGATCGCCGCCGAGGGGCGTCGTCGCCTAGGCGAATTCATGGACCGCAGCGTCAAGCAGGTCGAACAGAAGATCGCTCAGGCGGAGGCGCAGGCCTCGGCCGAAGTGCGCGCCGCGGCCGCCGACGCCGCGGTTAAGATCGCCGAGCGGGCGCTCTCCGCCGGCGCGGGCGCTGGCAAGGATTTCGTCGGCGACGGCATCAAGGAATTGAAGTCGCTCGCGCACTGATGAGACGGGCGGCTCAAAATCAAAATGCTTGAGCAGGTTCTTATCGAAAAAGTCGATCAACTTTTTCGAAACCTGCTCTAGCCGCCCTTGCGCTTTTTCTCGGCTGGGGGCTTTTCTGCGCCCTGAAAGCCGACCAAAATTTCGTAATCGTCCTGGGCGCGCGGGCTCATGAGCGGCACCGTGAACGGATCGGCGACGACCTGAAATTCGCCGCGCGTGCCGCCTTTTGGGATTGAGGCGCTGACGCGATAGGTCTTTGAGGCGACGAGCGTATCGTCTTTCAGACGGCGAATCGACACCCGCAGATTGGCGCCAAAGGCGCCGGGTTGACCGAGCGCGCCGAGCACGGCGGAGCCTTCGAGGCCCACTCTGATCGTCAGACGATCGCCGTCGACCACGCATTCGCGCGCCGTCTCGCCAAGCGAAAGCTGATAGCGCACATTGGCGCTATCGGCGTCCGGCGGCGAGCGCAGCATGGCCGCGCCGCTTTCGACGAAGACTTCCGGACAATCGGGCGTCGCGCCGGGCGGCGCGGGCTGCCCCTCTTTTTGTTCGCCGCCGCCGAAGATGCTGGGCACGCGAAGCCGCGGCAGTTCGAAAGCCGCCGCCACAGGCGTAAGCGCGATAGACGCTGAAACAGCAATGGCCAGGCGGCTCTGCGCAGTTCTGGAGAGCTTGCCCACCGGGCGCTTCATGCAATCGTTACGGCAGCTTTGCGAATCCATCCTTGAATCCCTGCAGAGTCAGCGGCAGTCCTATGCCTTCTTCCGGAACCTGGTGAATGATGAAGGTCGCGGTCTTGCCGCTCTTCAGCTGATCGATGAGCTTGTCGTCCATCATCACCTCGGCGACGCAGCCCGTCGGCAGACATTTGACGAAGCCGGCGCGGCCGACGTCGGTTTGGTCTATTTTCAAGCCGAGCCCGTTGGGCAGGAGCACGCCGAGCGGCGCGATCACGCGCAGCAAACGGCTCTTCCCGTCGCTTGTCTTCAAGACGATGACGATGAGGTTGATGTTGCTCTTATCCTCGGCGACCACGCTCTGAATCAGCGCGCATTGTTCAGCCGCCGCGCCTGCGGGCTTTTCGCAGCGCATTTCCCAATCGCCGAATTTGGCCTTGGCGGGGCCGCCTTGCGCGTGGCTCGCGTTGGCGCCGAGTCCGAGCAATAGCAATGAGGCCGCCGCCGCGACCTGATGTCGCAACAGGCGACGCGTTTTCGCAGCGCGCAAGGGCTTCATGATGGCTCCTGGCTGACGGCGCCGTGGCCGTTCAATTTCGTAACGCAGGGAAAGTGGCCGGTCGACGCGGGCCGTCCAGCGCGCCAGGTCGTTGCCTATCAAATGGACTTCAACTGTCAAGGTCGTCGGCGTTCGCGCCGCATTGTTTGGCAAACGCTTTGACGCGACGATTTGTCTGTCGAATCTGGCGTTGCAACAATTGCGCGGACCGACGGTTTGTGATTGAACCGGCCGACTACCGAGCGGGGCGGGCTTTGGGCGGGCTGCGCGCGGAAATCACAAAAAGAACAACGACTGTCTGGCGAAGGGTTCGAAAGGCGGCTTTAATGTTTAACGTCAATCGACAGATGCTGACGCGTGGCGCATTGGCGGCCGCCGTGGCGATTCCCGCGACTTTGATCGCCGGCTTCGCCCTCGCACAAGTTGAAGGGCAGCCCACCCCGGGCGGCCTCGGCCTGCCGAACATGGTGACGCCGGTCGGCCTGGGCACTCAGCAATTCTACAACATGGTGCTGATGCCGATCATTTCGTTCATCGCGCTCTTCGTTCTGGGCTTGCTGATCTATGTCAGCTATCGCTTCAACGAGCAGAGGAACCCCATTCCCTCGAAGCTGACGCACAATACGCCGCTCGAAATCGTCTGGACCTTGATTCCAGTTCTGATCCTTCTGTTCATCTCGGTTCCGTCGCTGCGACTGCTGGCGGAACAGGTTGAAGTCCCGGAGGCTTCCGTCACGATCAAAGTGACCGGCAACCAGTGGTATTGGTCCTATAAGTATCCGGAGGATCAGGGCGGCGGCTTTGGCTTCGATCAGATGCTGAAGCCCGAATCCGAACTTCAGCCCGGCGATCTTCGTCTGCTGTCCGTCGACAATGAGGCGGTTGTGCCGGTCAATGAGGTCATCGCCGTGCACATCACGTCGAATGACGTCATCCACGCGTTCGGCGTGCCGTCGTTCGGCGTTCGCATGGATGCGATCCCCGGTCGTTTGAATCAGACATGGTTCAAGATCGAGAAGGAAGGCGTCTACTACGGCCAGTGCTTCTTCATCTGCGGCAAGGATCACGCCTATATGCCGATCGTGATCCGCGCGGTCAGCCGCGAGAAATACAATGAGTGGCTTGCCCAGGCGAAGCAGAAGTTCGCCAGCGCCGACTCGCGGGTGCGGGTCGCCGCCGAGAGCCACTGAATAGCCGCTGAAACGAGACGCAACGGAACACACTAGTTTTCTAAGGAACATGACGATGGCGAGTTCGACGATGGCCGGGGCGCATGATCATCCGAGGGGTTTGCGCCGCTTCCTCTTCTCCACCAACCACAAAGACATCGGCACGCTCTACATCATCCTCGGTTCGATTGGCGGCGTCATCGGCTTCCTGCTGTCGCTCGGCATGCGGCTCGAGCTGGCGTATCCTGGCGTGCAGATTTTTCCGGGTCTTGCGGAAGCGCTCCAGGGCGCCGATCCGTCGATGGCGCTGGATGCGGGCAAGAACCTCTACAACGTGTTCATCACGGTCCATGGCGTGCTCATGATCTTCTTCATGGCCATGCCGATCCTCATCGGCGGCTTCGGCAACTGGTTCGTGCCGATCATGATCGGCGCGCCGGACATGGCGTTCCCGCGCCTCAACAACATTTCATTCTGGCTGCTCTTCGCTTCGCTCGTGCTCGCCGTCATTTCGATGTTCGTCGAGGGCGCGCCGGGCATGAAGGGCTTCGGCGGCGGCTGGACCTTCTATCCGCCGCTGTCGTCGAACACCGGCTCGCCCGGCCCGGCGATGGATTTCGTGATCCTGGCGCTGCATCTTGCCGGCGCTTCGTCGATCCTTGGCGCGATCAACTTCATCACGACGATCTTCAACATGCGCGCGCCCGGTATGACGCTGCACAAGATGCCGCTGTTCGTATGGTCGATGCTCGTGACCGCCTTCCTGCTGCTGCTCGTGCTGCCGGTGCTTGCGGGCTGCGTGACGATGCTGCTCACCGACCGTAACTTCGGCACGATGTTCTATGATCCGGCCGGCGGCGGCGATCCGCTGCTGTTCCAGCATCTGCTGTGGTTCTTCGGCCATCCGGAAGTCTACATCGTCATTCTTCCCGGCTTCGGCATCATCAGCCAGATCGTGTCCACCTTCTCGAAAAAGCCGGTGTTCGGCTATCTCGGCATGGCCTATGCGATGGTCAGCATCGGCGTGCTCGGCAGCATCGTGTGGGCGCACCACATGTATACGGTCGGCATGTCCCTCAATGCGCAGCGCTACTTCACGCTGGCGACCATGGTGATCGCGGTGCCGACCGGCATCAAGATCTTCTCCTGGATCGCGACGATGTGGGGCGGGTCGATCTCGTTCCGCGCGCCAATGGTCTGGGCGATCGGCTTCATCTTCGTGTTCACGATGGGCGGCATCACCGGCGTCGTGCTCGCCAACGCCAGCGCCGACAAGCAGTTCCACGAGGGCTACTATGTCGTCGCGCACTTCCACTACACGCTGTCGCTCGGCGCCGTCTTCGCGCTCTATGCGGGGTTCTATTACTGGTTCCCCAAAATGACCGGCTACATGTATTCGGAGACTCTGGCCAAGGCGAACTTCTGGCTGCTGTTCATCGGCGTCAATGTCGTCTTCTTCCCCCAGCACTTCCTCGGACTGGGCGGGATGCCGCGCCGCTACATCGACTATCCGGACGCTTACGCGCTGTGGAACCTGGTGTCGTCCTCCGGCATGATCTTCGTCACGCTCTCGCTGATCGTCTGGTTCTACGCGATCATTGATGCCTTCATGAAGAAGCGGCTGGCCGGCGCCAATCCTTGGGGCGTGGGCGCAACGACGCTGGAATGGACTCTGTCTTCGCCGCCGCCGTTCCATCAGTTCCAGGTTCTGCCGCGCATCACCGGGGCGAGCCGGTAACCAACGAAGCGTCGGCGCGAGGGAACTCGCGCCGACGCTGCAAGCCGGCGCCGGCGAGCATGACGTGGCTCGCTGCGCCCGCCTCGGCGGCAAAGGTTTTGAGTGAAACGCCATGAGCGACGCATCCTATCTGCATGACGAACAGGCTCCGCGCATCTCCGTCGCGTCGCCATCGGATTATTTCGCGCTTCTCAAGCCGCGCGTGATGTCGCTTGTGGTGTTCACCGCGCTCGCCGGCCTGTTGCTCGCGCCGACGCCGCCGCATCCGCTGATCGGCTTTGCTTCGCTCCTGGCGATCGCCGTCGGCGCCGGCGCCTCGGGCGCGCTCAACATGTGGTACGACGCTGACGTCGACGCGCTGATGACGCGCACGCGCAAGCGCCCGATACCGGCCGGCCGGCTCGATCCCGAGGCGGCGCTTGGCTTTGGTCTCGTGCTGGCGACGCTGTCGGTCTTTACGCTCGGCTATGTCGCGAACTGGTTCGCCGCCGCGCTGCTCGCCTTCACCATCTTCTTCTATGTCGTGATCTATACGATGCTGCTGAAGCGCTGGACGCCGATGAACATCGTCATCGGCGGCGCCGCCGGCGCGCTTCCGCCGATGGTCGGCTATGCCGCCGCGACAGGCGAGTTCAATCTTGCGAGCATCGTGCTTTTCGCGATCATCTTCATGTGGACGCCGCCGCACTTCTGGTCGCTCGCCTTGCTGAGAAGCGAGGACTATGCCCGCGCCGGCGTGCCGATGCTGCCCAATGTCGCCGGCGAAGACCGCACGCGTCTCGAAATCCTGATCTATGCGCTGGCGCTCGCGCCGCTCGGCGTTGCGCCATGGCTGCTGGGTTTCGCCTCGCTCGCCTACGGCCTCGTCTCGATCGGCTGCGGGATCGCGCTCGTCACTGTCGCGGCGATGGTCTTCAGGCGGCGCGAAGGCGATGCGGCGCGTCTGGCCGCCCGCCGGATGTTTTTGTTCTCCATCCTCTATCTATTCCTGCTGTTCCTGGTCCTCGTCGTCGAGCAGACCGCGCATATTTTCGCGCTGATCTAGGCGGCTAAGCGAATGGTGAGCGAAATGATCGATGCAGGAGACAAGATGAAAGAGCGCGCCAGTCTATTCGACCGGCCAGGGGTCGTGCTGACCGAAGAGCAGGCGCGTAGCCGTCGTGCGCGCAACGTCGCGATCGGCGTGACGATCGCGCTTCTCGCCGTGCTGTTCTACGCCGTCACGCTGGTGAAGTTTGGCGCGGCCGTCGTCAACCGGACGATCTGATGATGAACGCGCCGGCGCCTCGTTCACGCAAACGCCCGCAGATGATCGCGGCGGCGCTGGTCGTGGGCACGGCGGCGATGCTCGGCCTGTCTTTCGCTTCGGCTCCGCTTTACCGCGCCTTTTGCGCGGCGACCGGCTTTGGCGGCACGCCGAGGACCGATCTCGCCGGCGCGCCGTCCCCGGGCGAACGTGTGCTCACCGTGCGCTTCGACGCCAACGTCGCCCGCGATCTTCCGTGGCGCTTCGAGCCTGAGGTCGCCAAGATCTCCTTGCGCACCGGCGAGACGAAAACCGTCTATTACAAGGTCGCCAATCTTTCTGATCGCGAGACCAGCGGCCAGGCGGCCTACAATGTCACGCCCGGCCAGGCCGGCGCCTTCTTCGTCAAGGTCGCCTGCTTCTGCTTCGAGGAGAAGCGGCTCGGACCGCACGAGGCCGAGGAATGGCCGGTGGTTTTCTATCTCGATCCCGCTCTTGAGCGTGAAGAAGGCATGCGCGGCGTTCGCGAGATCACGCTTTCCTACACGTTCTTCGCCATCAAGGATTCCACCGCGGCGAAGACCAGCGAGACGGCGATCGCAAAGCCGAAGGGTTGACGGCGCCGCGCGACTTGACCGCGCGGCAAACTAGGGGACTGGCCGGTACCGCCGGCCGATGACAAGGAAGAGCAAGATGGCGGACGGACACGCGAAACCCGAACACGACTATCATCTGGTCGATCCGAGTCCGTGGCCGATTGTGGGCGCATTCGCCGCGCTCATCACGGCGATCGGCGCGGTCATGTGGATGGCGCAGCACAAGGGCGCGCCGATCGGCGGCATGACCTTCGGCGGCACCATGTTCTTCGTCGGCATGGGCGGCATTCTGCTCGTGATGTACGCTTGGTGGAGCGACATTATTCACGAAGCGAGCGTCGGCGGATTTCACTCGCCAGTCGTGCGGCTGCATCATCGCTACGGCATGATCCTGTTCATCTTCTCGGAGGTGATGTTCTTCGTGGCCTGGTTCTGGGCGTTCTTCAATTCGGCGCTCTTCCCAGCCGATGCGGTGCAGGTCATGCGCACCGAATTGTTCCAGGGCGTCTGGCCGCCCAAGGGCATGGAAGTGCTGAGCCCCTGGAAGCTGCCGCTCCTCAATACGCTCATTCTGCTCAGCTCCGGCGCGACTCTGACGTGGGCCCATCACGGCCTTCTGGAAAACAAGCGCGACGTGTTGAAGAAGGGCTTGATCGCGACGATCGCGCTCGGCCTGCTGTTCACGACGATCCAGGCCTATGAATATCTCCACGCGCCCTTCGCCTTCGCCTTCGATCCGGCGAAGCCGGCGGCGACGAATTACGGCTCGACCTTCTTCATGGCGACCGGCTTCCATGGCTTCCACGTGATCGTCGGCACGATCTTCCTCATCGTGTGCCTGCTGCGCGTCTTCCGGGGCGCCTTCACGCCGGACCAGCATTTGGGCTTCGAATTCGCCGCCTGGTACTGGCACTTCGTCGACGTCGTCTGGCTGTTTCTGTTCGCCTGCATTTACGTGTGGGGGAACTGGGGCGGGACAATGGAATAGGTGCGCCGACGCCCGTCTGAACATTGGACGGTCACGGGCGCGCCCGTGACCGTTTTCGTTGGAGGACCAACATGTCACAAGAGCACGTCTATCCGCCCGTCTCGCTCTATGTCGACGGAATCCTCGGCAGATGTCCGCGCTGCGGCAAGGGCCACATGATCCGCGGCCTGCTGACCGTTGCGCCGACATGCGAGGTTTGCGGGCTCGATTTCTCCTTTGCCGACGCGGGCGATGGTCCGGCGATCATGGTCATGACCGTCGTCGGCTTCGTTGCGATCGCGGTGCTGTGGTATGTCGAGGTGACATATCAGCCGTCCTATTGGGTGCATGCCGCGATCCTTGTGCCCCTGTCGGCCATTCTCTGCGTCGGGCTGCTGCGGCCGATGAAGGGCCTGCTGATCGCCCTGCAATATTTCAACAAGGCTGAAGAAAGCCGCCATCAGTCGTGAGCGCCGCCGTCCGCGCGCTTCTGGGGCCGGCGGTTGCGACGACGCTGCTCTTTGCGCTGCTGGTCAGTCTGGGGTTTTGGCAGGTGCGGCGGCTCGGCGAAAAAGAGGCGCTGATCGCGCGCGTCGAACAGCGCTCCACGCAGTCGCCGCAGCCGTTGCCGCCGCCTGACCGATGGGCGACCCTTCGCGCTGAAGATTACGACTTCATGCATGTGCGCGCGGCGGGTCGTTTTATCGGCGGCCGCGACGCGCTCGTCTTCGCCGCGCCGCCGGAGGGCGCGAGCCGAGAGCCGGGCTATTGGCTGGTCACGCCTTTCGCGCTGACGGGCGGCGGCCTCCTGCTTGTCGACCGCGGATTTCTCCCCGCCTCAAAGACCGGCGACGCCGCCGTGCGCGCCGCCCCTCCGGGCGAAGTGACGCTCGTCGGATTGCTGCGCGCGCCGGAGCGTCGCAACCCCTTCACGCCCGCCGACCAGCCCGAGAAGGGCGTCTTCTATGCGCGCGATCCCGCGGCGATCGCTAGCGCTCTCGGCTTAGCCGACGCCGCGCCTTTCGCGCTCGTCCTCGACGCGGTTCCTGCAGCGGGGCCGGATTGGCCGCGCCCGCTGGGGGGCGTCCCAACGATCGTTAATAATCATTTCTCCTACGCCGTGACCTGGTTCAGCCTATCGCTCGCGCTTCTCGTCGTTTTTGGGATCTACGCACGTGGCGTTCTTGCGCATGAGCGCATCTAGCGACCTCGGGCTTGCGGCGCTGTCGAATATGCTATGAAAAGCGAACTGACACGCGCGCGCTCGGCGCGCGCTCTTCCATCCATGGATCGACGGTTGCGCTATCTCTCAACCCGCGGCGAGGCCGCGCAGCTTGGCTTTGACGACGTTCTGCTCGCCGGTCTCGCGACCGACGGCGGGCTCTACACGCCGCTCGCCTATCCGCGGCTCGCGCCTTCCGAGATCGCCGGGCTCGCGGGCCGGTCCTATGCCGAAGCGACGGCGCAAGTGATCGCGCCTTATCTCAGCGAGACGTTTTCGCGTGAGATTTTGCGGGCGCAGACAGAGAGCGCCTATAGCGGGTTTCGTCACCGCGCGATCGCGCCGCTGACGCAGATCGCCGACAATCTCTTCGTTCTCGAACTTTTTCACGGGCCGACGCTCGCCTTCAAGGATCTGGCGATGCAGCTGCTCGGGCGCATGATGAATCATGTGCTCGAAGAGCGAAATCTGCGCGCCACCATCGTCGGCGCGACGTCCGGCGATACGGGCGCCGCGGCGATCGAGGCGTTCAAGGGTCTCGACCGCGTCGACGTTTTCATTCTGTTTCCGCACGGTCGGGTCTCCGACGTGCAGCGCAAGCAAATGACCACGGTCGACGACGACAATGTTCATACGATCGCGCTGCAGGGTTCGTTCGACGACGCGCAAGCGATATTGAAACGGCTGTTTCGCGCCGCCGACTTTCGCACGCGCGTCGGACTCGCCGGCGTCAATTCGATCAACTGGGCGCGCGTCGTCGCGCAGACCGTCTATTATTTCACGAGCGCCGTGGCGCTCGGCGCGCCGCATCGGCATATTTCCTTCGCCGTGCCGACAGGCAATTTCGGCGACGTGCTGGCCGGCTATGTCGCCAAGCGGATGGGTCTGCCGATCGAGAGACTGGTCGTCGCGACCAACGCCAACGACATTCTTGCGCGCGCGCTCGCGAGCGGGCGTTACGAGCCGCGGGGCGTCACGCCGACTCAGTCGCCGTCGATGGACATTCAGGTTTCATCCAATTTCGAACGCTTGTTATTCGACGCGAGCGGGCGCGATCCGGCGGTGGTCCGCGCCGCTTTCGCCTCGCTCGATCAATCCGGCGCCTTCGAGATTCCTGCTGCGGCGCTCGCCGCCATTCGCGCCGAATTCGATGCCGAGTCCGTCGGCGAAACCGAGACGACGGAGGAGATTCGCCGCACCTGGCGCGAGACCGGCTATGTGCTCGATCCGCATACGGCGACCGGCGTCACCGCGGCGCGCGCGCGGCTTGCGAAAGATCCGGCGACGCCCGTCATCGCCCTTTCGACGGCGCATCCGGCAAAGTTTCCAGACGCCATTGAGCGCGCCATCGGACTGCGTCCGCAGCCGCCTGAAAATATTGCGGCGCGACTTGACGCGCCGGAACGATTCACGATTCTTGAAAATGATGGCGCGCGAGTCGCCGAATTTATTTCATCGCACGCGCGCGCGGCGAAGAACTGACAAGGTCTGGCAAGGAGCACGATGGCGATCTTCAGCGTAATCGGGCGACGCGACCTGCCGATTAGAGGCGACGGTCTTTATCTGCGCGCGTCCGAAATGCGCGATTACTTGGAGTGGGCCGAACTGCGCGAAAAAAGCCGCTCCTTCCTGACGCCCTGGGAGCCGCTCTGGCCGATCGACGATCTCACACGGGCGAGCTTTCGCTATCGCGTGCGCCGCCACGCCGAGGAAATGGCCCGCGACGAGGCCTATTCCTTCTTCATCTTCCGTGAGGAGGACGACGCGCTGATGGGCGGCCTCTCCTTCGGTCATGTCCGACGGGGCGTGTCGCAGGCGGCGACGCTCGGCTACTGGATGGGCGAACCCTATGCAGGCAAGGGCCACATGACCCGCGCCGCGCGCGCCGCTTGCGCCTATGCTTTCGAGAAGCGCGGCTTCCATCGCATCGAGGCGGCTTGCTTGCCGACGAACGAGCCGTCGAAGCGCTTGCTGGAGCGCGTCGGTTTCAAGCAGGAGGGCTATGCGCGCTCCTATCTCAACATCAACGGACAGTGGCGCGACCATTTGCTTTATGCGCTGTTGGAAACTGATCCTCAGCCGCTCAATCCGCCATCGCCGGCGTAAGCGGAACACTGAAAAGAAACGCGCCCGGCGATCAATGCAAGGCGCGCGGCGCGGGACGAGCTTCCCGTGCCGCTCGAGCCGCGCCGTCTCTTCAAAAGCCTATCGCCGACTTTCTGCTGCTTGTTCGGAAATCGCTCACGCGAGCGCCGCTTTCTGCAGAGCGACGAGGTCCGCAACCCCCTGCTGGGCGAGCGCCAGCATGGCCGACAGCTCATCTTGGGAAAAAACCGCGACTTCGGCCGTCGCCTGAATTTCAACCAGGCCGCCCGAGCCGGTGAGAACGAAATTGGCGTCGGTCGCCGCGGTGGAATCCTCGGCGTAATCGAGGTCGATCACCGGCGTTGCGTTGAAGATGCCGCAGGACACGGCGGCGACATGATCGCGCAGCGGGCTTTCCTTGACGATGGAGCGCGAACGCATCCAATCAAGGCAATCATGCAGCGCCAGCCAGGCGCCGGTGATCGACGCCGTGCGCGTGCCGCCGTCCGCCTGGATGACGTCGCAGTCGACGACGATCTGCCGCTCGCCAAGCGCTGGCAGATTGGTGACGGCGCGCAGCGAGCGGCCGATGAGACGCTGGATTTCCTGCGTGCGTCCCGAGAGTCTCCCGGCGGCGGCCTCGCGACGCGTGCGCGTGTGGGTGGCGCGCGGCAGCATGGAATATTCCGCCGTGACCCAGCCTCGGCCCTGGCCGCGAAGCCACGGCGGCGGCTTGTCCTCGAGCGACGCCGCGCAGAGCACCTGCGTATTGCCGAATTTTACGAGGCAGGAGCCCTCGGCGTAGCGGGCGACGCCTCGCTCGAAACTCACCTGGCGCATCTCGTCGGGCGCGCGTTTACTGGGGCGCATAATAGCTCCGTTGTCGTATGGGTTGCGCCTTCTATCGCGCTTTCGGCGAGCGTGAAAGCGCTAGGCGAGCGACAGCGTCTTGCGCTGGCGGCCGCATGGTGAAACCATGAGCTAACGGGGCCGGACGAAACCAGGCTCCGACGAAAAGGAGGGAGTGATGGGCCAGACATTGTCCCAAGCGTCGTCCCAAGGAGCGCATTCTCACGAGGCGAGAGCCCAGGGCCCCCGGCTGATTGCGCTGGCGGGCCCTTTTCAATGCGGCAAGACCACACTTCTCGAGGCTATTCTGGCCCACGCCGGCGCGATCCCGCGGCAGGGCCCCGTCGCTGCAGGAGCCAGCGTCGGCGACTCCAGTCCGGAAGCCCGCGCCCATCAGATGAGCGTCGAGTCCAATGTCGCGACGGTCGATTATATGGGCGACCACTACACATTCGTCGATCTGCCAGGCTCCGTCGAATTCGCCCATGACTCGCGCAATATCCTGCCGACGGTCGACGCCGCCGTCGTCGTTTGCGAGGCCGACCCCCGCAAGATACCGGCGCTGCAGCTCATTTTGCGCCAGCTCGAAGAGCTCGGCGTGCCGCATTTCATTTTCCTGAACAAGATCGACGCCGCGACCATCGATGTGCGCGAGGCGCTCAGCATTCTGCAGCAGGCTTCGCGCACGCCGCTGCTGCTGCGCCAGGTTCCGATCTGGAACAATGGCGTCGCGGTCGGCTTCATCGATCTCGCGCTGGAGCGCGCCTATGTTTATCGCGAACATGCGCCGTCGGAAGTCGTCGACATTTCCGGGGGCGACGTCGCGACCGAGAAGGAAGCCCGCTACTCGATGCTGGAGCGGCTCGCCGACTATGACGACGCGCTGATGGAGGAACTGATCTCGGACATCGAGCCGCCGCGCGATCAGATTTTCGACGACCTCACCAAGGAATTGCGCGCCGGACTGGTCGTGCCTTTGTTCATCGGCTCGGCCGAACGGGGCGCCGGGGTGACGCGGCTGTTGAAAGCGATGCGCCACGAGGCGCCGGGAATCGAAGCGACCCGCGTGCGGCTTGGCGTCGGCGAGGGTGGCCCCGCGCTCGCCCGCATCTTCCGCACGATCCACACGCCGCACGGCGGAAAAATGTCGGTTGCGCGCGTGCTGCGCGGCGCCCTCGCGGACGGCCAGACCGTCGCTTCGCCGCAGGGGGAGGATCGCGTTTCAGGCATGTCGCATTTGATGGGCGCGGCGACGAGCAAGACGACGGAGGCGAAGACCGGAGACGTCGTCGCTCTCGGGCGTCTCGATCATGCGCAGACCGGCGACACGATCGTCGCCGACGCGCGCGCTGGCGCGGCGGATCTGCAGAAGACGCGCGCGCAAGCTCCCGATCCGGTGCATGCTCTGGCGCTTAATGTGAAGGACCGCAAGGACGAGATGCGCCTCGCCGCGGCGATGACGAAGCTCATCGAAGAGGATCCTTCGCTCGTCTTTGTCCATGACCAGGAGCTGTCGCAGATCAAGCTCTTCGGCCAGGGAGAGATGCATTTGCGCGTCGCGCTCGAACGCCTCGCCTCGCGCTTCAACGTCGCGGTCGACTGCTCAAAGCCGACGGTCGCCTATCGCGAAACGATCCGCCATAAGGTCACCGTCCGCGGCCGCCACAAGAAGCAGTCGGGCGGACATGGCCAGTTCGGCGACGTGGTGATGGAGATCGCGCCACGCGGCCGCGGCGAAGGATTCGCCTTCAGCGAGCGCGTGCACGGCGGCTCCGTGCCCAGGCAATATTTCTCGTCCGTCGAGGCCGGCTGTCAGGACGCCTTGCTGCACGGCCCGTTGGGCTTTCCGGTGGTCGACGTCGAGGCGGTGCTGACCGACGGCTCGTATCATTCCGTCGATTCTTCCGACATGGCGTTCCGCACCGCGGCGCGCATCGGCATGAGCGAAGCTCTGGAAAAGGCCGAGCCGATTCTGCTGGAGCCGGTGCTCGCGGTAGATATTTTCGTGCCGAGCGACGCGATGTCGCGCGCCACCGGCATCGTCTCGGCGCGGCGCGGCCAGATCATGGGCTTTGGTCCGCGCGAGGGTTGGGAAGGCTGGGACAAGCTCGAAACTCTGATTCCCGAGGCGGAGATGGACAATCTCATCGTCGAACTGCGCTCCGCGACCGCGGGCGCGGGCTTTTATCAAGCGCGTTTCGACCATCTCGCGGAAGTCGTCGGCAAGCAGGCGCGCGACATCGTCGCCGCGCATACGGCGAAGGCGAACGCGGGATAGTGTCGCCCGCAAGGCGCACGCGTCGTGACTTGCCCAACGAGGCTGTGCGCTGGGGCTCGCTTGTGTGCGGGAGCACAGCGAACGTCGGCGTTTCGAATGAAGATCGCGCTCGTCTTCCTAAAGAGGAAAATCGAGATGCGAATGTTCATATTCCTGGTGGCCGCCGTTCTCGCCATGACCTTCAGTCTCTATTCGAGCGCTGGCGGCCTGAAGGGCGCGTCGACCTCAGCGCCGCAGGCGATGAACCTCGACGCCAATCCGTCGCCGCGTTGCGTTAAGAGCAAAAAAATGCGTCAGGCGAACGTCGGATGCGTCATGAAGGGCAAGCGCCGCAGCGCGTGATACGGGCGCTTGATCCGTCGACCGGCGGACATAGCTAGTGGCGCAACATCCCTATGCGCGAGAAGAGGCTCAGCATGTCCATCCCCGGCGGCGCCGAGACCGCGGCGAAGACGATTGAATTGCAGATTGCGCCGCGCGCGCGAGATCTCGGCGGCTTCAGCGTCAGGCGCGCCTTGCCCGACGACAGGCGCCAGATGGTCGGGCCGTTCATCTTTTACGATCATTTCGGCCCGGTTCAATTCGCGCCGGGACAGGGGATAGACGTGCGTCCGCATCCCCATATCGGGCTTGCGACCGTCACCTATCTTTTCGACGGGCGCATTCTGCATCGCGACAGTTTGGCGAATGTGCAGGAGATCGCGCCTGGCGCGATGAATTTGATGACCGCCGGGCGCGGCATCGTTCATTCCGAGCGCACGCCGCCGGGGCCACGCGCGGCGGGGCAACAGATGCTCGGCGTGCAAAGCTGGCTGGCCTTGCCGCTGGCGCAAGAAGAAACCGAGCCGAGCTTCCAGCATTTTAGCGCGAACGTTCTTCCCATCGTTGAGGATCAAGGCGTGTTCGCGCGGGTGATAGCCGGCGCCGCGTTCGGGGCGAGGTCGCCGGTGGAGACGCTGTCAGACTGGTTCTATGTCGAGCTGCGCCTCTATGCCGGCGCCTCCGCGCCGCTCGACGCAGATTATGAGCAGCGCGCGCTTTATCTCGTCGAGGGCGCCATCGAGATCGCCGGCGAACGTTTCGATGAGCCGCAACTGCTGATCTTCAGCCCCGGCGCCGCGATTACGATCCGCGCGCTTTCCGATGCGCGGATGATGCTGCTTGGCGGCGCGCCGGTCGACGGACGCCGCTTCGTCTGGTGGAATCTCGTCTCTTCCAGCAAGGAGCGGATCGAACAGGCCAAGCGCGACTGGCGGGAAGGGAAGTTCCCTTCGGTGCCGGGCGACGCGGAGTTCATTCCGCTGCCGGGAGATTAGCGGGCGATCAGCCGCCACCGTCGGCGCGAGGCTCGGCATATAAGGTGAATTCCACAATCCACTCCCAGCCAGATGAACAAATCATCAGACGCTGATGCCTAAAGCCCCTCAGCTGGATGGCCAAGGGCTTTAGTTTCGGGAAGGCCGAGGCTATCCAGCGTTGCGCGAAGGCGCGGCGCGGCGAAGTCGATGAAAGCTCTCAGTTTGGAGGAGACCAGGCGGCTCTGAGGATAGACAAGGTGAACTGGGACGGGCGGCGGCGTGAAATTGTCGAGAATAGGCGCGAGTCGGCCGTCGCGAATCTGGTCGGCGACCATGTACGACAGCGCCACGGTGATCCCATCCCCCATTTCCGCCGCGGCGATGGATGCAGCCGCGTCATTGATCTCGAGCCGCGAAAAAAAGGTAACGCTGTTGTTTTTTTTGCCGTCGAGAAAGCGCCACTCCCTGTTCGGCATAAGGCCAGTGAACGCAATCATCGAGTGGAGACGTAGATCGGCTGGCGTCTGCGGAACGCCGCGCCGCGCGAGATAGTCCGGGCTCGCAACCAATATCCTTCGAACGGTTCCGATCTTCTTCGCGACCAAATTTGAGTCAGGCAACGGACCGATGCGGACCGCAAGATCGATCCCTTCCTCCACGAGGTTGGCGATGCGATCGAGCAGCAGCACCGACATGGTTACGCGCGGGTGCTGGCTAAGAAACGCGCACACCACCGGCGCGAGGGCCGTCCGACCAAAAGTCACCGAGGCCGTGAGCGTAAGATGGCCGTTCGGAACCGCCGTTTCGCCGACGGCTTCGCGTTCGGCGTAATCGAGGTCGGTCAGGATACGCCGTGCGCTTTCCAGGAAGCGCTGACCGACATCCGTGATGGTCAGGCTACGGGTCGTGCGGTTGAAGACGCGGGCGCCGAGGCGGTCTTCGAGCGCGGAGATCGCCCGGGTCACCGCGGGGGGAGACAGGCGCAAGCGCGTTCCCGCCTTGGCGAAGCTGCCGGCGTCGGCGACGGCGACGAACACCTCGAGCTCGTGGAGACGATCCATTTATTCCTCTAATCGGAATAATGAATTCCATACGTCAGATATTCTTACAAGAAAAATAACCAACCATTGTCTGGCGGAGCGGCGCCGAGGCGCGCCGCGCCGTCGACGAAAAAAGGATTGACCCTATGGCTCGAATTGCCGTCATCGACCCCACATCCGCCACTGGCGAAGCCAAGAAATTGCTGGACGCCGTCCAGGCCAGCCTTGGCGCGGTCCCCAACTTCATCCGCGCGCTGGCCAATTCCCCGGCGGCGCTGAACGCGTTCCTCGGCATCCACGGGATCGCCGGCGCGGGTTTTCTCGACCCGAAAACGCGGGAGCGTATCGCGCTGGCCGTCGCCGAACAGAACGCCTGCCAGTACTGCGTCTCGGCGCACACGGCCATCGGCCGCAAAGCCGGCCTCGACAGTCAGGAGATGCTGGCGAACCGCAAGGGCCGTTCGTCCGACGCCAAGGCGGAAGCCGCGCTCGCCTTCGCCCGCGCGCTCGTCGAGCATGCCGGACAGGTGAGCAAGGCCGAATTCGACGCCGTGCGCGCGGCCGGTCATTCGGATGGCGAGATCGTCGAGATCATCACGCATGTCGCGATGAACATCTTCACCAACCTGCTGGGCAAGGCGACCCAGATCGAGATCGACTTCCCGGAAATCGAGCTGAACAAAGCCGCCTGACTTACTCAGTTCCGGCGCGGCGGAGTCTGCGCCGGATTCCTCAATCCAGACAGGAGAATCCAAATGGTCGAGGTGACTCAACCCGTCGGCGCTCGTCCGCCGCTGCCGCCGTTCACACGCGAAACCGCCATACAGAAAGTTCGCATGGCCGAAGACGCCTGGAATACGCGCGACGCCGAGCGCGTGTCCCTCGCCTACACCGAGGACAGCCGCTGGCGCAATCGCGCGGAGTTCCCGGTCGGACGGTCGGAGATCGTGGCGTTCCTGAAGCGCAAATGGGCGCGTGAGCTCGAATATCGCCTGATCAAGGAACTCTGGGCGTTTGCCGAGAACCGGATCGCGGTGCGTTTCGTTTATGAGTCGTGTGATCAGGGCGGCAACTGGTTCCGCAGCCACGGCAATGAGAATTGGGAGTTCGACGAACGCGGTCTGATGCGACTGCGCTTCGCGAGCATCAACGATCAACCGATCCAGGAGAGCGAGCGGAAATTCCGTTGGCCGCAAGGCCCGCGGCCTGCAGATCATCCGGGTCTGTCCGATCTCGGCCTTTAAGGCGCGGGCGCGGGCCCGCAGGAGGACGCTATGCCGCATCGTTACGCCGAGATCGCCTTTACCCCGACGGTGAAGAAGGCGCAGGAAAAATTTGGCAGCCGCAACGCATACGCACGCAGGAAAGAGCGCCGGAGACCAGGAACCATCGCCTGAGCGAACTGGAGACCGAATTCATCGCGGCTCGAAATTCGTTCTACATGGCGACGGTCAGCGAAACCGGCTGGCCTTACATCCAGCATCGCGGAGGTCCGACGGGATTCGTGCGCGTGCTGGACGACTCCACGATCGGCTTTGCTGATTTCCGCGGCAACCGGCAATACATCAGTCTCGGCAATCTCGCGAACGACGATCGCGTGTCGCTTTTCTTCATGGACTATCCGAACAAGACGCGGCTGAAGCTCTTCGGGCGCGCGAAGGTCGTCGGTCTCGACGATGACGCGACCTTGTCTCTGCTCGAAACCCCGGACTACCGCGCCCGCGTCGAACGCGGCTTCCTGATCAGGGTCGAGGGGTTCGACTGGAACTGCCCGCAGCACATTACCGAACGCTACACGCTCGACGAAGTGCGCGCGATGACGGCGCCGCTCACGGCGCGGATCGCCGAACTCGAGCAGCAACTCGCCCAGGCGGCCGGCGCCGCGACCTCAATCTAAGTCCAAAAAACCGAACAATCGCGCGTTCAAAATCATACGATGACAACGTCGACCATTGCTGCGACGCCTGGAAACAACCGCATCGAACAACCCTGGCGCATCACGTCCATCGGATTGCGCCAGTGGTCGCATCGGTTCTAATTGGCGCAGGTTGGTATTACGGCTCGACCACCACGGTCGCGCCCACCGCGACGCGGTCGTAGAGATCGACGACGTCCTCGTTGAGCATGCGGATGCAGCCATAGGAAGCGGCCGAGCCGATCGACTTGCGCATCTTCTGCGTGGTGCCGTGGATCGCGACCTGACCCTCGCTGAGCGTCATGGCGCGGGCGCCCATCGGGTTATTCGACGCGCCGCCGGGGATCACCTCCGGCAGTTCTGGATGATCGTGTTTCACATCTTCCGGCGGCGTCCAGTCGGGCGCGACGAATTTGGCGTTGATCTGCACGACGCCGCTCCATTCCTTGCCCGCCTTCGGCACCGCCACCTTGTAGGCGATGGCGTCGTCCTGATCGACGATGAGATAGAGCTTGCGCTCATGCTCGCTGACGACGATGGAGCCGGGATCGAGCTCGGAATGATAATGAACGAATTCGCGCGCGGCGGCGGCCTGCGGCGCCGAGGCGGCGCCGATGAGGGCGGCGGCGAAAGCGAATTGGGCGATCTTGGACGTGCGGCGGTTCATTGTCTTGCGCTCGATGTTCGATGTCTCGATGAGCGCGTTGTAGAAGTGGCGCCGCCCGCATTCCGTGCGGCGGCGCACGCGGGAAATTCCTTCAGCTGAGCGTCGAAGCGGAATCTTGCGCAGCGCCCTCAGGCCGCAAGCGTTCTTTCAACCATCTGAAACATGCAATTCCGAGAAAACCGACGATGATGAGCGTATGGGGCGCGGTGATTGAGAAGTGATACGCCAAGGCCGCGGAAATGGCGCGTTCCTTCTGGAGGCCGTAGCCGTTGACGAGATAGGCGACGATGCCGGCCTCAAACAGCCCCAAGCCGGCGGGGCTTGCGGGAACGGCGACCGCGAGCGCGCCGATCATCAATAATGTCATCGCGTGGATGAGGGTGAAATCGATTTCAGGCAGCAGCGTTCTGAAGGCGACATAGACCAGGCAGACATTGGTCATCCATATCGAGGCCGTGAAGAAAGCCGTTCTCGCCGCGCGATGATGGGCGACCAATCCGCCTGCCTGTTTGAAAAAAGCGTCCAGTCGCAAGGCGTTCACGATGCGCCAATCCGGAAGGCGCCAGACGACGGCTTTTCGCCGGAAGACTAACATGCCGCAAAAAACGATCGAAAGGGCCACCGCGGCTGCGATCAACAGGCGCGGATCGATGATGCGCGAATCTGAGTTCGCAAGAATGAGCAATGACAAAAGGACGATCGCTGTAACGTCGTAGAGTTTTTCCAGCAGGACTGCGGCGCTGATGCCGCCGATCGCATAATTATAATAGGAATGCCCGAAATAGATTTTCACGCCTTCGCCAGCCCTGAATGGAACTAAACTGTTGAAGGTGAATCCCATCGTGGCGATCAGAAAACCGGACGAGAGTCCGCCGCCAAGCAGCGTCGACAGGCGTGACCCATAGAACAGCAAGACGAACACATTCATCGTCATTGCCGTCAGAACCGCGCTTAAGGGGATCTGCTTCAGCTCCTGCGACAGATCGGCGAATTCGATGTTCTGGTAGAGCCAGTAGGAAATGTAGGCAAAAAAGGCGGCGTTTAAAATCAGCGCGACATATCCGCTGCGCTGAGAGATGAATTTTATTGAGCTGGTCGCTCGCTGCGCACCGGCGCTCAGGGGCAGAGGCGGAAGGCCGCCGGCCGGCGAGACAATCTCGCGCAATCGCAGCTCGGGCGCGAGACGCGTCGGTCGAAGTCGATCGTCCTCTACGCTCATGGCCATCTCGCTCTGCGCGGAATAGCGCTTCGCCTCAGAGGTCAGAAAAATGGCCGGCGCGAAGACCGGCCTATTCTCTGGCCCGCACATATGATCTGCTTAGTGCAGATACTGGCCGCCGTTGATCGTCAGAGTCGAGCCGGTGATGAAGCCGGCGTCATCGGCGGCGAGGAACACGACGGCGCGCGCGATTTCTTCGGGCTCGCCGAGGCGGCCGACGGCGATATAGGGAATGATGTGCTTGTCGAGCACGTCCTGCGGAACGGCCTTCACCATCTCGGTCGCGATATAGCCCGGCGCGATGGCGTTGACGGTGATGCCCTTAGACGCGCTCTCCTGCGCGAGCGCCTTCACGAAGCCGATGTCGCCGGCCTTGGAGGCGGAATAATTGGTCTGGCCGGCCTGGCCCTTCTGGCCGTTGATCGACGAGATGACGATGATGCGGCCGAAGCCGCGATCGCGCATGCCGTTGATGACCGGGCGCGTGACGTTGAACAGCGAGTTCAGATTGGTGTTGATCACCGCCTGCCACTGGGCAAGCTCCATCTTGTGGAACAGACGGTCCTTGGTGATGCCGGCGTTGTTGACGAGAATGTCGACCGGGCCGATCTCTTTCTCGATCTGCGCGATTCCGGCGGCGCAGGCGTCGTAATCGGAAACGTCGAATTTAAAGACCGGAATGCCCGTCTCGGCCTTGAACTTATTGGCGGCTTCGTCATTGCCGGCGTAAGTCGCCGCGACAGTATAGCCCGCCGCCTTCAGCGCCTTGGAAATCGCTTCGCCGATGCCGCGCGTGCCGCCTGTCACAACTGCAGTTCTTGCCACTTGGAGTCTCCTTATCCGATTTGATTTTTAAATTGCGACGCAATTGCCGAAATGGTGCGTGCAGGTCGGGCGGGAAAGTGAATTTGGCGTTGACCCCATCCCGAACCGCTGTGCGCTTCGACCCTCCCCATCAAGGGGAAGGATTTGCGCCTCTTCCCTCCGAGTTGCGCTCTACGATTACCGCTCCACCGTCAGCGCGATGCCCATGCCGCCGCCGATGCAGAGCGTCGCGAGGCCCTTCTTGGAGCCGCGACGCGCCATCTCGTGCAGGAGCGTGGTGAGCACGCGTGCGCCGGAGGCGCCGATCGGATGGCCGATGGCGATCGCGCCGCCGTTGACGTTCACGATCGCCGGATCCCAGCCCATGTCCTTGTTGACCGCGAGCGCCTGCGCCGCGAAGGCTTCGTTCGCCTCGATGAGATCGAGGTCGGCGACCTTCCAGCCGGCCTTCTCCAGCGCTTTGCGCGACGCGGGGATCGGCCCGGAGCCCATCAAAGACGGATCGACGCCGGCGGTCGCCCAGGAGGCGATGCGCGCCAGCGGCGTCAGGCCGCGCTTCTTGGCCTCTTCGGCGCTCATCACGATGAGCGCCGCGGCGCCGTCGTTGAGGCCGGAGGCGTTCGCCGCCGTCACCGTGCCATCCTTGGCGAAGGCCGGGCGCAGCTTGCCGACGCCCTCCATGGTCACGCCATGCTTGATATATTCGTCGGCGTCGACGACGACGTCGCCCTTCTTGGTCGAGATCGTATAGGGGATGATCTCGTCCTTGAACTTGCCGGCCTTCTGCGCGGCCTCGGCCTTGTTCTGCGACTTGACCGCGAATTCGTCCTGCTGCTCGCGGGTGATCTGCCACTGCCGGGCGACGTTCTCGGCGGTGACGCCCATGTGATAATTGTTGAAGGCGTCGGTGAGCCCGTCGATGATCATGGTGTCGACGAATTTGACGTCGCCCATTTTGGTGCCCATGCGCAGCTGCGACGCATGCGGCGCGAGCGACATCGACTCCTGACCGCCGGCGACGATGATGCTGGCGTCGCCCGCCTGAATCTGCTGGGCGGCGAGCGCCACGGCGCGCAGGCCGGAGCCGCAGACCTGATTGATCCCGAAGGCGGTGGCGCTGTCCGGAACGCCGGCCTTGATCGCCGCCTGACGCGCCGGATTCTGGCCCTGCGCGGAGTCGAGCACCTGCCCGAGAATGACTTCGTTCACCTCATTGGGCTGGACGTTGGCGCGCTCGAGAGCGGCCTTGATGGCGACGGCGCCGAGCTCGTGGGCCGGAACCGCTCCAAAGGCTCCGTTGAACGATCCGACGGCGGTGCGCGCCGCGGAAACGATCACGATATCGGTCATCTGTCGATCTCCTTAAAAAATAGTCCAACCGCCCGACCGCCTTAGCCGGCCAGGGGGCGAAGTGTTGGTCCTTTCGCGCTTGCGGTGGGCAAGCGCGGCCCGTTTTGCACGGAATCGAGCGGTAGCGAAAGGCTTTCGGCATGAAAATATTGCCGCAGGCGCCAATTTGCGCGTATCGTCTAACGCTAGACGGCTGTTTTTAGGCGGGTGGCGGCCGTGGGGCGAGGGGAGCATGTCAGGCGTATGGCGACTGAGAAAAAACCCACAACGATCAAGAAATACGCCAATCGTCGGCTCTATGACACCGGAACGAGCACCTATGTGACGCTGGAGGACCTTGCCGGGATGGTGAAGCGCGGCGAGGATTTCGTCGTGTGCGATGCAAAAACCGGCGACGACATCACCCGCCCGGTTCTAGCCCAAATCATCTTCGAGCAGGAGGGAAAAGAAGGCCAGAGCCTGCTGCCGATCGCCTTCCTGCGCCAGCTCATCCGCTTTTACGGCGACTCGATGCAGATGCTGGTGCCGAGCTATCTCGAGTTCTCGATCGACAAGCTGACGAAGGAACAGCAAAGATTCCGGGATCAGTTCACCTCGGCGCTCGGCGTCGGGGGCGCTCCGTTCGCCGAGCCGACACGGGCGGCGTTCCAGTCGCTCGAAGAGCAGGCGCGCAAGAACATGGCCGTGTTCCGTCAGGCGCTGACCATGTTCAATCCCTTCGGCGTGCCGACAGAGGGCATGATGACCACGGCGCCCTCGCTCGACGAGCAGGAGAATGGCGGCGGCGTTCGCAAGGAAGGCGGCGACGTCGCCGATCTGAAGCGCCAGCTCGACGAGCTGAACAAGCGGATCGATAATCTGTCGAAGGGGTGAGGGTGGTTAGCTTCTAAGACCCGGCGGCGCCGTCAGCGCTGCAGCCAAGTCAATGCAAAAAGAGCTTCAGCGGCACTGCCGAAAGCAGCGCCATGACGAAGCCGAGCATCCATTTCAATACCGCCAACTCGCTTTCGATTTTCGAAAAGCGATTTTCGTGAACGGTCATCACCTCCGCCGCCTTGCGCCTTTTCGTTCATATAACGAGCCGCTTAGCTCTGACCACTTTGAAGCACGCCGGCAATGCATCGTAGTCGACTGGCACCCTTGCATGAATGTTCTCGAACAGCGTTACGTCTAATGACTCATCTGCCGAGAATGGTCGCTTGCTTAGTCTGCCCAAAGCGCTGAATGATGTGTTCTTGCCCTCTTGGAATAGCTTGTTTTTCCCGTGGAATGAGTCGACATTCGCGCGATTGATCGGATCAATGACCACTGTAAGCTCACCGTACATAGCGTGCTCGAAGTCGTGGTTTTCCGTTCCGTGTAATTGCAGCGGGTCCAGATTGTTGTAAAGCAGCAATACCGTCGGTTTTCCCTTCTTAGATGCCGACTGAATTTGCTTCATTGCGCGCTGGTCAGAAACCCTTGACCCACTCTCCTGGAATGGAGTGCTTCTGTCACAAAGTTTGAATCCTCTGCAAATTCCTTGACCTCGAAGAACAGTTCAACGCCTCCAACACGTACTACGTAGTCAGGTGTTTTTTGTAGCCCTGTGGCGATTGGCTGGAAGGCAATATTATTGGTAGAAAGAAAGCGTTCGAACAACATTTCCGATGCGGTCTTAGTCACAGCCATATTTTCTTGCGCCATCTGATCTTAATCAGCGATTCCCCGAAAGGTTAAAGCTCGGCCTTCGGCAGTCACGGCCCACCACGCTATCCTCGATCACGTATTAAACCTGAAATGCATCACGTCGCCGTCGGCGACGACATATTCCTTGCCTTCCAGCCTTAAGCGCCCGGCGTCCCGCGCGCCCGCCTCGCCCTTGTTCGAAACGTAATCGCCATAGGCGATCGTTTCGGCGCGAATAAAGCCCTTCTCGAAGTCCGTGTGGATCACGCCCGACGCCGCCGGCGCGCGAACGCCTTTTTCGATGGTCCAGGCGCGCGCCTCTTTCGGCCCGACGGTGAAATAAGTGATGAGATGCAGGAGGTCGTAGCCGGCGCGGATGACGCGATTGAGCCCGGGCTCGACGAGGCCGACCGCTTCGAGATAGTCCTTCTGCTCGGCGGCCGGCAGCACGGCGATCTCGCTCTCGATCTTCGCCGAGACGACGACCGCGGCCGCGTCTTCCTCGGCGGCGCGAACAGCAACTTTCGCTGATTGGGCGTTGCCTTCGGACGCCGACGCCTCTTCGACGTTGCAGACGTAAAGCACCGGCTTCGACGAAAGCAGCCCGAGACCCGCGAAGGCGACGCGCTCCTCCGCGCTCACCTTGGCGAGACGCGCGGGCTTGCCCTCGCGCAGCAGGACAAGGCAGCGGTTCATGAGATCGGCGAGTTCCTTCGCCTCCTTGTCGCCGCCCTTGGCTTTCTTCTCCATGGCGACGACGCGCTTTTCGAGGCTGTCGAGATCGGCGAGCATCAGCTCGGTCTCGATCGTCTCGATATCGCGGATCGGATCGACGCCGCCTTCGACATGGGTCACGTCGCCGTCCTCGAAACAGCGCACGACATGAGCGATGGCGTCGCATTCGCGGATATTGGCGAGAAACTGGTTGCCGAGCCCTTCGCCCTTGGAGGCGCCGCGCACGAGGCCGGCGATGTCGACGAAGGTCAGGCGCGTTGGAATGATCTCTTTGGAGCCGGCGATCCTGGCCAGTTCCTCAAGCCTCGGGTCCGGAACGGCGACTTCGCCGACATTGGGCTCGATCGTGCAGAAGGGATAGTTCGCGGCCTGCGCCGCGGCGGTCTGCGTGAGGGCGTTGAAAAGGGTCGACTTGCCGACGTTGGGCAGGCCGACGATGCCACATTTGAACCCCATATCCGTCCCGGTTTTTGGATTGCGCGTTGCGGCGCGGTATGCGGGGCGGCGCGAGAAAAGGCAAGGGGGCGCGCGGCCCCCTCGTCTTCATGCTGCGATCGTCGCGCGCGGTCTTTGCGCTAGAGGCTCTTCAAATATTCGAGAAGCGCCTTCTTCTCGGGGTCCGAAAGCGAAGTCCCGAAGTCATGGCCGCAGCGACTGTTGCCGGAATCGCGTATCGAGCAATCGTCGGCGTTGTAGGTCGAGTTGAATGCGCCTTGTTCCTTCGCCAAACCGACGTTCTCAATGTCATAGGCCGGGCCGACTTTGAAGGAGGCCGGGCGGTCGGCGGGCTTCTTCAAGAGATCGGCGAGAGTCGGCACGGAGCCATTGTGCAGATAAGGCGCCGCCGCCCAGATGCCGCGCATCACCCGCGCTTCAAAGACCGCGGCTGGTTGCGCGCTGGGCTTCTTGTAGAGATTTTGCAGGTCCGCCGAGAACTTGGCGGTAATGATACTGGCGGCCGTCTCCGTCCTGGCTTGTCGAGACTCGGGGATGCACTCTTCAACGATCGGCTTGAACACGTCGACGCCGAAATGGAGCGGCGCTTCGAGGATTGATCCAATCACCGAGAGGCCGAGAATGCTGATGATCTTGTCTTTCGGCTTCAGCGGCGTGTCGATCCCGGGGACAAAGGGGATCGCTGCGCCATTGAGCACGCCGGTGTCCGCCTCGCGTCCGAGCACGTTGTATTCGCGAACGTCCGTTCCGACATCCTGAAGCGGCGTTTTCCACGTGTTGAGGTTACAAAGCCGGGGCGTTCCTTTCGCGACTTCGTGACAACCTGTCGCGCAGCCGCCCTGCTTGGGATCGCGATTGAAAATTTCTTCGCCTTGCGCGACGAGTTTCGGATCGAGATTCCACGGCCATTTCGGCGGGCCGATCTGCTGGATCAAGTTTTCAAGACGCATGAGGCCCGGATAATTCAGCGAGGAATCATTGAGGAAGTTGATGAGTTTGGGGAGCCGGGAAGAATTGAATTTAACGAGTTGCGGCAATGCGAGCGTGAGAGGCGTCGGACGGTAGACGCCGAAAACCCCGTAGACTTCGCCGACGTTCCTCGCCAGACCAAGAATGTCGTCGCCGTTGCGGGCGAATCCCGGCCACTGCGTCATATCCTGAATGGGCGCGTTCCACAGGAACGGGTAACGCACCGGCGCGTCGGCCAGTGCGATGTTCTGCTCGATGATCCGCGACGAGGTCGTTCCGATGTCCAGTCCGGCGACGCGGTTGAAGATCATCGATACGGCGTCGGCGCGCGCGACGCCCCAGCCAGGCTTGGGGAGCGATTTGCGCATCAGAACGTCGTAGGGCTGGAACCAGACCTCGACCTCCTTTCGCAGTTTCCTGAGAGCGCGTTCGTTGGGGTCGCCGCCAAGCGCCTCTTTGGCGAATTCGTCGAAGGCGACCTCGTCGGCGAGAATTTTTTGGAACGCCGTATCTATGTCGGCGAGAAGGCTTTGGAAGTCGCTGAGCGCCGGCCCCCCATCGATCCGCCAGGAGACGCCGTTGACGTCGATCTGACGCGTATGGCAGGCGGAACATGTCATGCTGAAGAATTGTGCGCCCTGTTCGGAGGCGGCGAGAAAGCCCACTGGCAGTCCGGGAGTCGGGCTGTTTGGATTGGGCAGATAGCCGTAGCGAGTTAGCTGATCATCGAGGAAGTGTTTGCCGTCAGAATGTCTCAGAGCCTTGAACCAGTTGAGCGGCATGATTCGCGCGCCCTGGTCGAGACTGTAGAAGTCGTCGCGGTCCGCCGGCGCCCAATGGGCCCCCTGATCGGCGTATTTCACTTCGGCGGCGGGCGAAGGATTCGCGGCGGCGAGTGCGAGCAGCGCGGCAGCGGCAATGTGCGCACGCAATGGCGCGCGCAGTGCTTTGTTTGCAATCATGGCTCCCCCAAAACAATAGAATATGCGATGAAATTAGAGCATAGGCGCGCGTGATTCACAACGGGCGGCGGCGCGCCGCCGCTGTGCGCTATGCACGCGCCGACATGGCATGAAAATGAAGAAAACTCCTTCCGCTTCTCGTCTTGGCTTCCTGATTGGGGCGCTGTTGTCGATGCTCGCGACAGGCGCGCCGCTTCGCGCTGAACCCGCGACGCCCGAATCGCCGCCTGCGTCCGCGCAGCCGGCGCCGACGCCCGTAGCGCCGCCGGCACCCGCGGCGCCGTCCGAACCTGCGCCCGTGACGTCTGCGCCCGTGACGTCTGCGCCCGTAACGTCTGCGCCGCCTGTCAGCGCCGCGCCGCAAGCGACAACGCCAGCGCCTGCTCAGACCGCCGTGAAAAAGCCAAAGCCGAAACCTGCGCCGCCGCGCGAGACGGCGCTATCCGATGATCCGACGCCCGCATTGCAGCCGCAGACATTTTTCACCACCTCGAAAGCGGCGGATCGCTATCGGCAGATCGTCGATCGGGGCGGATGGCCGAGAGTGGGCGTCCCGCTTCGGCCTGGCGCGAAGGGAGCCGCGGTGTCGACGCTGCGCCGGCGCCTCGCGGCCGAAGACGACAGCCTCATCGACACGGCGAAAGAGAAGTGGGACGCCGATCTCACCGCGGCGGTGAAGCGCTTTCAGTTTCGCCTGGGGCTGAAACAGACGGGAGTCGTCGCCGGCGCGACGCTACGCGAACTCGACGTTCCGTCCGAGACCCGCTTCCATCAGCTCGAGTCCACCGCACAACGGCTCACCGCGTTCGATTTCGCCTTTGGTCCGCGCTACATCGTCGTCAACATCCCGTCGACGGCGGTCGATGCGGTGGAAGACGATCGCGTCGTGCGCCGCTACGCCGCGATCGTCGGCGATCCCGAGCACCATTCGCCGGAATTGCAGGCGAAGGTCGTCGCGGTCAACATCAATCCGACATGGACGGTTCCGGTCTCGATCATCAAGAACGAGATCGCGCCGAAGATGCTGAAGGATCCGACCTACCTGCAGCGCTCGCATATTCGCGTGCTGAATGCGCAACGCGAGGAGGTCGATCCGCGCTCGATCAACTGGGCGAGCGAGCGCGCCGCCCAATATACGCTGCGGCAGGATTCAGGCGCGGACAATTCGTTGGGCTCAATCCGCATTTCGATGCCCAATTCTCATTCCGTCTACATGCACGACACGCCGTCGCGGAATCTCTTCGCCAATGATTATCGCTTCCTGTCGCATGGCTGCGTGCGCGTGCAGGGCGTCGTCGATCTCGCGGCCTGGCTGCTCGACGGCGAATCCGGTCCGCAGATGAGCAAGGATGAGATCAACGCAAAAATCGCGTCGGGCGAACGCGAGGAGGTGCGGCTGGCGCAGCATGTGCCGGTGGCGTGGGTCTATATGACCGGCTGGGCGTCGGCGGACGGCCTCGTGCATTTTCGCGACGACGTTTATCATCTCGACGAAATCAGCGGAATCGCCGAGCAATAGGCCTTGTTGGTTCGCATGGCCGGGATGTCATTCCCGGCGGACCGAAGGTCCGACCGGGAATCCAGGGCAATATTCAAGTTCTGGATTCCCGATCACGCGCTTTGCTCGTGTCGGGAATGACACCCAAACGTATCGTCCGTATGAGCGCTACAGCGTCACGCGGTAGCGAACGAAACTGTCGGCTTCAACGAATGAATCGTATAGGCGTCGCGCGCATTCATTATCCGCTTGCGTGTGCCAATAGAGGCGCGCCCATCCGCGAGCGCGTCCAAGATCGACGAGGTCTTGAACGAGCGCGCGTCCCACGCCCGCGCCCCGAACATTTGGATCGACGAAAAGGTCTTCGAGGTAACACGAAGGGGAGGAGGTCCAACTGCTTTCATGCAGCACGGAAACCGAAAAGCCGGCGATGCATCCCTCCCTTTCAGCAATCCGGCCGATCATGGCCGAGGTTGGGCCGAGAAGGCGGCGCAAGGTCGATTCCGTCACGTCTATGGGCACAGCCGTTTCATAGAAATCATTATAACCTGCCCAGAGCCTGCGCCACGCCGCGGCGTCCGTCTCGCGAATGTCCCGGATGAGCGTCATTCGTCTTGCGCTCTCGCGCTCTCGTGCCAGCCGCGCAGCAGAATATAGGACAGCGCCGCGAGCGCGCCGTAGATCGCCAGCCCGCTCAGCGAGATGAGCGCCAGCGCCGCGAACATGCGCGGGATGTCGAGACGAAAGCCCGCCTCGACGATGCGGTAGGCGAGGCCGGTTCCCTGACCCGAGGCGCCGGCCGCGAGTTCCGCGACGATGGCGCCGATGAGCGCCAGTCCGCCGCCGATGCGCAAGCCGGCAAGGAATTGCGGCAGCGCCGACGGCAGGCGCAGATAAATCAGCTTCTGCCATGGCGAGGCGCGATAAAGGTCGAAGAGATCGCGCAAGCCGAAATCGACGGAGGCGAGTCCGAGCGACGTATTGGAAAGAATCGGAAAGAAGGCGACGAGAAAGGCGCAGACCAGCACCGCATTGCCGGGCTGCAGATAAACCAGCAGCAGCGGAGCGATGGCGATGATCGGCGTGACCTGCAAAGTGATGGCGAAGGGCAGCAGCGCGCGCTCCAGCCATTTCGATTGCGCGATGAGCAGCGCCAGCGCCACGCCGCTAACGGTGGCGACGATAAGCGCCTCGAAGGTGACGCCGAGCGTCACCATCAGCGATGAGAACAGGAGTTCGCGGTCCTCGACGAGTTTGGCGAGAATGACGCTTGGCGCCGGAAGAATATAGGGCGGGATGTTTTTCCAGCGCACGAGCCCTTCCCACAGCGCCAGCGCCGCGAGAAGAACGGCGAGCGGCACGCCGATGTCGCGCCAGGGGATCGCGCGTTGGTTCGGGATCACGACGTCGCCTCTTCGATTGAGACGCGAAGCGCCCGCGACGCCCGGCGACACACGTCGGCGAAAGTCTTGCTCGACCGATAGTCGTCGTCGCGTGGGATCGCCGGGTCGATCTCGATGTTGTCGATGATTCTGCCGGCGCGCCGCGACATCACCACGATGCGCGTCGAGAGATAGGCGGCTTCGAACACCGAATGGGTGACGAAGACGATCGTCGCGCCGAATCGGCGTTTGAGCGCGAGAAGATCGTCATTGAGTTTGAAGCGCGTCACCTCGTCGAGGGCGGCGAAAGGTTCGTCCATCATCATCAGCGTGGGCCGCGTCACCAGGGCGCGGGCGATGGCGCAGCGCATCCGCATCCCCCCGGAGAGTTCTCGCGGCAGCGCGCGCGAAAAAGCGAGGAGGCCGACATGTGCGAGCGCCTCTTCAATGCGCGGCGACGCCGCTTGGCGTGGAACGCCCTTAATCCGCAGCGGCAGAAAGACATTGTCGAAAACGCTCGCCCAGGGCAGCAGGGTGGCGTCCTGGAACACAACGCCGATATTCTCCTTAACTTGAGGCGCGTTCCAGTTGATCGCGCCTGCCGTCGGGCTCGCGAGCCCTGCGATGAGCCGCAACACCGTCGACTTGCCGCAGCCCGAAGGCCCGAGCAGCGTCAGGATCTCGCCTTCGCGCACGTAAAGATCATAGTCGGCGAGGGCGACGAGCCCGCTTGGGAATGTCTTGCCGACCGCGCGCAGTGAAACGAGCGCGGGCGCCGCCATTTGCGTCTCCGCGATGTCACGCGCGCTCATGTCGGATCCCTGGCGTCATTTGGGCCGCAGCTCCATGCCGACCTTCTTGCCGATAAAACGCAGCGTGTAGCCGCGCGTGTAATCAATGTTGGCGGGAACGACGCCGGCCTTCGCCATCTTGTCGAAAAAGCTCTTCATCCGCGCGTCGGTGATGACGCCGACGCCATAGGTCAGCGCGTCGCCGGAATCTACGATGCCGCGCTCCTTCATTTTGGCGAGGGAATAGGCGATCTGACCGTCGGTCATCTCCGGATTGTCGCGCTTGATCATCGCATTGGCTTGAGCGTTGTCGCCATAGAGATAATTGTACCAGCCGACAATCGAGGCGTCGACGAAGCGCTGCACGAGGTCGGGAGTCTTGGCGATCGTGTCGGCGCGCGACTCGATCGTGGTCGAATAGCCGTCATAGCCGTAGTCGTGCAAAAGAAAGACGTTGGGCGTGAAACCGCCCGCGCGCTCGATCGCGTAGGGCTCCGAGGTGAGAATTCCCTCCTGAATCGATGTCTTGTCGGCAAGGAAGGGCGCCGAATTGAAATTATAGGGCTTGGCGTTTTGGTCCTTGAACCCATAGGCCTGCTTCAGCCATTGCCAGACGGAAGCGCGCATGTCGCTGGCGATGAAAGCCGTCGCCTTCGGCAGATCTTCGAAACGATCGAGGCCGACGCCAGGATGCGACATGAAAATCACCGGATCGACCTGAAACATGCTGGCGACGGTGACGACCGGCACGTTCTGCTGCACGGATTCGAACATCTGAATGGTGTTTGCGCCCATCGCGAAGTCGACCCGGCCTGCGGCGAGCAGCAGCCGCGCGTTGAGCTGCGGACCGCCTTGCAAAAGGGTCACGTCGAGTCCGTAGCGCGCATAAGTGCCGTCGGCGATAGCCTGATAGAATCCGCCGTGCTCGGCTTGCGCCCGCCAATTGGTGGCGAAGCGCACCTTGTCGAGCGCGAGGGCGGGCGCTGCGATGAGGAGAGCGATGAGCAAGGCGACAAGGCGCATGGTGCGGGCTCCGGCTGCGAGGCGCGCATCATACATGAACTCGCGCGGGCTCTATATCCCGCTCGACTTCGACGAGAAATTGAAGCCTTCGACGAGCATCGCCGGCGCCGCCGGCGCGCCGCCTTCGCCCGCCGCGCGCCAGGTCCGACGCGTTGGACCGAGCGCTTTGATGTTGCTGAACAGCTCGCCCAATCGCTGATTGAAGCGCATGTTGCGCATGGGCGCGACGATCCGGCCGTTCTCGATGAGAAAATTGCCGTCGCGGGTGAGGCCGGTCAGCAGCAGGCTCTTCCGATCGACGATATTGGTGTACCAAAACCTCGTCACCAGGACGCCGCGCCGCACCGAGCGGACCATATCGTGCAGTGGAACGTCGCCGCCGGACATCACGAAATTCTGCGCGAAGGGGATTGGTTCGGATTCGGTCTTTTGCGCCCAGGCGCGTGAACGATAGAGCGTCGTCACAACGCCGTTCTCGACAAACGCGCGGGCGCGATGCGGCACGCCCTCGTAACCGACGGCGGCTTCGGGCGCCAGCGGATCGGCCGGATCGACGCGGATCGTGAGCTTTTCGTCAAAGAGCTTCTCGCCCAAAAGCGCGCCGCCGCCAGGACGCGCGAAGAAGCTTCTCCCCTCGTCGGCGGCGCGCGCCTCCATTGTTCTGATGAGCCAAAAAGCGAGCTCGGTCGTCGCCTCCGGCTCGAGAACGACGGTATAGGCGCCGGGTTCGAGATCAACCGGCGTTACGTCATGGGCGCCCTTGGCGCAGGCGACGCGCGCGATCGCCTCCGCATCGAGTCGATCGGCGAAGAATTGATGCGCGCCGGCCCAGCCCGACCAAGCGTCGGCGCGGTTGCGCGCCGTGGCGGAAAGATCGATTTCGCTGCGCCGCTCATAGGCGAAAAGGCCGGCGCTCGTCGCATATGCGTCAAATCGCCTTGCTGTCGTCGCGCAGCCGAAGGTGTCGACGCCGATGCGCGCGCCTTCGTCGATGACGCGCGCCGCCGCGTCCGCGAGGGCGTCGAGGCGCAGATTGGCGGTCGCGTCGTCATAGCGGTCGGAGAAACCGTAATTCTGCGGGCCGAGCGGCGCGACGTAATCCGGGTCGACGGGCAACATCCGCGCGATCTCTTCCGAGCGCGCCACGGCGCCGGCCAGCGCCGCGTCGTCGAAACGCGAGATGCTGCAAGAGCCGATGCGCCCGCCAATATGTGACGAGATGCGCAGAGTGGCTTCCGCGGTCGCAAGATTGGTCGTCGCGCCGCCGCGCGCGAAGCGCAGACTTTGATCCAAGCCGCCTTGGATATGCACGGCGCAGGCGTCGGCCTTGGAACGCGTGAGCGCCTTGTCGGCGATCGACTTTGCGTCGTCTGAAGAAAGAAACATGCGCTATGCGTCGTCGCTCGTGTTCAATACGCGCACGTTGTGAAAGAGCGCCGGGGGGCTGCCATGCGAGACCGGCGCCACCTGCACCGGCTCGGCCTTGCCGCAGGTGAAGGTGCCGTCGAGATGATAGGCGCTCGCGTCGCATAGCCCTGCGAGAGAGTTCCAAAATTGCGTGGTGCGGCCCTGATAGGCGCCGTCGCGCAGCAGCTCGCCGAGCTGGCCGTTCTTGATCTCATAGAAAAGCTGTCCGCCGAATTGGAAGTTGTCACGCTGCTGATCGATGCTCCAGCTGCCGGCGCCGACGACATAAATGCCGTTCTCGACATCGCTGATGAGATCGCTGAAGGAGCATTTCTGAGGGTTGGGCTTAAGCGAAATATTCGGCATGCGCTGAATGGGAAAAGTCGTCGGACTGTCCGCATAGGCGCAGCCGTTCGAATGCGACAGACCGATGAGATGCGCCTGTCCAAGCGCCATCTGGAAATTCTTGAACACGCCCTTCTCGACGATGGCGAACTCGGCGGCTTCCGCGGGGGCGCCGTCGTCATCAAAGCCGATCGTGGCGAGCGCGCCGGGCTGCGCGCGATCGGCGACGATCGTCATCAATTCGGAGCCGAACTGCAGTTTGTTGAGCATATGAGGTTTGACAAAGCTCGTTCCGGCGAAATTCGCCTCCCAGCCCAGCACGCGGTCGAGTTCGGTCGAATGGCCGACGGTCTCGTGAATGGTGAGCCACAGATTCGTTGGGTCGATCACGACGTCGTAGTCGCCCGGCGTCACTGGTTTGGCGCCAAGCTTCGCGCGCGCCTCCTCGCCGGCCCGCGCGGCTTCCTCGATCAGGCCGGCGCCGACGATGTAATCCCAGCCGGCGCCGCGCGCCGGCGCCAGGCAGTCGCGCGTCGCAAAATGGCCGCTGGCCCGGTCGATGGCGGTCGCCTGAAAGTTCGGCGCGACGCGCGTGCGGGTTTGATGAATGCGGCTGCCAAGACTATTGGCGAAGAAACGCTCTTCGCAGGTCGCCGAAAGCGACGCGTAACAAAAATCAGCGCCGTGATCACGCGCGCTGGCGATGATCGAAAGCAGCAGGTCGGCCTTCTCGCCCGCGGACACTTCGAAGGGATCGACGCCCATGGGCATGATCCATTCGGCTTCATGCACGGGCAGCCGCTCAAGCGCGATCGGCTGGGTTTGTATCCGCTTCACCGCGCGGGCGTTCTCCAGCGCGCGCTCGACGCCATCGCGCAGGCTCTGCGGATCGAGCCGCCGCGCGCCATAAAATCCCCAGCAGCCGTCGAGCAGCACGCGCATGCCGAAGCCTTGCGACGCCCGCTCGTCGAAACTTTCCAAGCGGTCGTCCTTGGCGAAGGCGTATTCGCGCCGCGTTTCGCCGATTCTGACGTCGGCGTAACTGGCGCCGCTTTGCCTCGCGCCCGTCAGCGCGATATCGGCGAGATCGTAGAGCAGCGCGCGGTCCAGCGCGAAGGCGCTGCGGCCCCTCGCGCATGAGGCTTCGCTCGTCGAAGGCGGGGCGGCGGGCGCCATTGGTCGCTCCATAATTCCCTCGATATGTTGGTCGTTTCGGCGGTGATTTGCAATCGCCGTGTTACGGTTACGCTTCGCTGTTCCATCCGCATGCGGCGAGCGCCTTGCCCATATGCGCGGGCGGCGCAGCGACAGCTTCCACGGGCGGCTTGCCGTCCTGCATCGGCACGCTCACCGCGCGCGCATGAAGATGTAGCGGGGCTGAGTCCTCGCGGCGACCTGAGCCGTAGATGGGATCGCCGAGAATAGGCCATCCCATCGCCTGGGCATGCACGCGGATCTGATGCGTGCGGCCGGTGTGCGGCGTCAATTCGATGAACGTCAGCGCGTTATCCGGACTTCCGCCAAGCACGCGCCAGGATGTTCTGGCGGGCAGGCCCAGCGGGTCGGGCCGCATCCACCAGCCGCGCGTCGCGTCGAGCCGTCCGAGCGGGAGGTCGATTTCGCCTTCCTCGCTCGCCGGGGCGCCTTCCACCACGGCCCAATAGGTCTTGCCGATTCGGCCGGACTTGAACAGCCTGCCGAGCCGCTCGAGAGCCTTACGGTGGCGCCCAAGAACGAGGCAGCCGGACGTGTCCTTGTCCAGTCGGTGGGCCAGCGCCGGCGGCCGCGGCAGGCCAAAGCGCAGCTGGTCGAAGGCGTCTTCAAGGCTCGGGCCGCCCTTCGGCCCGCGATGGACGGCGACGCCGGCGGGCTTGTCGATGATCAGCATCAGCCCGTCGCGGTGGAGCAGGCGAGAAAGGAGGTCCATGGCGGGCTTATAGCAGCGATGCGCGCAAGAAAGCGGCGCTATTTCGCGGCCTCGGCTTTTCCGAGCGAAACCGCGCCGCCGACGAACTCTCCGTCGTAGAAACAGCTCAATATCGTATGCTTGACGGCGCTGTAGAGAGTCGGCGGCTTGAGTTCCGTTCGTCGACCCGCGTTATGCAGATGATTTCGACGTCGTCGACGTCGGCGAAATACTCGACGAGTTTTCCCGTATATTCGACATAGGCGGATGCGCCGACGTGCTGGTTCGCGTCGTTGACGCCGTTCATGAGGACGACCTTGTCGGGGGTCCAAAACAAGCCGACATGGACGGCGAATGGCTGCTATTGAGCGATCCGGCGACGTTGAAACATTGCTGTACGAGGAACAATGGCGATCATATCTGCGACCCCGAAGCTGCGCGTCACAATCGAATTCGGCGTCGCGCGCCTCTACATCGAAAATCCCGCCAAGCGGAACGCGTTCGACTTCGAGATGTGGCGCGCGCTGCCGCCGCTGCTGCGCGCCGTCGACGCGGCGGAGGACGCGCGCGTCCTCGTCATCAGCGGGGCGCCGGGTCTGCCGTTCTGTTCCGGCGCCGACATCAGCGAGTTCTCCAACCTGCGCGCGACGAGCGAAGGCGGGCGCCTCTATGAGGACGCCAATGTCGAGGCCTTCGACTCGATTTCGAATCTTTCCAAGCCGACGATCGCGGCCGTGTCGGGCTTCTGCTTGGGCGGCGGATTCGGAATCGCCGCGGCTTGCGACCTGCGCGTCGCCGATGGGCAAGCGACGTTCGCGATTCCGGCGGCGAAGCTCGGCGTCGGCTATCCGCCGGCGGCGATGGCCTATGTCGTCGCCGCCGTCGGCCCGCAACTCGCGTTCGATCTCTTCTACACGGCCCGGCGCCTCACCGCAGTCGAAGCCAAGGAGCGCGGCTTCGTCAGCCGCCTCTTCGCCACCGAGAGTTTCGAAGGCGCGGTGCATGCGCTCGCAGAAAACATCGCCGGCGGCGCGCCTCTGACCTTGCGCGCCGCCAAGGCGGCGATCCGCGCCGCCGCAGGCCTGCCCGGCGCGTCGTCGCATGAACAATGCGAAGCGCTGACGAGCGCCTGTTTCGACAGTGCGGATTACATGGAAGGGCGCGCCGCGTTCCTCGAGAAGCGCGAGCCGAATTTTTCCGGGCGCTGACGTTACTCGCAGCTGGGGCGCGGGCCGTGGCGATGGGGGTCGTCGCCAGCGTAAACGCGCGCTTTGCTTATGCCAGGGCTTCGAACTCGGGTTAATTCAGCTCGCTTTGCCCGGCCTTGCGCCGGGCATCCACGCCGGGACATCGCGCAACGCATCGTGCGGAGACGGCATGCTCGGCTCATGTTCTGACATTTGCATCATGTCGTCGCGTGGATGGCCGCGACAAGCGCGGCCATGACGCGGTAAGAGGACGCCTTGTTAACCTGGATTCGGAGCCCCGTTGTTTATCCAGGTCGGCTTGACCGCGTGGGCATAGCGGTTACTGTTTCAGCGACTATTGGCGATGCCTATCCCCGTGTAGCGGCGAATTACGGGAAGGATTGTCTTGAGGCCTTTCAACAAAGGTTTGCGCAAATCATCGTCGGCCGCCGGGGCCCAGCCGCGCCTCGGCGCGCTTCTGTTTTCCGCAACTCTAGTCGGCAGCGCCTTTCCGGCGGCGCGGCGTTGGTTGAATTAGAATGGTCGGCTCTGACTATGGCGGAGCAGCGCGAGAAGCTAACTGGCAACGACATTGTTGAAGTTGTGACCGTCGCCGCTCGGGCGGTGACAGTTGTCAAGCGGCGAGGCTGAGGTTTAGAATGTTCGAAACGCTGCATGAAAAAATATTCGGCCTTATGTTTATTGTTCTTCTCGTCTTTAGTGTAACAACTGTCATATATTCATCGGATAAAACAAAATACCCGAAAATAGATACGCCTACGGTTCTATTAGGCGCAGCAGCCATCACGGTTGTGCTTACGCCATTGTTAATGCTGATATCCCCAATTATTGAGTCTTTATCCAGGTATGTTTCGGATGGTAATCAAATTGCAGTCAGTAAACAGTATATATTTGGCTTTGTTGCGCGTCAATATGACGTTTTTTGTAATGAATATGACGCATTTTGTGACAATGATACAGTATTCCATCAGTTGGATATTTTGGCGCTGGCCGCGTGCATAATAGCGGGCCTCAGGATTGCGCTTTCTATAGGTTTGGCGTTACTTGGACGCCCGTCAAGCCTTGAGCATGTTAAAGCAATGGAGCGTTCTGGCAAGGGTCCGCTAGGCTATGCCGTTTGGATTATTTTACCTATAGGGGGTTTTTGGCTGGTCTCCTATCCAGGAGCATATAAAAGCGCTCTGCTTATAAAAAAATTACTGGAGAGCCATCCGGCCGTAATGCTCATTATCGTCGCATTGGCATTTGTATTCTCCGTGCAGTTTCTTACAGAATTGATACTGACGTATATTTGTTTTGCTGTTTTAAAGGCGCGGCGGCTTTGTTGAATGTATAGAGTGAAAGCTGAAGTTTAACAAAGTATAGTCTGGACTGGCCGTGGGGGCTAAAGAAGCTCGTGTGCAATCTCGCGCGTCATCATCGATCGGCGCTCGCCTCCACCTCAAGAGCTTCCAAAATCTCGCTGGGCTTTCGCGCCAACACGTCGATCGCGTTGACGCCCTTTGGCGCGACGAAACGCAGATGCAGGCGCTTCGGCTTCTCAATATAGGCCGAAACGGCGTCGGCGACTCGCTTGGCGTTGGCGCCGCCGCCGCCGAGCGCCGTAATCGCCGTCGCAGCGGCCTTGGCGTAATCGGCGCGCGCCTTTTCGACGGATGTTTTCTGCTCTTTGGCTTCAAGCGCGAGCACGCGATCGACGAGACCATCGCCTTCGAGCGTCAGGTCGATCGATTTGATCGACGTCGTGAGCATGGCGGCGCGCGAAATGAGGGGCGAGGACGAGAACGCCGCGCTCGATACATTGCCGAAGAGCGCCGAAAGATGCGCGACGCCCATGTTCTTCGCGTCGATCGCGACCGGCTCCAGCGCCGCTTCGGATGTTTTCTCGCGCCATTCTCCAGCGGCGACGCCGGAGAGCGCGAGTTCGCGATAGCCGAGCGCTAAGAAGTGCGCCGTCGTCTGCGTGTCGCCGCGCGCCGACAGATCGACGACGAAATTGTCGACGCGGCCGGAGAATTTCGTCGGCGTCGTTGCAAGATAATTGCCGAATGTCGCGCTGGCGTTCTCGACGCTGAATTTCATTCGCGACGTTTCGCTGGTTTTGGAGTCGGGCAGATCGGCGGCGACGCCGCGCACCTCGATGCGCGCGAGCTTGGGATAGGCGGCGCCCTCTAAAACCGGCGCCAGCTGCACTTCGTTCAGCGCAAATCGCTTGACCGACAGATGGCCGCCGTCCGACGCGGCGAGCGAGAAATCGTCGACAAACATTTCGCCGGCGCCGGCGCCCGCCACTTTGCGCAGGCCGGCGCGCGCGATCTTCGCCGTGAACGGCTTTCCTGCGGGCTCGCCCTTGCCGGCGGCGACGACATCGTCGACCTCGATCGACGCCGCCTCGAAGGATTGAAGCGCATCCAGGACATCGCGCATCAGCGCGGGATCACCTTCGGGCTTCGCCGGATCGAGCTTCTCGAATCTTTCAACGAGTTTGCCGCCGGGAGTCCGCAGCGCGCGGCCGCGCACGCCCTCAATCTTCAGGCGGCCTGTCGTCAGAACGAGATTGGCGCTCGCGTCTTCAAGGCGCGAAGACTCGACGACTTCCTCCTCGACCAATGGCTTCAGAGGCGCATTGGCCTCGCTGCGCGTGGAGAGCGCCAGACGCGCGAGTTCGGCAAGATCGACGCCCTTGGCGATAGAGGCCCCCCAGAAGACGCGCTGAACGCCGCCCTTCGTCGATTCGATCGTCTCCTCGCCGCCGTCGCCGCGCACGGTCGCCGCGCGTCCCGAAACGACATTCTCGAAAAGCAGCTTGCGATACGCGGCGCGCTCAATGTTCGACTCATTGCGGCTTTCGCTCGACATCGCCGGCACGGCGATTCGCCGCGCCGAAATGCGCGCAAGACGCGCCGCGACATTTGCGTCGCCGCTCAAAAACAGCGTGGCCAATTCCGTCAGCGGCAGACTCGCGCCTTCGATTTCGATGTGCGGGATACGATAGGTCGTCGCCCCGATCGTGATGACGAGATTGTCGAGCGTCAGCGGCTTTTCGCCGGCGCCCGGCGAAGGCGCGGCGAAACTTATGAGCGAAAGCGACGTCACGACGCCGATGGCGAGGGATTTGCGCATTAGGAAACCTTGGGAAGACGAACGGAGAGAGCTTGCACGCCGCGCCTTTCGGGGTAAAGAGGCGCGTAGTTTCGTCGCAGCCGGCGTTTAGCGAGGGGCGGCGCGTGGCGGCGCGGCGGCGCCGTGATAGAGAGGCCGCATGCGTCGACTCCTGCTCCTGCGCCATGGCAAGGCCGACCGGCATTCGGCCGGCGGCGACCGCCAACGTCCGCTCACCCGTCGAGGGATGGAGGATGCACGGCGCATGGGCGAGTATCTGCGAGACGCCGACATCGTGCCGGGCCTCGCCGTCGCTTCCGATGCGCGTCGCGCCAAGCAGACCCTCGACCAGGTGCTTGAGGCGTTTCCAGGCCATGTCACGCATCTGATCGAGAATACGATTTATCTTGCGACCGTCGACCATCTGGTCGAGATTTTGCGGCAGACGCCTGACAAGGTCGCGACGCTGCTCGCCGTCGGTCACAATCCCGGCTTTGCCGAACTCGCCTCATGGCTCGCCGGCTCGGGCGAGGCCGATGACTTGGCGCTGATGCGCTCTAAATTCCCAACGGCGGCGCTGGCGATGCTCGACTTTGAGAGCGATCATTGGGGGGACGTCGGCAGGGGCGGGGCGCGACTTGCGCGCTTCGTCACGCCGGGCATTCTACGGGGCGAGGCGACGGAAGACCCCGACTAGAGCGCGCTGCGAAAAAGTGGGAACCGGTTTTTCGCGTTGAGCGCGCTCTAAACTTTTGGAATCGATCACGTTATCTGCGTTTGGGCGATTCCGCCCAAATGCAGCGTGATCTAGCGCAGTTCGCAAACCCGCAAAGAGCGGCCATGCTGATCGAAGCGCTCCTGACGATGCTGGCCGTAGCCGCGCCGCACAAGGCGCCGGCGGCGCTCGTCGCGCCCTCGTCGGCGTTCGCGGCGACGCCAAGCCCCGCCTATCAGCCTCAAACGCGCGCCGTGGACAATTGGCGCTTCGAAAGCGCGCTGGCGCTGGAGATGGCGCCTGTCGCCGCGCGGCCCGAACTCGCCGACTTGCTCGGTTTGCGCGTCGTCCTCGCGGTGCCTGACGAGGTGCGCCCGGCGCGCCTCGCCGCGCGGGAAGGAACGATCGGATCTTGGGAAAGGCAGTGGCATGAGGCGGAGGAATTCTACTTCGGGTCACTCATGCCGACAGCCAGCTTCGACGTGGTGGTTGCAGCTTCTGGAGATTAGGCATGCCCGTCATCACGCCACAGCACTTCGTGACCGAAGACCGAGAACAAAGTGATGTCTGTGGTCCGGCGCGCGCGCACTGGATCAGCGAAGCGGCAGGGCTCACCCAGTTCGGCGCGCTTATCGAAATTCTGCAACCCGGGTCGCTGTCTTCCCTGAAGCATTGGCACAGCGCCGAGGACGAGCTGATCTACGTCCTCGAAGGCGAAATCACGCTGATCGAGGGCGAGACCGAGACGATCCTTCGCGCCGGCGACGCGGCCGCTTTCAACGCTGGCGTCGCGGTCGGCCACCAGCTCCATAACCGCAGCAAACGTCCGACCCGGTGCCTGGTCGTTGGTGCACGTGCGCCTGTCGATGCGATCACTTATCCGTATCACGACCGCGTCTGTCATCGCGACCGTTCGCTTCCGGACGACATCTGGACCGATGGCTCGGGGGCGCCAGCTTCAAATCCATATCGCTGATCCTCCGCGCAGTTGGCGCCAGATTGGCGCTTCCTGACGAAGCAGAGGCCAGTCCGACGGATGCAGCTCCACGGCATTCTAATTGCGGGGCGGCTCACAGCCAGTCGGCTTCAGGCTGCTCAATTGAGCTGCTCGTCAACTATGGGAGGCGCACGGCGCGCGCCATCGAACCGTCGCCCCGGACGATTGTCGCCGACCTGTCGCCGTCGCCCGCGCCGCGGTCGCCGCCGGCTGGCGTTTCGAATTGCTCCGGGGAGCTTGCGCGGATCGCCACTTACGCAGCCACCATAGCCCAGGGCGTCGTCGGCGGCGCCAACGAGGATCTGGCGCTGTTCACCGCGGACGGCGCGCCGACCGAAAATCTGGCCAAGGTGATGGCGAATATGGCGGCGGTCGAGATCGGGCCGGCGCGGCCGCGCGACGCGGTGATCCGGATCGCCGTCGCGCAACTGCGCCAGCTGCTGGAAGAGCAAGCAAAGCCGCATGCGGGGCCATGATGCGACTTGCGCACTTCGTCACGCCGGGCATTCTACGGGGCGAGGCGACGGAAGACCCCGACTAGCGCAGTTCGCAAACCCCCAAGGCGGCCATGCTGATCGAAGCGCTCCTGACGATGCTGGCCGTAGCCGCGCCCCACAAGGCGCCGGCGGCGATCGTCGCGCCGTCGTCGGTGTTCGCGGCGACGCCAAGCCCCGCCTATCAGCCTCAAGCGCGCGCCGTGGACAATTGGCGCTTCGAAAGCGCGCTGGCGCTGGAGATGGCGCCTGTCGCCGCGATCCGCCGGGCGCTCGGCGCCGAAGCGGGCGAACCGGCCCGCTGCGTCAAGCTCAACAATTACTGGTGCATCAAAAGCGCGGGCTGGAACGGCGAGATCGCCGCCGACGCCGACGGCCATGTCGCCTTCGCTTCGGCGGAGGAGGGCGCCGCCGTCGCGGCGCTGCTGCTGCGCCGGTACTATGTCGCCTATGGCAGGCGCACCGCGCGCGCCATCGTCGAGCGCTGGGCGCCGGCGCAATGTTCGCTTGTGTTCGCGCCCGCCGCGCCTCGGCGGCCGGCGGTCGCTCCCGGGCTGCCGGCGTCGCGCGGCGGCATGGCGCGCATGTCGCTGCAGCGCGTCGCGCCCATGGGGATCGCGCCGCGCGGCATTCAGAACACGCTCCGCTCGCGCTGGTTGGCGGCGCATGGGCGCGGCGGGGTCAATCTGAAGACGGCGCGGCGACCGCTCGGAAAGCCCGTCGACCTGATGCCGGCGCCCTCGATCATGGCGGGCGTCTCCGAGCTTCCCGCGCGGCGGGAAAAGCTCACCGAGCTGATCGAACCGGCGCCCCGGACGACAATCGCCGACCTGCCGCCGTCGCCCGCGCCGCGACCGCCGCCGGTTGGCGTTTCGAATTGCTCCGGGGAGCTGGCGCGGATCGTCACTTACGCGACCAATATTGCCCAGGGCGTCGTCGGCGGTCCGAACGAGGATCTGGCGCTGTTCACCGCCGACGGCGCGCCGACCGAAAATCTCGCCAAGGTGATGGCCAATATGGCGGCGGTCGAGATCGGGCCGGCGCGGCCACGCGACGCGTTGATCCGGATCGCCGTCGCGCAACTGCGCCAGATGCTGGAGGGGTCCGCGAAGCCGGAGGGCGATGCTGCGCCGGCGCGCCCCCCGGCGCATGCGCCGCCGGCGCATGCGGGTCGGTGATTTTAGTTTTTAGGAGCGCGCCATCAGCTCGAGCGCCAGCCCGTAGACCTTCGTGCGGGCGGGTTCGGGTAGGGTTTTCAGCACTTCAAAATAAGTTTGCCCGGCGCCGCACATGCGGGCGTCTTCGAGCGGCGGCGTCGGCATCTTGCCGTCGAGCAGCGCGTCGATCTCGACCTTGTTCAGACCTCGCGCGGCGAGCGCGGTCTCCAACACCCGGAAGTCCGCCTCCGTCGGCGCGGTCCTATCGATTTTTTTGGCTTGTCCGCTGACGATGGCTTCGAGTCCCGCAAGCGCCATGTCCGAGACGATTTGGCGGCGAGAGGCGGCGAATCGCTGGAAGTCGAGATTGGTCGCGCCGTAGAGGAAGGCGACGCACATGCGTTTGTCCTCCCGCGCCACCGCCTGCAGCACTTCCAGCTGCTTTTCGAAGACGCGGGCGATCGGTTCTGGCTCGGCCTTCGCCGCGAGCGCGCCGCGGGAGGTTCGGATCCGGCGCACCGCCTCGGAAAGATAATAATCGACGCTCTGCTCTTCTTTCGTCTGCGCGAGGCGGGTAGCGAAATCATTGATCGCCGCTTCGTAGTCGGCCGTGAAGGTCTCGCGAAGTCTTGCGAAGTAGCGCGCATAATCCGGCGTCGAGGCGATCAGAGCCTCGATCTGCTGCCGTGCGCTTCCCTTGTCGACTTGCCCATTGGCGGGCGCCGCGATCCCCGATCCCGCATCGGCCATGCGCGGCGTGGGATTGAGGGCCAGCCAGGTCAGGCCGATGCCGGCTCCGACCGCGACGAGCGCCGCAGCCAGCAGCGCCAGAATTTTCTCCAGATACATCGCCGGCCTTTGCGTCTCTGACGGAAAGCGCGAAGCTTAAAGCATTGCGCAGGAGGGCGGAAGCGCGGCGGCGCTCATGCGCCGGTCAACAGGCGATGAAGCCGTGCGGTCTCGGCGCGGTGGGCGACGAGCAGGCTGATATGCCGGTTGAGATCATAGCTCCAATGGCCGCGCCGGGCGCGTTCGCCGCGCATCGCGCGCTCGATTTCCTTGAGCGCGGCGCGCGCCGCATCGGGCGATTCGCTGGCGATCGTCTCAGCCGACAGGCGATGGAAACGCGACAGCGCGCTCGTGCGGTCATAGGCGTTGAGACCCGCGGCGAGCGCGGCTTGGAGCGCCGCGCCAGCTGCTGTGGCGAAGCGGGCGGGGCGCTCGTTTTGCAGCGCTTGAACTGGCCTGTGCGTCATGGATCATCCTCCGTGACGCTCAGAATGCTTTCCCTCAAACGGATGAGGATAAGCTTTTTATCCTTGAATAGGATTATTTTCCAGCTTACGGTTGTTCGTCACCAAGCTGGAGACCTCGATGTTTCTCGATCCGACGCTTATTCCGGGGCTTAGCGCCGCCGCGGCCGCCGCCGCAAAGGGCGCGCCCTTCGCCGATCTCTTTTCTCCCCGCCGCTCCCGCGCCTCGGTCGCGCGGGCGCGTCAGCTCGCCGTCTATCTCCACCATGTCGCGCTCGGCGCTAGCGTTTCGGCCTGCGCCAAAGCTTTCGCGCGCGACCGGGCGACTGTCCGTCACGCCTGCGCGACGATCGAAGACTTGCGCGACGACCCGCTGTTCGACGCCGGCGCCCGCCGGCTCGAAATCGCGCTGGCCGCGCAGCGCGACATGATCTGCGCCCTCCTTGCGCAAGGGAGCGCGCAATGAAGAAAAGCGCGGGGACCCCAATCCGGGAGGAAACCAGCCGCGCCATGCGCCGGCTGCTGCAGGCGCTTGCCGAGCCGGGGGCGCGCGGCGCGCTCAGCCCGCTCGAAGCCTCGACGCTCGTCGTGCTCGCCGCGCGTAAAGGCGTCACCGTGGCGCGCGCGCGATTTGCGGCGGCCGCTTCCGACGCCGCGCTCGCCGAAGGACTCGTGCGATGGGAGCAGGACGGCGCCGAGCGGCGGCTGGCGCTCACCGACGCCGGCCGCGCGCATCTGCGCCGATTGTCCGCGCCCGACGTCGATCAGGCGGAGCCGTTTCGCGCCCAGCACGCATCCTATGCGCTGCGCCAGCTCGAAAAGGCCGCGCGTCCGACGCTCATCAATGATGCGGAAAGTCCGCTCGCCTGGCTCGCGCGGCGAAAGGACCGCGAGGGGCGAAGCTTTCTCGACGCCGCGCAGCTCGAGGCCGGCGAGCGCTTCCGCCGCGACATCGAGCAGGCGCAGCTCCTGCAGCGCGTGACCGCGAATTGGGAGGCGTCGATCAACGCCGCCCGCCGCGGCGGCGACGCGGGCGCCGTCTCCGAGGTGGCGATCGATGCGCGCCGTCGTCTCGCGCGCGCCTTCGACGCCGTGGGGCCGGAACTGGCGGGCCTCTTGACCGACGTCTGCGGCTATCTCAAGGGCCTTGAGCTTGTCGAAAGCGAGCGCGGCTGGCCGCCTCGCTCGGCGAAAGTCGTGCTCAAAATCGCCCTCGATCGATTGGCGCGCCATTACGGGCTGGCGGTCGAAGCGCGCGGCCGCGACCGCGCCGACGCGCTGCTGCATTGGGGCGCCGAGGATTACCGGCCGAGGGTGTGAGTTAACCCGCGATGGCCGGGCTTGTCCCGGCCGCCAGCTGCACTCCTTCCTTTGGCGTCTGGGTAATCCAGTTACATCCACCCCAACTATCAAAGACTTCAAATGATTCTTCCATTATGAGAAATGATACGAAGTAGATTTTGCAGTTTAGAAATCGACAGTTATTAAAAATGGCTGCATTCAAGATTTTGCCGGATCGAGATTTCTCATTGTCGACTACTATATAGTCAACAGCCGTATACAAATTCCTTTGTAAAATACAATTGACTGGAAATATATTTAATGGTCCAACCAGCTCACAGTTTTCAAATGTTTTATTTTCAATAATACCGGGCCCTGGTGGCAGCAAGTCTCTCAAATTTATCCTCTTATTCAAATAATGGATGTCCAACGGGTTTATCCGCTGCCCTTCCTGATAGAATAATCTGGTAATAGACATTTTTATCAAAGATATTTTTATTGATGTCATTACATATACGGCAATAACGCCGACCAGTAGCCCCGAGAAGCCCGCGGCCACCCAACCTATTCTCCCGTAACTCGAAATCCACTCAGTCGTCGCTGCCGCCCACGCGGGAAGCGCAAAGCTGGCCAAAAGCGCACTTCCAGATAGAGCTTGCCAAATCGAGAGCGAGTTGCTCACCGTCGAAAGGACGTCGAAAAGCTTCTGCTTCATAGCAAAGGTATTATCGGATTTTTTGCGAGGGGCACAGTGGTTGATCGCTGGTGCTCGCAAGCGACTACGCCGCCATCGCCTCTTTGGCTTCTTTCTTGATGCGCTCGACCATCGACCGCAGGCCGTTGGCGCGCTGCGGCGTCAAATGTTCGGCGAGGCCGAGCTCCTTAAAGAGCGGCGCCGCGTCGGTTTCGACGATCTCCTGCGCCGGCCGCCCCGAATAGAGCGCCAGCACGAGCGCGACGAGGCCGCGCACGATATGCGCGTCGCTATCGCCGCGAAACGCGAGCGCGGTGCGTCCGTCGGCGTCGCGCGTCGGCGTCGTTTCGAGCCACACCTGGCTGGCGCAGCCGCGCACCTTGTTCGCGTCCGTATAGGCCTCTTTCGGCAGCGGCTCGAGCGTGCGCCCAAGCTCGATGAGATAGCGGTAGCGATCCTCCCACTCATCGAGCAACTCGAAATTGCCAATGATCTCGTCGATCTGCATTTGCTCCGCATCCTTCCGGCGAAGGCGTATTCTACCTCATTTCGGCGCTAAGCCGCGCCCTTTCCTTGGCGAGGGCCACGCCTTACATTCCGCGCGATGATCGCTGGCGCGCCGCGCCGCTCTCACGGAGATTTATATGAGCGACTTTTCCCGCTGGCGCGCCGTCGCCGCCGCGATTTTTCTGAGCCTGGGTCTTGCAGGCTGCGGCTACAATACGATTCCGACGCTCGAAGAAAACGCCAAGGCGAAATGGTCGGACGTGCAATCGCAATATCAGCGCCGCGCCGATCTCATCCCCAATCTCGTCGAGACCGTGAAGGGCTACGCCAGGCAGGAGAAGGACGTGCTCACGTCCGTCGTCGAGGCTCGCGCCAAGGCGACGTCGGTCAAGGTGGACGCGGGTTCGCTGACCGATCCTGAAAAAATGAAGCAGTTTCAGGAGGCGCAAAATCAACTGACCGGCGCGCTCGGCCGGCTGATCGCCGTGAGCGAAGCCTATCCGGATCTGAAATCGAACCAGAACTTCCTCGCCCTGCAGTCGCAGCTCGAAGGCACCGAGAACCGCATCAATGTCGCACGGCGCGACTACATCGACGCGGTGCGGGAATTCAACACGTCGCTGCGCACCTTTCCGACGCTTCTCTGGGCGAAGACCTTCTTCGCCGGCACGAAGCCGATGGCGGAATTCTCCGCGGCCGGCGCGGCGCAATCGCCGCCGGAAGTGAAGTTCTAAATGATGAGCGCCGACGCGCCGACAGAAGAGCTGGTCGCGCGGGAGGCGATGTGGGCGCATATGCGCCGGGAAGCCGAGGAGGCGCTGCGTCTCGGCCCGTCGCTGACGCCTCTCATGCTCGGCGCGATCCTCAATCGCGCATCGCTCGAAGAGGCGGTGGTCCATCGCATCGCCGCGCGACTCGGCGCCTCAGCGGTGGATGCGGAGACGATCGCCGACGCCTTCCTGCAGGCGGTGCGCGACGACGCGGCGATCGCCACGGCCTTCCGCGCCGATCTCGCCGCCTATGTCGAGCGTGATCCCGCCTGCGGGCGGATGATCGAACCGCTGCTCTATTTCAAGGGCTTTCACGCGATCCAGTCGGCCCGGCTGGCGCATGCGCTGTGGCGCGGGCGGCGACATGACTTCGCCTATTACATCCAAAGCCGCGCCTCGGACGCGCTCGCGGCCGACATTCATCCGGCCGCGAGCTTCGGCAAAGGCTTGTTCCTGGACCACGGCACGGGCTTCGTCGTCGGCGAGACGGCGGTCGTGGACGATGACGTTTCCATCCTGCACGGGGTGACGCTGGGCGGCACGGGCAAGGTCGCGGGCGACCGTCATCCGAAGGTCAGGCGCGGCGTCATGATCGGCGCGGGCGCCAAGATTCTCGGCAATATCGAGATCGGCGCCTGTTCGCGGATCGCCGCGGGATCGGTGGTGCTGCAGTCGGTTCCGCCCAATTCCATCGTCGCCGGCGTTCCGGCGAAGGTGGTCGGGACCGAATCGCGTATGGAGCCGGCGCGCGACATGGATCAGATCCTGCGCGGCCTCGCCTATGATTCTTTCGATTACGTCATCTGACCCGCGCCGCCGCGTCCGCTAAGGGCCGGGGCGATTGAGGCTTGCGCAGGGCCACGGTTCTCCTGCTATGTGTCGCCGGGCGGCGGCGCCGTTCCCAAGGGCCGGCGCAGGGCGGCGGCTGCCGGAGCAGGGGGATCGATGCTCGAGATCGCGGTCCAGATGGACCCCTTGGAACGCATTAATTTTGCTGGAGATTCGACCTTCGCGCTGATGCTGGAGGCGAAGCGCAGGGGCCATCGCCTATGGTTCTACACGCCGGATCAATTGTCGCTTGAAGGCGACAGGCTGACGGCGCGGGCGCGTCGCATCGACGTTTTCGACGATTCTTCGCGCTATTACACGCTTGGCGAGGCCACCGACCTTGAACTCGGCGCCATGGACGTGGTGCTGCTGCGTCAGGACCCGCCGTTCGATCTCGCCTATATTACCTCCACGCATTTTCTGGAGCGGCTCGCGCCGAGGACTCTCGTCGTCAACGACCCCGCGCATGTGCGCAACGCGCCGGAAAAAATCTTCGTGATGGAGTTCGCCGATCTGATGCCGCCGACGCTGATCACGCGCGACCGCGCGGCGATGGAGCGCTTTCGCGCCAAGCATGGCGAGATCGTCATGAAGCCGCTCTACGGCCATGGCGGCGCCGCGGTGTTCAAGGTCGCGCCGCGCGATCCGAATTTCGGTTCGCTGTTTGACATGTTCGCGACGACCTTCCGGGAGCCATGGGTCGTGCAGCGGTTCCTGCCGGAGATCGTGAAGGGCGACAAGCGCATTCTTCTCATTGACGGCGAGGCGCTGGGCGCGATCAACCGCATTCCGGCCGATGACGACATCCGCTCGAATCTGGTGCGCGGCGGGGCGCCGGCGGCGTCCGAACTCAATGCGCGTGAAAGAGACATTTGCGCGAGGCTCGGGCCGGAGCTGAAACGGCGCGGATTGGTCTTCGTCGGCATCGACGTGATCGATGGGTGGCTCACCGAGATCAACGTGACCTCGCCGACGGGGCTGCGCGCGCTAAAACGCATCGGCGGGCCGGATCTTGCGCCGCCGCTCTTCGACGCCATCGAGGCGCGTCTGGGCGCCCTGCGCGCATCGGGCCGATCGCCGGAATTGACTCCATGAACGAAGCAGCGCCGCTCAGCGTTTTCGCCGGGCTTGATCCCAATGAGCAGTTTCGCGGTCTGCGGCAGGCGCTCGCGCCATCGGTCGCCGCGATCTGCAAGGGTGAGCGCGGCCATGCGCGGCGCACGGCGATCGTCGAATTGTTTCGCTCGGCTTTGGCGGAAGGACGCGAGATCGCGCGCGCCCGGCTTGAGGCGCGCGGCTCGGGACTGGCGTGCGCGAGATTGATTTCAGGGCTCGAAGACGAACTGATCGGCGCCATCTACGATTATGTCGTGCGCTACGTTTACGTCGTCGACAATCCGACCTTTGCCGAGCGTCTCGCCATTATCGCGGTTGGCGGCTATGGGCGCGGGACGCTGGCGCCGGGCTCCGACATCGATCTTCTGTTTCTCGTGCCATATAAACAGACGCCGTGGGGCGAAAGCGTCATCGAGGCGATCCTCTATATTCTTTGGGATCTGCGTCAGAAGGTGGGCCATGCGACGCGCTCCGTCGCCGAGTGCATGCGTCAGGCCCGCGCCGACATGACCATTCGAACGACGCTTCTCGAAGCGCGCTTCATTCTCGGCAACGCCGAGCTGTTCAGCGAGTTCCGCGAGAGCTTCGATCGCGAGATCGCCCGTTCGGATGCGCGCGAATTCGTCTCCGCCAAGCTCGCCGAACGCGACGCGCGGGTGATGCGCGCCGGCGCGTCGCGCTATCTCGTCGAGCCGAATGTGAAGGAAGGCAAGGGCGGCCTGCGCGATCTCAACACGCTGTTCTGGATCGCCAAATATGTCTATCGCGTCCGTGAGGCGAAGGAACTCGTCGCCGCCGGCCTCTTCACCGCGGCGGAGCTCAGTCTCTTCGAGCGCTGCGAGGAGTTCTTGTGGCGCGTGCGCTGTCATCTGCATTTCGCGACGGGACGCGCCGAAGAACGGCTGGCCTTCGACGTGCAAACGACGATCGCCAGGCGCCTCGGCTATCACGACCGGAGCGGGCTGTCGCCGGTCGAGCGCTTCATGAAGCACTATTTTCTCGTCGCGAAAGAAGTCGGCGATCTCACCGCGATCGTCTGCGCGGCGCTTGAAGAAAAGCAGGCGAAGCCACGCGCCATCTTCGAGCGCTTTCTGCAGCCGTTTCGGCGCCGGCGCAGCCGCGCCCCGCAAGGCGACTTCATCGTCGATCACGACCGCATCAGCATTGTCGACGCCGATGTGTTCAAGCGCGATCCCGTTAACATCATCCGGCTTTTCTGGATGGCCGATCATCACGGCCTGCCGCTGCATCCCGACGCTTTGCGCGCAGTGACTCTGTCGCTGCGCCTGATCGACGCCAATCTGCGCGCGAACAAGGAAGCCAATCGGCTGTTTCTCGAAATCCTGCTCTCGCGCAACATGACCGAAATTACGCTGCGCCGGATGAATGAGACCGGCGTGCTTGGGCGGTTCATTCCGGATTTCGGCAAGATCGTCGCGATGATGCAATTCAATATGTATCATCATTATACGGTCGACGAGCATCTGCTGCGCGTGGTCGGCGGACTGTCCGATCTCGAAGCCGGACGCATGCCGGAGCATCAGCAACTCGTTGACGAAATCCTGCCGACGATCGTCAACCGCAAGGTGCTTTATCTGGGCCTGCTCCTGCACGACATCGCCAAAGGCCGAAAGGAGGATCACTCGCTCGCCGGCATGGAGGTGGCGCGCAGCCTGTGTCCGCGTCTGGGCTTCACCCCCGGCGAGACCGAATCCGTCGCCTGGCTCGTCGAGCATCATCTCACCATGTCGAGCTTCGCGCAGAGCCGCGATCTCTCCGACCGCGTCACCATCGAAAATTTCGCCGCCATCGTTCAGACGATGGAGCGGCTGAAGATGCTGTTCGTTCTCACCGTCTGCGACATCAACGCGGTCGGGCCCGGCGTGCTCGACGCCTGGAAGGCGCAGCTGCTGCGCGTGCTCTATTGGGAGACCGAGGTTGTGCTCGGCGGCGGCCATTCGGCGGTTGATCGCAAGAGTCGCGTCGCCGCCGCGAAGGCCGAGCTGCGCGCGGCGCTTCCAGAGTGGAGCGACGAGGAGTTCGACGCCTACGCCAAGCGTCACTATCCGGCCTATTGGCTCAAGGTCGACATCGCCCGCAAGCTGCGCCACGCGGAGCTGCTTCGCCAGATGAACGGCGCATCGGCGCCGCTGGCGACCGCGGTCGAACTCGACAGGACGCGCGGCGCCGTGGAGCTGACCGTCGTCGCGCCCGACAACCCGCGTCTGCTGTCGATCATCGCCGGCGGCTGCGCGGCTGGCGGCGCCAATATCGTCGACGCGCATATTTTCACCACTGCGGATGGTCTCGCGCTCGACACGATCTTCTTCTCGCGCGCCTTTGATTTTGACGAAGACGAAATGCGCCGCGCCGGGCGCATCGCCGGCCTCATCGCCAGGGCGCTGCGCGGCGAGGTCGTCGTGTCCGAAGAGCTGCGGGCGCGCGCCAAAGCGCATCTGCCGACCGACGCCTTCTCGGTCGCGCCTGAGGTCGTCGTCGATAACAGCCTGTCGAACGTCTATACGGTCATCGAGGTCTCGGGACTCGACCGCGAGGGGCTGCTGTTCGAGCTCACCAACGCGATTTCGCGGCTAAACCTCAATATCGCCTCGGCGCATATCGTCACCTTTGGCGAGCGCGCCGTCGACGCCTTCTATGTCACGGATTTGACGGGAGCGAAGATCGCCTCACCTCAGCGGCAGGCGACGATCAAGCGCCAGCTTCTGGACGTGTTTCGCGGTTCCGGCGCGCGCGGGGCCAAAACGCCCGCCGCCGCCGCGACTTGATTTTGACGTTTGGCGCGCAGATATCGAAGCCTTTACGAGAGAATGATGGTGACAGCATGAGCGATCCAACGAACGCAGACAAGAAGGCTGAGTCGACCGAGAATCGGGGAGGCGCTGAGCCTTCATCCTTGTCGCAGCCGTCGGCCGAATCCGACATTGCGCAGCCGGAGCCGTTCACCGAGCTCGAGAATCTCTATGCCGAAAACGCAGGGTTAAAGGACAAGCTTCTTCGCGCGCTCGCCGAAGTCGAGAATGTGCGCCGTCGCGCCGAGCGCGAGATCGCCGACGCGAAAACTTATGGCGTGGCGAATTTCGCGCGGGAGATGCTGTCCTTCGCCGATAATCTGCGCCGCGCGATCGAGAGCGTGCCCGATGGGGCGCGCGCCGAGCCGGCGGTCGCGTCGCTGCTTGAGGGGGTCGACGTGATGGAGCGCGATTTTCTTGCGCGGCTCGCGCGCTTTGGCGTCAGGAAGATCGACGCCAAAGGCTCGCGCTTTGATCCTAATCAGCATGAAGCGCTCTTCGAAATTCCCGACGAGACGCAACCGGCGGGCACGGTGGCTCAGGTCGTTGAGCAAGGCTACATGATCGGCGAACGCGTGTTGCGGCCCGCAAAAGTCGGCGTGGCGCGCGGCGGATCAAAGCCGTCCTGACCGGGGCAGGGCGCATGGACGAGCGAGCGACCGCGACAAAGCCCACGGAAGCCGGGGTTGTCGCAGCGGCGGTCTATCACGGTGGACGTAAGATCGCCGATATCGAGATCGATGAGGCCGGAGAGTGGACCAAGCGCGAAGGCTATGTCGTCTGGATCGGACTCTACGAGCCGTCACAAGGGCTGCTGGAGCGCGTTGGACGCCAGTTCTCACTGCATCACCTCGCCATCGAGGACGCCGTCAAGGCGCATCAATTCCCTAAGCTCGAAGAATATGAGGACAGCATCTTCATCGTCGCGCGCACCGCGCAGATGGTCGACGCTCGCATCGCCTTCGGCGAGACCCATCTTTTTGTTGGCGTCGGCTATGTCGTGAGCGTGCGCCATGGCGCGTCGAGTTCCTATGCGCATGTGCGCGAACGATGCGAGCAGCGCGCGGAGCGCCTTTCGGAGGGCGAGGACTTCATCGTCTACGCCATTCTCGATTTCATCGTCGACAACTACTTCCCGGTGCTCGACGCCATCAACGTCGAGGTCGAGGGCATCGAGGATCATGTGCTGACGACGACCATGGGCAAGAGCGAGATCGAACAGCTCTACACGCTGCGGCGCGACTTGCTGCGGCTGCGCAACGCCGTCACGCCTCTGGCCGATGTCTGCCGGCGGCTGGAGCGCAGCGACGTCGTCGCCATCGATCCGGTCATGCGGCCGCATTTCCGAGACGTGCGCGACCATCTACGCCGGGTGCAGGAGCGCATCGACACGATGCGCGAGACGCTCGCCTTCGCTTTCGAGGCGAGCCTGATGAACGCGCAGATCCAGCAGACTGATATCGCGCGCCGGCTCGCGGCCTGGGCGGCGATCCTTGCTGTGCCAACCGCTATCGCCGGAATCTACGGCATGAATTTCGAGCATATGCCCGAGCTTAAGTGGGAATATGGCTATTACGTCGTCCTCGGCGTGACGGTGAGTATCTGCGGCTATCTTTATTTCCGGCTGCGTCGCGCCGGCTGGCTGTGAGCGCCGCCCGCCATCGCGGTCGAGGCGCGTCACCAATGCTCTCACACTGCGCATGTCTGACGCGCAATCGCCTGCGATCGTTTCCTTGGGCCTAGCGCCTTACGAAAGTTTCATCCCGCCGCCATTGGCCGGCAAAGCGGTGATCTCCATCTTCCATCTTGCGGCGACGTTGCGCTTCTCCTCCACGCGGCGTCGTTCAAGATGGAGATTTTCGAAAAATGCCTATCGCAAACAATCCTCGCGCCCGCGCCGTTGAAGCGCCGCGCCGCGCGTCCCGTCTGGCGCTGATGGGCGCTGCGGCGGCGTTCGCGCTTAGCGCAGCGATCGGTCCGGCGCCGCTGACGCCGGCTTACGCCGAAGCGCCGCTTTCAGGATCTGTCACCGCCGCCGGACCCGCCTCCTTCGCGGACGTCGTCGAGCGCGTCAAGCCCGCTGTCGTCGCCATCAAGGTCAAGGCCGTCGATGATCAGCAGGGCGGCGGCATCTTCGAGATGCCGGACGTGTCGCCTGACGACCCCATGTACCGCTTTTTCAAGCGCTTCGGCGAAGGTCAGGGTGGCCGTCCGCAAAAACACATGACGATGTCGCAGGGCTCTGGTTTCATCATCAGCCCGGACGGCTATGTCGTCACCAATAACCACGTTGTGGAACACGCCAGCGAAGTCGACGTTGCGCTCGACGACGGAAGAACGCTGCCCGCTAAGGTTGTTGGCACGGATAAGCGCACCGACCTGGCGCTGCTCAAGATCAGCGACGGCGCAAAGCTGCCCTATGTCGACTGGGGCTCTGCGGCGCCGCGCGTCGGCGACTGGGTGATCGCGGTCGGAAACCCGTTTGGCCTGGGTGGCTCAGTCACCGCCGGCATCGTTTCGGCGCGCGGCCGCGACATCGGCGCCGGCCCTTACGACGACTTCTTGCAGATCGACGCCCCGGTCAATCGCGGCAACTCTGGCGGGCCGGCGTTCGATTCGCGCGGCAATGTGATTGGCGTCAATACGGCGATCTATTCGCCTTCGGGCGGTTCGATCGGCATCGGCTTCGCCATTCCGGCCGAGGTGGCCAAGGACGTCGTCGCGGCGCTCAAGGAAAAAGGCTCCGTGTCGCGTGGCTGGATCGGCGTCAAGATTCAGAACGTGACGCCGGAAATCGCCGACAGCATGGGGCTGAAGTCCACGAAAGGCGCGCTGATCGCGCAGCCGCAGCGGGGCGCTCCGGCGGAAGAGGCCGGCCTGAAGTCTGGCGACATCATCGTCGCCGTCAACGGCGACAAGATCGACACGTCGCGTGATCTCGCGCGCCGCATCGCGACCCTTGGCCCTGGCAAGACAGCGGACATCACCTATCTGCGCTCGGGCGGCGAAAAGACGGTGAAGCTGAAACTCGGCGCCCTTCCCGACGAACGGGAAGCGCGCGCCGATGATGAAGGCTTCTCGGAGCGGGGGCCGGAACTGTCCGGCCTTGGGCTCGAGGTCGCCCCGGCGGCCGACATCCGCGGAGCAGGCCGGGAAGGGCTGTTCGTGACGGATATCGATCCCTCCGGCGCCGCCGCGCAAAAAGGATTGCGCAGGGGCGACGTGATTATCGAGGCCGCCGGGCAGCCGGTGAGCTCGCGCGGCGAACTCGCCTCCGCACTTGAGGCGGCTCGCAAGGAGGGACGGCGCTCGGTGCTGCTGCGTGTGAAATCTGCGGACGGCGCGAAGTTCATCGCCGTTCCGGTGAGAGGCGGAGCCGGCTAAGGCCGCTTAAGGACTTCTTGCGTCGAGGCCGTCACACTGCACCCGCCCGCAGCCGGTCTCCGCAACGAAGAGCGTCGGGCAGAGCCAGTCCCCTCCTGGCTTCCGAACGCGGGGCAGGCTGGCGCACAATGCGCCGGCCTGCCGTTTTTTTGCAATCTCAGCTATAGTGAAACATGCGCATTCTGATCATTGAAGACGACAGCGAAGCGAGCGAATACCTCGTCAAGGCGTTCCGTGAACAAGGCCATGTCGCCGAACACGCCGCCGACGGGCTTTCTGGCTATGGACGCGCCAGCGAAGGCGGTTACGACGTGCTGATCGTCGACAGGATGCTGCCCAAGATGGACGGGCTGTCGCTGATCTCGGGCTTGCGCGAGCAAGGCGTTCAAACGCCGGCGCTCATTCTCTCCGCGCTCGGCCAGGTCGATGACCGCGTGAAGGGTCTGCGCGCGGGCGGCGACGACTATCTGCCAAAGCCCTACGCCTTTTCGGAATTGCTGGCGCGGGTCGAGGCGCTGGCGCGCCGCCGGGTCGGGCCCAAGGGCGAAGAAACCCAATATCGCGTAGGCGATCTGGAGCTCGATCGGTTGTCCCACAAGGTGACGGTCGGCAGCCAGGAGGTGGTGCTTCAGCCGCGCGAGTTCCGGCTGCTGGAATATCTGATGAAACATGCCGGCCAGGTGGTGACCCGCACCATGCTCCTCGAAAATGTCTGGGATTACCATTTCGATCCGCAGACCAATGTCATCGACGTGCATATTTCCCGTCTGCGATCGAAGATCGACAAAGGCCGCGAGAACCCGCTTCTGCACACCATCCGCGGGGCTGGGTATATGATCCGTGACGGCGCTCGGTAAGCTTTTCCGCACGACAGCGTTCAAACTGTCGATCGCCTATCTCGTGCTGTTCTCGATTGGCGCGGGACTCGTGCTCGCGCGGGTCGGCGCACGCGTCAAGGAAGTGCTCGATGAGCAGATCGAGCAAACCGTCGACGCCGAAATCCGGGCGCTGTCCGAACAATATGCGCAGGGCGGCCTGCGCCAGCTCGTCAATGCGGTGGAGCGCCGCGTGCGCGCGCCCGGCGGTTCGCTCTATCTGCTCTCGAGTCATGCCGGGGACGTCATCGTCGGCAATATCGAGCCGCCGAATTTCACGCCCTCCGGCGGCACGGAACTCGTCGAGACGCCCTATGAGCGACGCGGCGAGCCGGGCGTCAAGCATCCGGCCTTGCTGCGGCTGTTTCTGCTTCCCGGCGGCTTTCGCCTGCTCATCGGCCATGACATCGAAGATCATGAAGTGCTTCGCGGCATATTGCGCCGCGCGCTCGGCGTGTCGCTGTTCTGGCTCGCGCTCGTCGGCGCGCTTGGCGGCTTGTTCGTGTCGCATCGCATGCTGGAGCGCGTCGACGTGATGTCAGGCTCGGCGCGCCGCATCATGGCGGGCGATATGCACGAGCGACTCGCCATCTCGGGCGCCGGCGACGAACTTGACCGGTTGGCGGAAAACTTCAACGCCATGCTCGAACGCATCAGCGAGCTGATGGCCGGCTTGCGCGAAGTTTCCGACAACATCGCGCATGACCTCAAGACGCCGTTGACCCGATTGCGCAACCGCGCCGAGGCGGCCTTGCGGGCGGGCTCAAACGACAGCGAGCATCGTGCGGCGCTCGCCGCCGTGATCGAAGAGTCTGACAACCTCATCCGCGTGTTCAACGCGCTTTTAATGATCGCGCGGGCGGAGGCGGGATATTCGAGCGACAATATGGCCGTCTTCGACGCCGATTCCGTCGTGCGCGACATCGCCGAGATGTATGAGCCCGTCGCCGAAGAGCAGGGCGTCCATCTCGATGTCGCGGCGCAGGACGGACTTGCGGTCACCGGCAGCCGCGAACTGCTCGGGCAGGCGCTCGTAAATCTCGTGGACAACGCGCTGAAATATGGCGGGACAGGCGACGCGCCGCGCATCGCCATCGAGGCTCGGCGCGTCGGCGATCGTGTGGAGATCATCGTCGCGGACCGCGGACCCGGCATCGCGCCATCGGATCGCGAGCGCGTCGTGGGACGTTTCGTGCGGCTTGAGAATTCCCGTTCGCGGCCAGGCTCAGGTCTCGGGCTGTCGCTGGCGGCGGCGGTTGCGCGGATGCATCATGGCGCGTTGCGGATCGAAGACAACGCGCCTGGATTGCGCGTGGCGCTGTCGCTGCCCGCGATGCGGACAACTGTCGGCCCGACGGCGCGGATGGAACGCGCATAAGGCGCAATCTTCGCGGATGCGCCGGGTTCGACCACGCGCGCCTTCAAAGGGGTCACCGTCGCTGAGGCGGCCGGCAGCCGCATCATGACGACCGTGCCTTCTCCAAGACGGGAGCGGACGCGCAGCGCGCCGCCATGCAGCTCGATGAGGGCGCGGGCGATGGCGAGGCCGAGCCCGGACCCCCGCATGCCGTTCTCCATCAGATCAGCGCATTGTTCGAACGGCTTGCCGAGCTTGGGGATGGCGCGCGGGTCGATGCCGCGCCCCGAATCCTCGACATAGACGTCGATCGCGCCGCCATGCGCTCGCGCGCGCACCCGCACCACGCGTCCGAATTCGCTGAATTTGACGGCGTTGGACAGAAAGATGCTGAGCGTCTTGACGATCGCCGCTTCGTCTCCGACGCAACGCAGGTTCTCGCGGGCGTCGGCGACAAGCTCGATGTTCTTCACGTCGGCGCGCGCGCGCCAGGCTCCGACGGCTTTGCGCAGCGCCTCGGCGACGTTGATCTCCCGTTCGGCAAGACGCACGAGGCCCGCTTCGAGACGCGACATGTCGAGAATGTCGGACAGAACTTCGTTGAGGTAATTGCCGCCCTGGCGTATGCCGCAGCAATATTCGAGATATTTTGGCGAACCGAGCGCGCCGAACGGCTCCGCCTCCATCATTTCCGAAAAGCCGATGATGGCGTTGAGCGGCGTGCGCAGCTCATGGCTCATATTGGCGAGGAATTCCGATTTCGCCACATAAGCGGCTTCCGCCTCGGCCTTTTGATGATGATACTGCTCGGCGAGAGTCGCGAGCTGCTGCGCCTGCATCTCCAGCGTCTGTCGCGAGCGGGTCAAATCGGCGACGCTTGCGGTGAGTCGGCGCTCCGATTCACGCAGCTTCTCCTCGTTGCGCTTGAGCGCGGTAATATCGGCGCCCACGGAGACATAGCCGCCATCCTTGGTGCGGCGCTCGTTGATCTGAAGCCAGCGGCCGTCGATGAGCTGCGCCTCATAGGTGCGGGCGTCTGGCGAAGGTCCGTCTGGCGAAGCGACCTGGGTGCGGATCAGCGGCGCGGTGGCGCAGCTCATGATCTGCCGATAGTTGGCTCCGGCGGATGCGGCTTCCAGCGAAAGCCCATGCAGCGAGAGAAATTTCGAATTGCAGGTCACGAGGCGGTTCTTGGCGTCCCACAGCACGAAGGCTTCGGAAATGGCGTCGATTGCGTCGCGCAGGCGCAAATTGGCCATCTCCGTTTGTTCGGCGAGCGCGCGTTGCTCCGAAACGTCGATTGCGATTCCAATCAAATGCTTGCCGGCTTCCCGACCATCTTCGACGATCTGCGCCCGCGCGCGCAGCCAGATCCATTCGCCGGCGGCGTTCTTCAGCCGGAACTCATGATCGACGCTGTTCGTCCGTGCGCTCGCGACCATGTCGGCCATCGTCTGGAAGTCGCCGTCGTCGGGATGCAGCAGCGCACTCAATTCGGTATAGGAGAGGGAGCGGCGGTCGGCCGGCAGCCCCAACATTTCATACATGGAGTCCGACCAGGAGATCCGGCCGCGCGCAATGTCCCATTCCCAAAGGCCGCATCGGCCGCGCGAAAGCGCCGCCTCGAGGCGTCTGCGGATCAGCGTATTGGCGCGTTCGACGTCCTGACGGCGCCGGCTCTGGCGGAAATAGGCGAGGACGATGACGAGCAGCAGCAGCGTGGTGCAGGCGAACAGCAGCGCATAGCGGGACGCGATCACGCGCCATTCGCCCAGCACATTGTCCACGGGATAAATCATCGCCACCTGACCGAATGGCGTCGGCAGCTTCCTGACGCTCACGAGCGCGGGAACGCCATCCGGCAAAGTGACGCGCAAGACGCCGGCGTTGTCGGCGAAGTCGACGAGGGCATCTTCGGCGCCGATGGCTTGCGACAGCGTGAGGTCTTTCGAAGGAATTGGCGGAAAGGCGGCGGCGACGCGGCCGCGCTCGTCCGTCACCAGAATGCGGCGTCCTCGCGCCAGCGCGCCTTGCGGCACGAGCTGATTGAGCGGCGCGCCGAACGGCTTTTGCGCGTCGGTCTGGATTTTATCGCGCAGGTCCTGCGACACGGCGCGAACGAATAGATCAAGATCGTCGACCGCCTGCTCGACCAGTCGATCCTGCATCGCGCTGGTCAGCGACACGACAAAGGCGGCGAGAGAGACGAGGCAAACCGCGCAGGCGGCGAACGCCAGAGGACGCAGCCAGGAGAAGTCCTTCAGGCCCTTTGCGCCGTCCTCATCGAACCGGCACGCTCCCCACACGGTATGGGCGTGAGTCTTCACGCGGGCAGCGGGAGCGCGCGCCATCGATAGCCTCCAAATTGATTGTGATGCGAACGCGGCTTACGAGCGAATCACCTTCATTCGAATCTCTCGACGCGCGATTGTCCAGAACTTAACGCGACGTTAACGACTCTTTTTTGGGCGCCTCAGCCAAGCGCCCGCGTGGCGATGTCGCGCAGGTCCGCCGAAAGATTTTCCTGCGCGACGATATGCTTGAGCCGGGCTTCGATGAGGTCGCGGCGCCGCGACTCCATCGTGCGCCAGGAACGCAGCGCCGAGAGAAGCCGTGCGGACACCTGGGGATTCTTCGGATCGACTTCGAGAACCACGGCCGTCAGCAAATCATATCCCGACCCGTCGAGCGCATGGAAGCGCGTGAGATTGCCGTTGGCGAAGGCGCCGATCAAAGCGCGCACGCGGTTGGGGTTGCTCATCGAAAATTCCCGGTGGGTCATCAGACCCAATACGCGCTGTGTGGTCGCCGCTTCCGGAATCATCGCCTGCAGCGAGAACCATTTGTCGATGACAAGCGCGTCACCGGCATATTGTGCGTAAAACCGGGCGAAGGCCTCCTCGCGCGCGTGGCCGCCGAGAAGCGCCAATGTCGCGAGCGCGGCGAGCTTGTCCGTCATATTCCCGGCGGTTTCGAACTGCGCCGTGGCCAGAGATCGACCTTTGTCAGCATCGCCCGCGGCCAGGAGATCAAGCGTCACGTTGCGCAATGCCCGGCGTCCCGCGCTCGCGGCGTCGGGCGTAAAGGCGACAGCGGCGGAAAAGCGCGCTTGGATCGCGTCGAGCTCTGAGCCAAGTGACCTGCCGATCTCCGCGCGCAACGCCATGCGCGCCTCAAAGAGCTGATCCGGGTCGACGTCGCGCCCTTTTTCGCGCGCAAGATCGATGTCCGACGGCAGCGACAGCGCCTGTGCGACCAAAGCCGGATCGTCCTCGGCCTTGGCGAGCAGCAGTCGCAGCGCTTCGCTCAGCCCCCCGGCGTCAAGAGCGCCGGTCTCGAGTCGACCGAAGATCGCCCGCAAGGCGAGGCTTTGCGACGCCTGCCAGCGATTGAACGGATCGTCGTCACAGGCGAGCAGACGCTCGAGATCCTCGCTCACAGGCGCCGGCTCGAGGCGCACAGGCGCGGAAAAGCCGCGCAGCAGCGAGACCACGGGCCGTGACGGAATCTCGCGGAAACGGATGACGCGCTCGGCGCTGTCCAGTTCGATCAGACCACGGGCAAGTTCAGTCGGCGCCGCGTCTTCGCTCACGAGATCGAGCTTTTGCCCATTCTCGCCAAAGAGCGCGACCGCCAGCGGGATCACGACCGGCTTCTTGTCGGTTTGACCCGGCGTTGGAGGTGTTTGCTGACTGAGCTTCAAGGCAAACGTCTGGGCGGCGGAATCGTATTCGCCTGACGTCGTCACGACGGGCGTCCCCGCCTGACTGTACCAAAGCGCGAAATGCGTCAGGTCACGGCCGGACGATGCGGCGAAGCAGGAGAGGAAATCTTCGATCGTTGCGGCCGTCCCGTCGAAACGTTCGAAATAAAGATCCATGCCGCGGCGGAATTTGTCTTCGCCGATCAGCGTCCGCAGCATGCGGATGATTTCAGCGCCCTTCTCATAAACGGTCGACGTATAGAAATTGTTGATTTCCTGATAGACGTCCGGACGCACGGGATGTGCGAGCGGACCTGCGTCTTCGGGAAATTGCGCGAGGCGCAGGCCGCGCACGTCGCCGATGCGCTCAACCGCGCGCGAGCGCATGTCAGCTGAAAATTCCTGGTCGCGGAAAACTGTCAGCCCTTCCTTGAGGCACAGCTGGAACCAGTCGCGGCAGGTGATGCGATTGCCCGTCCAATTGTGGAAATATTCGTGCGCGATGACTCCTTCGATGCCGGCGTAATCGCCGTCGGTCGCGGTGTCAGGCGAGGCGAGCACATATTTGTCGTTGAAGATATTGAGGCCCTTGTTCTCCATCGCGCCCATGTTGAAGTCGGAAACGGCGACGATGTTGAACACGTCGAGATCATATTCGCGGCCGAATTTCTCTTCGTCCCAGCGCATCGAGCGCTTCAGCGCGTCCATCGCATAGGCGGCGCGCGATTCCTTGCCATGTTCGACGTAGATGGCCAGTTCGACGACGCGGCCCGACATTGTCGTGAATTGGTCGCGCACAACGCCCAAATCGCCGCCGACGAGCGCGAACAGATAAGAGGGCTTGGGGAATGGATCGCGCCAGAGGGCATAGTGGCGATTGGAGCCTGCAACATCGCCATGCTCGACCGGATTGCCGTTCGACAGCAGGATCGGCGCGTCGCTTTTCTCGGCTTCGATGCGCGTCGTATAGACGCTGAGCACGTCGGGCCGGTCCAGGAAATAGGTGATGCGGCGAAAACCTTCCGCCTCGCACTGCGTGCAATAGGCCGAGCCGGAGCGATAGAGCCCGGAAAGCTGCGTATTGCCGCTCGGATTGAGCTCCGTGTCGATTTCCAGCGTAAAAGGCGCGTCGGGGACATTGGTGAGAGTAAAGCGATCGGGCGTCGCTTCATATTCGCCGGGCCCGAGCGTGCGGCCGTCGAGCTTCACGCCCAGCAGCATCAACTCGTCGCCGTCGAGCACGAGGGGTGCAGAAGAATCCCCCGCGGGATTGCGGCGCAGCGCCAGTCGCGCGGAGACGCGAGTCTTGGTCGGATGCAGGCTGAAATCGAGTTCGACGGAATCGATCGCGAAATCGGCAGGACGATAATCGGCGAGCCGGATGGCGGCGGTCGAAGGATGACGCATTTCGCTCCTCAGGGCTAGGGCCACGTTTCTGCGGTGATTATAGAACGGTAGCCGTCGTTTGCGACGTCCAGAGCCGCCGAATACGGAAGCGCACGGCCTGTTTCTTTTGGAAAATCTCCGGCGAGCGGCCGAATTGCCTTGAGCCTGTCGCCGCATCCGGGCAAAATCAGCCATCGCGGCGCCGTAGGAATGCGGCGGCCGCTGTTGTGCGCGTCACTTCAGCGTGCGCCGCTTCGCCTCTGGAGCGCGTCCCAATGCCCTCGACAGCGGAAGGCAGGCGGACGGCCTGCAAAGCGAAGGTTATGATCAGTCACATGCGGCGGGCGCTTGCTCCTATCTTTGGCCTTCTTGTTCTCTCTGGCCTTTCCGTTCTTGGCGGCCTTCTGACATTCAGCGCTCCAGCCGTGCAAGCTGCACCGGCTGAGACCCAGAACCTGGAGCCGATCCTCGTCAAAATCAGCGAAGATCAGATGCGCGTCGCCGGCGTTGAGACTCAGCCCGTCGAGAAGGAGTCGGGCATGGGCGAACTCGTCGTGCCCGGCGTCGTCGCGGTGCCGCCGCAGCAACTTCTCATTGTGGCGGCGCCCGCCGCCGGTCTCGTCGAGACTCTGCTCGTCGCAATCGACGAGGATGTCAAACAAGGCGCGCCGATCGCGACGTTGAAGTCGTCGGAACTCATCGAAGCCCAGCGCGCCTTCCTGCACGCTGTCTCGGAGGCGAACCTCGCGGCGGAGAAGCTGCGGCGCGACGAGCAGCTGTTCAAGGAGCATATCATCGCCGAGCGGCGATTGATCGTCACGCGCGCCGAGGCGACTCAGGCGCGCTCGGCGCTCGATGAGCGCAGACAAATTCTGTCGCTGGCCGGCATGACGGATCAGGAGATCAATGCGCTTCAGCGTGATCGCAAGCTCGCAAGTGCGCTTGTCGTGCGCGCGCCGGTCACCGGCACCGTCCTGCAGCGACACGGAACCACCGGAGAGCGCGTGCAGGCCTCGGCGCCCCTCATCACCATTGCGAGGCTCGACCCCATCTGGGTCAATCTGCAGATCCCCCTTGGCCGCGCCGCTGGACTGGACAACGTCGACCGCGTGCATTTGCCGTTAGCGGGCATCGACGGCAGACTTATTCGCATCGGCCGCACCGTGGACGCGGCGACGCAGTCGGTCACGGCGGTGGCCGAGTTTCGGACTGGATCGAGTCCTCTGCGCCCTGGCCAAGCGGTCCAGGCGATCCTGCGCCTTAAGGGCGGCGACGTTTCCCAGTGGCGCGTTTCCGCTGACGCGCTCGTGAACTTCAAAAATCACAATTGGGTGTTCGTGCGCTCGCCGGAAGGCTTTGTCGCGACCCCGGTGACGCTACTTTCCGAGACACCGCAGTCCGCGTCCGTCCAGGGCGCGCTCAAGGCGGGTGAGCGCGTTGCGACCCGCGGCCTGCTGACCTTGCTGGCGGAACTCGCCGAGGCCGAAAGGTGACGATACGCAATGCTTGAAAGACTGATTCGTGTCGCGCTCCAGCAGCGGCTGCTCGTCTTTCTTGGCGCACTTGGCATCGCCGGGTGGGGGGCGGTCAGCTATTTCAAACTGCCGATCGACGCATTTCCAGACGTCGCGCCGGTGCAGGTGCTGGTCGCCATGCGCGCGCCGGGCCTCACGCCAGAGGAGTTGGAGGCGCGCGTCACTGTGCCGATCGAGCTCGCGGCGAAGGGCATTCCCAGCCTTGTTCGCATGCGCTCGATGACGCGTTATTCGGTGACGCTGATCACCTTCGAATTTTCGGAAGGGACAGACATCTACTGGGCGCGGGCGCAGGTGAACGAGCGTCTGGCGCAGGCGCAGAGCCAATTGCCGGAAGGCGTCTCCGGCGGCCTCGCGCCCATCGTTACGCCGCTCGGCGAGATGGTGATGTTCACCATTGTCGGCGGCGACCTCACGCCGACGGAGCAACGCACGTTGCTCGACTGGACGATACGTCCGGCGATCCGTGGTCTGCCAGGCGTCGCCGACCTCAACGTGCTCGGCGGCTTCGTACGCACCTTCGAAGTGGCGCCGTTCCCCGCCGCCATGGCGTCTCGCGGCGTCACGGTGGAGATGCTCCAGTCGGCGCTTTCCAACAACAATAAAAACGACGGCGCGGGGCGCGTGCGCGATGGCGAGGAAGCGTTGCTCGTGCGCGCCGAAGGCCGCTTGCGATCGCTGGAGGAAATACGGTCTGTCGTCATCGCCGCGCGGGACACCGGCATCGTGCGCGTCGGCGACGTCGCCGAAGTGCGCAATGGCGCGTTGCCGCGCAACGGCGTCGTCGTGCGTAACGGCGAAGGCGAGGCGGTGTGGGGGCTGGTTCTGGGTCTGCGCGGCGCCGACGCGAGCATTGTCGTCAAGGGCGTGAAGGAGCGGCTGGCCGAAATCGAGCCGACGCTGCCGAAAGGCGCCAAGATCGAAATCTTCTACGATCGCAGCGAATTGATCGGCAAGGCGGTCTGGACCGTGCAGAAGGTGCTGATCGAGGCGATCGTCCTTGTCGTCATCCTGCTCGTCTTGTTCCTCGGCGATCTTCGCGCCGCGATCGTCGTGTCGGTCATTTTGCCGCTCGCCGCGCTCGCCACGTTCGGCATCATGCGCTGGTGGGGGCTCTCGGCGAATATCATGTCGCTCGGCGGTCTTGCGATCGCCATTGGACTTTTGGTCGACTGCGCGGTCGTCGTCGTGGAGAACGTCGAACATCGCATGGCGCACGCGCATGATGTCAGTCTTTCCGATCGCATTTTCATGACGCTCGAAGGGACTCGCGAGGTCGCCGTCCCGCTCACGTCCGGCGTGGTCATCATCGTCACCGTGTTCCTGCCGCTGCTCTCTCTCGAAGGGCTGGAAGGGCGTTTGTTCGCGCCGGTGGCGCTGACCATCGCCTTCGCGCTTGGATCGGCGCTCGTGCTGTCGCTCACCGTCGTGCCGGCGCTGAGCGCGACGTTGCTGAAGCCGGGCCATGCCGACGAGCCCTGGCTTGTGCGCAAGCTCGCCGCCGTCTACGAGCCGCTGCTCAAGCGCGCCCTCGACAAGCCGTTAATTGTCGGCGCGGCCGCCGTCATTGGCCTCGTCGTCGCCTTCACCGCTTATGCGCGCATCGGCCAGACCTTCATGCCGGTGATGAACGAAGGCACGCCCGTCATCACCATCCGCAAACATCCGACGATCAGCGTCAATATGGCCGCGGAGACCGACATGCGCATTCAGCGCGCAATCATGGAGCGCGTGCCGGAAGTCAAGGGAATGATGGCCCGGGCCGGCGCCGACGAGCTCGGCATCGATCCCGTCGGCCTCAACGACACCGATAATTTCCTGACGCTTGCGCCGCAAAGCGAATGGCGCGGCAAGGATATCGATTGGCTGATGGGCGAGATCCGCGCCGTGCTCGATAGCATGCCCGGCATTTCCTACGCCTTTTCGCAGCCGATCGACATGCGCGTGCAGGAAATGATCATCGGCGCCCGCGGCGACGTGGTCGTCAAGATATTTGGCGACGATCTCGATGAGCTTAACCGCCTCACCCGCGAGGTTACCGCGACATTGCGCAAGATCAAGGGATCGCGCGACGTTTTCGGTCTGCAGAACGACGGCATGCGCTATCTGACGGCGCGCGTCGATCGGCTGGCTGCGGGGCGCTTTGGCCTCAACGCCGGCGAGATTCAGGACGCGCTGCGCGTTTGGGTCGACGGTCAGCCGGTCGGCATCGTGCTGGAAGGGCCGATCCGCACGCCGCTCGTCATCCGCGGCTCGGAAACCTCGCGCCGCTCATCCGTCGATTTCGCGCGGCTGCCGATGGTGTCGTCGGAAGGCAAAGTCGTCGAACTGTCGCAACTCGCCGACGTGCGCGTGGAAAACGGGCCGATCCAGATCATTCGCGAGGAAGGCCGTCGCTTCGCCACCGTCCTCGCCAATGTGACGGGACGGGATCTTGTCGGATTCGTCGACGAAGCCAAGAAAGCCGTCGCCAAAAACGTAAAGACGCCGCCGGGATATCGCTATCAATGGGGCGGCCAGTTCGAAAACCAGCAACGCGCATCGGCCCGACTCGCGATCGTCGTGCCGATCGCGCTGGCGCTGATTTTTCTCTTGCTTTATCTAACCTTCAACTCGGTGCTACAGGCGACGCTGGTGTTCTGCAATGTGCCTTTCGCGGCGATCGGCGGCATTTTGGGCCTGTGGCTTTCGGGAGAATTTATGTCCGTGCCCTCGTCGGTCGGCTTTATCGCGCTTATTGGAATCGCGGTGCTCAATGGCGTCGTGCTCATCTCCTACATCAACAAGCTTGTGGCTGAAGGCACGCGCAGCACGCGCGAAGCGGTGTTAGAGGGCGCGCGTCGGCGCATGCGGCCCGTTATGCTCACCGCCACCATCGCGGCCTTCGGCTTGATACCGTTCCTGTTCGCGCATGGGCCCGGCGCCGAGATCCAGCGCCCGCTCGCCATCGTCGTCATTGGCGGGTTGATCTCGGCCACGGCGCTGACCTTGATCCTGCTGCCGATCCTTTATGACCGCACCGCCAATCTGGGCTTGGTCCTTCGTCAGAAGTTCCGCGCGCGCGCGATGCGGCGACCCGCGCCGATGCATGAGCGCGAGGACGCTCGCGCATGAGGGTCGGCGCGGTTTTCACAGCATTTTCCCTGATAGCGTTCGCTTCGCTTTTCGAGACGGGAGTCTTTGCACAGGAGCAGAACGAGCCGGCGGAGATGCAGATAAAGGCGTCTGTTAAGCCGTCACCCAAGAAAGCGCGCGTGACATCGCCCAAGAAAGCCGGCGCGCGGCCGCCGTCCCAGCGAAGCGGCGGCGTGTTGGCGAAACATCTTGAGATGGCTGTCCTGATCGACGCCCAAAGCCGGTCGCTCGAGGCGCAGTTTCGCGCCATCTCCGCGCGTTACGCGACAGTCAATTCGCTCACGCCAGGCTCGCCTTATGTCGCAGGCTATCAGCGCAATGCGGCCGCCGGCAATCTACGCAATTACAACGAGACCGAACTTGAGGTCGGCATGCCGTTATGGCTGCCGGGGCAACGTGACGCCCTTGCGGGAACAGTGAACACCGGACTCTTCGAGGTGGAGGAGCGCCTCGCGCTCCGTCGATTGGAAGTCGCTGGCGTTTTGCGCGACGCATGGTGGAACGCGCAACGTGCGGCGCGGGAAGTTTCCGTTGCGCGCAATCGCGTCGCCACTGCGCGCGATATCGGCGCGGACATGACGCGCCGCGTCGAGCTTGGCGACGCCGCCCAGACCGATGCGCTGCTTGCGAAGAATGAAACGCTCGCCGCTGAAACGGAGCTTGCGCAGTCGGAGGGCGCGGTAAAAGTGGCGCAGGTCACCTACATGGCCTTGACCGGCGGCGCGCCGCCCAGCGGCGCGCTGGAATCGGTGCGCCCGGCCATCGACATCGAGGAGCATCCGTCGCTGCGCGCCCCGCGCGCCGCGCTTGCGCGGGCGCGGGCGCAGGCGGAGCTTGTCGACGCGACGCCGATCGATAATCCCGAAATCGGAATTTTTGGCCGCCAGGAACATAACGATCAATATTCGACCGACCCGTCGCAGCAAATTTCCGACCAACGCACCGATGCGACGACAGTTGGCGTGCGCTTACGCATTGCGATTCCGACCGCCGGTCGAAATGAGCCAAGACGCGCCGAGGCGCTTGCCGAAATGGATCGCGCCACCGCTGAATATGAACGCGCGAAGCGCGTCGTGCTGGCGGAGATAAAAGCTGCGCGTGAATCATTGGCGGCGGCGCGGCGCGCGGCGACATTCGCCAACGCCCGTCTCGTCGTCGCCAACGACCAATTCGAACTGTCGCGCAAAGCGTTCAAGCTCGGCGAACTCAGCGCCTTCGATCTTTATCGCGTGCGCCAGATTCAACTCGATGCGCAGCGCATGGAGGCGAACGCCGAGATCAATGTCGGCGTCGCGATCTCCCGACTCAATCAGGCGCAGGGATATGCGCCTTAGAGCGCCTCCTGATCACATGGAATCAAGTGATCGATAAGAACCGCTCAAATCATAATGTTGGAGCAGGGCCCGATCGAAAAAGTCTGTCAATGTTTTCGGACCTGCCCGCGCGTCGGCGACGCGCGCTCTATTGACATTTGCGCACGAAGTCCGCGATGCGCGCAATCGTCGGCTGATCAAGCAACAGCGGCGCGTGCGCCTGGCCTTCGACCCAGGCCCGCTCAAGGCGTGGCGCCCGCCGGGCCATCTCGTCAAAGACCTCAGGCGAGAGAATGTCCGAGTTCGCGCCGCGGATGGCGAGGATCGGAACATTCGACAGCGCGGCGAAGTCGTCCCAATATTCTTCAGGCTCCATATCGGGCGCTACGGCGTCGAGCGTATGCGACAGGTCGGGATCGTAGCGCAGCTGAACCTTGCCGTCTTTCTCGACAAAGGTGAGGCGCGCATAGTCCTCCCACTCCTGCGGCGAGACGCCGGAAAAATCGACGCCGGCGGTCATCCGCATCAAGGCGATCGCTTCGCGCATGGAGGCGATTGGCGGCAGTCTTCCAACGTAGCGCTTAATGCGGAGCAGGCCGGCATGCTCGATCTTCGGTCCGATGTCGTTGAGCACGGCGCCGCGTACGACGCCCGGCCGGCGCGCCGCGATGCGCATTGTGTGAAGACCGCCGCGTGACGTCCCGATGAACGCCGCTTGCTCGACGCCCGCGTCGGCAAGTTGAGCCATGATGTCGGCTTGCTCGACGTCGAAGTCATAGCGGCGCCAGTCCTGATCCCAGTCGGACCGGCCGCGTCCACGATAGTCGAGGGCAAGAACCCTCCGGCCGTCAGCTTGCAGGGTCCTGGCGATGCGATCGAAATCATCGGCCGAGCGTGCAAGCCCCGGCAGGCAAACGACCGGGAGGAGCGGACTCCCGCCGCCCGGCGGCGCGGGATAGTCCAAATAATGCAAGCGGAGCCCGTCGGCCGCGCGAATGTAGCGGCTAACCGGCTCTTGCCCAGACGTCATGGAACGACCATTCCCGCATGATGAACCTGCCCCCGTCGCAGCGACATTGACGCGATGAATCGGGTTTTTCAACTGCGCCGTTGGCGCTTTGTGTTCCTTGACTTCAAAGCCGGTTGCGGCGAGTTTGCCCGCGCCCGCGAGGCGTCCCTCGCCTAAAGGAAAACGCCGCCTCAATGCGCTCCTATCTCGACTTCGAAAAGCCCGTCGCAGAACTCGAAACCAAGGTCGACGAACTGCGCGCGCTGGCCGAAAACGGAGAGGCCGTTTCGATCGGCGAGGAGCTCAACAAGCTCCAGGCCAAAGCCGCGAAGGCGCTCGCGGATCTCTACGCAGGACTGACGCCCTGGCAAAAGATCCAGGTGGCGCGGCACCCGCAGCGACCACATTTTTCCGATTATGTGCGGCAGCTTTTCGACGAGTTCACGCCGCTCGCCGGAGACAGGCTGTTCGGCGAGGACTTCGCGATCGTCGGCGGCTTCGGGCGCTTCCGCGGCGAGCCGATCTGCGTCATCGGCCAGGAGAAGGGCTCGGACACGTCGAGCCGGCTTCATCACAATTTCGGCATGGCGCGGCCGGAAGGCTATCGCAAGGCGGTCCGCCTGATGGAGCTCGCCGACCGTTTCGGTTTGCCGGTGGTCTCGCTTGTCGACACGGCTGGCGCTTTTCCGGGCATTGACGCCGAAGAGCGCGGGCAGGCCGAGGCGATCGCCCGCTCCACCGACGTGTCGCTCTTGCTCGGCGTGCCCAATGTCGCGGTGGTGGTGGGCGAGGGCGGCTCCGGCGGCGCGATCGCGATCGCCGCCGCCAACAGAGTGCTGATGCTTGAGCACTCAGTCTACACGGTCGCATCGCCCGAAGCCTCGGCCTCGATCCTGTGGCGCGATTCCGCCAAGGCGCAGGAGGCGGCGACGAGCATGAAAATTACAGCGCAGGATCTCTTAAAGTTCGGCATCATCGACCTGATTGTGACGGAGCCGCCGGGCGGCGCCCATCGCGATCCTCAGGCGGCCATTGGCGCCGTCGGCGACGCGCTCGCCAAGGAACTTGCCGGCCTGGCCAATCTTTCGCGCGAACAGTTGAGACAATTCCGCGCCGACAAGTTTTTGGCCATGGGCCGTAAACTTGAAGAGAAGCGTTAACGTAAATTCCAGAAGATCGGCCCTAAAAGCGCGCACATGCGCGATTCTTTGCGAATTCGGACATGTTCTCGTCCCATTATTTGTCTTTCGTGATCAGCGCGGCGGCTCGCTTCCGAGGCCTGCGAGGCGACTGCGCCGCCAGAGGGGACACTATGAAGACTCGAGGCATGGCGCCGGCGCTGGGGCTTGCCGTCCTGGCCGCCTTTGCGCTCTCAGCCTGCGAGCAGAGCGGTCTCGCGCATCGCTCGCTTGCGCCGATCCCCTCCGAGACTGTCGCTCTGATGGAGCAGGCCGGCACGACCAAGGAAGCGCCGATGCTGATCCGCGCCTATAAAAAGGAAGCGGAGCTCGAAATCTGGAAGATGCGGTCGGACGGTCATTACGTCCATCTGAAGACGTTTCCGATGTGCCGCTGGTCGGGTCAGCTCGGCCCCAAGCGTCGCCAGGGCGACCGCCAAGTGCCGGAGGGCTTTTACGCCATCGGCCCGGCGCAGATGAATCCGAACTCAAGCTATTATCTGTCGTTCAACGTCGGCTATCCGAATGCGCTCGACCGCGCCCTTGGCCACACCGGCGGCGACATCATGGTGCATGGCGCATGCTCGTCGGCCGGCTGCTTCTCCATGACCGACAAGCAGATCGCCGAAATCTACGCGATCGCCCGATCTTCGCTCGGCGGCGGTCAACGCGCGATTCAGATGCAATCCTTCCCCTTCAAGATGACGGCGGAAAATCTCGCCAAACATCGTCTCGATCCGAACATCGACTTCTGGAAGCAGCTCAAGGAAGGCTCCGATCATTTCGAGGTGACCTTGCAGGAGCCGCAAGTCGCCTTCTGTAATCGGCGTTACGTGTTCAACGCCGCCGGCGCGGCCAATCTCGATCCGGAGGCCGCCTGTCCGCCGCTCAAACAGGATCCGGAGATCGCCCAGGCGGTGGCCGAGAAGAGCGCCAAGGACCAAGCCAAGATCGCCCAGCTCGCGCAAAGCGGCGTGAAGCCGGTGCGGATCGTTTATCAGGACGGCGGCCAGCACCCGGCCTTTGCGTCGCGGGTTCCAGAGGTGAGCCGCCCGGAGACGATCGTTCCGCCGACCGAAATCGCCCTCGACGAGAAGCCAAATCGAGGCGCCGGGTCGGCAACCGCCAATCTCGCCGTCAAATCTCCGGTCGTGACCTTGGCCGGGGCGAAGGCCGCTGACGAAAGCCGGCAAACGCGCGTCGTCGCGATGGCGCCGATGCGCAGCGACCACCGCGACATGTCCGCGCTTGCGGCCTCGGATCCAAGCCCCACCAACAGCCTTAAAAAATTGGCGCGTTCCAACAGGGACGCATCAGCGGGAGATATTCCGACGCCGCCGGCCTCTATTGGCGTCAGGAAATCCGCCGCCGCTCATTCATCCAAATCTTTTTGAGACTCTCGGATCCTTCGAACTCAAAGCCGCGCCTAGGCGCGGCTTTCTTTTTCTAGAGCGGTGGCCGGCGACTAGCTGAAGCTTTGCCGTGTAGCGAAAAATATCTTGACTCTTGTGCGGCGCAGCAATATAAAAGTGCGACGCAGCGAGAGTTGTCTTGCTTCGTAGCCCTCCTTGGGCGTTTCCTCCCTTGACTTGGGCCGCTGGTTCGTCCGGCGGCCCTTTTTTATGCCATCAGGTGAAAAAACGAGCCTGAGACGCCATTTCTCGCCAGTCCGGCCGGGCGTTCATCATCGCTATAGGCGTCACGCGCCAGCGCGAAGGGCGGGCCCTCTTCGCGAAGAACAGTCGCATAGTGAAATTCATGGCCGCGCAGTCGAAATCCGACATCGCCCAGCGGGTGGTCCGCCGTGAGTTGCGCCTGCCGATAGCCGAGATGCAACTTGCGCTGAGCGAAGCTCGTTTCCAGTTCCAGCAGTCCGGCCATTTCATGCGCCTCGCCCGCCGCGTCGATCAGCGCGCGGCCGAGAACCATGTAGCCGCCGCACTCGCCATGGACCCAGTGCTCTTTAGCGAAACGCCGCAACCCCTTTATGAAGGACTGCGCCGCCGACAGCCGGCCGGCGTGCAGCTCCGGATAGCCGCCCGGCAGCCAGCAGAGATCGCAATCTTCAGGCGGCGCCTCATCGGCGAGCGGTGAGAAGAAGCAAAGCTCCGCGCCGGCGTCGCGCCAGCTCTGCGCGAGATGCGGATAGAAGAAGGAAAAAGCGTCGTCGCGCGCGACCGCGATGCGCTGGGCGGGGGGCGGGAGCGCCACGACGCTTGTCATTCCCGACGCCCGCGCACCGGGCGATCGGGAATCCAGAGCCGCGACAGGCGCGTCTGGCGTCATGCTGGATTCCCGATCGCTTCGCTTGCGCGAAGCGTCGGGAATGACATCGCCTATTGCGGCGATCGTCGCGCAAGCGACAATCGCCGCGACATCCACATGCGCTTCGATGAAATCGGCCAGCGCCTCGAGACGCTCGTCGAGACCTTGCGTTTCGCCGGCCTGCACCAGCCCCAGATGGCGTTCGGGGAGAGCAACCGCCTCATTGCGGGGCAGCGCGCCGAACACCGGGATGCCAAGCGCCTCGATCGCTTCGCCGGCGAGCCTGCGGTGACGCTCGGAGCCGACGCGGTTCAGCACGACGCCGGCGACCTTTACGCGCGCGTCGTGTCCAGCGATGCCGCGAATAATCGCCGCCGCCGTCTGCCCTTGGCCGGAGACGTCATGAACGAGCACGACCGGCCAGCCGAGCATAGCGGCGATGTCGGCGCTGGCGCCGATTCCCGCCGCCCCGCCGGGCGCGCCGTCAAAGAGCCCCATCGCGCCTTCGGCGATCACGATGTCCGCGCCTTCGCTCACCCGCGCGGCGAGCCGCGCAATCAACGCCGCATTCATCGCCCATGAATCGAGATTGACGCCGGGTCGGCCGGTGGCCGCCGCGTGAAAGGCAGGGTCGATGTAATCCGGCCCGCATTTGACGGGGGCGACGCGTAAGCCGCGCCGCATCAGCGCGCGCATCAGGCCGAGCGTCAGCGTCGTCTTGCCCGAGGAGGAGCGGGCGGCGCCGATCAGCAGGCCAGGCGCGTTCACCCTTCGCCTCTCGGCCGAAAGCGGCGATCATAGTCCGCGTCGTAAAGCGCGCTTTCGCGGAAATCTTCGCTCGCGAGCGCCGGTCCGACGAGAATGAGCGCGGTGCGCTCCATCGGCGTCTCGGACGCGCGCCCTTCAATGTCGGCGAGCGTTCCGCGCACGACGCGCTCATCGGGCCAAGAGGCGCGATAAACGAGCGCCACGGGACAGCCGTCGCCATAATAAGGCGTCAGCTCCTCCACGACCCGCGCGAGAACATGGATCGAGAGATGGATCGCGAGCGTCGCGCCGGATTGCGCGAATGTCGCCAATCTTTCGCGCTCAGGCATCGATGAGGCGCGCCCCGACGTGCGCGTCAGCACCAGCGATTGCGCGACTTCGGGCAGCGTGAGTTCGCGCTTCAACGCGGCGCTCGCCGCCGCGAAGGCGGGAACGCCCGGCGTCATTGTGCAAGGAATGCCGAGCGCGTCGAGGCGGCGCATCTGCTCTCCAACGGCGCTCCAGATCGAAAGATCGCCCGAATGCAGCCGCGCGACATCGAGCTCGGCGTCGTGCGCCTGCTGCATCTGAGCGATGATGTCGTCGAGCGAGAGCGGCGCGGTGTCGACGATGCGCGCGCCCGGCGGACAATGCGCGAGGATTCCCGCGGGCACGAGCGAGCCGGCGTATAGGCAGACCGGGCATCGCGCGATGAGATCGCGCCCGCGCAGGGTCAGCAAATCGGCGGCGCCAGGACCGGCGCCAATGAAATGCACGGTCATGAGTTATTCTCTTCGCCGCGCTTCGCCAGAGCGCAGGCGGCGACCGGCGTCGTCACGCGCGGCGCGACGAGGCGACTGTTGGGTCCGGCGCCGACGAGCGCCGCGGCTTCGGCGACGCTGCCCACGCCGAACATCGCCTGCACGCGCGGCGAATGCGTCGCCGCGGTCGCCTTGCGGGCGCGCAGCGCGGCGAGCGGCAGAAAGACGAGTTCAAGCCCAAGTTCGCGCGCCGCCTCGTGCACCCCGGCTTCCTGCGCCTTGCTTTCAAGCGCGTAGAGCCTCGCCTCGCTGAGGTCGACCTTATGCGCCTGCGCAACGCGGCGCACGAGTTCGACGATATCGTTCGCGGCGACGCCGCGTCTTGCGCCGAGCCCGAAGGCATATGTCGCGTTCATCTCTTTGTCGCTCGCCATTGTGTGACCGCCATCGCGGGATCAAGCGCATGGAAGCGGCCGATCGGGCGCGCATGCGCTATCTGCAGATGTATGAGCTCGCCGCCCTTGTCGCGATAGGCGTCGGCGAGCAGCGATTGAGTCTCAATCGTTACGGCGTTGACGACAATGCGTCCGAAGCGAGGGAGCGCGTCCCACGCGGCGGCGAGCGTCGCCGCATCGGCGCCGCCGCCGATGAAGATCGCCTGCGGCGGTTCGAGTTCAACGAGCGCTTGCGGGGCTTCGCCCTTGATGATGCTGAGATCCGGGACGCCGAGCGACAGCGCGTTGCGCGCGATGCGCGCCGCACGCTCCATGTCTCGTTCAATAGCGATGGCGCGGTTTGCGGGATCGCTCAGCATCCATTCGATGGCGACGGAGCCCGCGCCGGCGCCGACGTCCCACAGCAATTCGCCCTTGCGCGGCGCGAGCGCCGAAAGCGTCACGGCGCGGATGTCGCGTTTGGTGAGCTGCCCGTCATGCTCGAACCAATCATCGGGCAGGCCCGGCGTACGCGGGATGACCGCTGCGTCTTCGCCGGCTTCCACTTCGACGGCGACCGTATTAAGCGGCGCAATGTCATTGAGCCCGAAGGTGTCGGCGCGCGCGTCGCGGACGCGCTCATGCGCGCCGCCGAGCCGCTCGAGCACAAAGACGCGCGATCCGCCCATGCCGCGCTCGGCGAGATGGCGCGCAAGGTGTGCCGGCGTCGACTCGTCCCAGGAGAGCGCGATGATCTTTGCGCGCGGCTGCAGATGCGGCGTCACGCGCTCAAAGGCGCGGCCGTGCAGCGACAACAGCGCGCAATCCTGCAGGCTCCATTTGAGTCGCGCGGCCGCGAGCGAAAACGCCGAGGGCGCCGGAACGCAGAAAATTTCGTCAGGCGCGACATGGCGCGCTATGAGATCGCCGACGCCGTAGAAGAAGGGATCGCCTGAGGCCAGAACCACCGTGGGCTTGCCGCGCTGCGCCAGAATTCTCGGCAAGGCGTCGGAGAGCGGCGAGGGCCACTGCAGGCGCTCCGCCGGCGCGTCGATCATCGCGAGATGTCGCGCGCCGCCGACGATCAGCGAGGCTTGCGCGACGAGCGCGCGCGCCGCCGGCGCGAGAGCGTCGGCGCCGTCTTCGCCGAGGCCGATCAGCGACAGCCATGGCGCGTTCATATCGACTTCCGCGACGTATAGACCCAGTCGCGCGCGCCCTCGCGCGCAATGCGCCGCGTGCCGCTGGCGCCGATGACGACAAGCGTCGACATATCGACCCTGGCGCCCTCGGCTTCATCAAGTCGCGTCAGAATGATCTCTTCATTCTCGCGACCGACGGATTTCGCGAGGCCAACGAATGTCTCGCCGGGAAGATGACGACGCAGCAGCGCAAAGGCGTCGTCGATGCGCGTCGGCCGGGCGCGGGACGCGGGATTGTATAACGCGATGACAAAGTCGCCTTGCGCGGCATGTTCCAGCCGCTTGGCGATGACGTCCCACGGCTTGAGATTGTCGGACAGCGAGATCGCGCAAAAGTCATGGCCGAGCGGCGCGCCGAGCCGCGCCGCCGCCGCCTGCATCGCCGAAACGCCGGGCAGCACGCAAATATCGAGATCGCGCCACTCCCGCGGGCCGCAATCGACCGCTTCAAACACCGCCGCGGCCATTGCGAAGACGCCGGGATCGCCGCCGGAGACGACGGCCACGTGGCGACCCTGCGCGGCGCGCGCCAGCGCCTCCTGGGCGCGGTCGATCTCGACGCGGTTGTCGCTTGCAAGCCGTGTCTGTCCTGCGCGCTCGGGAACGCGCGCGACATAAGGCGCATAACCGATAATGTCCTGCGCCTCATCGAGCGCCGCCTGCGCCTCGTGAGTCAGCCATCGCGCGTCGGCCGGACCAAGGCCGACAATGTCGAGCGCGCCGCTCAAGGGCGCCGGCCTCGCCCCGGCACAAGCGCCATCGAGAAATAGGGCGCGTCATCGTCGCGCTTGTCGGCGAAGCGCATGATCTTTTCGCCGGGCATCGCGCCGCGTTCGACATAGATCGCGCGATCGATGACGCCGGCGCGAGTCATCGCGCGGCGCAGCTTGGCGAAATTGCCGCCGAGCTTCATCACCACCGCGGCGTCGGTTTCGGCGAGGCGCGACGCAAGTCTGTCTTCGTCGAGAGTCGCCGGGAGAACGGTGAGAATGTCGTCCCCCCAGGCCATCGGCTGGCGCGCCGCGGCGAAACATCCCGACATGCCCGAGACGCCGGCGCAAATCTCGATCCGAAAGCGCGCATCGAGCCGCGCGAACATATGCATGAAGGAGCCGTAGAGCAGCGGATCGCCTTCACAGAGCAGCGTCACGTCGCGGCCGGCTTCGAGCACGGCGCGAATGCGCATCACGCAATCTTCATAGAAGTCCTGAAGCGACGAGACATATTCCGGCTGATCGAAAGGAATCTCCGTTGTCACCGGATAGAGCAGCGCGATCTCTTCGCAGCCAGGCGCGAGATAGGGCGCGGCGATCGCGCGCGCGTGGCTTGCGCGTCCGCGCTTGGCGAAGAAGGCGACGACGTTCGCCGCGCCGATGAGGCGCGCTGCCTTGACAGTCACAAGCTCCGGATCGCCAGGACCGAGTCCGACGCCGATCAGCGCCCCGAGCGTCGCGACGGCTTCTTGCGATGTCGAGGCGAGCGCGTTCATTCCTGCTCGCTCGCCAGCGCATTGATGGCGGCGGCGGCCATGGCGCTGCCGCCCTTGCGGCCTTTCACGATCACGAAGGGGACGCGGCCGTATTCGCGCAGCGCGTCCTTCGATTCCGCCGCGCCGACGAAGCCGACCGGCATGCCGATGATGGCGGCCGGAGGCGCCGCGCCTTCGTCGATCATCTCGAGGAGGCGAAACAGCGCGGTCGGCGCATTGCCGATCGCGACCAACGCGCCATCCATACGATTGCGCCACAGTTCCAGCGCCGCGGCGCTGCGCGTGGTGCCGATCTCGGCGGCGAGCGCCGGCACGCGCGGCTCGAGCAGCGTGCAGACCACCTGGTTTTCCGCCGGCAGACGTGAACGGGTGACGCCATGCGCGACCATGTTGGAGTCGCATAGGATCGGCGCGCCCTTCTGCAGCGCGTCGCGCGCCGCCGCAACAAAGTCCGGCGAGAATTCGATGTCGTCGGCGAGTTCCACCATGCCGCAGGCGTGGATCATGCGCACGGCGATCTTTTCCTGCTCGGGCGTGAAACGCGAGAGATTCGACTCGGCGCGAATGGTTGCAAAAGAGCGCGCATAAATCTGCACGCCTTCATGGATATAGTCGAAGCGGCGGCTCATTGCGTCCGACCGCTTGCGCGCGCGGAGAGTTCGCGCATGACGGCCTCGAAGGTCAGCGATCGGAAGCGCGGCGCGCCGTCGGCGCCGCCGTTCTCGATGAGATCGAATCCTTCAGCGCAGGCAAGCAGCGTGATGGGCGAGGCGCTCTGCCGGGCGCAGCCTTTTGCGCAGCCCGAAAGATGTAGGCCAACGCCGTCAGCGCCGCCGATCTTTTGCGCCAGCGCCGCGAGATCCATGACATGCGCGCGCGTCTCGGCGGCCGCCTGCGGACATTCCGGCGCTCCGGGACAGGCGATGACGGCAAGGCGCTTGTCGTCTGCCGACGTGATGAAGTCGCGGTTTTCCGCGCGCGAGACGACGCGTCGCGCGTTGTCCTCATCGGGCGTGACGATCAGCAGGGCGCGCCACGGCGTGAGGCGCAGTTCGCCTGTTCCCTCGCTTTGTGCAAAATCGGCGACCGCCGCGAGTTCGTCTGCGCGCCAGCGGCCGAAAGGCGCGCCGACGCCGGCGAAAGCGACGGCGCCGCGGCGCTGGGCGCCAAAAATTTGCGACCATCGCGCAGGCGCGGGCGCTTCCTTGCAGAAGCGCATGACGAATCCGGCCGCGCGTGGCAGCGCGTCGGCGCCGAGCGCCTCGACCAACGCGCGGACGCGCCTGAAGCTATTCGCATGACAGTCACGCAGCTCCACGAAGGCGCGCGCAAAGCGCAACGCCACGTCGAGCGCGTCATCGGTCGCGACGACGACGGCGCGATTGGAAACGCCAGCGATGCGAATTGCGACCTCCCCGTTTGCAATCGCTTCGATCCGAATGTCGGCCTCGACGTCGGCGATCGACAGCGCGCCGCCATCATCGAGAAGAAAAAGAAATTTCGGCGGAAGCGCGCGCAGCGCGCCATCGCGCTGTAGCTCAGCGGCGAGCTGCGCCGCCATGGCGTTGGCGTCGAAAGCGCCAGCGACGAGTCCGGCGAGCGGCGACGTGATGACATTCGTGACGCGTTCGGCGTCGGCGCTCGGCGCGAGCATGCCGATCGCCTCGAGGCAGCGCAGGGCTTCGGCGATCGTCGCCTCGCTGATTCCGCGCAGCTGCAATTGCGCGCGCTGCGAGAGATCAATCAGCCCATTGCCGCAGTTGTCCGCAATTCTCGCGATCTCACGCGCCTGCGCCGCGCTCATGCGAGAGCCGACCGCCTTGGCGCGGATCAGCAAACCGTCGCCGCTCGGCATCGGCGCGAAGGCTCCGGGACACCAGCCCTTGATCTCAGGCCTCGGCTGCAAGACGCCCTCCCTCTTGGTGTTCGATATCGCTTAAGGCGCCGCGCACGCTGTTGCGTTGCGTATTCCACAAGCCGCGCGCGAGCGCTTCGTTAAAAACGCGCGCGATGGCGGTGAGCGCGCGGGGATTCTCTAAAGCAAGAAAACCCCGTGTCGCATCATCGCCTAAGGTGGCGTCAAAAGCGAGATCGAATTGCGCGTCGCTGATGAGGCCGCTTGTCGCGGCGAAAGCATAGAGATTGTCGATCGTCTCGGCGATTTCGCCGGCGCCGCGGTGACCGTGCCGCTTCTGGCCTTGCAGCCATTGGGGATTGGCGAGCCGCATGCGCAGGATGCGCGCGATTTCGTCTTTCAGAGCGCGCGGCCGTAACCGTTCCGGCCGCGTCGCATCGATATGCACCAAATCGGCGTCGCCGCCAAGCATGGCGTTGGCGGCGGCAAAGCCCCCCTCGTAATCGGCGAAGGCGGGTCCGATCAGAACGTCGACTTCCGCCATGTCTTGCACATGGACATGCGCATCGGCGTCAGCGACGCGCGCGCTGAACGCCGCGACGGCTTCGTTGCTTTCGCCAGCGCGATCATAGGCGTGACCCGCGGCGCAAAGATAGGCGCGCGCAAGATCGTCACGGTCCGACCATTCGCCGCGCAGCACGCGATCGCTCACGCCAATTCCGTAAGTTCCATCAGCGGCTCCGAAGACGCGGCGCAGATCATCGGCCGTTTTCAGCGGACTGATTTCAGCGTCTTCATCGCGCGCGGCGACCGCGCGCACGGCGTCGTCGAACAGCGCGATGAGATTTCCGAACATGTCGCGAAACAGCCCCGAGACCTGCAGCGTCACGTCGACGCGCGGAAACTCGAGCCGCGCCTGTGGTAGAATTTCGAAGCCGATGACGCGCGCGCTCGCCGTGTCCCAGCGCGGCGCGACGCCAAGAAGCGCGAGCGCTTGCGCGAAATCTTCGCCGCCGGTGCGAATTGTGGCGCTGCCCCACAGGTCGAGCATGATGCGGCGCGGGAATTCGCCATGCAGTTGCGCGTGACGCGTCATCACCTCGGCGGCGGCGCGCCGGCCAATGTCATAGGCCGTTTGCGTGGGCGCGTGGCGCGGATCGATGCAATAAAGATTGCGTCCCGTAGGCAGAACGTCGGCGCGCCCGCGCGACGGCGCGCCGGCCGGACCGGGCTCGACGAAGCGGCCCGCAAGCGCGGCGATCAGCGCGTTGCGTTCGGCGTGCGCGCAGGCGCCCCGCGCGGGATCGGCGATTGAATGGTCCTGGGTGCGCCCGAAGACATGGAGTCCGTCGCCGATGCGCATGTCCTTGAGGTCGCACATCCAGGCGTCGAGCCGCGTCAAAGTCTCGGCGATGTCCATCTCGCGCGAGACGCCGCATTCGGCGTCAAGGCCGCTGCGCTCGGCTTCGTCGATGATCGCGCCGGCGATGAGTTTCGCGCGGCGCGCGTCGAGCGCGCTTGCTGTCGCATATTCGTCGAGAAGCGTTTCGACTTTCGCCGCCGCGTCGAACAGTTCGGCGTCGACAAGCGGCGGCGTCAGATGGCCGATGGTCACGGCGCATGTGCGTCGCTTCGCCTGCGCGGCCTCGCCGGGATCGTTGACGATGAACGGATAGATGAGCGGCGTTGGGCCGAGCACCGCTTCAGGCGCGCACGCCTCGGACAGCATGACTGATTTGCCGGGAAGCCATTCGAGCGTGCCATGCGCGCCAAGATGAATGAGCGCATCGATCTTTTGCACATGCCGCAGCCAAAGATAGAAAGCGACATAGGCGTGACGCGGCGGGCGCTGCACGTCGTGATAGGATTCGTAGCGCTCCGTGCGCGCGCCGCGATCGGGCTGCAGCGCGATGACGAGCTTGCCGGCTTCGAGACAGGAAAAGCGGAAGGCGCCGTCGACGACGGCAGGATCATCTTGCGGCGCGCCCCAGGCGTCGTTGACGCTCGCGACGAAAGATGCGGGGAGGGTCGATAGCAAGGCCAGATAGTAGGCGAGCGGGAAGCGGTTAGCCTGATATCCATCTTCCAGAGCGCGTATCACCCTCCCCTCGCAAACCGGGTGCTCCCGGTTTGCGCTTCTAGAATGGCCAAAGTCGGCAACAGCCGACTTTGGCTGGGGGAGGGTCGAACCGCGAAGCGGTTCGGGGTGGGGCGACGTTCCACAATACGCAGAGTCACCCCCACCCGCGTCGCTTCGCGACGCGACCTCCCCCCTCGAGGGGGAGGTGGGCGCCGCGCCAACGTCATATCCCGCCTCTTGCAACGCCGAGACGATCTCATGCACGCTCGCCTCGGCATCGAGGCCGATGGCGTAGCCGCCCCGGCCGCGTCGCGTCGGATAGTCGGAGAGAATGAGCGCGAGGCTTTTTTCCGCGTTGGGTTTGCGCCGCAGCCGCGCCCAGTTCAAAGCGAGGTCCGCGACGAAGTCGATGCGCGAGCGTTCCGGCGCATGCCGCGTCTCGCTGAATTCCGCCGCAAGACGCAGCGGCGCTTCCTCCTTGAAGGAAATCGCGCGCGTGAAGATGCGCCCGTCAACTTCCGGCAGAACGACATTCATCGCGAGATCGGCGCCGTTCGCGCCGCGCGTCGAGCCTTCCCATGCTTCGCGTGAAGAGGTGGCAAGTGCGACCTGCAGCACCGGCGCGTCCGCGCCATCGAGCACGCTTCCCATGTCGCGACGTGCCGAAAAGGCGGTGGCGTTGATAATGACGTCGGGCGCGAAGGATTCGAGCGCGCCCGAAACGAAGGCTTCGCTCTCCGCCTCCTTCAGGCTCGCGACATAGATCGCCTCGACGGAGAACCCGCGCTCAGCCAGCGCATCGGCGAGCGCGACGATCGGCGCAACGTCGTCGGCGAGGAACATGGCGCGATAGAAGACGATTGTCGCGCGTAACGCGCCGTCGCCGCGACAGGCGGCGTCGAACCGCCCGGCGCTGGCGACGCAAGCGCTTTCGCGCCACTGCGCCGGATAGCCGGCGATCGTCGCGGCGTAACCGAGAAAGGAACGCAGATTGTCTGGACCGCCATCCTGCAAGAAACGCCAAATTCGATCGAGCGTCTGCGCGTCGAGCGTCGACGCCTGCTTCAGGCGCGCGTCGTCATGCATATCGCCGGGCGTGATCGCGAGGGCGATTCCCTTCGCGCGCGCAAGCGCCTCGAGCTGCTCGACGCCATAGGGCCAATATTCTTTGCCGCCGAGCAGCCGCACGACGATCAGCCGCGCATGTCGCGCCACAGCGTCGAGATAGAGATCGACGGAGTAGGGGTGCTTCAATTGCGCGAGCGACGCGCAGCGAAAGCTCGGGAGAGTCGCGCGACTTTGCTCATAAAGCCGCGCCAGCAGCCGCAGCTCGGAATCCGAAAAGGATAGAAACACGATCTCCGCGGGAGATTGACCGAGATCGACCGCGCCGCCGGCGTCGTCGAGATTATGGAGATCGCGCGGGAGAAGATGCATGGCGTATCACGGCTGCGCCAGCGTCGCGATCACCGCGTCGCGATTGAGGCCTTTCTCGCCGATGATCACGACGCGACTCATGCGCTGCTCATCGGCTCTCCACGCCCGATCGAAATGATGTTCGATGCGCGCGCCGACGCCTTGCACGAGCAGGCGCATGGGCTTGCCGATAACTTCGACGAATCCCTTGATGCGCAGCACGTCATGCGCGCGCGCCGCTTCGGCGAGTCTCGCAACCAGCGCCGCCGGATCGGCGACCGCCGAGAGCGACACGACGAAACTGTCGAAGTCATCATGGTCGTGTCCGGGCTCGGCGTCATGATGCGACGGACGGGTCGCCAGATCATCCTCCGCCGCCGCGGAAAGGCCGAGCAGCACGAGCGGATCGACTCGCCCGCCGCTGGCGCGCACGATCTTCGCCGCTTTCCGAGCGCCTCGCGCCAAACGGTTTGCGACGTCGCGTTCTTCGTCGGCGCCCAGCAGATCGGTCTTGTTGAGGATGATAAGATCGGCGCAGGCGAGCTGATCTTCGAACACTTCTTCAAGCGGATTGTCGTGATCGATCGTCTGCGTGTCTTCGCGCTCCTTGGCGATGGCGTCGAGATCGTCGGCGAAACGGCCCTCCGCCACGGCCTTGCCGTCGATGACGGCGATGACGCCGTCAACCGTCAGCTTCGAGCGGATCGCCGGCCAATCGAACGCCTTGACGAGCGGTTTGGGCAGAGCCAGTCCGGACGTCTCGATGATGATGTGGTCAGGACGCTTGTCATGCGCGAGCAGCGCTTCGATCGCCGGGATGAAATCATCGGCGACGGTGCAGCACAGACAGCCGTTGGCGAGTTCGACGATGTTTTCTTCCGGGCAGTTTTCGACGCCGCAGGCGCGCAGGATTTCGCCGTCGACGCCGACGTCGCCGAATTCATTGATGACGAGCGCCAGACGTCGACCCTTGGCGTTCTCGAGCACATGACGAATGAGCGTCGTTTTCCCCGCGCCAAGGAAGCCGGTGATAATCGTTGCAGGGATTTTGGCGCTCATGAGAGTTCCTGTTGGCGCGACTGGAGTCGCCAGACGAGACCGGCGAGCGCGCCGGCAAGCGCCCAGCTGATCGCCTGCACGGCGAGAGAGGCGGCCGCGAAGCGCGCGGCGAGTTCCGCGGGCGCCGTGCTCTCGGGCGTCGCGGGCTGCGGCGCGAAGAAATGCGGCGCGACGATCAACACGACGCCGGCGATTTTTGCCGCGGTCGAGTCAAGCCGCAACAAGGCGAAGAGTCCGGCGCCGGTCGACAGCGCTGTCGCAAGCCACCAGATTTGGCGCACGGCGAGATCGGTTTCCGCCATGCCGGGAAGCTGCGGCGCGAGGCCGAGACTCGTCGCGAGCCCGGTTGCGGCGAAGGCGCAGGCGCCCCAGAGCGCGGCGCGGCGCGGCGCGATGGCGTCGCCAGAGAAAAGCATCGCGGCGAGAAGAATGAGCGCATAGCCGATCGAGACGGCGATCGTCGCGGCGCTGGTCGCCGCCGTGCGGCTCAGGCCGGAAAGCGCCGCGCTCGCTTCGCCGCCGTCATGCGCATGCTGCGCCGCCTCATAGACCTCGGAGGCGAGGATGAGCGGCGTCGTGGTGAAGTGCTGCAGGGCCGCGACCGCAAGCCCGGCGACAAGGCCGGCGATCAGGCCGGTCGTCAAAACGCGCGCGATCAAGCGCGTTGCGGCCTAGTGACAGGGGAAGGAGAGCGCGTGGCGCGTGTCATGCGCCGCGTCATGCACGCTTTCTGGATAGGCGAAGCCCGCAAGCCAAACGAGCCCGAAGCCGAGAGTAAGCGCAACAACGGCGGCCTTCAGCGCCTCAAGTCTCGAAGAGGGGAGGGCGGCGGCGTTGGCGGATGATTTGGCGTTCATATCGGTCTCCCTGCCGCCCCACCGGCGGCGATGCGATGCGCGTGGCGATCCAAATTGATCGCCCTGACGGCAGGTCTCCTGGCTCCCGGGTCGTCGGACCGCGCCGCCTTCCCAAGCCTCACGCTCAGTGGCAGATGGCGCGGACCTTGCCGGCTACAGTTGCGGGGGCAGCCGCGGATAGGGGCGTAATGCCCACGCCGCGTTCCCTTTTCACTTCTTGCGAAGGACCGTCCTGACTAGTCATATGCGCGGCTTAGGCTTCCGTCAAACCGGCCGAGGAGCGCCTGTGACCGAGATGAATGAAGAGGACGAGGCGCGCCGCCATCGTCTCAAGATGGAGAAGCGCAAGGCCGTCCAGGACGCCGAGGTCGCCGGCAAGACGGTCGCCCGCAAAGGCCTGCTGATGGTCCACACTGGCGCCGGCAAGGGCAAGTCGACGGCGGCCTTCGGGCTGGCGCTGCGCGCGCTCGGCCATGGCTGGAAGATCGGCGTCGTTCAGTTCGGCAAGGGCCAGTGGCAGACAGGTGAGCGCAACATGCTCGAAAAGCTTGGCCAAGAGTTCGGCCAAGAGTTCGGTCAAGTTGCCTGGCATACGCTCGGCGAGGGCTTCACCTGGGAGACCCAGGACCGCGCGCGGGACGAGGCGGCGGCGCGGCGCGCCTGGGAGAAGGCGTGCGAACTGATGGACGACCCTCACATTCGCCTGCTGGTGCTCGATGAATTGAACATTGCGCTGCGCTACGAGCATTTGCCGCTGGAGGAAGTGCTTAGCGCGCTCGCCGCGCGGCGCGACGATCTCAACGTCGTCGTGACCGGGCGCAACGCCAAGCCGGAGCTCATCGCCGCAGCCGATCTCGTCACCGAGATGACCTTGGTCAAGCATCATTTCGGCGCTGGCGTCAAAGCGCAGGAGGGAATCGAATTCTAACCTGAAACCTGTTCTGAAGCCCGCCGGCATATCGCTCTTGGCAGCGGCTCGCGTAGAGAATACGCTTTGCGGGCAGGCAGTTCCGTGGCGGACAGGGACGCGCGCCAGCGACGCGAGCAGGCATCCCGAGGCGCGTCAGTCCTGGCTGAACTCTCAACATCATCTGGACCCGAAAGCTCGATGGACGTTTACGGCGCGCTCCGCTTTTCCGCTGCGAAGATCTCCAACGAACTGTTTTCGGCGGGATCGATTTTTTCGGTCTACTCCCTGGCGACGACGTTTCTCATCGCCGTTGGCGCGCTGGCCTATCAGCGCAAGATGCGTCGGGGGCGCGTCAACCCGCGGGCCATGGCGCGGGCGATCTTCGACAAGAGACTCCTGCTATCCAAATCTTTTGCCGCGGACGTCAAGCTCTTCGTCCTGAGCGTCGTTCTCATGCCGGTCGTGGTGGGCGCGCTTGTTCTATCGACGAACGGCGTTGCGACCGCCGTGAGCGCCGCGCTGCGTAGTTCGTTTGGCGCTTTTGCGCCGACCTCTTGCTGTGACCTTTCGATAAAGCTCTTCTCTACCGCCGTGCTCTTTTTGGCCTATGAGATCGGCTATTGGGTCGATCACTACCTCAAGCATCGAATCCCGTTTTTGTGGGAGTTCCACAAGGTGCATCACACCGCCGAGGTGCTTACCCCGGTGACGAATTTTCGCAATCATCCGATCGACAACATCTTTTTCGGCTACATGCTGGCGATGTTCATTGGCGGCGCGTCAGGCATATTGGCGTGGGTCTTTGGGCGAACCACTGAATCCTTCACGGTCGACGGGAAGAACATCCTTTTCATCTTCTTCCTTTGGACGATCGGGCATCTTCAACATTCGCAGTTCTGGATTCCCTTTCGCGGGATTTTGGGACACATCGTCCTTAGCCCCGCGCATCACCAGATTCATCATTCGACAGATCCCCAGCACTTCAATCGCAACTTCGGCAGCGTTCTTGCCATTTGGGACTGGATGTTCGGATCGCTCGAGATGCCTACGAGCAAAAACCCGCGCCTCAAATACGGGGTCGAGGAAGACGCCGCGGACCCGCATTCGTCATTCGGATTATTGGCGACCCCGATTTATAGAGCCGCCCTCGCGCTCTGGGGCGCGCTCGCCGACGCGTGGAATGCAGCGAATGAGCGACTCGAGCAGCGCCGTCAAAGGCTGAAGAGCACAGGCATATTATGAGCCGCGTTCGCGCCGACTTGCTGCTTGTGCTTGCGGCTTTTATCTGGGGGACGGCCTTTATCGCGCAAAAAAACGCCGGCGAGCTTATGGGGCCGATCACCTTCGTCGGCGTCCGTTTTCTCCTGTCGTGCGTCGCGCTCGCGCCGCTGGCCCTCTATGAGGGCCGTCACAGTGAGTCTTCCCTAAAAAAGGGCGATTTGGCGCTCGCCGGCCTGATCGGCTTGTGCGTCTTCCTCGCCGCGGCTTTGCAGCAAGTCGGCCTTGCCACGACGACGGCGACCAACGGCGGATTTCTCACGGCGCTATATGTCGTGCTCGTTCCAGTATTTGTCTTTGCGCTGACCGGCGTACGACCCCGGCAGGTCGTTCTCGTCGCGGGCCTCGGGTCCATCGTGGGCGCCTGGCTGCTGACGGACAGCGGCCAGCTGCAGAGTTGGACGTCGGGCGACGCCTTGGTTTTGATTGCGGATATTGCGTGGGCGGCCGGGATCAGTCTCGTCCCGACTTTTCTCGCTCGCGCCAATCGGCCGTATTTTTTGGCTTTCGCGCAGTTCGGCGTCATCGGCGTTCTTGGAACTGTCGTGGGCCTCGGCGGCGAGCCTTTTTCGCTCGAGGGCCTGAGCGCCGCCCTGCCGTCGATTCTCTATGCGGGGCTTTGCTCCGGAGGGATCGCCTTCACGCTTCAAATCGTGGCGCTCAACTACACGCCAGCGGCCGAAGCCGCCCTTATCATGTCGCTGGAGAGCGTTTTCGCGGCCTTGTCGGGCGTCATCCTGCTATCCGAGCGCCTCACCACGCCGGCGATGCTGGGCGGGTTGCTCATCTTGCTCAGCGCCGTGCTCGTCGAAGCTGGACCGGCCGCACAAAATATATGGGCATCGCAATACTGGAGTCGGCTGTCGCAAGTGTGGAGTCGGGCGCGCTAGCCGTCCGAAAAAGTGGAAGCCGACGCTCGATCACGTCGAGAACGTCGGCTCCAAAATGATCTGCGCGGTAACCGGCCGATCACCCGCCAGAAAGACAAGGGCCGGGAGCTTTCGCGCCCGGCGAGTCTTTTCGGCAGGGGTATGTATTACTGGATCATGCGGGCGGTAGAGCCAACGCCATCGCCCTGCATGCCGTTGCGGTTGCCCGTGCCGTTGGTTCCTTCAGGAGAGATCCAGTCCGGAACCCAGGTCAGAGCGACGACGACGAACGCGACGAAAGCGGCGACCCAAAGCAGCATCTTGCCGATATCGCCGGTATTGTGAACGTTGACGGCCATGCGTTTTCCCCCTGTTCTTGATTTTACGTGAATGCTTGCCGCATCGAGAGGGAGCCTAGCTTGTTTCGGATCGGATGGCAATGCGCTCTTCTGGGGACTGAAACGCCGGCCAAAAAAGCAACAATACCTTTGAATTTCAACAAGTTAACGTGCGACAGAACGTCGCGGACGTTGCAAAAATTGAGCGCACTTCCTTGTCTTCGTTTCCCTTCGAACGCCGATAAGCCAGCCAGGCGTCAAACGACTAAAGCGTCCGAGCGGGGTTGGCCGGCGGCGGCCCTTGCCGGATGTAGGCGCATCGCCTATAAGCGCGCCATTCCACAGGCGAGAGTTACGCGGCGTCTGCCTCAAGACGTCGCTCCGGTGGCCGGATCTCCGGCCTCTTTACTCTCTCGCCGAGGTTCAACCGGAGAAAAGACACTATGGCTCTGCCCGATTTCACCATGCGCGGCCTCCTGGAGGCCGGCGCTCACTTCGGCCATCAGTCGCATCGCTGGAACCCGAAGATGGCGCCTTTCATCTTTGGCGCCCGCAACAACATCCACATCATCGATCTCGCCCAGACGGTGCCGCTGCTCCATCAGGCGCTGAAGACGATTTCGGACACCGTCTCCAAGGGCGGCCGCGTGCTGTTCGTGGGCACCAAGCGCCAGGCGCAGGAGCAGATCGCCGACGCCGCCAAGCGCAGCGCTCAATATTACATCAATTCCCGCTGGTTGGGCGGCACGCTCACCAACTGGAAGACGATTTCCGGATCGATCACCCGTCTGCGCAAGCTCGACGAGATGCTTTCGGCCGGCGCTTCGGGCATCACTAAGAAAGAGCGCCTGCTGCTGACCCGCGAGCGCGACAAGCTCGAAAAGGCGCTCGGCGGCATCAAGGATATGGGCGGCACGCCGGATTTGATCTTCGTGATCGACACCAACAAAGAGCAGCTCGCGATCAAGGAGGCGAATCGCCTCAAGATTCCCGTCGTCGCCGTGCTCGACACCAATTGCGATCCGGATGGCGTCACCCATCCGATCCCCGGCAACGACGACGCGGGCCGCGCCATCGCGCTCTACTGCGATCTCGTGGCGAGAGCCGCCATCGACGGCATTTCGCGCAGCCAGGGCTCGGTGGGAATCGATATCGGCGCCGATGAGTCGCCGGCGCTTGAGCCCGCGCTCGCCGTGGTGCGCGAAGATTTGCGTCCCGCCGAAGCCGCCGGGACGGATGCGGAGACGCCTCTCGAGGCCTTCGAACTGCTGTCGGCGCCGCGCGGCGCGCCGGACGATCTCGCCAAGCTGCACGGCGTCGGCCCGCAGCTTGTCAAGAAGCTGAACGACGCCGGCGTCTATCACTATTGGCAGCTTGCCGCGATGACTTCGGCGGAAGTCGAAAAACTCGACGGCGAGTTGAAGCTGAACGGCCGCATTGCGCGCGACGGCTGGGTCGATCAGGCGAAGGCGCTTCTCGCCGCCTAATCGACCCGTCAGGTCCAATGCTTAAGACGCGCGCGCCGGTCCAATGGGCCGGCGTCGTCGCATGACTCCCTTAAGAAGGAATTTCAGCCATGGCTACGATCACCGCCGCCCTTGTAAAGGAACTGCGCGAGAGCACCGGCGCGGGCATGATGGATTGCAAGGCGGCGCTCACCCAGACGGACGGCGCTTTCGAAGCGGCGGTCGACTGGCTGCGCAAGAAGGGCCTCTCCAAGGCCGCGAAGAAAGCCGATCGCGTCGCCGCCGAAGGGCTCGTCGCCGCGCTCGTTTCAGACAATTCCGGCGTCGTCGTCGAGGTGAATTCGGAGACGGACTTCGTCGCCCGCAACGCCGATTTCCAGACGCTTGTGAAGAACATCGCCGAAGTCGCCTTAAAAAGCGGCAAGAGCGACGTCGAGGCGCTCGGCAAGGAAGCCTATCCCGGCGGCGGAACGGTGAGCGAAGCGATCACCCATGCGATCGCCGGCATCGGCGAGAACCTGACGTTGCGCCGCGCCGCCGCGCTTAGCGTCAGCGAGGGCGTCGTCGGCCGTTACGTGCATGCGCAGGTCGTCGACGGCCAGGGCAAGATCGCGGTGATCGTCGCGCTCGAATCGAAGGGCGACAAGGACGTGCTGGCGACGCTCGCGCGCCAGCTCGCCATGCATGTCGCCTCGGCGAATCCGCTGGCGCTTGACGCCTCGGGCCTCGATCCGGCGACGGTCGAGCGCGAAAAGAAGCTGCTTGCCGAGAAGAACGCCGGCAAGCCGGAGAATGTGCTGCAGAAGATCATCGACTCCGGCATCAAGACCTACGCCAAGGAGGTCTGCATGCTCGATCAGGTCTCCAACCATCCTGACCACAGCGGCAAGAGCGTCGCCCAGGCGGTCAAGGAGATCGAAGGCAAGGCCGGCGCGCCGATCGCCATCAAGGGCTTCGTGCGCTATGCGCTCGGCGAAGGCATCGAGAAGCAGACGAGCGACTTCGCCGCCGAGGTCGCGGCCGCCGCGAAGGGGTAAGTCACTCCCTCCGCTTGTGGTAAAAAATTAGTGCGGGCCGGGGCGTTTACCCCGGCCTTTTTTTGTGTCCGCGAACCTCTCCGCGTCATGCCCGGCCTTTTTCCGGGCATCCACGGGTCTGCTCAGCGGCGTCGCGTGATGGCCGGGACAAGCCCGGCCATGACGGCTGAACGTCCGCGCCGTCACTCCCCACGCATCGCCGCGGCGACCTTCGCCTTCGCCTCATCCTCCTTAGGCCGCGTGCGCGAAGAAGGCTGCACCAGCTGTTGGCGATGCTCTGGTTGTTGCGCCCGCGCGAAACAATCGCCGGCGGGCGGCGTTTAGGCTCCGGACATTGGTTTTCGTCGCAATGCGAAGATCAAGCAGAAGGAGCAGCGCATGCGCGCCAAGAAGACCGCCGCAGACGAAATGATTCGCGGACCGCGCGTTGAGAGCGCGATCGAAGCCGCGACCTCCGTGCTCGGCTTTGACGATGCGCGTTCCCCGCGGGAACTGCGCGATCCGCGCGAGCTCTATCCCAAGCCGCCCTTCGAGAAGCAGACGCAGCCCTGGCCGGGTCTCGCCGGCCTTATGACGCCGCGTCCCGATCATGGCGAGGAGAGCTACCGAGGCTCGGGGCGTCTCCTTGGCCGCAAGGCGCTCATCACCGGCGGCGACAGCGGCATTGGCCGTGCCGCAGCGATCGCCTTCGCCCGCGAAGGCGCCGATGTCGCCATCAATTATCTGCCCGAGGAGGAAGCGGACGCGAAGGAGGTCATGACTCTCCTGGGCGAGGCGGACGTCAATGCGGTGGCGCTTCCGGGCGATATTCGCGACGAAGGCTTTTGCCGCAAGCTAGTCGACGATGCGGCGCGCGATCTCGGCGGCTTGGATATTCTCGTCAATAACGCCGCGCGTCAGCATGCGCGCAAATCGATTCTCGACATTACGACCGAGGATCTCGACTGGACGTTTCAAACCAATCTCTACGCGCTGTTCTGGATCACGAAAGCCGCGATTCCGCATCTCCAGCCGGGATCGTCGATCATCAATACGAGTTCGATCGTCGCCTTCGATCCTTCGCCGCAGCTTCTGGATTATTCGGCGACCAAAGCCGCCATTCTCAATTTCACCAGATGTCTGGCGAAGCAGCTCGCCGACAAAGGCATCAGGGTCAACGCCGTCGCGCCCGGCCAGTTCTGGACGGCCCTGCAGCCGAGCGGCGGACAATTTCCCGATCATCTCGCCGAATTTGGCGTCGATACGCCGCTGGGGCGCCCGGGACAACCGGCAGAAATCGCGCCGCTTTATGTGCTGCTCGCGTCAAGCGAGGCGAGTTTCACGACGGGCCAGGTGTTTGGCGCGACGGGCGGCGAGGTGGGGCCTTGACGCCGTGTCAGCCGGATGGCGCGCGACAGCTATGCCGCTAGATGTTCGATGATCTGATCCAGCAGCATCAGATCATCGCCTGCTGCTGCTTCCCAATCGGTGTCTCGGAAATCGGGGTCCGCCCCTACATTGATGTAGACCCAGAAGTTACTCAGCCGAAATAAGCAAGTCCTTGCCTTAATGAGCATAAGCTCGTTCTGCGTGGCGTCCATATCGAGGATTAGTTGGGGAAGCTCATGGGCGATGCGGTTCCGATATTTTCGTATCTCTTGAATCGCATCCATCTCGTCAGCGCTGATCGCGTCGAAGTGGTCTCGAAGATACAGCAAACTCGCCTCAAACACGTCTCTGTGCCGCGCCAGCACGTCATGCTCATAGGTTTTGAAGGGCAGGCCGGGACCAAAAAAAGTATTGGCATAGAAGTTCTTGACCCTCTCGATCACGAGTTTTTTTAGTAACTCGAACGACAAGAGGATGAGGCCTGCGTGTGATAGATGTTCCCGAACATCTTCGGGCTTCATGTGCTCAATTCTGGACGATGTCAAATTGCAAGCCTTTGTTTGTTGGGGAATTTGGCTGTGTATATTACCACCTGATCTTTGCCGATGCCGAGGCTTCTACGATGGGGTTCCATGAAAACGGTTAGATGTTAGCTTTCTATAGGTTGGCCATCCGGACGCGACCGAGGAAAGTGGAGTGTGTTCAAGACGGTTGCCCTAAAAAAAGATGAATGAGCAATTCTTGCAAGTTGCAGTTTTGGGTGCGCCTACGACAGAGGCTTTGAGCTTCCGATAGTGCCGTGCGGAACACGGCGGCAACAGCAGTTAGGCCCGTGGGCTAAGGTTTTTGTTTGGGGCTTTGGCCCGCTTGCGCCTGTGCGTCACGACTGCCTCACTTGCGGGCGCCGCTCGGCGTCCGTAAGAAGAACGCGCCCCGCCTCAGTCAGCGAGATCCGCCTCATGTCCGACCTCACGTCGACGCGACGATTCAAGCGTGTGGTCGTCAAGCTGTCCGGGGAAGCCCTGCAGGGGTCGGCGCCGCACGGGCTTGACGCCGTCACGCTCGCCCGCATCGCCGCCGACCTCGCGACCGCCGCGGACGCGGGGCATGAGATCGCCGTCGTCGTCGGCGGCGGCAATTTCTTTCGCGGCATCAAGGGGGCCGACACCGGCATCGAGCGCGCGCGCGCCGATTCGATCGGCATGCTGGCGACGGTGATGAACGGGCTGGCGCTGGAGCAGGCGGTCGAAGGTCAGGGGCGGCAGGCGCGCTGCCTCTCCGCCGTCACCATGCCGTCCATATGCGAGTCCTTTTCGCGCCGCGCCGCCCTGCATCATCTGGCCAAGGGACGCGTCGTCATTGCGGCCGGAGGCACCGGCAATCCCTTCTTCACGACGGACACTGGCGCGGTGTTGCGCGCCGCGGAGCTCTCCGCCGACGCGGTGCTCAAAGCTACTCAGGTCGACGGCGTCTACACCGCCGATCCCAAGCGCGATCCGACCGCGCAGCGCTACGACCGTTTGAGCCATGACGAGGCGATCGCCAGAAACCTGGCGGTGATGGATACGGCGGCCTTCGCGCTCGCCCGCGAGAATAAGATCCCAATTCTCGTCTTTTCGATCGCCGAGGCCGGCGCCATCGACATGGCGCTTTCCGGTCGGGCGCGCGCCACCCTCGTAGCGCCGTAAGCCCCTTTCGCGCACGACGAGAAATCGTGCAATAAATCCTGCGCCGCGGAGCCGCAGCGCCGGCGAGGGCGGCGGCGTGCGCCTTTTCGACGCGCCACATTGGAAAACATAAGAAGCCGAGCCGCGCGAGTGTTCGTGAGAGCGGCGACAGATCAAAGACAGGTTGTGAACATGGCGGAAATTTTTGACCTTGCGGATATGAAGCGCCGCATGCAGGGCGCGGTCGCGACGCTCAAGCACGAATTCGGCGGGCTTCGCACGGGACGCGCCTCGACGAGTTTGCTCGATCCGATTCATGTGGAAGCCTATGGGCAGGTTTCGCCGCTCAATCAGGTCGCCACCGTCAGCGTGCCCGAGCCGCGTCTTCTTTCGGTGCAGGTGTGGGACAAGGCGCTGGTCATCGCCGTGGACAAGGCGATCCGCGAGGCCAATCTCGGTCTTCAGCCGACCGTTGAAGGTCAGAACTTGCGCATACGCATGCCGGAGCTGAACGAACAGCGCCGCAAGGAACTCGTCAAAGTCGCGCATAAATACGCCGAGGAGGCGCGGGTCTCCGTGCGCCACGTGCGCCGCGACGGCCTCGACATTCTCAAGAAGTTGCTAAAGGATCACGCGATTCCCGAGGACGACGAGAAGCGCCACGAACAAGAGGTGCAGAAAGCGACGGACGAGACGGTGAAGGAGATCGACGCCGCGCTCGCCGCCAAGGAAAAGGAAATCATGCAGGTCTAGGAAGCTGAGACGTCGCCTGGCGCAGCTCCCCATGGCCATTCGGAACCCGAATATGACGGAAAGCGACATTCTGGAGGCGCAAACGAACGCGCAGCGCGCGCGCGCGGCGCCGCGTCATGTCGCGCTGATCATGGACGGCAACGGTCGCTGGGCGGCCAAGCGGGGCTTGCCGCGATTCGAAGGGCACCGGCGCGGCGTCGAGGCGCTGCGTCGCACGGTGCGGGCGGCGATCAAGCTCAACATCGGCTATCTGACCGTCTATTCCTTCTCGGCGGAAAACTGGTCGCGCCCGCGCGAAGAGGTGGAAAGCCTCCTCTCGCTGCTGCATCGCTTCATCCGCAACGATCTGGCGGAGTTGCACGCCAGCAATGTGCGCGTGCGGGTCATCGGCGCGCGCGCCGAGCTCGCGCCCGACATCTCGGACCTGCTGCGCGAGGCCGAGCAGATGACGCAGGCGAACTCCGGGCTCACGCTCGTCGTCGCGTTCAACTATGGCGCGCGGCAGGAGATCGCGGCGGCGGCCCGTGCGCTCGCGGAAATGGTGGCGCAAGGCCGACTGACGCCCGAGGAGATCGACGCCGACGCCATCGCGCAGCGGCTGGACACGGCGGACATTCCCGATCCCGACCTGATTATTCGCACGTCGGGCGAGCAGCGGCTGTCGAATTTCCTGCTATGGCAGGCGGCTTACGCCGAGTTCGTCTTCTTGCCGATTCTTTGGCCCGATTTCGACGAGGGGGCGCTGGCGGCCGCGATCGCCGAATACGCCCATCGCGATCGGCGCTTCGGCGGGCTTGAAGCCGCGGCGCGCAGCGCCAAGACCGCTTCATGACGGCGGATCGAAGGGACATAAGCAGCGCCGGGCAATCTCCCGGAAAGCCGTCTGCCGGAGGCTTCGCCGACCTTGGTACGCGCGTCGCTTCCGCCGCAGCGATGGTCATCGCCGCGCTCGGCGCGCTCTATCTTGGCGGCGACGTCTTTGCGCTCTTCTGGCTGGTGGCCGCTTTCGCGGTGAGTTGGGAGTGGCAGAACCTGATCGGCGGCGAAGGTCGCGCCGCCAGGATCGCCGTCGGTGGAGCAGCGGTCGCCGCCGCAATGGCGTTCGGACGCGTCTCCATGCCCGGCGCCGCCGCGCTCGCGATTGCGCTCCTTGCCCTTGCAGGCGCAGCGCTGGCGGGGGCCGAGCGTCGGCTTTGGGCGGCGACGGGCGTCGTCTACGCCGGCGCGCTCGCCTTCTCCGTATGTCTCTTGCGCGAGTCCGCCGATGTCGGCGCGCTCGCGATCGCCTTCCTGTTCGCCGTGGTCTGGGGCACCGATATCTTTGCCTATTTTGGCGGCAGGCTGATCGGCGGACCCAAGCTTTGGCCGCGCGTCTCGGCGGGGAAGACATGGTCCGGCACGATCACCGGCGTCCTCTGCGGCGCATTCCTTGGTCTCGTCGCAGTTTACCTCGGCGCCGGCCCGCAACTTGCGAACTGGCGTGTGTTCCTGGTCGGACTGGCCGCCGCCGCCTTTTCGCAAGTCGGCGATCTTTTCGAATCTTCGGTCAAGCGCCGCTTTGGGGTGAAGGATTCGAGCCAGCTTATTCCCGGCCATGGCGGCGTCATGGATCGGCTCGACGGCTTCATCTTCGCCAGCGCCTTCGCGGCGGCGGTGGGCCTGCTGCGCGGCGCGCCATCGGTGGCGGCCGGTCTTTTCTTCTGGTAGGGCGGAGCCAATGGCATTAGCAAACGGACAGATTCACGCGCACGCCCCGGCCCAGCCGCGGGCGCCGGTCCCGCGCCGCATCGTGCTGCTGGGCGCGACGGGCTCGATCGGCCGTTCGACGGTCGACCTTCTCGAACGCGATCCGGAAGGGTTTTCGGTGTCGGCGGTGGCGGGCGGCCGCGATGTCGAGGCGCTGGCGCGCGTCGCCCGCGCGGTCAGGGCTGAATTCGCCGCGATCCGCGACGAGAGCGCCTATGCGGCGCTCAAGGAAGCGCTCGCCGGGACCAACACTCAGGTCGCCGCGGGTCGCGAGGCAGTCATCGAGGCCGCGCTGCGCGACGCCGATCTCGTGGTCTCCGCCATTGTCGGCGCCGCCGGCGTAGAGCCGACCTACGCCGCGCTCGCAGCCGGCCGCGACGTGGCGCTCGCCAATAAGGAATGTCTCGTCTGCGCCGGCGTGCCCTTCATGCGGATGGCGGCGGAAATGGGCGTGCGGCTGCTGCCGATGGACAGCGAGCACAACGCCATTTTCCAAGCGCTTGGCGGCGAGGACGCCTCCCGCATCGAACGCATGATCGTCACGGCCTCCGGCGGCCCCTTCCGCACCTGGAGCAAGGAGCGCATCTCCGAGGCGAGCGTCGAGGAGGCGCTCAACCATCCCAATTGGGCGATGGGCCCGAAAATAACCGTCGACTCGGCCGGCATGATGAATAAGGGGCTCGAACTGATCGAGGCTCATCATCTCTTCGGCATTCCGGCGGAAAAGCTCGAAGTCGTGGTCCATCCGCAGTCGATCATCCACGGCCTTGTCGCCTTTTCCGACGGCTCGGTGACCGCGGGAATCGCCGTGCCGGACATGCGCACGCCGATCGCCCATTGTCTGGGCTATCCTGATCGGCTGACGACCCCGACGCCGCGCCTCGATCTGGCGAAAATCGCCACCCTGACATTCGAAGCCCCTGATTTTGATCGGTTTCCTGCGCTGAAACTGGCGCTCGAGGTTCTGCGCGCCGGCGGCGGCCTGCCGACCGTGCTCAACGCCGCCAATGAAATCGCCGTCGAAGCCTTCCTCGATCGCCGCATTTCCTTCGACGGAATCGCTCGCCATGTGGCCGAGGCCTGCGAGGCCGCTTTGCGCGATGGAACCGCAAATGCGCCCGCGACAGTTGAGGATGCCCTCGCGGTGGACCATATTGTCAGAGAAAGATCACGATCGGCCTTGGCCGGGCGTGCCGCATCAGGCATGCTGCTTCAGTGATCATGGCGCGCGCCGCCGACAGGGTTGGCGCAAGCGAGACCTGCGAGACAGCGCTTTGCTAGACCTCCTGACGACCTTCGCCTTTTATCTCATCCCCTTCGTGCTCGTTCTCACGCTGGTCGTGTTTGTGCACGAATTTGGGCACTTCATCGTCGGCCGCTGGTGCGGCGTGAAGGTGGACGCCTTTTCCATCGGCTTCGGACCGGAGCTGTGGTCTCGGGTGGATCGTCTCGGCACGCGCTGGCGCATCGCCAGCATACCGCTCGGCGGCTATGTCAGCTTCCATGGCGACGCCAACGCCGCCAGCGCGCCGGACCCCGAAGCGGTGCGCGCGATGCCCGAGAGCGAGCGCGCGGTGACCTTCGCGGCGCAGTCGGTATGGAAGCGCGCCGCCATCGTGTTCGCCGGTCCTTTTGCGAATTTCATTCTGGCGATTGCGATTTTCGCAATTCTCTTCGGGGTTTATGGGCGGACGGTCTATGCGCCGCGCGTCGGTTCGTTGACGCCTGGCGGGGCTGGCGCCGCTGCGGGCTTCATGGCCGGAGACCTGGTGCTGACCGTCGACGGCGCGCCGGTCGACTCCTTTTCGAATCTGCAGGAAATCGTTTCGAGTTCGGCCGACAAAAAACTCGTTTTCGTGATTCAACGCGGCGATGAGCAGCTGACGCTGCCGGTCGTTCCCGCCCTGCGCGAGGTTGAGAGCGCGATCGGCAAAATCCGAATCGGCATGTTGGGCATTCAGGCGTCAAAGGCCGCAGCCGACATCCGTCGGGAACGCTACGGACCTGCCGACGCGGTGGCGATGGGCGTGCAGGAAACTTGGACGGTCGTGCGCCGCACCGGAAATTATATCGGCGGACTCATCACCGGACGGGAGAGCGCCGATCAGCTCTCCGGACCGATTGGCATCGCGCAAGTCTCGGGGCAAATGGCGCAGGCGGTCTCCAAGGTCGGCATCGCGCCGCTGTTGAGCCTCATCGCGATTCTCTCAGTCTCGATCGGCCTGCTCAATCTTATGCCTGTGCCGCTGCTTGACGGCGGACATTTGCTGTTCTTCGCGATTGAGGCGGCGCGCGGCCGCGCGCTCAACGAGCGCGCGCAGGAAGTCGCCTTCCGAGTGGGTCTCGCGATGGTCGGCGCGCTGATGATTTTCTCGACCTATAACGACATCGCGCGGCTCATTCACAAGCTCACCGGCTCAGGCTCCTAGAGCGCTTCCAAGATCATTTGGAATCAGGTGATCGATAGGAATCGCTCCAAATAAAAATGCTGGAGCAGGTTCTCATCGAAAAAATCCGTCAACTTCTTCGGATCTGCTTTAGCGCACGCAGCCGCTGCAACGACGTGACGTGCAGTACGCCGTGTAAGCGCGCGATTCCTGTCGTAATTTGGACATGATGACGTTTGCGGCGCCACGTCTTAACCATGCGCTGACCATGAATCGTGGCTTTAACGTCACGCCTTCGACAAATTGCGGCAACAACATTTATTCTGCATTTGCAGGGTCGGGTAAACCTTGTAGAAGGAATCGCTCAACGCTGGCGAAGCGCCGATCGTCGGCGCATTTACATGAGTTTCGTGCCGCGGCCCGGGCGGCGACGTTGCGACGAGGACCTGCACTACATGCGCTCTATCAGCGGCATTTGGAAATCATCGTTCCTGTTCGCGGTTGTGGCCGCTCTGCTGGCGTTTAGCGTTCCGGCGTTCGCCGCGCCCGACATCAATCGCATCGCGTTCGAGGGCAACAGCAAGGTCAAGACTGACATCTTGCAGGAGCAGGTGCGCTCGCGCGCCCGCACAGAATTCAACCCGCAGATGGCCGAGGCCGACGTCGCGCGATTGACGGAAGTCTATCGCCGGTCGGGACGCGCTGCGGCGAAAGTGAGCTTTCGGACGGTTGATCTGCCGAACGGACGCGTCGACCTGGTCTTCAGCATCGTTGAAGGCGACAAGACCGGCGTTAAGGAGATCCGTTTCATCGGCAATGAGGTCTACTCCACACGCCGTCTTGTCGGCATGATGGAGACGACGGAAATGAACTTCCTGTCGTTCCTCAAGACAAGCGACGTTTATGATCCCGACCGTATCGCCGCGGACCTCGAACTCATTCGTCGATTCTATCTCAAGAACGGCTACGCCGATTTCCGCGTGATCAGCTCCGACGTGCAGTTCGATCCGGCGGCTGGCGGCTACATCATCAGCATCGTCGTGAACGAAGGCCCGCAGTATCGGGTGTCAACGGTCAGCGTCGAATCCCATCTTCCCGACGTGGACGGCGCCGCGTTGAATGATTTGCTGCGGCTTGCGCCGGGCGACGTCTACAACGGCGACGCGGTTGAGAAGACCGTCGAAGCGCTGACCCGCGAAATCGCCCGGAAGGGCTATGCCTTCACCCAGGCGCGCCCGCGCGGCGAACGCAATCCGGCCGATCAGACGGTCGCGATCCAGTTCCTGCTCGAGGAAGGACCCCGGGTCTACATTGAACGCATCAACATTCGCGGCAACACGCGCACGCGCGACTACGTCATCCGCCGCGAGTTCGATATCGGCGAGGGCGACGCCTATAACCGCGTCCTGATCGACCGCGCCGAACGCCGGCTGAATGGCCTCGGCTATTTCAAGAAGGTGAAAATCACCAATGAGCCGGGCTCAGCGCCGGACCGCGTGATCCTGAACGTCGACGTCGAGGACCAGCCCACCGGCAACTTCGGCATCTCTGGCGGTTATTCGACCAACCAGGGCTTTATCGCCGAAGTGTCGGTGTCGGAAAGCAACTTCATGGGTCGCGGCCAAGCGGTTCGCCTTTCGGTGCAGGGCGGCCAGATCGCCCGCGGCGTGACGTTCAGCTTCACCGAGCCTTATTTCCTCGACCAGCGCATCGCCGCCGGCTTCGACGTCTTCGTGCGTCAACAGGACGCTTATAACTACTCGATCTACAGCTCGACGTCCTACGGCGGCACGTTGCGCTTCGGCATCCCGATCACCGAAGAGCTCAGCTTCTCGCCGCACTACTCGATCTATCAAACGACGATCTCAATCCCGAACGACAAGAATCGTCCTTACAACGACTGTTTGGTGCCGGTGTTGGGCTACACGCCGGGGTTCAGTCCCTTCATGCCGACGACGAGCCTCTTCGTGAACTGTCAGTCGAACGGCGAGGCGTCGCTCGCGATCAAGGAGTCGCAGGGGGGGCTGCTGACGTCGCTCGTCGGCTATTCGCTGAACTACAGCACCATCGACAACTTCAAGAACCCGCATAACGGCTGGCTGGCGACGCTCAATCAGGACGTTGCGGGTCTTGGCGGCGGCACGCGCTATCTGCGCACGACCGGCGACATTCGCTACTTCCGTGAGATTCCCTATATCGACGATGTGGTCGGCATCGCCCGTCTGCAGGGCGGCGATCTGTCGACCTTCGGCGGCTACAAGCCGCGCATTCAGGACAACTTCAACCTCGGCCCCAGCCTGGTGCGCGGCTTCGCGCCGGGCGGCATCGGCCCACGCGACTCGAACGTTCTGACGAGCTTCAACAACAATCGCGGCAACTCACTCGGCGGCTCCAACTATGTTGGCGCATCGCTCGAAGTTCAGTTCCCCTTCTGGTACCTGCCCAAGGATCTGGGGCTGAGAGGGGCGGTCTTCGCCGACGCCGGTTCGCTATGGAATTTTAGCGGTAAGACGAACTACGCCAACAATCTGCCCACGATTCCCGGCGTGACCTGCATCGGCGCCTATACGCCGGAGGCGGGCTTCGGGCAGGGCAATTGCGTTGTGCCGAATGCCAACTCCTTCAGGGTTCGGTCGTCCGTGGGCGCCTCGGTGCTTTGGAATTCGCCGATGGGGCCGATCCGCTTCGACTATGCGGTCGTGACCTCGAAGGCGAAAGAGGATATCACTCAGAACTTCCGGTTCAGCGGCGGCACCAACTTCTGATGATCGGAGACGATCGCCGGGCGAACCGCGCCCGGCGGACGGCTGAAGGCTTGGCTTGGGCTGCCGCGCTGGATTTTGTAGCGTGAGCGCCGCGGCCTTCTTTCCCTTGGCGCGACCCGCCCCTTTGAGCGAAATTGCGCAGATCGCCGGGGCCGAGATTCGCGGCGGTCCTGACGGCGCGCAAGCGTCGGGCGAGCTTGCGCCGCCGCCCCTTATCATCGGCGTGGCCACGCTCGATTGGAGCAGGCCGGGCGACCTCTGCTTCTACGACAACCCGCGTTATCGCAAGGCCCTCTTGGAGTGCCGAGCGACCGCCTGCTTCCTGCGCGCGCGCCATCTTGATCTGCTGCCCAAGTCCGTCGTCGCGCTCGTGGTCGACGATCCGCAGCGGGCGATGACGCTCGCGGCCGCGCATCTCTTTCCGGACGCGCTGCGGCCCGGCTCCTTATTCCAATCCAGCGGCGTTTCTCCGGGAGCGGCGGTGCATCCGCAGGCGCGACTCGAACCAGGCGTGGTGGTTGATCCCGGCGCCGTGATCGGGCCGGGCGCCGAGATCGGCGCCGGAACGATTATCGGGCCGCAGGCGGTGATCGGTCCGAATGTGCGCATCGGCCGCGACTGTTCAATCGGCGCGCATGCGAGCCTCACCCATTCGCTGATCGGCGACCGCGTCGTCATTCACCCGGGGGCGCGGCTTGGGCAGGATGGCTTCGGCTTCGCGCCAACGCGCCAAGGTTATCTCAAGACGCCGCAGGTCGGTCGCGTGATCGTGCAGGACGATGTCGAGATCGGCGCCAATACGACGATTGATCGAGGCGCGTCGCGCGACACGATCATCGGCGAGGGAACCAAAATCGATAATCTCGTGCAGATCGGCCACAATGTGGTGATCGGCCGTTTTTGCGCCATCGTCGCCCAATCGGGCGTAGCCGGCTCCTGTGAGATCTGCGATTTCGTCTCGCTTGGCGGACAATCCGCCGTCGCCGGCCACCTCACGATCGGCGAAGGCGCAGCGGTTGCCGCCAAATCCGGGGTTATGCGCGACCTGCCGGCGGGGGCGCGGGTCGGCGGCGCGCCAGCGCGCCCATTGCGGCGGTTCTTGCGCAGCGCGGCGTTGCTCGACCGACTCGCGCGCAAGGACAAGCCGACGTAAGACAAGCCGACGCGAAAACAAGCAAGAACTGGGATGGCGCTCGCCATGCCCTCGAGGAGGAGGAAAAAATGCCCGAGGCCGCGGCCGGCGCGACTCTGGAGAGCGCCGACATTATGCAGATCATGAGCCAACTGCCGCATCGGTATCCGTTCTTGCTGGTCGACCGAATCTTCGACATTCGCGGCGACGAATCATGCGTCGGCGTGAAGAACGTCACGGTCAACGAGCCGCAGTTTCAGGGGCACTTTCCCGAGCGTCCGATTATGCCCGGCGTCCTGCTCATCGAGGCGATGGCGCAGACTGCCGGAGTCATCGCCATCCGCGCGCTGAAAGGCGCGGATCGGTCGCGTCTCGTTTATTTTGTCACGATCGACAATGCGAAATTCCGTAAGCCGGTGACGCCGGGCGACCGTGTCGAATTCCACATGGCCAAAACCGCGCAGAAGCGAAACATCTGGTGGTATTCTGGGCGCGCGTTGGTCGACGGCGCGCTGGTCTGCGAGGCGCAGATCAGCGTCATGATGGGCGGCTAGCGTCGACGCGGCGAGTGCGACATTGAGCCCTTCGGTTCATCGGTCCTCTGTGGTCGAAGACGGCGCGCGGCTCGGCGTCGGCGTCGCCATTGGCCCCTTTTGCCATATCGGCGCCGGCGTCGAGATCGGCGACGGCGCGACTCTCCACTCCCATGTGGTCGTCGGCGGCGTTACGCGCATTGGCGCGCGCGCGAGGATTTTCCCCTTCGCCGCCGTGGGACTGCCGTCGCAGGATATCAAGGCTGCGCTCGCGGAAGGCGTGCTGACGATCGGCGAGGGATGCGTCATTCGCGAAGGCGTGACCATCAATGCAGGCGTGGGCCAGGGCACGTGTATCGGGGCGCGCTGCGTCTTTCTTGCCTCTTCGCACGTCGCTCACGACTGTCGGCTGGGCGACGACGTGATACTGTCCAATCAGGTTCTGCTGGGCGGCCACGTCGAGATCGGGGACCATGCGATGATCGGCGGCGCGACGGCGGTGCATCAGAATGTGCGTATCGGCGCGCATGCCTTCGTCGGCGGCCTCTCGGGCGTCGAAGGCGACGTCATTCCCTTTACGCTCGCGTCGGGCAACCGCGCCCATCTTTTCGGCCTCAACCGCGTCGGCCTGCAGCGGCGCGGTTTTGCGCCGGAGCGCATCGAGCGGCTACGCCGGGCGTATCGCCTGCTCTTCGCGCAAGAGGCGCGCGCGCTGAGCGAACGCATCGACTGTCTGTCGCGAGATTTCGCCGGCGACGCCGACATTGCGGCGATCGTCGAATTTCTGCGGGCGCCCTCGACGCGGCCGCTTTGCGCGCCTCGCGCGCGCGCCGAACCATGAGCGCGCCGCGCATCTTCCTTGTCGCTGGCGAAGCCTCTGGCGATCAACTTGGCGCAGCGCTGATGCGGGCTTTGCGCGCCGCGCGTCCGGAGACCGTTTTTTCCGGCGTCGGGGGCGAGGCGATGGCGCGCGAAGGCCTCGTTTCGCTGTTTCCGCTAGAAGACATCGCGGTGATGGGCCTCATTCCCGTCTTGGCGCGGCTGCCGCGCCTTGTCCGGCGCATCGCACAGACGGCGCGGGCGGTCGCCGATCAGGCGCCGGACTGTCTCGTCATCATCGACGCGCCGGATTTTACCCATCGCGTCGCGCGCCGGGTGCGGGCCGCCCGACCTGACCTGCCGATCGTCGATTACGTCAGCCCGACCGTATGGGCGTGGCGGCCCGGCCGCGCGCGCGCGATGCGCGACTATGTCGATTGCCTGCTGGCGCTGCTGCCCTTCGAACCGCAGGCGCATGCTCGCCTTGGCGGGCCGCGATGCGTCCATGTCGGCCATCCGCTCGTCGAGCGGCTCGACGAGCTGACGCGGCCTTCTCACGATCGCGGCGTGGCGCGGTCGCTGCTCGTTCTGCCCGGGTCGCGTCTTGCGGAAGTGCGGCGCATGACGCCGATCTACGGCGAGGCGCTCGAACTGCTTTTGCGCGAACGCGCGGACTTCGAGGTCGTCATTCCTGTCGCGCCGAATGTTGAGAAGACCTTGCGACGCGAACTGCGGGGATGGCCGTTGACGCCGCGTCTGATTGGCCAGGCGGAGAAATTCGCCGCGTTTCGAAATGCGCGCGCCGCACTTGTGACGTCCGGCGTCGCGACGCTGGAGCTGGCGCTCGCCGGCGTTCCCATGGCTGTCGCCTATAAGGTCTCGCGCGTCGAATCGCTGCTGCGCTTTCTCGTCAAAGTCGAATCAATCGTGCTGCCCAATCTCATCATCGGCGAGAATAGTGTGCCGGAATTCCTGCAGGAGGCGGCGACGCCGCGCGCGCTCGCCGAGGCGCTGAGGCCGCTCTTGCGCGAGAGCGTGGCGCGCGAAGCGCAGCTCGCAGCCTTCAAGCGCGTCCGCACGCGCCTGCTCGAGACAGGCCGGACGCCGAGCGCTCGGGCGGCTGACATCATCCTGGAATATGCGTCGCGCGGTCGCTCTTAGAGCGCTTCCGGGATCAGAAAGGAATGTCGTCGTCGAGTTGGTCGGAGAGCTTGCCGGCGGGGGCGGGACGCCGCTCGGTGGGACCGCGCTCCATCGGCGAGGAGCGGCCAAAGGATCCGCCGCTCTGGCTATAGCCGCTGTCGTAGTCGCCCTCGCTGCGTCCGCCCTTGCTGTCGAGCAGAGTCAGCTCGCCGCGAAAACGCTGCAACACGACATCGGTCGCCTTGCGCTGATTGCCGTCCTTGTCGGTATATTCGCGGGTCTGCAACTGGCCCTCGAGATAGATTTTTGAGCCCTTGCGGCAGTATTGCTCGGCGATCTTCCCGAGATTTTCGTTGAAGATCGACACATTGTGCCACTCGGTGCGATCTTTGCGCTCGCCGGTGTTTTTATCGCGCCAGGACTCGGTGGTCGCCACCGAGAAGGAGACGACGCGATCGCCGGACGGCAGCGTCCGCACCTCCGGATCGCGGCCGAGATTGCCGATCAGGATCACCTTGTTGACGCTGCCCGCCATGTCGCTCTCCGCTTGCTTTGACGCGTGGCACTCTAGTGCAAAGGCCGGTCCTGGGGCGCGCCGGCTCGGATTGTCCACAGATGATGTGGTTGCGCCTCTCGACCCCGGAACGTTCGATTTTTGTTCTAGCAGCGGTCGTAAGATCGCGCAAGCACAGCGGAATTTTGTTCTCTTTTTCCGAAGCTTAGCGCTTGCGGGCCTCTGGCCTCACTCCGTCGTGACGCCGATCGCGACATCGGAAGGATCAATTTTGCGTGCGAGCCCTGCGGTCAGCCGCGCGCGGTCCAGCTCGCCCTCCCAGGCGGCGACCACGATGGTGGCGACGCCATTGCCGATAAAGTTCGTCAAGGCTCGGCACTCGCTCATGAATTTATCGACGCCGAGGACAAGCGACATGCCCGGCGCCAGTTGCGGATCGACCGCCATCAAGGTCGCCGCCAGAGTGATGAATCCCGCGCCGGAAACGCCGCTCGCGCCCTTCGACGTCAGCATTGCGACGATGAGGATGGTCGCCTGATGGGAGAGATCGAGCTCGACGCCCATCGCGCGCGCGATGAACAGCGTCGTCAGCGTCATATAGATGTTGGTGCCGTCGAGATTGAAGGAATAGCCGGTCGGCACGACGAGTCCGACGACAGACTTCGAGCAGCCGAGCCATTGCAGCTTCTCCATCAGAGCGGGCAGGGCGCTTTCCGATGAGGACGTGCCGAGCACGATGAGCAGCTCGTCGCGCAGATAGGCGATTAGGCTGAAGATGTTGAAGCCAGCCGTGCGCGCAATGGCGCCCAGCACGAAGACGACGAAGAGCCCGGCCGTGAGATAGAACAGACCGACGAGTCCGGCGAGCGACAGAAGCGCGGCTGAGCCATATTTCGCGACCGTATAGGCCATGGCGCCGAAAGCGCCGATCGGCGCCGCCTTCATGATGATGGCGATGACCCCGAACATGGCGTGGCCGACGTCGTCGATGATCACCCGCAGCGCGCGGCCGCGCTCGCCGAGCGCTAAGAGCGCGAAGCCGAAAAGCAGCGAGAACAGCAGAACCTGTAAAATATCGCCCTTGGCGAAGGCGCCGATCGCGCTGTCGGGAATGATGTCGAGAAGAAAATCGACGCCGCCGCGCTTTTCCGCGAGCGCCGTATATTTGGCGATGGCGGAAGGGTCGGGCTTTCCGGCGAAGCCGGCGCCGACCTGCGCAAGATTTCCGATCAGCAGGCCGAGCGCGAGGGCGAATGTGGAGACGATCTCGAAATAGAGGAGCGCCTTGAGCCCGACGCGGCCCACTTTGCGCGCGTCCTCGATATGGGCGACGCCGGAGACGACCGTGCAGAAAATGATCGGCGCGATCGCCATCTTGATGAGCTTGACGAAGCCGTCGCCGAGCGCCTTCACCCAGTCCTGCGCGGCGGCGTGCGGCGCCAGCCAGCCGAACAGCGCGCCAAGCGCAATGGCCGCGAGCACCTGGACATAGAGGTGGCGGTAAAGTGGCTTGCGGGTAGCGGAGGGATTGGCGGTCATGAGGGGATTGGCGCCTGCTGCGCGTAACGGGAGCAACGCATACTTTAGTATCACCTTTCGCGTCGAAACCGCCCGTCATTGCGAGCGAAGCGAAGCAATCCAGCCGTCCACCGCCGCCTCTGGGTTGCTTTGTCGGCTGCGCCTCCTCGCAATGACGGCGGGGGATTTCCAAAGCGCATCGCTAGCGCGCTTCGAACGGATTGACGACGGCGATGTCGAGATCGACGAAATCCGCAACATTGCGCGTCGCGAGCGTCATTGCGTGGGCGGCGGCGATGCTCGCAACGATCGCGTCCATGACGGCGAGCGGGTTGCCTCGCATTTTGCGTCTAGCGCGCAAACGGGCGAAGGCGTGCGCCGCGCGTTGATCAAACGCCAATATGCGGCCAGCGAAAATCTCCTCTTCGATCGCGTCGCAGGCTTTGGTCAAAACATCCTTCTTTCGCCCCTCAGGCAGCAGCGCCAGACCAAAACGAAGCTCCGCGATGACTGGCGTCGCGATGAAGAAATCGAGCTCAGAATAGGAGTCCATCCAGCGCCGCACGTTACCGTCGCCCATCGGCTTCATCATTTCAGAGACGATGTTCGTGTCGAGCAAGATCATTCGAAATCTGGCGGGGCGCGGTCGCTTTGATCACGAGGCTGAATGAAATCGTCCGTCCAATCTTCTTGCGACACGAGACTTTTGAGCCGCGTTCCAAGTCCTCCGGCCGCTCGGGCGCGCTCTGGCCGGACAGCCTGAGACAAAGCGCGTTCGAGCAACAATTTCGCCTGGCTCGAAATGCTGCGCTTATGCCCGTGCGCTAGATCCTCGATCTGGCGCTTCATTTCCGGGGGAACGTCTCTCAACAGAATGTCAGGCACGCCAGCCTCCGCATTTGATATCAATGATATCGCTATGCGGGCGCGATATCAAGGCTGACATTGCAAGCGAGCTGATCGAGCATCGGATGAGCTTCAGATGGATTTATGCGGCGGCGCGTGGCATTTGCCTTGCTCAGCGCCTAAATGACGCTTCCACTCTCCTTCCGGCCTTTGTGAATGGCGATCATCAAGCAAAAGGACGCGCGAGCGGGCGCATCAATTAACTCCAGCGCTGACTCCAAATCCATCTCCATTCGCGGCGCGCGCGAACATAATCTCAAGAACGTTGATCTGACGATTCCGCGCGACAAGCTGGTGGTGTTCACCGGCCTGTCCGGTTCGGGCAAGTCGTCGCTCGCCTTCGACACCATCTATGCCGAAGGCCAGCGCCGCTATGTCGAGTCGCTGTCGGCCTATGCGCGGCAATTTTTGGAGATCATGCAGAAGCCCGACGTCGATCAGATCGACGGGCTGTCGCCGGCGATCTCCATCGAACAGAAGACGACATCCAAAAACCCGCGCTCGACCGTCGGCACGGTCACCGAGATTCACGACTATATGCGTCTGCTCTGGGCGCGAGTCGGCGTGCCCTATTCGCCGGCGACGGGCCTGCCGATCGAGAGCCAGACCGTCTCGCAAATGGTCGATCGCGTGCTGGCGCTTCCGGAAGGCTCGCGGCTCTATCTGCTCGCGCCGGTCGTGCGCGGCCGCAAAGGCGAATACCGAAAGGAGATCGCCGAATATACGAAGAAAGGCTTCCAGCGCCTCAAGATCGACGGCGCCTATCATGAGATCGCCGACGTGCCGGCGCTCGACAAGAAATTGAAGCACGACATCGATGTCGTGGTCGATCGCATCGTCGTGCGTCCCGACATGAGCGCGAGACTGGCCGACAGTTTTGAGACCGCGCTCGATTTGTCGGGCGGCCTCGCCGTCGTCGAATTCGCCGACGCGCCAAAGGGCCAGAATGTTCTGCTCGCGCCCGTGCAGGCGGCGGCGAACGTCTCAACGCATTACGCGCCGCATCACATTTTGTTTTCGTCGAAATTCGCCTGTCCCGTGTCGGGCTTCACCATCCCGGAGATCGAGCCGCGGCTGTTTTCGTTCAACAATCCCTTCGGCGCCTGCCCGGTCTGCGGCGGCATCGGCCATGAGCAGAAGGTCGACGCCGACCTCGTCGCGCCCAATCCAAAGCTGACGCTGCGCAAAGGCGCGGTCGCGCCCTGGGCGAAATCGACCTCGCCCTACTATCAGCAGACGCTTGAAGCGCTCGGCAAGCATTACAAGTTTCGGCTCGACGTCCCGTGGGAGACGCTTTCCGACAAGGCGAAGAACGTCATTCTCTACGGTTCGGGCGAGGAGGAGATCCGCTTCTCTTATGACGACGGTTTTCGCGCCTATGATGTGAAGAAGCCGTTCGAAGGCGTCGTCATCAATCTCGAGCGGCGCTATCTCGAAACCGACAGCGAATGGGCGCGCGAAGAGATCGGCCGCTACATGTCGGCGACGCCGTGTCTCGCGTGCGAAGGCTTTCGCTTGAAGCCCGAAGCGCTTGCCGTCAAAGTCGCGCGCAAACATATCGGCGAAGTCTCGGAGCTTTCGGTGCGCGCCGCGCTCGACTGGTTTCGCGCGCTGCCCGACGCGCTCGACAAGAAGCGCAATGAAATCGCCTTCCGCATCTTGAAGGAGATTCGCGACCGGCTAAATTTTCTCGTCGACGTCGGCCTCGACTATCTGACGCTGTCGCGCAATTCAGGCTCGCTGTCGGGCGGCGAAAGCCAGCGCATCCGCCTCGCGTCGCAGATCGGCTCGGGGCTGACCGGCGTTCTCTATGTGCTGGACGAGCCGTCGATCGGGCTGCATCAGCGCGACAATGATCGTCTGCTCGACACGCTGCGGCGGCTGCGCAATCTCGGCAACAGCGTCATCGTCGTCGAGCATGACGAAGACGCGATTCTCGCCGCGGACTATGTCGTCGATGTCGGACCCGGCGCCGGCATTCACGGCGGCAAAATCGTCGCGCAGGGCACGCCGCAGGAGATCATGAATGATCCCGCTTCGCTCACCGGGCAATATCTGACCGGCGAGAAGCAGGTGATCCTTCGTCACAAGCTGCGCAAGCCGACGCCCGGGCGCTGGCTCAAGCTCTTTGGCGCGCGCGGCAATAATCTCAAGGAGGTTACGGCGGAAGTGCCGCTTGGCCTTTTCACTTGCGTTACTGGCGTCTCGGGCGGCGGCAAGTCTACGCTCGTCATCGAAACGCTCTACAAGGCCATCGCGCGGCGACTGTCCGGCGCGCATGAGCACCCGGCGCCCTTCGATCGCCTCGAAGGCCTCGAGCAGATCGACAAGATCATCGACATCGACCAGTCGCCGATCGGCCGCACGCCGCGCTCCAATCCGGCGACCTATACCGGCGCCTTCACGCCCATCCGCGAATGGTTCGCGGGTCTCCCCGAGGCGAAGGCGCGCGGCTATGCGCCGGGGCGCTTCTCCTTCAACGTCAAGGGCGGGCGCTGCGAAGCTTGCCAGGGCGACGGCGTCATCAAGATCGAGATGCACTTTCTCCCCGATGTTTACGTCACCTGCGACGTGTGCAAGGGCAAGCGTTACGATCGCGAGACGCTCGAAGTGAAATATCGCGAAAAGTCCATCGCGGACGTGCTCGACATGACGGTCGAGGAGGCGGCGACTCTGTTCAAGGCGGTGCCGTCGATCCGCGACAAGATGGAAACCCTAAAACGCGTCGGCCTCGACTACATCCATGTCGGCCAGCAGGCGACGACGCTGTCGGGCGGCGAGGCCCAGCGCGTCAAGCTGTCCAAGGAGCTGTCGCGCCGCTCCACAGGCCGCACGCTCTATATTCTCGACGAGCCGACGACGGGTCTGCATTTCCACGACGTCGCCAAGCTGCTCGAAGTGCTGCATGAGCTTGTCGAGCAGGGCAATACGGTGGTCGTGATCGAGCACAATCTCGAAGTCATCAAGACGGCGGACTGGATCATCGACATGGGGCCGGAGGGCGGCGACGGCGGCGGCGAAATCGTCGCGGCGGGACCGCCGTCTCAGATCATCAAGGAAACGCGCAGCCACACCGGGCGTTATCTCGCTGAAGCGATGGCGCGCAAACCATCCGTGGCGGCGCCGGCGAAATCCAAGAAAGCGCGAACGGTTTAAAAAGCCCGTCGCGGCCACGTCTCTCCTCAAAAAAAGGCCGCCTCGCAGCGCATGCGAAGCGGCCCCTGTTTGTTGTGCGGCGCGCGCCCGTTAGGCGTTTAGCTCTTCAACGGCGCCGGACGTTCGTCGCGTTCCGCATCAGCAGCGCGAATCGCCGAATCATCTCCGGATGCGGCTTCCTCCGCCGCGCGCTTCTTGCCGGCCTCGAAGATATCGCGCTCAGGCCGCGGCAACACCGGACCCTCCGGGAAGACGAAGCCCAGCGACTTCGTTCCGCTATCGTCGCCGACGACGACGACGCGCACGGCGCCGCCGTTCTTCAGACGGCCGAACAGCACCTCGTCGGCGAGCGGCGTCTTGATGTGCTGGTGAATGACCCGCGACATCGGCCGGGCGCCCATGGCTTCGTCATAGCCGTGCTCGACGAGCCAGCTGCGCGCTTCGTCGGTGAGCTCGATGGTGACGTTGCGGTCGGCAAGCTGCGCTTCGAGCTGCATGATGAATTTGTCGACGACGCGCTTGATGACGTCGACCGGCAGATGACCGAAAGGCACGATGGCGTCGAGACGATTGCGGAACTCCGGCGCGAACAGCCGATTGATCGCTTCGCTGTCGTCGAGATCGCGGCGCGTGCGCGTGAAGCCGATCGGCGTGCGGGCAAGATCCTGCGCGCCGGCATTCGTCGTCATGATGAGGATGACGTTGCGGAAGTCGATCGTCTTGCCGTTGTGGTCGGTCAGCTTCCCGTGATCCATCACCTGCAGCAGGATGTTGTAGAGATCGGGATGCGCCTTCTCGATTTCGTCGAGCAGCAGCACGCAATGCGGATGCTGGTCGATGGCGTCGGTCAGCAGTCCGCCCTGATCGAAGCCGACATAGCCGGGAGGCGCGCCGATCAACCGGCTCACCGTATGACGCTCCATATATTCCGACATGTCGAAGCGCACGAGCTCGATGCCGAGCGATGTCGCGAGCTGGCGCGCGGCTTCCGTCTTGCCGACGCCGGTCGGTCCGGAGAAGAGATAGCAGCCGATCGGCTTCTCCTGGTCGCGCAGACCCGCCCGCGCGAGCTTGATCGCCGACGTCAGCGCCGAGATCGCCTTATCCTGCCCATAGACGACGCGCCGCAGCGTCTCGTCGAGATGCGCGAGAACTTCGGCGTCGTCCTTGGAGACGGTCTTCGGCGGGACGCGCGCCATGGTGGCGATCGTCGTTTCGATCTCTTTTAGTCCGATGGTCTTTTTGCGCTTGTTTTCCGCGACCAGCATCTGCGCCGCGCCGGTTTCGTCGATCACGTCGATCGCCTTGTCCGGCAGCTTGCGGTCGTGAATATACCGCGCCGAGAGTTCCACCGCCGCCTTCAGCGCGTCGTTGGTGTAGCGGATCTTATGGAACTCCTCGAAATAGGGCTTGAGCCCCTTCACGATTTCGATCGCGTCGGGGATCGAGGGTTCGTTGACGTCGATCTTCTGGAAGCGGCGAACGAGCGCGCGGTCCTTCTCGAAATACTGCCGGTATTCCTTGTAGGTCGTCGAGCCGATGCAGCGCAGAACGCCCTGCGCCAGGGCGGGCTTCAGAAGGTTCGAGGCGTCCATCGCGCCGCCCGAGGTGGCGCCCGCGCCAATCACCGTATGGATCTCGTCGATGAAGAGAATCGCATTCTTGTGATTCTCGATTTCCTTCACGACCTGCTTCAGGCGCTCTTCGAAGTCGCCGCGATAGCGCGTGCCGGCGAGCAGCGCGCCCATATCGAGCGCGAACACCGTCGCGCCGGCGAGAACCTCCGGCACTTCGTTCGAGACGATCTTACGCGCGAGGCCTTCGGCGATCGCGGTCTTGCCGACGCCGGGATCGCCGACGAGCAGGGGATTATTCTTTTGCCGGCGGCACAGGACCTGAATCGTGCGCAGCACTTCCGGCTCGCGGCCGATCAGCGGGTCGATGCGGCCGTCGCGCGCCTTCCTGTTGAGATTGACGCAATAGGCCTCGAGCGCGCCTTCCTTCTTGCGGCTCTCGCCGTCGCGGCCCTCGCGGCCTTCGCTGCGCTCGCCGTCGTCCTCGACGCCGCGCGGGCTCCGGCTGGCGTCCGAAAGTCCCGGACGCTTGGCGATGCCATGGCTGATGAAATTGACGGCGTCATAGCGCGTCATGTCCTGCTCCTGCAGGAAATAGACGGCGTGGCTTTCGCGCTCGGCGAACAGCGCGACAAGAACATTGGCGCCGCTGACGTCTTCGCGGCCGGACGATTGGACGCTGATAATCGCCCGCTGCACGACCCTCTGGAACCCGGCGGTCGGCTTGCATTCATCCGCGTCTTCGTTGACGAGGTTGTCGAGCTCACGATCGATGTAGTCGCGCAGATTCTTGGTCAGCACGTCGAGATCCACGGAACAGGCGCGGAGCACCGCCGACGCGTCGACGTCCTCGACGAGACTCAGCAGCAGGTGCTCGAGCGTCGCATATTCATGGTGCCGCTCCCGGGCGGAGGCGAGCGCACGGTCGAGGGTCTGCTTGAGATTGCGCGAGAAGGTCGGCATGCGCTCGTCCTATTTCTTTTCCATGATGCATTGCAGAGGATGCTGATGCTTCCTTGCAAAATCCATGACCTGGGTGACTTTGGTCTCAGCGACCTCGTAGGTGTAAACGCCGCATTCGCCGACGCCGTGATTGTGAACGTGGAGCATGATGCGCGTGGCTTCCTCCACGGATTTGTTGAAATATTTCCGCAGCACGATCACCACGAACTCCTGCGTCGTGTAGTCGTCATTCAACAAAAGCACCCGATACATATTGGGCTTGCGCGTCTGAGGACGCGTTCGCGTGACGAGGGCGGTTCCGGCCCCGGGACCGACGTCGCCTCCCTTGCGCGGCTCCTTGGCCGCTCGCGGCGCATTGGCCGCCATCGCTAGCGTTAAGTCCTCCGCCGCCACGTCTTCACCCTTTCGATCCTTTTCATGTAGGTCGTTACAGTGGTTCTTTTAGGGTCGCCTCGCAGAATCTGGGCCATTTCCACGGTGAGGGAAATCAAGAATATCGCTAGTTTTGAGCTTTCCCTCCGGCTTGGCAAGGGGTCGCGCGGCGCGCCGTCGCCGAGTTTTGTCGAAAGCTGCATCAATAAAAAATTTACCTACGCAAGATTAGCGTCACACCGCTAACCTTCAGGCTCTCAAGTGCGTCGAACCGTCGAGCATCGCCGTTTAAGCCAACCCCGCGCCGGACTTCCGGCGGGCGTTTGGAGTCTCGCGGCGCTGTCGATCGCCGCTTGTTTGTGCAGCGTGCTCGGCGCCAAGTTGCTCTCAAATATGTTTGAGCCTCCAGAAGCGCTAGCGCCCGCGGGCTTTTCCCGGGGATCAGGAGCCGATCTGCCCGGTCTTGCCAAGGCGGCGCCGCAAACCGAGGCGCCGGCGCCGACCGGACAACGCGAGGCCGACATCGACCGTTTGCCGACAGGTGCGATCCCGGACAGGCGCAAAGGACGGAAAGCGTTAACGCCTTGCGGCGAAGCTGGCGAAATCGCCGATCATTAGTTTTTTTGCGACCAACCCTCGTGTGCGCGGCCCGACAGGCGCATATATTTATTGACAATCTGGCGATTGCCCTTAAAGCATTCCCGTGGCTATCGCCCGCGCTTCTTTGCGGCGGACCGTCGGCGGGCCAGATAGCCGTTGCGGCGACGACGGCGACTTCTCTCAACAATCCACGCGCGCTTCTTTACGGCTAGCGCGCAAGCGGAATTTCCGCACATGCGAGCCGTAATTCAGGATAATTAATGACATTCGAAGAACTGGGCCTTTCCCAAAAGGTTCTCGCAGCCGTCCAAACGTCCGGCTATACGACCCCCACGCCAATTCAGGCGCAGGCTATTCCACCCGCCCTGCAGGGGCGCGACATTCTCGGGATCGCCCAAACGGGCACCGGCAAGACCGCCGCCTTCACCCTGCCGATGCTGAGCCGTCTCGAAAGCGGCCGGGCCCGCGCCAGAATGCCCCGAACCCTTATTCTCGAGCCGACGCGCGAACTTGCCGCGCAGGTCGAAGCAAGCTTCGCCAAATACGGCAAGAACCATCGTCTCAACGTCGCGCTGCTGATCGGCGGCGTCGCCTTCGGCGAGCAGGAAACCAAAATCATGCGCGGCGCCGACGTGCTGATCGCAACGCCGGGCCGTCTGCTCGACTTCTTCGATCGCGGCAAGCTGCTGCTTACGGGCATCGAAATTCTCGTCATCGACGAGGCCGACCGTATGCTCGACATGGGCTTCATTCCCGACATCGAACGCGTCTGTAAGTTGGTGCCGTTCACGCGGCAGACGCTCTTCTTCTCTGCGACCATGCCGCCGGAAATCACGCGGCTAACCGAAGCCTTTCTGCATAATCCGATCCGTTGCGAAGTCTCGCGCGCCGCGACGACGGCGACCACGATCCGGCAAGTTCTCGTTGCTTCGCGAGGCCATGCCGACAAGCGTGAGACGTTGCGCAAGCTCATTCGCGACGCCGATAACTTCAAGAACGCGATCATTTTCTGCAACCGCAAGCGCGACGTGGCGACCCTTCATCGCTCGCTCGTCAAACACGGCTTTTCCGCTGGCGCCCTGCACGGCGACATGGATCAGCTGGCGCGGATGGCCTCGCTCGACGCGTTCAAGAACGGCGATGTGTCGCTGATCGTGTGTTCGGATGTGGCGGCCCGCGGCCTGGACATTCCGGACGTGAGCCATGTGCTCAACTTCGACGTCCCGACTCATAGCGAAGATTACGTGCACCGGATCGGCCGCACCGGCCGCGCCGGCCGGTCGGGCGTGGCGATCACGCTCGTCACCGGCGACGACATGAAATACATCGACCAGATCCAGAGCCTGATCGGAAAGGCGATCGATTGGGAGGGGCCGGGCTTCGACGCCTTGCCGCCGCCCATGGAGACGAGCCCGCAAGAGCGCCGCGGCGAGCGGGCCGAACGCGGCCCGCGCCGGGAGCGCGGACGCCGGCCAGTCGCCGCCGAGGGCGAAGCGCGCATTAACCGCCGGCCAGCCGCCACCGAACGCGAAGCGCCCGTCACCCGCCGGCCAGCCGCCGTCGAGGGCGAAGCGGGCGCGCACCACCGCCGGCCAGCCGCCGAACGCGAGGCGCCCGTCAGCATGGGCCGGACGCGCGGCGGCCGCGCCAAGGCGGAGGGAGAAAGTCTCCGGCCTCCGGCCTATGGGGCGCCGGCCGGGGCGCCTGTCGCAGACCGTCGTGAGCGCCGCCCGCGCCATCATGAAGACGATGGGCCGCCCGTCATTGGACTGGGCGACCACGTGCCGTCTTTCCTGCTGCGCCCGGTGGCGCTGAGGCCGGCGAAAGTCGGCGAAGAATAGGTCTTCCAGCAAGGCTTGCCTGGTCAAAGGCTTGCCCGATCAGGCAAGCCCGCGCCGCAGCGGCCTCATCCTTCGAACGGCGCCATGGCGGCGCGAATTTTCTCCGCCTGTTCCGCGAGCTTTGCATCCTCGGCCATGGTCCCCGGAGGGCGCAAGGCGACGCCTTCCCAACGCGGCAGCAGGTGGAAGTGCAGGTGATAGATCACCTGTCCGCCGGCGCTTTCGTTGAATTGATGCAGAGTCAGGCCATCCGAGGCAAAGGCCTTTTCGATCGCCTTCGCGACATGCTGCACGCGCTTGATCAATTGGCCGAGCGTTTCCGGCGAGACGTCGAGGAGGCCGCGCGCGCCCTCCTTCGGAATCACCAGAACATGGCCCTCGGCGCGCGGCATGATATCCATAAACGCCAGCGAGACGTCGTCCTCGTAGACCTTATGCGCAGGGATTTCTCCGCGCAGGATCTTGCCGAAAATATTATTGGGATCATAGGCGACGGCCATGGGCTGTTCCCTTCGAGCGCTTGCTCCTGAAAATCATTTTGGCCGTTCCGACGGGCGCTTGCGTCTCGAAGGACGTCGCTCATGGCGCGAACGAAGCGTCGCTTGGGGCGACAGTCCGTTCCCGCTGAAGAAGGCCGGCAAGGAAAGCAATTGCGCTTGAGGCCTGTCAATCCCCAAAGGCGAAGGCGCGGATATTGGTGAGGCGGAAATCGCTCGCGGGATAAACGCCGAGAATCTCCACTTCCTTGGAGAAGAACTGCAGTTCTTCGAGCGCCCGCGCCATCGCCGGCTGCTTGGGATGTCCGTCGGCGTCGGCGAGGAAGCGCGTCGCGGCGAATTCGCCGTCAACCATGTAGCTTTCGAGCTTGGTCATGTTGACGCCATTGGTGGCGAAGCCGCCGAGCGCCTTGTAGAGCGCGGCCGGCACGTTGCGCACGCGAAAGATGAAGGTGGTGATGGTCGAACCCGCGTTCGGCGCCGCCCATTGCTTGGTCTTCGACAGCACGATGAAGCGCGTCGTGTTATGCGCCTCGTCCTCGATATTCTCCGCCAGCACGTCGAGATCGTAGATGTCGGCGGCGAGTCGCGGCGCGATCGCGGCCTTTGTCGGATCGCCCCATTCGGCGACTTCGCGGGCGGCGCCGGCGGTGTCGCCGGCGGTATGCGCCGCGAGGCCGAGTTCGCGGATGGCGCGGCGGCACTGACCCAGCGCATGGACATGGCTGTAGACGCTCTTGAGCCCCTGCCGCGTCGCGCGCCTGGGCGCCATCAAATGGAAATGGATCGGCAGGAAGTGCTCGCCGACGATATGCAGACCGGAATGCGGCAGGAAATGATGAATGTCGGCGACGCGTCCGGCGATGGAATTTTCGATCGGGATCATGCCGAGCACGGCGCGCCCCTCGGTCACCGACGCGAAGGCGTCCTCGAAGCTCGCGCAAGGAAGCGGCGTCAGTTGCGGATAGGCCTGACGGCAGACGAGGTCGGAATTCGCGCCGGGCTCTCCTTGATAGGCGATATATTGCGTCACTTTGGGTCCTGTTCGCACGCCGCGGCGCGCAGCGCGGTCAAATCGCGTTCCGTATCCACCGATGGGGCGCCTTTGTCCAGCAGCGCGGCGTCGATGCGCATGCCGGCCTCGAGCGCGCGCAGCTGCTCAAGCCCTTCGCGCAGTTCAAGCGGGGAGGGCGGCAGCGATACGAATCGTTCCAGAGCGGCGCGGCGAAAGGCGTAAACGCCGATGTGCTTCAATCGCGGTCCATCGCCATGAGGGGCGGGCGCTCGGGTGAAGTAAAGCGCGCGAACCCGACCAGGCGCGAGCGGAGCTCCCACGAGCTTGACGGCGTTGGGATCGCCCGCGTCTTCGGCGCGCGCCGGGCAGGCGAGGGTGCCGATGTCGACGGCCGGATCGTCGAGAAGCGCGAGCGCCGCTTCGAGCGCTCCGTCAGCAAGCAAGGGCTGGTCGCCTTGTAGATTGACGGCGGCGCCATGCCGGCCTTGCGGGTCGAGCGCCCGCAAGGCTTCGCCGATGCGATCGCTGCCGCAGACGTGAGCGTCGCGCGTGAGCGCCGCGTGTCCGCCGACCGACTCGATCGCGCGCGCGATCTCAGGAGAGTCGGTCGCGACCACGACAGGTCCGAGCGCCGCGGCGCATGCGCGCTCCCAGACATGGACGATCATGGGCCGACCGTCGATGTCGGCGAGCGGCTTGCCGGGCAGACGCGTCGAGCGCAGACGCGCCGGAATGATGACGATCGGCGCGAGCGCCTGCACGGCGCTAATAGGCGTTGCTATCCTCGGCCATCCAGCCCTTTTCGCTCTTCACGAAATGAAGCGTTCCTTCGCTCGTGTGCACTTCGGCCTTGATGAATGTCCGGTCGTTGTCGAGGCCGAGAAAGGCGCATGTTCCGCGCTCGCGCTCATCAGCGCATTTGGCTTCAAAACCCTCGGGAAACAGAATTTCAGCCTCATACATCAATTCGTAAGCGTCGACGTTCTCGCGCTTCACTTCGCGGCCCTGCACCTTCTTGAAGGACACGAGCTTGGCGTCCACGCCATTCTTCTCCAGAAGATTGCGCAACACCTTCGCGCCCGTGGCGTCGCCGGGCATATGATCGCCGCAAGCGGAAAGCGTCAGGGCGATCGAGACGCCGGCCACGACGCCGAGAACAAAGCGGAATCCAGAAGCCATCTACTCCTCCGGCGCCGCGTTCATCGCAGCGCGATGTTATTTGTTTCGATATCGCACAAACGCTTCACAACTCAGCGTCTGTGAAATTTCATATCAGATAGTTGCATTTTTGTGCAGCCGGAGTAACGTGACTGCGCCAAATGAGTTGCGCGTCTGGCGGCGTCGAAGGGCCTGTAAGAAGACCCATGGCGTGCGTAAGCGTTTGATGCGTATTCGGCACAACTTCGAATACCCTGCGGAGTGCTCAGGTCCGCCGCATCTCCTGGGTCCGTGGGGTTGGCCGACTGGCGGTGGTTGGAGTGGCCTCCTTGAAGCCATCGTCAGTCGGCCGCCTTCCCCAAAGCGGTTTCTTCTCCAGCCAAAAATTCTCGAAGCGTCCCCCTGCGGCGACGCTCCTCCTGGCTAGACCAGCGGTTGTGACGAACGCCTCGACAGGGCGCGCGCGTTATCTGCGCGCGCTTGCGGCCAGGCGCGCGCGTTATCTGCGCGCGCTTACTTGATCTTGGTTTCCTTGAATTCCACGTGCTTGCGCACGACGGGATCGTATTTCTTGAAAACGAGCTTTTCCGTCTTCGTGCGCGCGTTCTTTTTCGTCACGTAGAAATAGCCCGTATCCGCCGTGGACAGGAGCTTGATCTTGATCATGGCGGACTTGGCCATCGCTCATCCCAGTCTATCAGAGAAATGAAATCGTCCCGGTCGCTGAGCGCGCCGGGAGCGAATTGGCCGGCAACATACGTGCGGTGCGAACGATGTCAAGAAGGCGCGCGGGGCCGACCTGAGTCGAGTGCGATTCGCGCCTCGTCAAGAGGATGCGGCAAAGAACAGCCATAATTTTGTTGGTTAATCCACAAGAGGAGCAGCGTAGGGCCGGAACGACTCCGGCGAATTGCGCGGCAATACTCGGGCGGGGAGAAATATCTCGTAAGTAGCTGGTGCTGGCGCGCGCCGTCGAGCGCAGAGCCTGCATGTATCGTCGTGAAGAAGTACTTCCTTCGCCTTCACGCGAACGCGCTTGGAGTGAGTAGTATGAGCGTAACACTCGAAAAGCGGCGCAAAGTCGCGGAGTTGGAGAATTTTGAACGGCGGATACTCCAAGAGAAGCGGCGCCTCTTAAGAGAGCTCGAAAGCTTGGAGAGGCCCTTCCGCAACACGCGCGCGATGGGCTGGATCAAGGATTTTTCGAGCGACGTCGCTGGCGAGTGGCGCGCGGTCCAGGGCGCCGCGTCGTTCAGAGCGCCGATCTGGTTTTATGTCGTCGCCGGGGCCATCCTGCTGGGAGGCGTCGTCGTCGCGACTCTCGCGATGAGAGGCGCGCCCGCGCCGCGCGCCGATGGCGCGACGCTGCGTCAAGTGGAAACGCCGACGACGCCTGTGCGGATCGAGCAGCCGACGCCGGCGCCGGAGCAGGCGCCCGTGACCGAGGCCGCACAGGCCGCCGACGTCGCGCCATCCTCGGCGCTTACCGTTAGCGTCCCGCCGGACACAATTGCGTCTCCGACGCCGCCGACGCCCGACTCCAAGGAGCTAAAACAGCGGCTTCTGGAAGCCCAGGCCGCGGCGGAGCCCTTGCCCGAGCCGCTGCCGCCGCCTCCAAAAACCGACGTTCCTGCCGCCGCGCCGGCGCTCGGCGCCGCGACGGTCCCGCCGCTCGATGCGGCGCTGCCGAACACCGCCTTCGACGACGCGCCGCCAATTGATGCGGCCGCGACGGCGGAGCCGGGCGACGAGGCGCCAGCGGCGCGGACCGCGGCGCGCGAAAGTCAACGCCAGGACGCGCCCGCCGACGAAGGCCGCCGCGCCAAATGCTTCGTCAAGATAGATGGACGGGTTCTCTTCGAGCGCAGCTGCATGCTCCGCCAGCCCAGGCGCTCAACGCTGACGCTCAACGCCGGAGACGACGCGCTTGTTCTGACGCAAGATCATGGACGGACGTGGACGGCGAGCCTCGGCGGCCGCAGCCTCGGCAAGGTCTATAGGACAGGCGAGTGCTGGGGCCGGCGCCGACAGGTCTTCATCTGCGCGAGGGGCGCGTAAAGCGCGCGGGGCCTACCGATTCTTCTTCGCACGCGCTGACGGCCGGCGATCCTTTGGTTTGGCGCTCGCCCGCGGCGGCGCGCGGCGTTCGCCGCCGCTCACGACTTCGAAGCGCAAGGCGCCGGCGATCGGCGCCGCCTCGATCAGCTTCACTTCTATAATATCCGCCAGCCGGTAGCTGACGCCGGAGCGCGAGGTGAGCGCATGGGCGGCCTCGTCATAGGCGTAATATTCACGGCCCAGCGTCGCCGCCGGCACGAATCCATCGGCCCCTGTCTCGGCGAGGCGCACGAACAGACCGGATCTCGTGACGCCGGAAATGCGCGCCTGAAAACGCGCGCCGATCTGGTCGGCGAGATGATGCGCGATGAGCCGATCGACGGTCTCGCGCTCCGCCGCCATGGCGCGCCGCTCGGCGGCCGAGATGCGGGCGGCGATCTCCGCAAGTTCGCCAACCGGCATTTCCGGCAAGGCGCCTTCGCCGAATTTCAACGCACGAATCAGCGCGCGATGCACGATCAGATCGGCGTAGCGGCGAATCGGCGAGGTGAAATGCGCGTAGCGGCGCAGATTGAGGCCGAAGTGCCCGTAATTCTCATGCGTATATTCAGCCTGCGCCTGCGTGCGCAGAATGATCTCGTTGACGATGTTCTCGTGCTCCAGGCCCTTCACGCGACCCAGAATCACATTGAAATGCGCGGGGCGCAGCGCTTGGCCCTTGGCGAGCTTGACGCCGATCGTCGCGAGAAATTCCGAGAGCGCCGAGACCTTTTCGCGCGAAGGTTCGTCATGCGCGCGATAGATCAGCTGTTGGCGATGCTGCTCCAAGGTTTCGGCCGCCGCGACATTCGCCAGAATCATGAATTCTTCGATCAGCCGATGCGCTTCGAGCCGCGGCGGAATGATGACGCGGTCGAAGGAGCCGTCTTTCTTCAAAAGGATCTTGCGCTCGGGCAGATCGAGATCGAGCGGCGCGCGTAGACTGCGTGCGTGCTGCAGCGCTTCATGCGCGGCGTAAAGCGTCCGCAGCACCGGGGTGAGCAGCGGCTTCGTGGTTTCATCCGTGCGCCCCTCGATCGCGTCCTGCGCCTGCGCATAGGCGAGCTTGGCGTGCGAGCGCATCATCACGCGATGAAAGCTATGGTCGATCTTCCTGCCCTTGCTGGTGACGCGCATGCGCACGGCGAGCGCCGGCCGATCTTCATTGGGCCGCAATGAGCACAGGTCGTTGGAGATGCGCTCGGGCAGCATTGGCACGACGCGGTCGGGGAAATAGACCGAATTGCCGCGCTCCAAGGCGTCGCGGTCGAGCGCCGAGCGCGGCGTCACGTAATGCGCCACGTCGGCGATCGCGACCGTCAGGACGAAGCCGCCGTCATTGTCCGGCGCACTGTCGGGCGCGGCGTGAACCGCGTCGTCGTGGTCCTTGGCGTCCGGCGGATCGATGGTGACAAGCGGCAGATCGCGCCAGTCTTCGCGGCCGTGCAGAGACGCGGGCTGCGCGCGCTCGGCCTCCGTTGTCGCCTCGGCGCGAAACACATCCGGAATGTCATGCGCGCGCAGAGCGATGAGGCTGACCGCCCTTTCGCCCGTCACCGAGCCGAGCGTTTCGCGCACGCGGGCGCGCGGCGCGCCGAAGCGAGTCTTGCCGACGAGATCGATCGAGACGAGGTCGCCGTGCTTGCCTGCGCCGATGTCGGCGGCGGCGACGGCGAGTTCGCGTCCGGCCTGCTTCTTGTCGATCGGCTCGATGCGGCCGGCGCCATTCGCTTCGATATGCAGCACGCCGAGCACACGCTGCCGCTGGCGCGACAGGAGTTTGACGACGCGTCCGACATAGGGCGGCTCGTCCGGTCCGGCGTCGCGGTCGGGCTCGGCGCGCACCAGCGCGCGGTCGCCGACGCCGGGCAGGGGCTCGCCCGGCCGGGCCCGGCGCGGCGCGTGGATGCGGATGCGTGGCGCCGGCCCCAGTTCGTCCTCGTCCCATTCGACCGGCGCGGCGACCATCTCGCCGTCGCGGTCGCGCGCGATGATGTCGACGAGCGCCACCGGCGGCAGCGTCCCCTTGCGGTTCACGCGCTTGCCGCGCTTTTCCAGGAGGCCTTCATCCGCCATCTCGGCGAGCAGGCGCTTGATGGCGATGCGGTCGTCGCCGGCAGCGCCGAAGGCGCGGGCGATTTCACGCACGCCGATCTTGCGCGGGCCGCCCGCCTCGGTTTCGCGGGTGATGAAGGCCAAGATGTCTTCGCGAGAGGGCGTGTGTTTTGCTGTGTCGTCTTTCGCCAAGGGCTCGCTCAAAAGAGGCAATAAAATCGCCGTCGACGCGGCGGGCGTGCACTTCAACCGGACTCGGCATCACACATATAGGACGCCGGCGGCAAAGTTGAAACGCTGCTTAAAGATCGGCGAAATTCGAGAGCGCGTTCCTCTACTTCGCCGCGGCTTTTTTCGTCGCCAGCTTTTTGGCGGGCGCCTTCTTGGCTGCAGCTTTCTTTGCGACCGTCGGCGCGACCTTCACGGGCTGCGATTCATCAAAAGGCGCCTCGTCGCTGTCTTCGATTTTCTTCTTGGCGTTGGTCGGCGCCTTCTTACCGGCCGCTTTCTTGGCCGGCGCTTTTTTCGCCGATTTCTTCGGCGCGCCGCCCTTGGCTTCGATCAATTGCAGGGCCTCTTCGAGCGTCACGTCGTCGGCCGAGGCGCCCTTGGCCAGCGTCGCGTTGATTTTGCCCCAGTTGACGTAAGCGCCGAAGCGGCCGGGGCGCACCGTGACCTTGCCGCCCTCGGGATGCTCGCCCAGCAAGCGTCCCCCGCCGCCCGTCGCGCCGCCGCCGGCGGCCTTCTCGGCGAGAAGCTCGAGCGCCTGTTCCAGCGTCAGCGACGCCTGATCGATGGCGCGTGGGATCGTCGCATTGATCTTGCCCCAGTTCACATAAGGACCAAAACGGCCTGCCTTGACGGTCACCGATCCGCCCTGGGGGTGATCGCCCAGCACGCGCGCCGGCTCCGCCGGACCGCGCGAGAAACGGGAGCCCCCGCCGCCCGACTCCTTTTGCACGATGAGATCGATGGCGCGGTTGGCGCCGATGCTCAGCACGTCGTCGTCGCGGCCGATATTGGCGTAGGTCTTGCCATGCTGGACATAGGGCCCGAAGCGCCCGATGCCGGCGACGATCGGATCGCCGCTCGTCGGATGTTTCGCGACTTCGCGCGGCAGCGCGAGCAGGGCGATGGCCTGCATCAGCGTCAGATCGTCAGGCCTGATGCTCTTGGGGAGCGACGCGCGTTTGGGCTTTTCGCCGCCTTCCTCCTGCTCGCCTTCCTGCACATAGGCGCCGAAGCGGCCATCTCGCAGCGTGACCTCCGCGCCCGTCTCGGGATTGACGCCCAGGACCTTCACGCCCGGCCTCGCCGCGTCGGCGGCGTCGCCCGTCGGCGGCGACAGGGTTCGCGTGTAGCGGCACTCGGGATAGTTGGAGCAGCCGACGAAGGCGCCGAACTTGCCGATCTTGAGCGAGAGCTGACCGCTGTTGCAGGCGGGGCAGAGGCGCGGATCGCTTCCGTCCTCCTTTGAGGGGAAGACATGCGGGCCCAGCAGCTCGTTGAGGCTGTCGAGCACCTCGCTGACGCGCAGATCCTTGGTGCCGTCGACGGCCGCCGAGAAATCTTTCCAGAAGTCGCGCAGCACCTGCTTCCAGTCGATCTCATTGTTGGAGACGAGATCGAGCTTTTCTTCGAGATCCGCGGTGAAGTCGAATTCGACGTAGCGGGAGAAGAAGCTTTCGAGGAAGGCGACGACGAGGCGTCCCTTGTCCTCGGGCACGAGGCGCTTCTTATCGATCCGCACATAGTCGCGGTCGCGCAGCACGGCGAGCGTCGAGGCGTAGGTCGAAGGGCGCCCGATGCCGAGTTCCTCCATGCGCTTGACAAGCGTCGCTTCCGTGAAGCGCGGCGGCGGCTCAGTGAAATGCTGGGTGGCGTCGATTTTTTCGCGCGCGCAGGGCTCGCCCTGGGCCATCGCCGGCAGGCGACCGCCGTCTTCGTCCTCTCCGTCGTCGCGGCCTTCCTGATAGAGCTCAAGGAAGCCCGGGAAACGAACGACCTGACCCGTCGCGCGCAGCTCGAGCGCGCGGGCGCCGGCTTTGGCGTCAATGTCGACGGTGGTTCGCTCCATCTCGGCCGACTCCATCTGGCTGGCGATGGTGCGCGTCCAGATCAGCTCATAGAGCTTGGCCTGCTCGGGTTCGAGATATTTGGCCACTTCCTTGGGCAATCGCGCCGGGTCGGTCGGGCGGATGGCCTCGTGGGCTTCCTGCGCGTTCTTGGCCTTCGTCGTATATTTGCGCGGAACCTTGGGAACGAAACGCTCGCCATATTCCCGTCCGATCACGCCGCGCACGCTGGCGACCGCCTCGGGCGCCATGTCGACGCCGTCGGTTCGCATATAAGTAATGAGACCCGCCGTCTCGCCGCCAATGTCGACGCCTTCATAGAGTCTTTGGGCGATGCGCATGGTGATCGCCGGCGCGAGGCCGAGCTTTCGCGAGGCCTCCTGCTGCAGGGTGGAGGTCGTGAAGGGCGCGTAAGGGTGGCGCTTCACCGGCTTCGCTTCGACCGAGCGCACCACGAAGGCGGCGGTCTCCAGCGCCTTCTTGAAGTCCTCGGCCTCCTGACCCGCGCCGATGTCGAGCCGCGAAATCTTCCTGCCGTCGGCGCCGACCAGCCGCGCCGTGAAGGGTTCGCCCGCCTTGGTCTTCAGATGGGCGACGAGCGACCAATATTCGCGGGCGACGAATTTCTCGATCTCGAGTTCGCGGTCGCAGACGAGGCGAAGCGCGACGGACTGCACGCGGCCGGCCGAACGGGCGCCGGGGAGTTTGCGCCACAGCACCGGCGACAGGGTGAAGCCCACGAGATAGTCGAGCGCGCGGCGCGCGAGATAGGCGTCGACCAGCGCCTGATCGATTTCGCGCGGATGCGCCATCGCCTCTTGGATCGCCGACTTGGTGACCGCGTTGAAGACGACGCGCTCGATCTTCTTATCCTTGAGCACGCGCTTCTTGTTCAAAATATCCAGCAAGTGCCAGGAGATGGCCTCTCCCTCACGGTCCGGGTCGGTTGCGAGGATGACTTTGTCGGCGCCCTTCACCGCCTCGGCGATGGCGGCGACGCGCTTTGCGCCCTTGGCGTCCATCTCCCAGACCATGAGAAAATCCTGGTCGGGGTCGACCGATCCGTCTTTGGCGGGAAGGTCGCGAACATGGCCGTAGCATGCCAACACATTGAAATTCTTGCCTAAATATTTGTTGATCGTCTGCGCTTTGGCCGCTGATTCGACGATGACGACATTCATTTCGTGATAATTCCAGGAGGTGCGCCGGCTTGGCGAGCGGCGGAAGATGGTCAAAATGGGCGCCCCCTGTCAAATTGACTAGTCCAGGGGCCGGAAGGAAAGCTGCGCCATGGAAAAGCCGAGCAGGTCCCTGTCGGCCGCAGTCAAGGCGGTGGATGTCGCCCCTCGGGCCAAGCGCTCGAGCTATCCCGAGCCGTTCGCGGCGCGGGTTCGTGGCCGCGAGAAACGGTCGCTTGGCGACTTTTTTGGCCTGACCAATTTTGGCGTCAATCTCACGACGCTTGCCCGCGGCGCGCAGTCGGCGCTGAAGCATCGCCACAGCCGGCAGGACGAATTCGTCTTTATCCTCGAGGGAGAGCCGACGCTCCTGCGCGACGACGAGGAGATACTCCTGCGCGCCGGCATGTGCGCGGGCTTCCCCGCGCAGGGCGCAGCCCACTGCCTCGTCAACAGAACCGAGCGCGACGTCGTCTATCTGGAAATTGGCGACCGGTCGGCGGGCGACGCGGCGACCTATCCCGACGACGACCTCGCTGCGGCGCTCGGCCCGGACGGCCACTGGATCATGACGCACAAGGACGGCCGTCCCTACTGATGCGCGGACGCGCGAGCTGGCTTGCTCGCCATCACGCCCTCCTGTATGAGCGGTCGCACGCGGCGCACGCCGTGCTAAGGCCTCGTGGCGGAGTGGCTACGCAGAGGACTGCAAATCCTTGTACGGGGGTTCGATTCCCTCCGAGGCCTCGCCTTTCTCACGCGAGAATTTGGCGCCATAATTTCAAGGCGCGCACTTAACGATAGCGCAGAAGAAGCAGGCCGCGCGGTCAATACGCGCTGCATTTGGGTTCGGTTTCTTCGCAGTTGCGGTATAGTTGGGGCGACATCACATCGAAGAGGGTAACGATGCTGAATGCGTTGATTGCGGATGCGCAGGCGCGGCTGGACCAGGCGCGCCGCGAGTTGAAATCCGCCGTTCTTGATTTCGACGTCTCGGATGACAGGCTTCTGGAATTGCGGGCGTCGGCGCGCCGCGTCTACGACGAACTCAGCGCACTCGACCGCAAGAAGCTGAAGCGAGGCTTTTTAGGCTTTTTGAAAGTCTGGTGATCGCTATGCGGCGCGTCGGCTCTTTCGTCGGCCGGCGCGCGCTCCATAATTAATTTTAGGAGCGCGCGTTCATCGCGCCGCAGAACGAGGTCGCCAAATGATTAGTCCTGAAACGCCTCCCGGCGCCGAGGTAGTTTGCGTAGACGCGACTGCGGGCCCCTATGGCCGTTGCGAGGGCTTGGCCCGTGGCGTTATTTACACGGTTGCGCGGATCGCCCGCGGCATAGATGGCGGTCACGTCGTCATTCTCGGCGAAGTTTCGCCCTGGCGGACTTATGCGCCGCCATGGGGCGTCGTTGAGGTTGGTTTTGAGCTTCGCCGCTTCCGCTATCTCGATATCCCCGACGAACTGACGAGGCTGCTGCACGAGACGCAGCTGGAGGACGTCTAACCTTCCCGGGTCATCGCCCCGCGGGTTCCTTAGGGGGCGGCGGGTCCAGTCGCGGCAGCAGCGGAGCGGCCGCGTCGGAGCGACGGATGAAGGCTTGCGCGTCCAGCCCCAACGCCAATTCGTCCCAGGGGCCGGCGAGTTCGAGCGCGATGCCCGGCGCAGAGTCGGCGGTTTGTCCGCCGCTGTCGGCTTCGCGCGCGATGGCTTTAACTGCGAGGTGGCGCTCCGGGAGGCGCGCCGAGCCGCCGAAGGCAAGCGTAAAGCCGGGTCCGCGCGCGACGCCCTCGGAGATGTCCGCGACGCCGTTCTCTATCTTTACGGCGGCGCTTGCGGCGTCGAGCGTCGAACGGCCCGAGCGGATGTCAAACGCGCTCGATAGGGGCCGCGTCTCCAGTCGGCGGAGCGCTTTCTCAAGATCGACGCCGGAGATCTCCCCGTCGACCAGAGCGACGCTGGCGCGCCCGTTCAGGTTTTGCATCAGCGTCGCCATTCGGTCGCCGACGCCGTCGACCGCGAGAGTCGCGTTAAGCGAGCCCGCCAGAACTGGTTTACCATAAGCGTCCCAGAGCAGCGGGCCCGCTTCGACCGCCGTCATTTGCGCATTGGCGCGCAGCGCCAGCCCGTCGGGCGACGGCGCGATGGAAGCCCGAAACTTGAGCCCGCCGCGATAGGCGTGCGCCTGCGTTATCGCGAACTCGGCGGCGCCGTCGCGCAACGTGACTTCGATGGCGGCGTCTTCGACTTTCAGCCGGCCAAGTCTGGCATGGCCGACGGCGAGATGCAGATCGACGTCGGCGCCGGAGAGGTCCGGGAGATCGAACGGCTGCTTGCTCCACTGTCCGTTCGCGGCGACAAGCGGCGGCGCGTCGGCGAGAAACGGCCGCAGGGAGAGGAACTCGCTTTGGATGGCCGCCGTCAGCGTCGGGCGGCCATCCTCCTTCTGAAGGTCGATATCGCCGCGAAATTCGTTTCCGTCGACAAATAGACGTGCGCCCTTGAAGTGCGCCTCTCCGGGCGCGAGCGTCGCTTGCGCGGAGAATTGCGCGTCAGTGAAGGGGCCGGGCAGGGGAGCGGCGACGCCAAAGAGCTGCAGCGCCTGTTGCACCGAAGGCGCGCTGGCCGCCGCGCGCCCCTCGAAGCGGGCGTTGGCGCCGAGTTGTCCCACGCCTTGCGCTTCAACCCGAAGGCTCTCGCCGTCAAGCCGGCCCGTCACGACGGACGGTTCTCCACGCAACAGCGCTCCTGGACGCGCGACCCAGAAGATCGCCTCGAGCCGTTCGCCGTTCAAATCGAACGCGCCCGTCAGCGCCGCCGCCTCGCCGATGCGGCGCCATTCAAAATTCGCGTTGATTCGCTCCAGCGCGTAGACGCGGCCGCGGTAGGTGATCCGAGCGTCGCCGTCGACGATCGACACCACCCCAAACCGCACATTATCGGCCGCCGCAGCTTCCAGCGTCGCCGGCTTTGCGGCGGCCGCTCGGGCGGCTACGCCGGCCACGCCGGCCGGCTTTTTGTCCAGATCGATGCGGGCGCGCGGCCGGACGAGCTTCACCGAGGCGACTTTGAGGCGCCCCGCGATCAGCGGCAGAACGTCGACGTCGCCGCGAAGCTCGCTCGACTCGATGAGCAGCGCGCCATTCCGGTCGGCGAAAGCGACGCCTTGGACGGCAATGCTCGGACGCGGAAAGAGCGAGAAGCTCGTTCGGCCGCGCGCGGCGACATAAAGCCCCGAAGAGCCTTGGAGCTGGTCGGCGACGGCGTCCATGAGAGCGCCGGGCGAGAACAGCCACGGCGCAACAACGGCGGCGATCGCCGCCAGGGTTGCCCCCGCCGCCAAGGACGTCGCCAATAGCCGAAGCGCAGCGCCTGAAGGGCGGCGCGCTTTCAGCGATGCGGAAGGCTTGTCGGTTATGGCGGAGGGCAGCAGCCGTGCTCCTGAAGCGAGTCTTCGGACGTCGCTTGTCGCGGCCAAGGGCGGCGATATAGTGGCGAATGGCCGAGCCTAGCGCGCTTCGGCGCGCGACAGTTCGCTGCGGAGCGCGGTCAGGATCTCCTCGACGTAGAATGGTTTTTCGACCATGGCGTGCTCAAGATGCGCCTCGGGCAGTCCTGCGCGCCCGCATCCCGTCGTGAAAATGAAGGGGCAGCCGCGGGCGGCGAGCGCGTCGGCGACCGGATCAATCCTTTCGTGGCCGATATTGACGTCGAGCAAAGCCAGATCGACTCCATCCTCGCGGGACAACCGCACCGCTTCGTCGACGCTGCGCGCCATCCCCGCGATAACTAAGCCGAATTCCGCGAGCGTCTCTTCCAGCGCCAGCGCGATATAGGGATCGTCTTCGACAATCAGCAGCCGTCGCCCGAGCAAAGGATCGCTCGTGCGCTGGGAGTCATCTCTCGGAGCGGCCGAAGACGAAAGGCCGGAGCTGGAAACCGACATGAATAAATGGTGGGGCGGAATGCCGCAGTTGTCTAGCTTTCGGGCGGCTTTTGCAGCGAATTTGCTGCGAACATGGCGAACGCCGCCCAGACGGCCAGAGCGCACCAGCTCAGGATCGTCAGCCCGCCGCCGGTCGGCGCGGCGAAAGGAAACAGCCTTCCCGATAAAAAGACCCGGGCGGCAAGGTCGCCCGCGAACAGCGTGACCCCCGCCTGGAGCGCCAGCGCGATAGCGGCGAGCCATTTCGCCTTTGCTCGCGGCGTCGTGCGGATAAGCGCCGCGAGGCCGACGCCGGCGGCGGCGTGGATCATGAGAAATTGGCTTGCCGTGGCGAGAAAAGGACTCGCGTCGGCATGGGCCGCGGCGGCGGCGAGAGACACGCCGGCCGCTCCTTGAAGGGCGGCGATCGTCGCGATGGCGAACGACAGTCTCAATGGCGAACTCCGTTTCGCGCCTCCGCTGGGCGTTCTCAACCTTAAGGAGAGTCGCAGGCGTCATCGCCAAATTATAGACATCGAGCAGAATCGACCAGCGTTCTTCATGCCGGATCGCCCCCTGCAGCCGTCGTATCGCAGACGGATCGACATACCGGTGTCCAGGCTTTCGTTTCACTGCAACGGTTCTCGTCTGCATGAAAGGCGAGATCAGCTTTAGCGACGAGCGCGCGCGCAGCGGCCCAGCTTGGCGCGACATAAGGCGGCGCTCTCGCAAAGCCGGGCGCGCTTTCCTATATTGCCGCATGAAAGTTTGCGGGAGAGAAGAATGAGCGCAATGGGCGTCGTGATTTGTCTGGCGATCGCCGCCTCCGCTGGACTTGGCGTGTATCTGCGCATGCGGCAGACCGCGACGGTAGAGGCCCATCGCGATCAGGTGCCGCCGGATTTCGCGCAAGAAGTCACGCTCGACGATCATCGCCGCGCCGCCGAATACACGATCGCAAAAACAAAATTTTCCGTCGCCGAAACGATTTTCGACGCCGCGATGTCTATCGCGTGGTTGGCGCTGGGGCTCGCGCCGCTTTATGCGGCGATCGCCGCCTTCGTCGAACCGGGCCTCGTTCGCAGCGTTCTGTTCGTTCTCGTCTTCGGCGTGATCGGCAGTTTGATCGACATGCCCTTCGCCGCAGCGCGCGCCTTCTGGCTCGAAGACAGGTTCGGATTCAATCGGCTGACGCCGCAAAAGTTTCTCGTCGACCAAGCAAAGTCCGGCGCGCTGGAACTCGCCATTTCGACGCCCTTGCTCTTCGGCATGTTCTGGCTTCTGGGCGCCGCCCCCAACACATGGTGGCTCATCGCCTATGTCGTCTTCATCGCCATCGCGATTGCGATGACAGTCATCTATCCGACCGTCATCGCGCCGCTCTTCAATAAATTTTCGCCGCTTGAGGACGGCGCCATGAAGCGGCGCATGGAGGCGCTGCTCGCCAGATGCGGCTTTGAGTCGAACGGCCTCTATGTGATGGACGCTTCGACGCGCTCCACGCATGGCAACGCTTATTTCAGCGGCTTCGGCAAGGCCAAGCGCATCGTCTTTTTCGACACGCTGCTCGAGAAACATTCGCCGGACGAGATCGAGTCGATTCTCGCTCATGAACTCGGCCATTTCAAATTCGGCCATGTGCGGCAGATGCTGGCGCTGGCGGCCGCGATCGCCTTCGTTGGTTTCGCGGTGCTGTGGTGGGCCTTCGGCTCGGATGTCTTCGCCGGCTGGTTCGGACTGCCGAATGACTCCGGCGTGGTGCTTGTCGCGCTGCTGCTTGCACGAGAACCGATCTCGCATGTCCTGTCGCCCTTGCTCGCGTGGCGGTCACGCCGCGCGGAGTTCGAAGCCGACGCCTTCGCCCGCGATATCGTCGGCAAGGAGCCGATGATCTCGGCTTTGACCCGGCTGACGCGCGACAACCTCGCAACGCTGACGCCCGACCCCCTCTACGCCACCTTCTATTTCTCGCATCCGCCCGTGCCGGTGCGGGTCGCGCAACTGCGCGCCGCAGCGTAGCGGGCGCGAGGCTCGTCGGCCGGCACTTCGTCGCAGGCGCGATCCCTTCGCTGTGATCGACGACCGCGATAACGCTGTCGCAGTCGATGCCAACCCCTCGCGCGAAGCGCTTACGGCGACTGAGTCAATTGGGTCGGATTGATCTCGGGGGGATCAGCGGAACGCCAAGGCGCGGAGAGCCGAGCTTGCTGGCGATCTATGCCCGTGCGAATGAAAGCATCGCCGTTGGCGGTCGCCGAGGTGGAACCAAGAGGTCGGAGCGTGAAGGCTTCTCGACGCGAGTTCGCCAAATTGGTCACCGCGAGCGGCATTGCGCTCAGCCTGTCGCGTCTTGCCCTAGCGAATGAACCTGAATTCGCCGCACGCGAGACGCTGCCCGGAAGACAGCGCTGGAATCCGGCCGCCACGGGCGCAGGCCGGATTGATGGAGTCGCCAAAGTCACAGGGGCGAAGCTGTACGCGTCCGATTTCCGCGCCGCGGATCTCCCGGGATGGCCGACGCATACCGCGCACGCCATGCTCATCCGGACGGCGAACGCCACGCATATCTACGAGGGCGTCGATCTCGCGCGCATGAGCGGCGCTTTGAAACCCTCCGTGATAATTACCGCAGCTGATCTCGCGCGCATCGGCGCTCGCGTTCCTAAATTCTATTCAGGCGACCTGTTCTGCCCGGTTGGCAAGACGCCCTTGTATCTCGGTCAGCCGGCGGCTCTGTTGATCTATGAAAGCTTCGACAATTTCGATCAGGCGCGGCGGCTTGCCTTACGCAACGAAACGCTTCTGAAATTCGGCGCCGAAACGGGTCCCGTCGTCGAGCGCGACTACGGCGCGTTTCGATTCACGCGCGTCGCCGGCGCGACGCCTGACGCGCCCGACGTGTACTCGCCAGTCAAGGATGGCTGGGTCAGTCCAGGGTTCTTTCAAGACGGGGGCGGCCCAATATGGGCGCGGCTCCCCGTGCCGACAGGGGCAGCCTACGCCAATGCGGCAAGCTACGGCGAAGAGATCCGCGCCGAACTTGAGGCCGACACTCCAAATCTTCTCGTTCTCGACCGCGAATTCGAGACCCAATCCGTTGATCCAATGTTTCTCGAGCCCGAATGCGGTCTCGCCTGGTATGATGCTGAGCGCAAAAACCTCGAACTCGTTCTCGGCGTGCAGTCGCCGTACGACGCCGCAACCTCCGTCGCAACTCTGCTGGGCAACGCCCGCGCCAACTTCAAGCCGGCGCATATCAACGCGCACTTCGCTTATATGGGCGGCGGATTTGGGGGACGCGACCACACGCCATTCCCGCTTTACGTTGCGCTGGCGGCGATGTTCCTTCCCGGTCGCCCCGTGCGGCTCTCCCAAGATCGTTATCAGCAGTTCCAGGGGGGAATTAAGCGGCATGCGTTCAAGATGCGCACACGCATCGGCGTCGATCGAGCGACAGGCAAAATTTCCGCCTTCGCCGCTGACCATGTGCTGAATGGCGGCGGCCTCGCCAATTATTCGGCGAGCGTGGCGGCGGTTTCCGCCAATGCCGCGATAGGCATCTACGATGTTCCAAAAGTCGACGTCACCACAGTCGCGCTGCATTCACGCGGCGTGACGGCCGGGTCGATGCGCGGCTATGGCACGCTGCAGACGATGACGGCGCTGGAAGTGTTGATTGACGAGGCGGCGTCGACGCTGGCGATTGATCCGATCGAATTTCGCCGACGCAACGCGCTGAAGACCGGCGGTCGGACGATGGCGGGGAACACGTATGACGTCGTGGTTCGCACGCCCGAGATCCTCGACAGACTCGAGAAGCATGCGATCTGGCGACAGCGCGCCGAAGAGAAAGCGCGTGGGCGGCGCCCAGGGAGTGTTGTCGGCACGGGCGTGGCTTGCGTCACCAAGGATTACGGCAGTGGCGCCGACACTTCTTTGTCGTCAGTTGAGGTCGACCCAAAGGGTCGGATCTCGATCCGCTGCGATCACGTCGAGATGGGGAACGGCATAGGGACGGCGCTTGCGAACCGAGTCGCGGCCCATCTCGGCGCCGTGGCCGACGAAGTCGCCGTCGCGGAAGTCGACCGTTTCGCCGCGCTCGGGCTCGTCACCTCCGGCGACCCTTACACGATGGACCAGGCGACGCAGGACGCCGCGCAACGCGATCCGCGCTGGGTTCCGGCGATAAGTTCGCCAACCAGTTCCTCGATTGGCGCGCACGTCGGGACTCATTCGGCGTCCGAAGCCGCCCGCGTCATATATCGGTTCGGCTTGTGGCCCGCGGCGCTCGAACTGTGGGGACTCGCGCCAACCGATCCGAGAGCCGCGAATTGGGACGCGGCGCGTTGGGAGCAGGGGCGGCTGGTGATGCCGGCGCTGAGAGCCTTGCCGCTATCGGAAATCGCCGCAAGAGCCCATGCGCGTAAAGGCGTGACAGCGGCGATGGCGCACAGCTTCTCGCGCTGGTCATGGTCGAAAGCGACCTTTGCGATCGGCGGGCAAGAGTGGACGGCGGAAATTGATGCGCTGGCGGTGCGAAAAGGCTCAGGAAAATTCGTTCGCTTAGATCGCGCCGACGTCAAATACCCGCCCACCGTGTTCAACCGGATCGGGACCTCCTACACATCGTTGTGCGGCGCGCTGGTTCGTGTCGAGATCGAACGCGACACCGGCGCCTTGCGCATCGACCGGGCATATACTGTCCTCGAATGTGGTCGCGCGCTGACGCCCGAAATCGTTCTTGGCCAAGCGCAGGGCGGTTTCGCGATGGGCGTCGGCTACGCGCTGCTCGAATCGCTGCCGCTTTACGAAGATGGTCCCGGCAACGGGCAATGGAATCTCGGGCAGTACCTGATCGCGCGCGGGTCCGACCTGCCTTTGCAAGCGCTCGAGATCGAAATATTGCCCCCGCTGCCGAACGATCCGCCAAAGGGCATGGCTGAGGTCGTTATGATTCCCATCGTTCCCGCGTTGTTAAACGCGATCTTCGACGCGACGGGGCGTCGCTTCCACGCCTTGCCGGTGACTCAACAAGAGCTCAAGGGAGCGCTCACGTGACGACTGTGCGCATGAGGATCAATGGACGCGCATATGGCCCGGTGAAGGTGCGCGACGAGCTGACCATGAATGACTTCTTGCGCGAGAGCCTTGGGCTCACCGGCACCAAGTTTGGCTGCGGCGCCGGGCAGTGCCTCAGTTGCGCAGTGATCATCGACGATCCGGACGGGACGAGCCACACCAGTCCAACCTGCATCGTTCCGGCGACGAGCTTCAACGGGAAATCCATTCGTACCGTGGAAGGCCATGCGACGAACGGCGAACTCACTACGCTGCAAAGATCGTTCATCGACCATTTCGCATTCCAATGCGGCTATTGCACAGCCGGCTTCTTGAACGAGGGACAGGTTCTGCTGGAGCGTCTGGCGAAGACGCCGGTGGCGCGCGCCGATCTCGAGAAAACGATCGCGGACGCGTTTGACGGACATCTGTGCCGCTGCACCGGCTACTTCAAATATCACGAGGCTATGCGCGCCGTCGTTCTCGCCGATCCGGGACGATATCTGACGTAGCGAAACGGCGTTTCGCATGAGTGCGGCGCAGGAGGGGGACCGAAGATGAAATTTGCGGTTCTCGCAGCGGTCGTGGGGCTAATGACATGCGTGACGTCCGACTGCCGATCGGCGACGCTTGCAGCCCCAGAAAATTTTGCCGGCATCGGCGACGCCGCGGCGCGTTCCGCGGCTTTGTTTACCGAACTCGGCAAAGTCCTGACCAACCCGCGCTGCGTCAATTGCCATCCCGCCGGCGATCGCCCGCATCAGGGCGAACTGGGCCGGAGTCACCAGCCGCCGGTCGAGCGGGGACCGGATGGCCGAGGCCTCACGGCGATGCGCTGTCCGATCTGCCATCAGGACGCCAATTTTGATCCCGGCCGCGTTCCCGGTCACCACGAATGGCGTCTCGCGCCGCGAGAGATGGGCTGGGAAGGCAAAACGCTCGGTGAGATCTGCGCGCAGATCAAAGATCAGGCGCGCAACGGCGGCCGTTCGCTGGAGGCGCTTGCACGCCACATTGGCGGCGACACGCTCGTAGGCTGGGCTTGGTCGCCCGGATTTGGTCGCCAACCCGCGCCGGGAACGCAGAAGGAGGCTGGGGCGCTCGTCGAAGCTTGGATCAACACCGGGGCAGTGTGCCCGAAATAGCGGAGGATAAGCGAACGGCGCGGCTTCCGGCGGCGATCGCACGATGTCCCCGCATCTATCGTCGTGACGGTCACCCTGCGCCTTTGCTGTCCTCATCTCACTGGAGAGTCTCATGATGCCCACCACGCTCGCGACAAGCCGTCTTCGCACGCTGCTGTCGTCGGTTGTCGTTTTTGGATTATCGGCTTCGCCCGCGTGCGCGACGGAGCTGCCAAGCTACTTCACAGGACTTGTCGGCGCCGAGACGGCCAGCCCCGCCGACATCGCCAACAAAAATGTGCTGCAGCTGAATACGACGATGTTCCAGCTGTATGGCGACGCCGCGCAGATCTTCAAGAAAAACATCCTCGCGAAGCATCCGGTCATTCTCGGACTGTTTTCCGGCGCCGGCGGGCGATTTATCCTTTATCGCCCCGGCATGGCGCCGATTGAGGCGCCGCAGGCGCCGATCGTCTACCAGTTGTTGAAATCGGTTGGCCACAGCACCATGGCGTTGGCCGAAGTCGTCGTTCCCTATCTGAACAGTCCCAAGGACACGACTTGGCGCGGCGCCTTGGCGGCGTATAGGAGCCGCATGCGATCCGCGCTCGACACGCTTGACGCGAGCGGCATGCAAAAAGACTGGCGAACAAACAATCGAAGCATTCTGCAGAACAATATCGCGTTCATGGACGAGTGTCTGAAGAACAACGCGATCTCAGCGGAAGGCCTGCAAAAATTCGCCAAGAAGCAGTCGCCGCTGCTGAAGAAAAATATCGCCTGGGCGGCGCAGACCCAGGTCGCTCATTGGATGGATGTCATTGCCGGTTGGAAAGAGACGCTTGGCGCCGACTGGGACAAAACCTATGCGGCGAGCAATACGATCTATGTCGCGCGCCAGAACAATGTCCTGTTTAGCGTGCTCGCGCAGTTCTTCGGCCCTGAGGCCATCAATGATCGCCTGATGCTGATCGAGACGATATCCTTCACCACGACGCCCGACGATATGCTGGAATCGCTGACGCGCATCATCGCCGACCGCTCGGTGGGCGCCGCATTCTTCGGCGATTACCATCTCATGGATTTTGAATTGATGGGCGGAGACGCGCGTCAAGCGATCATCGACGAAGACGCGAAGCGCAAGATGAATGTGGTGCTGCCGCCGCAAGTGCCGTTCGGCTCGCACCAATGGCCGACGCTGATCACGCCGGGGCCCGGCGCGAAGAGCTTGAGCGATCTTCCGTGAATTCGACCCCCCAGCCGCGATCACGGCGCGAAATGTTCCTGAGTTTGCGGCGGGGGCCAGCTTCATTGCGCCATGGCGAGTCGAACGCCACGGGCTACGCTCATCTCAGGCCAGCCGCCTGCAAAATGGCGTCGACGTCAGCCAGCCATACTGCGTCCTCCGACTTCAGGCGCAAAAGAACGCGCCGCAGCGCCAGGGCTCCGTCAGGCGTGCCGACGACAAATGGATGAATTCCGATGACCACAGTCGTGGCGCCTCGCGCGGGGTTGGCGCGAGCCTCAATGACCAGTTCCGATACATAGTCCAACCAGAGCGCCTCGATCTCTCGGGTCGTCTTCATCCGCGCAAGATATTGCCCCATGTCGACTGTAACGGTCGGATAGGGCAGCAGGATGAGCGAACCTTCCGGCGTCTTCAAACGTGAGATGATATCGGAATCCATCTGGTCGAGCGTGTAGGCGACGCCTTCGGCGGCCATCGCCCGCATCGTGTCGCGATTGGCGTAGACGCTCGGACTCGACCAGCCGGTCGGCTTGACGCCGGTAGCTTCGGCGATGAGATCCAATGTGCGGCGAATGTACGCCTTCTGCGCGGCGATCCCACTCCGGAGCGGCAACATGTGGGTCGTGTTGTTCATGCCGTGCGCGACGATCGGCGCGTTCGGCAGCATCGAACGGAACTCCTTCCATACGGATGGGCGCCTGCCGAAAAATTCCGCGTTCACCACTACAGTGAGCGGCACGTGAAGTTCTTGAAATAGCCGGCCGACGCGGACAATGCCCCAGTCGCTTGCATATTGACGGAACGCCTCGTTCACGAGGTCAGGATTGCGGGACGCAAGATCTGGGCGGAAGATCGGACCTTGGCCGAATCCGAACTCCTCCACGAAGAACGCGAAGCTGACCGCGACCTTTTTGCCGCCAGGCCAGGCGGCGGTGTGGATCGCTTCGCGCTCGAAACCGGTGACGCGATCAATTGGATCTTGCGCACCGCTCTGGAGAGGAAGCAGAACGGCAAAAAAAAGCGCAACTCCGACAATAAATTTTCGGTTCCGTGAGATATTGCACTCCGCCGGTTAGTCAGGCCGCCTTCGGGTTGTTAAATGACAGCTTGAACGTCGCCCCGCCGCCTGGCGTCGCCTCGACCCAGATGCGACCATTATGCGCCTCGATCAGCTCCTTGGCGATGGCCAACCCCAAGCCCGTGCCAGGGATCGAGTCATTCTTCCGCCAAAATGGCTCGAAGATGAGATCGCGATCCGCCTTCTCGACGCCGCAACCGTGATCGATCACTTCCAGCGTTGCGTTCTCGGCGACGCGAACATGTACCGTGCCGCCTTCCGGCTCGGCGCGAAGAGCATTGTCGATAACGTTCGAGATGACGGATTCAAGCGCCGGCCGATTCCCCTCTATAAGAACAGGCGCGCTGGGCGCGTCGAGAACGATCTGGCGCCGCGCCTTCAGCGCCAGAAGAGCTGCGTCCGCAATGATGGTTCTCGTCAACGCGACGAGGTCGATCGTGTGATCAAGCTTTGTCGATTGTTGATCGAGCCGCGCGGAAGCTAGCAGTTGCTCGACGATGTTGCGTATTCGCCAATGATCGCGTTTTAGATCATTCTTAAAGGTCGGCTCCTCAGGCGCATCAAGTCGCACGCCGAGCACATTAATGGGCGTGCGGAGTTCATGCGCCGCATTTGCCGTAAAACGCCGTTGTCGGGCGACGCCGGCGTCGAGCCGCGCCAAAGCGTCGTTTACCGCGTCGACGAGGGGTCCAACTTCGCTCGATACGTCATTTGCATCGAGGCGTTGGTCCAGGCTGTTCATGTCGATTCGTGACGCCTGTACCGCCACGCGTCTGAGCGGCCTCAATCCCCACCGCACGGCGAACCAGGCCGCGCCTGCCGACATCAAAATTGCCATGACCAGGTAGGCTGTCAACCAGCGCGTTTCCTCAATGGCGGCGTCGACAATGTCGCCCCAACGAAATTTCTGTCCGTAGACGGCGATGTGAAGGCGCCCGAAGGGAGTCCATTCTGGTTCCATAAGGCCCGCACGAATAGCGCTTGGATCGCCAGGCAGGATGAAATGCACATGGGTCGGGCTGATCTCGATGAGAGGCTTCAGCATCGCGATGAGCTCTGGCGAGGAACCGGCGATTGGGTCACGGCTCAGGCTTCGGAACGCCGCGAACTTCATAGTCGGCGCGCGCTTCAGATCTTCTAGCAGGTCCGGCGTCGGCCTGATCTCCAGCATTTTATCTTCATTCATCGCCAACGATGCGATGATCTGCTTTTTTGCGCGAATCGCCGACAACTCATCGAGCGATGTGGCGAAAAATTCTACTCCCGTAAGGCCGATGCCGATCGTTACCAGCCAAGCGATCGGAAAGGCTATAATCTGTGCAACGAATAGACAGCCGACAATGCGCAATACGAGCGAATGCCGTCTCAATTGAACGGCTCCGTCGCCATATAGCCAACGCCGCGAATAGTGTGAATGGCGACGCCAGCGTTCAACAGGATGAGCCGTCGCCGCAAGCGCGACACCGCCATATCGAGCGTGTTGTCCTGAACGTCGTCGTGTGGAGAGAAGACCTCGTCGAGAAGAGTCTCGCGCGAAACCACACGATTGACGCGCCGCAGAAGAGAATCGAGCAGGACCAATTCCCGCCGGTGCAGCGTGACGATTCTGTTCGAGATACGGACGTCACGCGTCGTCGGGTCAAAAGATAGCGCGCCCACGACGATCGGCTTTGGCGCGCCGCTTCCCGGACGCCGAACGCAGGCCCGTATTCTCGCGACCAACTCCTCTCCCTGGAATGGCTTCGTCACATAATCGTCGGCGCCGAGATCGAAACTCGACACTTTGTCCGCCATGTCGTCCATAGCCGTCAGCATCATGATACGAATGCCTGGCCGTAGTTCTCGCGCGAGCGGCATGAGCGACAGGCCATCGCCATCAGGAAGACGACGATCGAGCAGAAGGAGGTCGTAATTCGAGCCTTCGACGGCTTCTCGCGCAGCGCTCAGACAGCGGGCTTGATCAACGTCGAAACCGGCTTGGGCGACTAACGACGCCGTCAAACGCGCCGCATCCAGCTCGTCTTCAACCAACAATATCCGCATGTGGGCGCCGCTCCCCTTCGCGCCGTCGATTATCGAATTTGGTCGCTAAATTCGCAAGACAGGACAGACCCCCGCGAACGGCCGGCTGTTGCCCGAAAGACACAGCGTTTCGAATTCGCGCCAAAATTTCTCGCGTCAGACCCATGTCAGGCGCATCAGTCCCACTTTGGCTATTTATTCTCCACCAGGCGAAGCACGGCGATGATGCGGCAAATTCCACGCCATACGACAACGACGAACGAGAGCGCACGCAGGCGCCTCGGACGCATCCGCGCGATCCTGCTCAGCCTTATCGCATTTGTCATGGCGATTCAGGGTATTGTTTTCGCCTCGTCCTGGGCGCGAAGCGCTTCTCATGCAGAGATTGCCGCAGTCTCGATCGCGGCCGTCGTCGATTGTGCGCAAGATGACACGCGCTCGCCAGCGAGCGACGGTTACCCGCATAAGTGCTCTTTGGCTGGGCTCTGTTGCTTGGCGAGTTGCGACGGACACGCGTCGTTTGGTCTCGCGGCAACGGCGTTTAGCCTAGCGTCGTGGAACCGATCGGGGGCTGATCCTGCTAAGCCGCGCGCTTCCGCACGCAGCCGACTCGCGCTTGCCGGTTGGGCGAGCGCCTGGTCCTCGCGCGCCCCGCCGCGGCAGGCCTGATTCGCGACTCGCGTCCTAAGCTCAACCTGCTTTTTCTTCTCGTCTGCTCGAGCGCCGTGACCGTCGCTCTGGAGTTTCTCAATGAACTCGTCCGTTCTCCTGCGCGGCGTTTCCGCCGTCGCGCTGTTGCTCGCCTTCGCCTCTGAATGCGCCCGCGCTCAGCAAGCCTTGCCTACGATCAGCATCGGAGGGCGGCAGCGCCCGCCATCGACTCACGTGTCGGGACCACCAACGGGAGAGCCCGCAACATCCGATTCGGGTCCGTCCAATTTTCCGAGCGAGCCGAAGACGCCCGCTGAAGGCTATGTCGTAAACGACGCCATTACCGCCACTAAGACCGACATCCCAATCAGGGAAACTCCTGTGTCGGTAAATGTGGTCCCCAAGCAAGTGATGATCGACCAAAACAATACAACGGTCCAGGAAGCGCTAGAGAACGTGCCGGGCGTGCGGTCCAACAACAATGAGGTGGAAGGTTACAACTTCAAGATTCGCGGCTTTCAGAGCCTCAATATCTATCGCAACAATCTGTCCTTCGGCAATGTCAACCCCGGCATGCTCGACACCGCCAATCTGGAGCGCATTGAGGTGCTCAAGGGGCCGGCGTCGATACTTTACGGACGCGCCGAGCCCGGAGGATTGATCAATCTGGTGACCAAGCAGCCGCTCGATCGGGCCCGCTACGTTGTCGATCAACAGTTCGGATCGTTCAACTGGTATCGCACGCAGTGGGATTTCACCGCTCCTGTCGCTGAAGTTCCAGGGCTCGCCTATCGCTTCTCGGGCGCCTATCAGAACAATGGCTCATTTCGCGGATTTTCGGGAGGTGGCGAGCGCGTGCTCGTCGCGCCGGTGGTAAGCTACCGTCCAAGCGCCTGGACCGAATTCACCTTAGAAGCACAGTATTCAGGTCTGAAGGCGCAAAGCGACGTCGGGATCCCGACAATCGGGCCGAGACCCGCGCCAGTCCCGTTGAGCCGCTCGTTCCAGGAGGCTAATGATCCGCGCGACCGCTTCGAGAACTATCTAATCAGTTATAAACTCCGTCAGAATCTCAATGAGGATTGGAAGGTCACCAACCGCTTTCTTTACGCCGCCGCCCCCATTTTCGATAAGCCCAATATCACGCCGCTCTGCGTGACGCCGATGTGCGTCGACGCGGATGGGCGCACGCTGCAACGCATCGGGCAATACCAGTTCGCCTCCGCCCAGACATTCTCCACGAATATTGACCTAGAAGGAAAGTTTGAGGCGCTCGGCGGCAAACACACATTTCTGATGGGGCTCGATTATCTGAACACCTATTACGACTACTACTTCGCCAACGGCGCCGCCCTGTATCCCATAGACATTTTTTCCCCGATCTATGGAACGGTCCCGTCCTTTGCCTATTTCGATTCACAAATTGGATCGGGAGGCAAATTTCATTCGTCTGTTCTCGCCAGACAAAAAGGGCTTTATGTCCAGGATTATGTCACATGGTTTGATCGTCTGCATGTGCTCGCAGGCGTGCGATACGACGTAGCGGACCTAACGATAGGAACATCTTCGAGCTTTGAGAACGGCGGCGGCGTTTACGATGCGAGCAAGGACTTGGCGATCGCCAGTCGACTTAGGTCGCCGACGGCCATCGACAGGGGTTGGAGTCCGCGCGCTGGCGTCGTCTACGATGTCCTTCCCCAGGTCAGCGTTTACGGCAGCTACTCAAGATCCTTCGGCCAGAACAACGGCTTTACCGCCGACAGACAGCCTTTGGGGCCGCAGCGCGGCCTGCAATGGGAAGTCGGTCTGAAGGCCGAGCCTCTGCCGGGCCTGAGCGCCACGCTCGCCGTCTTCCAAATCACCAAATCCGGGGTGCCGACACGGGATTTCGCGTCATTGGCCCCGATCGCGCAGAAGCTTGCCGGATTGCAGCGCAGCCGCGGAATCGAGGTTGACGTAATCGGCCGCGTTACCGAACGCATGACCATCGTGGGCAACTACGCATTTATCGACGCGAAGGTTATCGCCGACAATCCGGTGAATCGATTGAACCCTTTTGGCTTTTTCGATGCCACGATCTTCGGAGAAGGTGGCGGCCTTCTCGGCAACCACCTCGATAATGTGCCGCGCCATTCGGGCAAAATCTTTCTGACCTACTCTTTTGGCGACAACGGCCTCGGATTGCGTGTCGGCGGCGGCGTAACGGCCTCGACGCGGGCGTGGGGCGATATCCAAAATACCTTTGTGCTGCCGGGATGGGCGCGACTCGACGCCTTCGCGAGCTACGCGACGCTGGTCGAAGGCTATAAGCTCACGGCGCAACTCAATCTCAAGAACATCAATAACGCGCAGTATTTCACCGGTGTGGACGATTTCTTCAACTACAATGTTCCACCGCTGAATGCCATTCCCGCTAATCCCTTCACCGCGACTGGGCAGATCAGAGTGGAGTTCTAGCGATGCCGCGCGCGCTGTTCGTATGGCTGCATCGCTGGGCGGGATTGGCGATGGCGGGCTTCCTGATCGTGGTCGGCCTGACGGGAAGCCTGCTTGCGTTCTGGGGCGAGTTGAACCACTGGCTGACGCCGGAACTTTATCCCGCTCAACGCGCTGGGATAGAGCTCGACGCGGCGACGCTGGCGCGCCGCGCCGAATCCATCGTCCCGCAGGCGCGCGCAGCGACCGTCTACATGGGCCATCCAGGCTCGGTCTCGATCGGCATGGAGGCGCGCGACGGCGCGTCGCCGCTCGATTTCGAATTTCTGCACCTCGATCCGGTCGACGGCCATGAACTCGGGCGCGTTACGTGGCATGGATTGCCGAGACGCAAGAACGACATCATGCCCTTCGTCTATGGCCTGCACATGTATCTCGCGATGAGCGGGATCGGCGACTGGATACTCGGCGCGGTGGCGCTCATCTGGACGCTTGATTGTTTCGTCGGCTTCTACCTGACGTTGCCGGCGGGCGGCGAGCGTTCACGAAAAGGGTTCTTCGTCCGCTGGAAGCCGTCTTGGCTGATCAAGCTCAAGAGCTCTTTCTATCGCGCCAACTTCGATCTGCATCGCGCGAGCGGTCTGTGGCTCTGGGCGATGCTGCTCGTCTACGCCTGGTCGAGCGTGTTTTTCACACTGCCGAATTTCTATACGCGCGCGACGCAACTCGTCCTCGATTACGAGGCGCCCGTCTGGGCGCAGGACGGAACGCCGCAGAATGATGCGCGCGCGCCGATGGAATGGGAAGCTGCGCAAGCGACCGGCGAGCGGCTGATGGCGGAGCAGGGGCGCCGACACGACTTTACGATCGAACGCCCGCTGGCGCTCTACAATCTGCGCGACAAGGGCCTTTACGAATATCGCGTGCGCTCGTCGCGCGACATCGGCGACAAGGCGGGTTCGACCTCGATCCTGTTCGATTCGCGCTCGGGCGAACTGAAGACCCTTAGCCTGCCCACGGGGCAACGCAGCGGAACGACGCTGACCACCTGGCTGGTCGAACTGCATATGGCTAATCTCTTTGGTCTTCCCTATCGCATCTTCGTTTGCCTCCTTGGCCTTGTCATTGTGATGCTCTCCGCCACGGGCGTTTACATCTGGTGGAAGAAGCGGGCGGCGCGGTTGGCGCATGAGCGGCGTACGGCGCCGCAGCCTGCGCCGGCGGAGTGACGGCCTGCAGTTTTGATGCGGATGTGTTGTTTATTGCGATGGAGCGACAATTGGATTTCGATTGTGCAAAGAAGGGAAGTCTTGTCCAGAATCTGCGCCGCGCGCTGCCGCTCTCGGCGCATCCTAAGCAGGCGCTCATCGGCTTTCTGCGGGAACGCGGCGTCGTCACGCGCGGCGCGCCACGGCTCGTCGTCCTCGATATTTTCGACGCCGGCGCGGCGGGCGGCGTGATGTGCCGCTTCGCCATCGCCGAGGATGGCGAGGCCTCAAGCTTCATCGCGCCGCTGGCGCAAGTCGCGCTTCAGCGCAGACATCCCGCCCGCTTGAGCGCCGGGCGTCGCCGGCAGGCGCCACCGCCTAGCGCGGAATGAAGGCGACGCTCGCCGCTCTGCTTTGCCTATGCGTCGGCGCCGCGCAGGCGCGCGCCGAGGAAGTGCGGGAGGAGGCGCGCAAGGAGAAACTGCAAAGCGACCACAAACAGCGCGATAAGGAAGAGACCGGCGCTACGGACGAGAGCAGGCCGCAAGGCAAGGAACAGAACAAGGAACGTAACAAGGAGCGCAGCCAAGTCGAGCGGCGCTCCGACGCGCCCAATGCGCAAACGCTGGGTCGTGACCAGAGTGGCGTCTATGTCAACGAACCGGCGACAAACTCCGCTTTTTCGCCGAGCTTCGTCATGCGGGGCTTTCCGGCCGGCGTGACGCTCTTTGACGGCGCGTCACATGGCTTCACCGCCCAGGACGTCGATCTCTCGACTGTCGATCACGTCGAATTTTTCAAAGGTCCGAGCGCCATGCTGTTCGGCAAGGGGCTCGGAGGCTATGGCGGCGCGGCGAATTACATCAGAAAGGCGCCGACGCAGGAGAGGTTCGCGCGCGCCGCATCGACATTTGGCAGCTTCGCCGTGCGCCGTCTCACGGTGGACGTCAATACGCCGCTCAACGATGATAAGAGCCTGTTGTTTCGCCTCACCGGCTCGGCGCAGAGCTTGGGGAGCTTCGTCGATTTCGTGGGCTCCCGCACTTTTGACGTTGCGCCGATGATCGCCTTCACGGCCGACAACGGCGATCGGGCGACGTTACGCGCCGAACATAATGGCGCCCGGCGGGTGTGGCGCGATGGCGTGCCGGCCGATCCGGTCTTCCTGCACATCCCGCGCGAATTCTACGCTGGGCTTCCCGCCAATGAGCATGAGACGCCTTTCTTCGACGATCTCACCTTCAGCTATGAGCATGCTTTCAACGCCGACTGGAAGGTCGCCGCGGTCGTCGATTATTTTCTCTACGCCAGCCGCTGGGGCTGGTTCACCGGCTGGGGCTATGACGGTTTCCAGTCGGTCGTCTTCGGCAATCCGGTCCGCGCGCGGACCGCCAACCGCAGCTTCGACGCGCAATTGCGCTTAAATGGCCGCTTCGACACCGGCTTCCTGTCCCATACGGTGTTTCTCGGCCTCGAACATTGGGACTTCTATTTCGGCTACAATAATGACGTCGCGCGCTATGAGGCGGCGCCGCTCAATATCTTCGCGCCCGTCTACTCGCCGGGCGTCAGTTACGCCGGCGCCTTGTGGTCGAATGGCGTGGCGCGCGCTATCAGCCGCTCGGTCTACGGCCAGGACCTCATCGATCTCAACGAGAATTGGCGCATCCTGATCGGCGGGCGCTACGATCTCCTCGCCCAGCGCGAACGCGTGTTCGACCCGCTCGGGGCGCTGACCGGCGAGCCGACATCGAGTTTGAGCAAAGGGACCAGGGGCTATTTTTCGCCGCGCGCCGGCATTCTCTATCGGCCCGACGAAGAGACGCAGTTCTTCGCCGCTTACGGCAAATCGCTGATCCCCAACACCGGCGTGCGCATTCAAAGCGGCGAAGCGCCGCCGCCGCAGCAGGACACCCAGTATGAACTCGGCTTCAGGCGCGAGTTTCTGGATCGCAAGATGAGTTTCGAAGTCGGGCTCTTCGACATCACCCGCGACAATGTCGCGATCCCCAATCCAGCCAATCCGAGCGGCTTCTATTCGGTCGTCACCGGCCAGCAGCACAGCCATGGCGTTGAGGTCAATCTCGGCGGCGAGATCCTGCCGAACCTCAAAATTAACGCCGCCGCCACTTTCCTGCATGCGCTCGTGTCGAAGGACGACAACATCCCCTCGCAACAGGGCAGCGATCTTCTGGGCGCGCCAAGACGCGTCTATAGTTTTTCCGCCAGTTACGCCTTCGACACGGGCGAACTGAAAGGGCTCGAATTCGGCGCAAGCTACTATTACGCCAGCCGCCTCGAGGCGACGCTGCCCAACACCTACGGCTTCACCCTGGCGCCGCAACAGATGCTCGGCGCCACGCTCGCCTACAGCTTCAACGACAATCTCAAAATCGAACTCAACGCGGCAAATCTCACCAACCGCCCGAACTGGACCTCAAACGGCGCTCTCTTCCATGGCGAGCCAACGACCATCGCCGCCACCCTCATATGTAAATATTGAGGTGGGATGGGCCGCATAGCATTTTGGCGCCGAATCAATCGTGCACGGGCCACAAGAGCGCGCCCCTGCGCACGCTTGTCGCCGCATCAAGCAGGAACACGGCGGGATTTGGCATTCCCAGTTTTGTTCCGAAGTGGCGCGCCCAAGGGGATTCGAACCCCTGTTTTCGCCGTGAAAGGGCGACGTCCTAGGCCTCTAGACGATGGGCGCGGCTGCGCGGCCGCATGGCGGCGGCGCGAGGGCGTGTATAGAGGCGCGGGCGGCGCAAGACAAGGCCGACCGGCGGCGCCAGATCGCCGCGCATGGCCTCGCGTTTGCACCCCTTGGGGCCAGGCCCTAAGCATCGCAGCAATGCTCACGATCAACGATCTCGTCTACCGGCTCGGCGGCCGGCTGCTGTTCGACCACGCCGGGGTTTTCCTGCCGGGACGCTCCCGCGCGGGTTTCGTCGGCCGTAACGGGGCCGGCAAGACCACGCTGTTCCGGCTGATCAGCGGCGAGATCGCCCCGGAAAGCGGCGCGATCTCGATTCCCGCCCGCACAAGGCTCGGGCGCGTCGAGCAGGAGGCGCCGGGCGGTCCGACGGCGCTGATCGACTTCGTGCTGGCGGCGGACCTCGAGCGCGCCGACCTGCTGGCGCGGGCCGAGGCCGCGCATGATGCGCACGACATCGCCGACATTCAGACGCGGCTCGCCGACATCGACGCCCATTCGGCGCCCGCCCGCGCCGCCGCCATCCTGCACGGGCTGGGCTTCGACGCCGCGGCGCAGCGCCGGCCGCTGTCGGAATTCTCCGGCGGCTGGCGCATGCGCGTCGCCCTGGCGGCGGTGCTGTTCGCGCAGCCCGACCTGCTGCTTCTCGACGAGCCGACCAATTATCTCGATCTCGAAGGCACCCTGTGGCTCGTCGATTATCTGTCGCGCTATCCGGCGAGCGTCGTCGTCATCAGCCACGACCGCGATCTGCTCGACGACATCGCCACGCATATTCTGCATCTCGAGCGTGGAAAGCTGACGCTCTATAAGGGCGACTACTCCTCCTTCGAAAAGCAGCGGCGCGAGGCGCAGCTCCTCGCCGTCAAGGGCGCCAAGAAGCAGGAAGAGCAGCGCAAACACCTGCAGGCCTTCGTCGATCGCTTCCGCTCCAAGGCGACGAAGGCGCGCCAGGCGCAGTCGCGCTTGAAGCTTCTCGCCAAAATGGAGCCGATCGCGGCGATCGTGGACGATTCGGTCCTGCCGATCCGCCTGCCGTCGCCCGAAAAGCCGCTGTCGCCGCCGATAATCGCGCTGGAGAAAGCGGCGGTCGGCTATGGCGATCGAATCGTGCTGTCGCGGCTCACGCTGTCGATTTCGAACGACGATCGCATCGGCCTGCTCGGCGCCAATGGCAATGGCAAGTCGACCTTCGCCAAATTGCTTGGCGGGCGGCTGGCGGCTTGCAGCGGCGAGATGGTGCGCGCGCCGAAGCTGGAGGCGGGATTTTTCGCGCAGCATCAGGTCGATGATCTGAATGAGGGCGAGACGCCTTACGCCGTCTTCGCGCGGCTGATGCCGGGCGCCCCCGAGGCGCGCATTCGCGGCCGCGCGGCGCAGACCGGATTTTCCGGCGCGCGCGCCGAAACCGTTATCGCCAAGCTTTCGGGAGGCGAAAAGGCGCGGCTGCTGCTCGGCGTCGCCACCTTCAACGCGCCGCATCTTTTGATCCTCGACGAGCCGACGAACCATCTCGACATCGACAGCCGCGCCGCGCTGATCGAGGCGATCAACGATTACGAGGGCGCCGTCGTTCTGGTCTCGCATGACCGCTATCTGCTCGAGGCCTGCGTTGATCGCCTGTGGCTGGTCGACGACGGAACCGTGCGCGCCTTTGACGGCGATATGGACGATTATGCGCGGCAGGTGCTCTCGAAATCGCGCGATGAAGAGCCCAAGCGCATTCCCGTTGCGCCGGCGCAAGAGGGATCAAAGCAAGAGGCGCCGAAGCGCCGCGACGCCGGGCAGGCGCGGCGCAAGCTCGCCGCCGCCGAGGCGCGCGTCGAGAAATTCACGCAGCTTATCGCCCGCGTCGACGAGGCGCTCGCCGCGCCCGACGCTTTCGCGCGCAATCCGCAGGAGGCGGCGCGGCTGGCGTCGCAGCGCGAGGAACTCGCGCAGGCGCTCGCCGCCGCCGAGGAACAATGGCTGGAGCTGGCCGCCGAGGCGGAAGTTTAACTGATATGGCGTCAGCCTACTCACTGGTTGGCTTTTTTAACCGTGAGGTCTGACGGCTTCAGCGAGAGAAACTTATCCGGCGTTTTCCATGTGCCTGGCAGATGCTTATTCGCCCATTTGCAAACGGCTTGCAGCACGGGCAGCAATTCGGCTCCTTTCTGCGTCACGGCATAGTCGTACCTGATTGGATGTTCCTGATAAGGACTCTTCTCGATAAGTCCGAATTCCTCCAATCGTAAGAGTCGATCTGTCAGCACGTTCGTCGGAATGCGTTCAGGGGATTGAGAGAAATCTCCAAACCGCGTTTTCCCCATTGCAAGATCGCGCATGATGACAAGCGTCCATCGGTCGCCAAAAATATCGAGAGCGGTGGCTATCGGGCATCCCGACCTGAGTTTTTTCAAGGCGCGCATCGTTGGCTGGCAGTGACTTGCAACAAGTCACTTATCTAATCTGGTGCGGCATGAACGCACAATCGAGGAGGAAATCCAATGCCGGGACCCTTCCAAGGCCGCTGTCTTTGCGGCGCTGTCCATTATGAATGCAACGCCGATCCCCTCATGTCCGGTCATTGTCAGTGCGCTGATTGCCGCAAGAGCAGCGGGACGGGTCATAGCTCGCATCTCGCCGTTCCTCGCACCTCTGTGACCATATCGGGGGACGTAACCGTCTACGACAAACCGGCTGACAGCGGGCATGTGGTCTCGCGCGCTTTCTGCCCTCGCTGCGGCGCGCCGATATATTCGCTAAACGACGCAATGCCCGATTTGATCTTCCTCAGGGCGTCGAGCCTCGACGATCTCGAGGTGTTCAAACCTCAAATGGTCGTTTACGCGAGCCGCGGCGCGTCTTGGGATATCTCCGATACAAATTTGCCGCGCTTCGAAAAAATGCCGCCTATGATGAAGGGCTAGGCCCGAATGGCGTCCGACCCCGCTCTTGTTGAACGACTACGAGCTGTTCTCGCGCGCCACCGGCACGTCGAAGCGCGCCGCATGTTTGGCGGCGCGTGCTTCACTCTAAACGGCAACATGTGCATTGGCGTCCACAACACGAACCTAATTCTTCGTGTCGGCGAAACGCGAGCTAAGGAGTTACTGACCCGCGAAGGCGTCAAGCCCATGGACTTGACGGGCAAGGTTATGAAGGGATGGGCTACAATACTCCCCGAGGCCATTCGGACCGATGCTCAGCTTTCCAGCTATGCGCAACTCGCGGTCGATTTTATTGAAACGCTGCCGCCAAAATAGTTCGTAAAGTGGGAGAAGGGGCAATAATCCGCGACGAAGGAGCGGTCGGCTCGGACCTTTAGGCCCAATGGCGCGCTCGGCGCTGGCCAGCACCAATGCGCCTCCACTGGATCTATGGGCACGCGCGAGAAGGCCTATCCTTGATTGGCGAAGAGGACCAATCAATGGACGGGACGGCGCATGCCACGCAACTGACGCAAGAGACCGATCGGCGCGACGAGCGCCGGCTGGCGGCCCGCGCTCTCGCGGGTGAAGAAGAGGCGCTGCGCCTCATCATGGCGGACAACAATCGCCGTCTCTACCGCATCGCCCGCAGCATCGTGCTCGATAGTCATGAGGCCGAGGACGTGGTCCAGGAGGCCTACCTGAAGGCTTTCACCCATCTCGACGAATTTCGCGGCGAGGCCGCGCTCGCCACCTGGCTCGCGCGGATCACGATCAACGAGGCCGCGGCGCGGCTGCGAGTCCGGCGCCGGGCGAAGCTCATTCATGTCTTCGGCGCGCAGAAAAGCGACTCGGACGGCGTTTTCTCATCACAGGCGAAAGACTGCGACGATCCCGAGAAATCTCTGGCCCAGCGCGAAATTCTGCGCCTCGTCGAGCAGGCGACCGAGAGGCTTCCCGAGGATTTTCGCCTGGTTTTCGTCCTGCGCGTCATTGAGGGGCTCTCCGTCGCCGAGGTCGCGCACATCCTCGAACTACGGCCGGAGACCGTAAAAACTCGCCTGCATCGCGCCCGCCGTCTCATTCGCGACCAGCTGGAAAAGGACATCGGCCCTTTCGTCATGGAGGCGTTTCCTTTCGGAGGGGCGCGCTGCGCCCAAAGCGTGCGCGCCGTTTTGGCGCGATTGTCATCGCCACATAAAAATTCGGGAACCTTTTCCGCCCGCGTTCATCCAATGACCGTCACGCAGCAGTCGTGAGCGAAGTTGGCGCCATGCGCCCACAGGCGGTCGCCCGGGGCCGGGAGGAAGAGATGACCAAGGGAATCAAGAGAAAGATTGTTATGGCGGTTGCGATGGTCGGCGGATTGGCCGGCGTGACGCTCGCCGCATCCGCCGAAAACGCCGCCCCGATCAAGGATCCCGAGATCGAGCGCACGCGGCAGCACATCAAAATGCTCGATGACGTCTTCAAGACGGCCGTGGTGCTGATCGACGAAACTTACGTCAAACACCCGTCGGACCCATCCGCCGCGTCGGCGGCCAAGGCGCTCTTCGCCGCGATGAAAAAGAACGGCTGGTACGACGTCAGGCTGATCGGGCTGACGGACAAAGTCGGCGATCCCGACGACGAGCCTAAAGACGCCTTTGAAAAGACGGCGGCGAAAAGGCTGCGCGGCGGCGGCGAGCAGGCCTATGAAGAGATCATGGAAAAGGACGGCAAGCGCTATCTGCGCATGGCGACGGGGATACCCGTCGTGTCCGAAAACTGCGTGATGTGCCATGCGCATTTCAAAGGCGACAAGGGCAATATCGGCGGTTTGTCCTACACCATGCCGGTGGTGAAATAGGCCAGCGCCATCAAGCTAGGCAACAAAATGAAGAGGTCTCGACGCAGTGTCGAGGCCTCTTTTTTGACACCGGAGCACAGAAGGGCCGCCGGTGAGTCGATCGCTTAGGGCAGCAGATCCTGAAATTCAGGATGTCTTTCCACATAATCCGCGACGAAAGCGCAATCGCCCTGAACCTTCAGGCCGCGGGCGCGCGCGAATTCCAGCGCGTTGCGGATGAGCTCTGAGGCTACGCCCTGACCGCGCAGGCTTGGCGGCGTCTGCGTTGAGGTGAAGACCATCACGTCATTGTCGATGCGGTAATAGGCGAGCGCCGTCTCGCCGTCGATGTCGAGTTCGAAGCGACTGAACTCGGGATTGTCGCGTACGCTTCCCCAGGGATGTCTGTTCGCAGTCTCACCTTTAGCCTTGCCCATAGCCTCGCTCATGCCGGCCTCCTCAAGCGTTCATGATCCCGAAATGGGCGGGGCTCGGCTAAAAGGGAAGGCGCCTTCGGCTTGCGTTTTTGGCCACGCCGGGTTCAAAAGCTCCGCCCGCGCCGTTTTTCCGGGCGGCGAACGGGCTATGTTCGCCGCTCCTTCGATTCGCCCCACTGGATCCCACATGCGCCTTTCCCGCTATTTTCTGCCCATCCTGCGCGAGACGCCGAAAGAGGCGGAAATTGTCTCGCACAGGCTGATGCTGCGGGCGGGCATGATCCGACAGGAGTCGGCCGGCATTTACGCCTGGCTTCCGCTCGGGCTGCGGGTCTTAAACAAGATCAACGCCATTATCCGCGAGGAGCAGACCCGCGCCGGGGCCATCGAATGTCTGATGCCGACTATTCAGTCTGCCGATCTGTGGCGCGAGTCGGGGCGCTATGACGCCTATGGCAAGGAAATGCTGCGCATCGCCGACCGCCATGACCGCGAGATGCTCTACGGCCCGACTAATGAAGAGATGATCACCGAGATCTTTCGAGCCTTTGTGCGCTCATACAAAGATCTGCCTCTCAATCTCTTTCATATCCAGTGGAAGTTTCGCGACGAGGTGCGGCCGCGTTTCGGCGTGATGCGCTCGCGCGAATTCCTGATGAAGGACGCCTATTCCTTCGATCTCACGGCGGAAGCCGGTCAGCACTCCTACAACAAGATGTTCGTCGCCTATCTGCGCACTTTCGCGCGCCTGGGCCTGACCGCCATTCCGATGGCGGCCGAGTCGGGCCCCATCGGCGGCAACAGCCACGAATTCATTATCCTCGCCTCGACCGGCGAGAGCGAAGTCTTTTGCCACAAAGATTTTCTGTCCTTCGCGCCGCCGCCCGCTTCGATCGACTTCGACGATGCGGCGGCGTTGCAGGCGGTCGTCGACAAATGGACCAGCCGCTACGCGGCGACGAGCGAGATGCATGACGCCGCCGCCTTCGCCGCGGTTCCCGAGGACGCGCGGGTCGCGGCGCGCGGCATCGAGGTCGGCCATATTTTCTACTTCGGAACCAAATATTCCGAACCGATGAGGGCCGTCGTCAACGGACCGGACGGCAAGGAGGTCGTCGTGCAAATGGGTTCCTACGGCATCGGACCGTCGCGCCTCGCCGCCGCCATTATTGAGGCGGGCCATGACGACAATGGCGTCATATGGCCCGAATCCGTCGCCCCCTTCCATGTCGGAGTCGCCGATCTGAAAGTCGGAGACCCGGCGACCGGCAAGGTCTGCGCCGATCTCGTCGAGCAGCTCGAGAACGCGGGACTGGACGTGCTGCATGACGACCGCGACGAACGTCCCGGCGCAAAATTCGCGACTCTCGATCTCATCGGTCTGCCCTGGCAGGTCCTGGTCGGGCCCAAGGGCCTCGCTGAGGGCAAGGTGGAGGTGAAGCAGCGCCGCACCGGAGAGCGGGAGCTTCTTGCGCCTCAGGACGCCGTCACCCGCATCGTCGCCGCAATGAGACAGGCTCAGGCATGACCGAAGCGGCGCAACCGGCAAAAGGCGCCGGCGCCTTTTCGGCCTTCGAGCGGATAGTGGCGCTGCGCTATCTGCGCGCCCGCCGCGCCGACGGCTTCGTCTCGGTCATCGCCGGCTTTTCATTCCTCGGCATCATGCTGGGCGTCGCGACTCTCATCGTCGTCACCTCGGTGATGAACGGATTCCATCGCGAGCTGATGGACAAGATCATCGGCATCAACGGCCACGCCTTTTTGCAGGCGGTGGAGACTCCGTTCACGGACTGGGACCGGGTCTCCGCGAAGACGGCGAAGCTGCCCGGCGTCCAGCTTGCAATTCCCATGGTCGAGGGCGCGGCCGGCATATCGACTCAGTTCGGCCAATCGGGCGTGCTCGTGCGCGGCGTGCGCGAGAAGGACCTGACGCGGCTTCCCGGCGTGGCGGGCAACGTCAAGAGCGGCGCGCTCGCGGGATTCGATAAGGCCGGCGGCGTCGCCATCGGTCAGCGGTTGGCGGAGACGCTCGGCGTCGGCGTCGGCGACTCGGTCAGCCTGCTCATCGCCAAGGGGGCGCAGACGCCTTTCGGGGTCGCGCCGCGCATCAAAGCCTACAAAGTCGTCGCGATCTTCTCTATCGGCATGTCCGAATTCGATAGCGTCTTCGTCTATATGCCGCTCACCGAGGCGCAGCTCTTCTTCAACAGGGAGAATGAGGCGACCGTCGTTGAAGCTTTCGTCACCGATCCCGAGAAGATGGACGATTTTCGCATCAACGTCGAAAAGGCGATCGACCGGCCGCTGATCATCACCGATTGGCGCCAGCGCAACAAGACGTTCTTCGACACGCTGCAGGTCGAGAAAAACATCCTCTTCATCATTCTCGCTTTGATCGTCGTGGTCGCGGCCTTCAACATCATCTCCGGATTGACGATGCTCGTGAAGGACAAGACTCAGGATATCGCCATACTGCGCACGATGGGCGCGACGCGAGGCGCGATCCTGCGCGTGTTCCTGATTATCGGAGCTTCGATCGGCGTCGTCGGCACACTGGCCGGCTTTGCGCTAGGTCTGGCGCTGGCGAAAAATCTCGACACCATCCGCCTCGGGGTTAATAAGCTTTTCGACGCCAATCTCTTCCCCGCGGAGTTTTATTTTCTCTCGCGGTTGCCGGCGATCGTCGACCCGCGCGAGGTGACGGCGATCGTGGCCATGACGCTCACGCTCGCCGTTCTCGCCTCGATCTATCCAGCCTGGAAAGCCGCATCGCTCGATCCGATCGAAGCGCTGCGCCACGAGTAGTCGCGATGAGCGAGGCCGTTCTCGAATTCCGCAGCATCGCGCGCCACTATCGCGAGGGCGAGGCGCGGCTCGACATTCTGATGGACATCAATCTGTCCATCTACCCGGGCGAGACGGTCGCGCTGCTGGCGCCCTCTGGCGCCGGCAAGTCGACGCTCCTCCATATCGCCGGACTCTTGGAGCGCCAGGACGGCGGCGAAGTGCTGATCAAGAATGCGCCGACGTCGCGCATGTCAGACGCCGAGCGCACGCGTCTGCGGCGCGCCACCGTCGGCTTCATCTATCAGTTCCACCATCTGCTGCCGGAGTTCTCGGCGCTCGAGAACGTGGCGCTGCCGCAGATGATCAATGGCCTGAGCGCGAATGAAGCGCGCCTACGGGCGCAACAATTGCTCGACTATTTGCGTCTGGGACCCCGCGCGTCGCACCGTCCCTCGGAGCTTTCCGGCGGCGAACAGCAGCGCGTCGCCATCGCCCGCGCGGTCGCCAACGCGCCGCATCTTTTGCTTGCCGACGAACCGACGGGCAATCTCGACCCGCGCACCGCGGAGCATGTTTTCGGGACTTTATTGGCGCTTGCGCGCAGCACCGGACTGGCCGCGCTCATCGCGACTCACAATCTGGAGCTCGCCAAACAAATGGACCGCCGCGTAACCTTACGCGACGGTCGAGTAGAGCTGCTCAGCTGAAGCCGATTTATGCCTTCGGCGCAGACTTCTTCTTGTCGATGAATTGATTCTTGTACCAGAGCCCGAAGCCAACCAGCGCCAGACCCGCGAAGAACACGGCGATCGTTATTTCCCTGGATTGGGTCAAGCCGACAGAAAAGGGGAAGCGAGCGACATATTCTTTCGCGCCATCGTCGCTTTTCGCCTTCACCAGTCCGATGAACTTGCCTTCCTGCGGAAAGACGTGTTCGAAGGTGAGTGTGCCAGACTTATACTTCTTGGGCGGAGAATAATACTCAGTATTCGCCTCGAGATTTTCGGTGTCGTCCTTCTGGCCCACGTCGCGGACGACGCGCATTTCGAGATTCATGTCTCGCAGTTCGTCCTGCTGCGCATCCAGGGTGATAATGGTGGGCCCGGCGTCTGGAATGTCGTCGCAGAACTGTTCGCGCGACTTTTGCGGCTGATACCCTGTGAAAGTCATTGTATCGGGGCCGAGTTTCATCAGGCACTGGCCCTGATTGATGCCGACGTCGCCATGCGCGTGTGCTTGCGTGACCCAGCCGGCCGCCGCGAACAGCAAAACCGCGAAAAATCGCATGATCATCTGGTTTTCTCCCTTCTGAACCGGCCGCTCTGCGATGAGCGGTCTCTTCTTGGCGCGCAGGTCCGGTTCCGACGCGCCAGTTTTCGCACACCCTTTGAGCGAATGCGAGCTGCGACGGTCGAGATTCCGGAACCTCCAGCAGCGCTTTAGTTAATATAAATTAGCTGGGCTCACTTGTCCCGCGACCAAGGGCCACACGCGCGCGAAAAAAGTTTATGCGGCCTTTTATTGTACAAATTTGTCGCCTGACGATGTTTTTTCGTAAGAAGCTGCCGTTAGAGAAGTTGCTTAAACGTCATGCACTTGGCGTAACTTCGGCGCAATTTCAATGCAATCATGAGCGCCAGGGTTGGCGAAGTTAAATTTTCATTTAACTTAATCGAGCCTTCACCAACTATGGCGGGAAACATGTTGAACTTTCCTTATCTGCGCGACCAAGCTGAACTTTCTGTCACCGGCGGCTGCCTTTCGACCATCTGGTTGAAAGACCACCAGGCTCTAGTATTGCGCAAGACTCGGCCGGGTTTTGACGCGCTAACGATCCGTACAATCACCGAGATTTTATCGGCGATCGACCGAGGCGAGCTGAACGAGCTCCGCTACCTCGTCTATGATTTCGCGCATGGCGTGCAAGAGGCGCCGAGGCCGGCCGAGGGTTTCGGAGAGATGGCTGCCGAAAATTCCGAGCTGATCGTCGATACGCCGGTGATCACGATCGCCTGGGCGCGCGGCCTGATGAGCGGCTCCGATTTCGACTTCGCGATGCATTGCTCCGCCATCGTCGCCGAAAGGGACGCGCAATTCTCCTTCTCGGGAGATCCCTCTGATCTCATGGGACTTTACGCGGCGGTTGGCCGGACGCTCGGCTTCGTCAAGGCGGAACGTCTCATGGAGAGCAATACGGCGGTCGCCGCCGAAGACGCCCATGAACTGCTGATCGTCAGAGACGTCGTCGAACCGCAGAATGGCGCCGCTGCGATAGAGCGCTACCTCGCTCAATTCGGTCGACGCTATAACGCCTCGCACGCGATTTTTCGCGCGCAACGTATGGTGCAACCTGGGGTTGATCGGCGGAGCCTGGTGGCGCTTGAGCGCAACTGATGCTTGTTGAGCGTAATCACGCCGCGCTGACGAGGCGCGGCGCGTCGCGCCAATACTTGAGGAGCGGTCTCAGCTCCTCGATTGGCCGCGGTCTCGTGTATAGATATCCCTGAATGAGAAAAATATTCTTGCTCGCCATGAAGGCGAGTTGAGCGTCAGTTTCGACGCCCTCGGCGACGAGATCGATGGACAGATCCCGCGCCAGCGCGGAGATCGCCGAAATGATCGCCTGCGTCTTCGGCGACTCGATCGCCTGCCGCGCGAAGGAGCGATCGATCTTAACCTTCTTGACCGGGAAACGATTGAGATAGCCGAGGCTGCTGTAGCCGGTTCCGAAATCATCGAGCGAGAGACGGACGCCGAGCGCTTCGATCTCGCGTAATTTACTGTCGACGTCATCTGACACCATGAGCGTCGTTTCGGTGATTTCGAGCTCCAGACGATCGGGCTCCAATCCAGATTCGCGGAGCGTCGCCGCGACCATCTCGGCGAGATCCTTCTGTTGGAACTGCCTCGGCGCGATGTTGACGGCGACACGGACGTTCGAAGGCCACGACTTCGCGTCATTGCACGCCTGCCGCAGCGCCCAGGCGCCGAGTTCGATGATCATGCCGGTTTCTTCGGCGACAGGAATGAATTCGCCCGGTGAGATCATTCCTCGGGTCGGGTGGCGCCATCGCAGCAGCGCTTCCATGGAAACGATGGTCGCGGTGCGGGAATCGACGACCGGCTGATAGTAGACGATCAATTCGTTCGCCAGGAACGCGTGACGCAGTTCGGTGTCGATTGCCCGCTTTCGGGTCAGCGCATCTTGCATCTCCTGGGAATACCAAATCGCCTTGCCGCGCCCTTCGGCTTTCGACTGGTAAAGCGCGAGATCGCTGCATTTGAGCAGGCCGCCGGAGGTCTCCGAGTCTTTGGGCGCCGCAGCCATGCCGATGCTCGCACCGATGTTGATGACGTGGTTTTCGACGATGAAGGTGCGATGCATCTCGGCAAGTATGTTGGCGGCGAGTTCATCAACGTCAGAAAGCTGTTCGCCGGCGCGCAGCAGCACGCAGAACTCGTCGCCGCCGAGCCTCGCCACGACATGCGGATGCGGCACGCAGGCGGCGAGACGCGCTCCGACCGCAGACAGCAGCTGATCGCCGATGGAGTGGCCCAGCGTGTCATTGACGTCTTTGAACCGATCGAGATCAATGTTGAGCAGCGCGGCGTGGAGCCCGCGTTGCCTGAGCTGAACCATTTCCTCCTCTAGCGTCTCCTGAAATTGATAGCGGTTCGGGAGATTGGTCAGATCGTCGAAATGCGCGATGCGCTCGATCTCACGGAGCGCGCGCTTTTGGATCGTCACGTCCTCGATGACGGTAATGAAGGATCCCGCTTCGGCGCGTTCGCAGTGAAACTCAAAAAAACGTTCGCCGAGCTTGTGCGTGAAGATGTTCGCACGCGGCATTGTGACGTGCCGCTTCCATCGCTCAAAAAAGATTTTGCCTTCCTGCGGCGACATGCCGACGCTCTTGCCGATCGCATGCGCCAGCGCTTCGAGCCGGATCGGCGTCGCCGCCGCCACGATGCCGAAGAAGTCGATCACGCGGCGATTCACGACCGTGACGGACAGGTCGGCGTCGCCCATGCACAGGCCGTGCGTCATCGAGTTCAGCGCGAGGCTGAATTTCTGCCGCTGGCGGGTGGCGTCCAAGCCGTTGCGCAGCGCCGATTCCAGATTGCCGTGCAGAAATTTCGTCGTTGAATGAATGGACACGATCAGCAGCACGACAATCAGCGCAAGGCCGAGGTAGCGCCGTTCTTCATGCATCATCGCGGCGATCGCAAGCGCGAGGCCGAGCGATTGCGCGAGAACGATCCAGGGACGGCCGGCGTTGCGACCCGCGAGTCCGCTAAGGCCGCTCATCATAATGACGATGCTGTAAATGCCGAGCACGTCGTTGTAGTGATTGTAGAACAGGACCGCGACGGACACACCGACCGCCGTCATGAAGCCGACCGCGCCGATCGCGTAGAGCCTCTCCCATTCCAGCGAATCCCGTCGGCGAAGCGAGACCGGCGTGCTCGCATGCGCAAAGAAAACGTACAGGCGAAAGGCGCCGAGAACGGCGATCAACACCACGAAGTAGAGGTAGATTCGATCGCCGAGAAGGAGCCAAGCGAGCGCCGGCGCGATGAGGCCGCCGAGAAGGCCCGCAAAAAACGAACCGGCGGTGCCGAACAGGGTTTCAACCAAGTCGCTATGGATTTGAACATCGGTGCTTTCGCTGGCGGCTGGCTTCGCGCGGACGAGCATGAGCTAATCCTCTTTGGAAGGCGGCGGCTCTTTCAAAGCCTCGCCCTTGCCGGAGGGAAGCTCGTCGCGGGGAAGACGCGACTGCGCCGAAACAAGCCGTTCCATATAACGCAGGTCGTGCCGTGAAATGGCCATGGAGCAATCCGTCCAAAGCTCGACCACCCGAAGCAATTCTTCTTTGCGCACGGGGAAACACTGCTTGCGAAAGTTGACGAGGGCCTGACGGCGCCGCCAGTTCGCGCCGTCGGGGTCGAACATCCACTCATGGGCGGTTTCGAGCGCCCGGCCTTCCGGCGCGACGACGTCGACAATGTCGAGATCGAACAGTTCGCGCGCCGTATAAACGCGGCCGGCCGAGAGAATCTGTTGTGTTCGCGCCGGCCCCACGCGCCTGGTGAGAAACGTCACCGCGCCCATTCCCGGAAAGGTGTTGAAGGCAATCTCGGGCACTCCAAGACGCGCGCTCTCCTCGGCGATGACAAAATCGGTGGCCAGCGCCCCTTCGAAGCCGCCGCCCATGCACTGTCCCCTGACGACGGACAGCGTCAGGACAGGAAGATCGAAAGCCGAGGTCAGCGTGTACATGACCTCGATACAGGCGTAGGCGTAGGTTAACAGGGAATCACGGTCATTGTTCCTGATGCAGGAAACGAATGTCGCAAGATCGCCGCCCAAGCTGAATACATTCGGCTTCTTCGAGGCCATCACGATGTAGCGGATCGGCCACTTCGAGCCCTCCGTCTCCGCCAGACGTTTGATCGCGTCGCGGAACTCGATCGCCTCCTGCAACATCCGCAAAGTGTAACAGTGCGGCGAGTCTGCGCGATAATTCATCCACACCGATTGCGTCGGCGCGTCATATTCAATCTCTAGGTGTGCGAAGCGCCAGTGCGGAAAATCTTGGGGAGGGTGCCGTAGGTGCGCGGCGCCGATCATATCCGGTACTTCGGGGCCAAGGCCTCCCCCCTCGATGACGCAAAAAAAAGAGCCGTCCGGGTCCCGACGCAAGGCGCGGCGGCGCGGGCGGGCTAAGCCGCCAAGCTTCAAGTGAGTTTGATCCAGCATTTGGCAATGCCTTCAACTCGTATTCGAAGCATTTTCCGTCACAGAAGTTCAGACGAAGGTCTGAACAGACGGAAAAAACGTGGGTCTAATTCGGTGTTCTATTAACCTTTGTGACGCTTGCTCTAGGCGACTTCGAACCAAGTCGCCAGTCCGCTCGCTTCGTGCTCCAGAATATCATCATGAATGGCCCACTTTCCAGGCGATTCGGCGAGGAAGGCGGCGTGCTTGGTTTTTCCGGGGGGAACGATCACGCCGTTGCGCCAATAGGGCTCCCATCCGTCATCAAGGTCATGCAGAAGGCGCATGCACTGCCCGTGAACATGCATCGCGAGCGCCGCTCCCGACTTATTGACGAATCCCAGCGTCACCGGGGTTCCGCGGGCCACTTTGAAGAGAGGCTGGCCTTCGTAGCCTTTCGTCAACGCGCCATTGATCGTCCAGGCGGCGCCCGCCGCATTCCTGCGCGGTTCGATTACGAGATCGACTTTTTTGGCGCTCGCAAGCTTAATCTCGGCAGGAAGCGCCGCATTCTGCGGGAGCGACGCTATCGGCGGACGCTTCGACGCCTTTGCGCCCTTGGCGTCCGCAACGAACAGGTCGCGATCCTCGCCATTCGGTCCGCGCAAGATCAAACTGGCCTTGGCGCCCTCGGTCTCCGGCATGTCGAACATCAGCTCGAAACGTGCTCCAGGCGCGACGGGAATGCTGCGCTTGATGGGTTCGAAGGCGTCGCACGGCTGGCCGTCGATGGCGATCACGAAAGGCTGCGCGCCCGCCAGGGACAGCACCATGATGCGCGCATTGCTAAGATTGGCCAGACGCAGCCGCACCCTGGCGCCGGGCGCCAGGGTCTGCAAGGCTGGCGCAGCCTTGCCGTTGACGCAGAGCAGCGGGCCGATCCGGCCGACGCCGCTTGCCGCCGCCGCATCGTTGAAGCCGCCGACGATCTGGCCTGCGTCATCAAGCCGCCAGTCGTCGAGGACGAGGAGCAGGTCGGCGTCTGCGGGCAGCGGCGTCGGCTCATCGACGACCAGCAGGCCCTTGAGGCCGCGCCCGACAAGCTCCGGCGTCGCGCCGTAGACGCTCGGCCGGTAGCAGAATAGGCCGGGATCGGCCAGCGTGCGGCGGTAATCGAAGGACCCGCCAGGCGCGACCGCCGCCTGCGTCAGCGGCGCGACGCCCTCCATCGCATTGTCGCCCCGCAAGCCATGCCAGTGAATGGTGGCGGGTTGATCAAGCTTGTTCAGGAAACGGACGGCGAGTTCGTCGCCCTGCTGGTAGCGCAGGACGGGCCCCGGCGTGATCCCGTCGAAACCGAGAATACTGGTGTCGCCGCCGCCGGACAGGCGCGCCTTCCCCGGCCGGGCCTCGAGCTGCCGCAGGGAGCGCGGCGGCGACTGCGCCATCGCCGGAAGCGCCGCCAGGCTGGCGGCGACGCCGGAAAGAACGACGCGGCGGGAGAGAGGTTGTGACATCGCCATCTAGCTATGGCGCAGCCCGGCCCGTTGGGCAATGATTGAGAGCTTCAACGTCTCACGCGCCGTGAGGGGAGCGCGAGAACGGCCAAAACACGAGGAGGCTAGAGACATGAGCGCTGCGCGCATGAAGAAGACTGCCGCTATTTTAGGCTTCTGCAGCGCGTGCGGGTTACTGCCGCTCGCCGCGTGGGCGCAGGCTTCGCAAGGCTATTCCGACTATCGCCAGTCGCTGATCGCCGGCGGCTGGAAGCCCAACGTCGGCTACGGGCTGAAAACCGCCCGCGGCAAGCCCCTATATAAGTTTCCGGAAGTCGTCTGCGGTCCGACGCTCTGCAACGCCAAATGGCGCGATCCCCAGGGTCATGAAAAGGTCATTACGCTGATCCGCGGCCTCGAGGGGGCGGATCACCGCGTGGCACCACAATAGCCAGCGGCGGCTGGCATCGCGCCGCGTCCATGCTATAGAGCGACGCCCGACGAATCGAGTTCGCGCTTGGGAGCGCCTTGGCGCGCCTTCAGACGCGCAAGGGACTGCGCCTTTTCGGGGGAACAGGATCGTTTGAGAGGGAGTCGAACGGTTCGATTTCATCTCAAGCGATCCCGGTTCACGGGCAGGGAATTGAGGCGGCCCTACCGCCGATCGCGGGCGTGGCGGAACTGGTAGACGCGCCGGATTTAGGTTCCGGTGACGAAAGTCGTGGGGGTTCGACTCCCTCCGCCCGCACCAGAGCCGCCTACCGTGGCAGTCGCATAATCGTCGTCGCGCGCCGGCGACGTCGCAGTCATCAAGAAGGCTAATCGAGATGCAAGTAACGCAGACCTCCTCGGAGGGCTTGAAGCAGGAATACAAGGTGGTCCTGCCGGCCGGCGAACTCGCCGCCAAGCTCGCCGCCCAGCTCACCGAGATCCAGGCGAAGAGTCAGATCAAGGGATTTCGTCCCGGCAAGGCGCCGATCGGCCATCTCAAGAAGCTCTACGGAAAGAGCATCATGAGCGACGTGCTGCAGGAGGCGGTCAATGACGCCAACCGCAAGATCGTCGAGGAAAACGAGCTGCGAATCGCGCTCGAGCCGAAGATCGATTTCCCCGGCGGGCAGGAGGAAGTCGAGCGCGCGCTAACGGCAGAAGGCGATTTCTCCTATGTCGTCACGTTCGAAACGCTGCCGAAGTTCGACATCGGCGCCTTCGACGACATCTCCCTGGAGCGTCCCGTCGCCGAAGTGGCGGATGACGATATCGAGAAGGCGCTGCAATCTCTCGCCGATCGTGCTCAGGAATTCGAGGCCAGGCCCGAAGGGGGCAAGGCGGAGAAGGGCGACCGACTGACGATTGATTTCACCGGCAAGCTCGACGGCGAGCCCTTTGAGGGCGGCGCGGGCGGGGACGTCGATCTGGTGCTGGGCGCGGGAACCTTCATCCCCGGTTTCGAGGAGCAGCTCGAGGGCGCCGCCGCCGGCGACCAGCCGGTCGTCAAGGTCCGGTTCCCCGAGGACTATGCGGCCAAGCAGCTCGCCGGGAAGGATGCCGAGTTCGACGTGACGGTGAAGTCCGTTGCGGCGCCAAAGACGCTCGGGCTCGACGAGGAGCTCGCCAAGAAATACGGCTTCGAGTCGCTCGAAGCGATGAAGACCGCCGTTCGCGGCAATCTTGAAGCCGATTTCGACAAGGCGTCGCGCGAAAAGATGAAGCGCGCGCTCCTCGACGCGCTCGACAGACGCTATTCCTTTGAGCTGCCCGAGAGCCTTGTCGCGCAGGAATTCGCCAATATCTGGGGCCAGCACGAGCAGGAAAGCCAGCGGGCAGGCCAATCCGTCGCCGAAGACGGCAAGACGGAGGAAGAGACGAAGGCCGAGTTCCGCAAGATCGCCGAACGACGCGTGCGGTTGGGGCTCGTACTGGCGGAGATCGGAAAAAGCGCCGAAGTGAAGGTGGACGAAAAGGATCTGACTGACGCTTTGGTCGAGCGGGCGCGCATGTTCCCAGGCCAGGAGAAGGCGGTTTGGGACTATTACCGCAACAATGAGCAGGCCCTCGCCCAGCTCCGCGCCCCGATCTACGAGGAGCGCGTCGTCGACCACCTCTCCAAGCTGATCAAGATCGCCGACAAGACCGTCTCCCGCGAAGAGCTGTTCAGGGAAGACGAGGAATAGTCGGTCGTCCGGCTGTCTTCCCCGCAGGCGGCGGCGCTCCGCGAGGAAATCCGGGATCTCAGGCTCATGCGCACGGCGCGCTGCGGAAATCGTGGCGTGACGGCCGCAATCGAGTCTTTGCGTCCGGCGCGGGCGCAGATATATGACGGGTCAAGAGTTCACGGCGCAGGCGCATCAGCCTCCGCCGGACCACAGAGGCGATACGCGATGCGCGACCCAATCGAAAACTACAGCCAATATCTCATCCCACAGGTGATAGAGAACACTTCGCGCGGCGAGCGCGGTTTCGACATCTATTCCCGCCTGCTGCGCGAGCGCATCATTTTCATCACCGGGCCGATCGAAGATCACATGGCGTCGGTGATCATCGCGCAGCTGTTGTTTCTGGAGTCCGAGAATCCCAAAAAGGAAATCTCGCTCTACATCAATTCGCCGGGCGGCGTGGTGACCTCCGGCCTCGCCATCTACGACACGATTCAATTCATCAAGCCGAAGGTCTCGACGCTTTGCGTCGGGCAGGCGGCGTCGATGGGCTCGCTTCTGCTGGCCGCGGGCGCCGACGGTCTGCGTTATGCGCTCCCCAACGCGCGCATCATGCTTCATCAGCCGTCCGGCGGTTTTCAGGGTCAGGCGTCGGACATCCAGCGCCACGCGGAAGACATTCTGAAAGTCAAAAAGCGCCTCAACGACATCTATGTCCGTCACACGGGCAAGGATTATGAGACGATCGAGCGCACGCTTGACCGCGATCATTTCATGTCGGCGGAAGAGGCGCGGAATTTCGGAATCGTCGACGCCGTTCAGGAGCGACGGCCTGACGACGAGAGCGACGCCAAGCGCTAAACGCTGAAGGCGTCGGCCGCGTTTTCTGAGCGTCCGGCGCCAATTAGTTGAGGGATTGGGGCACTGGGGCGCGCATGTTTCGTAAAATTCTAATCGCCAATCGAGGCGAGATCGCTTGTCGCATCATTAAGACGGCGAAGCGCATGGGACTTTCAACCGTCGCCGTCTATTCCGACGCCGACGCCGACGCGTTGCATGTCGAAATGGCCGACGAGGCCGTCCGTCTCGGCCCGCCCCCCGCCGCCCAGTCTTATCTGCTGATCGATAAGATCGTCGCCGCCTGTAAGGAAACCGGCGCCGAGGCGGTGCATCCCGGCTATGGCTTTCTGTCCGAGCGCGCCGCCTTCGCCAATGCGCTCGCAGAGGCGAACATCGTTTTCATCGGCCCAAATATTCGCGCCATCGAGGCGATGGGCGACAAGATCGAGTCGAAGAAATTCGCCTCCGCCGCCAATGTCAGCGTCGTGCCCGGCTACCTTGGCGTCATCGAGAACGCCGAAGAGGCCGTTACGATCGCCAGGGACATCGGCTATCCGGTGATGCTGAAAGCGTCGGCTGGCGGCGGCGGCAAGGGCATGCGCGTCGCTTTCACCGACGCCGAAGTGATCGAAGGTTTCACGCGCGCGCGTTCGGAGGCGGCGTCTTCCTTCGGCGACGACCGCGTCTTCGTCGAAAAATTCATCGTCAATCCGCGCCACATCGAAATTCAGGTGCTCGGCGACAAGCACGGCAATGTCATCCACCTGAACGAGCGCGAGTGCTCCATTCAGCGCCGCAATCAAAAGGTGATTGAAGAAGCGCCGTCGCCGCTGCTGGACGAGAAGACTCGTCGCGAAATGGGCGCGCAGGCCATCGCGCTCGCCAAGGCCGTGAACTATGATTCGGCGGGCACGGTCGAATTCGTCGCCGGTCAGGACAAGAGCTTCTACTTCCTTGAAATGAACACGCGCCTGCAGGTCGAGCATCCGGTGACGGAACTCATCACCGGCATCGATCTTGTCGAGCAGATGATCCGCGTCGCGGCCGGCGAGCCGCTGCAACTCAAGCAGGAAAACGTCAAGATCAACGGCTGGGCGGTCGAGAGCCGTATTTATGCCGAGGACCCCACGCGCAACTTCCTGCCTTCGGTCGGACGACTGGTCAAATACCGGCCGCCGGAAGAGAAGCGTGAAGGCGGCGTCACCGTGCGCAATGACACTGGCGTCACCGAAGGCCGCGAAATCTCGATCCACTATGATCCGATGATCGCCAAGCTGGTGACGCATGCGCCGGACCGCCTTCGGGCGATCGTGGCGCAGGCCGACGCCCTCGATCGCTTCGTGATCGACGGAATCCGGCACAACATTCCGTTTCTGTCGTCGCTCATGCAGAGTCCGCGCTGGCGCTCAGGCAATCTCTCGACCGGCTTTATCAGTGAAGAATATCCGGAAGGATTTTCTTCGCCCGAGCCTCGCGGAGATCTGGCGCACACGCTTGCCGCGATCGCGACGCTCATGGACCACATCGGCAATGAGCGTAAACGCAAGATCTCCGGGCAGTTGCGCGGCGGACGGCCGGTCGAATTCGAGCGCGAACGCGTGTGCATGCTCGGCGATCAGAGATTCGACGTCAGCGTCGAGGCGCAGGGCGAAGCGCTCATCGTGCGTTTCGCCGACGGCGATCAGCGCGCCCATCGCGTTTCGACCCAGTGGCGTCCGGGCGAACTCGTGCTCGAAGGGGATGTCGACGGCCGCACGGTCTATGTGCAGGCGCGGCCCATCCTCAACGGCTATGCGCTGTCGCATCAGGGGGTCGACGTCACGGCGCGCGTCTATACCAAGCGCGAGGCGGAACTTGTCGCCTTCATGCCGAAGAAGAAGGACGCCGGCGCCTCCAAGCACCTTTTGTGTCCGATGCCCGGCCTGGTGAAGACCGTCGACGTGACCGAAGGTCAGGAGGTCAAGGCCGGGGAAGCCTTGTGCATGGTCGAAGCCATGAAGATGGAGAACGTGCTGCGCGCCGAGCGCGACGTGACCGTCAAGAAGATCCTGGCGAAGGCCGGCGACAGTCTTGCTGTCGACGCCGTGATCATGGAGTTCGCCTAAAAGGCGTCGCGCGCTGACGGCGGGCTACAGATTGAGGAACATGCTCACCGAGAGAATATGATTCATCCGGTGATCGAACCGCTGCTCTCGCCGCGAGACGACGCGCGATTGGATGAGCTGGTTCATGTAGCCGATCTCCACGCGCGCCTTCTCGCTGAAACTATAGCCGAGGCCGGCGAAGCCGCGATTTTGATCGAAGCCAAATCGCGTTGCAGGCGTCGTTGAATTCAGCCGCACAAACACCTCATCCCAGAGCACGGCGCTCAACGGGGCGTTTTCCCAGAGCGGATGCGAAAAGCGCACAAATTGGCGCAGGCGCCATTCGACGGGGTTCACGTTCTGAATGAAGCGTTGCTCAAGGCGCGTGCGGCTTGTCAGGTCGCCGAAGGCGGCCTTGTCGGTCAGCAGGACCTGTTGCCAGATCCGATTTTCATGTTGCGTTTTGGCGTCTTGCGGAAAGGTCGCGATATGCGCGTAGCCGAGCCACAGGCTGGCCTTGTCGGATAGCGCATAGCCGACGCCGGCGCGGCCGAGCGCCTGATCGGCGGTAGCGCCATCGTTCCGAAAGCGCCCCTGGCTTTCCAGCCACAGCCGCCATTTTTCCAGACTCGGATCAATCGAGCCGAGCTTGGCGATGGTCGTGACGTTTTCCCAGATCCTGAAATCTTCGTCGACGGCCGCCGCTGGGCCGGCCGTCGCGAAAATTCCCAGCAAGGACCCGCCGCAAACGGCGACCCGCCTCGTCCTGTGAATTGTCGCCGCTGACACCGCCGTCTCCGTGGAAATCGAGCACCCAGCGCATTGGAGCGACTCCTCTCACGCCAGTCAAACCACAGAGATGGTAGATCAGGCCGCGACTGATGTTGGCGTGGGACGCGCCCGCTCCCGGAACAGGCCGTGCAGCGCATCCCAATCGAGCACCAGTTCGCCGCCGTCGCTGCGAAGTTGCTCGTCCCAGCTCGCGAGCAGATCGAGACAGGCGTGATCGATATACTTCAGCTCGTTGAGATGCACATGGAGACGCGCGCCCCGCGGCAGGGCTTCGAAAGCGGCGGCGAGTTGCGGCAGCCGTATGAAAGTCGCGGCGCCCTCTAGGTGGATCACGGTCATGCCGTTGATCTGCTCCCTGCGGATGTTGAGATGCGAGAAGGTGTAGAGCAAGCGCGCGACCGCCAGACCGACGCCAACCGCAATGCCGGTCAATACGTCGGTCGCGACCACCGTCGCGAACGTCGCCGCGTAGATGCCGGTCTCGATACGGTCCTGACCCCAGAGAAAGCGCGCGAATCCGAGATTGATCAGATTGATCCCCGCGTAGACCAGCACTGCCGCGAGGCTCGCCACGGGGATGATGCGGAGCACGTCAGGCGCGAGGGTGATGAACAGCAGAATCCACAGGCCGTGCAGCACGGTCGAAAGTCTCGTGCGCCCCCCCGCCGTGACATTGGCCGAACTGCGCACGATGACGCCCGATATGGGCAGCACGCCAAGAATTCCGCAAAGGAAATTGCCGACGCCCTGCGCCACCAGCTCCCTGTTGTAGCGGGTTCGCGGCGTGCGTCGCTGCATCGCGTCGACGGCGGTCGCCGTCAAAAGCGATTCCGCGCTCGAAACGAACGCGAGCGACAGCGCCGCCGCCCACAGCGCGCCGTCGCCGATCCTGCCAAGGGTGTGAGTTGTCGGCAAATTCACCGCAGCCAAAAGATCGTCCGGCGCCGGGACATATTTGATGTCGAGGGCGAAGAACGCCGCGACCGCCGTCGCCAGGCCTACGCCGATAAGCGGGGCGGGGAGAAAGGACAGCCATCTCGGCGCCCAGCGGCGCCACGAGAGAATAACGGCGACGGTGAGCAGCCCGATTACGGCGGCGGATTGGTGCGCCTCCATCGTCACGCCCTTCCAGACGGCAAGCGGCAGCGACCAGAGATTGATGACGCCGCCAAACTCCTGTCCCGTCCCGGGCGGCGTATCGTCGACCATTACATGAAATTGCGACGCGAAAATCAGCAAGCCGATTCCGGCGAGCATGCCCTGAATCAGCGCGGGCGCGACCGCCCGGAACACCGGTCCGAAGCGCAGGGCGCCGGCCGCAATCTGAATCACGCCCGACATTATCACGATGAGCCCGAAGACCTCGAAGCCGAGGTCCTTAATGAACACGGCGGCCATCACTGCCGCGCCATTCGCCGCGCCGCTCACTTGCAGAGGACAGCCCGAAAGCATGCCGACGACGATGCCGCCGATGACGCCGCTGATGAGGCCGACGGCGGCGGCGTTCTCGAAGGGAAAGCCGGCGACGAGCGCGAGACCCATCGACAAGGGAAGGGCGACGAGCAGCACGACGATGGAAGCGAAGACGTCGTCTTTAATCCTCGAGAGACGAGAAGGCGCGACATCAAGTTCTAAAGACATTTTCGCATCCTTTAATGGTACAGGTTCGCGGAAGCGGCGCGAGGTCAAACCTCGACGCTGACGCGTTCTTTCTCTTCGCGCGCAGGCGCTTCCGACGGCGTCGGCGCGCGCGCGAACTGGCGCGTCGCGGGGTCATAAACAAAGACTTCGCCTGTCTCGATCTTGTAGACCCAGCCATGCAGCCTCAGTTTGTCTTGCGCGAGAGCGGAGGCGACGACAGGATGCGTGCGCAGGTTTTCGAGTTGCGCGAGCACATTCTCCTGGATGGCGACGTTGAGCTGTTCTGCCCCGGTTCTGTCCGCGTATTTTTCGTGCATGATGCGCCGTGTGGCTTCGGCGTGCGACAGCCAGTCGCTCAGCGCGGGAAAGGCTGTGGCCGGCGGCGGATCGAGCAGGCCCTTCATCGCCCCGCAATGCGAATGGCCGCAGACGATGATGTCCTTGACGCCAAGGCCGGCGATCGCGAATTCGATTGTCGCCGCTTCGCCGCCGCGTACGGCGCCGTAGGGCGGCACGAGATTGCCGGCGTTGCGCAGGATGAAAAGGTCTCCAGGCGCCGACTGGGTGAGCAGGCATGGGTCAATACGCGAATCGGCGCAGGTGATGAACAGCGTCTCCGGCGCCTGGCCTTGGGCCAGGCGTTCGAATAATTCGCGCTGGCTACCGAACACCTGCGACTGGAAGTGGTGTAGGCCTTCGATTAACCGCTGCACCTTGAACTCCTATTGCTTAGCGTGAGATCGCGCCGGTGAAGTCGCGCTCCAACCGCATGAAAACAGCCCGAGCGTCTCTGGCGGCCGCCTCAATTCAGGCCGCCGATTCCTTCATCCGCCTGCTCCGATGCGCCCAGGTCGTCGGCCGTCGGCGGTCGGCAATCCGCATCTGCGTTGCGCTTGCTCAATTGGCTAAAAAGGTCGCAGAGCAGGCAGTGTCCAGGAGCGCCGTCGATGAATTCGCGCCCGTTGGCGAATCCGGGCGACGCCAGCGCACCGGCCAAGGCCAGCGCGATGAGTGCGGAGCGATGCGCCATTGCCTGTTCTCCTTTTCGTCGAGCGCCGCCGCGACGCTGACGTCATCAAAGATGGCGCAGGGGATTGATATTGAAAATAAGGATATATAAATTAGTTACATCGATAAAAGCTATGGAACCATGGACCGTCTCAACTATCAGCATCTGTTCTACTTCTGGAACGTCGCCCGGGAGGGCGGCGTCACCCGCGCCAGCGAAAAGCTCGGATTGGCGCAGCCGACGATCAGCGGCCAGATCGCGGTTCTGGAGGAGTCGATCGGCGCGCAGCTCTTCCGCAAGGAAGGCCGCAATCTCGTGATGACCGAAACCGGACGCACGGTGTTCAATTACGCCGACGAAATATTTTCGCTGGGCCGCGAACTCGGCAGCGCCTTGAAGAACCGCGCCGGGGCGGTAAGCGTCAGGCTGAGCGTCGGCGTCTCCAACGCCCTGCCGAAACTCCTCGTCTATCGTCTGCTCGAACCCGCTCTCGCCGCGCATAATCAAGTCGTCTGTCATGAGGATAAGACCGAGCGCCTCCTGGCCGAACTGCCAGTGCACGGAGTCGATCTCGTGTTTTCAGACTGGCCTGCGACAGGCGCCGCGGATGCGCGGATCTACAATCATCCGATCGGCGAATGCGGGGTGGCTGCATTTGCGACGCTCGAACTGCAGCAGCGCTATCGGAAGAATTTCCCGCGTTGCCTTGACGGCGCGCCGCTCTTGCTGCCGACGACGAACACGGCGTTGCGCCGTTCGCTCGACCAATGGCTGGACGCCAACAGTCTCTTTCCGAAGATCGTCGCGGAAGTCGAGGACAGCGCCCTGCTCAAGACATTCGGGGCGGGGGGCGCCGGCGTCTTCATGGCGCCGACCGCCGTTCGCGCTCAGGTCGAGGAGCAATATGGCGTCAGATATATCGCGACGCTGGACGGCGTCACTGAGCGATTCTATGCGATCACCGCGCAGAGAAAAATCAAGCACGCGGGAGTCGCAGCCATCCTCGAGAGCGCCCGGGACTGGCTGATCTAATCGTTGAATACGCGCGTCACATGACCCATTTTGCGGCCCGCGCGCGTCTCTTTTTTTCCGTAAAGATGCAGACAGGCGCCGTCTTCACGCGCCAGCTCCGGCCATGCGTCGACGTCGTCGCCAATCAGATTGCGCATCTCGACGCGGCGACCGTGCCGGCGCGTGGCGCCGAGCGGCCAGCCGGCGACCGCGCGCATATGCTGCTCGAATTGCGAGGTCAACGCGCCGTCGAGCGTCCAATGTCCGGAGTTATGCACGCGCGGCGCAATTTCATTCACGATCAAGGTTTCGCGGCCGCCATCGCGGACGACAAACAATTCGACCGCGATCACGCCGACGTAATCGGCGGCCTCGGCGAGGCGCCGAGCGATGTCGATCGCCTGTGTCGCCGTTTCGTCGGCGATCTCGGCGGGCGCCAAGGTCATCGCCAGAATGTGATGCTCGTGGAGGTTTTCCGAGACGTCATAGGCGCGAAATTCGCCGTGCAATCCACGCGCGGCGACAACCGACACTTCTTTCTCGAACGGCACGACGCTCTCCAGAATGCATGCCGCGCCGCCAAGCGTGCGAAAGGCGACCGCGAGGTCGCCGCCGTCGCGCAACTGAGTCTGACCTTTGCCGTCGTAGCCAAGGCGCCGCGTCTTCAGGATCGAGTTGCGGCCGAGCTGCGCGACGGCGCGCGCAAGCGCGCCCGCGTTGTCAACCGGGACAAAGTCGGCCGTCGCGATTCCGAGGCTTTGCACGAACTGCTTTTCGACGAGCCTGTCCTGGGTGAGCGCCAGCGCCTTCGGATTGGGCCGCACCGGCCGATGCGCCTCGAGCACGTGCGCCGTGCGGGCGGGCACGTTCTCGAATTCGTAAGTCACGACGTCGACAGATTCGGCGAAGGCGGCGAGAGCGGCTTCGTCGTCAAAGCCGGCTTGCGTACGGGCGGCGCACACGTCGAAGGCCGGATCGTCGGACACTGGAGAGAAGACATGCGCCTTCAGTCCGAGCCGCGCGCCCGCCAGCGCCAGCATGCGGGCGAGCTGGCCGCCGCCAAGAATGCCAATCGTCGCGCCCGGCGCGAGCATCAAGCGCCGTCGCGCGGCGTCGCCGCTACATTGTCCGTCTGACGCGCGCGATAGTCGGCGAGTCGCGCGGCGAGCGCCTTGTCGGCGAGGGCAAGAATTGCGGCGGCGAGCAGCGCGGCGTTGATCGCCCCGGCCTTGCCGATGGCGAGGGTTCCCACAGGCACGCCGCCCGGCATCTGCACGATCGAGAGCAGCGAATCGAGGCCCTTCAGCGCTTCCGATTCGACGGGCACGCCGAGGACCGGCAGCCGCGTCATCGCGGCTGTCATGCCCGGCAGATGCGCGGCGCCGCCGGCTCCGGCGATGATGACCTGGAAGCCTTCCGATTCGGCGCCCTTCGCGAACGCCGCCAGTCGATCGGGCGTGCGATGGGCCGAAACGATGCGCGCGTCGTGGCCGATATCGAGCGCCGCGAGAGTTTCCACCGCGTGGCGCATCGTCGCCCAGTCGGATTGCGACCCCATGATGACGGCGACAGGCGGTTTCGACTTCCCCACTCTGCATTCCTTTACGAAGGGAAGCCATGCGGCATAGACGATGGCTTCTCGATAGGCAAGCGCGCGATCTGTGTCGATCGGGGGCCGATTTCGCTTCGCGAGAGTGCGGCGCCCGCGCTAAGACTCCACAGCATTCTCTCTATCGGCGTGGACGAATTATGGACGAAAGCCTGAGGCAAGCGGTCGCGGTGCTGGCGGTGGCGATGATCGTGGCGATCGCCGCCCGACAAATCAGACTGCCCTATACCGTCGGGCTGGTCATCGTCGGCGCCGTCGTCGCGTTGTCGGGCGCCGACTTCGCGCCGCATCTCACGCATGATCTGATCTTCGATTTGATCTTGCCGCCGCTGCTGTTTGAGGCGGCGCTGACTCTGTCCTGGCGCGAACTGGTTCGCGACTCGCTGCCTTTGCTGGCGCTCGCCGGACTTGGAACGCTGGCGTCCGCGGCTTTCGTCGCCACGTCGATGACCACGCTGCTGGGATGGCCTTTATTTTCGGGGATCGTTTTCGGCGCGCTGATCGCCGCCACGGATCCGGTCGCAATCATCGCGATGTTCAAGGACAACAGGATCAAGGGCCGTATGCGGCTCCTGGTCGAAAGCGAAAGCTTGCTCAATGATGGCGCGGCGGCGGTGCTCTTCGTCATGGCGCTCGCCTATGCGCGCAGCGGCGGCGCGGATCAGACCGCCGTGGCCACCGCACTGACTCTGGGGAAAATCGTGCTGGGCGGAGTCGTCGTCGGGGCGCTGTTTGGCGGCGCCGCCATCCTCGTCTCGCTGCGCACCTCCGAACATCTGATCGAAGCGGCGCTGACGACGATCGCCGCATTCGGCTCCTTCCTCGTTGCTGAGTACTTCCATGTCTCCGGCGTGCTGGCGACGGTGACGGCTGGCCTCGTCATGGGCAATCTGGGCCTCTTGAGCGAGCAGGAAGGCGGCTACATCAGTCTCAAGGGACGCGAATTCGTTCTGTCCTTCTGGGATTTCGCGGCCTTCCTCGCCAATTCAGTGGTGTTTCTGCTGATTGGCGCGGATGTCGCCGCGATTCCATTCGGCGCCGTCGGAGCGACGCCTCTGGCTCTGGCGATCGCGACGGTTCTGGCGGCGCGCGCCGTCACCGTCTATCCGCTGAGTTCGCTGTTCTTCGCGTCACGATGGAAGATCTCGTGGCGCGAGCAGCATGTGCTGTGGTGGGGCGGGTTGCGCGGCGCCCTTGCGCTCGCTCTGGCGCTGTCGCTCTCCGACGATCTGCCGCTACGGGACGAAATCGTCGCCACCACCTTTGCAGTGGTCGGTTTCTCGATTGTGGTCCAGGGCCTGACCATGCCGCTGCTGCTCCGCGCGCTCGGCTTCCTGCCCGGACGGTAATCGGCGATCGGGGCGGCGGAAGAGGAAACCAGCTTAAGCGATGATATCGGGCGTGAGCTGGTCTTCGAGATAGGCGATGCGGTCGCGCAGCAGCAGCTTGCGTTTTTTCAGCCGCTGAATCTGCAGCTGATCGGCGACGCCGACCGCCAGCAATGCGTCGATCGCGGTCTCCAGATCGTGATGCTCCAGCCGAAGCCGTGCGACTTCAGCGCGGGTCGCGCTCATGTCGATATCGCTCGTGTCGTTCATTGACAGCCGCCGTTGAGCGCCATTGAACGCTGGGGAATCGATGGCTCTAGAGCGCAATTATCGCGCCGCAGCCATGGCGCGTTCAAGCAAATTGCTCTGTCGTCATTCATAGGCGCTCCGCATCTCCTCGATTGCAGCGATCTTGGCGTAGAGCGGCGCCCAGTCGTCGCGCTCGGCGATCGCCGCCCAAAGCGCCTCGACCTCGTCGATGAGCATCGTACAGGGCGCCGCGCCCCTGAAATAGGGGTGATCCAGGCGCGCAGTCGGCGCCGGCTCGTGTTCAGCCAAAGCGGCGCGCAGCGGCGTGAAAGCTTCCGCTTCGTAATGCGCCGCCGACGGACTGTGTTTGGCGCGCGCGGCGGACGCCATGCCGCCGCGCCAGTCGAAGAAGGTCCGTTCGAAGGGCGCCTGCGTCATTGTCAGAAAATCGACGAAGGCCTTCGCCAGCGCCGCGTCGGCTTCCTCGCCGGCCGAGGCGAGCCCGAGCCGATTGAGCAGCGCCGCGCGAAACTCCTGCTGGATACGCGTGGGAAAGGTCGCCAGAACCTTTTCGGCGGTCTTTAGCCCGATAAGGGGGATCAAACATTCGGCCAGACGGGACAGATTCCAGCCGAGCGCGCCGGGCTGACGGCCAAAGGCGTAAAGCCCGCTTTCGTCGAAATAGGCGGCGGTGAAGGTCGGGTCGTAGACGGGCGCGAAGCGCCATGGGCCATAGTCGAAGCTCTCGCCGGTGACGTTGATATTGTCGGAATTCAGCACGCCGTGAACGAAGCCAGACGCCATGTAGCCGGCGCCGAGCCGCGCGACCCGCGCTGTGACCTCTTCGAGAAAGGCGAGGGCTCTTTCCGGCGCCGGCAGATCGGCGATAGAGGGAAAATAGTGGCGGCAGACGTGGTCGAGCAGCCTCTCGATCGCCGCGGCGTCGTCATGGAACGCGAGGCGCTGAAACGTTCCAATGCGAATATGCGAATGCGACAGGCGCACCAGCACGCTAGAGCGCGTCGGCGAGGGTTCGTCGCCGCGCATCAGCGCCTCGCCCGTTTCGATCAGGCTGAAGGTCTTGGAGGTGTCGACGCCGAGCGCCTCCAGCATTTCCGTCGCCAAAATCTCGCGCACGCCGCCCTTGAGCGTCAGCCGCCCGTCGCCGCGCCGCGACCAGGGAGTCTGGCCGCTGCCCTTGGTGCCGAGATCGAGCAGACGGCCGTCTTTGGCGTCGCGCAGCTGGGCGAAGAGGAAGCCGCGACCGTCGCCGAGATCCGAGTTGTACACGCGGAACTGATGGCCGTGGTAGCGCAGCGCCAGCGGATGCGCGAACCCGCCCGGGAGCGGCGAAAAACGCCCCAAATGCTCGATCCACTCCGCATCGCTCAGCCCGTCGAGGCCGACCCGCGCCGCCCAGCGCTGATTGCGGTAGCGGAGTCGATGTTCGGGGAACGTGGCGGGTGCGACGCGGTCGAAGAAGGGCTCACCCAGACCTTCGTGTAACGTCTCGGGGCGATAAAGCTCGGTGACGGGCATAAGGACCGGGTCTCGCAAATCGCGCGCCGCGGCGCGAACGCCCAAAAAAATAAGGCGGAGATCTCTCTCCGCCCATGGCGTGAAGCAGAAAGTGAGCGAAGGGAAACGCTAATGTCGCGTTTCGCTAATCGACAATTTGGCGAGCTCGTCCTTGATCTGCAGCTTCTTGCGTTTGAGTTCCAGTATCTTCAATTCGTCCGATTGGGGATGCAGCTGTTCCTGCTCGATCTCCTTTTTGAGCGCGTCATGGCGGCGCTGGAGTTCGACGATATGGCCCTGCAAGGACATGCGAAACCTCCTTAACTTCTCTCCGCTCGACAAGCGGGAGCGGCGTTAAGTCTGCCACAAAGCGGGCGCGCCGCAAGACTCGAAATCGCCCAACGTCACAAAACTTTTGCACGCGAAGCCCACGGCCTTTACGGAACGTCAATTCTTTCCGTGGCTTGCGGTCAAGGCTGATTCCCAACGTCGCAGGCGAAGCCCGCTTGCGCGTCGCCGCGTACGTCAGTATAGACGGGCGCTCCGGCCCACGGGCCTGGGGGCGCGTAGCTCAGCGGGAGAGCACTACGTTGACATCGTAGGGGTCACAGGTTCAATCCCTGTCGCGCCCACCATAAAAATCAAAAGCTTACGAAAAGCTTCGGAAAACACCCCCTCACATTGGAAGCAGGTTGGAAGCAGGCCGCGCTTGCGATAGACTCCCGGCGCGACATGATTTGCACGCGGAGGCCTCGTGGAGCCCTACACGATCGTCCAGACGACTGCCGACCTACGCCGCGCGATTGCTGAGCGCAGACGCCAGGTCGGCCTCACGATGCTCGAACTGGACGACGCAGCGGGCACTCAATCGGGCTACGCCGCAAAGCTTCTCGGGCCGGGCCGCATGAAGAACTTCGGCCATATGTCGCTTGCGGCCCTCCTGGGCGCGTTGGGCATGAAGCTCGTCGTCGCGCTCGAAGATGCGCCGCACCTGCTCGAGGAGTCGGAGCCGATCGGCGACCTTGCCTTGTCGTCGCTCCTGGCCGTCCTGGGGTTGCGTCTCACGCTGGTTGCGGATGACGCGCTGATCCCGTCACTCACGAAGCGCCTCGCTGCCTCGCGCACTCTTCACCGCGTGGACGGCCGCCTCGACCGCAAGATTGCCGAGGCCGCCGACCAAGCCAACCTCGCAGCGTAATTCGCGCAGTCAGCGCCGCCCCCCCGGGGGCCTCTCGCGAAAGGGCCGGGGTGGGGGAAAAGTCAGTCGCCGACCCCTATCTCGTGTCTCCCCCGCGCAAGTCTCCCTCGCCGAACCCCGGCTGACATGGAAATTTTGGGCGTGTCAGGAATTTTGAGAGGCGTCCGCCACTAAATTTTTCTGGCCGCATCGCCAAAAATAAATGTTCCCTCCGATCCGTCTGACAGGGTCACCTTTCCGCCTCCGCTCATTGGTGTATCGCGAGTAGCGATCGCGATCCCTGTTCGGCCGTCGTTGCAGGTCACCGTCACCGTGATCGTGCGCGACTCATTGAGCGGGTTGTAACTGCCTGTGCAAGTCAGCCTCCCGTCCGACACGGAAAACGTGCCGCTCGCCATCGAGACTGTATTCTCTCCGCGCAGGATATGCCCATCGTGCGTAATGACGGCTACCGGGATGGTCGTAGCGCAGGCGCTTAGGATCAACGTCGAGATCAGGATCAAAAAAATTCGCATATTCAAACCTCGATGCTGGAAAGGCTGCATCATAGAACGAAGGGCGAGTCGCGCCAAGCGCAGGATAGGCTTGGCGCTCTTGCGTCTGGCGCGACTGCCGCGAGGCAGGAAGGCGTGCGATTAACTCGGGGCGGGCGGATGCAGAGATGCGCGTTAATTGCTTTGCTGGCGACATTCACAACGGAGTCTGCCGCGCTCGAGCAGCCGCGCGACATGCTCAGGATTTTCGATACGGTCTGCGTCATGACTGGGATAAATGGCGAGAAGATATCATCTGCAGTAAAGATATTTGATCGTCCTCCTGAGTGGAGATCGGCTCTCGCCACTCGCGATATTCATGATGAGTTTAGTAAATTGTTGGCTGGCGGGAGCAATAGCGCTTCATGGCTGGTGGCAAGAGTGGACAAAGCAACTAACACTCTTGACGGGATGTATTTTGTCTTCGCCGGAAAGAAAATTATCGACGGGTTTGCCAGCGACAATTGCAGCGTCGGCGCTCGAAACATCCTGCCTTCGGCGCTTAAGGCCGAAGTCGAAAAATTATACAAAGTTCAGAAGCTCCTCGAAGAGCGGCAAGGCTTTTCATTCTTCACCGCCTATTCGGTCGACTTGATTGGTCTGCCAGGAAAATATGCGATCTCAATCCAGGAGGATGTGGACGAGAACAGAGCAACCGATTTGGCTATTGTCAGCGTTTTTCAGTTCTGACGGCCGGTCGACGCGCGCGATCTCGCTGCCCAAACCTTTTCCAGCAGCCTGCGGATGGCTTCAGGCCGCCTCTGCTGGGCGGATATTGGCGCAAGTGCGGGAGCCCGCCGACGACACGCTGCGCGCCCGAGGGACCGAACGCCGGCGCCGAGGAGGCTGCAAAATTCGGCGTGAAGGCGATCGAAGCCCAGCAGCCGAAATGAATGCCGCGAAACTTAGCGTAGCTGCGCCTCGCGCCTTGCGTTCGACCTTAGACCTACGACGCAAGCTGGATACGCCAACGGCAAGGCAAAGCTGTGTTTTTTCTTGCGAGAAGACCTGACAGCGGCGGTATTACTTAGCTCGGCCTGAGCGGGAGATTTGCATCAAAATCATGCGGATATAAAGCCCTGAGCCACTATATCCAGTAATATCTCCGTTGCCTTGTGGGGCGGAAGCCGCTAGAGAATGATTCGTTGTAGGTCCGCGTTGCAGAACAGATCATGATCTTCTGGTTTTGTTCGAACGGAGCTGCCGATGGGTCACCGAGTATTCAATGGCCGACCGACTAAGATTTTCTGTGATGATGTAACAGAGTTTCTTGGTAAGACGGCAGAGCCGGAAAAACATCCAGACTTGTACCACGGCAAAATCCCAAAGGATGCCGAGTACATAATCCTTCGACATGTCAAGATCGACGGCAAGAAACGCCCTAATGGCGACATGGCCCCGTGTCCCATGTGCACACCAAATAGGTTCCTCGAAGGAGACCTTGTTTACGTGCCAGGAATGAAGGTGGCAGCAGTAATAGGAAGATGTTGCGCCGACCATGCAGTCCAGGCGGAACGGCAATTCAAGCGCGAGGAGCGGAAGTACTACGAAGAAAGCTACCTTATGGAGGCTTTCAAGTTTCTCTCATCGAAGCGTGACACGGTTCGCGCTGCTAGGTCTGTGGCAGAGCAGACCCTGACGGCTTATCGTACGTTGAGGAGAGACATGCCCGACCTGCAAGCTAGGCTCAGGGCCATCAAGGAAAAAGCGAACGCGCGGCTGGTCCTCCATGACATCATCCGCAGCGCGGAAGATGAGGAAAGCGACGGATACTACGGGCCCGCCGGCTTTCGTGGTCACGGCGACTCCGCCGCGGAAACCCGCGACGTGGACTTCGGCTTCATGACGGGCACTACCGCGGTCATGAAAAGTTACCACCCCATCAAGGAGCTTCACGACGTCGAGCGGAACATCAGCTTCCTCAATTTTGAGGGAGACGAAGCCGACGCCATCGATTTCATTGCGGAGATGACCGACGCCGAACGTCACGCGACGGTGGCGAGCCTGCAACTTGCAGATAAGAACTATGTGCGGTTTGCCGAGCGGGTGAAAGACTGTTTGGCGTTTTTCTCGCCGGAGAACATTGAGCGGCTGAACAGGTTCGGCACCAGCACCTTCAATCATCAGCCCTTCTCCGCGACCATTTCGACCGCTGGCAAACGCCGGATCGTCAAACTTAGGGACCCCCACGGCGCCTGCGTGATCATCATCAACACCGACATCCTGAATTTCGATTACTCGTGGCAGATGATCCCGTTCAAAAAACAGCGCGAGACGAGGGAGTAGCCGGGCTCGGTCAGCGCCACGCACCCGCGCAGTTCATCGATGCCACCGAAAAGTGCGCCCCCCGGTGCGTTGAAACTCGGCGCTTCCCGCTCCCTCATGCTTCGCATGAAATCGAAACTCGCCTCCCTCTTCGCCGCCGCCTTTCTCGCGGCCCTCTCCGTCTCCGCGCTCGCCCAAACGTCGACGCTGCCGATCAGCTCGCTACCGACAGCGGCGACACCGCTGATAGGGAATGAGTATTTCCCGGTTGTGCAGTCTGGGGCGACGCGAAAATCGCGCGTGGTCGATGTATTTTCTTTAGCAGACATCCCGAACATCCCGCGGCTCAACGCCAACAATGTGTGGACCGCCACCAACACTTGGGGCTCCCCTCTCGTAACCACGATCAATACAAAGGGGGAGATCACAGACGCCAGCACTATCATCGCTTCGTTGCAGCGGTTTTTCGAAGGCGATTTCTACGGCACGCCGACGATCGGCAAAGTGCATCGCTTTAACCGGGGCTTTTTCGGCGAGGCAGCGCTGTCCAGCGGCGGCGCCGGCTACGCCGGCGCCAACCCGCCCTATTCGTGGATCGAGCAATATGTGCCGCGCGCGACCTCCGTCGCCACGCTTGCCGCCGGCTCTCCTATGGGAGCGCTTGCCATCACCGGCTATGCGCGAACCAGTGATTATAGGACATGGACGGGAACGCCGACTGCCGGGGCCGAGGGCGGCGTGTTTATCGGCGTCAACGACGATGCGAACGGCATCGCAGTTGGCGTGGACGTTCGAGCCATCAGAGCCGCAAAGGGAGAAGGCATCGCAACAAACCAGTTTGATGCGATAAACCTACGTCCGACGTTCCAAACCCTTCGCCCCTATGCAGCGCTGAACACCGTATCGGCCGGTCTGATTTATCCGTTCTTGCTGACGACGGGCGTGGCTAATGGCGGGTCCGGCACGGTCACAATCTCGATTGCCTCTCCCGGCATTATCACGCATGTCGGGCATAATCGAAAAAATGACGACACGATCACATTCACGACGACAGGAGCGCTGCCGACTGGCCTGACGGCGGGAACGACCTACTACATCATCAACAAGACCGCCGATACCTATCAGGTGTCGGCGACCCCCGGCGGCGCGGCGATCAACGCGAGCGGGTCGCAGTCCGGCGTGCACACCGCTACCTACAATGTGCCGCATGAAATCACGGCGTTCGGTTTCATGGCCGGGGGCGTCGGCGCTGGGCTGCCTGCTACGGCGATCGCCCAAAAAGGCTTTGTTCTGCTCGACGGAGCCGTTGACAAGACTTATGGCCTTTCCGGCGGCGGTGTGTTCGCGGAGTTGCCGTCGCTCGCTGAAATCGCGTGGATGAAATCCGATGGGACTTCGTCGGTCAGGCTCTGGGGTGACGCGGCGTCAAATCTGCTGGTGTCGAACCAGAGTTTCTACGCGGCGGGCAACGTCACATCCCTGACAAACCTTATCGGCCGAAACATTATCTCCGCCAGCGCGGTCCCGGTCCCCTCGTCGTGCGGGACAACCCCTGCCGTTGACGCCAACTCAACCAACGTCAGCGGCAATTTCACGACAGGCACGGGGTCTCCGACCGCCTGCACGCTTACCTTCGCCAACGCCTACCCGACTGCTGCTGCCTGCACCGTCACAGCTGCCAATGCCGCTGCAGTTGGAACGACGGTGCGCGTCTCGCCTCCGGCGGCGGCCTCCTTCACCATCACGCTGGGCGCTGGCACCAGCTCGGCGAGCTTCAATTACGTCTGCTTGGGCAAGTAAGGCCGCCGGCGCTCCCATGCCCTACGGTAAACCTCTCTGTCGAGTTCCGTAAATTCGTTGAGGCGCTTAATGGTTGGCCATGGAAGGTCGGACAAATTGATCCTGCTTTCGCTGGCGTTCACCTTCGGCGCCGGGCCAGCATGAGCCATGCCGAGATTGTTGGCGATGTGCTTCACGTCTTCGTCGTCAGTCCGGCTTGCGACTGTTCAGTAGTACTGGCCGCCCCCGGAATTGGGCAAGCGCTTGAAGAGCGATCCGCCCGCGAAGAGCAGGCCTGTCACGTCTAATGCGCCCGCGTTGTCGTTGGCGGCGTTGATCGCATTCACGCCACTCAGCGCATAGAGCTGCGCCGCGTTGCGATCGGCCGTGACCTGCCGGCGGATATTGCCAGTCTGCGTCGTGCGGGCCTCGTCGGCAAGGTATTCGAAGCGGTTCTTGACCGCCCATGACGACGGCGAGCTGTCGACGGTTCCAGTTCCCGCCAGCACCGCATCGATGTTCGCCAGCGCGCCCTCGGTGCGGCGGCGCAGATAGGTGTCAGTCTCGGTCGCCTTCAACTCTCCGGCCTGCGCCGCGACCTGCGCCTGCATGGCGTCATAGAAGCGCGAGAACCCCGTGCTCTGGCCCTGCGCGCGCGCGTTCGAGGCGGCTGTGCGGCCTTGACTGTAGGAGCCGAACGCCTGCAGGCCCGTTGCAGCGAGAGAAATGCCGGAGGCGAGACCCATGTCAGGCGACTCCCTGGGGTTCGGCCAGGATCATGGCGTGCATCTGCCGCTCGGCCTCGGTGGGGAGAAGACAGTCCAGCGAAGGCAACATCGCAATGTCGAAAGGCGAAGGCTGATGGGCCTCTCCGCGTGTCGGCGACGGCTCGTGCTCGATCCAGTCGACCGCATGCGGGGGAAGCACGCCGCTGCTCTCGGTGGGGCGCAGCGCGAGCACGGCGAAGTGGGCGGGGATGACCGGCTGCAAGAGCCGCGCGAGTTCGCCGCCGCTGCGATCGGATTTGACGAAATACTGGTAGGGAATGAACGAAAGCGCGTCACGGATCGCCGGGCTGCGCAACAGGATAGCATGCAGCCCGGCGATGTCAGCGCCGACCGACGAAATGTTCAGCGCATAGAGGCTGACAGGCCGCCCGACTTCCATGTCAGAACCGGCCAAACATCGTGCCGGGGTCGCGCGAGTCTATCGGCACGCCCTGAGCGTGCCGCTCCATCGCCTCGATTGTGACGATCTGGACGGGGTGAAAGCTATCGAGGTTGAGCAACATTTGGAATTGACGCTCGTCGATCTTTGCGAAGGCTTGTTTCATAGCTTCAAGGTCAACGCCTGCGTCTTCGATCTGACGCCGGCCGACGCCGCGAGTCTCAAGCGTGCGCAAGATGCTGGCGAGAATTCCTTTCGGCTTCGACGTGCTGGCGAAGGCTTTTGTCTCGCCGCCAACAAATCGAACGTAACCACGATTTTCCATTGCTCTTTTCCTTTTACAATCGCACTGCTAGCGCATGTTCACCAAACTCGACGCTTTGAGCGCTTCCTGCGAATTGCTTCGCGTTCTTCGTCCTCGGTGGGAAGGTTACGCCGCTGCCAGTTGCGATCGACGTGTTCCTGCCAGATTTCCTCTGCCGTTTGCGGGCGGCGATATCCTTCTAGGGGAAAGACGCGCTCGCACGGCGCCCATGGTGATGGTCGGTCGGGCGGCGCGTCGGTCATTAGCTCAAGTCGCCGAAGCTCGAGACAATGGGACCGTTGTGGGAGGCTGAACTGCCCTCCGGGATGGCGGTCGATTGCTCAATCACGCAAAGCGCCGCCTGAGACGCATTCAAGAGACGGCGCAAGTTCACGGCGTTTGCGCCGCCGAGCGCCGTTGCGAGCGCATCCCAGTCGCCTTGCGTTATGCCGGCGCGCGACAAGAGTTTAGCTCGCGACTCGTTGCGCTGCGCGGCACGATAGTCCAGCGCGCTCAAAATGCCGGCCGGGCCAGCGATGGTTGCAAGAATATTCGCCATCTATTTTTCTCCCCTTCCTTGGGTGATCTGCTCTTTCAGCGCCGCGTCGTGTCGCGCCGCGGTCCATTTCGTCTCGAAATTCAGGCTGCGATGTTGCTCGCTGGCCATATCCCGGAGCGTCGTCTCAAACTTCGCGCGCTCGCTGGCCGGCAACGAGCTTACACGGCGTTCGATCTCGCGTTCGTTCGCCGTGCGTTTAGCGGGGTCGAGGTCGCCCGCATTCGGCAGGCTCTTGATGAATGCGCGCATGTCAGTCATCGGCGACCTCGTTGCTTTCCACGCGCGTGAGCATTCGCTGCTCGCGTGTCAGCGGGTGCGTGTCGATGATCGATCTGGGCTCGGCGCCGCTTTCGAGAGGCGTCTGCGGAACGTTGGCCGGCAATCTCACGACTATGCCCGCGGTAAGCTGGACGCCGACCCCCACATTGACGTTGACGGCAGGTCCGCGCGCTTCGTCGCCCATGATCGTTTGCGCCGCGGCGAGACGGACCTTTCTATCGGCCGCAGAATTCTCGCCGCGTTCGGTCATGATCTCGCCCACCGTCATCAAAGCCTGCGCTTTCATTCCTGAGCGCAATGACTGCAGCTGCAGCGCAAGTTCTTTTTGTGCGATCGGCTGCGCCATGATCCAGCGCGCGTGACGCCGGCGAATGCGCAACAGGTCGGCCGCCTCTTCGAGCTTCATCGGCTCGCCGGGTTCGAGCGGCCGTCGCGCGTCAGGGTCGAACTCGGTTGGCGCCGCTCTCGTGATTTGTGTGACGTAGTCGTGCTGGCATCCATGAATTAAATAAGAAATAAGCAATTGCGCCTTTGCGTCGAGCACGGTCAGTGGCTTCTTCTTCGACGCGCGCTGATGGCCGAGAACCTGCAGTCGGTTCCGCGGCGCTTCGGTTTCCTGCGTCTCGTTCATATCAGCTATCGGCCGGTTCTGATCCAGTCGGGCTGATCTCTACGCGCGAAGCAATTTTGGTCTCAACGCACCACGCGCGGCGCGCGTCGGGGCCGCCGATATTCCTCGGGGATTTCCAGGCCGGCGAGCTTCATCCAGCCCACGACGCCCGATATCGGCGCGCCCGTGAGTTTGGCGGCTTGTGGGATCGTGATTTTGCCGCGGCGCAGTTTCGCCAGCGCTTCGGCCTTTCGCGGGTTGGTCGCAGAGCTGATCATGTTCGGGCGCCTCTTAGAAAGGAATGTCGTCGTCGAGCGAGCGGTCGGTCTCGTGCATCCCGTGCGGGGCGTAGGGCGAGCGATGGCCGCTGACGGGTCTTGCGCTGGTCGAGCGATCGGTGCAGGCGGTTGATTTGCCGGGCGCGTCGGCGGGCTGTTTCTCGCGCTTGCGCGCGGGCTGCCGCAGGGCGAGAACTTGATCGGCGATGATAGAAAGCGAAAGTCGCGGCTCGCCGTCGTCAGGGCGATAGAGTTCGGCGCGCATGGCGCCCTGCGCTGACACGGCATCGCCGTCTGACAGGCTCATCATTTCTTCGCCAGCGCTCTCGGAAAAGATCGTCACTCGCCAGAATTGCGATGCATCGCCTTCGCGAACGCGGATCGTTGCGCTGACATAGGGTTTACCGCCGCGCGAGACTTTGCGCTCCGGCGCGCGGAATAGCGTTCCTGTGACGAGGGCGCGTGCGGTCATCGAGAATTCTCCGCAAGCAAGTCGAGAGCGCCAACGCCGGACGCGTAGGAGAGGCCGCGAAAGGTGAAAGCAAACGCTTCATGGGCGCGGCGGTTAGGGAGGCGGCGGGTCAAGGCGCGATCCTCCAAATTTTGCGTCCCGTCTCCGCGAAGCGCTTGGCGTCGAGCAGCGACTTCTTGGCTCGGAATAAATTACGCCGGCCGGTGTCGGTGATATTTCCATCGTCGTCGACTTCGAGAAAACCGCGGTCCCTCAGGTCTTCTCTCAGATCGTCCGCGTCAACTTTCCTGACAGGCTTGCCGTCAAATCCAGGGGTCGGCTTCGCGCTGTCGGCGAGACGCTCGTAAGCTTCGATGAATGCTTTATGCAAGGAGCCCTTGTCGCCGCGTGTGGAAGGTCGATTAGCAATTTCTGCATTGTCGACCGGCTCGATGAGGCACGACGTAACAGCGTCGCCTTCGTCGTCTATGCCGATCTGCACCTGCTTGAGCCGGCTTGTTATGACGAGCCCCGAGTCCATGTCTTTGGCCGCATCTATTTCGGCAATGACGTTGTTTGCCGCGTCACGTTTCACGCTAATTTGAAGATCGAGCGCCCCGCCGAGTAACGAATGTCCGCGCGGACGATCTCCGCCATGCCCGCAGTGGTGAACGATGATTACGAGGCATTTAAATTCTCGGCCTATCGCGTCTGCCGCGCGAACATAAGCGCCAAGGTCCTTGTCGTCGTTCTCCGATCCGACAAGCGATCGATTAAGGGTATCGAGCACAATCACAACCGGCGGCTCTTCTGCGACTTGCTCGCGGATCGCAGCAGCGAGATGGACATGATCGGCGACCAAGTTGAGCGGCGCCTCCATAAGATGGAATGGCGCGCTGCGCTCGCCGTTCATCTTCTCGCGGCGGTAAGCTTCAAGTCGTCGCCGAAACCCGCGCTGCCCTTCGAGGACACAATAAACGACGCCGCCTTGCTTCACTTTTCGTCCGCGGTATTCGCAACCGCGGGCGACGTGCATCGTCATATCGTGCACAAAGAAAGATTTTCCGCATTTCGGCGGACCCCAAACCACGACCAAACCGGTTTCCGGAAGCACGCCCTTAATCCGGTAGTCAGCGCTGAGGTCCGGCGTTACGTCATCGAAGTGCGTGAGCTTAAAGCGCTCGGGGCGCGACCTCCCGCTTCCGCGGCGATCGTTCGGCGCTGGCGCGTAATGCCGCTCATCGGTGATAGGGGCGAAGTCGTTCACGCGGCGGCGCTCCCGGCGAGCGGAGCAAGGATGCGGCGCGGATCGAAGAAGCCATGCAGTGCGCGCGCGATTTCGCGCCCGTGCTCGACGTCCTCGGCCGCGATATTTCCCTTCGCCGCCGCGAGCCAGCGCGGAGCGTTTGCCGAGTTGAGGATCACGGAGCCGTAGCAGTGCGCGCGGAGCCACGCTTCCGGGGTTCGGAAGACATGCAGGCCACCGCCGCCGAAATAATAGCCGTCGACTGGAGCGTGCACCCCGAGACCATCGGCGCGGCGCAGATAGGTCGCGAATTTTTCGGGGCGGTTGAGCGGCCATGCGCAAAGGTCGATCGTGTCGACGCGGTCGGCGCCGAAGCACTCGATCACGGCTGACATTACGCCGCCTCGCTCGTGGGGCTCGAGGAAATCGAACGTCCGATCCGCTGCATATTTCACGGGGGCGACGACAAGGCATCCGCACGCCGCTTCGATCGTGCGCCAGTCGGTTCCGATCTCGCGGCGATACGCGTTACCTTCGGGCGTGGGCAGCGTCGCATAGAGCGTCGCGCGGGCGCATTGCAGCAACGACGGTGCGGCGACGTTCGACGGTCCCGGCGCTAGCTTCGTTTCGTCTGTGCTGTAATTCGCGCTCGGGCCGGTCGCTTCAATCTCGCGGGAGCGACCGGCTTTCGCGGCAATGGCGGGGGCGTTCATTGTCGGCGTCCTTGGTGCCGGCGGCTGCGACTAACTCGCTACTCTCCTGCACTCGACTACGCCGTCCCGGCGGGCTCCTGACGCTCTTCTTGTGGCCTTTTCCTTGGCCTGCCACGGCGACGACCTTCGGGGCAGGGTTGGCCGCTTCCGGCCTCGCTGGTGGACGAGAAAGGTGCGCTGATCTTCGCCTCGGCCCACGCAATTAGTTCGTCGGGGTCGTAAAGAACGAACCGATCAAGTTTTCGAAAACACGGGCCGCCGCCGATCGTTCTCCACTTCGCCAGCGAGGCGACCGACCCGAAACCATAGCGCTCGCGCAAGAGCTCAACGGCCTTTTCGGGCGTGATTAGTTTCTTAGGGGCGGTCACGTCGCGTCTCCGCTTTATTGAATATACGGAGATGATACCAGGGATATAAATAAAAGCCAAAGTGGTAGAAAATATATGCGGTAAAGGGTATAAAATATACCAAAGTATTCGTCCAACGTTGCTCAACGTGCAAGAGTCAACTCAATAGGTTATGCATCGAAACGTCAGTTTTGCCAGCTGTATGTCATCTATCAAGCCGCGGCAGACTTTTGGTGTATTATTTTTACCTTTGCGACAAGGCGCTGAAATTGCGAGATGTTCGTTGTTGAGTGATTTGTTTGTGGCGTTCGATGGGCAGCCGGCGCCCCGCCAGTCTGCACAGCCCCTCGGGAAAAGGCGGCGAGACATGCTCGCGCGCCCTGTGTCAGCGTTCAGTTGCGGCCGCCGACGATCAGCGCACGTTCCTCTCGACGACGGCAAGCGCGCGACGGATCGTCTCGCTGGTCCCCACCACGACGGCGTCGGCCGGCGTCTCTCTGTCGAGGAGCGTGGCGAGGACGCGCAGCTGCGCTATGGCGCCCGCGCGCGTCGTCGGCTCCATGCCGATGACGGCGAACTCGGCGTCAAATTTAGCGCTACATGCGGCATCCGCAGCTTCGTCGTGAGTGGCGGATAACTCGGCCTCGGCTTCCGCGGCTATGTATTTAGTCGTCGCGCGCTTCATCGCGGCGATCGCCGCAAAGATCGGGTCCGCGCCGGACGGACCGGCGCGCCGCGGGGATGCTTGCGCGCACGCAATTCGGGTATGTTGAGCATTAGCCATGGTTCGGTCTCCGAAACGAGCTGTGGATAAGCCGGGCTCGGCGCTGCAACGTCTAGCCCGGCTGCATCTTCATAGCAGCGCTTGCGTTTGATGTAAATAACTGATTTTAAAGAAGAAAACGAGTATGAAATCTACCCATACGGCGGATTGGGCGGCTAGATTTTCTACCCAAGATCGCGCTTTTGCTGTCAGCGCGATGACGTTCCGCAAGTCGTTCTTTCACACGGCCGATCCTACGCGCGCGCGAGGAACAAGTCCGCCGGGCAGATGGCGCATGTCCGTTCGAGCGTCGCGAAGGTGGTGGGGCGGGGCGGGGAACGGGGCGCATGGTGGTGCCTCAGAGAGGCGAGAATGATGGCCGGATTTCTCAACCGCGTTTCGTGCCGCGTTTCACGTTTCACCCCTTAAGGGGGGTGAATGAAACGTGACGCGGCGTTTCACCCTGCGTTTCACCGCGTTTCATTGAAACGTAGTGTAAAAACAATGTTTTAGATGGCTCGCGTTTCAATCCGCGTTTCATTTTTCCGACTAATCGGCGAGAAAAGTGAAACGTGACGCAAAAACAATATGTTAGCGCGCCAGCGTTTCATCTGCGTTTCAAGTGGCCTGCCAGCGAGAGTGGTGAAACGCGGTTGTGAAACGCGGTTGTAGCGAAGGGTTCTCAACCATCTGTTGCAATTCCCAGCGGGTGTAGCGCGACCACTTTTCCGCCGGTCCGGTCGATCGCGTTGGCAATCGTCTGCGCGACCCTGGTTGCCGCGGCGACAAGCGCCGCGTCTGGCCGGCGCACATAGGATCGTTGCGTCACTCCGCGCTTCGCGTGCCCAAGCAGCTCGCCGACCGTCGCGTCGCCGTAGCCCGCCTCGTCCGCCGACGTCGCGAACGTCCGGCGCAGTGCCTGCGATCGCGCGTCGGTCAGCTTTGCGGCGTCGAAGATCGCCGCGAGCTGCTTCTTCAGGTCCGCGTAGGTCTTGCCCGATCGGCTCGGGAATACGAATTCGTCGCTGAGGCGGGGCAGGGAGCGCAGATGCTCGATCGCCGCCTTGCCGATCGCGCGCGTTGAGCGGCCGGTCTTGGTCTGCGCCAAGCGAAGGCACGAGCCCTCGAAGTCCACTTCGCTCCATCGTAGGCCGCAAGCTTCGTCGCGCCGCAGGCCGGTGAGCGCTATCAGGCGCAACGCGCCCACAGCGAGAGGCGCGGCTTCTCTGGCGCGTTCCATCGCCTCGCCGAGCGCGCCAAGCTCATGGATCGAAAGAACGCGCTCCTGGGCCTCGCCGCGGGCCTTGTCGACGCCGCGCGCCGGGTTCTGTCCCGACACCAATCCGCGCTTCTCGGCCCACGTCCAGACGCCGCCTAACAGTTCCACGACGCGCGCGGCGGTTCCCGGGCCCCCGGTGACGCGCGCGACGCCGCGGGCTCGCGTCCTGACATGAGTCGCCGTTTTGCCGGCGGCGATGGCGTCGGCCATGCGCTGAATGTCAGCGCGTGTCAGCTCGCCGGCTGGCTTCTTGCCGATGAGCGGGACGATGTGACGTGAGACGCGGCCTTCGTCGATCGCGACTGTCGCGGCGCGCTTCGATCGGCCGAAGCGCGTCGTGACGTGCCCATGGCGCGCGGCCTGGAGATATTGCTCGCACAGCTCGGCGACGGTCATCGGCCGGCTGGCTTCACGGGCTGCGCGCCGCTCTTCGGACGGATCGCGGCCGTGGGCCACATCGGCGAGCCGAAGCCGGGCGACTTTGCGCGCTTCGTCTGGCGCGATGGCGCCAACACTGGCGAGCGTCAGCCGGCGGGTCGCACCCGCGGCGGTCCGATACTGCACGACATAGGTCATCCGTCCTGACGCCATGAGGCGGACGCCAAAGCCGGAAAGGTCGCTATCCCAAACGAAGGAATTCTTGCCGGCTGGGTCGAGCGCGTCGACGACCGTCTTGGTGAGCCTGGGCATGGGCGGGGCCGATCTTGGAAGCAGGTTGGAAGCAGAATGCGGAAAATCCGGGTAAACTCGATACATGAACGTAAGGGGGAATATCTCATAAATCAGTTGCTTGGTAAAGTCATGGAAGCAGGATAAACCCAGATAATCTCTAATCAACTACGTTGACATCGTAGGGGTCACAGGTTCAATCCCTGTCGCGCCCACCATCCAAGCGGCCTATTTCGGTTCGCCATCGCCACAAAGCCTGGAAAAAAGCGTGCGTCACCCCGACGTGGCGCGCAAAACTGTAGCTGGTCGCTTGCCCCAGCATATCCGCGCGCCATCTGGCGTCTTGCTTCGGTTGAAGATGCAGGGCCGGCATATGTTGAAGTATCAACTCCTCATCCTGCTTGGCCTCACCTTTGCCGCCGGCGAGGCTCAGTCGAAAGATCAAGCAAAGGCGCTCAAAAAGTGCTTGCCGATCCTTCGCACGCCAGGGGGCGCCCCGACGCGCCCTTACGGTCAGATCCCTTACTCGGTCTGGTACTACGTCCTTTATCAGCCGTTCTGCGATGGCAAATCCGCGAAGAAATGCATTTGGGCGTGTGGAAAGGAGCCCGCTCAGGTCGGCGGCGCTGAATAAATGCTCGCGGCTAAGGCGCGTTCGCCCTGTCGATTGCCTCGGTCCATTGCGGCGTCCATAGCTGCTCCCGTTCGCCCTGACCGGGCGAAAGCGGAGGAGACCATGGACCTGCCTGCGATTGACCCGCTGATCGGAATTGGCGTCGCCGTCTCGACCGCCATCACCGATGCGGTCTATGTGTTCTTCAACGCCGCCGTGTCGGAGCGTCGGCGCGTCGCGGCCGCGAGCTGGAGCAGCATCTGGTATCTGCTCTCGGCCTTTGCGGTGATCAGCTATACGTCAAACTGGGCCTATGTGGCGTTCGCGGCGGTGGGCGCCTGGGTCGGCGGCTTCCTGTCCATCACCGTGCTGAATCGCCTCGTGCCCCTGCGCAAACCATAGGAATTCAGCGCAAAAAAAAACGCCGCTCGCGCGGCGCAGAGGAGCAAATCTGTCCGCGCGCTCAGTCGCGAACGATCTGATTGCGATCCTGGATCAGCAGGGGCAGGCGCTTGGCCGAGGCGCTGGCGACGCTCATCTCCTGCCTGCTGTGGGCGACCCCGCGCGCCTTTTGCTCATGACTGCTGTTGGTCGCAAGACCTAACGCCAAAAAGCCAACCCAAAACGCCACGGGCACGAAGCGCGACTTCGAAAACGGCATTTTGGTCTCCCTTTGCTCAGGCGCTTCTAACTGGGACGAACGCAGCTTTCCCCAATGTGCGTCCAAGTAAAAGCGCCAGGAGCAAGCAACCTGATGGCGCCAGATCGAAACGGTTCTCCTCTCTGGCTGGCGTGCTAGTTAGCAATGGGCTCGAAAGTTGGCGCCAATGCTTACGTTCCCTGTGGACCTATGCGCGCGGGTTAGAAGCGCATTAGCTTCCGCCCAGGGGAGATTGCAGCGATGACCTTAACGACCACGGATCGTCCAGCGCCCATCGTCAAGAGCGGGCATGTGCAACTGTCGATCATTCTGGCTGAGTCAGACAAGAACACTCTGCAGAACCAGATCTTCGATCAGATCCGCTCGATGATTCTCAACGGTCAGCTCAAATGCGACGATCCGATGCCGACCACGCGCGAGCTGAGCAGCCAACTTGGCGTCTCACGCAATACGGCCGTGCTGGCCTATGAGCGGCTGATCGCCGAAGGATACATTCGCACGAAGCCCTATGTGGGCACCTTCGTTTCGCCGGATCTGCCGGACACAGCGTTTCTGTCGGCCGATCACCGCGCGCCGCAGAAGGAAGAGCAGGGCGCCGCGATTGACGTTCCACCGCCCTGCGGTGTTTTGCGCACTCATCGCCTCGCCGACCCAGAGCGTCGTCGTCTCGCCGCCGATTTCTGGGTGGGCCGGCCGGACGCGCGATCCTTTCCGCTCAAGGCCTGGTCGCATCACATCAAGAATCGGCTGAAGGCGGTCGGCTCCAATCTCACGAGCTACAATGACGCCGCAGGATTGATGGAGCTGCGGCGCGCCGTCGCCAAACATCTTGCGCCGGCGCGCGGCGTCGTCGCCGATCCGGAGCAGATCGTCATTGTCGGCGGCTGCCAGGACGGCTTCAATCTCGTCGGCCGGCTGCTCGTGACCCCGGGGTCAACCGCAGTGGTCGAATCGCCCTGCTATCAGGGCGCGGCCTTCGTGCTCGAAAGCCTTGGGGCGACGCTTTATCCAGTGCCCGTGGACCAGGACGGACTCGACGTGTCGCGGCTGCCGAAAACCAGGGGCGCCGTCGCCTATGTGACGCCGTCGCACCAATATCCGATCGGCGTGACCATGAGCCTGCAGCGGCGGCTCGAGCTTCTCGCCTGGGCGACGCAGTACGACGCCTACATTATGGAAGACGACTATGACAGCGACTTCCGTTTTGTCGGTTCGCCGCTGACGGCGCTGAAGGGGCTCGATCGCAACGAGCGCGTCATCTATCTCGGCACCTTTTCCAAGTGCATGGGACCCGGCCTGCGGCTCGGCTATGTCGTGCTGCCCCGCCGTCTCGCCGAAGCCGGGCGGCGCATGAAAATGTTGATGAACAACGGCCAAAGCTGGCTCGAACAGGCGGCGATGGCGGATTTCATGTCGAGCGGCGAGTTCGGGCGCCATTTGCGGCGCATTCGCCAGCTCTATCGCGATCGGCGCGACGCGCTGCTGGGCGCGCTGCGGAATCATTTCGGCGACTGCGAGATCTATGGCGACCAGGCCGGCATGCATCTCGTGTGGAAGCTGCCGGACGGTTTTCCGGACGCCGCCGAGGTGGAGAAAAGAGGCCTTGCCGCCGGCGTTGGCGTCTGTTCGCTGGCGACGGGCTCGGCGCTGCGCTTTGACGACATCAATGGCGGCGATCGGCTGCTGATGCTCGGCTTCGTCGCGCTTACCGAAAAAGAGATCGAGACCGGGATCGCCCGGCTGGCGCAGGCGCTGAAAGCGTAGCGCTTAACGCGCGCTATTAATGCAGCGCGCGCCAACCCTCTCCCGTCGGGAGAGGGTGGTTGCGAAGCAACCGGGTGAGGGGTTTCCGCTTCGCGTGAGTTTGCGTATTGCGAAGTGGCCATGACCCTCATCCCGGTCCTTTGGACCGACCCTCTCCGTGGGAGAGGTTAGCGCGCGCGAGCCTTGTAAGTTCATGAACGACTCCAGCGGCGTCTCGCGTCTGCGCGCCATACCTTCCGGCGTCTGGGCGCTCGGGCTCGTCTCGCTGCTCATGGATTTCTCATCCGAGATGATCCACGCGCTGTTGCCCGTCTATCTAGTCGGCGCGATGGGCGCCTCGATGGCGGAAGTCGGAATCATCGAAGGCGTCGCCGAGGCGACCGCCTCGATCGTGAAAATCTTTTCGGGCGCGCTGTCGGACTGGTTCGGACGGCGCAAACAGCTGGCGATCATCGGCTATGGGCTTGCGGCGCTCACCAAGCCGATGTTCCCGCTGGCGCCGAATGTCGCCTGGGTCATGGCCGCCCGCTTCATCGATCGCGTCGGCAAGGGCATACGCGGCGCCCCGCGCGACGCGCTCGTCGCCGATATCGCGCCGGCCTCCATTCGCGGCGCGGCCTTCGGACTTCGCCAGTCGCTCGACACGATTGGTGCCTTTCTCGGGCCGGCGGTCGCTGTGGCCGCGATGTGGTTCTCGGCCAACAGCATCCCCTTCGTGTTCTGGATCGCGACGATTCCGGCGGCTCTCGCCGTCGTAGTCCTGGCGTTCGGCGTGCGCGAGCCGGAAGCCTCCCGGCCGCCGCGGCCGGCGCGTTTTCCGCTGCACATCGAGGAAGTCCGTCGGCTCGGTGGCCCCTTCTGGATCGTTGTGGCGATCGGCGTCGTCTTCAGTCTGGCGCGTTTTTCCGAGGCTTTTCTGATCCTGAAGGCGCGCGACGTCGGACTGCCGGTGGCGCTCGCGCCGCTGGTGCTCGTTGTGATGAACGTCGTCTATGCCGGCGCTTCCTATCCGGTTGGCGCCTTCTCGGATCGCGGCGACAGAAAAACGCCGCTGATGGCGGGCCTTGTCGCGCTGGTCGCCGCCGACGCCGCCTTGGCGGTCGCCGATCATATGCCGCTCGTGTGGCTCGGCGTGGCGCTTTGGGGCCTGCACATGGGCCTCACCCAAGGTCTCCTCGCCGCGCTCGTCGCCGACGTCGCGCCGGCGGCGTTACGCGGCTCGGCCTTCGGCGTTTTCAACCTTGCAAGCGGCGTCGCGCTGCTCGCAGCCAGCGCCGGCGCCGGAGCGCTCTGGGACGCCTTTGGGTCCGCGTCCGCCTTCTGGGCGGGCGCGCTTTTGGCGTCGCTGGCGCTCGTCGGGCTCGCGGCGGGCGGCGGTCGGATCGGCCGGTCCCCACGCCGGGGGGAGCTGGCGCGTTAAGAACTTCACGGCGGAATTCAGGCCGGTTAACGGATGGCTAAGCATGTCAATTAAACATTGAAAATGAACGATAAATTATCGCAATTGCGCCATTGTTGATCATTCATTTCAGAACTGGCGGGGGCGCTGGCGTTTCAAAGAACGCACCATCGAGGTTCTCATGAAAAAACGAGCTTTCGGCGTCGCCGTCGCGGCTTGCCTCTCCGTCCTGTCGGCGTCGGCCGCAGACCTGCCTTCGCGCAAAGAGCCGCCGCCCGTCTATTATCCGCCGCCGCCCATCTTCACCTGGACCGGGGTCTACGCCGGTCTCAATCTTGGCGGCGGGTGGCTTGATCGATACGACTATGGACATTGGCTGGCGCCCTCGAGCGCGTCGAACAGTGGCGGCGTCGTCGGCGGCGCCCAGATCGGCTATAATTATCAGCTGACCCCGCTCTTCGTCGTCGGTCTCGAAACCGATTTTCAAGGATCGGGCGTCGGCGGCGGCGGCAATCAGGGGTGGGGCGCAACGCGCAGCGTCGACTGGTTCGGCACAGTGCGCGGGCGCGCGGGCGTGTCGTTGCTGAACGCGCAGCTGCTCCTTTACGGCACGGGCGGCTTCGCCTATGGCGACCTGCGTCTCAACTACGGGTGGCTTGGCTCTCAGGCCCGCGTGGGAACCGGGTGGACGGCGGGCGGAGGGCTCGAATACGCCTTCCTACCGAACTGGTCGGCGAAGGTCGAATATCTCTACACAAACATCGGCGCGAATTACGACTCTATCTATGTTGCGCCTTTCATCGTCGAATCCCAGCAGCGCGCGCATCTCAATACTGTGCGCGCCGGCGTCAATTATCGCTTCAACTGGCTGCTTGCGCCTCCCGGCCCTCCAATGGCCGCCTACTGAACGCGAATGCTACAAGGATGAGCGACAAAAGCCCCGGCGACGGGGCTTTTGCATATGTGGCCGTCGAAGGCGCCGCCCGCGTAGTTGCGGCGCCGCAACAATTGAACTATCTGCTTTGGAAGCGTTCCGAGAAGAAATCGGCCGCACGCGAGAGGGTTCTACATGGCAGACGCCGACACTGACGGGCTCGCCGCGCGGCGGCCGCTGTCGCCGCATCTGACGGTCTTCAAGCCCATCCTGACGATGATGATGTCGATCGCGCATCGAATCACCGGCGCGGGGCTTTACGTCGGCATGGCGCTTCTGGCGCTGTTCCTGCTCGGCGCCGCGGTTGGCGGCGGCGCCTTCTCCGCCGTGTCCTGGATCGGGTCGGGCTTCATCGGCAATCTGCTGGTGCTGATGATCGTTTGGGCGATTTTCCACCATCTGCTCGGCGGCGTGCGTCACGCGCTCTGGGACCGCGGGCTATACATGGACGCGAAAGGGCGGGAACTGCTGGCGCAAGGGACGCTCGTTGGCGGCATCCTGTTGACGCTGCTCGTCTTCATCTTCAAGACGCTGGCGGGCTGAGCGGAGCGAACTCATGACGGTTGCGACAAGGTTCAAGAGCGGTCGAACCGGACCCGGCGACGCCTATGTCTCCGACCATAGCGGTTCGCCTCACGCACGCTTCATGCGGTTGACGTCTTATGCGCTGGTCCCGCTTGGCGTGCTGAGCGCCTGGTGGATTCTTGGACTTGCCGGCAAGTCGCTTGAAGGCGTGCGCGCCGAAATCGGCAGACCGTTTCCCGCACTGGTGCTTCTTGCGTTCGGCGTGGTCGGCATGATCCATGCGCGACAAGGCATGGACGACATCATCGAAGATTACGTGCACGACAAAGTGTTGAAGGCGCAGGCGATCGTCGCCAACACATGGGCGTCGCGCGCCATCGCAGCGATCTGGGTCCTCGCGATCCTCCTCATCGCTGCGCCGAAGTAGTCGGACGATGCAATCCACGGACGTCGACGTGACAGGCGAGAGCAGGAAGCAGCGCGACGTCGCTGCTTTGATCGCAATGATCCCGTCTTGTGACGACGCAGCGACGCTGCGCGCGGCGCGAATGAGATTCGAGAAGGCTTGATCAATGGTTGCAAAGGGTCCTGCATCAAATGTGTCGGTGGGCGGTCGCGCCTATGCGATCGTCGACCACACCTTTGACGTCGTCGTCGTCGGCGCAGGCGGATCGGGCCTTCGCGCCGTCGTCGGCTGCGCCGAGGCGGGACTGAATGTCGCCTGCGTCACCAAGGTCTTTCCAACCCGCTCGCACACCGTGGCGGCGCAGGGCGGCATCGCCGCCGCGCTCGGCAACATGGGGCCGGACAATTGGAAATGGCACATGTACGACACCGTCAAAGGCTCCGACTGGCTCGGCGACCAGGACGCCATCGAATATATGTGCCGTAACGCCCCGCCCGCCGTTTATGAGCTGGAGCATTGGGGCGTGCCCTTCTCGCGCACGATCGAAGGGACGATCTACCAGCGTCCGTTCGGCGGGATGACGACGGACTTCGGCAACGGCCCGCCGGCGCAGCGCACATGCGCGGCCGCCGATCGCACCGGCCACGCGATGCTCCATACGATGTATGGCCAGGCGCTGAAGCTCGACACGAAGTTCTTCGTCGAATTTTTCGCGCTCGACCTCATCATGGATCAGGACGGCGCCTGTCGGGGCGTCGTGTGCCTGAAGATCGATGATGGAACGATCCATCGTTTTCGCGCAGCGCTCACCGTGCTCGCGACCGGCGGCTATGGCCGCGCCTACCTTTCTGCGACGTCGGCGCACACCTGCACCGGCGACGGCAACGCCATGGTGCTACGCGCGGGGCTGCCGCTGCAGGACATGGAGTTCGTGCAGTTTCATCCGACCGGCATCTATGGCGCGGGCTGCCTGATCACTGAAGGCGCGCGCGGCGAAGGCGGCTATCTGACAAACAGCGAAGGCGAGCGCTTCATGGAGCGCTACGCGCCCTCGGTGAAGGATCTCGCGCCGCGCGACATGGTTTCGCGCGCCATCACCGTCGAGGTTCGCGAGGGCCGCGGCGTCGGCAAGAATCAGGATCACGCCTATCTACATCTCGAGCATCTCGATCCGCAGATTCTGCATGAGCGGCTGCCGGGCATCTCAGAAAGCGCGAAAATTTTCGCCGGCGTCGACGTGACGCGCCAGCCGATCCCGATCATTCCAACCGTGCATTACAACATGGGCGGCATACCGACGAATTATCACGGCGAGGCGTTGCGCAAGCGCGACGGCAATCCCGACGAGGTGGTGCCGGGTCTGATGGCGCTCGGCGAAGCGGCCTGCGTTTCCGTGCACGGCGCCAATCGCCTCGGCTCGAATTCGCTTATTGACCTCGTCGTCTTCGGCCGCGCCGCGGCGCAGCGCGCCGCCGAACTCATCAAGCCCAACGATACGCAGCCGGAGCTCCCCGCGAATTCGGCCGATCTCGCGCTATCGCGTCTCGATTTTTTCCGCAACGCCAACGGCGGGACATCGACAGCCACATTGCGCGACAGGATGCAGCGCACGATGCAGTCGCACTGCGCCGTCTATCGCACCGGGGAGGTCCTCGCCGAGGGCGTCGAACAGATCAACGCCGTCTGGCGCGACGGCGCCGACGTCAAGATCACCGATCGCTCGCTGATCTGGAACTCCGATCTCGTCGAGACGCTGGAATACGACAACCTTATCGTTCAGGCCGTCACGACGATGGAAAGCGCGGCCAACCGCGCCGAATCGCGCGGCGCGCATGCGCGCGAGGATTTCCCGAATCGCGATGACAAGAACTGGATGAAGCATACGCTCGCGACGATCGATCGCGAGAGGAAGACCACCTCAATCGATTATCGCCCGGTGCACAGCTACACGATGACGAATGAGGTCGCTTACATCGAGCCGAAGGCGCGGGTGTATTAAGATGGTCGAATTCACCCTCCCCAAGAACTCCGTCGTCGCCGAAGGCAAAACGTGGCCGAAGCCCGAAGGGGCCGAGCGCCTGCGCGAATTGCGCATCTATCGATGGGACCCCGACGACGGCGCCAATCCTCGGATCGACACCTATTTCATCGACGCCGACGACTGCGGGCCGATGGTTCTCGACGCGCTGATCTGGATCAAGAACCGAATCGATCCGACGCTCGCCTTCCGTCGCTCGTGCCGCGAAGGCATCTGCGGCTCCTGCTCGATGAATATCGGCGGGCTGAACACGCTCGCCTGCACCAAGGGCATGGATGAAATCGACGGCGCGATCAAAATCTATCCGCTGCCGCATATGGCGGTGGTGAAGGACCTCGTGCCGGATCTGACGATCTTCTATGAGCAATACGCGGCGATCCAGCCCTGGCTGCGCGGCGGACCCGCCCCCGAGAAGGAGCGGCTGCAGTCGCCGGAGCAGCGCGCCAAGCTCGACGGGCTCTATGAATGCATCCTGTGCGCCTGCTGCTCGACGGCCTGTCCGAGCTATTGGTGGAACGCCGATCGCTTCCTGGGTCCCGCGGCGCTGCTGCAGGCGTTCCGTTGGGTGCAGGATTCGCGCGATGAAGCGACGAATGACCGCGTCTCCTATGTCGACGACGTCTTCCGCCTCTATCGCTGCCACACGATCATGAATTGCACCCAGGTCTGCCCGAAGTCCCTGTCGCCGGCCAAGGCGATCGCGGAACTCAAAAACATGGCCATCGCCCAGGACGAAGCGGAGTCGCGCTGAGCGCGGGGCCGCCTTGATCCCGCCGCGCCGCCGGTTTAGGACGGAACAAACGTCTTCGGAGATCTGCGCCATGTCGACCAGCGCTCGTCGTAGTTGCGCCTCGCTTCTCATCGCCGCCTACCTGATCGCCGGCGGCCCTCAGGCCGCCTCGGCGCAGCAGCTTCAAGCCGATCCCGGAGCGCCTGACGCTTCCGGTTCCGTCACGACGCAGCCGAAGGCCAAGAAAGCGAAGGCGCAGCAATCCCCGCGCGCCAACGCCGGCGCAAGCGCCGGCCAGCAGCAGCAGGGAGGCGGCGGCAACCGCCAGTTTGGCGAGCTTGAGGGTTGGTCCCCCGGCAAGGCGCCGCCCGGGGGAAAGCCGAAGGAAGAAGAGAAGTCGAGCCAGCCAAAAGGCGGATTGCCTATTGGCGTTTCGCCTTCGGGGAATATGTCCGTCGGCCTCCCATTCTAAAAATCTCAGCGCCGGGATTGCCGGCTGGAGTTGATCATGGCGTATAAGGTTGCGGTCGTAGGCGCTACGGGCAACGTAGGCCGCGAGATGCTCGATATTCTCGCCGAGCGCCGCTTCCCGGTTTCGGAGGTCGTTGCGCTGGCGTCGCCGCGCTCGATTGGCACGGAGGTCTCCTTCGGCGACAGGACGCTGAAGTGCAAGGTGCTCGACTCCTACGATTTCTCCGACGTCGATATTTGTCTCATGTCCGCGGGGGGCTCCGTCGCGAAGGAATGGGCGCCCAGGATCGGCGCTCAGGGCTGCGTCGTCATCGACAATTCTTCGGCCTGGCGCATGGACCCTGACGTGCCGTTGGTCGTGCCGGAAGTGAACGCCGCCGCCGCGGCGGGATTTTCCAAAAAGAACATCATCGCCAATCCGAACTGCTCGACGGCGCAGCTCGTCGTCGCGCTGAAGCCTTTGCACGACGCGGCGACGATCAAGCGCGTCGTGGTCTCGACCTATCAATCGGTCTCCGGCGCGGGCAAGGAGGGAATGGACGAACTCTTCGCGCAGACCCGCTCGGTGTTCGTCGCCAACCCCGTCGAAGCCAAGAAATTTCCCAAGCGCATCGCCTTCAACCTGATTCCGCAGATCGACGTCTTCATGGAGGACGGCTTCACAAAGGAAGAGTGGAAGATGGTGGCGGAGACGAAGAAGATACTCGACCCCAAGATCAAGCTTGTCGCCACCTGCGTGCGCGTGCCGGTCTTCATCGGCCATTCGGAAGCGGTGAACATCGAATTCGAAAAGCCGATTTCGGCGGACGAGGCGCGTAATATTTTGCGCGCGGCGCCCGGCGTGCTGGTGATCGACAAGCACGAAGCCGGCGGCTACATCACGCCGCATGAAGCGGCGGGCGAAGACGCCACCTATGTCTCGCGAATCCGTACCGACCCGACCGTCGATAATGGGCTGGTTCTGTGGTGCGTTTCCGACAATCTGCGCAAGGGCGCGGCGCTTAACGCCATTCAGATCGCGGAAGTCCTGATGAACCGCAAGCTGCTCGCGCCTAAGAAAAGGGCGGCCTAACGCCCGAAGGCGATCATCACCGCCAAATGGGCCGACGGCAACGGCTTATTTGTTGATCTTGAACAGCGCCGGATCGGGCACTTTGGCCTGGTCGATGTTGAAGACCGAAATCAAGGTCTCATAGCCTTGCGGGTCCTTCACCTCCCATTGCTTCAATTTGAAGGTCTTGGGGTCGAAGATCAGACGCACGTGCGACGTGCCGCCGAAGGTCGCCTTGTCCTCGATAGAGACGGTGACGCCGGAATCGTCGATCTTCACATCCTCGACGATGACGTCCTTTTCGAGGTCGATCTTGTCCTTCATCAGAAATTTGAGCGGCGTCTGGGTGATGAAGTAGAGATCCTGCGTGTTGAGCTTACGGTCGCGCACTGCGACCTGCGCGCCATCGGCCACGACCTCCATCGTCGCCGGCTGCGCGTATTCGAAGCGCACGCGGCCGGCGCGCTGAACGTGAAGCTTGCCTTCCGAACGCTTGCCGTCGCCGCCGATCTGCACGAAATCGGCGGTCATCACCGGCGAAGCGTTGAAAAATGCGTTGGCGCGCTTGAGCGCTTCGGCGCGGGTGAGCGGCTTCTCCGGCTCCGGCGCGGGCGGCGGCGCGATCGTGGCGGCGGCAGAGGAGGGGGAGGGCCCCTGCGCGGATGGCTTGGCGCCCTTCTTCCCGGCTGACGGGGGCTCTGCGGGCTTCGCCTCGCCGGGCTTGGCCGTCACGGGCTTGACGGTCACGGGCTTGGCGTCTCCGCTCTTCTCGTCTTCAGGCTTGACCTCAGCCGATTTCGACCTTGCGTCCGCGGGACCGGCAGGCTTCGCCTCCGCTGCTTTATTCTCAGCGACAGCCGGAACGCCTCCCTGCGACGGCGGCGCAGCGCGCGCGATGGTCGCAGCGGCGGCCGGGACGGCGAGTGAAAGCGCGGCGAGCAGGGCGGCAAAGTGAACGTATGTCACGGCGGGTTCCGATTCTGGGGAAGCTGTCGCCGTCTTCCTAGCATAAGTTGGCGGAATTGGGGGCGAAGCCTACTCCGCCGCCTCGATATCGAAGGCGCCCCGGTCGATGCCGCCGCCAACGAGAATTTCGCGCTTTCCGGCGTGGTTAGGCGCGGAGACGACGCCTTCCTGCTCCATGCGCTCTACGAGCGAAGCGGCCTTGTTGTAGCCGACCGAGAGGCGGCGCTGGATGTAGCTCGTCGAGCACTTCTTGTCGCGCAACACGATATTGACGGCGCGGTCGTAAAGATCGCCGCCTTCCTCCGCGTCCATCGAGCCGGGCAGGGGCGCTTCGCCGTCTTCGCCAACATCGTCCTCGGCGGTGATGGCGTCGAGATATTGCGGCGCGCCTTGCGTCTTCACATGGGCGACGATGTCCTCGACTTCGCGGTCGGACACGAAAGGCCCATGCACGCGCGAAATGCGGCCGCCGCCCGCCATGTAGAGCATGTCGCCCTGGCCGAGCAGCTGCTCGGCGCCCTGTTCGCCCAGGATCGTGCGGCTGTCGATCTTTGAGGTCACCTGGAAGGAGATGCGCGTCGGGAAATTCGCTTTGATCGTGCCGGTGATGACGTCGACGGAGGGGCGCTGCGTCGCCATGATCAGATGGATGCCGGCGGCGCGCGCCATCTGCGCCAGTCTCTGGATCGCGCCCTCGATGTCCTTGCCGGCGACGAGCATAAGATCCGCCATCTCGTCGACGATGACGACGATATAAGGCAGCGTCGAGAGCGTCATCTCCTCATGCTCGAAGATCGCCTCGCCGGTCTCGCGATCGAAGCCCGTCTGCACCGTGCGGGTGATCGTCTCGCCCTTGGCCTGCGCGTCGGCGACGCGGACATTGTAGCCGTCGATGTTGCGCACGCCGAGCTTCGACATTTTCTTGTAGCGATCCTCCATCTCGCGCACCGCCCATTTGAGCGCCACGACCGCCTTTTTCGGGTCGGTGACGACGGGCGTCAGCAGATGGGGAATGTTGTCGTAGACGGAGAGCTCCAGCATCTTCGGATCGACCATGATGAGCCGGCATTCTTCGGGCTTCAGCCGATAGAGCAGCGACAGGATCATGGTGTTGATCGCGACCGACTTGCCGGAGCCGGTGGTGCCGGCGACCAAGAGATGCGGCATTCGGGCGAGGTCGACGATCACCGGCTCGCCGCCGATCGTCTTGCCAAGCGCGATGGCGAGCTTGTGGTTGGAGCGGACGAAATCCTCGCAGGCGATGAGTTCGCGCAGATAGACCATCTCGCGACGCTGGTTCGGCAGTTCGATGCCGATGGCGTTGCGCCCCGACACGACGGCGACACGGGCGGAGATGGCGGACATCGAGCGGGCGATGTCGTCGGCGAGGCCGATGACCCGCGAACTCTTGATGCCGGGCGCCGGCTCCAGCTCATAGAGCGTGACCACCGGCCCGGGGCGGACGTTGATGATGTCGCCCTTGACGGAAAAATCCTCGAGCACGCCTTCGAGCAGACGCGCGTTGTGCTCGAGCGCCTCCTGCGGGAGCTTGACGCCGCTCGCCTGCTTCTTCGGCTCGGCCAGAAGGGTCAGGGGCGGCGTTTCATAGCGCGTATTGAAGCGGGGCTGCGCGGCGCGAGCAGGCGCACGCGTCCTGCGGGGCGCAGGCGCGGGCGGGGAGACCGCGGGTTCAAAGGGCGGCTCGTCGAGATCTTGGGCTCCCGGCGACGCAAAGCCGGGAAAAACGTCCAGATCCTCGAAAGTGGGCTCGACGCGCGGATAGCGCGGCGGCGGCGGCCGGTCCGTCGTCGCGGCGCGACGTCTGAATCTTGCGGCGGCGCGCAGCATCCAGGCCTTCAGCGCCAGTCCAAGATGAATTAGCGCGCCGAGCGAGATCAACGCGACGCCAGGCTCGCCGCCGGCGTCGTCGTCATCGTCGGCGCCCGGACGAATCTTCGCGTCATCTTCAGAGGAGCGGCTGCGCATATCCGCTTCGGATTCGAAGCCCAGTCCCGCTGCGCCGGTGACGGCGAGGATCGCGACGAGAGCGGCGCCGGCGCCAAAGAGCGCGGTAAGAACGCCCGAGCCGGCAAAGATCAGCCGCGGAACGGTCAGGATGGCGTCGCCGGCGACGCCGCCGAGGCCGGTGGGCAGCGGCCAGCGGTTGGTCGCGGGCAAGAGCGACGCGGTCGCGGCGGTTGCGAAGACGCCTAGGACACAGAGGCCGACGCGCAGCATCACGCGGCCGATTCGGCGCCGTCGCATGAGACGCAATCCCTGGGTGGCGATTGGCACGATAGCGGCGATGGCGCCGAAGCCGACGAGCTGCATCAACAGATCGGAGACGATCGCGCCCGGTCCGCCGAGCAGATTGCGGACGTGGCCCGAGGTCGCGTGGTTGAGTGAAGGATCGCGGGCGGACCAGCTGACGAGCGCCAGTGTGAGCGCGGCGGCGCTCACGAGCAAGGCGGCGCCCAGCATTTCCGCCAGCCTCCGCGCCGCGAACTCGCGAAGCTGCTCGGTAAAATGGCCCCTTGCATGGCTGCGCATATGAGGAGAAGCCTCGCTTGATCGCAGCGCCGCCAACGGCGCGCGGATGCGGCAGCGTAAAAAATCTCGGTTAAGGTGCGCTTAACCCTGGTTTTCCGGGCTGTTGCCGCCCGCCGCGACCGTCTGGTTGAGTTCGGCGCCATAGATGAAGATCGCCGCCAGCATCTGAAGAAAAACGATGGCGATCACGATCGAGGCGAGGCCGGCGTAGGTCGAAACATAGCTGCCGGCGAATCTCGCGAGATAGGCGCCGAAGCCGGCGCCTAGCGCGAGCGACGCGATCAGCGTCAGCGCGATGCCTGGCCCGATGAAGGTAAGGTTGCGCCGCTCCGCGGGCAAAAATTTATGAGCCGCATACAGGGCAATGGCCAACAGGGCGGTGGTGACGCCATAGCGCACCGGCGCGTAAAGGGGCTGAAGATCCTGCACGAGGGCGGGGATGTAGCGTTCGGCGATCGCGCGCGCGAGAGGCCCCAGCACGAGCAGAATAGCGACGGCGAGGAGCGCGGCCGCGCCGAGAAAGACGTAAAGAATTGATTCGAGGCGCGTCAGCCACCAGGGGCGCTTGTCCTTGAGGTCATAGGCCCGGTTCAGCGCGACGCGCAGCGCTTCCACTCCGGTAGAGGAGAAATATATGGCGAAGATCGCGCCCAGCGTCAGCAGCCCGCCGCGCGGCTGCGTCAGCACATTGCTGATCTCCCGGGAAATCGGACCGGCCACATCCGGGGGCCATGTGTCGAAGAGCAGTTTTCTCGCGGCTTCCGCTTCCTGACCCAAGCCGAAAAAGCCGGCGAGCGCCGTCAGAAAGATGAGAAACGGAAACATCGAAGTCAGGATTGCGAGCGCGATATAGCTCGTGACCGCCCAACCGTCGTCGCGGTCAAACTTGAGATAGGCGTGATAAAAGATTCGAAAAAGCTTTCGCATGACAACCCATGATAGCGTGCCAACTGGGAATAGCGATGGCGCAAGGAGCATCCGCCAATGAGAAGCTTTCCTTTACGGCGCGCCGCCGCCATCAGCGCAGCTTTTGTCGTTCTGACGCATTCGATGAACTGGGCGTTCGCGAAGGACTGCGACGGTCGCGGCTCTCAGACTGCCCTCAATCTGTGCGCGGGAGAGAATTTCAAACAGGCCGACGCGAAACTCAACGCCTTCTACGCCAAATTGCAAAAAAAGATCAGCGCGGCGGGGCAGTCAAAATTACGGGAGGCGCAAAAATCCTGGATCGCCTACCGGGATGCGCAATGCGCCTTTGAGACTCTGGGGACGATCGACGGCAGCATTCACAGCATGGTCATGGCGCAATGTCTCATGGATGTGACCGAGCAGCAGACGAAACGGCTGCAGCATCAGCTCACCTGCCAAGAAGGCGACGTCTCCTGCGGCGGTCAGTAGGGTGGCCGCTTAGTCGCCGCAAAAAGCCGAGATTCGACATGCGCAGACCAATTTCGCCGCGGGCGTTGCTGCGATCGACGCTATACGCGCTTCGGGGAGGGTTTCTCCTTCGCCCGTTAGCGATCGCTTTGTCGTTAGGGGTTTGTGGGGCGCTGCTCTCCGAACTGGAGGAAAAGTTTCCAGGAATCCGTCGCTTCGTTCCCAGGCTGTTATTTCCGTCACAGGCGGATCCACAAGTCGCACAGGCGATCCTAACCAGCATCGCTACCTCGACGATGACGGTCGTGTCGATCGTCTTCGCCATACTCCTGATGACGCTGACGCTCGCTTCGACGCAGTTTTCCCCACGCATTCTCATCAGCTTCGTGCGTGACCATGTGACGCAATGGACGCTCGGAATCTTTCTCGGGACTTTTTCCTATTGTATCGCGGCGCTGCCCGCCGCCCGCACGCTGCCCCAGCCCTTTGCGCCGGTTGTGACCGTCGCGGGCGCCATGGCGCTCGCGCCGATTTGCGTCGGCTGGCTCATTTATTTCATTCATCACATCTCCAACGCCATCAGCGTCAACAATATCGTCGATCGCATCCGACGCGAGACGGAGCTCGTGATCGACGAGTTGATGCCGGACACCCGGCGGCCGATTCAACCGCTCGACGCGGCGGAATCGTTTCAGGGCAGGTTGGAGGTCGTTCTGCGAAGTCGGCAATCGGGATATATCCGATATGTCGATATCCCGCGGCTGTGTGGGGCCGCCAAAAATTTTGGAGTCTGTTTGCGCCTGGAGCGTCGCGTCGGCCATTTCGTTCCTGAAGGCGCCGCGCTCATGAGACTTTCGCGAGGCGACCGAATCACCGAGGAACGCGCCGTCGAGCTTCTGTCCACAATCGACATCGGTCCGACCCGAACGATGCAGCAGGACGTCGAATTCGGCATTGTACAAATCGTCGACATTGCCTTGCGAGCAATTTCGCCTGCGATCAACGATCCGACGACAGCCATCAGCTGTGTGGATCAACTTGGCTGCATCTTGATCCGGTGGATCGGCCGAGTTCCGCCGCGAAGCTATTACTTCGATCCGCCCCATGTGCTGCGCGTCGCGATTCCGTGGATCAATTTTAATGGCTTGCTCGACCTCGCATTTGAGCAAATCCGCCACTATGCCGCCGCAGACGCCGCGGTGAGCCTGAGGTTGATGCGCGCGCTCGGAGACATCGCGAGCACTGTAAGCGACCCGACGCTCCGCGAATGTCTCGCCGAGCGTGGTCGGCGGGCGCTCGCAGGATGCGTCGGCAAAATCGAAGAAGGCGACTTGCAAAGACTGCGCGGGCGATTGTCCTTGCTGGAGGCGGGCGTCGCTCATGACGACACGGTCGAGGGACCGTGAAGGTCTTCGGCGCCGTTTTTCCCAATAGTCCCTTTATAAGAGAATTGATTAGCCTGTATCAGCGGCGAACTCCGATTCGGTCCCGCCGCCCGGCTCGGACGTTGGACATTCATTACGATCCAAATTCGACATCGCCAAAATTGGGGGGGGCGTTGATGGTGGGTAGCGCGGCTGCGACGGAGAGCCATCGCGCTCGCCTTGGAGCGCTCTCCCTTGGCGCTTTGGGCGTCGTCTATGGCGATATCGGCACCAGCCCGCTCTATACGATCAAAACAGCAGTCGAATGGGCCGGCGGCGCCGTCACGCCGGAAGAAGCGCTCGGCATGTTCTCGCTGATCGTCTGGACGCTGATTATCATCACATCGATCAAATATGTCGCGGTCATCATGCGCGCCGACAACGAGGGCGAGGGCGGCATTCTGGCGCTGATGTCGCTGCTCGGCGTCAAGCACATGCGTCGCCCCTTCGTTATCGCCATCGGAATGCTCGGCGCTGCGCTGCTGTTCGGCGACGGCGCGATCACGCCGGCGATCTCAGTTTTGAGCGCGCTTGAAGGATTGAAGACGCCGGCCCCTCCGATTGCCCCCTATGTCGCGCCGCTGTCCGTTGTGGTTCTCATCGGCTTGTTCAGCTTGCAATCGCAAGGCACGGCGCGCATTTCGAAGCTCTTCGGGCCGGTCATGACGCTATGGTTCCTTGTCATTGGCGCTTTGGGCTTGGGGGGCGTCGTCAAGCATCCCGAGGTGCTCTGGGCGCTCAATCCCACCATCGGCCTCTATTATCTCGCGACGCATGGGATGGCTGGATTTCTGTTGCTCGGCGCGGTGTTCCTGTGCGCCACGGGCGCCGAGGCCCTTTATGCCGACATGGGGCATTTCGGTCGAGGGCCGATCCGACTTGCATGGTATGGCCTAGTCCTGCCGGCGCTCCTGCTCAATTACGCCGGTCAGACCGCTCTCCTTGTCGATCGCCCTGCCGAGGCATCCGCCAATCCGTTTTTCGATCTCTGTCCAACTGCGTTGCAACTGCCGCTCGTCGGGTTGGCGACGGTCGCGACCGTAATTGCGAGCCAGTCGATTATCACCGGCGCTTTCTCGATGACGCGACAAGCCATCCAGCTTGGGTTGCTGCCACGCATACACATCACACAGACATCGGAAGAAAGTTACGGTCAGATTTACGTCGGTTTTGTCAATTGGTCCTTGATGGCGCTCACTCTCGTTCTGACCGTCACCTTTCGGTCGTCGGAACATCTCGCGGCGGCTTTCGGAATCGCCGTATCGTTGACGATGCTGCTCACGAGCATCCTGATGTTCCTCGCGATGCGCGAAATCTGGCGCTGGAGCTTGGCCGTGAGTCTGGTCGTTGCAGGTCTGTTCATCCTCGTCGACGGCTCCTTTGTCGCGGCCAACATGGTGAAGTTCTTCGATGGCGGATGGATACCGATCACGACCGCCGCGGTCTTGTACTTCCTGATGAGTTGCTGGGCGGAGGGCTACAAGGATATGCGCACCGCGTTGGAGCGCGACACGCTCCCCATACCGAGCTTCATTACGCAATTTCGTGGCAAGCCGCGCGTAAAAGGCACTGCGGTTTATTTGTCCAGTCGCAGCGACGTCGTTCCTGTTCCGCTCTTGCACAATCTCAAGCACAATAAGGTTCTGCATGAACGCATCGTGCTGCTGCACGTCGAGACCGAGCAAATCCCGCGCGTTAATCCTTCGCAACGCGTCGAGTCAATGATGCTCGACGACGAAGTTTACGCGATTACCATTCATTATGGTTTCATGGAGCAACCCGACATTCCGCGCGCGCTGCTTCTCGAATCGCTTTGCGTTCCGTTTCACTTCAACATGATGGAAACGTCGTTCTTCGTCGGCCGCTTGACGATCGTCCCGGCTGGCCTCTCGAAATGGCGGAGATTTAAGCTGCGGATCTATCAGTTTCTCCACCGCAACGCTCTTCCTGCGACTGAGTTCTTTCAAATTCCGCCAGGCCGCGTCGTCGAGCTTGGCGGGCAGGTCGAGATTTGACGGCTTTCATTCTCCGCGCTGGAAATGCTCATAGACGAGCCGCGCCGTCGTCTTGTTGACGCCGGGAACCTTCTCCAGATCCGAAAGCGCCGCCCTTGACACCGCTTTCGCCGACCCAAACGCCAGGAGCAGCGCGCGTTTGCGCGATGGCCCGACGCCGGCGATCTCATCCAGCGGATTCTTGGTGAATTCCTTTTTGCGCCGCGCGCGATGCGTGCCGATCGCGAAACGATGCGCTTCGTCGCGCAGGCGCTGCACAAAGTAGAGCGCCGGATCGTGCGGCGGCAGGCGAAACGGCTCGCGGCCTTCGACGAAGAATGTTTCGCGCCCGGCGTTGCGGTCGGCGCCCTTGGCGATCGACGCGATCGCCACCCCTTCGACTCCAAGTTCGCGCAAGACGTCGCGCGCCACGTCGAATTGGCCACGTCCGCCGTCGATCAGAATGAGATCAGGCTTTGCCGGAAAAGCCTCGCGATCCTGCTCCGTTTCTCCATCCTTTGCGAGCCGCGCGAACCGGCGGGTGAGCACCTCGCGCATCATGCCAAAGTCGTCCCCCGGCGTGATTTCCGCGCTTCTGATGTTGAAGGTGCGGTAGTGGGCTTTCATGAATCCGGCGGGGCCCGCGACGATCATCGCGCCGATCGCCTGCGCGCCGCCGATGTGGGAATTGTCGTAGACCTCAATACGCCGCGGCGCCGAGACGAGACCGAAGGCCTGGCCGAGCGCTCCGAGCAGGCGCTGCTGGCTTGCGTCTTCGGCGAGCTTGCGGCCGAGCGCCTGCCGCGCGTTCTGAAGCGCGTGGTCCACGAGTTCGCGCTTCTCGCCGCGCTGCGGCGCGAGCACTTCGACGCGGCGGCCGAGCCGCGCGGTCAACACTTCTTCAAGCAGCGCGCTGTCCTCGATCGGATGCGAGAGAAAGACGCAGGGGGCCGAAGGGTGCTCCTGATAAAACTGCGCGAGAAAGGCGTCGAGAACTTCGGACTCGGACAGCGACGCGTCGGCGCGGGGGAAGTAGGAGCGATTGCCCCAGTTCTGATAGGCGCGAAAGAAGAACGCTTCGACGCAGAAGCGTCCGGCGTCCTTGGCGATCGCGAAGACGTCGGCTTCTTCGACGCTGCGTGGATTGATCCCCTGCGCGCCTTGAACGGCTGAAAGCGCCGAGATTCGATCGCGCAGCCGCGCCGCGCGCTCGAATTCCAGCCGCTCGGAGGCTTCGGTCATTTCGCGCGCCAGCTGTTCGCGGACGTTTCGACTCTTGCCGGAGAGGAAATCCCGCGCCTCCCGCACGAGCTCGGCGTAATCCTCCATGGAGATTTCGCCGGTGCACGGGCCCGAACAGCGTTTGATCTGATAGAGCAGGCACGGACGCGTGCGATTGTCGAAGAAGCTTTGCGAGCAGGATCGCAAAAGAAATGCGCGCTCCAGCGCGTTCAGCGCCCGATTGACCGCCCAGACGCTGGCGAAGGGACCGAAATAGTCTCCCTTGCGCGCGCGGGCGCCCCGGTGCTTGAGGATCTGCGGCGCCTCGTGATCCATGGCGATCAGAATGTAAGGGAAGGATTTATCGTCGCGCATCAGCACGTTGAAGCGCGGCTTCAACTGCTTGATGAGATTGGCTTCCAAAAGCAGCGCGTCGGTTTCGGTCTCGACCGAGATGAACACCATCGTCGTGGTCGCCGAAATCATCCGCGCAATGCGGTTCACGTGACCTGCAAGACGCGTATAGCTCGCGACGCGCTTGCGCACGTTTTTCGCCTTGCCGACGTAGAGCACCTCGCCGCTTTCGGCGATCATGCGATAGACGCCGGGGCCGTTCGGCGCGTGCCGCCAATGCTTCTTGATGACGTCGACGCCGCGCTTGACGCTTTCGGGCGTCTCGGGCGCTTCGGCTCCCGTATCGCACGGCTCCGCCTCTGCCTCCGCCGCGACCTCGGGCGCATCAAAGACATCGTCTTCTTCAGGGGGCAGATCGCGCGGATTGGCGTGAGCGGTCATTCACCTAGATCTATTCGCCGCCGGCCGCGATGGAAAGGCTCGCTGGAGGCGGCCGCCCGGACCAAAGTTCTGTGTAGAACCTCGACCCCTGGCGCATTTCCCCGGCGCGCCGCCTTGCGCCCGCCTGACCGTCTGGCCACAGTCCCGCAAAGCTTGGGCTGCGACGATCAGGGGACGGCATGCAGGCGGCGAGGATCACCGTTGGCGCGGTCCTGTTTCCGGCGCTGGCGCTTGGGCTGGCCGGGGTTTTTTTGTTCGGCGAGCGCTGGATTTCGAAAATACCGGCGTCCATCGATTTTATGCCGTCGACTCTCGCAGCGGTCTTGTTGATCGGGGCCGTCTTCGCCGCCTTGCAGCACGCCGAAATTCTCGGCGCCAAGACGGGCGAACCCTATGGCACGCTCGTCCTCACCATCGCCGTAACATTTATCGAGGTCGCGATCATGGCCTCGATGATCGAACATGGCGATGAGGATCCGACCGAAGCGCGCGAGGCGGTGTTCTCCGCAATCATCATCGTTTGCAATGGCCTCGTCGGCCTCTGCCTTCTGCTCGGCGGCTTCCGTCATCACGAGCAGGAACTCCAGCCGATGGCGACGAGCGCCTATCTGGCCATCCTGATCGCGCTTTCCGTTCTTACGCTCATTCTGCCCGACTATACCACGTCGAGCTACGGACCTACTCTGTCTACAACTCAGCTCATTTTCGTCAGCGTTCTGTCGGTGCTGCTCTACGGCGCATTTCTTTTCATCCAGACCGTGCGGCACCGGTCCTATTTCATCGACGTGCATGTCGCCGCCGTGGGCCACGGCGAGGCGAAGCCTTCGCGCGCGGCGACGATATTCGCAGTTGTGGGACTGGGCGCCAGCCTGCTTGGCGTCTCGCTTCTCGCGGAGCGTGTCATTCCCGGTCTTGAAGAGGCGCTTCGCTGGGGGGGCGTCGACGACGTGAACCGGGTGACCGGCGCGGCTGTGGCGATGCTGGTCCTGCTTCCAGAATCCATGAACTCCATCCGCGCCGCGACGCGCAACGCGCTTCAGACAAGTCTGAACGGCGCGCTCGGTTCTGTCGTCGCGACGATCGGGCTCACGGTTCCCGCCGTGGCGCTGCTGAGCGTCGCGACGAACCGGGAGATCGTCTTCGGTCTCGAAAAACGCGACACCGTCTTGCTGCTGCTGACATTGCTGCTGAGCGTTGTAAGCTTCGGCGCTGGCCGCACGAATCTCATGACCGGGCTGGTGCATCTCGTCGTTTTCGCGACATATATTTTTCTGTTGTTCGTCCCCTAATCTTCAGACAAAGAGCGCCAATGAACGACGACAATCCGATCCTATATTACGCGCCGCGCACACGCGCCTCTAGCGTGCTGACTCTGCTTGAGGAACTCGACGTTCCCTACGAACTGCGCGTGTTGAATTTCCAACTTGGCGAACAACGCAAGCCGGAATACCTCGCCGTCAATCCGCTCGGAAAAGTGCCGGCCATCGTTCACAATGGCGCGCTTGTGACGGAGCTTGGCGCGATTTTCATCTATCTTGCCGACGCCTTTCCACAGAAGGGTCTCGCGCCGGCGATTGGCGACGCCTTACGCGGGCCATATCTGCGCTGGCTCGTGTTCTACGGGTCGGCGTTCGAGCCTGCGATCGTCGATCGTTCGATGAAGCGCGAGCCGGCGCCCGCAAGCAGAAGTCCCTACGGGGATTTTGATGGCGTCATGGCGCTGATCAACGCGCAATTGGCGCAAGGCCCCTATCTCTTCGGCGAGCGCTTCACCGCCGCCGACATTCTTTGGGGCGGCGCGCTGCGGTGGACAGTCGGTTTCGGCCTTGTTCCCGAAAGCGCGCACATCTCCGCATATGTCGAGCGCGTGACGTCGCGTCCATGCTTTGCGCGCGTCGCCCAGACTGACGAAGAGCTGCTCAAGATTCATGAAGCGGCGGCGGCAGGCAAATGAGGCGTTTTCCCTCTCCCATCGGGAGAGGGTGGCCCGGCGAAGCCGGGTCGGGTGAGGGGGAGCGCAGATCATATGCTCAATACCCCTCATCCGTCGCGCTTCGCGCGCCAAAGGGAGAAGGATTCGCGCACGACTTTTGCGCGCTCGAACCTCACCAATCGATCGGCGTTTCCGCGTGTGCGATCAGGTAATCATTCGCCTTCGAGAAATGCTTGCAGCCGAAAAAACCATTGTTCGCCGAAAGCGGCGACGGATGCGCGCATTCGAGCACGAGATGTTTGCGCCGATCGATGCTCGCGCCCTTACGCCGGGCGTAGGCGCCCCACAGCATGAACACAACGCCTTCGCGTTCGCGCGATAGGGCGTGAATGGCGGCGTCGGTGAATTGCTCCCAGCCCTTGTTCTGGTGCGAGCCAGCGGCGTTCTCGCGCACGGTGAGCGTCGCGTTGAGGAGCAGCACGCCCTGGCGCGCCCAGCGTGAAAGATCGGGATCGCGCGAAACCGGACGGCCGAGATCGGCTTCGATTTCCTTGAAGATGTTCTGGAGCGAGGGCGGCGTCGTCGTCGTCGCGCCGACCGCGAAGCAAAGGCCACAGGCCTGGCCGGCGCCGTGATAGGGGTCTTGCCCGAGAATGACGGCCTTCACCTTGTCGAACGGACATTCGTCGAAGGCGCGAAAAATCTGCGACGCCGGCGGATAGATCCGGCCCGCGACATATTCGCCGCGGACAAATTCCCGCAGCTCGCGGAAATACGGCTGTTCGAATTCCGCAGCGAGATGTTTGCGCCAGCTTTCTTCGATGCGGACGGGTTTGGTCATTTTGAAGGGCCGGTCGCATCGAATTTATTCCGAATGTGCGTAATCGCCTCTTTGAGTTTCGGCAATTCGTCGACCACCACATTCCATATGATTTGATCGGAGAGTCCTTGATATTCGTGACGCAATACATTGCCGATAGCGCGAACGCTGCGCCATGGAATGGTTGGCTGCGTCGCCTTCACTTCGTCTGGAATTGCGCGGCTTGCTTCAGAAATGATCTCGATTGCGCGTTGAATGGCGTGACGCAGAAGCCATTGTTGTCGATAGTCGGCCAGGCTCTTTCCGCGCGTGGCGTCCTCAATGCCGGCAATAGCGTCCAAAATGTCGTCGATGGCGTGGAGGAATTCGCGAGCCATTAAAAAACGCGGACCGCCGATTTCTCGATCGCATGCCGCAGGCGAGGATGCAGGCCGTCCCGAGTGGTCAAATCCACCGCAGTCTTCAACTCATCCTCGAGAAAAAGTTTAATGCCGACAAGATCAAATGCGTTGAATCGGCTGGCGGGATCATAGTCGATGAAAAGATCGAGATCGCTGTCCGCCGCCGCTTCATCGCGCGCGGCGGAGCCAAAGAGGAACAACGATGTCGCGCCGCGAGCCTTGATGGCCGGCGCGTATTCCTGCAGTCGCGTGATGGCTTCGACACGTTTCATAAAGGCAGTCTAATCGAAAAGCGCGCGTTTGCTCAATCCTGCAGCGGGCCCCAGGCGGGATCGCTCGCATAGCCTGGCGTCGGGACCTGAGTCTCCGAACGACCGAAGACGTCGACCATGTGGATTTTCGGTCCGCCGCCGCCAGAAGAATCGCGGAAGAACATCAGGAAGAGACCGTTCGGCGCCCAGGTCGGCCCTTCATTGTGAAAGCCCTCGGTAAGAATGCGCTCGCCGGAACCGTCAATCTTCATGACGCCGATCGAGAAATTGCCGCCGTTCTGCTTGGTGAAGGCGATGTAGTCGCCCTTGGGCGACCAAACGGGCGTTGAATAGCGCCCGCCGCCGAATGAAATGCGCTTCGCCTCGCCGCCATGCGCGCCCATGACATATATCTGCTGCGAGCCGCCGCGATCGCTCTCGAAGACGATGCGCGCGCCGTCGGGCGAGTAGGAGGGCGCGGTGTCGATGGCGCCGGTGTCGGTCAGGCGCATCGTCGTGCGCGAGCGCAGATCCATCGTGTAAAGATTGGTCGTCGAGCCCTGCGCCAGCGACATGATGATCTTCTGTCCGTCGGGCGAGAACCGCGGCGAGAAGGTCATGCCCGGAAAATTGCCGACCACTTCGCGCTGGCTGTTCTCGATATTCATCAACAGGACTTTGGGGTCGCCGTCGGCGCCAAACGACATGTAGGTGACGTCGAGCGAATTGGGCGAAAACCGCGGCGTGACGACGAGTTCGTCGCCGCGCGTCAAATAGCGCACATTCGCGCCGTCCTGATCCATCATGGCGAGGCGCTTGCGGCGCCTTTCCTTTGAGCCGGTTTCATCGACGAAAACGATGCGTGTGTCGAAGAAGCCTTTCTCGCCAGTGATGCGGGAAAAAACGGCGTCAGACAGAAGATGCGCGACGCGCCGCATGTTGGCGGCCTCGGTGACATATTGCTGGCCCGCGACTTGTTCGCCCGTCGTCACGTCGAAGAGTCGGAACTCCGTCTTCAGCCTGCCGTCGCCGGCGCGTTGTGAGCGACCCGTGAGGACAAATTGCGCGTTCACCGCCTTGAAGGCGGCGAGATAGGGGGCGCCGTCCGGCGGCGCGGCGTTCGCGGGCAGGGCGCCCGGGTCGATCGGATTCAAGAACACCGAGCGCTTGAAGTTGTTTAGCGTCACGGAGGTCACGGTGCGCGCGGCGTCGTCGCCGACAAAAGGCGCGACGGCGATATTGACCGGCTGAAAGCCGCCGCCCTTGAGATCGATGATGCGTCCGGCGCGCGCCAGAGAAGCGGGAAGGAAAGGGGCGAGCGCGGCGCCGGCGAGGAGGCCGGCGGCGGCGCGGCGGGTGATGCAGCGTGTCATAGGCGATATCTTTCAGGCATCGGCGTGAAGAAAGCGTAGCGCTTTGCGGCGATGGACGAAGTTGTTGGATGCGGCGTTTCAGCCCCCTCCCTGTCCCTCCCCCGCTTCGCTTCGCTCGCGGGAGAGGGGACGCTCACGATCGGCGTTTGCGCGAGGCCGATGAAGCACAGTGTTTGCTCCCTCTCCCGCGAGAGCGGGGGAGGGCTGGGGAGGGGGTGAAGCCTTTCGCCACAAACGAACCCGCTCACTAATTCGAATCCTGGAAGCGGATGGTGACTTCGCGCAGAGCCTCTTCGTAGTAGGGCATGAACTCGGGCGGTATCCGCATCGGGCTGCAGCGGCGCACCGCCTGCATCGCCTGTTCGCCGCGGGCGTGTTCGGTCGGGCTCGCCGAGGCGTTCAGCAGTTTCGGACGCCCTTCGAGTTCGCCGTCGCGCGAAAGATGGAACTCCACGATCGGCGTATAGGTCTGCCCGCCGAGCGACAATCCAGACGCCCAGCAAGGATAATAGTGATCGTGGATATAGGCGGCGATGCGCGCCTCCATCGAAGCCGACATGCTGGCGGCCGCTCCCGTTGGCGCGCCGAGCGCTGCCGCCTGCGTCGTTCGGCCGGTCGCGGCCTTTCGTTGCGGCGCTTCGCGGCTCAGCAATTTCGAGATGCTGGCGGCGTCGAATTTCGACTTCGGCGCATTCTCCTCGCCCGACTTCGGCTTCGACTCCTTGACGGCCTTTTCGGCGAGTTCGCCGATCGATGTCTCAGGCTCAGGCTTGTCTTGCTGCTTCTTGCTGTCGAGCAGCTTCGCCACCTCGTCGATCTTGAGCCGCTCTTTCGGCTTCTCCAAAGCCGCCGCGTCCTTTGCCGCGTTGTCCGGCTTGGGGCGGGCGGGCGGCTTTGGCTTCACGACCTCCGCTTCTTCAGGTTCTTTCTTCTCGGGCTCCTTTTTGTCGGGTTCCGGCGCCGCGGCCTTAGGCTTCGCAACCGGTTTGGGCTCGGATTGCTTTTCCACAGGCTTTGGCGGCGGCTCCAGCTTCGGCGGCAGCGCGGCGGTTCGCTTGGGCGGGGTCGGCGGCGCATCGTCGGCGGTCGGCTGCGGCAGCGGACGCGCGGGCGGCGGCGGCGTCGCTATGTCCTTCTTCGCCTGTGCGAGCGGCGGCTCGGGCTTCGTCTCGGCTTCTGGCGCGACCTTGTCCACGCGCGGCGTGGGCTTGATCTCGCGCGCGGTTTTCTCGCCCTTCATGATCTGGGTGAGTTCGCTGTCGGTGACGAGGTCGACCGGAACCGTCTCCACCGCATCATCGAATTTGCGGGCGTCGGAAAACAGGACGAACGCCGCCAGAAGCAATCCCGCGTGGATCGCCGAAGAGAGGGGAAAACCGGGTTCGGAGCGCGAAATTTTCACTTCCGCTCAGCTCACTTCTTCTCCTGCTCCGTCACCAGCGCGACCTTCTTGTAGCCGGCGCTTATGACAAGCGACATCACTTCGGCGACGCGGCCGTAGTTGACCGCCTTGGAGCCACGCACATAGATGCGTTCGTCGAATCCCTGCTTCACGGCATCCTTCAGCCTGTCGAGCAGTTGTGTCGTCTCGACCGGCTGATCCATCAGGAACACCTGTCCCTTCTCGTCGATGGCGATCGAGACCGGCTTCTGATCGATGTTGAGCGCGCCGGCCTTGGTCTGCGGAAGATCGACGGCGACGCCGGTTGCGAGCAGCGGCGCCGCCACCATGAAGATGATGAGCAGCACCAGCATGACGTCGATGAACGGCGTCATGTTGATTTCGGCCATGGCGCCGTAGCGCGGCACGCCGCGCCGCCGCCTGCCGCCCTTGCGTCCCGGGGTCGAGAGGGAAGCGCCCATGCTCGCTCCTTAGGCCGCGCGATCGCGGTTCGAGGACGCCGTGTGCTGGTCGATCTGCCGCGACAGGATCGCAGAGAACTCGTCCGCGAAGCTTTCCATGCGCGCCTGCGCCTTGGCGACGTCGCCCTGCATCTTGTTGTAGGCGATCAGCGCGGGAATGGCGGCGAAAAGACCGATCGCGGTGGCGAGCAGCGCCTCGGCGATGCCAGGCGCGACGACGGCGAGCGAGGTGTTCTTCGAGGCCGCGATCGAGCGGAACGACGTCATGATGCCCCAGACCGTGCCGAACAGGCCGACGAAGGGGCCTGCCGACGCCACGGTCGCGAGCACGAGCAGATTGGATTCAAGCTTCTCCACCTCGCGGGCGATGGACACATCGAGCACCTTCTCGATACGCGCCTGCAGTCCCATGAAGGAGGCGCTGGCGCCCGCCTGGAAGGAGCGCTTCCATTCCCGCATGGCGGCGACGAACAGCGTCGCCGTGCCGGTCTGCGGCCGCTCGGAGAGCTTGCCGTAAAGTTCCTCGAGCGAATTGCCCGACCAGAAGTTTTCCTCGAAGCGGTCCATCGCGCGGCGCATGCGCGCAAAAAGCAGCGTCTTGTCGATGATGATCGCCCAGCACCAGACCGAGGCGGCGAGCAGTCCGACCATGACGATCTTGACGACGATATGGGCGCCCCAAAACATGCTCCAAATCGTGATGTCGGCGGCAGGAGCGGCGAGAGGGCTCGCGGCGATCTCGGCTGGATTCATGATTTGTCCTTGAGTCGGCAGGCGCTCTGCGGCGGCTTTGGCTGCGACGCCCGGTCTATCGCCCGCAATTTCGCCATTTGTGGGGCTGCGGTGCGTCGCGCAACAAACCATAGTGAGGATGCGTTAACAAGCCGTAAGGGTTAAGCAAAGCTTGGAAGGTCAGAAGGGCGGGGCGCTCTAGAGGCGGACTCCGGACTTTTTTGCTGGGTTTGCGTGATGCGCATTGCGGTTTTTGACGGCCGGCCATTCTGCCGGCGAGAGGATATTTGCAAAATTCTTCAGGCGCTTATCACGCCTGCAGCGTTTTTTCTTCCCTATTTTCTGCCTCTCTCCTTCGCCGAGCTAACAGCTTATCTGCTGGCGCTCATCGCCGTGAACGGCTCGGCCAATTACCTGCTGCATTTGCACGTCCACTACCCCTTCACCACTTCGCCCGCGTTCAATCTTCTGCTCGATCTCATGCTCGGGGCGGCGACAGGGATCACCGCATCGAACTGGCGCATCCAACATGTCTACGGCCACCATTGTGGCCGCGAAAAGAAATTTCGCGCGCGGGATTTTGACATGAGCGCAGCTTTCTCGGGCCGCCGCGCTCTGGCGTTTTGCTGGCGCTCGATGTGGCCGACGACCGTGGGACCGTTCCGTGAAGCCTACGAGCAGGGCCTCCTCAAAAACATCAGGGAGCCAATCGATTACCGCTGGGCCTTCGTGGAGCAGTGCCTCTATCTCACCCTGATCGCCGCGTTATTCGCGTGGCGGCCGTGGCTCACGCTCGGCTTGGTTCTGCCGTGGCATTTCGCCGTGTTCTTTTTCACGCGGTATGTCGATTTTCTCAATCACTGCGGATGCAAGGAGTCGTCCGGCAATCCTTTTGTTATCGCCAATAACACGACCCATGCGGTGTTCAACCGCCGCAGCGGAAATCTAGGATTTCATACTGCTCACCATCTTTACCCGCACGCGCATTGGAGCGAATTGCCGACTCTGCACCGCGTCATCGAAAAGAATATTCCGCCGCGTCTGGTGACGAGCGTCAACTGGTCGTTCCTGCACTTCCCGCTGCATGTGCTGTGCGGAATTTCATAGGGGGAGGGCTCAGTCATTCAGCCGATAAATCCACCATCCCTTGTGCTGATAGACAAGGGAAAGTCGCGTCAGCGGCGAGGGCAGGGAGGTGGAGAACGGCAATAGCCGCGCAATAAGCCTGTCGCCGTCGCTCTTGCGCTGGAAATAATGCAGCCGCGTCGCGCCGCCCATCGGTTCGACGGCGAAGCCGCTTTCGATCTTTTGATCGCGCATCCATTGTTGCGCGGATTTGATGAGGCCGTGCGAAACGCCGGTCGCGGCAAAATCCTTATAGGCGATGGAGAGCTGTTGCGGCCGTGCGGCGGCGAGCATCCACGCGTCCGAAATGCGCACGGCGACATAGGCGGGCTTGCCGTCCGCAAGCTTCTTCAACGCCTCGCTCGCGCGCGTCTCATCGGACTCGAGCAGCGCGTCCATGAAACGCGTGAAGCTGTTCGCTGACGAAGTCGGGACTCCCGCGCCCCATCGCGCGCGCTCTGCCGCCCCCGCTACCGACCAGGCGGCCGGCAACAGAAGTCCGCGCGCCTCAGCGTCGTCGAGCGGCGCGGCGCGCCCGGCGACGAGCCGAATCGCGCGCGAGAGATCCCACCACGCCAGCACGACGGCGTCCTGCGGCGTATGTTCGCGAATTGCGGCGAGAACCTTCGCCGCATCGGCTGCCGAAACCTCTGCGAAGAAGACCGGCTCCGTCACCTGATTGCGCCACGTGAGCGGCGTCAGTCGGCCTGCTTCATCGCGCGCGACGACGCCAGTCGCGATAGGGCGGCGCTCGTCCTTCGCTGACACCTCGATCTGCTGGAGGCGCTCGGATGTAAGTCCGAAGCCTTCGACATCCTTCGCCGCGTCCGCCGAGATCGGCGCGAGCCGCGTTTCAAACGGCGCGGTGGGATTGAGCCCGGCGTAGATCGCCCAGCCGAGCAGGGCGAAGCCGAAGACGATGAGAGCGACGCCGGCGATGAGCCGAATGCGGGGAGTCATGTGCGCCTAACTACCAGAGTTCCGATTGTTTCAGCACCGGATTGTCATTCCCGCGAAAGCGGGAATCCAGAGCAACAGCCGAATGTTTCGGAGACTCCCCCTGGATTCCGGGTCGCGCTTCGCGCGCCGGGAATGACGTCCGATACGTTTAGCGGCCCTTGCGATCACGACGCATGAGCAGGCCGGCGCCGGCAAGCACGGCCAGCAGTCCGACGCCGCCCGCGAAGGCGCGGCGCGCCGGCGAGTCGAGATCGAGGTCGCCGCGCTTCTGGCCGGCGATGCGCTTCAGCTCGGCGCGGATTTCCGCGGCTTCGCGCAGCTTCGTATCCTCGTCGTTGATCTTCGCCGCCGCGCCGATGAGCTGCGACCAGCCTTCGGTATAGGTGTAGCCGCCGGGGTTCATATGCGCGAGCCCCTTGTAGTGCTTGATCTGATGGTGCTCCCACATGTCGGCGAAGACATATTCGATCGCGCTCGGATTATTGCCCTTCTGCCAGAACAGTTGGAAGAAGCCGCCGGCGTCGTCCTTCTCGGGCGCCGGCGGCGCCGGACGGTTCGTCGTCTGACCCGGCAGCAATCTGTCATTGTAGAGCTTCACCAAGACGCTGCGCGCCGTCTCGGTGATGTCGAGGCCGGAGACGATGCCCTTATCCATGCCGTCGAGATAGGCGCGCGCGAAGCTGTCGGAGTGACAGTTCGAGCAGGTCGAGACCCATGACTCCTTGCGTTGCGTGAACCAGGGGTGGTTGAGGTTCTCAGCGATCTTCGGCATCGGCACGAAGGCCCAGCGCGACTTGCGCACCATGTTGTGCGTGAACTTGCCCTGATACTCCATGTGGCAGAAGGCGCAGGTCGGGGCGTTCATATTGCCCTTTTCCATCGCGTCGGCGAGGCGGACGTTCCAGTCCCATGTGTCGCCACGCGTCTGATAGATCGTCCCGTGCTTCGACAGCATGTAGCCTTCGAATTCATTGTGATCGACGCCATTGTGGCAGATGGCGCAGGCCTGCGGCTTACGCGCCTGCACGGCCGAGAATTCGTGGCGCGTGTGGCAGGAGTTACACGTCGTCTGCGGCGTGTGGCAGAAGGTGCAGCCTTCCGCGACTTCGCGCTGCTCCATCGCCGCCCACACCGCGTTCTCGACGTTGGCTTTCATCGAGAGCGCGTGTGAGGGATGACCGGGCTTCCACTGATCCTGCGGCCAGGTGAAGGTGTCGCGCTCGGACTCGCGTTCGGCGAACTGCTGCACATGGCATTGTCCGCAGGCGGCGGCGTCGGGCATCCGCAGTTCGGTCTTGTGCTGGCCGTGATCCTTGCCGACTCCCATATGGCAGTCGATGCAGCCGACCTCTTTCAGCGTTTCGCCGTTCTTGAGCGTTCCGATCGAACGGAGGTTGTTCTCGACCTCCGTGATCATCGCCTTCTTATAGGCGCGCACATCCGAGTCGGGCAGATTGCGGATCGCGTCGAGATTGCCGTGCACGCTGCCCTTCCAGCTGTGCGTCCAGCCGGGCGTCACTTGGCTGTGGCATTCGACGCATTGCGCGCGCTGCGCGTCGACGTCGATCGTCTGCGGCGGCTTATAGAAATCGTGCGGATTGAGATATTTCGAGATCGGGATCGGCTCCCAATATTTCGAGAACGAGCCTTTTCCGGCGCCTTGCGATTCGTCGTAGTATCGTTTGGTCAGCGCGTCATAGAGTTCCTTGGGCGAGGCGGTCTTCGCAAGACCCAGCGCCTTGAAGGTTTCATCAGGCGTATCCGCAAGGGCCGGCGCGCAGAGGACAAAGGTCACGGCGAAGGCGAAGATCAGCGCGAGGCAAGCCGCGTAATGAGAAACCCTTATTGAACTCAGCATGCGCTCCCTCGCCCCTTCTGCGTCTGGCTGCATTGTCGGGGCCGAGGTGGCCATAGGAAAGGACCACAGGCCTTCCCGCCCATGAGGCCACCCCCCGGTCGGCCCCATGGCTCGTCAAAACGCTGCCTGACGATAAATGATGACTTTAGGAGAAGCCATGACGACGCGTTGGTTCCCCTCAGCTTTGACGACCGCCGAGGCGCCGCCCGGCATGCGCATCTATGCGATCGGCGACGTTCACGGCCGCGCCGATCTTCTGCACGTTCTCGCCGAAGCGATCGCCGAAGATCTCGCGGCGCGCCGCTGCGAACAGGCGGTCACCGTGTTCGTCGGAGATTACGTCGACCACGGACTTGGCTCGAATGGCGTTTTGAAACGTTTGTCCACCGGGGATTTTCCGACGCCCGTCGTGACCCTGCGCGGCAATCACGAAGAAACGATGCTGAGCTTCATCAATGACGCGGCCGCGCTCGATGATTGGGTCAGCAGCGGCGCGCTGATGACGCTGCATTCCTATGGCGTCGACGCTGGCGAGGAGGTGGCGAAAGGCGGAGCGTCACAGGTTCGGGTGAAATTTCTCGCGCATTTCCCGCAGGAACATCGCCGCTTCATCGAAGAAACGCGGCTTTGGGCGGAATATGGCGGCTATTTCTTCTGCCACGCGGGCATACGGCGCACCGCGCCGCTGCATTTGCAGGCTCCCCACGATCTGATGAACATCCGCGAGGGGTTTCTCGACTGCGGCGAGTCCTTCGGCAAGGTGATCGTGCATGGGCACACGCCGCATAACAACGTCGAGGATTTACCCAACCGGATCAATCTCGACACGCATGCGTTCAAGACCGGGGTCTTGACGGCGGTGGCGCTGGACGGCGCCGAGCGGCGGTTCATTCAGACCGCGTGAGCGTCAGCCGACGCGCAGCTCGAAGGCGTTTTCGAGATGGCGCGGCAGCCGCCGCGGCGCGAGAAAAATCGCGTCGGCGCGCAGCGTATAATCCATCGCCCAAGGATTCGCGGCGAGCCAGCGGCCCACAGCCTGAGAGAAGCGGCGGTGTTTTTGCGGCGTGATGGCGATGGCCGCGTCCTCGAGATCGGCGCGCGCCTTCACTTCGACGAAGACGATCGTACGGCCGCGCTTCGCGATAATGTCGATTTCGCCGCCATGCGCGCGAAAATTGCGCGCCAGAATTTGATAGAGCCGCGCCCGCAGCCACAGCGTCGCCGCCGTCTCGGCGCGAAGGCCATAGACATAAGCGGCGCGTCGGGCGTCGGCCTTTGTCTCGCTCACAATGAAACGGGCGCGATCACTATGCCCCCTCCCTGTCCCTCCCCCGCTGCGCGGGAGAGGGGACCCTAACGACGCAGATTGTGCAGGTTCATTGCAGAGACCCGAGTCGGACTCCCGCTCCCGCGAAGCGGGGGAGGGTTGGGGAGGGGGCGCAAGCTCATCTCACTTCCCCCGTCCCGCCGCCAGCTCCAGCGCGCGCGCATAGACCTGCCGGCGCGGCTGGCCGGTCGCCGCTGAAACGACGCTGGCCGCGTCCTTCACCGAATGCGCGGTGAGCGCCTCTTCGATTTTGGCGTCGAGATCGGCGGCCGCGGTCAGCGCCGCGTCCGCGCCGGGCGGGGCGACGAGCAGCACGATTTCGCCCCGTGGCGGTTCCTCTTCGGCGAGAGTCGCCGCGAGTTCATCGAGCGTCCCGCGACGGACCGACTCGAACATCTTGGTCAGTTCGCGGGCGATCGCCGCATTGCGCTTGCCGAGAATCGCCGCGCAATCGGCGAGCGTTTCGGCCAGCCGGCGCGGGCTTTCGAAAAACACCAGCGTGCCGGGAATCGGTGCAAGTTCGGCGAGCCTTGCGCGCCGCGGCCCGCTTTTGTGCGGCAGAAAGCCCTCGAAAAAAAAGCGGTCGGTCGGCAATCCGGCGACGACCAGCGCCGCGAGCACGGCGGAAGGGCCGGGCACCGATGTCACATGCACGCCTTTCTCGAGCGCCTCTTGGACAAGGCGAAAGCCCGGATCGGAGACGAGCGGCGTGCCGGCGTCGGAGACGAGCGCGAGCTTCGCCCCTGCCTCCAGACGCGCCAAAAGGTGAGGGCGGATCACCCTGGCGTTGTGCTCGTGATAGGCGATCAGCGGCGTCGAAATCCCGTAATGCGCAAGCAGCGTCTTGGTGACCCTTGTGTCTTCGGCGACCACCGCATCCGCCGCGGCGAGGGTTGAGAGCGCGCGAAACGAAACGTCCTTCAGATTGCCGATCGGGGTCGCGACGAGGTGCAGTCCTGGCTCGATTTTTTCGGCTTCGGCGCGCAGGCCAAAGGCGGTGTAGCTCGCAGCAGGCGGAGAGAGGGCCTCGATGGTCATGCGTGTCGCCGATCTTCGTTCGTTTAAAGATACTAGATGTTCGTTTAAGAGGACAAGCGCCAACTGCGCGCCAGCCGCAATTCCTCCAAATGGACCGTCTATTGACTTTCGGCTAGGGACTCGGACCCTTAGCGCGCGATAGCCGCGCCATGGCGAGAGCCCTCGGCGCCGCAGGGGGTTTTCATGTCGACATTGTCTTCTCGCTCGCGCGCCGGCGCGTTCACGCGCGGGGCCGTGACGATGCGCGCTGCGCTCGTCGGCCTTGCGGCCACGCTCGCGGCCTGCAGTCCCACGAGCGGGCCCTGGGCGCCTGGCGCGCGCGATCTAAAGCTCAGCGGCGCGACCCAGACCGGTCCCGCAGAAAGCGAGACGATCGGAACAGGCGCGGTGAAAATCGCGCTGATCGTGCCGCTGACCGGCCCCTCGGGTCCGTCCTCGGTCGGCGCGTCGCTGCTCAACGCCGCAAAGCTCGCCTATGCCGACAGCGGCGCCAATGACGTGACGATCCTCGTCAAGGACGATCGCTCGACCCCGTCGGGCGCCGCCGCGGCGACTCAGGCCGCCATTAACGAGGGCGCCGAAGTCATTTTGGGGCCGGTGTTTGGCGCCGGCGTCAAGGAGGCGAGCCGCGTCGCGCGTTCCGCCAACAAGCCGATGATCGCGTTCTCGACGGACTCCTCGGCCGCGGGCCGCGGCAGCTATCTGCTGTCCTTCCCGGTCGAGGGCTATGTCGATCGGGGCGTCAGCTTCGCGTCGCAGCACGGCAAGAAATCGATCGCGGCGCTCGTTCCCGAAAATGACTATGGCACGCTGGCGATGGCGCAGTTCCAGCAAAGCGCCGCGACTTACGGCATCCGCGTGCCGGTCATCGAGCGCTACAAGCCCGGCGCGCCCGGCGATTCCGTGAAGCGTCTCGCCGCCGCGCGCGATCAGTTCGACGCGCTGTTCATTCCCGAGCAGGCCGAGCAGATGCAGGCGGTGTCGAAGGAGCTCGTGGCGAACGGCATCGATTCCAAGAAGGTGCAGATTTTCGGCACCGGCCTGTGGAACGATGCGCGCACGCTGAGCCTGCCGGCGCTGCAGGGCGCCTGGTTCACGGCGCCGGAGAACGCCGGCTTCAACGCTTTCGCGCAGCGCTACAAGGCGAAATACGGCTCCGACCCGGCGCGCGTCGCGACGCTCGCCTATGACGCGGTGTCGCTCGCCATCGCGCTGTCGCGTTCGCAAGGGTCGCAGCGCTATTCGGAAAGCGTGCTGACCAATCCTTCAGGCTTCAACGGCGCCGACGGCGTCTTCCGCTTCAAGCCGGACGGCGGCAATGAACGCGGATTGTCGGTGCTCGAGATCGGCGGCGGTTCGGCGAAGATCATCTCGCCCGCGCCGCGCAATTTCACCGGCAACGGCGCGTAGCGGTTCGTTTCGCTCATCCTTCGAGACGCGCCATTGGGGCGCTCTAAGTAGAGTGGGCTCAGTCAGCATTCATTGATTTCTAGTGGAGGATATCATGGCGACCAACCGCACGAACGTCTATTCGCCCTCCGAGTTCCTGGAACGCCAGAGCGGTGACGCCTGTCTGCTCCCGCTGACCGTCGTCGGCGTCTCAAAGCCGGGCGCAGACAAGAATTCCATTCTGTTCGCTCTGGATGTCGCGCGGGACGTCTGGATTAACGTGCCCATCGCGCTCGTCGAAAACGTCGAAGTTTTGGGAGACGCGAAGTGCGGCGCGGACAGCTATCCGCATGTCCGCCTGCGCATGAAGGATCCGAGTTCGCCCGAAGGTCAGGCCTTCGCCGCCTTTTTCAAGGGGATGGAGACCGCGCTTTTCGCGGTGATGCGCAAGGTGACGCCCATCTTGCAAGCGGCGGGAGAGGCGGGCCTGCGCGACGCGTGCCACGACTGCATTCATGCGTGCACGCTGATCGTTCTTCCGCCGGATGATCCGTTCGCGCAGATCACCTGCATGCTGAATTGCAGCGCTTGCCCCTGACAAATGCTTAGAGCAGGTTCCGAAAAAGTTGACAGACTTTTTCGGTGAGAACCTGCTCCACCATTTTGATTTCGAGCGATTCCTTATCGAACACATGATTCCATGTGGTCGGGAAGCGCTCTAGGCGGTCGCGCTTTCGCCTGCGATCTTGCCGAAATCGGCGACGCCCATCATCACGCGGCGCAGTTCGGCAAGCAGCCGCAACCGGTTCAAGCGCAGATCGGCGTTGTCGGCGTTGACCGTCACATCATCGAAGAAGACGTCGACCGGCTCGCGAAGTTTTGAAAGCGCGCGCATGGCGCCGGCGAAATCTTCCTTCGAAAGATGTTCGGCGGTCTCTTCGCGCGCGCGGGCGATGGCGGCGGCAAGCTTATGTTCCTGCGCCTCGATGCGCAGGTTCGGCGCATGGCGATGCGCATAGGCGTCCGGGCCGTCCTTCTTCTCTTCGGCTTTCAGAATGTTGCTGGCGCGCTTATAGCCGGCGAGCAGGTTCCTGCCGTCGTCGGTTGAGAGGAATGTGTCGAGCGCCTCGACTTTGCGCGTGATCATGAGCAGATCGTCCTGTAGCGGCGCGCCTGTCGCTTGCTCCTCATCGGAGTCGGCGAAAGCGACGGCGCCAAGCGCCGCATCTATCAGATCGTACCTCGCCCCCTTGTCGCGCAAGTAGACCTTCAGGCGATCGATGAAAAATTCGAGGAGATCCGCTGCGACGTCATGCCCGGACTTGTTCCGGGCATCCACGTCCTCACGTCGCGCGTGGATGGCCGGGACAAGCCCGGCCATGACGCCGTGGAGCTGCAACCGCAGCTCGTTCTCCAGCACGATCCTGATCGCCCCCAGCGCCGCTCTGCGCAGCGCGTAAGGGTCCTTGCTGCCCGTCGGCCTTTCGTCGATCGCCCAGAAACCGACGAGCGTGTCGAGCTTGTCGGCGAGCGCCACGGCGATCGATGTCGGATCGGTCGGGATGCGGTCGCCCGGCCCCTGCGGCTTGTAATGTTCCTCGATCGCCGCGGCGACGCTGGCGTCCTCGCCTTGCGCGCTCGCGTAGTAGCGGCCCATCAGCCCTTGCAGTTCAGGGAACTCGCCGACCATTTCGGAAACGAGATCGGCCTTGCACAACATCGCCGCGCGCTCGGCGAGAAAAGCGTCGGCGCCGACGATTGGCGCAAGCTCTTTCGCCAGCGCCGCGATCCGCTTGACGCGTTCGCCCTGCGTCCCGAGCTTTTCATGAAACACGATGGCGTCGAGCTTCGGCAGACGCTCTTCGAGCCTCAACTTGAGATCGGTCTCGTAGAAAAATTTCGCGTCCGACAGGCGCGCGGCGATGACCCGCTCATTGCCGGCGACGACCGTCGCGCCGCCGTCGGACGCTTCGATATTCGAGACGAGGATGAAGCGATTGGTCAGTTCGCTCCCTCTCCCCGCTTGCGGGGAGAGGGTAGGGGTGAGGGGCGAGGGGTATTGCGCGGATGTTGCGACTTCGCGAGCCGC